>CAWBTP010000028.1:0-247714 GCA_963791795.1 uncultured Acidimicrobiia bacterium
TCTCGGGATTCAACCCGGCCAACCTTGAACAGGTGGCATCGACCGCCACTGGGTCGTCCCCGAAGACCAGCACGCCGACAAACTTCGGCGTTCCCTGGATGG
Source organism: uncultured Acidimicrobiia bacterium (assembly GCA_963791795.1). Lineage (GTDB taxonomy): Bacteria > Acidobacteriota > Terriglobia > Versatilivoradales > Versatilivoraceae > VFZK01. The sequence goes on from CAWBTP010000028.1 coordinate 103, forward strand.
GTCCGTTCCCTTCCATTCCGACAATGCCGTCGACAATGGCGAAGTGGGAGCGAATGGTGCTGTTGATATCGACAATGCTTTCGTTAATGCCGTGCCAGTGGAGGAAGTTTTTCGGCCACCCATATTTGAGGCCAGGTACGATCCCAAACAGATTCTTCATCGAAAGCGTCATGCCGGCCCAGTGATGGGTCTTGAGTTTGGGCATGGAAACCAATAAATCGGCTTGCAGAACTGCGTCGGCAAAATACAAAGAATCGATACCCATGAAATCGCTTTGTAGTGGCACCCGGCGGATATCGTCCAGGTTGAGGTCGACAAACTGAGTCTTCGTATCCTTGAGAAACGGGTACAGGCCTGACGCTAATAAAAGCCCGTCGGTGTCGCGGCGATGGCCCGACCCTTCGCCGACTCTGACTTCTTTGGCTCCGAGTTTGAGAAAGGCTTCAATGGCGGCACCAATGACGGAGGGATGGGTATTGATGACGGTGTCGCGCTCGTATTCCACGAGATTTGGCTTCAAGAGGACTCGTTTTCCCACGACGTCAAGACGAAAACTCTTGATCCCGTCAAGAATCACACTGGTCAAGTCGCGGTCGTAGCCGGCTGCCTTCAGAATCGCCACCCGCGACCGATCAGGCTTGCGGTAGCCACCCTTCGTCCACGTGGGTTTCCGCTCTGCGCAACCGGCAAGCGACCCCATGCCCAGAGCGGAAGCAGCCTGCAGAAAGCGCGACGGCTAAGCATTTTATCGCGTGTTGGCAAATTGCGATTGCCGCCGGCTACGTCTCCAGTGCTGAGTTCCGAGTGCTGAGTACTGAGCGTGTATTTCACTTCAACCTCATGTTGAAAGGTTCTGCAGACAAATCACAATCCTTCGATCATCCTCTTGTTCCAGCCGGAGCATTGGCTTCAGCGTTCCAAACGAAAAGCGTTATCCCCGTTCAACGACTGCAGCGCCAGCAATGCCAGGGCGGAGGTCTTGATGCTCTGTAGGAACTGAGTTTCGTCGTATAGTGCCGTGGCCGCCTGCATGCAGCGCTCCGCTTGGATGCCGTACAAGCTGAGACAGAGTACCGCCATGCAAAGGGCCAACGCGGAGCGCTCGTCTGCCACCGCGCGTTCCAGATAGGCCAGGCTTCTTTGGCATTCCTTGTTCGAAGGGTTCTGCAAAGCGATGAGCGCGATCGCCGTCGTCAGAGGATAAGGACGAAGTTCTTCACCCAAAACACTGGCGTTGCCGTAGTTCCAGCCGCCTTCCTTGCACATCCTCTGGTACAGCAACGACTCCCCTTCGGCGATGATGGGCTCGAGGTCTCTCGACCCCCTCGCGTCAGGCGACCTGCTGGCCGACGACCGCAAATACTTCTTCAGGAACAGCAGCGCATACGAGGTGGGCTCAACCCAGTTCGCTGTGTCCGGAGTCCATTTCCACCCTCGAAGGTTCTCCTCGACGTACGAGGCATCGAAAGAGCGCATCCAGTCCGCGAAGCGAAGAATCCAGGATCTTGGATGCCTTGCAAAGGAGCCCTCGACAAACTGGGCAGCAGTCCTGCACATCGACTCGGTGCCTTCGAATCTCAGTAAGGCCAGCCCCGCAATCGCCGTAGCCCACGCAGCTTCCTCATGGTCCTGCGTGTTTATGGGCCATGCTCCTCGCACCGTTTGAGTCTTCTTCAGGAACGTCAAACTGCGCTCGACAGCCCCGCGCGCGCTTTCTTCCGAGGCCAGGGACATCAGAGCGTATGCCGTGGGCTCTATGGCACCTGCTTTCCCAGGAGAGAAGCCCCAGCTTCCATCTTTGTTCTGATGTTCCAGGAGAAAGTTGAGGATCTGGGTTCTCACGAAGGCACTCGACGATTCGATTTCCCTTTTCGGACGAACCAGAAAAAAACCTAATGAATTTCGGGCCCAAGTCGAAGAAATTGTATCATCACTTGATTTTGCAGGATTTGACTTCAGAGGAGGAGCTAATGGACGACACGCTTGTTATTGGACTGCTGATGATTGCAACGTTCTCGAGTCTGTGGGGAATGTTCTATGCCCGCAGGTCTTACCAGAACACCAAGAAGATCATGGATAAGGTGGGCCACTAACTGAAGGCTTGATGCCTGCAGTTAGGACCGGTTTGAGGGAGAAGCCGGAGATGGGGCAGCACTCGGTGACGCGTAGCTCACGCTGCCCAAGGTCTCCCCGCTCAGAAACTTCGAATCGCTTTGGCTTCGTCGTCGAAGACCTCGAAGACGGTGAGTAGTTTCGTGATGGAAAGCAGATCGTGAACTTTCTTGGTGAGGTTGAGCAGTTTCAACTTGCCGCCCTGCTTTCCAGCAGTCGTGAAACTACTGACCAGTTCGCCAATGCCTGAACTGTCGATGTAAGAAACGTCTCCAAGATTAAGCAGAATACTCATTTCTCGCTTATTCAGCAGGCTGCGCACGGCCTCCTTCAAAACAACAGTCCCCTCCCCGATCGTAATTCTTCCGCTCAGATCTAGAATACTAACCCCTTCTACCTTTCGGGTCGTTGCGGTCATACTCACGAGTTATTCCTCCTCGTCGGGCAATGTGCGCTCAAATTCTAATGAGGGCTTGCAAAAGGCTCTCAGTCTGCCCAGGCAACTAGCGCCAAAGCACTCGGCAATTGAACCGTCCGAACAACGATCAACTCTCGCTCACAGGCAGGGGGCGAGACAGCTTCTTGGCAAACCGCACCTCGGTACCTTGATTGGGCAGGCGGGCTAGCGAAAAGTCGTCCATGAACGAACGCACGAGAAAAATGCCTCGCCCTGATGATTTCATCAGATTCTCCGGATCGCACGGGTCCGGGAGATGGTCAAAATCGAAGCCCCGACCCTGATCAAGAATTCCGACTTCAAAACGCTCCGAGTTAAACCGGTAACTGACTCGAACAACTTTCTCCAAGTCCAGCTGGTTGCCATGTCGGATGGCATTCACGACGATCTCGCGCACCGCCATTTCGATGAAGTAGGCCTGATCTGAATCGCAACCAGCCAGGGCCGTCAGGTTGTTGGTGACGTTCTCGACCAGATCGGTATACTCCAGATTGCTCTGAATTCTCAGCTCAATCACCGAATCTTGATTGTTCATGAAGGGATGGAGAGCGAAACCACCAAGTTAAAAGACACTTACCAGTAGCATTACGCCGAGGTTCTTGTCAAGGCCGCGAAGCGAGGTGGGAGGTGCATTTTGGATTTCTGCCAGGCAACTGTGGGCACCGTTGCCAACATTCGGTTTCAATTCATCAAGACCGTCATGCCTGCGAAGGAACGTTACCCCTGGGACAAAGGGCCGCGGCAGGCATTCAATCTGGCGATCGAGATCGCAATCGTTTTCCTAAAAAGAACCCACGCCAGACAAGACAGCACCGCGACTCACCTTAAGACGAAGACCAAACTCCCCAAAGACCATCACTCTGGTCAGACAGCGATTGGAACTTCGGCCGAGTGTGGGCATATATCGCCGAAATCCTTTTCCAGCTGGCCAGCGGAAAGTTCTTAACGCCATTCGGAACTGATTGGGTGCGTCGGCTTGGTTCCCCGAGAGACTGAGCCCTCGTCTGAATGGGATGGTTGGCGTGCTGAAAGTGCTGAGCTGGCGTGGATTAGGAGTTGATTAGTTCCTTGACAAGAACTCAGCCAACACGGTATAAACTGCGTGCTTTTTTTGTTCGGTGCCTTCACGAGAAGGCTCTGAACGTGACTCGGAGAAACTCAGTTCATGGCAAATCATAAGTCAGCGATCAAACGGAACCGTCAGAGCCAGAATCGTCGCGCGATCAATCGAAGCAACGCCCAGCGCCTGCGGACTCAGTTGAAGAAGATCAAGTTGGCCATTGGCGCCAACAAGAAGGATGATGTGCAGAAGCTTTTGGCGCCGACCTTGTCCCTCATTGACAAGTCAATTCAGAAAGGTGTTCTTCACAAGAACGCCGCCTCCCGGCAGAAGTCAAGGCTAATGCATGGTGTCAACAAGCTTCTTGCCCCACAAGCCAGCGCCTAGGCCCCTCGGAATTGGTGAGTGAAAGGCACCCAAAACGGGTGCCTTTTTTGTTTTCCCCTCCCGTAGAACACAACCACCCATACTCAGTTGCTCCCGTAGTTTGCCCTATTGCTTCCGGCTGCCTCGTCCGATAGAAGAGGCTGGCAGAATATCGTTCGTTTTGGGGGAAACCAGGCGTGAAATGGTTTGATCAATGGGCACATAAAGGGGAACCCACTCTCTCCGTAGTTCCTCAATCTTCAGACGACTGGCGGGGCGCTCTTACCGAGCTGAGCCGCACGTTGCTGACGTTGCTGCAGCAATACCGCTGGGAACTCGAGGAGATTCAGTCTGACCAGTTTCTTGAAGATGTCGAGGAATTCAAGGAAAGCTTTCCGGAGTCGGACACTCCTCTCGCCCTCGACCAATCTCGCCGTCGCTTCTACGAGAAAGCAGTGCAGTTCATCAAGAAGGAGAAGAACTATCTCGAAGATCGGGAAGCTGAGCTCAAGTCCATGATCACGGTACTCACCGACGCAATTGCCACTCTGGCGCATGGCAATGAGGACTACCACGGCAAGATCATCAAAACGACCCAGACTCTTTCGCAAATCTCCCAACTCGAAGATATCCGAAAGATCAGGTCGTCACTCTCTGTCGAAATTGGTTTGCTGAAGGATGCGGTCAAGGAGCAGCAAACCAAAGAACGCCAGCAACAAGCGAAACTTTCCGAGTCGGTAGAAACGCTGCAGTCCAAACTAAAGACCGCTATTAATCGATCCCTGAGAGACCCTCTGACCGACCTCTACAACCGTGAAGGGTGGGACCAGGAACTCACCGAAGCCTGCCGCGTTGCTTCAGTAACCAACAAACCATTCAGCGTTGCCATGGTGGACGTGGATTTATTCAAGAAGATCAATGACAGCGGCGGACATCAGGTAGGAGATTTGATTCTGAAAAAACTGGCGGGCTTCTTCAAAGAATCGCTGCGTGCCGAGGACTTCATCTCACGGTTTGGCGGGGATGAGTTCGCTTTCGCACTATCCGCTCCCACCCTCGAAAAGGCTGAGGGACGACTGGAGCGGCTGTGCAAAGAAATCTCAAAACCAACCTACAACTGCCCGGTGAATGGCAAGGAGTTCTATCTGAAAATCTCCATCAGTGTTGGACTTAGCTTCTACAGGGCCGGCGATACGCCTGAGTCCCTAATTCACCGAGCCGATGAAGCGCTTTATCTGGCGAAGAAAAACGGCAGGAACCGCGTCGTCACTGAAGCACAGCTGGAATCCAAATCGGCCTGAGTCCTTGCGACTTCGCGCGGAAGATTTCATCCCACCATATGATCGGTCCTAAGACTTTCAAGCACCCAATTTTTGCGGGGGAATCGACCCAAGTCCGGCAGCTTGCGTCCACGGCATAAGACCGCCATCCACAGACAGGAAAACCTGGTTACGACCGTGATTCTTGGCGCCATAGAGCGCCCGATCTGCGTCTGAGAGGAGCGCTTCCAGCGTCGGATGCTGCTGGCCACACTGCGAGAGCCCAAAACTCACGGTGAGCGAGAAAGTTGCTCCACTTCCGGAAGCAAATTTCTCGTTCTCCACACGCTGGCGAATACGATCGCAGCAGAGCGCGGCGTCCATCAAATCTGTGTTGGTGAACACCAGACAAAACTCCTCCCCACCATACCGGCCAATGAAGTCAGTTTGTCGCAACGCGGCCTTCATCAACTCAGCGGTCGTTCTCAGCACACCGTCGCCAACGGCATGGCCGAAAGAGTCATTCACCTTCTTGAAGTGGTCAAGATCACAAAGGCAGATCGTCACTGGGGCTTGGTAGCGCCGGCTCCGGGTAAATTCCTCTGCCAGCCTTTCGTCCAGCCGGTGCCGGTTCCAGAGCCCAGTGACTTTGTCGCGAGCCGAAAGGTCGGAGATACGGCGGGTGGCCTCCTCGATCTCACTCAACATCCGCGCCAATGACAGGAACCAGAGGCGCACTCTGCTGCAGTCGCCTCACCCAGCCCACTCCAGCCCACCGGGCAGTGCGCAATCAAGCAGGATACATTTGAAGCCCGACTGCTCCACCTTCTCCAGGGCCTCTTCGCCGCTGCAAGCTTCTTCGAATGAAAATTCGAGTTCCGGCAAACCTGGTAGCTGCTGACGCAGCAGGGCACGATCGTCTGCCTGGGCATCAACGATCAGGATCTTCAGTACAGCGACTTGGGTTGGGTCCACACAATCTCCCTGGCTGAGAATGGCGTTCCTCCGCAATTCCGCCGACAGTCTGCGAAGAGTCTAGAGTGTTGGAGGTAGGGAGGAAAGACTGCCCATTACACGGTCGAGACTCACGAGAATCTTATCGCGCGCACGCACAGGTGTCATCGGAAAAGACAATGAGAGGCGACGCGCTGGCGGGGGTGGTCGGGCCTGCTTTGTCATGTTGCCGCGCCGGCCATGATGGCTGTTAACTGTGAGCTTAGGTTACCGTCAACACGATGTAGTAACCCATCAACACCACGATCACGAAAGTGGCAAACCAGAGCGTCGCCGTCACCCAGCCGGACGGTATCACTTCGGCAGGAAGATGACGATGCCTAAGGTAGAGGGCGCCAACTCCAATAATAGGAAGCATCAGCGATTGAGCCACGCCGCCAGCGACTACCATCTTCACGGGCGACTGCACGAGCATGAACAGGCAGACTGGGAAAATCGTCAGGAAGAGCACGAACCCGCGGCGATAGCGCACACGTGCTGCGTAGTCGGTGTGGTTGAAGAAGCCCATCAGCCGAAACATGTCGGCGTAAACGCGTGAATTGGCTGCTGTGGAGGCGAAGATGGTGCCATACAGTGTCGCGATGGCTCCCAGATAGAAAATCCACAGCGACCACGGACCAAGCGTTTGAGTGTAAATATTTGACAGCACCGAAATCATGTCCTTGGCTGCCGGCACTTTCCCCATGCCATGCAGAATGCCGGCACCCAGCAGATAGAACGCAATCGTAGCCACCGTGTAGATGAACATCGAAGCAAAGATGTCGACGTGCATCACGCGAATCCATCCCTCTGCCCGTGCACGCCATTCCGGCGATGAATCACGCTTGCCGGCGCAGCGCGCGTATCCTTTTTCCACGCACCAATAGGGGTACATGAACAACTCCGAAGCACCGACGCCTGTGATGCCAAATACGGCCACGGCCGTGGAAAGACCTTCGCCTGGAAGGCGAAAGTTGAATCCTTGCCACACATCAGCCCAGCTGAAGTATTGCGGCATGCGCGTCAAGACGACCGCAGCCAAGAAGGTGAGCAGTGTGAACAGACCCACCTTAACCATCGCCAAGCCCTCGATGCGTTCATATCCACCTCCCAGCAAAAGGGCGAGCGTGATGCCAAAAAAAACCAACACCCAGACGTTGACGGGAATCGAGGGAATGAGCTGGAACATCACTTGCGATACTCCACCGAACATAGCGCCTATCTGCAACTGAGTCATCAACGTCATCAACGCCCAGGCCCAGACAATCCAGTTCACCTTCCAGCGCGGCCCCGGCACCAGGTTGAAGCCGGCCAGTCCTGTCTCGCCTGTAGCAATCGTGTAGCGTCCAAGCTCCGCCTGTACGATCGGCTTGATCAGACAGCTCAAAACAATCACCCACATCGCCGCATAGCCGACCTGGGCTCCCAGTGTGGTCGTCGCAATTAACTCTCCCGACCCAACAATCGAAGCAGCGAGAATGATTCCGGGGCCAATCCGGCGAAGGATATCGGCGAACGCACGCGGCGGATCGGCGATATCAGCTGCCTCGAGTTTGTAGGGGTCCTTGAGTTTCGATTCAGTCGTGTTCAAAGCATATCCTCGTGATTGTGGGTGGGCGGCGCGCGTAGTCTAAACATAGGAACTAGGGGGAAGCAACGGATTACTGGCTGCAGTATCGGACGATAGCCGAAGGCGAGGGAGCAAGTGCGACGCGTCTGGGGTGAGGCTTCTGAACCGGCTCCAGGCTAGAGTGGGAAAACGGGCTAAGGAGGAGTTGGCTCCCGGACACCGATCCGAATCTCAAGTTGGGCGTTTTCTACTCACCTCGAAACTCGAATCCTCTATAATCTGCCCTCGCCCCTTTCAGACATCCGAGGAGACATCCGTGAATCGAAACAGAGCCCTCCGACTTGCTGCGTTACTGTGTTTGTTGCTGGTTCGCCCGGCAGCCTGCCAAGACCAACCCTTCTGGCGGCCTGTAATAATGGGAACTAATGGCATGGTCGCGGCAGAACATCCGCTGGAGGCACGGGTGGGGATGAATGTTCTGGAGGCGGGTGGCAATGCCATCGATGCCGCCGTGGCTGTTTTCTACATGACCGGCGTCGTGGAACAGCATCAGGCCGGCATCGGAGGCGATGCATTTGTCCTCGCCTATATCGCGAAAGAGAAACGCGTGGTTTTTTTCAACGGCACCGGTCCGGCACCCAAGCTGGCCACTCGGGAGTTTTACGCGAAGCTCAACGGAATACCGGATGCGGGCCCTTACTCGAGCACGGTGCCCGGTGCGGTGGGCGGAATGGACCTGGCGTTGAAGCGCTATGGCACCATGCCGCTGTCGAAGCTGATCCAGCCAGCCATCGATGCTGCCGAACAAGGCCATCCACTTACTTTTTGGTCAGCGTCTCTTCACCGACAGGGCCAGTCGAAGATTTCTGTCTTCCCCAGTTCGGTAAAAGCGTTGACGAACAATGGCAGACCCTTTGAACCTGCCGAGGTGTTCATCCAATCCGATCTGGCGCGCACTCTTAAGACTCTGGCGACAGAAGGAGCTCAGGCGTTCTACCGCGGCTCTCTGGCGCGATTGACAGCTGATTTTTACGAACGGCAGAAGGGACTACTGCGGTTTGAAGATCTAGCGAGCTACGAAGCGGAAGAAGCCGCACCCATCAAAACCTCGTACAAGGAGTACGAGGTTTACCAGAGTGCTCCCAATTCGCAGGGCATCGTGCTGTTGATCGCACTAAACATCTTGGAAGGATTAAATCTTCAACAACTGGGCCACAACTCCGCCGACTACATTCATGTCGTGACTGAAGCACTCAAGTTGGCCTTTGCAGATCGAGACAGATACATCGCAGACCCGCGCTTTGCCAAGAGCATTCCTGTTGCTGCTCTACTGTCAAAGGACTATTCGGCCAAACGTCGCGCATTGATACGCATGGATCAGGTCATTCAAGGAGCCGCACCACCGGGAGATCCGCAACGCAAGACAGCGCTTCTGGGAAATCGGTCGATCGACTACGAAGACAACCATGCCACGGTTGCATTGCTCCCGAGGGATTCGTCATCACTGCAGCATCCCAGGGTGAAACCTCCTCCTTCTCGATTGCCGACCGGTTTGGCAACCTCGTGTCGGTGACGCACAGCGTCAATGCCACCTTTGGCAGCGGCTTGGTGGTGGAGGGCGGAGGCTACGTCTTGAATGACCGTATGCCTTATTTCAGTCTGGAGGCTGCCGATGTCAATGTGTTAGAGCCTGGCAAGAGACCGCGTCACACCATCAACCCCGCTCTCGCATTTAAGAATGGCAAACCTTTTCTAGCCTGGAACACACCGGGAGGTGACAACCAGCCGCAGGCCATGCTGCAGGCGTTTCTCAGTGTTGTTGAGTTTGGAATGAACGTCCAGCAAGCCGGTGAAGCACCCACCGTCACCACCTCCAACTTTCACGCCTCGATGTATCCACAGAAAGCCGGCAATGAATTGACCGTGCCCAAGCTACTGGCAGACCGTATTGGGCCAGTACTCACCGCCAAGGGACACAAGTTGAAGATCAACGTCGTTCAGGCACCTTACGGACAACAGCCTTCGGGCGCCGGCGCTGTGAAGATGGTGTTGATCGATCCAAGAACGGGAGTCATGCACGGCGGGGTTTCGCCGGCCAAAGATAACTACGTGATGGGTTGGTGAAGCATCAACCGGACGCTGCCCTTGTGCTGCAAGGGCGCCGATTCGCACTGCGAGTTTGAACCATTCATTGAGGGCTCTCGGCTGCCTCACATTGTCTGCTCCAACATTGCCATCTCAGCAAAGCTCGACTGAGACAGCAGCGCTCGAAGCTCGGATTCTTCGGTCACGGTGAGTGCGCGCCTGGGCTTCAGGCACTGTCCGCAGTCGAGGCCTGACCACGCCAGCATTGTCTTGATTGCTGGAACTGCGGGGAATCGAAGCACAATCTCGATGAGCTCGTTGATCCTGTCTTGAACCGCGCGAGCTTCCTTCCAGCACCCGCTCTCGGTCAAGTCGTAGACCTGAAGGAAGAGTTCTGGAACGAGATTGTAAAAACTGCCAATCCCTCCGCTGGCACCCATGAGTCTTCCCGCCACCAGCACTTCATCACGTCCATTGAAAACCACATGCCCATGACGCCTGAGGATTGACATGGTATACAAATCGAAATCCGTGAACTTCAGACCCGACACATTGGGGATTTCGCAGAGCTGCAAAATCTCGTCGATGCTGCTTACCGTGGGACAAATCTCCGGGAAATAGTACACCAGCACCGGAACCTGGGAGACCGCAGCAATCGCTTGATAGTAGCTGCGAATTTCAGCGAAGGAATGGCCTCCGGCCGGGGGCAGGCTGCTCACAGCATGGACCCCAATGCTGGCCGCATGCCGGGTCAATTCGACAGCATCTCCTGTGTTGTTAGCACCGACATGCAGGATCACCTGTTTGCCTTTCGGCGAACAACGCACTGCCACTTCGGCAATTTGCTTTCGTTGTGCAACGGACTGCAGAAGGCCTTCTCCGGTGCTGCCGCAAACGTAGACGCCATGAACTCCGCGAGCGTAGAGGCGCTCCAACAAGCGCTCGAAGACCGCCGCCGCAAATCGCTCCCCCTCGTCAAACGGAGTGACGACCGCGGGAAGGATTCCGTGAAATGAACTCATTGTATCTCTCTCCCAAGAAACTGAAATACCTCTCGGTCCGTTCTGTCCGTAGCCGTCGACGTGCAGAGGAGGCGTTGCCGGTTTCCGCCTCGTGACCTCGGCGGCTACATTCGCGCGCCCCTGAAGTCGTGAAGAATTGGGAGGGCGAGCCTTCTCGCGAGCAGGGTCTCGGGAAGGTCTGCACCTGGAGCGGCTCGCGAGAAGGCTCGCCCTCCTGCGCCAACAGTGCTTCAGCCTTGTTTTCTTTTCGCAGCCAAGTAGTCGACGTGAACTTTGATCACAACCTTATGAAGGTCGTGCGGGCCCTGCAAGTGGCAGTTTGGAAGGTGTGCCTGCCCCGGGTGATAGACGACAAAGTGCCCTGGCTTTACCTCCACCTTGGTGTATTGCTGCGGGACCGCGTAAAGCATGACATCCTTCGACTCATCATAAGGCACCGCCAGCTTCAGACTCTCTGCTGGGGAAAAGCCGGAAGTCTCCTGACCAGACACTACGTAGTGGACGTCAATATACTTTCGATGCGATTCAAACTGCGCCGTATCCGCCGAGCGCGAAGGCAACTTCTGAACCAGCGCGTAGACCTGCTCACCTTCGATGGCATGCTTGCCAACGGAAACGTCCGCGAGCGTCTTCTGGTCCAGGAACTCAAACGCCGCTTCAAACCCCTTTAGATCTGGCATTGATCTCCAACCCTTCAAATCTCCGTGAGTCACTGTCGATTTACCTCCCGGGAAGTATGAGAATGCGTGAAGCGGGCTGTCTCTGAATCCAGCACTCACGATCGCAGTCATGCAACTCGCCATCAACGATCGCCGGTGAATCTTCTCGGCCCAGATGCTTTCTACCATGCGATTCTCCTGGAGTGAACTTTTGTATCGGAACTAACTCATATCAGCAAGCCCGGTCGTAGCGCAACAGGAGTCGCAACGCCGACGACGGCAACCGATGTCCACTAGTTGGAGAGCTTTTTCTGGGATCTCCCTTACCCCCGGGTAAGAGTAAACGCCGTGATCTCCGGCCGCACATTGAACCTCACCTGAATCAGGTGGCCAAGGCCTCGATTAATGTAGAGGCGGCGGCCGTCTCCCAGGTCGAACTCGCCAGAGGTGTACCGCTTGTTCTTCGTTGGCAGAATCGGGGGTGGCAGAAACGGCGGCTTACATTGCCCGCCATGCGTGTGGCCTGCAAGAATCCAACCTTGGAAACCTCCCCAGACGGGAAGGTCCACGGCGTCGGGATTGTGGCAAAGCACCAGTGCTGGCTTGGCCGGGTCCCGGCCATCCAGCACTCTCTGGGGGAAAAAGCGTGGACCCCAGAAATCGTCCAATCCAACGATTTCAAGCCCATCCACACTAGTGCGTTCATTGCGAAGCACTTCGACACCCAGCCCAGTCACCCTTGCCGTGACCTGATCGGCGACATCGGCCTGAGACCAGCCACGACCATAGTCATGATTGCCGAGCGTTGCCAGCGTAGCACGTGCCCCGCGAGGCAAGCGGCTCAAGACTCGCTCCAACTGCGAAAATGTGCCGGCGCCCCAATAGCTCACAAAGTCGCCGGTGATGACCAGGATGTCCGGCCTCAGATCACGGACACGATCGAGTGAGGCCATCAAGTAGTGATCGTCAACGCGCTGGCCCACGTGAAGATCGCTGATCTGAACCAGCCGCTTTCCAGCCAGGGTTGCGGGCAACTGCGCCACGGGAAGCTGCCGCTCAACAACCTCCACCCAGTGGGGCTCGATGCGCCAGGCATAGACTCCGGTGGTCAGGGCTGATCCGACAAGGCCCACCCCAGACTTCCAAATGAACCTGCGACGTGTCAGAGACAAAGGAGTCCCTCATGCAGTTGTGCCGGAACGATCGAAAAGATTTCCTGCACGAAGCGGAAGACGGTCGCCCAGTGACATTCCCGCGCAAGTCACGACAACTCCTGGAAAGCTGCGCCCTATTTCCAGTCTGTTAGGGGTGGATTTTCATCGGGCCCAGCGCACCGCTCTCGGTCCCCCATGGTAACCTGCCCCTCTCATGCGTGTGCTAGAATCTTTCCGCTGCCAATGCAGTTCTTTGCTAGTCCGATGTTTTCCGAATACTCACGGAACAAGGAGTCCTCGAATTCTCTCATGATGAAGACACTTTCTATCTGCTCTCTAGGCCTTCTGCTGCATAGCGGACTGCTCGGAATTGTCTCCGCCCAGCAGATGCCACCGAGTCCCGTCAGCTATACCGAAGCAAAGGAGTACCCTCTGCGCAGGTCAGTGCAGTTACCCGGCTCGGTGGAAGCGCTGAAGGTGAGCACCGTCGCCAGCGAGGTGGCTGGATTGGTCGTGGAATTCAGCGCTCGCGAAGGGGCGGCAGTAGCCAAGGGACAACCGCTGGCCAGGCTGCGCAGAGAAACCCACCAACTGAGCCTGACTTCCGCCGAAGCTCAGCTCAAGGAAGACGAAGCTCGTCACAAGCTGGCCGAGCGCAACCTGGAGCGTACCCGCGAGCTGTTTAACACCAAAGATGTCAGCCAAAAGCAACTGGACGATTCCCAGTTTGAGCTGAACGCGTGGCAGGGTCGAATTGACAAGCAGAAGGCAGAGATCGCCAAGATCAAGGACGAATTGGAACGCCACACGATCGTCGCGCCTTTCGGCGGCGTGGTTGTGCGTGAGTTCACGGAATTGGGTCAGTGGCTGGCAGAGGGCGGTCCGGTGGTGGAATTGATGGCATTGGATGAAATGGATGTTGTCGCAGAGGTTCCAGAGCGCTACTTCAACAGTCTGAAGGCGCGTGCCAGAACGCAAGTGGTCTTCGAAGCCCTTTCCGGGTTGCGAGTAGAGGGCCGGGTCAGCGCCATCATCCCGCGCGCCGATCCACAAGCCCGCACATTCCGAGCGAAGATTCGAATTCCAAACCCCGGAGGCCGCATTGGCGCAGGAATGTTGGCACAGATCTCCCTACCCGAGGGAACTCCTTACCGGGCTGTCGTGGTTCCCAAAGACGCCGTTGTCACCCGTGGCCCTCAGAAGTTCGTTTTCCTGGTCAACGGCAACAATACAATCGCCGAAGTAGCCCGTGCAGATCGGTACTGGCGTGGGAGCCTGGGTTGAGGTGCAGGGCGGCGTTCAGGCCGGCCAGAAAGTGGTGACTCGTGGCAACGAACGACTGATGAACGGCCAGCCCGTGCAAGGCCAGGCGCTGGAGATACAACTGCCATGAAACTGATTACAGCCTCCATCAAGTATCCCGTCAGCACTGCGGTGGGCGTGCTGTTGCTCTCCTTGTTCGGCGCCATCGCGCTCTACAGACTTCCCATTCAGCTCACGCCCGATGTCGAAGACCCTGAGATCACGGTGACCACCCTCTGGCCCGGCGCGAGCCCTCAGGAAATTGAGCGCGAGATTGTTGATGAGCAAGAGGAACAGCTGAAGTCGTTGGAAGGCCTCCAGAAGATGTCAAGCTCCAGCGCCGACAGCATGGGAACGATCACGCTGACCTTTCACACCGGCATCGACAAGGACGCAGCGATGCTGAAGGTTTCCAACCGTCTGGATCAGGTTCCCTCTTATCCAGCCGATGCAGAGAAGCCTGTGATTACCGGAGCCAACTCGAATTTTCAGGCAATTGCCTGGTTTGAACTCCAACCGGCAGGCAGCAATGCTTTCCAGGGTGACGTCGATACGCTCTACGATTTCGCCGACGACTTCATCAAGCCCGAGTTCGAACGGGTTCCTGGGATTGCTGTGTCGAATATCTTCGGCGGACGCCCTCAGGAAATTCACGTCGTAGTGGATCCGTCCAGGCTCGCCGCGCGGCAAGTGACCATGAACCAGCTTGGGGCTGCGCTGGAACGCGAAAACCGCAACTACAGTGGCGGTGATTTTACCGAAGGCAAACGCCGCTACGTGGTGCGCACGGTGGGGGAGTACAAATCACCTCAGGATATCGAGAGTATCGTGGTCGCTGTTCGGAACACCGTACCGATTTACGTGCGTGATGTGGCCCGCGTAGAACTGACGCACCAGAAACCCACGATCCGTGGCTTTGGCAAGGAACGCGCAGTGTTGTTCCTGAACGCGGTCAGAGACAAGGGAGCCAACGTCCTTGAAGTGATGGCTCGCTTGAAGACGACTGTTGAGCGTGTGAATCGGGATCTGCTGCCGCCCCGTGGTTTGAAACTGAGACAGGCGTATGACCAGACCGAATACGTGCACAGTGCGATCGCGCTGGTCGAGGAAAACCTCTACGTAGGCGCGCTGTTGGCGACCGGCATATCTGCTGCTGTTTCTGCGTAGCGTTACCAGCACCTTGGTCGTCGTGGCCGCCATTCCCATCTGTCTGATGGGCACATTTTTCGTGATGTCCTGGTTCGGACGCACTCTGAATGTCTTCAGTCTGGCCGGGATGGCCTTCGGCATCGGGATGGTGTCAGACAATTCCGTAGTGGTGCTGGAAAACATCTATCGCCATTTGCAGATGGGGAAATCGAGGCTTACTGCTACTTTGGACGGCTCGCTGGAAGTGTGGGGTGCGAACCTGGCCAGCACCTTAACAACAGTGGCAGTGTTTATACCGGTTGTCTTCATGAAGGAAGAGGTCGGACAGCTCTTTGGTGACATCGCCATCGGTCTAGGCTGTTCCGTCATGCTCAGCCTGCTGGTTTCCATGACGGTTGTTCCTTGTCTGTCTGCGCGCATCCTGTCTTCGGCCGTCACAGGTGATCGCTGGTACCACCACCTGTTCGGCCTCGATCGGCTGGGCGACCGCTTCACCGGCTGGATTTCTGGTACCGTGGCGTGGATCAACATCTCCACACTGCGGCGAGTGGTTCTGATCCTGACTCTCACCCTGGGTTCAGTTTGGCTTAGCCTTCGTCTGATGCCGAAGACCGAGTATCTGCCTGCCGGAAACCAAAACCTGCTCTTTAGCATCATGCTGCCACCTCCAGGCTACAGTCTCGACGAGATCGACAAGTTCCACGGCGTGATTCGCAACGAATTGCAAACTCTCTGGAAGGATCCAGCCGGCAGCCCGCAGGCCTGTGGCAAAGCCTGGGCGGTGGCGTACGCGACCTTTTTTTCGTCAGTATGAGCAGCACAAACAACGCATTCATGGGCATCAGCGCCAACGAACCGCTGCGCGTGCGCGAACTGCTGCCAGAGTTCAATCGAGTGAACGCCATGTTGCCCGGCACCATCGCATTCACCATCCAATCCAGCATCTTCGCCCGCAGCACCAGTACGTTTCGGGCAATTGATGTCGAGATCAGCGGGCCTGAACTGGAACAGCTTATCGGGCTTGGTGGCGAGGTCTTTGGCAAGGTAATGCAACTGATGCCTGGCTCCCAAGCCCGGCCAATTCCAAGCTTGGACCTCGGCAATCCTGAGATCCAGGTGGTGACTCACCGGCGGCGGGCCGCCGAACTTGGCATCTCAAATCGTGATCTCGGTTTCACCGTCAGCGCACTGGTGGACGGCGCCAAGGTAAGCGACTACCAGCACGAAGGTCATGAGATCGACTTGAAAGTGCGGGCTGAAGAAAGTTTCGCCCATCGCACCCATTTGCTGGAGCAGATGCCGATCGCCACGCCCGACGGTCGGCTTGTGACGTTGGGCTCAGTGGCACAGATTGCTGCTGTTGACGGCCCCGTGCAAATCGATCATCGCGAACGCCAGCGCACGATTACGATTCAGGTGCAACCCTCGGAAAAGATGCCGATGCAGGAAGCGATGGAGACGATTGAAGAGAAGATCCTGAACCCAATGCGAAGCCAGGGCCGTCTGGGCGGGCTCTATCAAGTAAACTTGAGCGGCAGCGCCGACAAACTGGTCCAGACGGGTCAGGCGCTAAAGTGGAACCTGTTGCTGGCACTTGCAATCACGTACCTCCTCATGGCAGCCCTGTTCGAAAGTTTCTTATACCCCTTCGTCATCATGTTCGCTGTGTTTCCAGGCGCTTTGGGCGGCTTTCTCGGCCTGGCTCTGATGAACAAGTTTCTCACCTATCAGTCGCTGGATGTTCTAACGATGCTCGGCTTCTTTATTCTGATGGGAACGGTGGTGAACAACTCCACCCTCATCGTGCATCAAGCGTTGAACCATATGCGCGAAGAAGGTATGGAAGCACAGGCCAGTATTCGCGAGGCGTCCCGGAATCGCATCCGGCCGATCTTCATGACCATTGGCAGCAATGTCTTCGGCATGCTCCCCCTGGTCCTGTTTGGCGGCGCCGGTTCGGAACTCTATCGAGGGTTGGGAGCTGTGGTGCTCGGAGGATTGATCGTGTCGACGATTTTCACGTTGTTCCTGGTACCGGCGTTGTTTAGCCTCACGCTTGAGGTTCGGGCCGGCCTGGCACGTCGGCTGCGCGCAATGTTCGGGAAAACTCCCCAAGTCGCAGTTGGGGAGTAGCTAATTCCTTCCGTCGTCGTCCTCGTTGTCGTACTCGTCCTCGGCTTTTCGAACTGCAGAGTACAGGGACGACAACGAGGATGATTCCTCATCGCAGATACGTCAGATTAAAGAACACCAGATTCGCCAGGAAATGAGCTAGCACTGCGCTTTCCAACCCACCCCTCAGAAAGATCAGACAGAGCACTCCACCCGCTCCGAACGCAAACAGAAACCCGTAGACGCCGTGTACGAAGCCAAACAGCAGCGACGAAAATACCACGGCAAAAACCAACGGGATCCAGCGGTTGAAGCCTTGATTCATCTCGAGAATCGGTCGGAAGAACCAGCCCAGGATCCAAAGAAAAGAAGTGAATAGCAGCAGGCGAAAGACCAGCTCCTCGGTGACGGCGGCGCTCAACGAGAGAACGAAGGAGTCGTAGAACGACTGCATCCTTCGCAGGCGGAATGGGACTCGGGCATTGAGACGGTAGAGGAGATGCCAGCGATGATGAGCCAGCCCCATCGCAATCCCGGCCAGGCCACCATAAACGAGTATCAGGGTGACCTTCTTGATCCACGAGCCCTGCCTGCTCACAAGGAAACCTTCCAGCTTGCATTGCTCCGCAAAAAGGAGGGCCAGCAGCGTGCAAGCGCTGTAGACGGAAGCATTCTGAAGGAAATCAACTGGTGAGAAGGTTTCGCCAGGCCGAATCAGCCGCTCTGAGACCGAGAGGATCCCTGCGCAGGCGAACCCCAACGGTAGCGACACGAGAAGCATTCTCCGAAAGCGGACCCTGTCGAAAGTAAAGAGTGAGAGCATGCAAGGTGGGGCACTGCAATTTACTGGGGAAACAAGCCAGGTAGCCACGATTGGCGTTTGCGGCCAATCGTGGGCTTTTCGCTTCTCAGACGCACAACCAATTCAGGGACTGTCACCGCAGATGCGGGCGGGACGCCCAAGCCCAAGAACGGAGATTCAGCCCTGTGGCACTTCCACTTCACCGCCGCGCCGCTCAGCAGAAACATACGCAGCGTACATGACTGCCACAGTGTCCTGCGCCAGAGCAGCGCCACACTTGGGCTCACGATTTTGCACCACACACTCCATGAAGTCCTGCATCTCTTGCGGGTAACCAGTCATCCAGTCTTCGTTCGGCGCAGGGTGGCTCCAACCCTGCTTGGTGCCGATCTTCTCGACAACATAAACGTCCTTCAACTGTTCTTCCCTTGGGTTGTACGTTGACATGGCGTCCACGGGATTGATGTTGCAGCGCGTGCGGTGGTTGTTCGCAAAAACCTCCAGCCAGTTATGTACTCCTCCCATCACGATCTCCGTTGAAAAGATGTCGCCGACCATGCCATCGTCAAACACAATGTGAATCTGGCTGTAATCCTCCACGTCGTGGTAATCGGTGCGGAGAAACTTCGCATCGCGGTACCCTGGTGTGCGCGTAATCTCATGAACGCGGGCACTGACTGTCTTTGGTCGAATGGGACGGCCTAAGGTGGCCAACCCTTCTTCTCGCTTCAGGTACAGCACCGCCGTCATCGGATGGCAGGACTTCCCGACAATGGATCCGCCGCCCGCCTCCGACCAAATCCCATAACTGGGCGAGTGGGAGCCACTATGTGACTCCTCGCCCATGATCCAAAGTACTTGGGCTTTCGTAGCCCAAAGAATCTCCCGTTCTTTCTGGATGCTTGGTGCGTACACCCAGTTCTCGGCATACATCAGCTTTTTGCCACTCGCTTCCGCGGCATCGACAATTCTCTTCGAGCTTGCCATGGCTTCGCGCAACATCGTCTCTTTAGAAAACTGATTCCCCTTGAACCCGCTCTGACCCGCTCCATAGTAACCCGTGAAAGGTTTCTCGATAATGACGTGCTTCCCTGCCCTGAAGGCTTCGATTGCCGCTGGTTCGTGCACATACCCCGGAGCGCAAATGTCCACCACGTCAACTGTTTTAAGCATTTCAGCCAAGCTGTCGAATGCTTTGACTCCATGCGCCGCAGCGAATGCCTCGCGGCTTTCTTTGGACTTGGAGGTCAACCCCACGACCTCCACCGGGACGCCATAAACCTTGTGATAGGCCTCCAGGTGAAATCGCGCAGCAAAGCGGGCGCCAACGATACCGACTCGGACCTTGGAACTCATGACTCTGGGTGCTCCTCAATATAGAGATGAAGACGCTGAATACTTTGTGGCGTTGAGGGAACTCTAGACAAAATCGAAGCTGACCTTTTCCCCGGGGGCCCGTCGAGCTGCTCTGGATCAAAGCCTGCAACCGCACGGCTCGGCAGGAGCCTCGCCCTCCCCGATTCAAGCACAACTCGATTGCGACCGCGACAGTCTACCGCAAAGGCATGTCCACCTTGAACTCCAGAATCGCAGGAGTTACGGGCCAGAACGTCTGCAACCCTATTTCAAGCAAGTGAATCTGCCGATATCGCAAGGGAAGCTTTTGACAAGTTCCAGCGTTTCTTGACACCTCCACCAAGTGTCTCGGGTCACGTTGAAAAGCGCCAATCGCCTAGTGGAGCAGAAATGCCTTTGAGGATTCGACAATCCGTCAGCCTGCGGCTCCCGATGACCTTCGCACCAGGCTTGGCAATCATCCTCGCCGTGGCACTGTTGCCTCGAGCTCAAACTACATCACAGGTCTGGATCTTGCCGGGGGCAGCCGAGACCGTAGGATTGTTCGGCGCTCGTTTTTCATCGACCCTGTTTGTGTCGAACCTTGGGAACACGGGCGCCTCTGTTCAGATCGGTTTCATTCCCTACTCCGGAAAGCCTACCCCCGCCCCTGCAACGCGCTCTCTTGCCGCCGGCGAGACTCAGCAGATCTCAAGCGTCTTGCCATCCCTCTTCGGCCTATCTGCCGATGCAGGAACCCTCACCGTGTCGAGTGCCGCGCCGTTGGCGCTGTGGATGACCACCGTCAATATTGCCAACCCGGCTGGCACCTATGGACTGGCCATCGAACCCTTGTCATCCGAGATGATTCTTTCTGCCGGCACCTCAGGACACGCTGTTTGGGCCAGCCAAACCGATGCCTTTCGAACCAACGTAGCCGTGGTCTTGTTGGATCCGAATTCTTCCGCTCGTGTGACGGTTTATGATGACCAGAACCAGCAACGCGGATCAACCACCGTCTCCAGCCCAACTCCCATCAGCTGGCAGATAGCGTTGCCTGATTTGATAGGTCCAGCGTCACTCACCCTGGGTCGAGTCGAGATCACCGCGATGCAAGGCCGCGTCGCTGGATATGCAGCTGTGGTCGACAACATCACCAATGATGGCATTGCAGTCATGGCCGAGCTCCTACGCAGTGACGCCACCGACTACCTTTTGAATGGTGTGGCACGAAGCCCAGGAGTCAACGAAACGTTCTGGAGCACAGACCTTCGCTTTTTCAATCCCAATGGTGACTCCCTGCAGGTAAACCTCGACGCGCTAGGAATGGGCGGCCTCGCGACCCTGGTCCGAACAGTTCCGGCTTCCGGAGTGCTTGAAATCACGGACGTCCTTGGAGCGGGAGGTTTTGGCCTTTCTCAAGCGGCCGCCGGAGCGCTGCGCGTGCGCGCCTCATCACCATTTCTGTTAGCCGCGCGCACCAGCAATCGGGATTTGAGTGGCCTCCGACCAGGCTCATTCAGCGCTTTTCAGCGCCCGGTACGCTTTGCCACAGGCTTTGTCGTCAGCCAAACCACAGGGCTGTTTACGGCCATCAACCACACCTCCGCCGTCCCAGGATATCGCACCAATCTGGCCTTTCTGGCCGGGTCCGATGGCGCTAGCGGCCTCCTGGTCCTGAGAGATCGGTTGGGCTCTCAACTCGGCTCCGCGGGCATCAGTCTAAGTCCAGGAGAGTGGACGCAGAAGAACGCGGCGGAATGGTTCGCCGGCGCCGCGATTCCAGCCAATGCGCGCGTGGATCTGCAACTCAGCAGCGGCTCCGCCCACGGATATGCGTCGCGTATCGACAATGGAACCGGAGACGCGGTTGTACTGTCCGCAAAAGCCATAGGTACGACTGGAGTGATCGCTGCTGCCCCACAGATCTCCGGGTGCCCCGTCTTTCCTGCGGACAACCCATGGAACCGTGACATCTCGAACGATCCGGTAGATCCCAATTCGAGCAACTACATCGCGCACATGAATGGAGCCACCAGGTTCCTGCATCCCGACTTCGGATCGAATCTTACTTATGGCATTCCTTACGTTGTGGTTGCCGGGACCCAACCGAAAGTGCCCGTCACCTTTGACTACGACGATGACAGCGATCCGGGGCCTTATCCTATTCCTCAGGACGCGCCTATTGAAGGTGGCGCAAGTTCGACCGGCGACCGGCACATTCTCGTGCTGGAGCGCGACAGCTGCCTCCTCTACGAAACATGGAATTCCCGATTCGTCGGTCCGGGCTGGCACTGCGGGTCGGGCGCCATCTTCAACCTTCGGTCGAACCAACTTCGGCCAGACACCTGGACTTCAGCAGACGCGGCTGGCTTGCCAATTCTTCCTGGGCTGGTTCGCTATGATGAAGCCGTGACTGCCGGGGAAATCAATCATGCTGTGCGCTTCACAGTTCGATCCACTCAGCGAGCTTACATCCACCCCGCCACGCACTATGCAAGCAGCAACACCAATCCAAACGCTCCCCCGATGGGTCTGCGGGTGCGGCTCAAAGCCAGCTATGACCTGTCGCGCTTCACCGGCGCTTCGAAAGTCATCCTGACCGCACTTAAGAAGTATGGAATGTTTGTGGCCGACAATGGCTCAGACTGGTTCATTTCCGGGGCCACCGACGCACGCTGGAACGACAATGATCTGAACCAGATGAAGACTGTTCCTGCAAGCGCCTTTGAAGTGGTCCAAACGGGAACGATTCACAAGTAGAACCCATAGCAGATTTAGCCTAGGCATTGCCACTGCGCTCAAGCCCAGCACCTGGGCATTGCATCCCGCGTAGCGTCGTCCAGCATTCCTCGCAACAGCGAAACGATGATAAGCTGCCACATTGAATCATCGGTGCGTTCTCAAACGATATCTGCGATCCAGCAATAGATAGAATTCGGAGGTTGAAACAGGATGGCCCATCTGGCTCTCGAAACGCGTGCGACTGCTTGGGCACAACGAACTTTGAGACTGTGTCTTACGATAACCTTCCTCTGGCTTGTCTGCTTGTTTGCGCCAGGACAATCTGTTACAAGCTCAGCAGCCGGCACCGCCAGTTTCTCCTGAAGTGCACTCGGACGGGCGAGTCACTTTTCGCGTCCGGGCACCAAAAGCATCCAACGTCGAAGTGGGTGGAGACTGGAAACCGGGCCACCTCGAAGCGATGACCAAGGATGCTGACGGTGTTTGGAGCGCAACCCTTGGCCCGCTTGAACCGAGCATCTACATTTACTGGTTTACGGTTGACGGGTTGGCAATCGCCGATCCGGTGAATCCACGCGTCAAGCTGCGAGCGCGTACCTCAGCCAGTCTGGTGGAAGTCCCTGCCAGGACGCCGGACTTCTGGCAGCCGCACGACGTTCCACACGGGGCCGTCACCATTAACTGGCAAAAATCTCAGGTGCTCAACGAGACGCGCTGGGTGTGGGTGTACACCCCGCCAGGTTACGAAAAAGCGTCTCGGCAACTCTACCCGGTGCTCTACCTCTTTCATGGCTCGAACGACACAGCAGCAGGCTGGACCATGGTGGGCTATGCCAATTTTGTGCTCGACAATCTGTTTGCGGAAAAGAAGGCTGTGCCCATGATTGTGGTCATGCCCTTTGGCCATGCCGTGCCGTTCGGGTCTGCTCCTGAGGTACAGGCAAAGAACACGCCGTTGTTCGAAGAGTATTTGCTAAAGGATGTAATACCGCTAGTGGAGTCAACCTATAGGGTCGCTCCTGGGCGGGACAACCGCGCGATCGCCGGCCTTTCGATGGGTGGTGGGCAATCGCTCCAAATCGGCCTGCGCAACCTGGACCGATTTAGCGCTCTAGCGGTGTTCAGCTCGTCCCCGCCGGCTGACTTTGAAGCGCGTTTTGCAGAAGTCCTGGGTAACTTCAAGGCAACGAATGCGAAGCTGAAGGCGTTTTGGATCGGGTGCGGCAAGCAGGATCCGGCATTTCCCAGGGCACAGAAGCTATCAGAGCTGCTGACCGCGAAACAAATTAAGCACACGTTCCGTGCGAGTGAAGGGCCCCATACCTACACAGAGTGGAGAAAATACCTGGCCGAGTTCGCGCCACTGCTGTTTCGGTGAGCTAGCGCCACCTCCCCGTTCTGGCGAAAGGTAAGGTGCGCGCAGATCTAGGCGAAACAAATGTCGCTCCAGCGAAACGTGGAATTTGCTTTCCCGTAGTAATCAAAATTCTCGTCATTCCGGCGAAAGCCGGAATCCAGCCCAGGTGCAGGCAGACGACTCCCAAGCTGCGAATTCACTCTTGTAGGTCTTCCGACAGATCCCGCCACTGTGGATTGGTTTTTTCAATCAGCTCAATCTTCCAGGCTCTGTTCCATTCCTTGATAGCCTTCGCGCGTGCAATTGCAGATTGCATTGTGCCGTGCAGCTCGTACCAGACGAGCGTGTGAACCCGGTAGCGCTTCGTGAAACCGTCGGCGAGGTCGTTCTTGTGTTGCCACATCCGCTGCCTGAGGTTGGAAGTCACGCCCAGGTACTGTTCCGTTGCGCTTGCTGGCGAGAATGTAAACGTAGGGTTGCTTCATCAGAGTTGCTGGATTCCGGCTTCCGCCGGAATGACACGCTTATGGAGTCGAGTCAGAATCCGGTGCGGTTGGTCCCGCAACAGATGCCTGGATTCCGGCTTTCGCCGGAATGACGGGTTCGCCGCAGAGGTCGCCGGCCGCGAAACCAGCTGAATAGTTTTCGTCTGAGCGGGGTTACCTACACCTCCTTCGCGCCACTGAGAAGGCCGGCCAGGTCTTTGATCCCCACACCCGGTCCGCTCGGCACAGTCATCTTGCCGTCCTTGACAGTGATCGGCGGGTCGAACCAGCTGCCGAACTTCTCAGTGCCGAGTTTGTACTCCTGATAGCGCCCGATGTCGGGGACACACGACGCAAAGTGCAGCATGTACACAAATCCAAACCCGCCTGAGATGTGCACTGTCGTCGGCATCCTGGCTACTTCTGCCATGCGCGCCACCCGCACGGAACGGATCATCCCGCCGTAATAGTGGAGGTCCGGTTGGACAATATCCACGCCCCGATTGGCAATCATCCAGCGGAATCGCCAGTCGCTGGATTCCTGTTCACCGCCAGCCACGGGGATGGTTAGCGTGTCCGTCACGACCTTCGTATCTTCCAAACGATCAAATTGACAAGGCTCCTCAAAGTAGACGGCGTTGACCTCTTCGAGCATCCGCCCTACTTTGATCGCCTGAGGTGGATCGTAGGAACTGTTGGAATCGGCGTGAATGTCGATCGCATCTCCCAGCGTCTTCCGCACCAGAGGAATCAGTTTCTCGGTTCTGCCCGGCATTGCGTCTGCGTTCCGGCTCATTCGTCCACCAACGCGAAGTTTCACGGCCTTAGCCCCTGACTGTTGTACCAGCTTCTGCAAGTACTCCACCTCTTGTTCCGGAGTCGTATCCCGCCGACCGCTGGCCACATAGATAGCGACCTCCTGCCTCAGGATACTTCCAAGCAAAGCGCCCATCGGCTTGCCGGCGATGCGCCCGAGCAGATCGAGAATGGCGAACTCGACCCACGCCTGTGGACTCCACAACGCAAGCCCATGAAGCTTGTAGTTGTCCTTGTAGCGGTAAAGCTCCCACAACAGGTTCTCAAGGTCGCGGGCATCCTTTCCAATGAAGAAAGGAATCACGAGCTGGTTCAGGATCTTGTCAAGATACTCCTCGCGTGGCGGGTTCGTTAAGGAGACACCTTCTGCGCCATCCTTCGACCGTACACGAACAAAGTAGTCACGGTCCTTCTTCAGCAATTTGATGGATTCGATGATCACCGGCGATCTCATCGTGTCTGTCTTCAGGACCGGAAGCGAGGCCGCCTTGTCCAGATCTGCGCACGTCTGGTTTGCCGCTCCCAACCTTTTCCTTGCCCGGGAATGCGTACGCCGGACTCAACCCTGCAAACCCAGCCGCCAACCCGCCAGCCAGAAAGCTGCGTCGGTGAAATTTCATTGAAGTGCACCTCTTGAAGTTGAGATTTGCCTCTAATCTACTACACCCTCTTCAAGCCATCGTAGGTTAAGTTGAGGGTGAATTGAGCGATGCGACATCGCCCCCACATCCAAAGATGTTAAGCTTCTGTTCTGCTGAATTCGCTCATTGTTGCATCTTAAGGTGCGATTCAGCGACGAGGTTTGACATGTCACTATCTGTTGAGCGAAAGCATTCTCGATAGCATTGGCAAGACGCCTCTGATCCGGTTGAAGCGATCGGTACAGAGCCTTGCGCCAGCGATTCTGGCGAAAGTGGAATCAGCCAATCCGGGAGGCAGCAGCAAAGACCGCATCGCACTTAACATGATCGAGCAAGGCGAAAAAGCAGGCTCGCTCCAGCCAGGGGGCACCATCATCGAGGCAACGGCAGGAAACACCGGTCTCGGCTTGGCCCTCGTGGGAGCTGTCCGCGGCTATCGGTGCATTTTCGTTCTGCCCGACAAAATGAGCGAGGACAAGATCCGTCTGTTGCGCGCCTACGGCGCCGAAGTCGTCATTACTCCCACAGCTGTCCCACCCGACTCGCCTGAGAGCTACAACGGCGTCGCCAACCGTCTGGCCCGCGAGATCGAAGGGGCCTGGCGACCTGACCAGTTTCACAACATCCACAATCCCAAAGCTCATTATGAGCTTACCGGCCCGGAAATCTGGGAGCAGACCCGTGGCAAGATCACGGTGTTCGTTGGGGCCGCTGGGACAGGGGGCACCATCAGCGGCGTCGGTGAGTTCCTGAAAGAAAAGAATCCCAAGATTCGAGTGATTGGTGCAGACATCGAGGGTTCTATTCTGAGCGGAGACACTCCCAAACCCTGGAAAGTGGAAGGCATCGGCGAAGACTTCGTTCCCCAAACGTTGAATGCGCAGTTGATTGATGAATGGATTCGCATCAGCGACGCTGAATCTTTCGCAACAGCTCGCCGGGTTGCGCGGGAAGAAGGCATCCTGCTCGGTGGGTCGAGCGGCACGGCGCTAGCCGCGGCGTTCCGCTATGCGCAACGCTGTACCGCAGAGGACGTGATTGTCGTCTTCTGTCCTGATACCGGGCGGAATTATTTGAGCAAGATGTACGACAATGCCTGGATGGCGCAACACGGTTTTGCCGACCAGCAGCCCGAGAGCGTGGTTGTGGGGGACCTGCTGTCGGCGTTAGGACGGGAGGGACATTTGATCTCTTTAACTCCCGAGGACACGCTGAAGAAAGCCGCCGACCTGTTTCGTGAACGCGGTATTTCCCAGATTCCCATCCTCGAGCGAGGAGAAATGGTCGGTGCCGTTGAAGAGATCACCATCATGCGCGCGCTCCGGCAAGGCTCGGCCCCGGAGTCCATCCGTTTGCGGGAGATCATGGCGAAACCCCTGCCCCGTTTGGATGTCGGTGTTCTTCTTGAGGAAGTCTATCGGCTATTGATGGCCGGCAATCCCGCGGTGGTGGCCGTAAGGGACGGACACGTTGTAAGTATCATTACGCGTTCCGATCTGATGAGCTTCTATCAGAAGTCGCCGAAGGCCAAGGAGTACTGACAAATCCTAGGCTCGAGTTTGTGTGCCTCGACTGCGAGTTCGTTTTTGTTGGATAACGAGGTTCTAACGGATGCTGCGATAACCCCCCTGAAGTCCCCTTGTCGCAAGGGGGACGTGGGTTTGCGCTGTCGTTGTACGGCGTGAAGAGATAAGCGATCTTTTGTCCTCGTTCTCGCTCGTCGTACTCGGCTTTCTTTGGGGACCAGGCCCTCGATGAGAACGACTTTTGAAGGGAGACTTTTCCGTGAAATTTTCCACCCGTGCGATCCATGTTGGCCAGGAGCCCGACCCCGCCACTGGCTCCACCATTCCTCCCATACATCTCAGTACCACTTATACCCAAGCAGCTCCGGGTGAGCATAAGGGATACGAATATTCGCGATCGCAGAATCCAACACGAAAGGCATTGGAGGAATGTCTGGCCTCTCTTGAAGAAGGCGAAGAGTGCGCAGCCTTCTCGTCGGGTTTGGCAGCGACAACGACAGTGTTTCAAGCGCTGGAACCCGGGGACGGCGTGGTGGGTGGGCATGATCTCTATGGAGGCACGTTCCGACTGCTGGAGCGAGTCTTCAAGCGTTGGGGACTGGAGGTCGCCTTTGCTGCCGATGCCAGTCCCGAAGCGCACCAGCACGCAATTGGATCGTTGCGCCGTCCCCGCTTGTTATGGCTCGAAACACCCACAAACCCACTGCTCGACATCGTGGACATTCCTGCGTTGTCGCGTATTGCCAAGAGCCATTCGATGACTGTCGCTGTGGACAATACGTTTGCAACACCCTATCTCCAGAAGCCTCTCGGTTTGGGCGCCGATTTGGTGATTCACAGCACCACAAAGTATCTGGGCGGGCACTCGGATGTGGTGGGTGGCGCTGTGATTGCGCGCAAAAAGGAAACTATGGAAGCGATACGATTTCTGCAAAACGCCGCGGGCGGTGTACCCAGTCCTATGGATTGCTATCTGCTGTTGCGAGGACTGAAGACCCTGGCTGTGCGAATGGATCGCCACTGTGAGAATGCCCTCCAATTGGCATCAATCCTTGCAAAGAAGCGTGGCGTCGCGAGGGTTTTCTATCCGGGGTTGCCGGAGCATCCAGGTTTTGAGATTGCGAGAACACAGATGAGCGGCTTTGGAGGAATGATCACAATTCAGCTGGAGGGAGACGCCGACAGGACGCGCCGCTTTTGTTCACGTCTCAAAGTGTTCTCTCTGGCAGAAAGCCTGGGCGGAGTTGAGTCGCTCTGCTGCCATCCGGCGACCATGACTCACGCCAGTATCCCCAAAGAATTGAGGGAGGGGCGTGGCATCACAGACACTCTGGTGCGGCTCAGCGTGGGAATTGAAGATGCGGAAGACTTGGTCGCGGACCTGGAGCAGGCATTGTAGGTATTCGTCATTCCGGCGAAAGCCGGAATCCAGTTAGAACCTGCAGGAAAAGACCGGGCCCCAACAGAGGTCTCTCGATGGCGTCTTCGAGGGATGGATTCCGGCTTTTGCCGGAATGACTGAGTGTTGGGTCAATACGGGCAGAACCTTAGGCCGGTGGGTAAGACTTTGGAGGAAGAACCGGGCCCGAAGCGCCTCCGGGCCCGAATTGAGGATTGCCTCAGGACAGAGACCCTGCCAGATATAGCTTTCCAAAATGCAAAAGTAGAACTGCCTTGCCTTCCTGCTTTCCGTGACCCGGCGTGATATCAATCGTCATGTGCTCGGAAGTACCATGTGCGTCGGTGAACTGCGAATCGAGCTTGATGATCTTGGACGCGTCTGGCTCGGTGCCTCGCGCCAGCTTTCCCGGATACAACGCCATCGTCCAGTCTTTGTCGCTGTTCTTGATGACTCCGATTGTATATTCGCCCGCCGGGAGCGTGATCGCTCCGGCCTTGAGTTCCGCAGACAGCGTCAGGGTGGGAGCTCGCGGCGTTGTGAATGCCCCAACTTTGGCATTTTGCGCGTGCATCTCATTTGAAGGCACCGTCTGGTAAGCAACGGTCACATCGACCGTGCCCAGCTTGGCAGAGACGGACTTTCTGAAGTGGGGGTGTGCCAGCAAGGTACTACCCAGGACAGCAAGCGTTAGTGTTCCGATGGCGAGCCTTTTCACGATTCTCCTCCTTTTGATTTCGATACTGTTGAAGTCGATGTCAAAACGATACCACAGCGCTGAAAGGATGCAATAGGAGACCGAGTGTAAAATCTCCGATGGCGTTTCTGCAAGGACTCAGCATTGTCAGGACATGAGATCGCCGCTGGGGACAGCGGCTCCCACTCTCCACGCCACCTCCAAGGATGAAAATGGCGTCCTCCCTTGGACAAGGGGGACTTCAGGGAGGTTTTAACGCAGGAACAAACCCACCCCGGCGCTGCGCGACGCGTGGAGTCTTCTCAAGACTCCACCTGCGCGCAACCCCTCCCTAAGGAGGGATTTCAGGAGAGACGAGCCGTAAGAGGCTGTACAAGGGTTCTCCCGCTTTGAGTAAAGACAACATATGGATGAGGATGTATGATAAATCATAGGATGTAAATGCATACATCTTATCGCTTGGTTTTCCGGGAGCTTGATCGTGGACACGAGTCTCAAGCTGAAGGTCAATGGCAGCCTTAGAACCGTCGAGACCGATCCGGAGCGTCCGCTCCTGGACGTGCTGCGCGAAGATCTGCACCTTACCGGAACAAAGTACGGCTGCGGCGAAGGGCAATGCAGAGCTTGCACGGTCCTTGTTGACGGCCGGCCGGTAACTTCCTGTCGTTTGCCGGTTTCGAAGGCCGCGAACAAGGAAATTGTCACCATCGAAGGACTGGCTAAAGGGGACCTGCTGCACCCAGTTCAGGAAGCGTTTATGCAGGAAGGCGCGATGCAGTGCGGCTACTGCATTCCCGGAATGATCCTGACTGCGTCGGCCTTGCTCAGCAAGCATCCAAACCCGACGGAAGATCAAATCACCGAGTGGATGAACGGCAACCTTTGCCGCTGCTGCGGCTATCCGAAGATCATCGCAGCGGTGCGTCGTGCCGCTGAAATCAAAACCTCGATTCGTTAATCAGACCATGCGTCGAACCCGCGATCTCGATACCTGTCCTGAGCCTGAACGCTACGAGCAAGACGAAGGCAGGCGCTATTTCTTCGACTTGAGTCGCCGAGGTTTCCTGGGCGTCACAGGCGCCGGGCTGCTGATCCTGGCAAATCACGAAGACTCCAAGGCCCAGACAGGAAGTCAGCGCGACAGCATTGCTGCCCGGTTGCACATTGGCAAAGACGGCAGAATCACTCTAATGACGAGCAAGGTGGAGGTTGGGCAAGGTTCACGAACACAGCTTGCCCAGGCTGCCGCAGAAGAACTCAGAGTGTCTGTCGACCAGATCGATCTTGTGATGGCGGATACCGCGCAAGGGCCAGACGACGGCGGCACAGCCGGCAGCCGAACCACCCCCAGCACCGTCCCTGCCGTGCGCAAAGGGTGCGGCCGCCGCTCGCGAAATTCTGATCAAGCTCGCTCGCCAGCAGTGGGGTGTGGAGGGTGACCTGAAAGTCGAAGGTGGCAAGATTTCCGACCCTGCCACTGGACGCACGCTCACTTACGGGGAACTGGCAGGGTTGACGGACTTGACCAAGAGTTTCGAGCAAGCAGTTCCGGCCGACGTCAAGATCTATCCGGTGGATCAATGGACCGTGCTGGGAACGTCGCCGCAGAAGGCGAATGCGCGCAGTATCGTGACCGGCTCACATCGCTATCCTTCGGACGTTGCGCGGCCAAATATGCTGTATGGCAAGGTTCTGCGTCCACCTTCCTATGGAGCCGTTCTCACAGACGTTGACCTGTCTGCCGCGCAGAAATTGCCGGGGGTTGTGGTGGTGCGCGACGGAAACTTTGCCGGTTGCACCGCTGCCACCTCATTCCGGGCGCAGCAGGCGCTTGAGGTTCTCAGCTCCAAGGCTTCATGGAAGACATCTCCGCATCCTTCGAGCAAAGAACTCTTCACCTACCTCAAGCAGAAAGCGGTAACCGATGAATCGGGACAGAGGAAGCCGCGAGTTCGCAGCAAGGGTTCGCTGCAAGAGGGTCTGGCTGCGGCCAAACAAACCGTAAAGGCCAGTTACGAGATTGCGTACATCCAGCATGCGCCCATGGAACCCCGAGCTGCGGTCGCCGAATGGCAGGATGGGCAGCTCACCGTTTGGACCGGAACTCAGCAGCCGCAGCGGGTGCGACGCGACCTCGTAGATGCCTTCCATCTGCCGGAGGATCGGGTGCGTGTGATTGTGCCAGACACGGGAGGCGGCTTTGGCGGCAAGCACTCAGGCGAAGTTGCTGTGGAAGCGGCCCGGCTTTCGAAAGGCGCCGGGCGGCCCGTTTCGCTGCGCTGGACGCGCGAGGAGGAATTCACCTGGGCTTACTTCCGCCCAGCAGGACTGATTGAGGCACAAGCAGGGCCTGGCCGCGGACGGGCGCCTCCTGGCCTGGGACTTCACTAACTTCAACTCAGGGGCCTCAGCGCTCGAATCGCCTTACGACATCCCGCATACCCACGAGCGGTTCTGTTACTCCGAGCCCCCCTTGCGCGAGGGTTCCTATCGTGCTCTTGCCGCGACTGCCAACACCTTTGCTCGCGAGTCGTTCATGGACGAACTGGCGCTCGCCGCTAAAGCAGACGCTCTCGAATACCGGCTCGACCACTTGAAGAACGAGCGACTCCGCGCCGTTTTGCAAGCCGCGGCTGAACGCTTTGGCTGGCAGGATGCGCGAAAGAATCGTCGCTCAGGCAGCGGGATTGGCTTGGCTTGTGGGACGGAGAAGGGGTCATATACGGCTTCCTGCGTCGAAGTTGCTGTCGATCGGGCGCGCGGCGCCATCAAAGTGTTGCGCATCGTTGAGGCATTTGAGTGCGGCGCTGTCCAGAATCCTGAAAACCTCCGTGCTCAAGTGGAGGGCTGCATCATCATGACTCTCGGGGGGACTCTGAGTGAAGAGATTCAGTTCGAGAACGGACGTCTTCTGAACGGCAGGTTTTCCCAATACCCGGTTCCACGCTTCAAGGACGTTCCACCCATTGAAACCGTTCTGCTTAACCGTCGCGACCTGCCTTCCGTAGGTGCCGGCGAAACTCCCATGATCGCCGTGCCTCCCGCCGTGGCCAACGCCGTCTTCAACGCCTGTGCTGTACGCGTGCGCTCAATGCCGATTCGGGGGTCCGCTCTGAAGTCATAGAGCCTGGAGTTTCTTGGTGTACATTCCCGCACATTTTGAAGAAACCCGAGTCGACGTCCTGCACGATCTTGTGCGCAATCATCCCCTCGCAACACTGGTCACCCTGGATGAGGAAGGTCTCAATGCAAATCACATCCCCATGGAACTCGACCCCGAGCCGGTACCCTTGGGGACTCTGCGGGGGCATGTGTCGCGAGCCAATCCGGTGTGGCGGAATTTTTCCAGCGATGTGGGAGCGCTCTTGATCTTTCAGGGCCCGGAGATCTACATCACCCCTTCGTGGTATCAAACCAAGCAGGAGTCGGGAAAGGTGGTGCCCACCTGGAACTATGCCGTTGTCCATGCTTACGGCCCGTTGCGTATTGTCGAGGACCCAATCTGGTTGCGGGCTTTGGTGGAAAGGCTTACAAAACGGAACGAAGCGCCACGTCCAGAGCCCTGGGAAGTAGCCGATGCACCCGACGACTACGTCGAAGGACAACTACGCGGCATTGTGGGAATTGAAATTCCGATCGCACGCCTGCTTGGCAAGTGGAAGGTGAGCCAGAACCGTCCAGAGGCAGACCGCAAAGGGGTCGCACGGGGGTTGCACGAGCTTGGCAAGTCCAACGCCTCCTGCATGGCTGATCTGGTCGATCGCGCGCAGTCTGAATAGTCCCCCTTGTCGCCCATTTCACCAGCATATCGCGATTTCTCGAGTAAGACTCGCCCGACCATACCTCTCGGTTCCCGTCATTCCGGCCAAGCGGAGCGCAAGCCGGAATCCAGCTCTGCTTCAGCGCTGCAATGTCCGATCCCGCTTCGTTCATCAGTCACCTTCCGCACGCGAGGGGCGGACCGAGGAATCAAGCAGGTGCTCCAGAGTGGAAGCGGGGTCGGAGGTATGACCAGTATGGACGGAAGACGTCTGTATGATGGTGCTTCGGGGGGCGGTGAGCCAGTGGAAGCGCTCTCTTGGTGACAGTTGCCCGATAGGACCCGCCTGGACGCCTCCGGCGCAGATAGCCGTGATGCTCGCCAGATGCGGCCGAATGGATTCAATATCCAACGTCGCATCGAGCGCCTTCAGTCTCTGCTCATCCAGCTCAATTCGGGCTTCGAGAAAGCCTTTAGCCGGGCAGGATACGATGACGCCAACGTTGACGAACTCTTCGCGCTCGACTTTTGGAACGACTCGGATGATCGCGTAATCATAGGTGCAGAGATCGCGCACGAATGGCCTCCTCCAGAAATGGATGCGGCGGCTCCAACCGTCTCGAAAGGTACTTGGCGTAACCTCTCCGTTGCTCATCGCTCCCACCGATAGAAGCGTCGCCAACCAGCCAGGACTCTGGAATCAATCGAACCACGCGTTCTATGACATCAGGGGTCAGGCATCCCAGCATTTGCGAATGGATCTCACGTAGGGATTCGGCAAGCGCGAGTAGTACGTGGTCCTTGATATGTACGAAAGGATCGCTGCTGCGTTCGAGCGGGTTACTCCAATCGTGGTGGAAGTAGAGCGTCGCGCCGTGGTCAATCAGCCAGAGGCGTCGATGCCATACCAGAATGTTCGAATTACGGGGTGTGCGATCCACATTGGAGACATAGGCATCGAACCAAACGATGGAGGACGCCAGATCCGAGTCGGGCTTCTCGGCAATCGGATCGAATGTCACCGCCCCTGGCAGATAGTCCAGCGCCAGGTTGAGGCCCGCGCTGGCCCGGATGAGCGATTGGATTTCCGGGTCGGGCTCCGTACGGGCCAGTTCAGCATCGAGTTCCACAAAGACGATCTCTGGAACGGGCAGGCCTGCCGCTCGGGCTATCTCTCCTCCGAGCAATTCAGCGATCAAAGCTTTAGGACCCTGACCGGCACCACGGAACTTGAGGACATATAGTCCATCGTCATCCGCTTCGACGATCGCCGGAAGTGATCCGCCCTCGCGGAGGGGTGTGACGTAGCGGGTCGCAATGACGGTTCTCAGACTCATCGATCACCAGAGAGGACGTTTCTCATTTTCTTACGCGAACACTAACAGTAACGCAACTGACAGATCAAACAGAGCCAGCGATTTGCTTCTACCGCTTCTCTGCTTTTGCTCTTCCATGGGCTGTTGTACACTCCCTTTGCCCAATCTCAGGTTCACCAAGATTCTGGCAGTGTTCGTCTCTTCTTGCCGGGCAATGGAAAAGTGAGTTGGGATCCGGTGATCGTTTCGCTACCCACTCCCACGATCTCTTCATGCCAAGGACTAGTCTGGTCTGTTGCTTTCTGTTCATTCTGGCGGCCTGCACCGCTCCGTCTGGAAACTCAACCACAGAAGTTCGCGAAGCCTCGGGCGTAATCCGGCAGGCAGACACCCTGCTTGTGGTAGATGACTCTGTCTGGGGGGCCTACTCCAGCGTTCCCATCGCCGGGCAGAAGGGTCCGCTGATCTCGCTGCGGGGCGCTCACCTCGTTGCTTTGCCAGCCTGCCCTATGGTTCCAGACTTCGAGGGGGTGGACCGATTGGCCGACGGCAAGTTGGTATTTCTTTCTGAGAGGTTGCGTTCCCTGTTTGGAGAAGACGGCCTCATCGCCCAGTATGACAGCCTGCTGGGAGAGTTTGCCAATCGAGGATTGGAGGGCGTGGCCGTGCGTCCGCTGCCGGGAGGTGTCTCACGGATTGCGGTTCTCTGGGAAGGCGGATATCCCGACTACGCCTCAGTGCCGTGGTCGCTCCGCAGCAGCGCAGGAAGGCAGGCCATGCGTCCTCTAGTAGTTGTCCACGATTTGAACTCCGGTGTCCGTGGCGTAGACCTGAAGATGCGCGATGCTAAGCTGGCCGTTGAACTGGAGGTGCCGAAACCGGCCGGTGAAGAACCAGAGGCGCAACGCTTTCGCGCTCCGGATCTGGTGTGGACACGCTGGCGCAACGGCCCAGCTGGAAGACTGGGGGTTCCTGGTACTGATCACCTCGCAGGATTCTGTGCTGCGACCGCAGTACCTTTTCCACTGGCTGCAACGATTTGACTTGAAGGGCAAGCCTATCGGTGAACCGCTCGACTTGGCCCAATCTCTTCCTGAAGACATTCAACATGCGAACTGGGAAGGCCTTTCCTGGTTTGACCCGGGCAAGAGCTTGGTGCTTGTCTATGAAGGCGACCGTCGGCCGGATACCTACGCGTTCATCCTAAACCTTCCTGAGGACTGGCAATACGCCATCAGTGAGGTGGGGCGCTAGTACGATATTCACGCCCCCTCTTGTTGAAGCCGTGGCGTTGCTCTCATCCGGCGAAAGGTCGAATCTAGCTAGAATGCCAACCTCTGGATTCCGGCTTCTGCCGGAATGACGGTTCTGAAGGCACGAGGAGGTTGGGCCAGGAGCGTTTTGCGGAAGGTTCAGGCTCGGCTGTGTTAGACTGCCAGCGATTGAAGGCGTTCGCCCAGCCGCTGAGGAAAGGGTGAAGACTTTCGCGATCATGACCTCGGAGCCTGAATGTCAGAAAACTCGAACTACGATTCCAATTCCAAGACGCTGGTGATTGAAACCAAAGACTTCACTTTCGAAACTATGGGACAGACCAACGGCGTCGCAACCGTCGTGAGATTTCAACTGCTCAACCCTGAGGTGAAGCCTGGCGATGTGTTGCTGGTGCTCACCGGTGCCGACGTGCATTTCCACGGACTGATTGGCCGCATTGACGAAGGCTGGGCTGTCGCCACCGACCATCGCAGCCTGCTCCCTCTTCCCACAACAATTCACTAGCGGCTTAGCCAACAGCCAAATCAAACCCATGCTGCTTGCGGTGGTGTGGACCGTCAAATGTCTTGGTCGACTTGAAGAGTTCGTGCCGCCCGTCGCTGCCTTGTTCCCGAATGCGACTCAGGAGTGTCGTCTTTTCCGATTCTGGCATCGCTTTGAAATTGCGAGCGATCGCCACATCCTGTTTCAGATCCTCCATCGATTGAATCCCGACCACCAAGGTTGAGACGGGCTGCGTCAAAGCAAAGCGGATGCAGTCCTGGGCAGACACGCCACCCTGCGTTGGAATGCGGCCGCGAGGTGAACCACCTCCCAGGCTCTTCATGCCGATGACACCCACCTGCTTCGCCAGGCACACAGGGACCACTTCATTTTGAAAGCTGCGATAGTGGGCATCCATGACATTGATGGGCATTTGAGCTGCGTCCCAGTCGTGCGGTTTGCTGAGCATACGCAAGTGAATGCGCGGGTCCTTGTGTCCGGTGAAACCGATGAAGCGTACCTTCCCAGCCTTCTGGGCCTCCAGCGCTGCCTTCATACCTCCCTTCTCAAACACCCAGTCCGGGTCGTTGTCATACACCATCTCGTGAAACTGCCAAAGATCGAGATGGTCGGTTTTCAGGCGCTTCAGACTCTCATCCAGATTTCTCATGGAACCGGCGTAATCCCGCTCACAGTTCTTCGTCATCAGGAACACCTTGGCACGCTTGCCGCCGACCGCCAGCGCCTCGCCCATCCACTCCTCGCTCTTCCCATTGTGATAGTCCCAGGCATTGTCAAAGAATGTGATGCCTTCATCGAGGGCAGCGTGCATGATGCGAATCGATTCAGCCTTGTCCTGGATCGCACCAATATGCCACCCGCCCAGGCAGATCATGGACACCGGAACGCCAGTTCTTCCCAGGATGCGAGTGGGGATGCCGGCGCTGGAGCCGCTTGACTGGCCCAGAACCGAGCTAGTGAAGGCCATGGAGCCGGCAACCGCGGTGGATGCCTGAATGAACTCACGTCGCGTCTTTTTGTCTTCCATTGTGACCTCCGAAGGAAAATCGGTTCGCAGTAATACTTTGTGCCGAAGTATTTCACGCACGGTCGAGGAATTGCAAGATCCGCAATGCAGTGCATGTATGCGCAGAATCCCGTCTAGCTCTCACCCTTGCCCCAAATTGGGGCTGCTAGTCACAGAGGCGGCGAGCTGCGTCGGTGGAGCCGAATGTTGCCCTCGCAGCGGTACGCGCTCCTGAGCGAAACTGTGTAGAAGTGTCATCGGACATAGCCGCGAAGGCGAGCAGAACGGGTCACGATGCAGGAGGAGCAACCTGCTGGTCCAGTATGTTGCGTACCTTATGAACCAGCGCACCTGGGGTAAACGGCTTCTGGAGGAAATGCAGCGTCGCATCCAGAAGGCCATGGCGAACCACGGCATCGTCGGTATAGCCTGACATGTAGAGGACTTGAGTTTCAGGATGCGATTGCCCCAATCTGGCAGCTAACTCTGGACCGCTCATCTGAGGCATGACGACATCCGCGATCATGAGAGGAATCGTCCCTGGATGTTTTTCACTCTCCAGAAGCGCCTCACGCCCGTTGGCCGCCTCAACCACTCGGTATCCATACCTGCGCAGCGCCTGAGACGTCAGCTTGCGGACTATCTCATCATCCTCCACAACCAAAATAGTCTCCGAACCTCTGGGGCTGTCAGCCTCAGTTCGCTGCTTATCCTCTGCTTCGCCGAGAGATTCCTCAATTCGAGGCAGGTAAATCTTAAAGGTCGTTCCACGCCCTGGCTCGCTGTAGACCCAAATCGAACCCCCGCTTTGTTGAACAATACCGTACACCGTAGATAACCCCAACCCGGTTCCCTTCCCCGGATCCTTGGTCGTGAAAAAAGGTTCGAAGATATGAGACAAGGTCTGTGGGTCCATGCCACAGCCAATATCACTGATCGCCAGCATGATGTACGAGCCGGGTTGGAGTGAAAAATGCTTTTGCGCATACTCTTCCTGGAGCATGACATTTCGCGTTTCGAGTGTGAGCTTTCCTCCTTGGGGCATGGCGTCCCGAGCATTGAGGGCTAGATTTAGGATGACCTGGT
Organism: uncultured Acidimicrobiia bacterium; assembly: GCA_963791795.1. GTDB lineage: Bacteria > Acidobacteriota > Terriglobia > Versatilivoradales > Versatilivoraceae > VFZK01. The sequence continues at coordinate 38,153 of CAWBTP010000028.1, forward strand.
CCATTTGCCCGGCATCGGCTTTCACGTGGCCCAGCTCTGGATCCAGCAGCGTGACTAATTCGATGTCTTCTCCGAGCAGCCGCTTGAGCATTTTGATGCTATCTGCTATCAAGGAATTTAGAGCGAGGACTCGAGGCTGAAGCAACTGCCTGCGGCTAAACGCCAAAAGCTGACGCGTGAGCTCGGCAGCCCGTTCCCCCGCCCTTCTGATCTCTGTTACACTTGAGCGCATGGGATCCCCTGGTTTCAGTTCCAGGAGCATCAGCTCGGCATAACCACGAATGGCGGTCAGGATGTTGTTGAAGTCGTGTGCCACTCCTCCGGCCAACCGGCCGATGGAGTCGATTTTTTGCGCTTGTCGAAGTTGTTCTTCCAGTTGTGCTCTGCTTCGTTCCGCCTCCTTGCTGGCAGTGATGTCAGTTGTAACCCCTCGCATTCCCAACGGGTTTCCTTTGTCGTCACAAATCACTGTTGAGTGAGCCTCCACCCACACAACCCGCTCATCCCGTGCAATCCAGCGGAACTGGCTGATGCCACCGTTGCCACTGGCGAAAAACTCGGCTGCTTCGCGCGCTGCCCGCTCCTTGTCATCCGGATGAACAATGCTCAGCCAGAAGTTAGGCGTAGACAACCACTGCTGGACACTGTATCCCAGCATGCGCTCGACATGGTTGCTGACGAAGTCAGTTTTCTGGTCAGCATCATCGGGACGCCCCCAGGCCTCCCACACAAGTCCTGGAACGCTGGCAATGATTTCGTCTAAACGCTGGCGCTGACCGAGGACTTCAGTCAGCAGGCGGGCATTCTCCGCCTGCGCGCGCTCCCGCTCCGCCAGCTCGGTCTGCAAGCGCCGATTGGCTTGTATAAGCTGCGAGCGGGCAATGGCATTCTCTATTGCGTGGGGTAAATGGGTGAGGTAATGGTCCCTCTTGATAATGTAGTCAAAGGCGCCGAGTTTCAAAGCAGCCACCGCCGCCGCCTCATCTCCTTGGCCGGTGATCACGATAAACGGCGCCTGCAGGCCAAGATGCTTTGCCTCCTTCAAGAGATCAAGCGCCGTCATTTCCGGCATCCGCAGATCCACCAGGACAAGGTCAAAGTTGTCTTGCTGCAGGAGTGCCAGAGCGTGCTTTGGAGAGTGAACGACTTCCAGGATGAAATGAGCAGCGGAGTCTGCAAAATGTTCCAACGTCAGGTCGATGTCTGCTTGATGGTGTTCCACGTAGAGGATACGACGTTGTCGCCGCCCTGCCCCCAGCCCCCATCCTTGTTGCGTGCGATATTCAGCAACTGCGTCCCGTAGAACTGCGGGCAATCTCTCGACATAGTTGCCCTGTTTCGGGACATAGTCCCACGCTCCCAGACGAAGCACTTGAACAACCAGCGACTCATCTCCTGCAGCGGTCACCATCACCACGGGCATCCGAACATCTTTCACTGTCAACTCTTTCAGGACCTCAGTCCCGTCCATGTCCGGTAGACGATTGTCCAGCAGCAAGACATCGTATCTGCCTTCTTGCAATCGAGCCAGACATCGCAGCCCGGTGTCCACCATGTCGAGTTCAAAGTCCGGGGCGTTCAGCTCGGAAGTGTGTTCTCGTCAGATCAAGATCGGACGAGTTGTCTTCAGCATAGAGTACGCGGATTTTGTCTGTCATGGATTCCCGGCGTTGTTTTCTCGAAATGGCGGCTCATTGGTGAGCAGCCAGTAGACTTTGATTGTTTTCACAACTTCAGTGAAAGCGAGAAAATCCACGGGTTTGACAATGTACGAACTGACTCCCAACTGGTAGGCAGTCTCGATATCTTTGTTTTCGCGAGAGGTTGTCAGCACGACAATGGGGACCTGCTTCCATACCGCATGGTCACGGGCCTGCCTCAACACCTCAATGCCGTCAACCTTAGGCAACCGTAAATCTAACAGGACTAGAATGGGGAGTTGCGAATCGGTGGGCAGTTGGTGCTCTTCCATGTACCGTAGCGCTTCCTCACCATCTCTGCAGGCCACGATGGGGTTGGCAACACTGTGTTCATTCAGCGCCTGGAGGGTAAGGTCCAGATCCATGGGATTATCTTCTACCAGCAGAATCGGGCGCACCCATGTCTTCATGTCATTCCCCTGAGCTTGCGGTCCCATCTTTAGGCACCTCGACAAAGAACGTCGACTCCCGAACCAGGCTGCGACTCAGCCCAGATCTTGCCACCCAGTTTCTCCACCACCTTCTTGGCAATCGCCAGGCCAGCCCCCGTTCCTTCGAATGCCTCTTGCCGCACGAGGCGATTGAAGAGTCCAAAAATGCGGTCGTGATACTTCATATCAAAGCCGATTCCGTTATCAGAAATCAGGATTCGTAAGGCATCGGCCAGCTCTTGACTGGTTATATGAATGCGGGGAGGCTGAGCATCCCGGCTATACTTGAGTGCGTTGTCAATCAGATTGGTCATGATCTGAAAGAGACCGCGCTCCCACGTGTGAAAGCTCGTCGAGGAAAGGTTGACAGTCACCTCGGCGTTGTGCTCGAGAATCACCGGCCTCCGGTCCAGAAGAATGGTATCTATTATGCGAGCCAGATTGATCTCGGTGCAGGTAGGCTTTTCAGCATCCAAGCGAGAGTAGTGCAGCAAATCCTCAATGAGGTGATCTAGGTTGCGGCTTGCCGTCAGGATTTGCGTGAGGCAGAAAAGCGCCCGCTCGCTAAGACCCTTGCGGTGCCGGCGGTCCAGTTCCCGAGCATAGCCGTCAATGCCACGCAGCGGAGCTTTGAGATCGTGCGATACGGTGTAGGCAAAGGCCTTTAACTCTTCGTTTCTGGCCCGTAAAAGTTCCTCCACTTGCCTGCGCCGGCCGATCTCGCGTTCCAGTTCCTGGTTTTTTGCCTGTAGCTCCGCGGTGCGAGTGGCAACGCGCTGCTCCAGAATCTCGAAGGCTCGCTTGCGCTCGCTGCCAAGGGCTTCAGTCTCACGTTGTTTGACGATGGCGAAGGCCGCTGTCTGAGTGGTCGTCTCAATCAACTGCCAGTGCCTTGCACTTGGGCGGCCCGGTGCGCGCAAGTAGATCGCGAATGTACCGAGCACCCGACGTTGCTCATCAAAGATGGGCATGGACCAACAAGCTCGCAGGTCGTGTTTAAGCGCGAAGTCGCGATAGTCGTTCCACAAGGCATCGGTGGCGATATCCTCGACAATTACGGGTTCACCACGGAAGGCTGCGGTGCCGCAAGAGCCGGCCGATGGACCGATAGGTTGGCCGTTGATCGCTTCTGTAAAGCTCGCCGGCAGGCTCGGAGCCGCGCCATGTCGGACGTGTACACCATCAGCGTCAAGCAGGAGGATCGAGCAGAGCATGCCCGGACATTGTGCTTCGATGAACCGCAGCAGAAAATCGAGTGTTTTGGGGAGGGGTGCCCCCTGGGCGATCAATTCCAGCGCCTCGTTTTGGCCCTTGAGCAAATCTGCGCTTTCGCGGGCCACCTGCTCTGCCTGCTTGCGCTCGGTAATCTCGTGGAAGAAGATGGAAATCCCGTTGGATGAGGGATAAATGCGGTTCTCAAACCAGCGATCCCATGGCTCATAATGGTTCTCCATCTGAATGAAGATCTGTTTCGCCATGGCCTTCTCGTAGGCCAAATGAAAAGGCTGACCGACACCTTCCGGGAATTCCGTCCAGATATGCTTTCCGATGAGCTCCTGCGGTAAGCGGCCAAACAGGCTGGCGGCTTTCCGGTTTACGTAGGTATAACGCCAGGCTTTGTCCAGAGCCACAAAACCATCGCTGATGCTTTCAAGAATGTTGCCGAGTTGCTCCTCCGCTGTAGCAGCTTCCAAGGGGGAAGTTTGCACCTCAGCAAGAAGCCGGGCCCGGTCCTTCTCAGCCTCCTTGCGGTCCGTAATGTCGAGATGGCAGCCAGAAACTCGGCATGGTTTGCCATCCGTGCCGGTCTGAACGAAAGCGTGAGAAAAGATCCATCGGTAGGTACCATTCTTATGCCGCAGTCGAAACTCAACCTCGTAGTCAGGTCGACGGCCTTCAACATAGGCCTTTAGTGCAGCCAAAGCCGAGTTTCGATCTTGAGGATGAAGTCGGTCTTCAAACTCGCCAAATCGACTTTTAAGCTCATGGTCTTCATAGCCCAGCTGTCGTTTCCATTCAGGAGAGAAATAGACATTGTTGCTCTGGATATCCCAAACCCAGATGCCGATCCTCGCGTCCTGCAAAGCGCGAGCGATCGATGGAATGTCTGTTCCGCGAGCGCGCTCGGTGCGATTCCTTTCCAACATTGCTTGGCCCCAGGCACCAATTCAGGTAATTCAAGATGGCGACTATTCTACTCCGTTGTGCCAAGAGTGGCGAGGATAGTCATGACTGAAAATGCAGATTTTGGATCTAAAGCAGCTGGCATCTCGAATGAGAAGAGAAGCAAGAAAGGGCACCTGATTCCTTTTCAGCCCGTTCCCAAGCATGACCAGTCAAGACACCAGATTCTTCCGCAACTGCTCAAGAACGATATCACCGAATGGTGTTGGCGTGAACCGCGTCACCAGGTAAGGCTCGTTGGACCAACTCCAGGCTGTCCAGCCCATTCCCAGGTCATCGAAGTAGCGAACCAAGGACCGTCCCCACTCTCTGTCTTCGGCTCTCCCTCCCCACTCCCCTGCGAATACAGGCAGCGTGGCTGCCAGGAAACCAAAGGCGGCCTCCCAGTTTGAGCCCTTGTTGCGATACACGTGGGTCGAATAAACCAGATTCGCTCGATTCAGCGGCATGCCGCGCAGGTCATAGCCCCAATTTAGTCCGGAAACAAAGATCAGGGCATCCGGATGCGTGGAGCGAATCACGTCAATGAGTCGGAGCGCCCAAGGTTGCCACTCCGCGGATGTGACTCGTCGATGGGTCGGCGGATAAAGGGACCCATCTTCACGGATCAATGGATGCGGATCGTCGTGAAGGCGGTCATGCGGCTCGTTGAAGAGATCGTAGAGGACTGCGGGTTCGTCTCGATAGCGGCTGGCCAGCAGATGCCAAAAATCGCAAGACTGCAGATTGGGCAGCGGAGCAACAAAGTTGCGGCTACCGCCGAACGGGCGATCCGCGTCCAGCCACTGAAGATCTAGGAGTGTGTAGGCTCCAGCACGCGATGCCCAGCGGACGACTCGATCAACCTCCTTGAGATAGGACTCGGCGCCGTGTCCCCGTCGCCCATTCAAGGCCCAGTCCTGGTTGAGCGGCAAACGAACGATGTTGCAATTCCAACTCGTGACGATAAACTCGATTTCCGCGCGCGAAATTCCGGCACCCGAACAGAAACCGTCCTCATCGGGTTCAGCCCACTCCAGTCCCGAACGGTTGACACCGCGCAGCAGAATGGGCTGTCCGGTGGCAGCAATGACGATCCGGTTTCCGTCGGTCGCAAGGATCGGCAATCCGTTCGATAGCTCACCGTTCATGGTGATGGCGGACAGCAGGACGATTTCAAGAATGGGACAGCCACTTCCGACCGCCACGTGCGTCCAGCGCGGCCGGCAGCATCCTTCCTGCAACGAACCCTCTCGCGGTGCTTCGCAGCAAAAGTTCCTAGGAATTCCCTTTCTGCATGAACTTTCCAACAAACCCCATGACATCATCCGCTACCGAGCCATCCCGGTCGGCATCGAGAAACGTCGAAAGCATCCCCATCACTCCACTGGATTCTCCTCCGCCCAACGCGTTCTGCAATCCCAGAGCTGGGGCCTGCTTGGCGACGGAGCCCATTACCATCGTCGCGACTACGGGTAGCATTTGTTTCAAGATGTCTTCCCCAACACCCGTTTGCGCCGCCGCCTGCCGTGCTACCTGGCGACTGACGTCTTTGCTCCCGAGCAGATGGCCAAGAATGCCGTTGCCTTCCTGGATGGTTTCCTGCTGCCCCAGAGTCGAAACATCCTCCACGTATCGCTGATGGTTGCCGCTGCCTAGCGCTGACAAGAGGCTTTCCAACCCTCCACCCGACGAAACATTCTGTTTGAGGCCTTGAGAGAGAGCCGGGATAAGACTCGAGAGGGCTGACACGGTTTGGTCCTCGCCCAGCCCAAAGTTTTGGGCAAGCTGTCTGACCGAGTCACCGTTCTGGGTATTCAGAATCGATTGGAGCAGATTCATAGAAACCTCCTTTGGGGGTTGAGCTTCATGGTGCGGCAAGATGTTAGCGCAGACTTTCAGCCGTTGGCAGGTGTAAGGCGCGTCAGGAAACGCTCAGGCCGCGGCAAGTTGAAATCTGTCCTGCTGAGGATGGTGGCGGTCGCCCTAACAACGCGACCGATCAACTATACCACTTGAGGAGCTGAGGGGTGAGCTTGAGATTCTGGGTGGAATCGACTGTCAACAATCAGTCACACGGCTTGGCTGGACCTTAGATGTTTCTCGTAGAATTCAGAGAATCGAATTCTGATCTGGTCGCGGACGTTTCGAAACACGGCGAGAACCTCTTCTCTATCGCCTTTCACTTTCGCTGGGTCAGAAAACCCAAGGTGCAGCCGGGACATTCACAGAGCCGGTGAAGGCGGGGCAATTCTGATCCGCGTCATGGCAGACGGTGATGACGTAGTCAAAGGAATCTTTCAGAAACTGACTCACAGGCTTCGGACGACTCGAACTGATATCGAGTCCAATCTCTTTCATCACCTGGATTGCCGCGGGATGGACTTCGGGCGCGGGTTGGGTTCCTGCCGAATGGACTTCGAGATTTGAGTCAAGCGACCTAAGTAGTCCCTCAGCCATCTGACTTCTGGCTGAGTTGCCGGTGCAAAGCACAAGGATTCGGGTTTTCTGGAGCATTACTATCACTTTCGTGGTGACATCGATTCTCGGTCTACCAAAGAGAGCACTGAAGCGACAATTGCGAGGCAACAGAGCTGCCACAAGGATGGACTGGAATGGACACAGTCCACTCCTTGCTGATTTCCTTGGGAGCGGAGGTTAGAAATTAAACCTGAGACTCAGCTGAACCTGCCGGTTTGTCCCAAGACCGATGCCTCGTCCTACGGTGCTCTGGAGCAGTCCAAAGGTTCCAGTTCCCGAAGTTGAGGCACTAAATGGCTGGCTTGGCTGCAATTGGTTGGCTGCCGTACCGAGCGCGCTGGGTAGCACTGCAAATGGGTTCGCAAAGTTTGTGTGGTTCAGTAGATTGTAAAACTCGGCTCGGAACTCCACGTTCTTTTGTTCGTGAACCTGAACAGACTTGGCGAGCGTCAAATCGAACTGAGTTAAGCCCGGTCCATGCAGAGTGTTACGAACATAGTTGCCAAAGGTACCTGGCTGAGGAGTGGCGAAAGCGGCAGGGTTAAGGAAGGTTAGCCGTCCCGTCTTCAGGAATGGATCGACCCCAGAAACGACATCCGGCCGACGAACGTTTCGGGAGGAACCCCCACCCAGCGTGTTGATAATCGCAGTTGTTACCGGGAGACCTCCAACCAGCACAGGCGCCGCGGTAATGGCTCCGGTTGAGTTGTGACGATAGACCACATCGGGACGGGTAATTCGCAAATCAACAGGAACTCCCGTTCGCGCATTCACAATCCCGCCCACCTGCCAGCCGCCCAGTATGGCGTTACCTACTCCGCCGACTTTCCAGCGCTTTCCTTCGCCAAATGGCAGTTCATACAGCAACGTAGCATTGAAGCTATGTCGCACATCGAAATTGTTGTTGCCGTAGTCTGCCTTGAGATCAAATGGGTTGCTTTGCGTCTGAGCTTCGTTGGAACCAGCGGTTGTTCCAAGGCTGTGTGCCCAGGTCCACTGCGACCCGAAGATCAATCCGGAGCTGAACCGGCGATTCAAGGTCATCTGCATCGCGTTGTAACTGTCGGTGCCATTAGTCGCCTTTACGTCCACTTCAGCAAACTGTGAACCAAACTGGCGTGTCATGACTGCAGCGCCGGTTGTAGGGTTGGTCGATACGTTGGTGATCAGGTTGGTGAAGCTGCGATTAAAGAGGTGCCGGCCCACGCTGCCCACATATGCGACGGTCAGTGTCGTCTGCAATGAGAGCTCTTGCTGAACCGACACGTTCCACTGCGCCACTCTCTCGGGAAGCGTATAGCCGCGATCATAGGCACGCGGCTGATAACCGGAAAGGTTAGTAACATCGAACCGATCAAAGAGTGTCTGAGGGTTGATGGGAAAAGCTCCGCCTGTCTGTGTGACGCTCACGCGATCGCTCTCAATTGGCTGGATCTGGTCCTCACCCTGTCCGGGTCCAACGTTCAGACCAAAACCCCAGCGAATAACCGTTTTGTTGCCCAATGCCGCCGGAGTCCAAGCCATGGCGAGCCGGGGAAGGAAGTTCTTTGACGAAACCTTGTAGAAGTCGGTGCCTCTGGGAAGAATGACACCGAGCCCCGGATCGAAGACGACGGCCCCGTCATTCCGCTCGCTCATTGGCGTGTAGTACTCGTAGCGCACACCATAGTTGAAGGTGAGATTGGGCCGAAGCTTCCATTCGTCCTGGGCGTAGGCTATGTAGTACTCCTGGCGTGTCTGCCGCATTCCAGTCAGCCCGCCGTTGAATTTGCTTGGTTGGCTGATATCGCCAAGAAAGGCGATTTGCTGAGCCTGGTTGTTGAGGAAGGCATTCAGGTTCGCGAACGTGTAGGTCGTACCACCCTTTTGATCGAAGTACATCCGCACTGGCCGGAATTCGCCTCCAAATTTGAAGCTATGGTTACCCCGGATGACGCTCAGGTTGTCGATGAAGCCCATGGAATAAGGCGTCGTGGGCTGGCCCCGGCCATTGGTTGCGCTGTTCTGTCGCAACAGGCCGCCTGGAGTAGCCACTCCCGCCGATGAAGCCTGTCCCGCGATTCCAGGATTCGCAACGCTGCCGGTGATGTTAATGGCAATGGCGGAGAGATCAATACCAGGAACACTAGGAGCGATGCCGAGTGTTCGCGTGAAGGCGCCGTTGTATCCAATTTTGGTTTCGTTCAAGACCGAAGGAGACCAGATCTGCTGCCATGTGAACACGGCGTTCTGGGGTTGAGCGGCGACAGAAGCCCTTCGGCCCGTTACGCCTTCCGGTTCGTCGGATTTTGCTTGGTCACGGAAATATCGGGCGTAGAACGAGTGTTTGTCATTGAGCTTGTGGTCCAATCGGAAGCCAAACGCGTCTTCGTCAACAATGGAACGGGATTGAAGGTAAGCAACGTCAAAGTCCGGATCGGAGGTCGCAAAATTGCCTCGAGGAAACGCAGCCAGTGCCGGCTGAATCGACACCACAGCGCGCGCCCTGGCCGCATCGCTGGGTACGGCCTCCAGGATATTCACGCCTGAGCGCTGTCGATTGCCTTCGTAACTAAAGAAGAAGAAAGTTTTTTCCCTGACTATTGGTCCGCCAATCGAGCCGCCAAATTGGTTGAGACGCAATGGAGACTTTTCTGCCTGATCAAAGAAATTGCGCGCGTCAAGGGCATCGTTTCGGAGGTATTCGAAAACCGATCCATGAAACTGGTTCGAACCAGATTTCGTGACCACGCTCACCTGACCACCGGTTCCAGTACCATACTCCGCGGTGTAGGTGTTCGAATCGACGCGAAATTCCTGAATGTTCTCAAGGCTGGATTGGAGTCGAAACGGCGAGGAAATCTGCCCATTCAGATTGCCCGGAGAGGCATCCATGATGCCGGAGCCTTCAACACCATCGTAGCGGATGGCATTTTGCTGGTTCGCTCGCCCACTGAAACGAATATTGTCAAAGGTTCCAGTCCCATTGTTCACTGCGCCCGGAGTGAGCATGTAAAGCTGCGACACTTGGCGACCATTCAGGGGCAGTTCCTTCACTTCTGTCTCGGACACGTTCACACCGACGCGAGCCGAGGTGGTATCAAGCGTGACCACCTCTGATACCGTAATCTGTTCGTTATTTCCAGCCGGGTTTACCGTGAAATCTGCCGTTCGCGACTGACCTACCCCCACCACGATGCCGCTGACCGTTCTGCTCTCAAAGCCACTCGCGCTAACAGTCACCCCGTACGTGGATGGCTTCAATTGAGCTGCCGTGTAAGCCCCAAGCTCATTCGTCACTACCGTGCGCTCAACGCCGGTTCGTTCGTCCTTTACAACGAGAGTCGCGCCGGGAATAGCCGCCTTGCTACTGTCATACACCGTCCCCACGATCTTACCGTCTGAGAACTGTCCAAAAGCCTGACTGAGGCTGCCAAGCACTAGCACGATGGTGACGATGATGCTAGCCCAGAGAATCTCTGGCTTAGGCTGGCTATTGATCATGATATTCCTCCGTTGAGTGTTGTTCTTTAGAGATTCCTTTGAAATGCCAGCAAGGGACCTGATCGTTAGCCCAAAATAACCAATGACTATGGTTTGAGAGTAAGCAGGCCGAGTTAACGAGATATTACATCCATGTTAAACCGGCTTGAATTGTTGATGCTGAACCGCTTATGGCAGCAAGAAACGCTGCCACCACAGGGCCTTATCGAAACGGAATCGGCACCAGTCAACACCCGGCCAGAACTGTCGAAGCCCCAAGAACGCCCTCTTGAATAGATAACGTGACACGGAGGCGCCCATCTGAACGTCATATGGGGTATGAACCAGGCTCACCCAGAATTTCTTATTCCGGCGCGGCAACGCGGCGAGTCACTCAGACATCAATAGCCTTATTTTCTCAGGAGTCATACATGACCGGCAGAAAAGCCCATCTGGTGGATCATCTTCCTGTTGATGGTCGGTTGCAGCATCCTGCTCCAGTCGCACAGCAACCCACAGCCCTTGCAAGTCCGTCTTGAGAACGGCGTTCTGATGAACGTGTCCCTTCAGCTTTCACCGCCAGTTGAGTGGTGGGACATGGAGGGCCAGAATGAGTATTTTGGCGGTGGCTACCACCTGCGTCTCGAAGAACAACACGAGGCTGCAGGAGGCGGCATGAAGGTTGTCGTTGCGCGTGAGGACCAGCAGAAGTTTACTGTCGAGGATTTTCACGTGGGCTGGCAGCTCACGGACCCGGATCTGTATGCTTTGTGGACTTACAACCACGTACCCAATCAGCGTCAGAACTATCGTGCTTTGGCCTCGGAGTCCTTTTCTGATCTCACGACACCCAATTCGGGGATTCCGTATGTTTTGGCAGCGAATCGGGAGGGCAGGAATTTGCTGGCGTTCGGCCTACGAAGCCAGAATCGCGTGGTTAATTTGCGGGGAGAGCCGATTGAAAGTAGTGGCTACCAAATCTCACTCGACACACGGCTTCCATTTGACACCAATCTGTTTGAGGAGGTCATCTACACCGACACGACGCCCGAGGACTGGTTTTCGGTAACCCGCAACTATGCGGACTGGGTTGACCAACAGCGGGGTTACAAACCCTTTCCAGTCGTCCCGGCTTGTTACTATCCCATGTACGACCTCTGGTATTGGGCCTTCGATCACACCAGCCCCAGTCTCTATTGGACGACTCTGACACGGGCAAGACAGCTTGGATTTCAGTCCTACCTGTTCGACGCAGGGTGGGAATCTCAACCCGGGGAACTGTTCAAGTGGTTGGAGGGTTCTGTTGGCGACTATACGCATCCGGAGGACAAGCTTCCTGGCTTTCCCTGGTTCCTTCAGTACGCGAAAGAACAGCTAGGGATGAATGTTGTGCTCTGGATGTCTCCCTATGCCAGCGGCCGCGACAGCATTTACTACCGAAAGACCATCCGGTCTCATGTCCTTTTTGATCGCCGCAACACAGAATACAAGGGAGGGGTGGAGGTTTACCCAATGACGCTTCGGCTGGGGAACAGATATGATGAGAACGTGAACCTGTGTCCGCGAAATGGCGGCACTCGCGAGCATCTCAAGTCCCTGTTTGAGAGAGTGTCGGCAGACTACCAGCCCAATGGGTATTGGTTGGATTTTCAGGAAACCATACCGTTCCTTTGCGAGTCGTTTCATTCCCATCCAAGCGATTTTGGTGAAGGCTTCAATCTCTCCCAAGACACGATCAAACAAACGGTTCTCGCAGCGATCGACCGTCCCACGGTCGAGCTGCGATTTCCAGTGGCCAATCTCAACAATAAGTCTTACGGAAATATTTGGCAAAGCATCGATTCCCCTGGCGACTTTGACACGATGCGACTTTGTTCGATGATGATGCGCCCATTCAGCCGTGGGGTGGTGATGGGAACAGATGAGATGTACTGGCCGCCGGACGCCGATGCCGCAACGGTAAGCAAGTTTACGGCTACCACTATACTCAGCGGTGTTCCAGCTATTGGCGCCAACTTTGAGCAGGCACCGCGTTCCCACTCAAACATCGTCAGGGCGTGGCTCCAGTTCTACAAGACTCACCAAGCCTACCTGACAGAAGGAGATTTCCTTCCGTTCGGCGATTTCGTGTTTCCAAACCACCGTATCGAGTCCCCCGGAACAGCGTTCGTCTATCTGAGAAAGGTTGAAGCCCAGGCCGAGGTACCTTTGAACGGACAACCTGAAACCATTTACCTTGTAAATTGCACAGATGGGGAAAACATCAAAGCGTTATTTCCGAAACTCGATGCAGCCGAGTATCAATTGCTCAAATTAAATGAAGCTTCTCCAGATTACTTCAGTACAAACCATTCGTCTGGACCGGACCACGGCACTGCACACCACCCTACCGCAAGGACACACCATCAAGCTAACCCGCATAAGCGAGCAAGATCGTCAGTGACGACGCCTCATCAGCTCGCGGTTCAATTCTCCTGATTTGGTTTTTGCCACGTCTTTGAGTATCGTCGTTTCCGTTGGTGCGATCTCTCATCCGACTGCGATCCAATATCCCGCATGATGTTGTGGCCAATGAAATTGTGCTTTGAGACCGATTCTTTCGAGTGGTAACCTTCCGTTCATTAGAGAGTCAGGAAGACCTTGCCAAAGCAGACCTAGTGAGGGTCAACCTATGCGGCCAAGCCGGAGAAAGGCCATTAAGCAGTTTGCAGCTCTATTTGGCGCGTCAGCGCTGGCGGGAAACATCCCTGTGGCCCAAGCTCAACACTCCACAGAACCCTCCATTGAGCAGTACCTGGGCGATCCCCTGCTTCAACCGGTCTGCGTCAAGGATTTTGAGCCTCTGGCCAAAGCTAAACTGGACCCGCTTGCCTATGACTATTTGATGGGTGGTTCGGAAGACGAAGTATCCCTGCGAGACAATCGATCTGGATTTGACCGGATCATCATCCGGCCCAAAGCGCTGGTCGATGTTCACAACATTGATCTATCGGTCGAGATTTTCGGGAAGAAGTGGGAGCATCCGCTCTTCCTCTGCCCCGCTGGAGGTAAGAATTGCATTCATCCGGACGGAGAAAACACTGTAGCCCGAGCCGCCGCGGCGGCCAAAACACTACAGATCACCAACGGCGGAATTCAGAAGCTTGTGGAGTCCGGCAAGGGTCCGGACTGGTGGCAAGTGACCACGGGTGGAGATTTCCGAACACCTCAGACCATGCGGACATTCGTCAAACGCCTTGAAGACCAGGGGTGCGGGGCGATTTGTTTCACCACGGACATCATGTATGTCTCCCATCGCGAGCGAAACATCCGCAACAAGTTCGATCGATCGTGGGGCGAAACTGGGATTCCGCGAGACGCCCAGGGTCGAACACCACAACCTAGAAACCCAGAGCGGGCAGGTGTGTATCCCTCGCGTCCTACGCCAACACCCACGTGGGAGACGGTGCGAGAGTTGCGCGCTCTGACCAAGCTCCCAATCATCTTGAAAGGCATCTTGAGATCGGATGATGCCAAGCTGTGTTTGGATTCAGGTGTTTCCGGAATCATTGTGTCCAACCACGGCGCGCGGCAGCTCGACCATGTCGGAGGAACGATTGAGGCCCTTCCTGAGATCGTCGAAGCGGTAGGAGGCAAAATCCCAGTCATGATTGACGGAGGCTTTCGGAGAGGTACCGATATCTTTAAGGCACTGGCTCTGGGTGCCACGGCCGTGGGAATTGCCCGGCCTTATTTGTTTGGGTTGGCGGCATTTGGGCAGCCCGGAGTCGAGCGGGTCATCACGCTGTTACGAACCGAGCTGGCCCTCGACATGGGATTGGCCGGAACACCAAACATCCAGTCTATCGAGCGCAGCCTCGTGCGCATTCGGAGCTGAGCCGACAAGCAGGGTTGGTTGGAAGTTCTCAGGCGGCTGTTCTCTTGGAGCGATTGAAACAACGGAGGATCAAATGATTCTGGCACGGCGCAGGTTTCTGGCTGGATTGCTTGCGGCACCGCTGCTGCAGGTGGACTTCCCAAAACGCCAAGCAAAGGTTGTCAGGCTGTTCAAGTCGCCTGATGGCCACCCCAACGCAATGGAGACCACAGCGGAAGGGCTCTGGATCGGCGAGCAAACAACGGACCGCGCGCACCTATTGGACTGGAAGGGAAACCGCATCCGAACGGTTGAGACCGAATCTTCGAATACAAGTGGTATCGCCTTCGGCGCCGGCGCTCTCTGGATGGCAGCCAATGGCAAAGCGATCGGCAGAGAGGCCAAAGCCACCGATGCCACGACGGGAGAAGTTTTGAAAGTGGACCCAGCAAACGGCAAAACCCTTGCGAGATACCCAATTCCCGGAGGAGGCGGAGTGCATGGGTTGGAGTTCGCCGAAGGAAAGCTGTGGGTGACTTCACTTAAACTGCAGAAATTGTCTCTGGTAGATCCTCGAGATTTTCGCCTTATCCATCAGATTCCCGTGCATCTCGGCAGGGCCCACGGGCTCGCTTGGGACCGCGGTACCATCTGGTGCATGCACTCCACCGACCGCATCATACATAAGCTATCTGCAAAGAATGGCCGCATTCTCGAAGCTGTCGTCCTCTCGCCGTCAGATCCCGATCCTCACGGCATGTGCCTTTACCAAGGCCACCTCTATTATTGCGACGCAGGCATCGCGCCTGGCGCCGTGGATTCCGGGAGCCCTGACGCAGGTTACATTTGCCGGATCGATCTATAACACCCTTGGAAGCGATCAATCGGCAGACACCTTGAATCAATGATTCTGGTAAGGGTAAATAGACAGTGCTGGGGCAACAGTTGAACCTGTTGTGCTAACCTATCAGCAACGAAAGGTTGAAGCGCTGGAGATTCATTTATGAGATGTTTTCAATGCGGATCAGAACAGGCAAGCGGCAATGCTTTCTGCACCAAATGCGGAGCGCGGCTTGCCGGAGCGACTGTTCCAGAGCGTAGGCCGAGCGACGCGGACGACAAATTGGCGGTTTCAACCTCGGCTAAGGAGGAAGAAGAAACCATTCTTCGCGAATTGAAGGAGGCGTTGAAGGGAGTGGACTCCGACAAGGCCCCGGGTGAACCTCAAACCGACCGGCCTGCCTCGGCGCCCTCGAAGAAATTGATCGTGGTGAGTGTGGTCGCAATCCTGGTGGTTGCGGCGATCATCGGTTTTGAGTTGATGCGTCGAAAAGAAGGCAAGCCAACCCCGCCACCGGCTCCAATTGAAGCGGTTCTCCAACCGCCTGAGCCGACGCCTGCGGCAACCGAAGCAACGCGAGCCACCGTAGGAAAAATCGCCGCCATTCTCGAAGCGGTCGAGCAGTATCGCAAAACTAGAAAGGCATTACCCCCCACGCTTACCAGCCTGAATCGAACCTACGCCAATCCGGCAGAAATCCAGGATGGTTGGGGCCAAAGCATCCTCTATCTTGTCGATGTGACCAACAAGACCTTCGTCATACGCTCGGCTGGGCCCGACGGAACAAGAGAAACCAGCGATGATATCGCCGTATACAGCGATCAATCAGAAGCGTGGTTGAAAGACAAGGAAGCCCTGATTAGTGAATGGCGCGCAGCCAACGCCGAGGCGCATGCACAATTGGTAGCGCTGGGTTCCTCGCCGGCGGATCCCAAGAAACTGGAGGCCGCCCGGAAGGTGGAGGAAGAAAGGAAGAAGCAAGAAGCCGAAGCCTCTGCTGCAGCCCTTAAGCAGGAGCAAGAGCAAAAACGGTTGGAGTCAGCCCGTCTGGAGGAGGAAAAACGGAAACAGGCGCAGGCCAAGCGAGAAGAAGAACTGCGCCAAGCCAGGCTGAGGGAAGAAGCCCTCCGCCAACAGCAAGCCGCCCGACGTGCTGAACCTGTCCATGAAACCTTCATTGGCCCTTTGGATAAGTGGGATGCACCAGGAACCTGGGAGATCGTCAAAGACAAGGATGTCTCGGCGCTGCGTGTTCAGGGTTTGGGATTCCTGAAGAAAGGGCAGCAGTGGGACAACTATAAGGTTGAATTCGAAGTGAAGGTGAACAAGGAATCGGCCGGATGGGTGCTGCGCGCGCAGAATTCCAACAACTTCTATCTCTTCAAACTCGGGTCGGAAAAGGCAAGAGCGATTCCGAAAAACTCCTTGGTGAAATACATTCGCATGGATGCCCAGTACCTAAACTCCCTGAAGCGCGAGGATGCGCCGGGTGCCGCTGGAGTTACCCCCCTTTCCATCAAGGTCCGTAACAAGGATTATTACAAGGTGACGGTGACTGTTCGTGGGAACACGATCACACACTACATTGACGGCATTCAGGTGGATGCCTGGAACGATGACACTTTCAACCACGGGCGGTTTGGGTTTAATGCCAGTGCGATTGAACAAGCGACTATTCGAAACCTGGTTGTGGAGCCGCTGCGATAAAGCCCTTCCGAAGCACCTCAAGGATTGTTTCCAATCACGATTCGTTAGGAAGAACCTGCTGCGTAGGAGGAGAGGGGCCGGAATCGAAATCCCGGCCCTTTTGGAAAGGACAATGAGTGGGATTGAACCCACTTACCCTGAAAAAGGTCTCGGGCTATTAAAGCCCTAGCACAGTTGCCTTCAGATATTGCAAATAGGCCTCCAAAGCCCTTCCCTTCCAAGAGCCCACAACCCAAGTATTTTCAATGTATGGCAGGCACCCACGTTGGGGGCTTGGGTACGTTCTTGGAGGCACACTGACAAAAGTGTCACCCTACTGCTGACACCGCTAGACAGGTCTGTGGGGACAGCCTCGTCAAGCTCGGGAAACACGAGAGGCCGGGGACCAGGAAAGGGTTGGTGGCAGCAATTATGAGGGGAGGGAGAAAAGGGCAGTTTGCACTGCCCTTGAGCAAAGAAAGAACTACTTCTTCTTATTGACGGCAGCCTTCAGCTCCGCACCAGGGGTGAACTTGGCAACTTTCTTGGCCGCAATCTTGATCGGTTTCCCGGTCTGAGGGTTGCGACCTGTTCTGGCCTTGCGTGAGCCCACGGAGAAGGTGCCGAACCCGACCAAAGTAACGCGGCCACCTTTCTTCAACTCGCCCTCAACTCCTGACAGTACCGAGTTGATGGCAGCGTCAGCCTGGGTCTTGTTGATGCCAGCATCCTTTGCGATTCTCTCGATCAGGTCTGCTTTATTCACGTTGTCCTCTCCTTGATAAATTGTGCATTGGGGTCTTTTGAAACGCCGTCTCACAGACGCATCGGCGTTATACATCAGCGAAATCCCCTTGTCAATGGGATTTCCGCCCACATTTGCTTCGAAACCCCAGATTTTGCGGGCATCTTCACGGTTGTCATTCAACCCAGGGTTGCAACAATGCGTAGGGGGGACCATCGCGACCTCTGATGAAGCCGCGATGGTTGGGGGGCCCCATCGAAGCCGGAGGCTTCGATGAGATTGTGGATTTAATAGTTGCGCTTTGAACCGAGCAGCTTTGTTACCAACCATGCAATTGACTCGAACTCCTCTCTGGACGGCCATCTTACTGGAAACAGTGGATGCTGTGACACGGCTCGGAGGGCACCGCCTAGGGAAAATTTGCGTGTGGCGTGTAACTTTTGGCTGAGCTTCGCGCGGGTTGACTCGACCGACGGATTTTCTGTTGACACCCAAATCCCAACCTTCCATAATCACCCCACTTCATCAACTCTTGCTAGGCGTGAAGGTCTGCCGTCTGCGCGGCTTCCAGCGCTTTTGGCTCTCACACGTGGGAGGACATCATGAAACTGCAATTCTTTGTGATTCTTCTGATGGTAATTCTCGGTCTGAATAGTACAGACGCGGCGCTGGCCGCATCTCAGGATGCCCCGGCACAGAAGAAAGACGAGCAAAAGAAGGATGAGCCAAAGGAGCAGGAAGCGGTCGATATTGAAGAAGCGGAGAAGCAAGCTAAGAAGCCTGTCCCAGAAGTGGGCTACACAAAAGAGGAGTATGACCAGTTTCAGACTGCCTTCAATCTGCCCGACCTAAAAGCTCGCGCAGCCGGCCTCAGCCAGTTCATCAAGGGCCACCCGACTTCAAAACTCAACGAGCACGCGCTCGCAGCCTACTCGGCGTTGCTCAATCAGCTCTATCAGCAAAAGGACATGCCTTCGCTGGCGCCAGCGGCCGAAGGTTTCCTGGAACTGAAACCCGGCGACGTTGCTGCACTCGGTCTGGCCACCGAAGCGTTTTATTCCAACAAGGACTACGCAAAAGCCGTGAAGTTTGGCGAGCCGTTCTACCAGGCCAAACCCAGCAAAGAGGTCGCGCAACTGCTGGCCTACTCCTTCGACCAGCTGAAGAACGATGCCAAGTTCGTGAGCTACGCCGAGAAGTGCATCCCTGAAATGTCTGCGAAGGACGCCTTCTTCTACTCCGCAAAACTCTCCTACTATTATGGGGGCCAAAAGAACATTCCCAAGGCTGCGGCGTATTGCCAGAAGATGATGTCCGCTTATGGTGACGGTGAGACCCCGACGGGATATTCCGCTGCACAATGGGCGCAGGAAAAAGGCAGATCCTACTCGATCATTGGCAGAAATGCTTACGACCGAAAACAATACGCGGCGGCTGTCGGTGCCTACAACAACAGCTTAAAGTACTTCTCCGGCAATGATGAAGCCTACTACTATTTAGGTATGAGCTTTTGGGCCGCTCAGGATACCACCAGTGCAATGAGGAATCTCGCCAAGGCCGCACTGCTGAACAAGCCTTACTCTAAGAACGCGCGTACGCAGTTGGAAGCCCTGTACAAAGGGCTCAACAATGGATCCCTCGAAGGTATCGAACGGGTGACGCGTGCGGCCAGTGCCGAGATGAAGTAACAACTATCGAATCCCTCGCATATCCTTCCCTCTATTCTCTCCTCTATACAGCGAGTCACAGCCGTGAGGAGACATCTCGCGGAAACCGCTTGTACCAGCTTCAGAGCGTCTGCTAGAGTCTACAGCTTGCTCGAGGCTGAATCTTGCCGCTGGGCTTGATCTCAACCAAGGCTCCCCCACCTATTCATGAAACTAAAGGACAAGGTTGCCATCGTTACAGGTGCGGGAACAGGTATCGGCAGGGCCATCGCCTTGGCCTACGTTCAGGAAGGCGCCTCGGTTGTCCTGGTGGGTCGAACGCAGGAAACCTTGGCGAAAGTGGCTGACGAAGTGTTTGCGCTGGGTGGAGAGGCATTGGTTGTCCGCGCCAGTGTTTCCAAACCGTCCGACGTACGTCATGTTGTGGAAGAAGCCTTGGCGCGGTTTGGAAGGATCCAGATCCTCGTCAATAACGCCGGGGTTTTTATCTACAAGGGGTTTCTCGACCTGAGCCTCAAGGATTGGGACGATACGATTGACACCAATCTGAAAGGAATCTTTCTGTGCTGCCAAGCAGTGCTGCCCGGAATGGTGAAACAGAAAGAGGGGAACATCATCAATATCTCTTCGATTCACGGCAAGATCGGGGACGCGAACCTGGCAGCTCATTGTGCATCAAAATTTGGCGTGATTGGCTTGACTCAGGCACTGGCGCGCGAAGTCATCGACCACAATATCAACGTGAATGTAATTTGCCCGGGACAGGTGAAGTCCAACTGGGTCGATGAGCCTGAGGCTTTACCCACACCACTTTCAACCCGCCTTAAGCCTGCCGACGTCGCACGAGTGGCAGTTTTTCTGGCGTCGCCGGATTCATCCATCATGACCGGCTCCGTAATTGACGTTTTTGGAGGAACCTCGGTAAGAATTCACTAGGCTCGAACCCTGCCGTCTTTCGAAGCCTGCCTATCATCATGAAGAAATCCCCGCTGGTTGTCCTGTTTGTCACTGTCTTCATCGATCTCATTGGTTTCGGCATCGTCCTACCTCTCCTTCCGTTTTACGCCGAGCATTTCGGTGCCAACGCTTTGCTGGTGGGTCTCTTGTCCACTTCATTCTCGCTCATGCAATTGTTGTTCGCGCCCGTATGGGGCCGCCTTTCGGACCGCGTGGGACGCCGGCCGGTGATTCTGGCCGGACTGTTAGGCTCGTCGATCTCCTACCTCACGTTTGCGATGGCTCAGTCCTTACCAGTGTTGTTCCTCTCAAGAATTCTTGCCGGCATCGCTGGCGCAAACATTTCCACGGCACAGGCCTACATTGCCGATTCAACACAACGGGAAAACCGCGCCAAAGGCATGGGACTGATCGGTGCGGCCTACGGACTTGGATTCACCGTGGGTCCTGCCATCGGCGGGATACTCAGCCAATACGGCTACGCAGTTCCAGCTTTCTTCGCATCTGCATTGGCAATTGGAAATTTCGCAGCAGCCTGGTGGCTGCTTCCGGAATCGCGAAATCCATCGCAACAGATTCGCCAGACAGAATCTGGGTTGAATTGGCAGCGGATGAAGACCGGCCTCCAGCACCCTGAACTCGGTGTTTTCCTCCTTTTGTTCTTTATCTCTACTTTTGCTTTCGCCAATCTGGAGGCCACTTTTGCCCTGATGACTGCCCGAAAATTTGGTTTCGATGCACGAGCCAACGGGTATCTTTTTGCATACATCGGGATTCTAATAACTATTGTTCAAGGTGGGCTAACAGGAAGGCTGGCCAGAACACTCGGGGAAAGACGCATGATCTCAGTGGGCCTATTCTGTATGATCTTCGGCTTGGGCCTGTTACCGTATTCCCTGGGCTTGAAGTCCCTGTTGTTCGTGCTAGTTGTTCTCGTCGGGGGGCACGGTTTCACGAATCCGTCGATTTCCAGTCTGATTTCCCAAGCCGCGAGCGCTGAGGACCAAGGTGGGATTCTCGGTGTCGCCCAGTCACTGGCAAGTCTGGCGCGAATTCTGGGGCCTGTCTGGGGTGGTTTCACATTCGATGCTTTCGGCTTCCAATATCCTTACCTGACGGGGAGTCTATTCATGGCTGTTGCTTTCAGCCTGAGCCTCCTTGCGGTGAAGGGGAAGTTGAACGTGCCCAAGCCGGCTTGAATCGGCAATGCCAGAAGAGAATGATGAGCGAAGGTAATCTGCCCTTGCCAGAGCCGATAGTTTGCACTTTGAGCGAGACCGAACTGGCGACTCGTCGCAGCGAACTCCTGCCCGGGCTTCTGAGCAGAGCCGACTCGCAAGAGACAATCCCCGGAGGATTCCGCTGGGGTTTTCGTGAAACCAATGGATTGCTGAACGAGCTTGTTTCTGTCATCGATACTGAGCGGCGATGCTGCAAATTCCTACGCTTCCGTCTCACGTTTGAGCCCGGCGGGGGACCTTTGTGGTTGGAAGTGTCCGGGCCAGAGGGTACCCAAGAATTCCTGCGAGCGATACTAATCAAGGCTCCGCCAACCACTTCCACTAGCGGCTGAATGGAAAGAGCCTGAAAGCGCGAGTCATATGCAAATGCAAACGGTCGCTTTCTTTTGGATGGCGGCGTTCTTTGAGATCGCAGGCTGTTTTGCCTTTTGGGCTTGGCTGCGACTTGGACGCCCTGCTTGGTGGAGCCTGGTCGGAACCGGCAGCCTCGTGCTCTTTGCCTTGTGTTTGACTCGCATCGATGTTTCCTATGCAGGCCGTGCGTTTGCCGCCTACGGTGGTGTCTACATCGCAAGTTCTCTGGCGTGGCTGTGGATGGCAGAGGGCATGCAGCCCGATCGTTGGGATGCCGCCGGAGCTCTGATCTGTCTCGCCGGAGCAAGCGTGATTCTGTGGGGGCCTCGAACCTAAAGAAGGGGTGCGAACCGGCGGGGCGGTATGGGTGTAGCTTTCCCTGCGTCACTTAGACAGGCCCTCAGGGCTCCGTGGCCCGCGTTGCGTCTGCCGTTTGTGAAGAGGGTCCAGGATGAACGATCGCCCGGGGATCCTGCGGCCTTCAAATGATTCCTCGTTCGTCGTGCTAGAAGAGTTGTTCGAAGACTAAGACGACGAAAACGATTCCTATCGGAGATTCATGACACTCAATCTCATGTTCCATGACAATTGTTTTGATGGCGCTTCGTCCGCTGCCGTGTTCCTGCGATTCTACAGAGACAAGCTGAACCCGAAATCAGACGTCACCTTGATCGGGATGGCCCATCAGGCGGGTGAGCAGTTTCACGATGGCCTATTCGCAGCGGAGGAAAATGCGATCGTCGATTTCAAGTACGCCAGTTCCGATCGACTAACCTGGTGGTTCGACCATCATCACAGTGCTTTTCTCACCCCGGAGGACGAAAAGCATTTCCGCCAGGACCGCAGCGGCAAGAAGTTTTACGACACGTCATATAAATCCTGCACGAAGTTGTTGGCTACCGTCGCCAGGGAGCGATTTGGCTTTGACTGTCCTGAACTCTCTGAACTGGTCCACTGGGCTGACATCATCGACGGAGCCATGTATCGCGACGCCAAGACGGCTGTGGAAGTTGGCGAACCAGCCCAGAAGTTGGCTGCGGTCATTGAAGCCAGCAATGAGCCCGATTTTCGTCACAGCATCATCCGGCAGCTCGCCAGGCAACCCTTGAACGTCGTCGCGACCCAGCAGGATGTGCTCAATCGATACGAGCCGATCGCAAGGAGGCATGGAGAGAATATCCGAATCATTCGGGACGCTTCCCGCTTCGAAAAGGGCGTCTTGTACTTTGATCTAACCAAGACGGGCCTGGAAGGCTACAACAAGTTCATCCCCTACTATCTCTACCCCGAAGCTAACTACACAGTCAGCTTGATGCAAAGCCCGAAGCGTATGAAGGTGAGCGTCGGGTGGAATCCCTGGACCACGGCCCAGCGTAAACACAACCTCGCCGCCATTTGCGAACGCTATGGCGGAGGTGGACATCCGGTTGTCGCAGCCATTTCTTTTGAGCCAACTGCAGTGGACCAGGCAAGGAAAGCAGCCGAGGACATCACGGAAGAGTTACGGAGGGGGTAAAGTGAGCAAGCCTAACCGGTGAGACTCTCGGCGTCACTGCGTCTCCGCAGTGAGCCTTCTTTTCCGCTGCCAATAAAAGTACGCTGGCAGCCCAGTGAACACGACTACTAATCCCCAGAAAGAGTTCTTGAAGTCGTTCATCATCGTGTTCGCCACGATCAGGAACGCCCCGAAAGCAAACAGCAACGGTACAACCGGGTATCCCCAAGTCTTGTAAGGCCGCTCGACGTTCGGCCTGGTCTGGCGCAACACCAGAACACCAAGACCACCCAGGCCATAGAAAATCCAGGCAACAAAAATGACATAACTAAATAGTTGATCGAAGCTGCCTACTAACGTCAGAACGCTTGCCCAGACGCCCTGAAGCGCAATCGACACTGTCGGGACAACGTATCGGGGATGAACGTAGGCAAACGGCTTGAAGAAGAGGCTTTCGCGTGCCATCGCGAAGTAGACCCGCGGCCCTCCCATTGTGTTGCTATTTGTGGCTCCGGTGATGGAGATCAGAATCGCAACCGCGATGAGAGTTCCCCCAAATGGCCCCATCGCCAGCTCCATGGCATCTGATGCCAGACGACGAGACCCTATGATCTTCTCAAACGGCAATGCATAGAGATATGCAAGATTCACGGTTAGGTAGAGCACAATTACGGTCGCAGTGCCCAAGACTAACCCGCCTGTTAGATTCCTCTTCGGATTCTTAACCTCACCTGCGTTGTAAGTGAGGACGTGCCACCCTTCGTAGGCCCACAGGACGGCAATCATGGCAATGCCCACAGCACTCCAGGAAAACGTGACAGAGGAAGCCGGCCTGTAGGAGAAATGCTGAAAGCTTCCACCGCTCATCGAAAAAAGAACGATAGAAATTCCAATGAGCGACCCCATCTTAATCACTGTCAGGATGTTTTGGACTCGGGCGCCCGAACGCACACCAAGGCAGTTGATCACCGTCAAGAATCCGATCATGGCTATCGCACAAAGTTTGGCCATCACCGGAGACACGGGAAGAAGGTATCCGAGATAAATTGCAAATCCTGCTGCCAGGGTCGCCACAGAACCACTCTGCATCACAAAGAAAGTGCACCAGCCGTAGAGAAAGGCAGTGAGCGGACCATAGGCCTCTCGCAAGAAAACGTAGATACCGCCAGCCCGCGGAAACATGGCACCCAACTCCGCGTAGGCTAGTGCTCCAAACAGGCTGAGAATGCCACCGGCTACCCACACCAGGAAAACGCTCTCCACGCTCTGGACGGTGCGAGCGATATTACCGGGCGTAAGAAAAATCCCCGAGCCGATCACCGAACCAATGACGAGCAGCGCGCAGTCCGTGAGGCCAAGATCACGCTTTAGCTCATCGGACTGGGCAACGGCCTCAGCAGGCTGTGTCGTTGATGTTTTCAAGGTTCCTTCCTGTCCTGTCGTTCAACGCCTTCAATCTCCGCCTGGAATACGGCAAACGCATCTGCAGAAAAGAGACAGAATATGACGAGGGTCAGGCTAGTCGGTCGCTTCAGGAATTCCACCGCTGTCGCAACCATGATCCGGGCACAGCGATCAAGCGGGAAGCCAAAGATTCCCGTGCTAATCGCGGGGAACGCAATACTCCGAAGCCTGTTCTCGTCTGCGACCTTCAGACTGTTCAACGTAGCATCCTTGAGCTTCACGTCTTCGCTCCCTTCACCCATCTGAGGCCCCACCGCATGAATGACGTGCCTGGCTCTCAGAAGACCCCCGCCTGTGATCACTGCAGTCCCTACAGGCGTTCCACCGATTTGATCGCACTCCAACTGAATCTGTGGACCGCCTTTTCGCCGAATCGCTCCAGCCACACCCGCTCCCAGAACCAACTGAGCATTGGCGGCGTTGACGATGGCATCCACGTCCAGTTCAGTGATGTCTCCCTGCACCAGCCGAAGTTCGGTGTTCAGAATCTTCATTTTCATCGCAAGCTTGAATCGTCCCGGATGCTATGAGAAATCTCGAAACCGGTCAAAGCAAATTGCCCGCAACAAGGGGAATTGATAGGCTAGTTCACATGCACGCGCCGAGATCGACTACTAGGCGAGACTACAACCGGGTAGGTTTTGCGGGGAGGTTCACAACAGTTCTAACTCTCGTCTTCGCGTTTGTTTTGCTCACTCAAGCAAACCAGCAAACGGTGATCCCGGGCATCGAAGTGCTGCTCTCGGAACAGTTGACCTTGATTCGCGGCAAGCGAGTCGGCTTGATTACGAACCATAGTGGAGTGGATCGCAAGCTTCGGCATGACATTGACCTGCTCGCGTCGGCGCCTGGAGTCAAGCTCACCGCCTTGTTTTCACCGGAACACGGCATTCGTGGCGCTGCCCAAGCCGGCGAGAAAGTTCGCAGCGCCATCGACGCCAAGACCGGCGTCCCCATACACAGCCTGTATGGAGAGACAAGGCGCCCAACTGCTGAAATGCTCAAAGACGTCGACGTGCTGCTTTACGACATTCAGGACATTGGCAGCCGCTTCTACACCTATATTTCTACTCTTGGTGAATGCATGCAGGCGGCGGCAGAGCGAAAAATCCCATTCATTGTGCTGGACCGCCCCAACCCGCTAGGAGGGGAAATCATCGAGGGCCCGGTCCTGGACCTCACTTTCCGTTCCTTTGTCGGTGCTTTTGCCATTCCCGTTCGCTACGGACTCACGCCGGGCGAACTGGCCGGATGGATCAAAACCAGATCTCAAGCTGGATCTTGAACTCTCCGTCGTGAAAATGAAGCATTGGACACGCGCCCAGTGGTACGAAGAGACGAACCTCGTCTGGGTTCCGCCGTCGCCCAACATTCCCACGATGGCGTCAGCGATCGTTTATCCGGGAATGTGTCTCATCGAAGGCACGAACCTCTCGGAGGGCCGTGGTACGACCACACCTTTCGAGATCGTGGGAGCGCCCTGGATTGATGGCATCAAACTTGCCGAGCGACTCAACACACTGGCGCTTCCGGGCGTCCTGTTTCGCCCCATCGCGTTCACACCAACACTCTCGAAGTTTTCCGGGGAGACCTGTCAAGGAGTACAGCTCCACGTGGCCGATCGCAAGTCGTTCCGCCCCCTACCGACGGCTCTTACGATCATCGAAGACATCCGTCGGAACTATCCGGAGCAATTTCAGTTCAAGAGTAGCCACTTCGACCGGTTGGCCGGAACCGACACGGTCAGAAAAGCAATGGAGCGGAACCAGCCTGCAGCCGAGATCATGTCGACCTGGCAGAAGGATCTTAAAGAATTTGAAATCGTTAGGAAGAAGTTCTTGTTGTATCCGTGACGGACCACGAGATCAGTATCTCTAGGAATTTCGTTGCCTCCACTGCCACTGAACAGTCTGCCGACAGTGGTATACTCCGCACAGGATGATCGAAATCAGAAAGACTCTCTGCAACCGTGACTGTCCGGATGCCTGTAGCATCGTCGCTACCGTTGAAGACGGACGAATCACAAAGATTCGAGGTGACAAGGAACATCCCATCACCCGTGGTTTTCTCTGCTATCGGACCAGTCTTTTCCTTTCCACTCAGTACTCACAGGAGCGTCTGACTTCCCCGCTGATCCGGCACAATGGGAAGTTTCATCCGATTTCCTGGGACGAGGCACTGGATTTGGCGGCTGATCGGCTGACGACGATTCGCAAGGAGTCTGGACCGGCGGCGATATTTCACTATCGAAGCGGCGGTTCGCTAGGTCTGGTAAAGCACCTCTCGGACTACTTTTTCGAGAAGTTCGGTCCGGTCACCACGAAAAGAGGAGACATTTGCTCAGGGGCAGGAGACGCCGCGCAGTCACTGGATTTCGGCGAGGAGGAAAGCCACGATATCTTCGACCTGCTCAACTCCAAAAACATTCTTCTGTGGGGAAAAAATGTCTTCACTTCCAGCCCGCACACCGTGCCTGTTCTCATGGATGCCAAAGCGAAAGGTGCGAAGCTGGTGCTAATCGATCCCGTCCATCACAAGACAGCCGCCCTCAGCGAGCGGTTCGTCCAGCCTCGGCCCGGCGGCGATTTTGCCCTGGCGATGGCCGTGGCGAGAATTCTCTTTGAGAAGAACTGGATCGATCCAGAGGCGTCAGCCTATTGCGACCACCTTGACGAATTTCGCAACCTGACGATGCGGGAAACCACCGAGAACTGGTGCCTGCAAGCAGGCGTGGGCGAGGAATCTGCGTACGACCTGGCACACCGCCTGGGCTCTGACAAACCCACCGCCATCCTGGTGGGCTGGGGCATGGGTCGGCGCGTCAACGGCGCCGCCATCGTTCGAGCTCTTGATGCCCTTTGTGCGATTTCGGGAAACATCGGTATTCCCGGCGGCGGCGTTTCGTTTTACTTCAAACGCCGTGGGGCGTTCGACACTTCGTTCATTCGCGGCAAGCAGGCCGCGCCGCGCACGGTGTGCGAGCCACTGTTCGGACCTGAGGTTCTCCGTTTGTCCGACCCTCCGATTCGGGCTGTCTGGGTCACCGCAGGAAATCCCGTCACAATGCTCCCGGAATCGGAAACCACTATCAAGGCCCTCAGCACTCGCGACTTTGTGGTTGTGGTCGAATCCTTTCTGACCGACACAGCCCGGCTCGCTCATCTGGTATTGCCGACCACGACTCTGCTGGAAGCCGACGATCTGCTCGGTTCCTACGGTCACCACTGGATTGGCGTCGCCAAGCCCGTCGTCGCGCCTCCCGAGGGAGTTAAGAGCGACCTGGAAATATCTCAGGAACTCGCCAAGCGAGTGGGTCTGGCCGAGGTTATGGCTGGAACTGCCAGCGATTGGAAACGGCGCTTCATCGCCCCGAAACTGGCGCCCCACGGCATCACACTGGAAACACTGGAGGCTGGCGTGGTGCGGAATCCACTCCCCAAGAAGGTGCTGTTCGCCGACCGTAGATTCCCAACGGCAACAGGCAAAGTCAACCTCATGACCGAAACACCAGTGGCTGCTCGAGACAATCCGGAGTTTCCGCTGTTCATGATGTCGCTTTCGACGGAGAAATCTCAATCATCCCACTGGGCGACACCTCAGGAAGGGCCTGCAACGGTTACCGTGCATCCGGACGCAGCCGGCAGCATTGAGGACGGGGCTCTGTGCCGGATGGAATCGGCAATCGGCTCGATGACCGTCCGACTTCGTCATGACGCGCAGCAACGCCCGGATGTTGCCATCATCCCCAAAGGTGGACATTACCGGGATGGGCGCTGCGCCAATGCCTTGTTGCGAGCTCGAACCACCGATCTTGGCGAAGGTGCCGCACTGTATGACGAACGTGTTAGGTTGGTTGGCATCTGAGACCCGAACTAATACAAACCCGATAAGTAACTTTACATCGGTCTGAACCCAACCACTCTGGCGTGAGCCAGTGGTTGGCGAAAGCGATTGGGGAGATACCGAATTCCAGACCGCGGAAGCGGTCGGTATCTCAAGGGGCCGGGAACGCCGCGTGCCACTGGCTTACCCAGTGGTTGGAGTTGCCCCCAATCTGTCAAATTCTTAAGTGCGTTTGTATTGGTTTTGGGCAAGAGGGAGAACTGCCCGAATTGAACCTCTAACAAGGAGAATGAGATGAATCTTCATAGATCAATCCTCACAGTCTCGATTCTGCTTTTGACGCAGACACTGCAGGCCAAGGATCAGAAAGACCCGCACGCCGAGCACGCGATCATGCACTTTCAAGCGGCATCTGCCTCTCCGGCTCCTGTCGATGAGAAGCTGCCGGCGGGGGAAGAGAATGCCAAAGCATCACTTGAGAAATCTCCGCGGCACGGTGAGTATGTTGACATCAAGCTCGGGGGAGACAAGAAACCCATTCGCACCTGGGTGGTCTATCCCGAACGCAAGGACAAGGCTCCGGTCGTGATCGTCATTCATGAGATCTTCGGACTGAGCGATTGGATTCGGGGTGTCGCCGACCAGTTGGCAGAGGATGGATTCATCGCGGTTGCCCCTGATCTCATTTGTGGCAAAGGGCCGAATGGCGGATGCACGGACTCCATTTCGAGCCGGGACGACGTGGTGAAGGCGGTACGAGGACTAACACCGGAAGAGGTGCTGACGGGGCTGAATGCCGTTCGCGACTACGCTGTGAAGATCCCCGCTGGAAACAAGAAGACTGCCACGATTGGCTATTGCTGGGGAGGCGCCAGAAGCTACGAATATGCAACCAAACAACCGGGACTCAATGCAGCCGTTGTGTACTACGGCACCTCGCCGGAAACACCGACCCTCGCGGCTATCAAAGCACCCGTCCTAGGTCTTTACGGCGAGGATGATGCTCGCGTCAATGCAACCATCGAGCCGGCCACAGCCGAAATGAAGAAGCTGAACAAGACCTACGAAGTCGAGATTTACAAAGGGGCCGGCCATGGATTTCTGCGAGCTCAAAGCGGCCGCGATGGCGCAAATCTGAAAGCGACCCAAGCTGCCTGGCCCAGGACAATCGCCTTCCTGAAAAAGCACACCAAATAGCCAGCGAGAGTCGGAGCCGCTGTCCTCAGCGGCGATCTCAGGGCCCATAACCAATCGCTGCTCGCGCGCGGGTTTTAAGTTTTGGGGTCACTGAAACTGGCCTGACGCGCTCTTTTCAATCTCTTAGGCCCTCTCCCCAGCGCGGGAGAGGGGAGCCTAAATTCTTTTCGTGTGTCTCAAATGTAAAAACTCCAGATCCCCCGCTACCAGCGCCACGACTTCCTACCGGGACCTTTACATTGACCTCACTTCACACGCTCGATCTGATCACCATCGCGGGCTATTTGCTGGTCACCCTTCTCATTGGTCTTTCCTTTGCCAGACGAAAAGAAACCAGTGAAGAATACTTTCTGGCGGGTCGGCGGCTTACCTGGCCAATTCTGGGCGCCTCGCTCTTCTCCACCAACATCAGTGCCGAACATCTCGTGGGCCTCGCCGGAGAAGCGCACCGCGTAGGGCTTGCCGTGGGCGGTTTCGAATGGATGGCCTGCTTCTGCCTTCTGACGCTCGCCTTCGTGTTTGTTCCTCAATACCTTAAGACTCGCATATACACCATTCCGGAGTTCCTGGAACGACGTTTCAGCTTGACGGCACGCACGGTGCTCTCAGCCTACTTCCTGGTGATGATTGTCCTGACCAAGATCTCCATTGCCCTGTGGGCTGGCGCTTTGGTGGTGCACACACTGTTCGGCTGGGACATGCAAGCCGTCATGTGGGGCATCGGGATCTTCACGGCTCTCTACACAGCCGCGGGAGGCCTGGCAGCGGTCGTCTACACCGATGCTTTCCAGACTGTCATCTTTCTGTTGGGTTCGGTCTTTCTTACTTTCGTGGCACTGAACGAAGCAGGCGGCTGGTCGGGCGTCGCCAGCCGTGTGCCCGAAGGATTTCTGCACATGGCGAAGCCGATGACCGATCCCGACTATCCTTTGACGGGGTTCATTTTTGGCAACTACTTTGGAGGCATGTTCTACTGGTGCATGGACCAGGTAATCGTCCAGCGTGTTTTGGGGGCACGTAGCATCGAAGAAGGAAAGAAGGGTGCGATTTTCGCAGGGTTTCTCAAGATTCTGCCTGTCTTCATTTTCGTCCTGCCGGGCGCAATCGCCGCGGCGCTCTATCCCAACATTGCCCATGATGCTGCCTATCCAACGCTGGTGAGTCAACTCGTCCCGGCGGGGCTCCGAGGCTTGATTCTGGCGGGTCTTCTGGCCGCTTTGATGTCCTCGCTCTCCAGCATCTCCAACTCGGCCGCAACTCTGGTGACGCATGATTTCGTCGTGCGCTTCAGCAAGGTGCCACCGGGACAGGATACCCAGATCTGGATCGGCAGAGGAACGACGGCAGTCGTAATGGTGGCCGGTATTCTTTGGGCGCCCGTGATTGGACAAGCCGATACGCTGTGGAAGTATCTGCAAGTGGTCTCAGCCTACATGGGGCTCCCAATGGCAGCCGCCCTGTTGACAGGCATCTTGTGGAAGCGGGCGACGAACGCAGGAGCGTTGGCAGCGATGGGCTTTGGCGTGGCGTTGGGTGGCCTCATGCTGATGGACAGCATCATGGCACCTCAGGGAGGGCTCATTCCCTTCTTGCAAACTCCAATCATGGCCTCGTTCATGCACCGGTCGTTTCTGGCATTCCTGGTGAGCATCGCCGTCATGGTGCTGGTGAGTCTGAACACGAGGCCTCCAGACAAGCAGCAGGTCGAAGGAGTCTGCTTTGAATGGACCGACGCTCAGGGCGTGCCCAGTTCGACACTTCTGGGAGACTCCAGGCTTTGGGGAGCGTTGCTTGCCGCTACGGCGTTGATGTGCTGGATCGTCTTTCGCTAGGAGTTATTGCGGCACTTTCCAGCTTCTTACTGCAGGTTAAAGATTTCAGCAAACTCTTCAGGCGAGGCCTTTGGCTTTCGATCATACGTCATAAGCCCGTTAATCTCCTGCTCCACATCAGTCAACTGCGTGTAGCAATAACCGGAAAAAGCAGTGTTTGCCCGCAAAGCCTTCACGAGTCCGCGTAAGCGATCCAGCATCTTTTCCTTCGTAGGCTCGATTCCCGAGTAGCCCCATTCATTTTCTGCCAAAGGCGTTCCGACCCGATAAGCGATCCCGCCAAATTCTGTCATCATGAACGGCGTGCCATTGTATTTGTAACCGAAAGCCAAGGCTTCGCGACCGTTGCGTGGGACGCGCACAGGATCTGTTTCGAGAATCTTGTACTTCGCCGCCATGTCCTGCGCCCGTACGCGCATAGTCGTGCAAAGTGAACAGATCGGTTTCGTCGGTATGCTCCCAACCGTCATTGTCAACCACCAGGCGCGATTGGTCGAGTGAGCGTGTGAGGTGATACAGGCTCTTGACGTGTTCCTGCTGAACCGTGCTCGTCAGGATTTGACGGGCACCCCAACTCTCGTTGATCGGAACCCAGGCCACGATGGAAGGATGGTTATAGTCTCTCGCAATCACCTCTTGCCACTCTTGGGAGAAGCGTTCCACGTACTCTTCGCTGAAATCGTAGGCGTTCGCCATCTCTCCCCAAGCAATGAAACCCATCTTGTCGCACCAGTAGAGCCAGCGTGGATCTTCCACCTTCTGATGCTTGCGAGCGCCATTCAGGCCGAAGGCTTTGGTCATCTTGATATCGTATTGAATCGCCTCGTCGGTGGGTGGCGTTAGCAGGCTGTCGGGCCAGTAGCCCTGATCGAGCACCAATTTCAGATAGTAGGGCGCATTGTTCAAATAGAATTTGCCTGCATGGGCGCTCACCTTTCGCTGACCAAAGTAAGCTGTCCACTTTGTCGAGCACCTTGCCACCCGACACGACTTCAACGCTCAGGTCATAGAGATTGGGGCGTTCCGGACTCCAAAGCTGCTGATTTTCCAACGCCAGCGTCGTAGCTGAGCGCGTTTGAGTCAGATCGATTTCAGAGCGCGCCTGCACCACGCCATCCTTTTTTGCGGTCAACCTCAGCTTCAAGTCAGGGGCGACACGGCTCATAAAGATTTCGATACCGACTTGCGAGCGATCGACATCGGGCGTTATGCGCAACCTCTTTACATGAACCGCATCCACGGCCTCGATCCACACGGGCTGCCAGATGCCCGTCGTTCGCGTGTACCAGATGCGCTCCGATTTTTCTCTCCAGTACTGTTTCCCCCGCGGGATTGTGCGGTCGGTGGATGGATCCCACGGCTCGCAACACGATGGTATTTGCGCCCGCTTTGAGATGATCCGTAACGTCCATCGAGAAGGAAACGTGCCCGCCCCGATGGCTGCCGGCAAAGTCTCCGTTGACCCACACCTTGGCTTCGTAGTCCACAGCCCCAAAATGCAGTAACACCCGCTTGGAGCGCCAGTTCTCGGAAATCTGAAAAGAACGCCGGTACCAAACGACATCATGAAACGCGGGATCACCAATGCCGCTAAGCTTGCTCTGGAAACAATAAGGAACCAGGATCTTCTTCGAGAATTTTCGACTTCCCGCGTGCCAGCGTTCCGCTTGACCTTTGTCGCCGTCATCAAACTCGAACTCCCACGAACCGTTCAGCGTCTGCCAGTCTGTCCGCATCATGTCAGGTCGGGGATGCTCGGGTCGCGGAACATCTGCGGCTAAGAGACAGGATGCGAAAAGCGTTGTTGTCGACAATCTGGCCGCCAGACGAACGAGGGACGCAGTCTTGGGAATCATCTGAATCTTCTCCTTTGAAAATGGGATTGGAGAGTGGGAGCCGCTGTCCCCAGCGGCGACCAAGCGCTTTTGTCAGCGAACGGATTCGCGGCACCAGGAAACCTGGGTTCGTTAACGCGGAGCTTCACTACGATGAGGGAATTGGCTACGCCTTTGCCAAGAGAGAGAATGAAGGATTACTCCCTTTTTGAGGGAGGAGGTGTGCCTGAGGATCGGCACACCTCAAAACCTGCCTCACACCAACTGCGTTTGTCCCGGCGTGGCGACCGCAGGAAGCGGTAGCTTGCCCCAGGTCAGCTGGGTCGGCATCAAGTCTTCGCTTGAGTTCAGAGCCTGTTCCCAAGTGACGGCTTTGCCTGTGTACGCCGACATACGCCCCATGATCGCGGTGAGGGTGCTCTCCGCAACGTTCTTCAGTTCGTTAAGCGGCTTGGCTGCGCGGATGGCCTCGATGAGGTCGGTGTGCTCCTGCAGATAGGAATCCTGCTCCTTACCTTTGAACTGCCAACTGTTGGGACCTTTGATCTGGTAGAGCCGGCGATCGGCCAAGTCGACCGACCCTTTAGTTCCCACTAACGCTTCAGAAACACTGTTCTCGCAACCTTCGATCTGGCGGGCCATGCTCAGGACGTGCATGCCATTCGCAAACTCATAATCGATGGCAAAGTGATCGAAGATGTGGCCGTATTCAGGACTGGTTCGCACTTGCCGACCACCCATGCCTACAGCTCGCACCGGATGGCTATTGGTCGCCCAATTGATCACGTCCAGGTTGTGGACATGCTGTTCGACAATGTGATCTCCTGATAGCCAGGTAAAGTACAGCCAGTTCCGCAGCTGCCATTCCATGTCGCTCCACTCGGGCTTCCGGCCTTTGTTCCAAAGCGGGCCCTGATTCCAGTAGCAACGTCCCGCCACGATATCGCCAATAGCGCCATCGTGTATCCGCTTCATTGCCTCAATGTAACTGGCCTGGTGGCGGCGCTGCGTGCCTGCTGCGATGAACAATCCCTTCTTGTTCGCCTCCTCGTAAAGCCCCAAGCACCGTGCGAATGCCAGGACCGTCAACGGCCACCGGCTTCTCTGTGAAAATATTCTTGCCAGCGGCGACCGCAGCCTTGAGGTGTTGCGGCCTGAATCCTGGCGGTGTTGCGAGAATCACGTAGTTGATGTCGCAGGCCAACACCTTCTCATAGGCGTCAAACCCCACAAAGCTTCTCTCATCGGGGACGTCGACCACGTCCTTGTACTTGGTCTGCAATTGCTTGCGGCTGGAGTCCAGCCGGTCGCGGAATGCATCTCCCATCGCCACCAGCTTCACGTTCGGGGCTGCCCGCAACACCTGATCGGCAGCGCCACTGCCCCGGCCGCCGCATCCGATCAAACCCACGCGAATCTGGTCGCTGCCTGCTGCGTGCACAGCAGGGATGCTCCCGATACGCGAAGCAATGGATGCCCCGACGGCCGCTGCGGTGGACTTCCTGAGAAAGTCGCGACGGGATGACCGCCTTGTTGTTCCGACTGCTTTCATTCATAACCAATCCTCCAGTGTGATTAACGATGCAACAAACTTAGACAGATCGATTGAAATGACTAATGACTAAGCACAAATGCCTAAAGAAACCCTAAGCACGAATGACTAACAAATCCTAGCGAATCCGACATTCGATCTTGGTCATTCGTCATTCATTCGTCATTCGAACTTCGTCATTCGTCATTGACCCGACTTCGTGTCCTTCGTGGATCAAGCTAGTTCTTGATCACTTTCGACCTCAATCCCTTCAGATTCTCCTGCTCTTCCAAAGGCCTTACGACGCGGAAACCCACGAACGTGGCATTGGTATGCCACCAAATGCTCTTCGGCTGCTGTGGGTCCAGCATGCTCCAGTCGTCTTCAGATCCACGCCGCGCAGCCGAGCGGAGCAGGGGCACATCGTCGTCCCACGAACCACCCCTCGCAACATGGGAATAACGCTGGTCGGTGGGCAGCAGGACTGGGAATAAGGCCGGCGTGCCAGCTTTGAACGTACCGTAGAAGGCCTGATCGTAGTGATCAACGCACCATTCGGCAACGTTTCCGTGCATATCATGCAAGCCCCAAGCATTCGGCTTTTTCGTGCCTACCTTCTGCGGTTTGCCGTCGGAGTTCTGCGTATACCAGGCATAATCTTTCAGCTGGGAGGCATCTCCGAATGAGTAGGCCGTCTTCGAACCAGCCCGGCACGCATACTCCCATTCAGCCTCGGTTGGCAGACGATAGGTCTTTCCGGTCTTTGTAGAAAGCCAGCGGCAGTACTCCATGGCAGCGTGCCAGGTAATACAGAGAGCCGGCTGGCCGTCGTGTCCCAAGCCGAACGTTTGATCTGCATAGGGTGGCGTGGGGCGCGTCAGGGCGTCGGCAGCCTTTTCGGTTTCAGGCTGCTTCGCAAGATCCGTTTTCTGCAACTGCTTTTTTTTGATGTCCTGGCTAAACGCAAACAGGTCGTACTCGTCCCAGGTGACCTCGGTCTTCCCCATCCAGAATGGCTTCAAAGTTACCTGATGTTGAGGTCCTTCGTTTTCCTGCCGCCCAGCTTCATTCGCAGGGCTGCCCATGGTGAAGGTTCCACCGGGAATGGGTAAAAGTTCAAATTTCAGCTCAGTCCCAGGGATTGTCTCAACATAGGCGGCCATTTTCTGCGTTGCCTTGGAGTCGGCCCGGAAAGCAACCCCCGAAGTCGCCGTCCAAAGAGCAACAACGAAGGTCAGAAGGAGTCCACTCCATACCAGTACTCGATTCATTCAGTCAGTTCCTCGGAAGTCGTTCTACAATCAACCGAAGCAATCGGATGGCGTCCTCAATGCCAACTGCTACGAGACTGATAGTGAACCAAGATTCTAACACCCCGACTGTTACACTCCAATCTGTTTTAGCTGCTTCGGGCGCGCGCAAACCGAAGAGGATTCTCGTCGCTGCTATGCTGGCGATTCTCGGGAGCAACTTCGCCCATGCCGCCGGCAAACTGTCGCGATTCGAAGAATCCCAACCCCACATGGGAACTGTGGCCCGGATTGTGGTTTACGCTCCGAGCTCTGAAGCTGCCGCCGCGGCAACTCGATCCGCATTCGAGCGGATTCGAGAACTGGACAACGTCTTGAGCGACTATAAGACAGAAAGCGAGCTGACTCGTCTGAGCCACCGGTCAGGTGGCCCTCCGGTCCAGATTGGCTCAGATCTCTTTCGGGTGCTTGCCGCCTCCCAGGATCTGGCGGTCAGGAGCGACGGTGCCTTCGATGTAACCGCCGGGCCAGTCATCCGGCTCTGGCGGCGGGCACGCCGGCAACGGGCGTTGCCCGAGGCTGATCGCGTAGCAGCTGCGCTCGAGCTCACCGGCTTCCATCGCTTGACGTTGGACGCCAAACAGCAGACCGCCCAACTTGCAAAATCTGGAATGCTGTTGGACGTCGGCGGTGTTGCCAAAGGCTACGCGGCTGACGAGGCCTTAAAGATGCTGAAGAGCGCGGGAATCGAGCGAGCTCTAGTAGCCCTGGGAGGAGATATTGCCGTCAGCGATCCTCCTCCTGGTAAGAAGGGATGGTCCATTGAGATCGCATCTCTGAATCTTGCCGACGCCCCCAAGCCGCCTCCACTGCTTCTGCATAACGCCGCGGTGTCAACCTCTGGAGATGCGGAACAATTTGTCGAG
The DNA here is from genome assembly GCA_963791795.1 of uncultured Acidimicrobiia bacterium. GTDB lineage: Bacteria > Acidobacteriota > Terriglobia > Versatilivoradales > Versatilivoraceae > VFZK01. Next base: position 75,110 of record CAWBTP010000028.1, read on the forward strand.
ATCAGCGGCATTCGCTATTCCCACATCATCGATGCCAGAACAGGCAAAGCGCTTACAGGCAGGCGCAGCGTCACTGTGGTGGCGCCTCACGGGATCGACTCTGATGCCTTGGCGACCGCCGTGAGCGTGATGCAGCCCGTAGAAGGACTCAAGCTGATCGAATCAACGCAGGCTGCTTCCGCTTTGATCGTCGTTCAGACCAGTTCAGGCATTCAAACATGGAAGTCGAAGCGATGGAAAGAATGAAGGCATTCTGCGCTGGAATAACAGACAAAAAGTGGTAGCACAGACCTGCGTTTTCTGCGGTTCTGCCGAGGTTGTCTACGACCCTGAAGTCACGTTCCCGGCGGACTCTCCGCGCCTCTGTGTCTCTGTGGTTCGCTTTTCTCCGTCGCTAGTGGCACCCCATGCAGCGAAAGCCCACCCCATGGCAAATCTTGCATGAGGGCTTGTCTAACTTCGCATTTCGGTTTGAGTGCAGGTCGATGAAGTGCGGCGTATGGCTTACCGGTTTGATCTTGGCATCTGCTGTATGGCACAGCTCGCAACTGAACGGCGGATCGATGGTCGTGTGACACACGAGACAGTCGGCCATTTGCGGATGGTTGCCCGGACCGGTGGCATCGCTTTCTGCCAGGCCGCGATGGCAGGCCATGGCACGAATTCTCGGTTTCCAGCTGATCTCGAGCCGGTCGTGTCGCTGACAGATAAGTTCCGCTGTCGATGGCTGCAGCCAAGGCCGGAGCCACATTGCCAAGCGCCAGGTGCTGCTGATGGTTGAATTTCAAGGTTCGTGCGGGACTCTTGAAAATGTAGGCCTTCTCACCCTCGTCGTGCTTCATCGCATGAAGACCGTCGTGACAAGCGATGCAGGTTTCGGGCTTGGGCAGGTTGTCGTCAGCCGCAAGCTTGCTTGAGAGCGCACTGTAGTGACAATCTTCGCAGCCGATACCTTTCAGCGCCAGATGCCGGCGATGAGAGAATCGAGTTCTTCTTCTCAGGACTTTGGGTTTGAACAGAAAGAAGCGGCGACAAGCTCAACAGCAGACGCAACGAGCAGTACAACTGGACTGAGAAGATGAAGCTTATTGAGCATCAGCGAGCGAATCCCTCAAGCAAAGAGAGCAGCATCTTCACCACCTCTCGTGCTACCTGTAGCGCTGCAGGGTTTGGCCTAACGGCGTCATTGAGACCCCTGCTGGCGGTCGCATGACGTGCCAGGCAGGGGTGGCCGGTTATTTGTCATTCCGGCGGAAGCCGGAATCCAGAAGGTCGTCTGCCTAGGCTGAAGATGCGGCTACGCCAGCCTGCATTCCGGCTCGCCGCTGCGCTCGGCCAGAATGACGGAGTTGAGAATGTCGAACCGAGGCAGACAGCATGGAGATGCGATCAATTCGGTCTTGCCCTCCACATTGGCTGCCTTGGGGTCCTATGCCGTTGAATACCGCTCGCAACAGAACGTATGAGAATCTGTTGCTACGACTTGTAGGAGATCCGCCAGATCTTGTTGCCACCGTCATCGGACATCAGCAGCGAACCGTCCGGAAGCTGGAGCAATCCCACCGGGCGCCCCCAGACTTCCCGTTTTTCCGGGGCCAGCATGAATCCGTTCAAGAAATCCTTGGGGCCGCTCTGAGGCTTACCTTCGCGGAACGGGATGAAAGCCAGCGAATATCCCACCCGGCGCGATCGGTTCCACGAGCCGTGGAACGCCAGGAAAGCGCCTCCTTGATACTCCTTCGGAAACTGTTTCCCAGTGTAGAAAAGCGTATCCAGCACGGCGACATGCGCGCCCAGCTGAACGTCGGGAGCGATGGTCTTCTTGACGAGATCTGGCTTCTCGCCTTTGCGCCGCGGGTCTTCGTTGGGTCCAATGTAGGCATAAGGCCAGCCATAGAATCCGCCAGTCTTGACGGCCGTAAAATAGTCGGGCACCAGATCGTCTCCCAAACCGTCGCGCTCCTGCACGGCCGCCCAAAGTGTTTGCGTGCCGGGATACCAGCGGAGTCCTATAACGTTGCGCACGCCGGTGGCAACGACTTCGTGTCCTGAGCCGTCTGGGTTGTAGCGGTGGATGGCCGCACGCATCGGGTCCTCACCCGCATCGACGTTTGATGCCGAGCCCACGGTTAAATACATCTTCTTTCCACCTGCATCGAACAGGATGGAGCGGGTCCAGTGGCCGTCTTTGAAGTCCTTCAAAGAGACGAGTTCCTCGCCCTTCCCGTCAACCTGCATGGCTTTCGCATTGTACTTGTAGCGCTTCAAGGAGGTCGTCTCAGCTACATAGAGATAGTCTTTCCACAAGGCCAGCCCGAAAGGCCTGTCGAGCCCTTCGAGGATTTTCTTCTTCGACTCCTCTTTGAAGTCGCGGTCTTTGTCCTGGAGCACCCAGACACTGCCATTTACCACGCTGTCGCTCAACAGGATTTCCTGACCAGGCCCCTCCAGCATGAAACGCGGGCGCTGAAACCCTTCGGCAAACACATCAATGTTGAAGCCTTGCGGCAGCGTCAATTGCGCGCCATCCGGCCGGGCAATTACTTGCGGCCTATTCGTGGCCGCAGGAGTATGAAAGGGCTCCGGTAGGGATGGATTCTTCACCTGCCAGGCATAGGTAGCTGAAGCCAAGCCCAGCAGGCCGGCGACTAGCTTGGAAGTTACGGTTCTTCTCATGAGTGTCCTCTCTTCGTGTCGAGACAAGTCTCGAAACTGAACTGACAAGATTCCAGACGACGAACTTAACTGCTACATGAAAACTCGGGCAAACTCAATCAGATTTCAGATTCTCTTGGCCTTAAACTTCGGCTCTCACTGAGGCGGCAGGCCAAGGGGTAGGCGCCTCATAGACGACGATCTGCGAAAGGGGTCAACGGGCTTCATGAATCGGAAGCTCCGCTAAGCTGAATTCCTGCCTTGCCGCGGGACGCCCGCTTTGATTCCTCAAAGCTTCCTTTGAGGGTCCTGGAGCCGAACAAAAAGTCATCCATCATCTATCTTGCTATTTCCACTGATCCACGCACGTTCCATTTTGCACAAGGTGCCAAAACGTCCAATTCTTCGAACACTCCCCGATCAGCTATGGTTGTTTGAGCGATCCACTCCGGGTCCAATTTCTCAGTTCAGGTTACTGAGTCGTTTGACTTTCCGGCGGCGATGATGATAGTTTCCGCCCCCAGACATCACATCCCAAGCCACTTCATGGAGGGAGATCATGAGCCGAAAGTTGATCGCAGAACTGATCGGGACCTTCACACTCATCTTCATCGGTGCCGGAGCGGGCGCCATTGGCGCTGGCGGGCTGGTAGGGGTGGCTTTCGCGCACGGTCTCGTTGTATTGGCCTTCGCCTATGCGTACGGTCACATTTCGGGTACGCATATCAATCCGGCCGTCACCATTGCTCTCTGGGCTGGCAAGCAGATTGACGCTGCCGGGGCGGCTGCCTACATCGTGGTCCAGTTGATCGGAGGCGCGCTTGGCGCCTTGGCGCTGCGCTCAGTTCTCGGTGGTACTGCCAGCGGACTCGGTGCCACAGTTCTGGCGCCCACGGTCACGCCAGTTCAGGGTTTTGTCGTTGAGTTGCTTCTGACCTTCTTTCTCGTGAACACAATCTTCAACACCGCGGTCAGTGGAAAGGCCGGAAACCTTGCTCCGGTGGCCATCGGCCTGACATTGGTATTTTCCATCCTGATGGGCGGTCCGTTGACCGGAGCCTCTCTGAATCCGGCCCGCACACTGGGCCCTGCCATCATGACGGGCAACTACGCCAACCTGAGCATTTACTTGATCGCACCGCCGCTCGGAGGAATCCTTGCGTCGTTGCTATACAGGACAGTGTTCAAAGAGAAGAAATAGAGATGTTCACTAACGGTTAGACCAAGGAAAGCATGGTGTGATCGCCATTCCAAGATGCGATTGACACCCATTGAACCCCAAGGTATATTTTCGTCGTTTCCGCGGTCTGATTCATTCGATCCTCCCGCGACCGTCTCACAGTTCCTTCTGCTTTTTGAGTCAACGGCTAGAGTGGTTTCTTCGGTACTCGCCGTCTGGCCTTGATGCCACAAACAGATCGATCATTCCAGTACTCCCCAGCTTTCCTCAACACTGACGAATTGAGCTGGCCCCTCAGACGCCGGTGACCGGACCAGAGAAACGGTTTGGTAAAACGCAATTTTCCCGTCTTGCCATCCAGAGGTTGCCAAACTTCAACTGGCTCTTCGCTAACGCACCTAGGTTTACTCAGGAACAGTAAGTGCCTAATCACATTGAGTGCTTTGAAACCACTCTGCTCACCAAACTTTACTTTCATGCACAAGCAACACCTGGTTGTGTGTGACACCAAATGGCAACGCTCTTCCTTCTAGCTCTAACCCTACTTGTCTCCACAATCTGTGGGTTAGGTCCTGCATTGCTCCTCTGCCGTGACGTAGAGCTGAGGAGTTTGAGGTTGATCTCCGCTCCGATAGTAGGAATTTGCAGCGCAACGCTGGTCACAATCTTCTTGGCGCAATTTGGATTGACTGGAAGGTCCATCGCCTTTGCCAGCCTTACCTTTTTTGGGATCCTCACTTGTATAAGTCTCCGAAAAGCGTGCCTCCGTCTGGAGGAACTCAGGAAGGCAATACCAGTCTTCATCGTAGCGGCCGGGACGTTGTCACTGGTCGCCTGGCCCTTGGTTCGAGCAGGCTACGATAACTATTGGGGATTTGCGAACCCTGACCACGCCTTTCACATCGGCATCTTCGGCTATCTCCAAAATCATGCTTTTCACATCCCAACGCCCGAAGAAGCTGGCCGCCTCATCGAAATTCTAGGAGTTGAAGTTGAAGGCTACCGCAACCCGTCCTATGGCACAGAGGCGATCCTGGGCATAGTCTATTTCTGTTCCATGATCTCGGTTCTTTCCGGAGTGCCAGTGGAACTGCTGTTCAGTGTGACAAGCGCGGCAGTCGTTTTTCTCATTCCACTGTCCGTTCTTGTTCTGTGCGAACTGGGATTGCACTGCAGCCGCAAGGTAGCACTAACCATCTCAGCCTTCACGGCGCTCAGCTCGCTTCTGGCACTCACATTTTATTTGCATTCGCTGGGCGCACTGATCACCATCGCGTTGCTTCCATTTGGCTTTGCACTTTCCCTTGCCTACTTTGAGAAGCCTCATTGGACACGGGCCGTTCAGTTGATCATTGTCTGCGCTGCAGCCTACTACGCCTATTATCCATCTTTCAGCGTGTTGGGCGTGGTCATCGCTGGCCAGGTTTTGGGTGGGCTCATCCGACGCAAGTACTCTTTGCGTCGCGTTGCGGTGCTCGGAAGCATATTCTACTATTCGTGCCCTTAGTCTTCCCTTCGCATGCGAAGGCGATCATTGGGTCGATGCTCTTTGAAGCACGCAACGACCGATTTGTCGCGAAGCAAAGCGAATACTGCTGGCCTTCGGACATTACTTGACGGAGCAGGTCGTTGCCTTCTTCTGGGGTCTGAGGTTCGTCGGCCTTCCTCCGCCCGCTTTCCTGGGAAACACCAGTTTTTCCACTTATCTGATCTTTGGGATCGGAGTGATTTTCTTTGGCTTGATCGCGCTTCTAGCCTGGCCCAAGTACTCGAAAATCCCATGGGAATTTTTCTGCGGCTTCGCTGCGGCACTCGTTCTCATTCTGGCATATGGTTGGGCAAACAACGGTTACGGGGGTATCAAACTCGTTTCCTATGTTCACGGGTTAACTCTGGTTGCGTTGACTGGCAGTTCACTCGCGGCATACCGTTGCTTATCCAAGACCCGGCTTTCCCTGGTATCGGCCGTACCCCGGGTCTCTTGTTTCTGTCCGCCACTATCTACATCGACAATACCATTCGCCTTGCAAGATTCTCCCTTGGCGAAGAAGACGGCGGTGGCATGCACAATGCTCCGCAGCTCGAAATGCGAGCGGTTCGAGAACTCCGGGAAATGGCGGCATCAGCTGGCTCAGGGCGTGTCCTCGTAGCTCTGGCCGATCCAGTGTCACAACGGTGGGTGGAGGCGTTTTTGCTCAACGTCCGCGCACTGATGTTTCCCCGTGTCGAGTTGAACGTTGTTGACTCTACTACCAGGGACGTTCGAGCCTCATTTCGTCCTTCTCACGTTGTGGAGTGGTCGGATGCGAGTTTTGACTTAACAGAGCTCGGTACAAGAAATCCTCTGCACAAGAACAACAACTTCAGCCTCAGCTCCATTCAGAATGTTCAGAACGCGCTCTATTTTGGACTCGGGTGGTATTTCTCGGAGCGAAAAAGGCACAGTGAAGTCTCCTGGGAGCAGCATTTTCGTTGGCTCAGAAAGCGAGGCGAGGTTTTCCTGTTGCAACCCGCAGCATTACCGCAGAGGCTCCTTCTGACATTGATTTCAGGCTACGGGAATTCATCCCCGACCCGCCACGTCGATTTGCTCATCAACGGGAAAAAGTTCGATGAAATCACTGTTGATGGCTATACGCGTACCTTAAGCAAACCGTTCGAGGCCGAACAACCTTGGAGCCAGCTTGAGTTCGTCGTACACGAAACCGCTCAGCCTCTTCCCCGCAAATTTGCCCTCTGGAAAAAGTGGGTACCCGCGGATGCCAGGGGCCTCAACCTTGCGATTTCTGAGCTGAAAGTGGTGCCCGCTAATGAAATAGAGTTTACACTTCCGGGCGAACTGGATCTCACTTCCAAGAACGGGCTCAGTTCCGCACTTACCAATGGCATCTATCCGGACCGTTGGGGCGGGCACGAAATGCGGATAAGCCTGCAATCGCCCAAAGGTGCGTCGGCCGTTGAAATCTCGGGAGTGGTACCGCATGTCAATGGCTTCTCGTTCCCGTACTAGATTGAGGTTTTCTTGAAAGGCGCTGCGATCGGAATCGCCAAGGTAGACAAATCACGTAACTTCTCTGTTCGACTTGCACTGCCTGAGCAACTTCCGGACTCTTCCCATGGCCATCCTTGGGAGTTGACGTTGAATCCGGCTTCTGTTTTCGTAGGAGAGTCTCTCGGCATCAATTCTGACCAAAGACCTCTATTGATCAAGTTGGATTCAGTCCGCTTTGTGCAAGAGACAACGTCGGCGGCCGCAACCACTTGAGAGACATAGAATGATTGCCGACGACGTCGTTCTGGGAATGGATGTAAGAATCTTCCAGCCTGATCTGGTAAATCTCTATGGTTGCAAAATTGGAGACGGCTCGAAAATTGGAGCCTTTGTCGAGATTCAAAAGGAAGTGTCCGTCGGAAAGAATTGCAAAATCTCGAGCCACTCTTTTCTATGCACGGGGGTGAGCTTGGGAGATGGTGTGTTTGTCGGGCATGGTGTCATGTTCATCAATGACATCTTTCCGAGAGCTGTCAAGGACGACGGCAGCATCCAAACCGAAGCCGACTGGAAGGTGGTCCCGACGGCGGTCGACGACGGGGCTTCCATAGGCAGCAATGCGACGATTCTCGGTGGCATCACGATCGGCAAAGGTGCCCAGATTGGCGCCGGTTCCGTCGTCACCCACGATGTTCCAGAGTACGCGGTCGTGGCCGGCGTACCCGCCAAATCATCGGGGACACGCGAGTTAGAAAACCTTGAAATACCAAACGCTCTTTTGGATCCTGGGCCCAGCGCTCTAAGCACCGTCATAGCAAACTTGTCGTTGCGTGCCTCACTGCTGCGCCAATCCAAGTCTTTCGGGTCTATTTCAGTTCGGTATTTTTTGTACTCCTAACCAGCCGCTTTTTGTCTTGGGATTGATTTTTTATGCTCTGTCTGCCGTGGTGTGGATCAAGGTCATCTCAACCCCGCAAAACGAGTTGACCAGCAGCTATCCAATTCTTGTGGGCTTGACTTTCGTTCTTGTCACTCTCGGCGCCGTGTTTTTTTTCGAGGAGAGGGCAGCGTGGCTGAAACTCGTTGGGATTATTGTCATTCTGAGCGGGATCGTAATCGTATCAAGGGCCTGAGGTAAACTTGGATGCTTCAAGTGGGAGTAGTTGGTTATGGTTACTGGGGACCTAACCTAGTCAGAAATTTCGTGGAGTCTCAGGGTTGTATTGTCGAGGCAGTCTGCGATCTCGGCGAGAACGGCTGGATCTGGTCCGGCGTCGTTACCCAACGATTCACACAACTGCTTCCTTCGAAGACATCCTGAAGAATTCAGCGATTGATGCGATCGCAGTATCGACGCCAGTCTCAACCCACTTTGAACTCGCTCTTCGCGCTCTCCAGTCTGGCCGTCACGTTTTGATCGAGAAACCACTGGCAGCAAGTTCTATACAGGCCATACGGTTGGTGGAAGAAGCCGACAAGCGCAAGCTGATCTTGATGGTAGACGACACTTTCGTTTACACCGGAGCCGTTCGGAAGATCCGATGTCTTACTCATACCGGGGAGATGGGAGATATCTATTATTACGATTCAACACGGGTCAATCTGGGCCTCTTCCAGCACGACGTCGATGTGATGTGGGATCTAGCTGTACACGATCTCTCCATTATGGATTTCGTGCTTCCTTTTAAGCCTTGTGCCGTGTCGGCAACGGGGATAAACCATCTTCCTGGCTACACGGAGAATATCGCTTATTTGACCCTCTTTTTTGACACGAGTGCGATCGCTCATATCCATGTCAATTGGCTTTCACCGGTGAAGATTCGTCGACTCTGCAAGGTGGAGCCGCCAGATGATTGTGTATGACGATTTGGACCACGCGGAAAAAATCAAGATCTATGACAAAGGGGTCACTTTGAGTTCCTCTTCTTACAACCTCTATAAAATGCTGGTGGCCTATCGAGCTGGAGACATGCGAGCGCCTCAGATTGATTGGACCGAGGCCCTCGCCTTAGAGGTTGAGGAGTTCCGAGAGTCGATCGAAGAAGGGAGACCACCGACCACCGGAGGCACAGAGGGCTTGCAGGTAGTACGAATCCTGGAAGCCGCAACGCGGTCGATGAAAGAGCGCGGTCGGCCGACTGAAATCGCAGGGAGGAGCCTGACCGCATGATTCCTATGGTGGACTTGAAGGCCCAGTATCATAGCATCAAGGCTGAGATCGATTCCGCCATAGCGAACGTTCTGGAAACCAGCCAGTTCATCTTGGGAACGGAAGTTGCGGCTTTCGAATCCGAGTTCGCCGCCTACTGCAATTGTGACTTTGCAGTGGGACTAAACTCCGGAACGAGCGCTCTTCATCTAGCACTACTCGCGGCCGGAGTTGGACCAGGAGATGAAGTAATCACCACTCCCTTTACCTTTGTCGCCACCGTCGCTGCCATTGGTTATGCTGGAGCCAAACCTGTGCTGGTTGACGTTGAACCCTCCACTTTAACGATCGACGTTCACAAGATAGAACCTGCGCTAACGCCACGCACCAAAGCGATCATTCCCGTCCACCTGTTCGGGCATCCCGCTGATATGGTTCCAATCCGGACCTCGCCGCAGCGAAGAGATTGACTGTCATCGAAGACGCAGCACAGGCACATGGCAGTGAGTACAAGAGCCGACGCGTCGGCAGCATGGGCGCGATAGGATGTTTCAGCTTTTATCCTGGAAAGAATTTGGGGGCATTTGGCGAAGGCGGAGCAGGAGTCACGAATCATAATGAATTCGCTCGAAAAATTCGCATGCTGAGAGACTGGGGTGCAGAGACGAGCATCACCATGTCCTTAAGGGATACAACTACCGGTTGGAGGGCTTGCAGGGAGCGATCTTGCGAGTGAAATTACGGCACCTGGAGCAATGGACAGAAGCCAGACGGTCACGCCCGACAGTACAGTGACCTCTTGCAAAGCAGTGATTTCCTGACTCCAAGTGCGCGGGACTACGCACGTCATGTCTTTCATGTTTACGCCATTCGGGTGAGAAGGAATCGGGATGAACTTCAGAAGCATTTGAATCAGAAGGGAATTCAGGCAGCCATCCATTATCCAGTGCCGATCCACCTCATGCCTGCCTACTCAGATTTGGGCCACCAGCTTGGTGACTTCCCACAAGCCGAGAAGGCTGCCGCCGAGGTGCTCTCACTGCCTCTCTACCCTGAGTTCAACGAAGACCTCATGAAAGAAGTGGTTGACGCTTGCAGGACTTGGGGGAACAGCAGGTAGTTTCGGATCGGTGCCGCGAGTACGAGGAGATCGCGTTTGAAACTGTCCGCGACAGCGTTCCCATTCCTTTGCGCAGTTTGCAACTCTAGAGCGGGTGTTGAGGTGCTCACGATTGAGAATTACCCGGCCTACCTTGTTCCATTTCCCCCGCAAATCGCGGAGTCTGTTGCTTGTTCGCCTCTGCATCTGGCAGCCTGCACGCAGTGTGGGCATCTCCAGCAGAACGGCGTCGATCAGCGGCTGCAGCGACTCATTTATGAGGTCGACTACGATCATGATGTCGTCGACAGCGCCGAAGCAATGGCTCCGCACTACCGCCAGCCGTTTTCGGACTTTGCCGAGCATCTCGCCCGCGAAAAGCTGATGAAACGTGGAGAGTTGTTGGAGATTGGATGCTCCGCGGGCGAACGAGTTCCGTTTCTGCTTGGACTTTCGACCTCCTATACGGGAGTTGATCCTTCCGATTGGATCCGAACCGCCCGAGAGAGATTTCCGTCTGCCGAATTTGTGCAAGGCTACTTTCCTGACGCTGTTTCCAATCGGGTCTACGACACGGTCGTCTCTCAATTCAATCTCGAGCACATCCTTGATCCGGAAACTTTTCTTAAATCCGTTCACACTCAATTGAATACCAAGGGGATCCTGCTGCTGCAGGTGCCGGACGTTCAGTTTTTCCTGGAAGAGCCTCAGCTGAACTTTCTCGCACACGAACATGTGCAGTACTTCCGTCGGAGCACACTGGATCTGCTGCTTCGACGCTGCGGGTTCGATTCAATCTCTTGGGGAACCGATGGGCCGAGTCTCATTTGTGCTGCTCGGAAAGGACTTCCGTCGGATGAGTCTCTCGGACATAGATCCACTTCAAGCGGCCCGCGAGCAAGCTATCTTGTTCCATCGCCGCCCTGAACTACCTGCCGGTCCATTAGTGCTATACGGGGCTGGTCCTTTGACATATTGGTTGCTCCAAAAGGCTCTGCCATCATCTCTAATCTCGGTTGTCGATGATAACCAGAGATGTCATGGGCAACGATTGCCGGGCACACGCCTAAAGATTCAAGCTGCAACCCTTGAACTGTTCGCCAGGATACCCACCGTGGTTCTAAGCCTAAATAAGCTCTATCACGCCCGGGTACTCCAGAAACTCGGACAATTGGGGCTGCCTCTGAAGGTGTACATCGTGGAGCAAGGTGAGTGGAAAATCACAAGTCTGCCGCAGGAGGCAACGTGACGAAAGAAGTTGATAGCCGGCTGCTTGAAGTGTGCGTGCCCGAAGAGCTCAAAAACGAAGATAACGCGGAAAAGGTCAGTGCCCTTGTCGCTTCACGAGGAGCGATCATTCTCCGCAGTGTGATTCGGCGCAATGATGTTCAGGCTTTGAAATCCGCTTTGGTTCAAGCATTGCAGCAGGACAACGAACGTTATGGGCAGGAGTACGTCTTCAAGGGGATGGTTCATGCCCTAATGGCGCGCGGCAAGCCGTTCTGCGATTTACTCGGCAACAGAGCACTACTGTCAATCATGCAAGCGATTCTAGGGCCGGGGTGCGTCATACATGCCTACAACTCTTCCTCTACGCCGCCTCACCACACAAACTACTCCCGGACGATTCACGTGGATTGCCCGCGACTGATCCACGGCGACATCACCAATATGGGACTGACACTGGCTCTTGACGCATTCACGTCGACAATGGGGCAATGCAGATTGCCCCATTGCTGTTCGACCGAGCCAACCGCCCCGATGAAACTGCCTTCGAATCCCAGATGATCACCCTGGATAATCTTGAACCGGGGGACGCTGTGTTGTTCAACGCACGCTGCTGGCACCGTGGAGGGTTGAATCGAACCGATCATCGGCGGCATGCGGTGACGATGAACGTCTGTCGAGCATATATGCGCCAACAATTCGACTTTCCACGAATGTTGAAGACAGATGTCGTCTCCGGCCTCAGCGAAGACGTGAAGAGATTTTTGGGCTTCTACGTCAGAATGCCAGCCTCCATGGAGGAATTCTTACTACCCGCAGATCAAAGGCCCTACCGCCCAGGACAGGAATAATTCCTACCCATGAGTGCCCTTCGCTTTCGGCGCCTGACCTCAGAGGATGATCGAGAACTGACAGAATTTCTTGATTTTGTGTCTTCCCGCGAGCCGTGTGTCCTGGGGTACCATTACCCGTTCTATCGCGAAATGCTGGTGCAGATTGGCGCTGGCGAACCACTCTATCTTGGCGCTTGGCGGGACGGTAAGTTGGAGGGAGTATTGCCAGGCTTTTTCCGAAGGGCGGCGGCTGGTTTCGCATATTGTTCTTTGCCCTTTTTTGGCCCAAACGCTGGTGTCCTGTATCGGGACGAACCTATTGCAGCAGAAACTCAGGCCGCCCTGCTCGAACATGCCGTTCAGCACCTAAGAAGTTGTTTTTCAGATCTTCTCAGCGCGACTTTCTATTCTCCGTTCCTTGTTGACGAGCCCGAGGTCTATCGGCGGGCCTTGCCAAATGCGCTTGAGGTTGAGAGGAAGACGCAATATCTCGACTTGAAGAGGATTGCATGGAACAAGAGCATTCGCTACGATCTCCGCAAAGCTGAGGCCCTGGGAGTAGTGGTCTCTGAGGAGATCGACGCAATCAGATTGGAAGCGTCTCTACGAGATCTACCAGCAGAACTGTCAGGAGAACGGCATTCCACTGAAGCCGTTCCAAGCGATTACCTATCTTGTTGAACGCGGTTTACCCGAAGGCAAGGTACGCTGTTATTTCGCACTGCGCAATGAAACGATGCTCGGCGCCTTGATCGTGGTCTGGAGTCCCTCAACAGCGAGTTACTATCTTCCTTGCACACTTTCCGGCGCCCGATCGTTTCATCCAGGCACATATCTGGCGGACTTTGCGATCAGGGATGCCCAGCGGCACGGGCTCCGCTTTTGGAATTGGGAATCTTCGCCTGGAGACAGGTCGGGTGTTTTTGCATTCAAGAAGAAATGGGGATCATTGGAAAGCACCTACAGAGTCTATGTGGTCGCCTTTCAACCCGAGCAGGTTTTTGAAGATCTTGGAAGCGGGCAGCTGGCAAGACAATTTCCCTATTACTTTGTCTACCCGTTCGAGCGTCTGTCAAATTGAGATCGTGAGGAAGTTTTGAAAAACCTAAGGATCTTCGGTGCTGGGATGCGAGCACGCCAAGTTGTGGATCTGATTGGTTGGCAATTTCCTGAAGAATATTCCATTGAGGGTTACTATGACGATGCGCTCTCGGTTGGAGCCCTCGGGCCCCGAAATTTTCCAATTCTAGGCTCCGTTGATCAAGGCGTTGATGAAGTCAGCAGAATCCAATGCAGCGCCTTTATTGCCTTAGGGACAAAAGCTTCCGCAAGAGGCTGTGATGTCTATCTCGACCTGAGAGATCGGAAAGTTGATGTGGTCAGTCTCATTTCTCGAGATGCTCACATCTCCCCAAGCTCGAAGATTGGGAGAAACGTTGTCATTTTTCCCGGAGTAACGATTGGCTGTGATTCTGCCTTGGGAGACATTATTTGTGTTTACGGCGGAACGGTCATTGAGCACCATGGGGTGCTTGGGAGCAACCTGACGATTGGTCCTGGGGTCGCTTTGGCTGGGTGCACTCAGATTGGAGATCATTCCTTTCTTGGAGCAGGCTGTTGCACCAGACCTGAGGTCAAGGTCGGTCCCGGTACACTGATCGGAACAGGATCCGTGCTCATCTCAGATATTCCTTCTCATGTCATTGCTTTCGGCCAACCCGCTGGGCCGATGCGCGACGTTCGCCCAGGTGATGAGGTTCCGACGAAGCAAGAGATCCAGAGACTCTCTGAACGTGGTTTCTAGTGTACTTGAGGGGTCTTATGAGGACGATTTCCGTGGTTGTCCCTGCCTTTAACGAAGGAGAAGCGGTCTCCTACGCCTATTCGGCTATCAGTTCGACACTTCAGAGGGAACTCCCCGACTGGCACGCTGAAATCGTGTTCGTCGATGATGGCAGCTCAGATGATACGTTTCAGCATTTGTTTTCTATCGCTGAGAAGGATTCCAACGTCCAGGTGCTGAAGCTCTCGCGGAACTCTGGCTCACATGCCGCGATTCGTGCCGGCCTCGAGCATGCGCGGGGGGAGTATGCGTGCTTTCTACCCTGTGATCTCCAGGAGCCACCGTCACTTATTCCTGAAATGCTCGCAGCAATGAAGGAAGATTTCCAAGTTGTTTGGGCAGTGCGCCGCATGCGGCAGGATGGATTGATGGCGCGCATTCTCTCGCGTATCTTCTTTTGGCTGGCTAGGCACCTTGTCTCAAAGAAGCTTCCGCCTTCTGGCGCAAGTACCTTCCTCCTTGGACCCCGTGCTCTGCAGGCAGTACGTCTGTTCCGAGAGAGAAACCTGACTCTCGAAGGCCTCTTCCTTTCGGCGGGATTTGAGCCAGCCTATATCCCCTATGACCGCCAGGCTCGCACCATCGGAAGAAGCAAATTTACTCTCGCGAAACATCTCGAACTGGTAGCCGATTTCTTCGTCGCCTCTTCTTACCTACCTCTTCGAATGATGTCGTATCTGGGCGGCACCTTCGCTTCTTTGGGATTCCTTTACGCTATGGTGATCATCATTAGAGCGCTGAGCTTCTCTAGTCCAATCCTCGGGTGGTCCTCCTTGATGGTCGTCGTCCTCGTAATGGGGGGACTTCAGATGCTGATGATGGGAGTCATCGGAGAATATCTTTGGCGCACGTTGGATGAAGTACGAGCCAGACCCAGATATATTTTGGATAGGGTCCTAAACGGAGAGAATTCTGATTCCAGAGCACCTTGGAACCGAGGTATTCCAACAGTAGCAGGTGTCGGGAACCGAAGAGGAGAGAGGTTGCCATGAGCGTGCGGTTCCGAAGAGCACTAGTCACGGGAGGAGCCGGCTTCATTGGCTCTGAACTCGTGCGACAACTTGAAGCTCAAAGCGTGGCTGTCACTGTTGTGGATAACTTGACCAACGGCAAGAAACACAATCTGGAGGGTGTACTAAGTGATCGAGTTCGACTCGTGATTGGAGACATTCGCGACTCGGAACTGATGAAAGGGCTGCTCACCGACGCGGAAGTGGTGTTTCATCTTGCCTGTCTGGGAGTAAGGCATTCGATTCATTCGCCATGGGAGAATCATGAGGTGAACGCAGGCGCAACTCTGAAGCTGTTGATGATAGCCAAGGAAAAAGGTGTTCAACGCTTCGTCTTTACCTCCAGTTCGGAAGTTTATGGAACTGCTCGGCAAGTACCGATGACCGAAGAACATCCAACTTTCCCTCATACAGTCTATGGAAGCTCAAAGCTTGCCGCTGAATGTTACACCCGTGCCTTTCACGAAACCTATTCGTTTCCGTCAATAGTTCTTCGCCCTTTCAACAGCTTTGGCCCCAGATCCCACCACGAAGGCGACAGTGGCGAAGTCATTCCGAAATTCTTGCTGCGTTGCCTGGCAGACAAGCCGTTGATCGTCTTCGGCGATGGAAAGCAGACGCGTGACTTCACCTATGTGAGTGACACGGTTCGAGGGATCATCCTCGCCTCCTCTGTAGATGCAGCCGTAGGTAAGACAATTAATATCGGATCTGGAACCGAAACTACCGTTGGGGAGCTGGCTGAAACAGTGAAGCAAGTCTCGGGCAAGCCGCTATGTGAGATCAAACATGAAGCCTCACGTCCTGGAGATGTCTTGAGGCTATTTGCCGATGTGAGCAAAGCCAGGCAACTGTTGGGCTTTGAGTGTCAAACATCATTCACTAAGGGCCTCAACTCGCTTAGGGATTGGTATCTGAACCAAGATAGTTCTCCTGAAGTTCTTCTGGAGCAAGAAGTCATTCGCAATTGGGAACAAACGGGAGCGAAAACAGATGCAAAGCTCTGAAGACCTTATCCCGATTGCCAAGCCGTGGATGGACGAGCGAGAGGCAAAAGCCGCACAGCGGCCCATCCTGAGGGGTTGGGTTACCCAGGGAGTTGAAGTTGCGGCTTTTGAAGAGGAATTCGCCCAAACAGTCGGCGCGAAGTATGCCTGTGCCGTATCCAGCTGCACCACTGCTATGCATCTGGCGCTACTGGCTGCTGGGGTAGGACGCGGTGATGAGGTGATCACTGTGAGCCATTCCTTTATCGCGACGGCTAACAGCATTCGCTATTGCGGGGCAAAGCCAGTCTTTGTCGACATAGAAGCATGCACCTTGAACATGGATTCAGCTCTCGTTGAACAAGCCATCACTCCACGGACTAAGGCGATTCTCTGCGTACACCAAGTTGGGATGCCCTGCGATCTGCGCAGGCTAGTCGAAATCGCTTCGAAGTTTTCTCTTCCCCTAATTGAAGATGCGGCTTGTGCGATTGGCAGTGAGGTGCTCTGGAACGGAGAGTGGGAAAGAATTGGAAAGCCTCATGGCGACATTGCTTGCTTTTCCTTCCACCCTCGGAAAGTGATCACCACCGGTGACGGCGGGATGATCACGACCTCCCGCCCTGATTGGGATCGGCAGTTCCGTCTCTGGCGCCAGCACGGCATGAGCGTCCCCGATTCTGTACGACATTCTTCAAGGAAGGTCATCTTCGAATCGTACGAAGAGTTAGGCTATAACTATCGGATGACCGATATCACGGCAGCGGTTGGCAGAGAGCAGCTAAAACGTTTACCTGAGTTGGTTGCCCGAAGGCGTGAGATTGCTGGCGTCTACTCCCGGCTCTTGAAGGACTTACCTGGCTTGTCGATTCCAGAGGAGCCTTCCTGGGCAAGGAGCAATTGGCAGAGTTACTGCATTCGCTTGTCGCGTGGTTTTTCTCAATCGAAATTCATGCAGAACCTTTTAGATTGTGGAGTCTCTACCCGAAGAGGCATCATGTGCGCACATCGAGAACCAGCCTATACGAAAGTAGATTGGTCGTGCGGCACGGGAGCGATGGAGTGCGATTGTCCGGAGGATTCCTGCAAACGGCTTCAGCAGAGCGAGTCCGCTCAGGATGAGATTGTTGCTCTACCGATCTATCACACATTGTCGGAAGCGAATCAGCTACGAGTTTGTAATGCTGTCAAAGAATGCATGTCATCCCAGGCGCACCGATAGGATTCCCGTAGCTAGACAGAAATTCATGCCTTCCTAGTACCAAAGACCAGCAAGATTTGACCCCAATCCACTCGAAGCCCCCCATGAGGTTGAAACGCCAAATGTCAAGTTCGCTTCACGCCAGCTCCGACGATCATGCTTGATGTTGGCTTCCTTGTCGCGCGGAGCTTGAGGTTGATGCAACAGCCTAATCAATCCGTTTCACTGGATACTCTTCCCCGCCGAGATGAAACGTGAATCCTGAAGGCTTGCCGTCAGCCGCAAGATCGAATACCAGCTTCCCCGCTGTCCAGCGTAGTGAGAACTCGCGAGCGGAGTTGGGCACGAGTTCGATGCTGTTCGGCCCAGCGAAGTTTGCAAGCAGCTTCGTTCCATCGCGCTTGATGGTGTAGATCTCCTTGTTGTTGGTCTGGCGTTGATACTTTCCAACAAAACGATCGAGGTCGTGGGCCTGAAAAATTTCAACGGGATCACTCTTGGCATTCGGCGGACCCGGCTCATTCCATTCGGGAAGCTCGCGCAGCCAGATGTTTCGAAAGCGCACGGGATTTCCGTGGTCCTGAAGTGAAATGGGCAGCCTGTCGGGATGCGCATGGTAGGGGGAATGCTGCAGCCAGTTTGTGGGTCCCCACAACTCGACATTGTCTTGAACCAAAACGCCGTTGTGCAGGAGTGTGACTCGCGCCGGCTTGAGCAGCGCCGCCGTTTCGGTCAAAACGCGGGCGGCGGAAAACGATGTCGTAGCTCTGCCATTCGCCGGGAGGGCGGCACACATTGACCAGCGGCGGATATTGGCCGTAAACGGAGGCAGCCTGACCGTCAGCATAGGTCTCGTTTTCGTAGGAGTCCAGCACCTGAATCTCGTACTGCCCCATCAAGAAAACGCCGCTATTGCCCCGACCCTGGCTCTTGCCCATGGCAGGCACTGGAGCGGCCCATTCCACATGCAGCTGAACATCGCCGAAGGTGCGCCGGGAAAAAACGTAGCCGCTTCCTTTAACCGATTCCATGTAACCATTCGCTGCCACCCATTTGGCCGGGCTGCCATCCTCACTGCGCCATTGCGAAAGATCGCGACCATCAAACAAAACCACGGCATCTGCCGGGGGTTGGATAGGCAGTTTCTGGTCTGCTGGCTTCACGATCGGAGGTCGCGGGCGGGTGATGTCATGAGCCTTCCATTGGGCCGGCGCCTGAGACCATGCTCGTAGGCTAAGAACAAGAATTCCTGCAGCAACCAACGCGGGTTGTTTCATGATGCTGACCTCATGATGTATTGGAATCGTGAAACAGAACATCGAAGGAGGGTGCTCGCGTAATTCGTCGGTGGTGCTCCACCCTGCAGTCTTGGAACCTGGTGTGGTGCTCGCGAGCCACCCGTGGCCTAGCCCGAACTATTCATGAATAGGAGACCGCATGAGCACAGGAGAGGCCTCACCCCCGATCCCCCTGCAGATAGCCGTCCTGCCGAACGCCACTGCGGAGAGGAATGCGGTGCTCCCTGCCGACGGCTATTAGGCGCAGTCTCGCGCGAGAGTCGGAGACGCCCGCACTACAACCGGAAGCAGTGACAGCCGACATTGTGGTGCAGGCTTCCAGCCTGCAATGGACGCGCTGCTGCTCGTCCCGGGCTATTGCCCGCGACTTTTCTTTAGAGCTGTCCTTGCGAAGCCGATGAATCATTCAGCTAAACGCCGGACTGAATCACCTTCTCCATTGCCATGCAGAAGGCATCGATCTCACCAAGTGTGGTGTACACATTTGGAGTCACGCGGATGCCCTGAAATTCCTCGTGCGCGATGGGCGTGACGATGATGCGATGCTTGTCCCAAAGATGAGAGGTTAGCTTGTTGGGATCGATGCCGGCAATACCCACACAGCCCAACGCACAAGACTGAGCCGGATCGAAACTGGTGTGAATGCGCACGTTCTTCTGCCCTTCGAGACGCCTCGCCCAATGGTCTTTCAAGTAGCGCAGGCGGGCCGCTTTCCGCTCAGACCCGATGCCCTCGTGGAAGGTCAACGCCTCTGCAATCGCGTTGTGGTTCGCCGCCGGATGGGTGCCGATTTCCTCGAACTTGCGGATGTCGTTCTGAGACGTATCCGGAGCTGCCATCAACGGCCACAGCTTTGCGATCTTGGATTTCCGCACATAGAGAAAACCCGTGCCAATGGGCGCCAACAGCCATTTGTGCAGACTGGTTCCGTAGTAGTCACAATCCAGATCGGCCTGCTTGAAAGGAAAGTGGGCATAAGCATGGGCGCCATCGACAATCACTTCGATACCGCGCTGGCGTCCCATTTGGCAGATGCGTTTGACGGGAAAGATCTGGCCCGTCAGATTCGTGATGTGGCAAAACAAAATGACTTTGGTTCTGGGTGTGATCGCTTTTTCAAACCGCTCGGCGAGTTCATTCGGATCCTTGAGCGGCACCGGAAATGAGAACATCTTGAGCACAATTCCGTCTCGCTTCTCGCGCTGGCGCCAGGTGGTAAGCATGCGCGGATAATCCTGGTTCGTGGTCAACACTTCATCGCCAGGCTTGAGGTCCAGGCCAAGTTGGCAGATTTCCAGCGCCTCGCTGGCGTTGCGAGTAATGGCGAGTTCTTCCGGGTCACAACCGAAACTGGCCGCCAGCCGTCTCCGCACGGCTTCGACCTCCGGTTCCAGAATGCGCCACATGTTGTGGGCTGGTGCCTGGTTTGAAAACTCCAGATAGCGGCGCATCGCATCCTGCACGACGCGTGGACTGGGGGAAACGCCTCCGTTGTTGAGGTTGATGTGGGTACGATCAAGGGTAAAAGCCTGCTGAATCTGAAACCAAAAGTCCTCGTCGGCAGCAACATCGGCCGGCAACCTGCCCGCCACACTGCGCTCCGCTGCCTGCACGCGTTCAAGGCTGTCGGTGCGCAACCAGGCAACGGCCGCGGTACCCGTGCCAACCAAGCCTTGGACAAAGCTTCTTCGAGTCAACATCTGTCACCCTTGAAGAGTATGCTCTACTTCCCGCCAAGAATCTCACCATGAGGCTTGTTCATGGTGATTTCCTTGTAAACGATTTCAACCTGGCCCGCCAGCCCGTCGCCCGTCCACGTCTTGACAGCATCGGAGAGACGAATGCTCGTGGCAGCAGTTTTGTCATCCTTCTTTGTGACCAAATCCTCCAGCTTCTTTCCGCTCTTCACAGCATCACCGACAGCCTTGCGCAATTCCACAAAGAACTGCTTCTGCCCGGTTAGAACTTCGGTGCCTCCTGGGATGCCATGACCTGGCAATACCGTCGAGGCTTTCAATTTCTGCACTTGGTCAATGACGCTCGGCCAGTTTGCGGAATTGCCGTGACCCATGATAGTTAAAGGCACCGTTCACCACGGCATCGCCGGTGCAAACGATATTCTCCTTGGGCAGGTAGACGAACCCATCGCCGCGCGTGTGTGCCCAGCCGAAGAAATGGAACTCCACTCTGCGGCTGCTGTCTTCAAGAACAAACTGCTTTTCCTTGAAGGTCTGCTTCGGCGGTTCAGCCGTTGAAAGATTCAAAGCCGCCACGTCTTTTCGAGACTTGGCAGCCCCCTGCCAGCCGGCGGGTTCGTACCGTTTCATCTCTTCAGCCACTCCGACGTAAGCCAGCGTCGTCGCTCCCAGCTTCGTCCACACCGGATTGCCATAGGCGTGGTCGCCGTGATGGTGCGTATCAAAAACATATTTGACGGGCTTCTTGGTTGTCTTTTTGATGTCTGCCAGACAGGCTTCCGCGCCACTGGGGAAGTTGGCGTCCACCACAATCAAGTAGTCCTTCATCTCGATCCAGATATTGTTGCAGTGTCCCTTATCCTTGATTTCTCCCTCTCGAAACCAAACGCCCGGAGCAATCTGCTTTACATTGCCTGGAGTCGCCTCGATTGCCGTCCTCGAACTGGCCAGCCAAAGGGCCATCATGCACAGCAGTAGACCCGAGGACATCAGAATCTGTGATTTCTTCATGGATCAAGAACCTCCCGTTGGGTTCATTCGTTAGGAAGCAATCCGGTTGAAAGGTAAAAAGGACTGACGATCCTCGCTCGACTTTGGACTCATTTCAGGCCACTCAGTTCCTGCCACAGCGCGCGGTAATAGCGCATGAAACGAACCGAGTCCGGGTTGCCGTCGACTTCAGCGAGGGTATAGCGATTGAATTCAGCTTTCTTCAAGAGGTTGAACAGCTCGCGCCAGGGATATTCCTTCTTCCAGAGCTCGTTGATGTGCACACTGCGCAACCAGGGTTTCAGCAGTTCAAAATTCTTTGCCACTGAACCGCCTTCGACATCCTCTGGGTTGGAGTTCCAGCAAACACCAACCATCGGATGATCTGCAATTTCCATCATCCGGCGCACTCGCGCGGGAACGTTCGAGTCGCGTCCATGGACTTCCAGCCAGATTTCGACACCGTAACCCTGAGACTGCTGACCACATTCGCGAAGCGAACGGCCAATCTGCTCCAGGGTTTTCGCTTCGGGAACTTCCTTTGGAATACCGTTCGGACGCACCTTCACACCAATAGCACCAATGTCGTGCGCGAGCTCGGCAAATCGCTTCGTCTCTTCGATATTTTTCCGAACAACCGCCGCGTCGATCGAGTGATATTCGCAAGTTGAACCGAGGCTCAGCAAATGGACGGGACTGTTGATAAACGCCTCGCGGACCTCGAGCCTCTGCTCCTTGCTCAAAGAAGGTTCGACGCCGTGCCGGTGCGTCGTCCGCAACTCAACCGCCTCAAACCCCGCCAGAGCACAGTTCTTGATCAGGGTAGGGATATCCCAATCCTTACCCAGGTTGTAGGTGACAGTGCCTAGCTTAAAACCGCCAAACCCGAAGGCTGGATTTTTTGGATCGGCCAGCATTGTTTCGATACCTATCGACTTGACCCGTTTCGTACTTCGCTAGGGTCTGATCACAGTTCCATCGCGTCGGCGAGTGGTGCCCCAACTATAGTCGAAGTTCCGGGAGCCACTCGGGAACGGGAATTTCTTGGCCAGTTCTTCATCAACTTCGATGCCATGTCCAGGCACCTCGTTGGCATAGAGAAATCCGTTCTTCGTTTCAGGACATCCTTTGAAGACTTCAGCGGTTTCCTTCTGAAAACGCCCACCTTCGTGAATGCCAAAATTGTAGCTTGCAAGCTCCAGCGCCAGCTGCACCGCATGGGCAACCGGTGAGGCGTCCCCTGGGCCGTGCCACGCGGTCTTGACGCCAAAGAATTCACAAAGCACAGCGACCTTGCGTGCCATGCTGAGCCCGCCAATTTGTGAAATGTGGGTCCGTATGTAGTCGATCAGCCGTCCGGAAATTAACGGCACATGTTCGTGCATGGTATTGAACAGCTCGCCCATGGCAATCGGCGTAGCACATTGTTGGCGCACCAACCGGAAGTGCTCATTGTCTTCCGGCGGGAAAGGATCTTCGATAAAGAATGGCCGGTACTTCTCCAATTCCTTGCACAGGTTCACTCCCTGGTTCAAGCTGACGCGCTCGTGGATGTCGTGCAGTAGTTCCACCTCATCGCCCAGTTTGTTGCGGCAGTGTTCAAACAACTTGGGCAGCATGCGGCAATACGCGGCCGGTTCCCAGATATCCTTTGGAGCAGTGGGGCCCGCATCGCCTTCTTCGGCAGCAGCACGCCGATTGCGCGAGCCGGCGCCATACGTCGCCAGTCCCGGAATTCCCGACTGGATGCGAACATGCCTGTAGCCCAGCTCCATGCCCTTTCTTGCGTTCTCTTCCAGTTCCTGAAAATCGGCACCGCTCGCGTGGTAGTAGCAATCCGCTGCGAAACGGCACTTCCCACCCAGCAGCTGGTAGAGAGGCATGTTGGCGCGTTTAGCCTTGATGTCCCACAGCGCCATATCCACGCCGCTCATGGCGTTGAACATGGCCGGACCGTTTCGCCAATAGGAACTGACGAACGAAGACTGCCAGATATCCTCGATCTCATCGACGTTGCGCCCAATCAGGAAAGGTCTCAAGTATTTCTCAATGGCCGTTTCCACGACGTAGGCGCGCTGCGTCCACGTGGCGCATCCCCAGCCATGCAAGCCTGGTTCGCTGGTCTCAACCTTGACCACAACCAATCGAATCCGGTTGGGAGCCGTCAGAACTGTTTTAATATCCTTGATCTTCAGCGCCGGAAGACCTTTTGTGGATGCAGGTTTTTCCTGAGCCCAAAGCGGAGTGAGGGGACTGCGTTGCGAGAAAAGCGATGAGCCTCCGGCCACGGCCCCTGCAGAAATCCAGCGCAAGACCTCGCGTCGATCCATGAGTGCTCTCCTTAAGACGGGGTGAAAGGAATAGGTTGTCGCAAGAAAACGCGGCAATGCTATGCAAGTCAGCCAGGGATGTCAATTCCGTTGAGCCTGCTCCGAGGTGGCTCAGACTTCAGCACGACCCCGGCACAGGCACGCCTCGCTGGGCCGACTCGATGCAGCGAAAGGCAAGTTCGCAGGACCTTAGCGAATCTTCAACAGGGATAACAGGTTTGGCGTCATTGCGAATGCATTCGATGAAATGACGAGCTTCGCCAACGTAAGGATCGTTGCTGGGATCAGCCTCAGGGAGCGAAATGCGCGAAGTAGGTCCTGCGTCCTGAGCGGCGGTGGAAACGACTTGAAGATTCTGGCAGGTGAGATTGTCGTACTGGAGCATTCCGAGGCTGCCACAAATTTCGACCGTTTGATGAAAACTGCCCACGGGATGAGCCCAGCTTCCCTCAATGTGTGCCAGGGCACCAGACTCCAACTGGATGTTGATCAATGCATAGTCGAGCGTTCCGCGGTGGCCCTGCGTCAGGGCTTTCGCATAAACCTGCTTGACCTCGCCAAACGTCCAACGGAGGAAATCCAGATCGTGAATCAAGAGATCCAGGATGACGCCACCGCTCTTTTCCGGATCGGCAAACCACGATTCGGCGCCCGGATATCCAACACAGCGAGAAAGGCGCACGGTACCGACTTGTCCGATGTCTCCTGCAAGAACTCGCTCACGAAGCCGGGCATACTCCCAGAAGAACCGCAGAACCTGGCCAACCATGACGATTTTTGAGTAGCCTTCGAGCAGCCTTCGAATCTCATCCGCCATCACTTGATTGAGTGCCAGCGGTTTTTCACAAAAAATGTGTTTTTGGGATGCCACCAGCGGACGCAACGATTCCAGGCGTGTAAAGGTCGGAAGACAAATGACAACAGCGTTCACTTCCGGATCTTCAACGATGGGAGCAATCTCCTGAACGGGCTTCGCCGCACACTGGGTCGCCAGACGTTCGGCCTGATCCATCGTGCGGCTATAAACATACTGGATGGAAACTTGTGGAAGACCTTGGAAGGCCACAGCCAAGCGCTGTCCCATATTGCCAGCACCGAGAATGGCCAGCTTGATTGGAGGTTTCGAACTTTGATCGGTACTCTTAGCGAGCATCTCGACTTCACTGTTGCGACGTTTGTTGTTCTTTGAGCTTCCCCAACGGCGTTCCCGTTTAGAGCGACACCACCTGCCGCGTTCCAATCGACTTATACGCCGCTTCCACCACCTCAAGGGCCCGCAATCCGTCGAGCCCCGTAGCTGACAGCGTGGATCTCCCCTGAATCATCCCGGCAAAGTTTTCCAGCATCCGCAAGCTGAGATCTCCATCGCGAGCGTCTGCCAAATGCTTGCCAGCCGGTTCCGAGTAGTGGTTGAGCGTCCAAGGAAAGAGATCCAGACTGACGACTCCCTGGGTTCCGATTATTTCAATCACCACATCGCCCCAGATGGGGAAGGATCGATTGGGCCGCGACCAACTGGTGTCGAGAGTGACAACGACTTCGTTGCTCATTTCAAGGGTTAGAAGGCCCACATCTTCCACCGGGATCGCGTGCAACCGGTTGGCAGCGTGCGCGAATACTTGCGTGAACTCTGCCTCGAAGAGCCAGCGCAATGCATCGACGACGTGAACCGTGTGGTCCATGACCGCACCGCCTCCCGAAAGCTGCGGATCGACAAACCAATCGCCGGGCATGGTGCCGTGGTTCGTTGCCTTTACAGCCACCACCTGACCAATTCCTCCTTGTTCGAGTAACCGTTTTGTTTGTCGCAAGGGTTCACTGAAGCGGACCGGGAAACAGATTCCTAACGGCACCTCGTGGGCTTCACAGATGGCCAGCATCTCCCTCGCATCGACGCACTTGGTTGCAAGCGGTTTCTCGCACAAAATTGAAATCCTCGCCCTTGCGAAATCAAGGACCATCGATTTATGGCGGCTGTTCGCCGAGCAAATCAGGACACCGTCTATTGCCTGCGTTTGGAGTAGCTCGTGGTAGTCAGAAACCACCGTCAAACCTTTGAGCAAATCGCCAAGGGCGGAAACTCGCTTGGGGTCCGATTCGGCCACAGCAACCAGGTCAATTTCTGGCAGGCTCTTCAGACAGGATAAATAGTGTCCCGCGTGAACGTGTTCCAAGCTAACTAGCGCCAACCGTGTGGTCATCCCAGCCATCCTTTAACTTAAACCGAGGCGCAATCCTAATGTGTTTGGTCCTGGAAAGGCAACGACGAATGCGGAACAACCTCTTTGTTGTCAATCACGGCGTCTACCTTAAGGAGTAGCTGGCTCCTCGAGACGACATTTAGACCTAGGAGAGTACCGAACCTCAGGCTCTAGGCCGTAGGAGCAGGCGGTCTGGGGACAAAATGACCGCTTTTCAGACACCGCGGCCGACGTGAAGAATTCATGGTGGGTATACCTGCCTTCCAAACATCTCTGCAGTGAGCATTTAGATCATAGAATCTCTTTGGCAGACCACGTGATATATGGATTCACGAACGAAGCAGGATCAAAACGGATCAAAGAGAGCGAAAAAGATGAATCCCAAAACTGACAAACTCCTTCAGCAAGCCGGCAAGTACATCGCACTGGGCAAATTGACATTGGCTCTGGAACAGTACCTGAAGATTCAGGAATCAGAGCCTGATGACACGACGATCATCAATACGATTGGCGATCTTTATGTGCGACTTGACGACAAGGACAACGCTTTGTTTTGGTACCACAAACTGGCCGAGGCCTTCGAGTATCGCGAATTGCATTCAAACGCGATGGCGACGTATCGGAAGATTCTAAAGCTCTCTCCGAAGAATCAAGAAGCCATGACATTGCTGGCCCAACTCTGCGAGCGTCAAGGACATACTCAGAACGCCAAGACGCACTACCAAATCTTGGCGAAGTTAAAGCTGGGGCTTGGGAACCATACGGAAGCGATCACGATCCTGAAAAAGGTCTGTAAGATCGATCCATCCTGTGGCGAAAGTCAGATGGCCCTGGCTCAGTCTCTGGAGCTCAGTGGAAACATCAAGGACGCGATTCAAGCTCACCTCCAAAGCGCGGCACTCTACGCTCAACAGGAAAATACCATGGCCGCCTCACAAGTCGTGGAGAACATCTTCCGGCTGCAGCCCAAAGACAAGGAGACCGTGAAGGCCTTCTTCATGCTGCTTCAGAAGATCGACCTCTCCCAACGCGGCTTGCAGTACATCAATTCGCTTGCCCTGGATGAAGACCCGGAGTTTAAGTTGATCCTATCCGAGATGTTCCTGGCGGAAGGCAATTTCGAAACCGCTCGCCAACTGATCCAGGGAAGCGTCCGACAGTGCCCATCGCTCTACAAGCCAGGAATCAAGGTGCTCGAAGGATTGATTTCCAGACGTGATTTGAACAGCAGCCTGGAAATGGTGGAAGAGCTCTTCGAAATCTCCATGCGTCTGCGTGATGAGAATACCCTCAAATTTCTTCTCGATTCTCTGCTGGAACTCGACGAAACCAACAGCCGGTTGTTGAAGACACTGATTACGGTATTGATACGCATGAACGACAAGGAAAAATTGGAAGGCTACCTGAAGCGGCTCGTTCTGCTTCATCTGCGAGCAAATGAAGTGCGTGATGCCCGGGAAAGCCTCAACAAGCTCGTGGTGTACGGTTCCTCAAGCTTCTATCTTGATTTGCTGAACCTAATCAACGAAGCGGCACTCGACTCATCCCAGGAAGTCATGACGAAGACGATTCAGAAGGTCATTCGATCGCTGGAAGCTGGCAGTCTGGAGAAAGATTCGAAAGAGATGAGTGCTCCTCTAGCACTGGGAGTGTCGGAACTGGACTTGGGGATGGGATTGACGTTTGAGGAAGAGATCGCTTTTGTACAGGAATCAGCTTAAGGGCTGCAGTACCGCAATTGCACCCTTAAACTCCGGCTGCCGCCTTTTGTC
The DNA here is from genome assembly GCA_963791795.1 of uncultured Acidimicrobiia bacterium. Lineage (GTDB taxonomy): Bacteria > Acidobacteriota > Terriglobia > Versatilivoradales > Versatilivoraceae > VFZK01. The sequence continues at coordinate 102,573 of CAWBTP010000028.1, forward strand.
GCTCGCAGCGGAAGGCGGTGGCCGGATGCCCTACGTATCGTTGGTTCGGATTGCACCGCAGCACTCGCTTCAACTTCTCCGCCAAAGGCACCCACGAAAAGAATAATCCGGTCTAGTTCTTGGGGATCGACCCGTCCATGGGAGTCTTGGAGATCAACAGCGCCTTTTCGAGATAGCGTCGATCAAGCATCCCCTGCAGATTGCCCCTCTTCAAATATCCCAGAACCCGGGCTCGTTCAAAGAAGGTCTCAAGAGAAGCCTCCAGAGGATCTACAGTCACCTCCAACCGGCTCAATGCGTCAGCGAGGATGGTTTCATCAAGGCGCTTCCGGGTGTATTTGGCGATTTCCTGATTGAGAATTTCCCCAACGTCTTGTCGATGCTCTTGAATCCACCGCGTCAGTTCCACATGAGCGTTCACCACCCGCTGTGCCCAATCTGGCCTGGCCTCCAGAAAACTTTGGGAAGCAACCAGAAGCGTAGTGGCAAACTTTCCATCCGGCCACAGGTCCCGTTCATCCACTAGAATAACTCCCTGCGCCCGGTGAACCAGGATGGCCCCCCAAGGCTCCGGCACCCACGCCCCATCCAGTTGCTTGCGCAGAAAGAGCGTCAGGATATCCGCATTGGCCACCGGCAACACTTCAACGCTCCCGCCTCTCTCTTTCGTCAGATGCCCCATCTGGGCTAGGTAAGTGCGTAACGAAATATCCTGAGTGTTCCCGATCTGAGGCGACGCGAAGCGCTTTCCGGCAAAGTCCTCCTTGCGATTCAAGATGACATCCGACCGGCGCACCAGCACCGCACCACCGTGAACCGCGCCTGCGATCACACGGAGAGCCTGCCCTTCAGACCGGATGAATCCGTTGATTGCTGGCGAGGGGCCCACATAGGTCAGGTCGATTTCATCAGCGAGTAAAGCTTCGATTGCCGCGGGGCCTGAGCCGAACAACTTGGGGACAAATTTCACTTCAGCGCCGAGTCGCTTCTCGAATTCGCCGTTTGCCAGGCCCACCAGCGCCTGCGCATGTGTGACATTGGCGAAATACCCGAGACGGAGCTCTGTCCTTAGATGCCCGCTTTTTGAGCTGCAACTCGCCAGCAACGCCGTAAGAACCAGCAACACAGGCGTGGCCCGCAGGGTGCTGTAGAGTATGCTTCTATGACACGGTTTGCCTGTCGAGCCGTTCCCTGCGTGAAGAGAATTCAACAATGCGCCCCCGTCACTCAAAAAGCTCGAAAGTATAACGCAACCCTAGATTTTCCGGACTCAAATGCTACAATGCCGATCACGAAATTCAATCAACAAGGACGTCTCCATGACCGGAAAAATGTTTTCTCGACGCAGGCTGCTTCAGTTTGCTGGTTCGCTCGCGGCAGCTGGTGCCGTTGATTCCATGCTGCTGGCCAGCGGAAAATCTCAGATGAGCAAGGTCGAACGCGTGAAAGCAGCAGTCCGCGGCGAACGCGTTGACCGTGCGCCCTTCACGTGCTGGCATCACTTTGGCCTTGAGAAGCAGCCGGGCGAGAAACACGCAGAAGCAACCATCGAGTTCTACCGCAGGGTTGACGTCGATTTGTTGAAAGTGATGAGCGACTTCCCCTACCCAGCGCCGCAGGGGCTGGAGAAAATCAGCCAACCCGAAGACTGGCAGCGGGTGGAGCCTCTGAAGAACCCCTTCCCCGAGCAGATCAAGGCGCTGCGATTGATTCACAAAGAACTCAAAGGCCAGGCACTCTTCGTCGAGACAATTTTCCAATCCTGGAACGTGGCGGAAAAACTCTCCTCAAAAAAGGATCTTACGCAACTCAAGGAGAGCGATCCCAAACTGTTCAAGAAAGTCCTCCGCGCAATTTCAGAGTCACAGGCCAACCACGCCCGCCTGGCGATGGATGCTGGCGCAGCGGGCATTTTCCTAGCCGTCTCTGCTGCGGACCAGTTTGTGACGGATTCTCTGGACTACATGAGAATGGGCCGGGAATCGGATTTGATCATCCTCGACGCCGCAAAAGACAAAGGCGTGCTGAACATTCTCCACGTCCACGGTAAGAAACCACACTGGGACACGCTGGTCGCGTATCCAGTTCAGGTCATTAACTATTCTGCGCATGGAACAGCTGTCGGTTTGACAGACGTCCGAAGAAAATTTACGGGAACACTGATGGGTGGTTTGAATGAGGAAAAGATCGCTCATCAAACGGCAGAGGAACTTGCCAGCGATCTAAACGCCGCAGTCAACTCCATGCAGAAGCGCCGCTTTATTCTGTCGCCTGGCTGCTCAGTGCCAAATGATATCGCTCCCGAAGCATTGCTTCGGTTGAAAGAATTGGCTCAGAAAAGCTGACGTGAGGAAGTTACCTTCGAAACTCACTCTGATGCCAGCACCTCGCGCACTGTCTCCAACACCAGATTCATTTTCAGCGGCTTTTGTAACGTGGCATGGGCACCGAGCATTTCCGCGGTCCTCAGGAATCGCCCGTCAAAAGCACCGGACATGACAATGACCTTGAGTCTGTCAAAGTCCTTTCGGAGTGACCGCAGGATTTCCAGGCCGTCCCGTTCCGGCATCACAATGTCGGAGATGAGAAGATCGACTTTGGATTGGCGTAGCTTTTCCAGCGCGTCCCTTCCATCAGCGCTCTCCAATACCGTGTAACCCGACTTGCTGAGGAAACGGTTGAGCAAACTGCGGATGCTTGGCTCGTCGTCGACGACGAGGATCGTACCCTGCGATTGTCGGTCAACGTTCAGATTGCCACCCTCGGAACCCATTCACTCACTCCCTTGGCAGGCGAGGCCTTCGTCTTCGAACCGCGTCCTCTCAGAACTTCATCCGGCCCAGACGCGCCATCATTCCGCCACTCATTTGCTTCATCATCTTGCGCGCCTGGACATATTGCTTCAGGAGCTGATTCACCTTCTGCACTGACGTGCCGCTGCCGCGTGCAATTCGTTTGCGGCGACTTCCATTGATAATCTGGTGATGTGCTCTCTCTTTGGGCGTCATTGAGTTAATAATCGCCTCAATGTGCACCAGTTCTTTTTCGTCTACTTTCACCTTGTTGAGGTCTTTGAAAGGTCCCACTTGCGGCAGCATGCCCAGAATCTGCTCCAGTGGCCCGAGCTTGCGCATCTGTCGAAGCTGGTCGCGAAAATCTTCGAGCGTAAACGTGTCTTCGCGGAGCTTCTTTTCAAGTTCGACCGCCTGTTCCTGATCGATAGCCTCTTGAGCCTTTTCGATCAGGGAGAGGACATCACCCATCCCGAGGATGCGTGAAACCAGGCGGTCGGGATAAAACGGCTCCAGCGCATCTGCTTTCTCACCGACGCCGACGAACTTGACCGGTTGGCCGGTAACGGTCTTGATGGAGAGTGCAGCGCCACCGCGAGCATCCCCATCCATCTTCGTGAGAATGACGCCAGTCAGACCCAGCTGCGAGTGAAATTCCTGGGCGCTCTTTACAGCATCCTGGCCGGTCATCGCGTCGGCCACAAACAGGATCTCCGCCGGATTGACCGCCTGCTTTACGTGGCGAAGCTCCTGCATCAGTTCTTCGTCGATGTGCAATCGTCCAGCTGTGTCGATCAACAGCACGTCGCAGCCCGAATTCTCCGCTTCGCGCAAAGCGGACCGGCAAAGCTTCAACGGATCCTCAGCTCCAACCCCGGGATAGACAGGTACGCCAAGATCCTTGCCCAGGATTGCCAGCTGCTCGCGCGCAGCCGGACGATAGATGTCGATGGACAGCAGATAGGCGCGATGCCCGTTGCGGTTCAACCAGCGCGCCAGCTTGCCCGTTGAAGTCGTTTTACCGGACCCTTGCAGACCGACGATCAAGAAGACATTGGGGCGCTTGGGCGGGAAGTTGAGGCCAGCGGATTCACCGCCAAGCATCTCCAACAGCTCATCTCGAACTACTTTGATGACTTGCTGCCCGGGCGTTAGACTGTTCAGCACGTCCTGGCCAAGAGCCTTCGTTTTGACAGACTCGACAAACTGCTTCACGACTTTGAAATTCACGTCAGCTTCCAGCAAAGCCATGCGAATCTCTTTTAGCGCCTCCTCGATGTGTTCAACCGAGAGCCTCCCTTCACCGCGCAGATTCTTGAAAACCTTTTGAAGCTTTTGCGTTAACTGGTCAAACATTGGAAATCCTCAGAAGCAAGCAAACGAGCGCCCTAGTTGTCGTGGACCTTCATACAAAATCGCTCGATGCTGGCGGCATGCCCGGTTTCCGGATTGACTACGATTTCAACCGCATTGATTCGCACATCCTCCGTGGCGGTCTCAAACCGAGCTGGCATCTGGCTGATGAACTTGGGCAGAATAATGTCTTTGCTGACGCCAATGATCGAGTCGTGTGGGCCTGTCATACCTGAATCAGAAATGTAGGCGGTGCCTCCCGGTAAGATCTGCTCGTCTGCGGTGGGCACATGCGTGTGAGTCCCAACCATCGCAGAGACCCGCCCGTCGAAATACCAACCCATGGCCTGTTTTTCGGCCGTCGCTTCCGCATGAAAGTCGATGAAAACCACCTTCACCTCAGGTTTCAGCGATGCCAGAAGAGTTTCGCAGGTCCGAAAAGGGCAGTCAATCGCAGGCATAAAAACCCGGCCCTGAAGGTTGATTACTGCGTAGGGAATGCCGTTGCCGGTCTGGCTCACCAACAGCCCCTTCCCTGGAGCGCTTGGCGGGTAGTTGGCAGGGCGCAGCAAGCGTGGCTCCTGGTCGAAGTACGGCAACACTTCCTTTTTATCAAAGATGTGGTTGCCCGACGTCAGCACGTCGATTTTCAGTCCCAACAGCTCCTCCCCCAGACGGGGAGTAATGCCGTTGCCTGCCGCCGAATTCTCGGCATTGGCAATGCACAGATCGACTCGCCTCGATTCAAGGATATGACCCAGATGATGCTTCAGCGCATCCCGGCCCGGCCGGCCCACAATGTCGCCAACAAAGAGAATTCTCATCGCTCAAGCTCTTCTCGGCGGCAGAAAACAAAACAGGATGTTCGGAACCCTTCCGATCTGGTTGGGAAGCCTCATCGCAACTCAGCACGTCGCGAGTCCAGTTTCTCCAGCCTGTTCCGGGCTTCAGGGTTCCGTACACCCTGTTGACTATCTGCTCCAGAAATCTTTCGCCTCGACAAACCAGCGGACACAACTCAGTAAACTACCTCGCGTAGTCCACGACGCGCATCTCGCGTATCACCGTCACTTTGATTTGCCCGGGGTATTGCAGTTCGTTCTCTATCTTGCGGGCAATGCTGCGCGTGAGGCAAAAGGCCTGTTCATCGCTCACTTTGTCGCTTTCTACCATGATGCGGAGCTCACGTCCCGCCTGAAGGGCGTAGCACTTGGAAACCCCCTCAAAAGAATCTGCCAGATTCTCCAGTTTCTCCAGCCGTTTCACATAGGTCTCCAGAATTTCCCGGCGAGCCCCGGGACGCGCAGCGGACAAGGCGTCAGCTGCCTGCACGAACTGTGCTTCCAACGTGCGGAACTCAACATCAAAATGATGCGCCTCCATGGCGTGGATCACAGCTTCAGTTTCTCCACACTTGCGCGCCGCCTGAACACCGAGTTGAATGTGGGTCCCTTCCACTTCCCTGTCTATCGCCTTGCCTATATCGTGTAGTAGTCCCGCGCGCTTGGCCACAGCCACGTCCGCTCGAACTTCACCCGCCATCATCCCGGCCAGGAATGAGACCTCTTTGGAGTGATTCAGGACGTTCTGCCCATAACTGGTGCGATATCTCAAACGACCCAACAAGCGGATCAGTTCAGGATGCAAATCGTGCACACCGACTTCCAGGGCCGCCGCTTCGCCGTCTTTCGAGAGTTTGTCGTCGAGTTCCCTCTTCACCTTTTCCACAACCTCTTCGATTCGGGCGGGGTGAATGCGGCCGTCCGCAATCAGCTTCTCGATCGACATCTTGGCGATCTCTCGCCGAATGGGGTCGAACCCAGACACGATGATGGCTTCCGGCGTATCGTCAATGATGAGGTCGCATCCGGTGGCTACTTCCAGAGCCCGGATGTTTCTTCCCTCCCGGCCGATGATTCGGCCCTTCATCTCGTCGCCGGGAAGGTCCACGACAGAGACCGCCGACTCCACCACGTGCTCACCGGCACACCGCTGTATGCACATGGTGATGATCTCTTTTGCTTGGTCTTGTCCTGTCTGCCGCGCTTCTTCCTCCATGCGACGCGTGATGGCCACGGCTTCTCGTCGAGCCTCGGTCTCCACTTGCTTTAGAAACTGCCGCTTGGCCTCCTCGGCCGTCATTCCTGAAACCACTTCTAGCTGTCGCTTTTGTTCATAGACGAGTTCGCGAACTTTCTTCTCGTCCAAGGCAAGCGCATACTCCTTCTCTGCGAAGCGCTTTTCCTTCTGCCCCAGTTCCCTTTCCTTGAGGATGAGCGCCTGCTCCTTTTTCTCGAGCAACTCCTCCCGCTGACCCAGCCTCTTCTCGAGATTGTGAAGTTCTACCTTGCGATCCTTGGATTGCTTTTCCACCTCGGCGCGAAGGCTAAGGCTCTTATCCTTGGCCTCAAGTTGAGCTTCTTTTCTGATGGTTTCCGCTTCGCGTTTTGAGTCGCCGATGATCTTCTGAGCTGTCTGCTCTGCGGCTTTCAGCGAATTCAAAACCCGTCTGTTCTTGAGGAGCATTACTGCAAGAACCAAAATCAATCCAATAGCCACTGCCAAAGCAAAATAAGTGACTAAGTTCATGGCATCTCCTAAATCGTTTCAGACCCAGACGCTGTTCTGCCTGGGCGCCAGAGCAAACTAGCGCCAACACGGATGTCACAAGAAGGAAGCTTGAAATTAGCATGCTGGAAACCTTGGTTCGGTCTGGACTCGAGGGTGAAACAGTCAATCAAACTTTCTTGCTTCGGATTATAGTGTGCGGATGTCTCAATTACAATATTTCGTAGAAACTGTCGGGACTATAAGATCGTCGCATGCCATCTGACAGAGTCAGATGAAAGGTCTCGTTCGATCAAGGCAGGGAGAGAAACCGGCAGGAAGGAGCCAGACCCAATCAATCAGTGTGGTGCCGGACGCGTGAGCCAGAGGGACACCCCTAGGGCAGCTCTCGGACTCGAATATTCCGATACCATACTTCCTGGCCATGGTGTTGGATACCAATATGGCCTTCAGCTAGCGTCGCAAAGCGCGGCATGTCCTTAAACTTACTCTGTGAGATCAATTCTTTGAGCGTGGGGCTACCCAACTCATACTCAACGACCTTCACTCCATTCAACCAGTGCTCCCCGTGGTTTCCTTGCAGAATGAGGCGAAACTGATTGAACTCTCCCACCGGTCGCAATGTCTTGCCAACGGGGGCTATCAGGGCGTAGAGCGATCCCGCCGATGTTTTTGGGTTCTTTCCATCCCTGTGTCTGTCATCGTCTAGGACCTGAATTTCAGGTGCAGCGTGCCAGATTTCCTTATCCGTTTCACTGGCACGGTAGAAAATGCCTCCATTGCCACCCGGGGATACCTTCCACTCCAGCTCGAGTTCGAAATTGCGAAACTTCTCCTTCGTCACCAAATCCACATGTTCGCCATCGACAACCGTCTTGAAGGCTCCCTGATCGACAACCCAGCCTTTGTCAGGAAAATCCTTGCGTTGATACCCGCGCCAGGCATCCTTGGATGTGCCATCGAACAGAACAATCCACTTGCCGTCGGCCAGGAGCGAGGTACCGCTGAAGTAGGTTGCCATCAAGGTCAGACCGCACAACCAAAGTTTTCGGTTCATTTGCCGCTCCCGTGAGGATCGTCGCTGTACTCGAGTCAGCGTTTTCCTCGTGGCGCTTCCCTTCGAATCCTAACCTCCAGAAACACAAAACCCCGCTCTGCCGTGAGGCACTCTATTTGCACCTGGCAACCAGGTGGGCTCCCTAGCTTCCACTTTAGGAAACTTCACATGGTGAAGCTTGCACACCGTGAAACGACTCGGGATCCCTAACAAATAGCATTGGTACAAATATTGGTGTACCAACACGAACATCGCAGGGTGGGGAGATGATAGAGAAGCGACCACGGTCGGTCAAGGTCTAATTTGAGGGCTGCCCTTGGCTGATTCGCTGGCAGGCAGCGGTTTGGCGGGCTTCACACGGAAAAGTCGCGACGCCCTTCTAGGGCGCGGGAAACCGTGATGTGATCGACGTATTCAAGGTCGCCGCCCACCGGCACACCAGTGGCGATGCGGGTAACCTTAAGATTCAGCGGCTTGATGAGACGGGACAAATAGAGGGCGGTGGCCTCTCCTTCAATGTTTGGGTTGGTAGCCAGAATCACTTCCTTCACTTCCCCTTCCTGGAGTCGTTTCATAAGGCCAGGAATTTGAAGTTGATCAGGCCCCACACCGTGAAGGGGAGAGATGACCCCCAAGAGAATGTGATACAAGCCGTGATACTCGCGGGTTCGTTCGATGGCAAGGAGGTTATGCGGTTCGTCGAGGACACACAGGACACTGCGGTCACGGGTTGTATCCCTGCAGTATCGGCAGGGATCAACATCCGTCATGTTGTTACAAATGGAACAGTGCCGAATCGACGCCTTCACCTCAAGGATTGCCTCGGCTAGCTTTTCAGCTTCCTTCCGCGGTGTGCGGATCACAAAGAAGGCCAGCCGCTGAGCCGACTTTGAACCAATCCCAGGCAGCTTCTTGAACTCTTCGATTAGCGCTTCAACGGGTCCGGCATAGTCTTTCATTAGAACAGCCCCGGAATCTTCAGCCCTCCGGTCAGACCTCCAATTTGGCCCGAAAGCTCCTCATCCACCTTACGGGCAGCTTCGTTGAAGGCAGCCACAATCAGGTCTTGTAACATTTCTACATCTCCCGAAGTGACAGCATCCGGATCAATCTTGACGCTCAACATCTGCTTTAAGCCGTTGAGTTTCACGCTGACCATGCCCCCGCCAGCGCTCCCCTCGACCGACATTTCACCCATCTGCTTCTGAAGCTGTTCCTGCATCTTCTGGGCCTGCTTCATAATCTGCTGCATGTTTTTCATGGGGCCCTCGCTTTATACGTTTGATTCTAAAGATAGCTCAAATATTCACAACTAGAAAGATGCGGCAGCTCAATCGAAACGGCGACCTGAATTCCCAATCAAAGCTCAACAGAAAACCCGCCTTCCATTCCTATTTTAGATCTCTGACATCTGTAATCTCTCCACGGAACGTTTCTAGAAATGCGTTGACGTTCGCGTCTTCCTTTACTCGCTCCAGCAGGTCTTTCCGGGCGTCTTGAGCCTCGACCGCAGCCGGAGGGGCAGGGTTCCCGCTGGAACCACCTTCCAAGAGCAGCTTGACCACTTGCACCTTGCCAGCCACAGAAGCTGCTATCTCGGTTAACAATTGGAAGTTCTCGGCTGATTGGAGCATCTCCAACGAAAAGTGGTCTTGGGCGCTGAATTCAATCTCAACCCCTGTGCTCGTTTGGCGAAAGGCATGTGCGTGTTCCAAGAAGGAGGACACCAAGGGTGAACGTTGTGCAACGGCGGCCTTCAGCAAGTCCACCGGGCCAACTCGCACGCTTGCGGAAGAAGAAGGAATCTCTGCCAGGGCCCTGGCTGGAGCCGCCGCCGTAAACCGGCTGGTCGCCGGACTCTGAGGCAACTGCGACGAACTCTTGGCAGGAGGCTCCGTGGTCGAAGGAGGCACCGCTCCACCCAACTGCTCGATGAGCTCTTCGATCGACACCAGGCGCTTCGCATGCAGCACTCGCGTCAGTGCCATTTCCAGATGGAAGCGCGGCTGCGACGACCAGCGCATCTCTCCCTCGGCGGCAACTAGAATCTGGAAGAATCGCGTCAGGTCTTCCTCTGAAAAATGCGCCGCCAAGTCTCGAGCACGTCCCATTTCCGCGGGGGCCAGAGGAACGAGCTTGGGATCTTCGCCAGCAATCTTAAGCATGAGCAAGTTGCGAAAGTGTCCCAACATCTCTCTGACAAAATGCTGCAGATTCAGCCCACTCGCGACCAACTGGTCAATCAATGCCAGGACCTGGCGACCGTCCTGTCCCACAATCGCTTTCGTGAAATCGTCGAGCATTTGCTGGGGAACGATGCCGAGCAGGTCACGAACCTGCTCGTTCTTGATTTCATTCCCGCAGAAGGCAATGATCTGATCCAACTGAGACTGTGCATCCCGCATGCTGCCTTCTGAGGCCCGGGCAATGGCATTCAAGGCTTCGTCGCTGATTTGGATGTGCTCTTCGTCTGCAATCTTCTTCAACTGACCAAGCACTTCGTGATAGCTGATCGCTCGAAAATTGAAGTGCTGGCAGCGCGACAGAATCGTGGACGGTACCTTGTGAAGTTCAGTGGTCGCCAGGATAAACGTAACCTGCGGTGGTGGCTCCTCCAGCGTCTTCAGCAGCGCATTGAAGGCCTCCGTGGTCAGCATATGGACTTCGTCAATAATGAAGACTTTGTAGCGATCCCGCGCAGCAGCATACTTCACGTTCTCGCGCAATTCGCGGATCTCGTCGATGCCGCGATTCGAAGCGGCGTCAATCTCAAGCACATCAATCGAGTTGCCTGCAGTGATCTCAACACAGGAGGGACACTCATTGCATGGAGTGACAGTAGGCCCTTGTCTACAGTTCAGCGCTTTGGCCAGAATCCGGGCCGTGGAGGTCTTGCCGACTCCGCGAGCACCCGCGAAGAGGTAGGCATGCGCAATGCGGTTTTGAAGAATGGCATTTCGCAACGTCTGGGCTGCAGCGTGCTGTCCCACAACCTCGTCAAAGGTCTGCGGACGATACTTGCGGGCAATCACCTGATAGCTCATGACAATGTGCTGGGATTCGGGTTTGGAAGTGCGGACGTTTCGGGGATCAGCGGATCGGGCAGCTGCAGAACATCTGACCGCCCTCCCTGCAAGACATAACCTTCTTCGACGAAGCCTATCTGGTCAGGCCCCGGGTGATTCCGCGGCACACCTGAAGCTCCACTACCGTTGCTTTCTTCCGAACCTGGCGGGGTTTGCGGTTTCAGATTGCACGGAGCCCGAGACCTGAAAGCATGCTTTGCACCCTCTGCAAAGCACGCGAAATCTTAGATGAACCCTCCGGCACTGTCTAGGAAAAAGGCGACGATTTCTGCGCTTCAGAAGTCAACAGGGTGCTCTCAAAAAAGCAACCATCAGGAAGCTTGGTTCCCTACAACGAGCACGACTCCTTTCCCAGGGAGATACCGTGTCCCCTCCGATTCTGCTTCAGGAAGATTTGATCCTCGTTGCACGCTGTGTGACCTTCGCTTATGATGCCTCCCGCCAGCGCTGTAATCGAAACGTCCTGATCGGAACTACGCGCTGCGCTCTCGAAGCACAAGGAAAAGAAAGAGAGGAAACCGCTTGCGCGCCTTTGACTATTCCGCACCCAAGAGTTTGAAGGAAGCCGTCGCGCTGTTAAGCCAGAAGGGAGACCGGGCCCGAGTCCTGAGCGGAGGTACTGACCTGATTGTTCAGGTGAGAGAAAAGCGACGCGATCTGGATTTGATGGTCGACGTGAAACGCATTCCCGAGTTGTTGGAGATTCGTTACGACGCGACATCCGGTCTCACCCTCGGGGCGTCGGTGGCTTGCAATCGAATCTACGAGCATCCCGTTATTAGCCGGACCTACCCAGGGCTGGTGGACGCGGCTTTCTTGATCGGTGGAACACAGATTCAGAACCGGGCTTCGCTGGGCGGAAATCTCTGCAACGCGTCTCCGGCGGCCGACTCCGTCCCGGCGTTGATTGCTCACCGCGCAATTTGCGTGATTGCCGGACCGAAGGGCGAACGCGAGCTACCGGTAGAACAGTTCTGCGTCGCGCCGGGACGGAATGCTCTGCAAGCTGGCGAACTGCTGGTTTCGTTTCGCATTCCCTGCTCCACCTCCGCGCTTCGGGGCGAACTATCTTCGCTTCATTCCCCGCAACGAAATGGATATCGCCGTTGTTGGCTGTGGCGCGTCGTTATTGCTGGAAAACGATTTGAAGACCGTGGCTGACGCACGAGTCTCTCTGGGCGCGGTTGCTCCAACGCCGCTGCTGGTCGAAGCTGCGGGAGCTGCCTTGTCTGGTCGCCCGTTTTCGCCCGAAAACGTTGACAAAGCGGCAGAGGCAGCGCAATCGGCAGCCCGGCCTATTTCCGACATGCGCGGGACGGTAGAATATCGGCGGCACCTCGTGGGCGTCCTCACACGTCGGGCTCTGTTGAAGTCTTTCGAGCGAGCACAGGAGGCGGCAAATGCCAGATAAAGTCAGAGTCCGTGCGACGATCAACGGCGAACCTGCCGACTTCCTTTGCGAACCTCGCCAGAGCCTGTTGGAGGTTTTGAGAGACGAACTGAAGCTGACGGGAACCAAAGAAGGCTGCAACAACGGAAACTGCGGCGCCTGCAATGTTGTTTTCAACGGTCTGCTGGTGAACTCCTGCATCGTACTGGCAGTGGAAGCAGATGGCGGAACAGTCGAGACCATCGAAGGCGTCATGAGGCCTGATGGGCTGCACCCCCTGCAGACTGCGTTCCTGGAAAACGCGGCGCTGCAATGCGGCATCTGCACGCCAGGCTTCATCATTTCCGCCAAGGCCCTTCTGGATCATAAGCCAAAAGCTACCGAGGCCGAGATTCGGCACTGGTGCGCCGGCAATCTATGCCGCTGCACCGGCTACGACAAGATTGTCCGCGCAGTTCTGGACGCTGAAACCCGGTTGGAGGCGAAATAACGTGAGCACGACTGAAACGAAGCAGCAATACAAGGTGATTGGCAAGCGGCCCGTTCGCCACGATGGAGTGGACAAGGTCACGGGCGAGCGGTCTACGGCGCCGACGTGCAGTTGCCCGGCATGCTCTACGGCAAGGTATTGCGTAGTCCTCACGCACATGCCCGAATCAAATCCATCCGAACCGACAAAGCCCTCGCACTGGAAGGTGTGAAGGCCGTCGTCACTGCCGCTGACCTTCCCGATTCGGCGGGACGTTCGGCCAATTTGGGAGAGCTTGGCGAAGTCCCTCTCCAGCACATCAGCCACAACGTTCTGGCCTCCTGGCAAAGTACTCTATCAGGGCCATGCGATTGCTGCAGTCGCAGCCACCAGCTCGCATCTGGCCGACGAGGCGTTGGATCTCATCGAAGTCGAATACGAAGTGCTGCCGCCTGTGCTCGAAGTGCTGCAAGCAATGCAGGAGAACGCGACCTTGCTCCACGAGGATCTCTTCACCATGGAGCTCGGCCAGAAGGGCAAACGCCCCAGCAACATCGCATCTCATCAGACGTTCCAGCGCGGTGACGTCAAAGCAGCTTTCGCGACTGCAGATCATGTCTTGGAGCGTGAGTATCGCAGCGCAACCGTTCACCAGGGATACATCGAGCCGCACGCTGCGACGGCTGTGTGGAGCACCGATGGCCACGTCACGTTGTGGTGCACAACCCAAGGGGCGTTTTCCATGCGAACCTGTGTGCACCAGGTTCTGGGCATCCCCGTCTCGAAGCTGAAAGTCATCCCGACCGAAATTGGTGGTGGCTTCGGCGGCAAGATTCCGGCCTACGGAGAACCTGTGGCCGCTTTGCTCGCCCGCAAGTCCCGGCGCCCTGTGAAGGTAGTGATGGATCGAACCGAGGTCTTTCTCGCCACCGGCCCCACCTCAGGATCCTACGTCAAGCTGAAGATGGGCGTGAAGCGTGATGGGAGCATAGTAGCGGCGGAGGCTATGCTGGCCTATGAGGGGGGTGCGTTTCCAGGCGCCATCGTCGGTGCCGGAGGCCTTTGCCTCCTGGCCCCCTACAAGATCGATAATTTTGTCATCGACATGTATGACGTCGTCGTCAACAAACCCAAAACAGCAGCCTATCGTGCGCCTGGAGCACCGAACTCCGAACACGCCACCGAGGCCATGATCGATGAATTCTGCGATCTGCTGAAAATGGACCCACTGGAGTTTCGTTTGAAGAATGCCGCCAAAGAAGGCGATGCCCAAGCCAACGACGTCCGCTACCCGCGGATCGGCTGTATCGAAACCCTGGAAGCTGCTCGCGACTCCGAACACTATCGCTCCAAACTCACCGGACCGAATCGCGGCCGCGGCGTGGCTGCGGGCTACTGGATGAACGCGGGCCTCACCTCAAGCGTCGTGGCACGGCTGAACTCCGACGGCACCGTCACTTTGGGCGAAGGTTCCACCGACATCGGCGGAACGCGAACATCAGTGGCGATGCAACTGGCGGAGTCGCTCGGGATCCGTGCCGAAGATGTCATCCCTTCTGTCGTTGATACCGATTCCGTCGGCTACACGGAAGTGACCGGCGGCAGCCGGGTGACCTACGCGACGGGTTACGCCGCGTACGAAGCAGGACAGGCTCTCAGAAAGCAGCTCCTGGAGCAGGCTGGCAAATTATGGAAAGTAGAACCGGAACGCGTGCTGTTTGAAGACGGAATCTTCCGCGACCGAGAGGATGCGGCCAGGAAAATCAGCCTGCCTGAACTGGCTGAGACACTGGCGCACCGCGGCGTTGACATTGGCACTCGCATCACGGTGACGCCCCAAAAGGCGGGTGGAGCTTTTGGAGTTCACATTGCGGACGTTGAAGTGGATCCAGACACCGGCAAAGCAACAATTTTGCGCTACACGGCCGTGCAGGACGTCGGAAAGGCAATCCATCCCAGTTACGTCGAGGGGCAGATGCAAGGTGGAGTGGTTCAGGGCATTGGCTGGGCTCTGAACGAAGAATATGTTTATAACGCGGACGGCAGAATGCTGAACGCCAGCTTCCTGGACTACCGCATGCCCACCAGCCTGGACTTGCCGATGATCGAAACAATCATCGTCGAAGTCCCCAACCCCGGGCATCCCTATGGCGTGCGTGGCGTCGGTGAAGTACCGATTGTCCCGCCCCTCGCAACCATCGCCAACGCCATCGCTCACGCCACTGGCGTCCGGCTGTATGAGGTGCCGATGTCGCCCCCGCGAGTGGTGAAGGCGATGCAAGCAAAAATGAAGTAGGTAACACCTTATCGGCTGGTGAGTGCCGCGAAGAACGAGATGGAGTCAGCTATAAAAATCCATAACTTTGTCGCTCTCGTTGACACCTAACACCTGGCACCCCCCACCTATCCCTCCAAGGAGACCAGTCTTATGAAACGTCGAGAATTCTTGCAGGCAGGCGCCGCCATGGCGTTTTCGCTCGCGGGTGGATACGCTCAGGAATTTGCCGACCGCAAGCCGCGCGTAGCCCTGATTGGTTGTGGATGGTATGGGAAGTGTGACTTGTTTCGCCTCATTCAGGTCGCGCCCGTCGAGGTCGTCTCGCTGTGCGACGTCGACAAGCAAATGCTGGCTGGTGCGGCGGAGATGGTGGCGGAGCGCCAAGCGTCAAAGAAGAAACCTCGGACCTACGGCGACTATCGCGCCCTGTTGAAGGAAAAGGATGTCGATATCGTCCTGATTGCGACACCCGACCACTGGCACGCGTTGCCAATGATTGCCGCGGTGCAGGCTGGCGCGGATGTGTATGTTCAGAAACCCATCAGCGTGGATGTCCTTGAAGGCCAGGCCATGCTGGCAGCGGCCCGCAAGTACAAGCGAGTCGTCCAGGTTGGCACTCAGCGGCGCAGCACGCCGCATCTGGTGGAGGCCCGCGACACCATCATTCGGGAGGGCAAGCTCGGAAAGGTGGCGCTGGTGGAGGTCTATTGCTACTACCACATGCGCGCCCGCGAGAATCCGCCGGACAGCGCGCCGCCGGAAACCCTGGACTACGAGACATGGACCGGACCGGCACCCATGCGTCCCTATAACTCTCTCGTCCATCCTCGCCGTTGGCGGGCGTTTATGGAGTATGGCAATGGCATCATGGGCGACATGTGCATCCACATGCTCGACATGGTCCGCTGGATGCTGGACTTGGGCTGGCCGAAGAGCATTTCATCCGCCGGCGGGATTCTGGTTCAGACCAACAGCAAGGCCAACATTGCCGACACGCAAACCGCAACTTTTGACTTCGGCGACGTGAAAATGGTCTGGCAGCATCGGAGCTGGGGTCATCCGAACGACGCGAAGTATCCCTGGGGTGCGACGATTTACGGCGACAAGGGCACGTTGAAAGCGAGCGTCATGGGATACGACTTCACTCCGCTCGGCGAAGGTCAACCGGTGCACCGCGACGTCAAATATGAGTTGGAAGAATACCCGGTAGACAAGACCGAGAAGGACCTGGAGAAACACGTCGCTCCTGCCATTCGGCATCATATGCAGGATCTGTTGCGGAACATTGCTTCGCGCGGAAAACCCGTCGCAGACATCGAGCAAGGGTACATTTCAACCACCAGCTGCATCCTCGCCAACAACTCCCTAAAACTGGGACGTACACTGACCTGGGATAGCGCGAAGCAGCAAGTGTTGAACGACGACGAAGCCAACAAGCTCCTGCGCCGCCCCTACCGGAAACCCTGGCAGCACCCCGAACCGAACAAGGTGTGACGCGTTCTTGGTAGCCACGATTGCCGCGCCGTTTGCGGCTATCGTCGGCGTCTTTCCACGATTGAATCCAGAACGATGCGCCAATCGTGGATACCCTGTTGCAGCTATGTCGAACGTCCACCGGCTGCGCACCTCTGACAGGATCTTCTTCGTCACAACCAATCTCAATCGGGGTGAACGATTGTTCGCACGAGCCGGAATATCAGATCATCCTGGGCACCATCGTCAGTTCACGACAACGTCTTGGCTTTCTTCTTTGTGGCTACGTGCTGATGCCCGATCACTGGCATGCGCTCATCGCGACGCAGCTATCCGTTGACGATTTCCGACGTTCTCCAGGACATCAAGAGACTGTCGTCCCTCAAGATCAACAGACTGCGCAAAACAAAAGGCTCCCGCTGGCAGCATCAGTTCTGGGACCGTTTTGTGCGCCATCCCAAAGAGTTCGCCGAAAGGCTCGAATACATGCATTACAACCCAGTACGTAAGGGGCTGGTAGAACATCCCGAACAATGGCGCTGGTCCAGTGCGAACAACTTCTCTCTCGACAAAGCCGTCGTCGCTGCCTGTCCCATTCAGATCGATTATGTTCAGCTAGCTGACGGCTACCGCGCATAGAAGAAAGCCCACGATAGCCGCTGAAACGCGGCAATCGTGGCTACCTCACCTACCGACGAGTTCGCACGGAAAGAGCCGTCCGCTATTTCCTCAAACCACGCTGCAATTTTTCTAGGCGGAATTCCTTGTGCAAGGCGCGGATGGCTTCAGAAGTGCGTTTCTCGTCGATCACGCAGGTGATACGGACTTCAGAGGAACTGATGAGGTCGATGTTGATTTTCTCTTTGGCGAGGGTTTTGAACATTCGGGCGGCGACACCGGGTGTGCTGGCAATGCCAGAGCCGACGATCGAAACTTCAGCGAGCTTGTCGTGAAAAACAATTTCTTTCGCTTTCAGGCTTTTGCGTTGCCCTTCGAGAACTTCGGCGGCCTGCTTGACAAACTCACGGCTCACCACCACCGAAATGTCGTTGAGCCCGTCGGCCGCTATGCTCTGGATGATGAGCCGGATATTGATACCTTTGCTCCCAAGCGCCGAGAAAATCTGCGCGGCCACGCCTGGCCTGTCGGGAATGCCGCGGATGGCGACCTTCGCGATATTCTTGTTGCCGGTAACTCCGGTAATGACGACATTCTCCAATTTTGCAGCCTCCATGACGATGGTGCCCGGGGCATCTGAATAGCTGGGACGGACGGCAATGGGCACCCTGAATTTCATGGCAATCTCGACGGAACGCGGATGCAGCACCTGTGCGCCGGCCCCCGCCAGCTCCACCATCTCCTCGTAAGAGATGTACTGCAACTGCTTTGCTTCGGGTACCAGATTCGGGTCGGTGGTGAAGACGCCGTCAACATCCGTGTAGATTTCGCAACAGCGAGCCCGCAAAGCCACCGCCAAAGCCGAAGCTGTGGTATCTGAACCACCCCGACCCAAGGTCGTGATCTCAAAGCCATTGCTCACACCTTGAAAGCCAGCCACGATCACCACGTGATCTCTTTCAAGCTGAGACAGAATGCCCTCGGTCTTCACCGACTTGATCTTGGCCATCGAATGGTTCGCATCGGTAACAATGCCGCTTTGCAGCCCAGTCATTGAGATGGCCTTGGCCCCGCGCTGCTGGATTGCAAGAGACAAGAGCGCAATGGAGATCTGCTCACCTGTGGAAAGCAGCATATCCATCTCGCGCCGTGACGGTTTGCGCGTAATGGCACGCGCGAGACTCACCAAACGGTCCGTAGTGTGGCCCATCGCGGAAACCACCACGACCATGGCAGCGCCTGTTGCTTTTGCTCGCAGGATGCGGTCCGCAACCGACTTGATCTTCGGAATGCTGCCAACCGAAGTGCCGCCATACTTTTGGACGATGATGTTCATGGGAGGCTTTCAGCAAAGGTCCCGGCTGCGTGGGATCCTGAGCCGAGCGCTGATTGCTCTTTCTAAATGTCTTCCAGGATTCTGACCCATGAGATCTCTGCGTCTGGGTCGAAGCTCAAGACCAAATCCAGGAGGCGGAAAAGCTCGGAATGGGGAATCCCCTTGGTGACCACGGCGAGCCGAAACCCCGATTGAGGGCACCGGCTTCTTTCTTCAATCAATTCCGAATCGATCGAGAAAACCTCGTAGATCTTGCGCCGTTTCTCCGGCTGCCGCGGACAGCAGCTGACATAGAATCGATAGGATTTTGGATTCTCGATGGACGACCTGAATTGGGTGACGCCGGTGCCGGGCAGGACTGCTACTGACTGTAGCGCGCCAGGTGACTCGGAGATTTTACGAAGATCGCTGAGGAGGGCACTCGCCGTCGGTAATTCCCCGGCTCCCTTGCCAATCAGAATTTGTTTTCCAATGAGCTCGCAGTCAAGACACAGAGCGTTGTACTCATTGCGCACACCGGCAAACACCGATTGCCTGGAAACAAAGACCGGTTCAACACCTGCGAATCCGAAGCCATCCACTTCCTCATACGTCGCGAGCGGCTTGATGATCCACTGCCGCTCCGCCGCAAACTGGAAGTCCCAAGGCATTAGAAAATCGATGCCACGAATGTCAATCTGTGCGGGATGGCAATGCTGGTTCTTCAGAATGCTGATGAGGATGGAAAGCTTCTGTCCGGCATCCTTTCCTGTGATGTCAAAGCTCGGATCGGGCTCTGAAAATCCCAATTCCTGCGCCTTCGCCAGCGCCCCGTGAAAATCTTCGCCCGCCTCTGCCATGCGCGTCAGGACAAAATTCGTCGTGCCGTTTAGAATGGCGTAAAGCGAATGAATTCGATCTGGAATGAGGCCTTTCTTGAGTATCTCGATGATGGGAATCGAACCGGCGACACTGGCCTCATACAAAAAAAAACAGTTGCGCGCTGCCGCCAATTGATGAAGTTGCTCACCCCACTCGGAGACCACATGCTTGTTCGCCGTCACGACGTGTTTGCCGCTGCGCAGCGCCCGCTCCATCAGCGTCCGAGCAGGTTCCAGGCCGCCCATGGCTTCGACGATGATGTCGATGTCCGGGTCGTCGACAATCGCTTTGAGGTCGCTGGTCAGCAGATGATCGGGAAAGGTCAGACTGCGGGTTTTGGCAAGGTTGCGGACGCCAACCTTTCGGATTTCTACGGTTGCGGGAGGGTAGGCCAAACTATCCTGGAGGAGGCGGATTAAACCTCCGCCGACGGTGCCCGCGCCAAGGATGCCAACGCCGAGCTTTCTTTGGCGCGGCGTCCCCACTTTCACAGTTCCCTCGGTTGACTCAACATCCAGCATTCTGGCCTAGAGACGAATCTGATATTTCCGGATTTTCCGTTGCAATGTGGGTCGCGAAATCCCAAGCAGCTCGCAGACCCTGCCGCGGTTGCCCCCGGCGAATTTGAGCGCGTTAAGGATATGCTCTTTTTCCACTTCGTCAAGCAATTTTATTGCTGAAGAACGCGACTGCACGCCCGACTTCACGGTTTCCTGCATCGCATCAGCGACGCCATCCGCGGTCAGTAAATCACCTTGATTGTGAACCACGGCACGTCGCAGTGTGTTCTCCAATTGGCGAATGTTTCCCGGCCAGTCGCAGGCTGCTAACTGTTCCAACGCGCGGGTCTCAATCCGGTTGACCTTCTTCTGCAACTCCCGATTGAGTTTGTGCAGTAGGTAATCCACCAGCAACGGAATGTCGTCCGGCCTCTCCCGGAGCGGCGGCACGACGATATGGATGACGTTCAGGCGATAGTACAAATCCTCACGAAAGGCACCCTGAGCTACTCGTTCCTGCAGGGGCCTATTCGTTGCACCAATAATGCGAACATCGGTGTGGACCTTCTCTCTGCCGCCGACTCTCTCAAACTCCCGTTCCTGCATCACGCGCAGCAATTTTACCTGCATGTTCAAGGACATGTCGCCAATCTCGTCGAGCAACAAAGTCCCTGAATTGGCCAATTCAAATTTTCCCAGCTTGCGGTAGCTGGCCCCGGTGAACGCGCCTTTTTCATGGCCGAACAGCTCGCTTTCCAAAAGGGTCTCAACAATGGCGGAACAGTTGATAGAAATGAACGGCCGGGCAGGATCGGTATGCTCGTGAATTGCACGCGCGATCAACTCTTTGCCCGTCCCGCTTTCGCCTTCGATCAACACGGTGGTCTTGCTCTGCGAAACAATGCCAATCGTCTTGAAAATCTCCTTCATGGCACGGCTTCTGCCCACGAGGCCACGCTCTTGAAACCGGCCGGATAGGGCAACCGAGTCTCGATTCTTCCCTCTTGCGGCGGCTTTCCGTTTCAGCACCCGCTGGATGGCCGCGTCCAGCTCGTCGATCTCGATGGGCTTGTGAATGTACTCCACGGCGCCCAGTTTCATGGCTCTGACCGTGGTCGGCATATCGTGAAAAGCAGTGATCATGATGACACTCGCGTCGGGCACTACTGATTTCAGTCGTCGCAAGATGTCCAACCCGTCAACATCGGAGAGAAAAATATCCAGGATGACAACATCCCAGCCGCTCATCTGGGCGCGCTTCAGACCGTCTTCGCCAGTTAAGGCGGTGCCAACCTCGTAGCCTTCCTCCGTCAAATAGAGGCGCAACGATTCACAAATGGACTTGTCATCATCGATGACGAGAATCTTTCGCATCATCTCTTCACTGCAACCGAGCTGTCAGAGGTAACAGCAAATGGAGAACACCGCTCTCCACTACGCGCCCCTTCTTCCGGAAAACCAGCGCCATGCGAGAAAGCTGCCAGCAGCACACACCGCTAGCAAGACCGTCCACAGCATCCAGGGAATTATCCGGCTTCGTGACCTGTCCGCGACGGAAGTCGGGGGAGAAGCGGAGGCAGAGTCCCCCATCCCCATGTTTTGCCTGAACCGAACCGACGCTACAAGATCTTCCGGGGGCTTGATTGCCGGGTCTTCCGGATAGCGCGTCAGTTGTTGGCTCTTGTCGACGTCACTGACGGACGACTCGGCGATGCCCTCGCCTTGGACAATAATCTCCTTCCATCCGGCGTGCCCTGGAAAATTTGTGTCCTGGTACTCCAGAACATTGAGCTCCTTGAGCTGTTCAGCCTTCGGCGCTAGTCGATAGCTCAAGGCAATCTTGAGTGTCGGCAGATTCAGCCCGCCCGGCAAGAGTTCAAGCTGCTGCGACGTTCGCACCAGCGCACAGCGGGTGCCGTTCAGCTTAACGACGAGACCTTCGGTTAGCTCCTCTACTTTCCGGGAGAGGTAGGCGTTCTGCTCGCCGGCTTCGACCGTACCATTCCCGTTCAGATCAACCAGCGGCTTCTCTTGAAAGGCTGGGATCTCCGCCATGTCGATGAGGTAAAGAAGATCGATGCTTTGAGGTCCGAACGTGAATCGACTGTAGTGGCTGATGGAGAAATTCCCCATCGGGTGGGAAAATCCCGGGATGGGCGCAGCCAAGCACAGCGCCAGCAGCGTTCCTGTCCAACGCAGGGTCATGGATTCAAACCTTCCTGGAAGGTTGGGTCTGGGATTGTCGTAGATGGCAGGGAGACCGACTCGGGAAGCACGGACATTCCGTCCGCAGTCCGGAGAATCATGTCCTCGTTGCAGGCCCTCAACTCTTTAGACTCAATCAGAACGAAGAATTACAACGATCCCAACAGATGCATATCTCCGGTCGGCTGGGGCACGCCTCCGGCAGGCTCAAGGGTGACCGCGAACTTCTGAGCCTTGTCCGCATCTGAAAGCGAAGGAACTTTCAGAAATCCACTTCCGTCAGGTCCCACCGTGAAGATTCCCGCGTCAATCGGTTTGTTGCCAGCAATCATCCATAATTGATAGGTCTTGCCCTCTGGCGGTGCGGCCAGATTTGAGGAATAGAAAAAGGCTTTCTTCTCCTGCGCGTTCCAAAGAATCTTCCCGGCGGCCTGCGGGCTCTTGTCCGTGCCCGCTAACGGCGTAATCCGTGTTCCGGGCCTGGCAACGAACTCCGTCACTTCTTTCTCACTACTCAGCAACCGTTGGAAAACCTTCAACTGTTCCAACTGCTGGTTCAGCCGCTCCTGCTGCTCGGCAAGCCCACGATTCAAGCTGGTGACCCGAGTCAGCGAGACCATCAGAGCAATACCTGCTGCCACAGCGCACGCCCACGGCAACCATCCGCGTTTCGGCTGAGGTTTGGCCGGCGGGACCTTGGCTTCAGATTTGAACTCAACCACTCCACGCCTTTGGGGTTCCAAGTCCAACCGTGCCATCAAGCGGCTCTTCAAATCGTCAGACGGCTTCAGATTGGAAAGCGCTTCCGGGATCGAAGCCACTGTCTCCCCATACTCCTGGATCTGCTGTCCACACACCGGGCAGCCGGTCTTCAGATGCGCTTCGAACTCGCGCAACTCTTCGCCGTCCAGGGCGCCCAGCGCGTATATGGAGCAAAGTTCGGATAGCTTCTCGTGGCTCATCACATCAATTCCCCGCGCCTGAACCAAGGGCTTGCTTCAGCTTCAACAGCCCGCTGCGAATGCGCGTCTTGATGGTTCCCAAAGGTTCCCGCAACGCCTCGGCAATCTCACTCTGCGACATGCCTTCATAGTACGCCATTTCAATGGCCACACGCTGGTCCACCGCCAACGAGCCAAAGGCTTTCCGCACCAGCAACTGGTTGTTCAGGTTGTCTTGTAGAGCCCCCGGATCCGGAAGATTCTCCGCCAGATCCTGCATCTCCTCGTTGTCGCCCACGGGATCGAGGATCCGGCGTGCTTTTCGAGACCGAAGCTTGTCGATCGCGCGGCTGCGCGCGATCGCGACAATCCAGGTCGAGACGTTCCCGCGCTCCTGCCGGTAAGAGGAAGCATCCCTCCATAGCTGAAGGAAGACCTCCTGGACCACGTCCTCAGCTTCCTGCCGCTCGTTCAACACTCTCGCCGCAAGATTCAGCGCCAACTGGTTGTAGCGATCAAACAGCTGGCCAAAGGCCGCGCGATCACCCAGCGCCACTTTGCGCATGAGCTCGGTATCCTGGAACGGGGCTGGAACAGGCATTAGGTTTCTTGAATTCTCAGCAAAGTTTCCAGGAGAAGATACATGATTCCATTCACCATTCAACAGCAAAAGCTCCACTAGTCGCCAGGAACATCGATCATTGGCTGGAACAGGCAAGACCTGCCAGCCTTATTGATCTGATTTAACTTACGCAAAGAGGAAGGCCTTCGGATTGCATTTGCAGCGATTTCATCCGAACCTGAGGCATTTCCGCACCGGTTTACGCAACCTAAAGTCTGTTCCCGTCAACCATTCGCAAACGGCCCGGAGCGAGCCACAACAATCAAACGCGCTGGGCAATGTCTTTGATGATCACTTCACCGTGAAACCGGCCATTTTCGATAAAGACTTCGCTGGTATGCATTCCGGCGACCACCACACCCGCCAGGTAGATCCCAGGTACATCACTTTCATAGGTTTCCTTGTGGAAGGGTCGCTGATCGGCAGGGTTGAGATGAATGCCCAGAGCCTTGAAGAACTCAAGGTCTGGGCGATAGCCCGTCATAGCGAAAACGAAGTCGTTCTTCAGTGACCACGTTCTCCCGGCAGAACTGCGTAGCACGATCTCCAGCTGGGTAATTTCGACGACGGACGTTTCGAAGAACGCGCGAATTTCCTGGCTCTTGATGCGATTCTCAATGTCCGGTTTGATCCAGTATTTGATGCTCGGGCTCAGCTCGGTGCCACGATGAATCAGAGTGACACGGGCGCCGTGTCGGTAGAGATCCAGTGCAGCGATTGCGGCTGAGTTCTTGCCTCCGATCACCGCCACTTCCATGCCGTAGTACGGGTGCGCCTCGGTGTAGTAATGAGTCACTTTTGGAAGGTCTTCGCCCGGAATTTTCAGCAGGTTCGGAATGTCGTAGTACCCGGTTGCCAGGATGATTTTCTTCGACCGATAGTGGCAAGTTGCTCCGGCGCGCGTTTGAGTCTTGACAAGAAAATTTCCGTCGGTGCCTTCCACGGCCAGAACGGTCTCATACAAGCGCAGCTTCAAGTGGTACGTATCAGCCGTACGGCGGTAATACTTCAGAGCTTCCAGCCGCGTAGGCTTCTCGTACGAGCTGACGAAGGGTAAGCCTCCGATTTCGAGAAGTTCCGGCGTTGTAAAGAATGTCATCTGCACCGGGAAGTTCTGAATGGAATTCACGATGCAGCCTTTTTCGATGACTACACAATCAAGGTGACTCTTCTCGGCTTCGATGGCGCACGCTAGTCCGGTGGGTCCTGCGCCAATGATGATGACGTCCTTGAGATCAGAATCCATCTGTGTCTTTCGCTGTTGGGAACGCAAGGCACCCTGTCGCAAAAAGCGCAGGGTCCCCTGAAGCTGTGAAGAAACCGCGCCTGTAGGGCCAGTCGCCGTGCCGGGAAAGCCACAGCGGGCATTCCCTACGACAGTCCGGCGATGCAACAAAATTCGGCTGCCCTTACCCCAACGCAGGAGAGGGGCTGGGGGTGAGGGCGACACCGCCACGGTCTTTTTCACCGCTCCAGGGCCAGGAAGAACGGTTTTCACACTCATGCTTTCACACGCACTGCCCTGCCCCGTCGAGCAGCAGCTGTAGAGCGCTTCGATTACGCGCATATTCCTTAGGCCTTCCTCAGGCAACATTGCCGGAGCGATTCCTTCCAGGACGCAGCGGCTGAAATGGTCCACTTCGCAATGGTAAATACCGCCGCCATTCTTGATCTGAACTGTCTCTCTCTTTCCGTTTGCTTCCACCACGAAACTCGCAAGACGCCCATCGGGTTTCCACGGAGAGGGCACAGAGATGCGTCCCTGCGTGCCGACGATTTCCACGCCCCAATCGAGAATGGTTCGAAAGCTCGAGTTGAAAACTCCCACCCGGCCTCCTGGAAATATCAGAACTCCTCCAAATGTCATATCCACTCCGGTGATTTTTCCTCTTTCGGCTCTTCCCATGACCTCTGAAGGCTCTGCGCGGAAAAAAGTACGCATGGCGTTGACGCAGTAACATCCCACATCCATAAGGCAGCCTCCGCCCATGCGCTTCACAAGGCGGACATTCCGCGCCTGCTCACTCAAGGTAAACCCGAAACCCGCGCGAATCGCGCGGACTTCACCAATCGTGCCCTTTTCTATCAGCTTTTGAATTTGGAGTGTCTGCGGATGCAAACGGTACATGAAAGCTTCCATCAGCAGCCGGCGATTCCTCTTGGCGGCAGCAATCATCCTCCGGCACTCGGCCACATTGAGCGCCATCGGCTTTTCACATAGCACGTGCTTGCCAGCTTCGAGCGCACGGATGGTCCACTCGCAGTGCAGGTGATTGGGCAGCGGGTTGTAGATCACATCTACATTGGGGTCTTTCAACAGCCGTTGATAACTTCCATAACTGTGCTCAAACCCAGTCTCACGCGCATAGGTCTCAGCTTTTTCGCGGCTGCGGCTGGCCACAGCGTAAGCTGTTGCGTACTTGGAAGCAGCAATTGCCGGTGCCAGCGCCCGTCCAATCTTGGCAGCACCCAGAAATCCCCAGTTCAGTTGACTCTTCTTCATGGATCTCCTTGTAGTGACTCCGTCCTAAGTGCATTGGATAGTTGTCGGGATCAAGCGAACTGCCAATCGAGAGGGTTGTGGATGATGGGGGTCGAAATGGGCTCGAAAGAAATCGGGCGTCCTTTCCAGCCGGGCTATTTTGCACCGCCTCGAGCCATGGCCTCCATGGCGATTCGTGGACAGATAGCGCCGTGGATGTAGTCGATCAGGTTTGAGGCGACAGAGCGAACTCGCTTCTCTACGCCTGGGTCGAGGCAACGTCCTTCCGCATCGAACACACGTTGGACATTGGCAACGGAAACTGGACCCGGCAACACGATGGCACCTACGTGCGAGCAGACGCTGGCCAGTCCTTCAATGGCCTTGATGGCCCCAATCTGGCCAGCGGCAACACCCAAGAGGGCGATCGGCTTGCCGGCGAGCACCGAAGGAAAGCCCAGGTTTTCGATCACCAGCTTAATGACGCTGCTGAAGCTGCCGTGGTATTCCGGCGTGGCCAGAACGACCCCTGTAGCCCGCGAGACAATTCTCGAAGCAGCGCGCATCGCTGGAGTTGCTGTCGGTCCCGGCAACGGAAGGCTCAGCTTGGCAGGATCAATTTGTTCCAATGTGATCTCGGAGTGTTTCCCGATTTCGTCGGCGACCAAAGCCAGGCTCTTACCAGTGTAGCTGCCCGGTCTGACGCTACCAGAAATAAGAACAATGCGAATGCCCGGCGGATGATTGGTCATTGTTGTCTCCTAAGAGAATCCCCTCCGACAGAGGGGTGACGACGGTAGCCGCGGGGTGGGTCCATTTCACGCTTCTCGCGAAAAATGGCAATGTGGAAGCAGGATCCATACCAACCAGGTCGAAGGTTGCGAGTTTTTCAGAGACAAAGAGCATTGCTAAACATCGACCATCACACTTCCTGCACTTCCCGCTGCTCGAAGAGGTGGTCGATCCACAACGAGGTCAGTTTCTCAGCCACCGAGTTCTGGCGAAGCCGGGCGCGGAGATGGTCGAAATCCACCAGATCGAGCGACTGATCCTGGTTGAAACAGCTGAAGATGATGCTTTCCTTGCCGGTTTCCGGATCCACATGCCGCTGCAAACACTGCGCGCAAATCTCTTTCATCATGCACTGCATGGGGGAATTGATGGAGCCGATGGCCTTGTGTTGCGCGAGCCAGATGAGGCTGCAGCACGGTCCTGCGGGCGGTCTTGACCGCGTTCATCATCCGGTCGGAGCCGATCGAAATGATGCGATCCACGATTGCAACAGGGCAATAGGAACTTCGCCGAGATTGCCGCTGGCATAGTTCTGCATAGCTTGAACGATGTTGCCACGGAAGGTCCGGTCTTGCGGACGGCGGGGTTCAATCAGGTCACCTTCATCGACGGACCAGATCACCAGATCGCAGGCCTTCTCGATCTCCCTCCGCTTGAACAGATCGCCTTTCTTCCGATAGCCGGCAAAATAAATGACCCGGTTGTTTTTTGCTTTGAGAGCGTCCGCAATGGAGAACAGCACCGCATTGCCCAGGCCGCCGCCCGCGAGGAGCACTGTCTCGTTCTCGGGAATCTCGGTTGGCGTCCCGGTTGGTCCCATGAGCACCACCGGTTCCCCAGGGTTAAGCAACGCGCACAAGCGGCTGGAGCCGCCCATCTCCAGAACAATCAGGGAAACAAGCCCGCGATCGCGATCGACCCAGGCGCCGGTCAGGGCAATGCCCTCCATCGTGAGGTGAAAGCCTGAAGGTCGCTCGGCAAAGCTGTCGTAGTTCTGCAAGCGATAGAACTGGCCAGGCTGAAAATGCCTCGCCGCCATGGGAGCGCGCACCACCACCTCGACAATGTTGGGTGTCAGTCGAAACGCATCCACCACTCGAGCCTGCAGCAGATCGTCTAACCGCTCGGCAAAGCGCACCCACGCCTGTTCACGGTCGGCCTGGTCTTCCTGAATCTGAGCCTGCAACCTCAGTCACGGAACAAGCGCGACGACTTCCGGATAGCCCTTCTTGGCGGAGGCCATGGCCTTCACGACATTCCCCGCAAAGATCGGATGGTTGTCTCCATAGAAAGTGATATAGCGCCCGTCGTTGGCGTAAGACGTGAAGAACCCGTTTCACTCTTCTCCAGCCGGAACCAGACGTCGCTGGCCATCGTTCGTTTCCAGCCGATGCCCTTGAAAAAACTCCCCGTCTTTGTCCAGAACGAACGTTCCCGGGTATTCGCGTTCATAGATCACATTGGGATGCGTTCCGGCCGCAACCATCACCGAGCGCGCTGGAAGTTCGACGATCTCGCCACTGTTGCGATACTTGCCTTCGGCAGTATGTCTGGCGGGCAAACTTCACAGCTTGCACCTTTCCCCAGGCGTCCGTGGACACATTCGACCGGGCTGAGCAGTTCCGCGAAATGAATGCCTTCCTCCAGCGCTTTGATCACTTCTTCATGGTTCAAGCGATAGGCCGGTGAATCCTGCAGTCGCTTGCGATAGACGAAGGTGACACCGCCCCACGAGTGAGCCAGCCGAGCGAAATCTGGCTTGCGTCCAGCAGCTTTGGCTGCGGCGCGCTCGGCGCGAATCGCCCGTCCGTGAACTAACCAGCGCTGGAAGACTTCCTGTTCCTCTTCATCAAAGCGGTCCCAGATGCTTTGTTTCCCAATTCGGGCCTCCAGCCGCTCATACCGATCCAGCGACTTTTCGACTTGCACGATGTAGTAGGCCATCAGCTCAGTCGCCGTATCGATGCCCGTCAGCCCTCCACCGATCACGATCGCCGGCAGGTCTACTTGAAGATTCGTGAGGCTATCTTTCTTGTAGGCTCCCGAGGCCTGCAGACCCATGAGGAAATCTGAGGCCTGGCGCATTCCCCGCAGGACATTGTGTTTCACGGGCACGAGCGTCGGCCTGCCAGCGCCGGTGGCAATGGCGATGTGATCAAAGCCAAGATCCCATGCGTCTTCAATGGTGAGCGTGCCGCCGAAACGGACGCCATCGAAACAGGCGAAACTTCTTGCGGCGCATTAGCACCAAGATAGTTCACGTCCAGAAAATTCTTGTCCCAACGCACGGTAATGCCATACTCGGAGACTCCTCCGAAGCCCAGAATAATTCGCTCGTCGAGCTCTGCGGTAATGTCGTTGATGTTTCGAATCGGCCGCGGCACGCGCTTTCTCGAACCACGGACATCCGTTGCGAGCGGCTCGACACGCAATCCCTCGATGCCGACCACTCCGAAACCTTCGTTCAGCAGATAGTGCGCCAGCGTATAGCCGGCCGGCCCCATGCCGACCACCAGGACGTTCTTGCCGTTGTAACGCAATGGGATGGGACGCCTGGCATTCAGCGGATTCCAGCGCGTGAGCAAAGAATAGATCTCGAACCCGTAAGGGAGATGCAACACGTCTGTAAGGATGCCTGTCTCGATTTGCGGGATGTTGACCGGCGTCTGTTTCTGGAAAATGCAGGCCTTCATGCAGTCGTTGCAGATGCGATGACCTGTCCCGGCACATAGCGGATTATCGATCATGATCATCGCCAGTGCACCGATGACTTGCCCTTGGCGCT
Source organism: uncultured Acidimicrobiia bacterium (assembly GCA_963791795.1). GTDB lineage: Bacteria > Acidobacteriota > Terriglobia > Versatilivoradales > Versatilivoraceae > VFZK01. Next base: position 132,181 of record CAWBTP010000028.1, read on the forward strand.
CCAGAAGGTGCGCCTCTGAGATCTTCTCGTCCAGCGGGCAACCTTCCAGCCGGATGTCCAGGGGGTTGTCCTGAATCTGGCCCTGCTTCTTGTAGCCCTTCGAGCAGGAATCCTTGTCGCGCTCGTGGCAGTAGATGCAGTAGTGAACCTCCTGCAGCGCTTCACGCGGCGTCATACGCTCGTCAGTCAATTTGAATCCATCTCGAAAGCGTCGAGTTTCCTTCGGTCCTCGGAACTTTTCCGTGAGTTGGGGGTCAAACCTCTCGATGTGCACAAGATTCTGGTAATCGAGCGTTTCGGGAATTTTGAACAGGGCGAAGTGCGCAGAACGCTCTTTCAACGAAGGGTGAAACGCCAGCGCCGCCGACCATTTGCGAACGGTTTCCTGGTCTTCCTGCGCGATGGCCATTCGCTCAGGTATGTTCTCTGTTTTGGCGGCTTCCGCCGCTTCCAGAACGGCAAGGCCTGCTTCAGCGAGCTCTCTTTCAGGATCTTCCGCAAACGGCGCATGCGATAACCGGCGGTCAACCAGCGCCCGGTAGTCAAATTCCAACTCCGAAAGATCCCACCGATGCATTTCTTCCGGCGAGGGCTGCTGCTTCAACACTTGCTTGTCCAGATACTTCTTCTTCCACTCAAAAATCCGTCCGTCTCCCACAATTCTCTGCTGCAGCGCCTGATGCTCGGCTTCGATGTGAAAGATCCTCGCTACGAAGCGGCCCAAATGCGGCGCGACACGAATGAGGATGTCGGACGCCGCTATGGCTTCATATCCCTGGCCCGCAACCAGCCGGTACTCCTCATAGACTGTCGACAAGTCAGGATCCGCTGCCTTAAGCTCCTGTCGAAACACGCCATCCAGCTCGGCAATTCGGCGCACGCGGTTCAAGTCGGCGAACCGGAAACCGGGAATGCCCAAAGGAAAATTCCAACCCGCAGCTTCTTCTCGCGGATTCTTGGACAGATGAAGCAACGTCATGCATGTCTCCTCAGTATGGGCAAAGTAGGCCGGGGTGTCCTCAGCCCGCCGCTTCAGTGGCAGCGCGATGAGGACCTCGCGCCCTACCCTGCGATTTCAACGGTGATATTAGAGTTCCCTACCAGCAAGGTCAACCAGCGCGATAGTTCTCGTTACAGGAGAGTATCTTTGGAGTTAAGCTGGGCAGACAAAACATGGCGATCTGAGGATGTCAGATCGGGCCGCGTTTGAGGCACGGATCGCGTCCAGTCAGCAGTTGCTACAAGCCTCGCTTCTGCTCAAGGCAAGGCGGCTTGAAAATGGGGAAGGATGTGGAGTGAAACCTTGTTGAGTTGCGCGGGTTTCCCTGAAAGCCTGGGGGCCGAAGGGGACGATAACCCGCACCACGCTTCGCGAGTGCCGTCCCCAGGGACTTTGACGGTTACTCTGAGGTTGACGTCAAGCCCGCCGTCAATCCCTCATGGAAGGAGGCCGTGAGTATGGCAACGCAAAAGCAAGGAGCCATTGTTCACTGGGAGAGTCTCTCTCCTATTCTGGCCATCTTTCGTTTGGCACCAGAGGATGGCAGCCGATTCCCCGGCTATGTTCCCGGCCAGTATATGGCTCTTCGCCGTGAGAACTGCAGGCTCACCCGACGCACAACCGATCCGGATGGCAAGGTCAGCTACGCCCCGGATCTCGACGAAAGCAGAGTGCCCCGCTACGGGTCCGTCACTCACTCTTATTCCATTACTTCTTCTCCCTCTGAAACGCTTCAGCATGGATGGCTTGAATTCTACGTTGTACTGGAGAAAGGTGAGAACCAGTACCCTGGGAGGTTTACCGAGTCTCTCTTTCGCGACCAACCCAACGGAGATCGCCGTTTGACCTATTTCGATCGCATTGCGGGCGACTTTACTCTGGAAAAGCGAGCCGCTGGCTTTTCCAGCGTCCTGCTCGTGGGAACAGGAACTGGCCTGGCGCCTTTTCGCTCGATGATCCGACAGCTCCATGATGAAGCGCTCGCAGGAAAAAAAAGCAACGTGCGGTACACTCTTGTGCACGCCAACCGCACGCTCCAGGAGCTTGCCTATCACCAGGAGCTGTCGGACATTGAAGCTTCGCGATCCTTCGATTTTGCCTACGTTGCCTCAACTAGCCGCCCCTCGCCAACGGATATGAACGACCCCACACTTGGCAAGGGGCGAGCCAACAACCTGCTGCGCCGCCTGTTCGACATGCCATTGAAAGAAGAAGAGGGGGTTACCGCCGCGTCGTCCGGTACCAGCGGCCCCGCGCAGACCCAGCCCGCCTTGGCTCAGGTCGTCCGCCCGGTATTTCCCGAGCGCCATCCAGTGCGAGCGCTGCGCCAGCGCTTTGATCCTTCCAGCACGGTGATTCTCACATGCGGCAATCCCGCAGCCATGGCTGACGTCCAGGCAATCGCCAGCGCGAATCAGATTCGATTTGAGAAGGAAGACTGGTAATCGCTAACGTCACGGGCGACCCTGCGGTTCGCCCTGCAGCCCGGAGCGTTCGGGCGATGATTGAGAGTCGGTCAGCCGCGTCGAAGACGCGACCATCCAATGTTCCCGAACCTCACCAGCCGCTTGTTGGCTGGCAATCCGATCGAGTGTCACCCGGGGTGATACCAAACGTGTGAGCGCGTAACCAAATGACTACTCCTTCTGCCATCGTTGTTGGCGGAGGCCTCGCCGGCATGGTCGTCGCCCGTGAGCTGGCGCTCCGCCACTGGCGGGTCATTCTTCTCGAACGTTCCAAGCGACTGGGAGGCAAGGCTGGCTCCGATATCAAGAACGGCCGGCTGGTGGAACACGGCTATCACGTCTTCCCCAAGTGGTATCCCAATGTCCGAGCGATCATCGACCGCATCGGCGTGCGGCTAATCGATTTCGATCGCTACCATTTCCTGCTGCCCGGCGAGTATCCGCACAGGATCACCGTGCGCGGGCCTTCGAGCCTGGCTGCGATATGGCACAACACCTTTCACGGACTTCTGCCGTGGTACCACAACATCCTGTATATCTACTCCGTGCTGGATATGATCAGCCGGCCGCTGTCTGAGAAGAGCTTTTTGGACCGCGTGAGCCAAATCGGCCTGATGCGCGGGAAGTGGTTCACGAGCGAATCGGTCGCGCAGCTCGGCCAGGAGAACGTTCTCAAGGCGTCCGCGATTCCCGTGTATGACCTCAGCGCCATGACCGCCAAACGAATCAGCAGCTACTGGGTGCGGCGAGCCAGCCCACTGCTATCGGTACTACCGGGAGACCTGCAAACGGTTTTCATCGATCCGCAAGTGCGTGAGCTCGAAGCACTGAGTGTCGAGATTCGATACGACTCCAGCGTGAGCGGGTTGGTGATGCACGAAGGCGGCGTCGCTGCCGTTGCTCTGCGCGACGGGACCGAAATCTCCGCCGATGTGTATGCCCTTTGCACCCCATTTGAGGTCACTCGGACCTGGCTTCATGACAGCCTCTACGAAGCCGATCCGGAGCTCGGCAACCTGCATTTTCTTGAAGCGCAGCCGATGGCCGCCTTGCACCTGCGCCTGCGGCGAGAACTGCCAGATCTACCTCGGGAGCACGTCTTTTTTCATGGCAGCCTGTACGCGCTTTCGTTCATCGATACTTCCCGCCTCTGGAGCGGACTCGATGGCAAACCCCAGCTTTCATTCATAGCGAGTAATTACGGACCGTTGAGTCAGGTGAGCGAGGAAGGCGCGAAGGATCTGCTGTTGGAGGAGATTGGCGAGTACCTTCCAATTTCGCCAGCCGACGTAGAAGATTGGGAGCTAAATTCCAACACTGACGTGCCACTATTCATCAATACCATCGGAGCCTGGCCAAACCGGCCGCGGCCGAAATCGAGAGTAAGGAACCTCTATCTCGCAGGAGACTTCGTCAGGAACGTTATCGATCTGGCGTGCATGGAGGGTGCTGTTTCCGCCGCCTTGGAAACAGCCGGTCAGATCCTCGGCGACCACGGAGAGACGGGGTCGCTACCAGTTGCTGTGGTGCCCTCCGTGTGGCCGCGCGTGTGGCTGGTGGCCGCCCGCATCCTACTCATCCCCGTAGTGGCCATTGCGCGGTTGATCGCCTGGCTGGAAGAAAAATTCTCACCGCATCGACCCGACGCTTCGCAGGTCCGCCGGAAGGCGACGCCGAGGCTGCAGATGGACTCGCGCCCGCCCCGGAAGCGGTAGCCGCGTCGCGGCAGCCGCTAAGTCATTGACCGAAGTTTGAGGTTGGTGAAGCAACTGATCCTGTCCCGTCACGAAAGCCTCATGTCCGATCATGTCCAGTCAAATAGGAGCACGAGAATGTCAATACGGATACTCTGGGCCATTCCGGCTGTATGCCTCCTGATGCCCACTCGACTCTCGGGCCAAGCAACAGCGAAACCATCGTTTGAGCAATACTTGAAGGACAGTGCGGTCACGCGTGAATTAATCGACAGGTTTCTGCGCGGCCCCAGCTGGGCGCAGTTCGATCCGGAGTTGGGCTATCGCTTGGGGAACTACCTGCCTTCAGACGGCATTGACGGCAGCGCGACCCTGTCTACCAGTCAGTCCAACGGAGCTCGCACCTCTTTTGTGTACTCAGGGAAAAAATGCCGCATCAATACTTACGGCGACAGTTTTACCCTGTGCCACCAGGTCAGCGACGCCGAAACCTGGCAGGAATATCTGGCGGCACATCTCGGTGAGCCCATCAGGAACTTCGGGATGGGCGGCTACGGAGTCTATCAGGCATATCGGAGAATGGTTCGGGAAGAACGCACGGACCACGGAGCGGAGTATCTGATTTTTTATGTATGGGGAGACGATCATATTCGGAGCTTGTTGCGCTGCCGGCACGCCATCATCTACAAAACCTGGGACCATCAGGGTGGACAGATGTTTCATAACAACTTCTGGTCCCATCTGGAGATGGATCTGTCGACCGGGCGCTTTGTCGAAAAGGATAATCTGCTTCCGACACGTGAATCTCTCTATCAAATGACTGACCCGCAGTGGATGGCAGACCACCTGAAGGACGACCTCGCTCTGCAGTTGTACGCGTTCAAGCGGGGCTATATCCGGGACCTCGACCGGGAACGGGTCAGCCGGCTGGCGGTGCGCCTGAACTACGCATTGGATTGGACTCAGGAGTCAACCTTGCCCCGTCAGGCAGGCGAGCTGCTTGATAGGTACTCCCTGAGTGCCACAGAGCACATTCTGGGAAAGGCTCGTGACTTTGCCCGTCAAAACAACAAGAAACTGTTGGTCGTCCTGTTTGACCCTGGCCGAGTGCTCCCTGAAATGCGCACGAGCGGAACGCGCTACGACCAGCAGATCGTTGACTACTTGACCAAGGAGAGGTTTGATTTCTTCGATATGAACGACGTTCACCTCCGCGATTTCCAGAACTACAGGTTGTCCTTTGCCGACTATATGAAGCTCTACTTCATCGGACACTACAACCCTCGGGGCAACCACTTTTTTGCCTATTCGATTAAGAACAAAGTGGTGGAATGGCTTAACCCGAAGCCCATTACTTACCAGAAAAGAGACCCGCAAAGCGTCGACTTCAAAGGATACTTGTCAGAGTTTCGTTGAGTTGCATTACGAGACGTAATCCCAATGGCCACGGTGCGATCCAGGTCGTGGTCAAGTGCCGCCGATTCGGATGACCACCTGCGCAACAGTTGCTTCGTTCAACAGAATGACGGAATTGGCTCCGTTGTAGAGGTTGAAAATGAACACCTTCATCAGCCACTCATCAAAGGACACCTCTCAATCCGTTCGCATGGAAAAAGCACTCGAAAAGGATGCTCACGAGGTGTGGTTAGACCGTTCTGATATTCGTCTGGGCGTTTTGTTGCGTGACGAGTTGCAATCCGCGATCCGCAAGAATCATTGCTGTTGTGGTTGCGAGGCGCGCTTCAGAAAGCGCACGTGGACAACCCAGGCATATTTGTGGCTGCTGAGATCCGTGTCCACAGTTTTCTGCTCCAGCTTCGCTGGAATCCGATTCTCCCGGCGGTCAGCGAAGCTCTGCTTCAATGGGTATTGAGTTCCAGAGCGAACTGGTCGTTTTCCCGGCCACGAGCATGGTACACTGGCAGGTCATCAGGAGATTACGAACGAGTAGCTGAGCACGACGTAGCGGGAGAAGAACGGGCGATGATCGACCATCTCACGCGGGCTAATGTTCAGGATCGCCGACTCCTTCGACCCAGCTTGCGAAACCAGAAGGACACCTTGGCGAAGCGTGGGTCGGCGCATCGGCGGAGGAGAAAGCTATGAAGCTGCGAACGTCAACGATGCTCTGGGCTGCGTTTACATTTTTGGGCAGCGTTCCGGCTCAGTCACAAGAACTCCCCTCCCAAGCCCTGTCGCTGATGCAGCGGCGTTGTTTGCAGTGCCATAACGAATCAACAGCGATGTCGGGCCTGCAGATGCTGACGCGAGAGCAGATCCTTAAGGGCGGCAGCCGCGGTCCCGCAATCAAGCCGGGTGATGCCAATGGCAGCTTGCTGTTTCAGGCCATCTTGCAATCGGGAAAGCTGGTCATGCCCCCTGCCGGCAAGCTGACCGAGGATGAAACTCGAATTCTCCGGACTTGGATCGACCGGGGTGCCGTTTGGCCTGCAAGTGTCAAGCAGGCAGCTCAGTCTGACTGGTGGGCGTTCTGCAAACCGCAACGCCCGAAAGTCCCTGGCCCCGCAGGTGCGCATCCAGTGGACGCGTTCTTGACGGAGAAGTTGAAGGCAGCCGGCATCGAGCCAGCTGCAGAAGCGGACCGACTGACATTGCTGCGACGTGCCTGCTTCGATCTGCACGGACTGCCTCCGACGCCGGAGCAGGTCAAAGGATTTCTTAATGATGGGGCACCGGGAGCGTGGGAGCGGCTCATCGATTCGCTGCTGGAGTCGCCACGGTATGGTGAGAAGTGGGGACGCCATTGGCTCGACCTGGTTCGCTACGGGGACACGTCGGGTTTCGAGCAGGACCCCTACACACTCGAAGCCTGGAGATATCGCGACTACGTCATCAAGTCTCTCAACGACGACAAGCCTTATGACAAGTTTGTGAAGGAGCAGATCGCCGGTGACGAACTCTGGCCGGACGATCCCGAGGCGCGCACCGGCACGGGTTACTTCAGAGTGGGTGCAAACCGGGACATGCTGTTCAAGGTGGAAGAACTCAACGCCGTCGAAAAACTCACGGATGCCGTGGACACGACTTCCACGGTCTTCCTGGGTCTGACGACCGGATGCGCACGCTGCCACGACCACAAGTTCGATCCCATCCCGCAGCGCGATTTCTACCGGATGCAGGCGATCTTTGCACCGGCTGTTAATGACCGCGTTTTCCTCGAATACAACATGGCGCGGTTTTACGACATCGCGGCCAACAGTCGAGAGTTCAAGCTGCGGCAAATTGGCGAATCCATCGATCGGATTCAAAAACCATATCGTGAAAAGTCACGGCAGGAAAAGATCGTGCGGCTTTCCTCGCAAGCCCAGGCAGCGATAGCGATACCCGCAGAAAAGCGCACACCGGAGCAACAAGCCTTGGTGACGGAATCGGAGGCTACCCTCAAGGTGAGCGACGACGAGATTCGTGCTGCTCTGACACCCGCCGATGCCGCCAGGCTGCAACCAGATTGAAAAGCGCCTCGTGTCGATGTTTGCGAACTACGCACCGCCACCCATGGCGCCCGGAATCATCGATTTGGGTCGCGAAGCTCCGCGAACGTTCATTGCCGTGCGAGGCAATCCAGACGTGCCTGGAGAGGAAGTGAGGCCTGGCTTTCTCAGTGTGCTGGGTGGCGGCGACATTTCCGACCCGCCGCTCCATGCCAAGTCTACGGGGCGGCGCAAGGCATTGGCCGAGTGGCTGGCGAGCACAGAGAATCCATTGTTTGGGCGCGTGATGATGAACCGCGTCTGGCAATATCATTTCGGGCAAGGACTCCTGAAGACCCCCAGCGATTTTGGAGTCCGCGCCGGTCAGCCTTCTCATCCTGAATTGCTCGACTGGCTCGCGACGGAGTTTTCGGAACGGAAGTGGTCTCTGAAGACGATGCATAAGCTCCTGATGACCTCACAGGCCTACAGGCGAGGATCTGTCCCACCCGAGGCTGCCCGTCAGAAGGACCCCACCAACACGCTGCTTTCTTACATGAGTCGCCGCCGATTGCAGGCCGAGGAGATCCGAGATGCTGTCCTCCAGGTGAGTGGTGCGCTGAACCTCAAGGCGGGTGGGATGCCTGTGGTGCCACCCCTGGAAGCGGAGGAGCTCTTCGGACTGATTGGCAAACCAGAGAATGCCTGGGTCGTCAGTGACAACTTAGAAGATCACCAGCGCAGGAGCATTTACCTGCTGGCGCGCCGCACCTTTCAGCAACCCATGTTCGAAGCCTTCGATTCTCCGGACGGTATTTTGTCATGTTCGCGACGAAACGAGAGCACCACCGCGCCACAGTCGCTGGCTCTTCTGAATAGTGCGTTCATGCAGGACCAGTCGCGAATTCTGGCAGGTCGGGTTCAGTCAGTCGATGACGCCTGGAAACGCGTGCTGTTACGCGAACCTACGACGACAGAGAGAACCTCGGCAGCGGAGTTCGTGGAGCGGCAAGCCCAGCGCTTGGGCTCACGCCCGGCAGCAGTGGCCGAACTCGCCCGCGGATTGATGAACCTGAACGAGTTTCTGTACGTGGATTGAACGAATTTCCCGGCCACCGTGATTCCGGCTAAAGCCAGAGTCCAGTTTTTCCAGGCGCCTTGCTGGATTCCGGCTTTCGCCGGAATGACGAAATTCCTCTCCCCCTTGCGAAGCGCATAAGGGGGAGATTGAGAGGGGGTCTGATCTGCTCGCCCCTCCCAGAACAAAGTAGCGAAGGAGTAGCCCATGAATCGAAGACAGTTCCTACTGACGACAGGCCATGGTTTCGGGGTCGTTGCACTCTCTGGTCTGCTGGAAGGCTCGACGATCAATCCGCTGGCGCCTAGGGCGCCGCATGCCGCCGCTAAAGCCAAGAGCATCATCTATCTTTTCATGCATGGCGGTGTCAGCCATGTCGATACATTCGATCCCAAACCCGAACTGACGAAGCGCAGCGGCGAGGCTCTCTCCGTCGAATTGGCCAAGACGATCAAAACCAGTTTCATCCACGACCCGACCAAGGCCGTCTTGCGCGGCAGTCCGTGGACGTTTCGCCCGGGCGGCAAATCCGGTCTCCCGGTGTCGGATCTATTCCCGAAGGTAAGAGAATGCATGGATGACATCGCCGTCATCCGCGGTTGCCACGGTGATGTGTTCGACCACGCGCCGGCAATCTACCTTCGCAATACCGGATCGCAGTTTCCCGGTAGGCCGTGTCTCGGCTCCTGGGTTACCTACGGCCTGGGAACCGAAAATCAGAATTTGCCGGCGTTTGTTGTGATGTCTGAGGGATCGATGAAATCGGGACCGCCGGCCTATGGCGCGGGTTTCCTGCCTGCGGTGTATCAGGGTACCGCCTTCCGCAGCGGCGAGAATCCGGTTTTGTATCTCAAGAATCCGCCCTCGATTTCAAACGAAGCTCAGCGCGACACACTGAGCTTCATCGACAAGATGGATCGCTTGCACCAGGCATCTCGATCCACCGATTCGACTCTCGAAGCTCGAATTGCCTCCTACGAATTAGCTTTCCGCATGCAGAGTGCCGCTCCCGAAGTCGTGGACTTCAACAAGGAGACTCCGGCTACGCAGGCACTTTATGGAATTGGCAATCCCCTTACCGACGACTTTGGTCGCAAGTGCCTCCTGGCCCGCCGGCTCGTGGAACGCGGTGTCCGTTTCATTCAGATCTATTCTGGAACGACCCTCGGTGACGACTGGGACAATGCCCATACCGACCTGATTGCTTCGCACACCAAGATGGCAGGCAAGACCGATCATCCGATTGCCGGCTTACTTAAGGATTTGAAGGCTCATGGCCTGCTGGACTCAACCCTGGTTGTCTGGAGCGGAGAGTTTGGACGCACGCCACTGGCCCAGGGTCAGAATGGGCGTGACCACCATCCGTACGGCTTCAGTACTTGGATGGCCGGGGGCGGCGTCAAGGGTGGTCAGGCGCTGGGCGCAACCGACGAGTTTGGGGTTCGGGCTGCAGAAATGCGGGTTGACGCACACGACCTTAACGCGACTTTGTTGCGCCTCATGGGAATGGACCATGAGAAGCTGACCTACTTTTATCAAGGACGCGACCAGCGCTTGACGGATGTTCACGGGCAGAACGAATTCACCAAGCGGCTGCTGGGCTAGGCACGGATTCCCCCTTAACAAAGGGGGAAAAGGCCGCAGGCCTTTGGGGGTTGTCGTGGCGGACTCCGGTACTGCATGGTCCGACAACCCCCGTCGCGGTTCCTGTGAAACCGCTGTCCCCCTTTGATAAGGGGGACTTGGTCGCCGTCAGCCGCTTATCGTCATCTGATTCCTTTCATTGGATACTCTCCCCGAACCCTAATCACTCCTCGTGTCCAACCGAATTCACGCTCTCTACTGGATTGAGACCGCCTTTCCGTTGCAGCAGGCTGCCGAGGTGATGGCGGGAGAACAATCTTCCGGTACCTTTGTCGAGATCCCCGGCGAGACAGCGGAGCTGCGCGAGCGGCATGCCGCACGCGTCGAAAGCATTGAAGAGTTGGACGACGTTACGGCGCCGTCTTTGCCCGGTGCGGGCGTTCCCAAAGGGCTGAAGTCAAAGCCGGTCTACCATCGGGCACAAGTCTGCCTTTCATGGCCTTTGTCCAACGTTGGCTCTTCCCTCCCCAATCTGCTTGCCACGGTAGCGGGAAACCTTTTCGAACTGAAGCAGTTCTCAGGATTGCGCCTGCTGGATGTGACCTTGCCCGCCAGTTTTCTGGATGCGTACCCGGGCCCGCAGTTTGGTGTGGCGGGCACTCGCCGCTTGACTGATGTTCCGCGGTTGCCGCTGGTTGGCACGATTATCAAGCCCAGTGTTGGACTCTCGCCTGAAGCCACCGCTGAATTAGTGGGCCAACTCGCCGAGGCGGGAATCGATTTCATCAAGGATGACGAACTGCAGGCCGATGGTCCCCACTGCCCATTCGAGCAGCGCGTGCAGGCAGTCATGCGGGTTGTGAACAACTACGCTCAACACACCGGCAAGAAAGTGATGGTGGCTTTCAACCTCACTGGAGAGATCGGCCAAATGCTGCGGCGGCAGGAGTTGGTGTCCAAGGCGGGTGGGACCTGCGTCATGGTGAGCCTAAACAGCACAGGTCTTCCTGGAGTCGCCGAACTGCGGCGCCATTGTGCTCTCCCGATTCACGCACATCGCAATGGCTGGGGTATGTTGAGCCGGCATCCTGCTTTGGGAATGAGCTACGTGGCTTATCAAAAATTCTGGCGTGTGGCGGGTGTGGATCACATGCACGTGAATGGATTGCAGAACAAATTTTGCGAGGAAGACGATTCGGTGATCGCCTCCGCAAAGGCCTGTCTAACTCCCATGTTCAGCGAGCCCGGTCGTGGGTGTGAAGTCATGCCCGTCTTCTCGAGCGGACAATGGGCCGGACAGGCTGAGGGGACCTGGCAAAGATTGGGCTCGGCCGATCTGATATTCGCCTGCGGCGGTGGCATCATGGGCCATCCGGGAGGCATTGCCGCTGGAGTGCGAAGCATCCATCAGGCATGGGAGGCGGCGCTGGAAGGAACCGCTCTGGCAGAAGCTGCCCGGAGCAAGCCAGAACTGAAGCAGGCATTGGAGGCGTTCGCCCGGTGATTCCCTCAGGCCGCCTGGTAACTTTCTATGGCGATGACTTCAGCGGTTCAACCGACGTCATGGAGGTGCTCGCCGCCAACGGTCTGGAGACGGTCCTATTCCTCGATGTGCCGCAAGAGCACCAACTGGAGCGCTTCCCGAATTGCCGGGCCGTCGGCATTGCAGGGTGCAGCCGTAGTCAGAATCCAGCCTGGATGACTGCGAATCTGCCACGGATCTTTCGATCCTTGCAAGAGCTTCAGACGCCATTGTGCCACTACAAAACCTGTTCCACTTTTGATAGCTCACCCCAAGTGGGGAGTATCGGAAGAGCGCTGGAGATCGGGCAGGAGATTTTTGGTTCGCCTTACGTACCCCTGGTCGTGGGTGCTCCGGCCTTGCGCCGCTATTGCTTGTTCGGGAACCTCTTCGCCACAGTGGATGGTGAAACGCATCGTTTGGACCGGCATCCTACGATGTCGCGCCATCCCGTGACACCGATGGCAGAGAGCGACCTTCGGGTACATTTGGCGGCACAAACGTCCAAGCGGATTGGCTTGCTGGATATTCTAGCGCTGCAAAGAAACCTGCCGGACGCAGCACTGCAACGACTGCTGGAAGAAGGCTCTGAGGTCATTCTCTTTGACATCTTGGATGAGGCGTCGCTGCGGCAGGCAGGCAGCCTTCTCTGGAATTCGCGGTCGCAGCCACAATCGTTCCTGGTGGGGTCCTCGGGCGTCGAATACGCATTGACATCCTGGTGGCGATCGCAGGGCCTGTTACCCCCACCCGTCGAGTTTCCCTCGGCAGGAGAAACCGATCGCATCCTGGTGGTATCCGGTAGCGGCTCTCCAGTTACGGAAGGTCAGATTCGATGGGCGATGGCCCGGGGATTTGCATGCATCGCCATCGACGTGTCGCGCTTGCTGGAGCATGAGAACGAGACCGCTGAGTCAGCCAGAGTGCTGCGTCTGGCGTTGGTCGAGCTGGAGGCCGGCCGCAACGTGATCCTGCACACAGCACTGGGCCCGAGCGATGCCCGGTTGCTGGTGACTAATCAGGGGAGCACAGCTGCATTTCAAGAGAGGCTCGGCATCTGCCTTGGCCGTTTGCTTCGTGAGGCGATTTTGCGCTCCAGCGTCCGGCGCGCCGTCATCTGCGGCGGCGACACTTCAGCCCGTGCGGGTTCGCAGCTCGGCATCTTTGCTGTGACGACTCTGAAGCCCCTGTCAGCCTGGCTCGCCCTTGTGTCGTGCCTGGTCGGAAGAACCGAGGTATGACGGTCTCGAAATTGTCTTCAAAGGTGGCCAAGTCGGTGGGGAGGATTTCTTTGGTGTCGTGAAGCAAGGAGGATAAATCGAAGTGTGCGCCAAGCACGAGTTGGGCGCGGGCCAGCCAGTGCAGTTTAGAGTAGCAACAGAGCGACCGCAGGTCAGAATCTGTCCTCGTCCTCGTCGTCGTACTCGGCATTGGCCGAGGACGAGAACGAGCACGACGACGAGGACGATTTCTAAGAGGAGCTACCCAATCATGACGAACGTGACCCTAATTGGAGCAGGCGGGAAAATGGGCCAGCGTCTCACGCGGAATCTCAAGGGCTCGGAATATACCATGCGGTATGTTGAGATCAGTGAAACTGGCAGGGCTGCGCTCGCAACACTCGGCTTGAGGACACTTGAGATGGAGCCAGCTCTTGAAGGTGCCGACGCTGTGATTCTTGCTGTTCCGGATAATCGCATCGGAAAAGTAGCACATCAACTGGTGCCCCATCTCCGTTCCGGAACCATGTTGATGGTGTTAGATGCCGCGGCACCGTTTGCAGGCGAGCTGCCGAGCCGTGATGATTTGGTCTACTTTGTCACGCACCCTTGCCACCCTCCGGTGTTCAGCGAGGAAGCAGATCCAGAGGCGCAACGCGATTTTTTTGGGGGTGAGCACGCCAGGCAGCACATCGTTTGCGCTCTGATGCAAGGGCCGGAGGCGGCTTACGCAGCTGGCGAGCGTCTGGCACGCACGATCTTTCAGCCAGTCATGCGCTCGCATCGGTGCACTGTGGAGCAGATGATCCTGCTCGAGCCAGTGCTATCTGAGACAGTCTTGGCCACGTGTCTGACGGTCATCCGCCAGGCGACTGACGAAGCCGTGCGTCGCGGTGTGCCCGCCGAGGCAGCTCGAGACTTCGTCCTGGGGCACCTTCGTGTAGAGCTTGCGATCGTCTTTCAAGAAAAAAAGGGTGCGGTTTTCTCGGACGGTGCTCTTAAGGCGATCGACGCCGCCATGCCTGCTCTGTTCCGCCCTGACTGGAAGAAGGTTTTTGAGCCAGACGCAATCCTTGAGAGCGTTCACCAGATAACGAAAACGGATTGACCATCCCTAAGGATATCGCTTCCAACGAAAGCGAAAATCTGGGCATTGGTCGAACCATGCTGGATTCACGCTTTCGCGGGAATGACGACTAATGACGAAATCTGTGCTCGTCGTCATTCCGGTCAAGCGCAGCGCGACTGGAATCCACCCGGGACTTGGGGAACAACGACCTGACACTCTTGCAACGATGGTGGGATCCTGCTTTTCGGGAATGACCTGGATCTACGTGCGGAGTTCAGGTCTCGCCGAGGGCCTTCCATCGCCGATGCACCTCGCGAATGATTTCAGCCGTGCCCTCCGTCATGTCCATTTCATCCAGTTGTTCTATCTCGAAGAATCCAGCGTCTTGGGCATCAGATCCAGCACGCGGGTGCTCGGGTCCGGCTTCGCAAACATAATCAATGATGACGTAGTGGTAGGCGATCCTGCCTTCGGAGTCATTGTAGATTCGATCGACGACCTTGCCGACCGCAATCGGCTTTACCTCCATTCCCGCCTCTTCGCGAAGCTCCCTCACGACCGCACCCTCCAGGCTTTCCCCAAGCCGGACGACACCGCCGGCAATGGACCATTTGCCCTGTGCCGGTGGTTTGGCCCGCTGAATGAGCAGCACAGCATTACCGCGAAAGACGATGGCACCGACAGCGCAGACAGGTGCTTCTGGATAAGTGCGGGTCATTAGACGACGCTCCTGGAAATTCGCTTTTGTTTCGCCTATAATCAACAAGTGAAGATTCAGTGTCACCTCTGAGAAACTTCTATGCCACTAACCAAGCGCCAGTTTCAAGTCCTCTTGTTTCTAGATCGATTCGTCCAAGAAAAGGGATACTGCCCGAGCTTCGACGAAATCGGAAAAAGCCTGCATCTCTCCTCGCTTGCCACTGTCCACAAACACATCAGCACCCTTGAACGAAAGGGGTTCATACGACGGGACTACAATCGCAGCCGTTCGATCGAAGTTGTCAACCGCGAGCCGCTCGACCAGGCTGCCAGAGCGAAGCGTACTCTTGAATCGGCACAGGCCCGCGCTGCGAGGGATCTCCAACTTCCGTTGTTGGGCCGTATCGCAGCCGGTCGTCCCCTCGAGGCTGTTCCCAGCAACGAGAGCCTTTCGCTGAAGGAGTTCGTCGGGAGCAAGAGTGTCTATGTACTCCAAGTGAAGGGCAGCTCGATGGTCGATGATCATATCTGCGACGGCGACTTTGTGGTTGTAGAAAAGACTCAGAGTGCAGAGAACGGCGATACCGTGGTTGCGCTGATCGACAACGGCGAGGCAACCCTCAAGAAGTTCTACCGCGAGAAGAACGATTATGTTCGGCTGCAGCCTGCCAATGTGGAAATGCAACCGATCGTGATCAAGGCAAGAGACCTGACGATTCAGGGACGCGTGATTGCCGTGCTACGAAAGCGAGATATGGCATGGAAGCCCGAAACTGCGAGCGAAGATGAGAGATGCGGTGTATCAAGGGTAGACTCTTGGTTAGGCGCTGAAAAAGTTATGGCGTATAAAAAAATACTAGACATGTCAACGTTGTCCGTTGTCGATGCTTCGGCCTTGCGCGACCATGCAAGCTGCGCGGCGGCGATCAACGCACCGCGAATCCGCTAGCAACCCATGGATCCCACTATCTTCCATGCCGACATGGATGCCTTTTTTGTCTCGGTTGAAGAGCTGTTTGAACCCAGCTTGAAAGGCAAAGCCGTCGTCGTGGGTGGGTCACCGGACCAGCGGGGCGTCGTGTGTGCAGCCTCGTACGAGGCCCGCAAGTTCGGCGTTCACTCAGCGATGGCACTTGTGACTGCCAAGCAGCTATGCCCGCACGCCATCTTTCTTCCCGGTCGACGCGACAAGTATGTGGAATATTCTCGCAGGGTGATGAGTATTTTCGAACGCTTCACGCCAAGTGTCGAGATGGTGTCGATTGATGAGGCCTATCTTGATTTGACTGGATCAAGCCGGTTGTACGGTGACCCACTCCCGCTCGCCCATCGGTTGCGAGGTGAAGTCGAGCAAGAGACTGGTTTGAGTGTCTCCATCGGAATCTCCCGCACCAAGCTGGTTTCCAAGGTTGCTTCTGATCTGGCCAAGCCCAGAGGCATTCTCCACGTTCTGCCCGGACACGAAGCTGCGCTACTGGCACCGCTACCAGTAGGCAAGTTGCCGGGCGTCGGGAAGGTCACCGAAAAGCGGCTTCACGATCTAGGAGTGACGACGGTTGCGGAACTCGCCGGGTTGGGACACAAGACTCTGAACGACCTGTTTGGGCAGTGGGGAGAATCTCTCCATCGCAAGGCGCACGGGTTGAACACGGCCCATTTTGATTTTCATGAAGAACCGAAATCCATTAGCAATGAGCACACGTTTGCCCACGATACTTGCGATGCAGAGAAGGTGCAGGCCACATTGGGCCACCTTGTCGAAAGAACTGCACATCGGTTGCGGGAGCATCGTATGTTCGCCACCACCATCACTCTAAAGTTGCGTGATCTGGACTTCCGGACGATTACCCGCGCGGCTTCTCTAAAAGAGCCCACACAGTTGGACTGCCAAATTCTCGAGACGATTCAGGAGCTTCTGAGAAAGAGCTGGGATTCCAAAACCAAGATTCGACTGCTGGGCGTCGGGCTCAGTGGCCTGGGCTATACCTCGCTGCAGGAGCATCTGTTTCAGAAGGAATCGCGAGATAAGAGAACCAGACTCTATGAGGCAGCCGACAAGATTCGTGGCAAGTTCGGTTTTGACTCGATTGGCTCTGCAAGGACGGCGAAGTGAAAGACGCAGCCATCAGCATCGTTAAGAAACTCCGTCAGGAAGGATATTCTGCCTACTTCGCGGGCGGTTGCGTCCGAGATCAGTTGATGGGAATCCCGCCGAAAGATTACGACGTTGCTACCAACGCCCGGCCCTCACAGGTCATCCGCTTGTTCCCACGCACTGTGGCAGTTGGCGCTGAGTTTGGTGTGGTGCTGGTGTTGGCTGACCAGCACCAGGTTGAGGTTGCGACGTTCCGCTCGGATGGAAACTATGCGGACGGGCGCCATCCCGACGAGGTGATCTATACCGACGACGCCAGACTCGACGTCATGCGTCGCGATTTCACCATCAACGGGTTGCTGTGGGATCCTCTGACCGAGACGCTGTTGGACTACGTCGGCGGTCAAGACGACATTTGCGGCCGCCTCATCCGTACCATCGGGGATCCCGTCCAGCGCTTTCAGGAGGACAAACTCAGGTTGATGCGAGCAGCTCGCTTCTCTGCCCGGTTCAACTTCGAATTGGAAGCGACGACTCGCGACACCATCCAAGTTCTCGCACACCAGATTCTGCAAGTCAGCAAGGAACGGCTTCGCGATGAGCTAATCAAAATCCTCACCGAAGGATACGCAAGCCGCGGGATTCGGCTTCTGGAAACTCTGAACCTGCTACGCCCGATCCTGCCAGAGATCTCAGACCTGCAGGGCGTTGAGCAGCCTCCTGAGTTTCATCCTGAAGGGGATGTTTGGGTACACACGCTTCTGATGCTTCATCTGATGGATAAAACGAAATGGGAGATAGCCCAAGGATCCAATTCCACGGCGACCGATTGGGCCGTTGTGGCAGCCCAGGGCAATTCCCTGGGCACCGGGGTCTATCCATCGGTCTCCCTCGCCTTAGGGGTGCTACTGCACGACGTGGGTAAGCCTCAGACATTTGAGATGAAGGACCGAATCCGTTTCAACAATCACTGCGAGGTGGGCGCACGAATGTCAATCCAGATCTGCGACCGGTTGCGATTCAGCAACCGCCAGACTGAACGCGTCGTTCAACTGGTACGTGACCATCTCAAGTTCAAGGACCTGCCCCAGATGCGTCCTGCTACCCTAAAGCGATTCTTGCGACAGGAAGGGTTTGAGGAACATTTGGAGCTGCACCGGCTAGATTGTCTGGGCAGCCATCGAAACCTGGACTTGTGGAGGATGGCTAAGGATCATTTGGATCGACTGGCACCGGAAGAGATTCGCCCTGCGCCACTGATCACGGGAGACGATCTCATTAGACTCGGTTACCGGCCCGGCCCGATTTTCAAGGAGATTCTCAAGGCTGTTGAAGACGCACAGCTCGATCTGCTGATCCATGATCACGCAGAAGCCCTGCAATGGGTCGAAAGTCGGTTTCGAGAGGAGGGCAGCATCTTCTAAGAGCGTGCAATGAGCCTTGTTCGCACTGACGGACTGGTTGCTGAATTCGGTTGTGACGAGATGCGAATGGGCTAAACTGGAGACTTGGATCTTCTAGAATTTTCGGGCTGAGAAACGCACAGGTGGCGAAGTCAAAGGAATCCTTACAACCCCAGAGTACGTGGGTGGATTGGGTCAGCCAGATGGCTCAAGGAAACGAGTCTGCCCTGGCGTCTCTCTACGATGCCAGCAGCCGCCTCGTTTACGGACTGGCTTTGAGAATCCTCGGGGAGCCCGGCGCGGCCGAAGAAGTGACTCTTGATGTCTACCTGCAAGCTTGGCGGCAGGCCAACCGGTTCGATCCGGCTCGCGGTCGAGTGTCCACTTGGCTCATGACCATGGCTCGAAGTCGCGCGATTGACAAGCTCCGCGCCAGGCCTCAGGAACTCTCGCAGAGCGAAACTCTGGAAGCCGTCGCTGAAACGCAGAGCGAGAGCCCCGGTCCCGAACAATCTGCGGCGGTAGCTCAACAACAGGCTCAGGTGCGCAAGGCTTTAGCCACACTCAGTAGCGAGCAACGCCACGCGATCGAACTTGCTTTCTTCAGCGGGCTCAGCCAAAGCGAGATTGCGCTGAAACTGAAGGAACCTCTGGGAACCATCAAGACCAGAATCCGCAACGGCATGCTAAAGCTGCGCGAGCTGCTGCAACCGCACCAAGGAGAATGGCTGTGAAAGAACATGAGTCCGAGGAAGCTCGAACGGAAGCAGCAGTGGATCTCTCGCTTGGGTTGCTGGCACCCTCTGAGAGCGAGCGGCTGAAAGAACACCTGCGCTCGGGTTGCGCTGAGTGCGAGGCTGAGGCTTTCAGCTTTGCTCAGGTGGCGGGCGCATTGGCCATGAGTACGAATCCCGTTGAACCGCCACCCCATTTGCGGGGGCGGTTGCTGCAAGCCGTGGCAGGCCTTTCGGCGAGCCGGGACGAAGCCGAAATCCAAGCCTGGAGGATGGTGCGCACGACGGCGCTGCCTTGGCAGCCAGCAAAGCGCAAGGGCATTTGGGAGAAGTCTCTGTTTCATGACCCAGTCCGGCACCGCTCAACACGACTCATCAGGATGGAGCCGGGTGCCGAGATCCCGCCCCATCGACACCTTGGAGAAGAGGAGACGCTGGTGCTGGAAGGTACAGGCGAACTCGGCGGTTTCGCATTCGGACCGGGCGACTATCAGCGCGCACATTCCGGAAGTCTTCATCCGTCGTACATGACGAAGGAAGGGTGCGTCTTTCTACTCTTCTCGGGTACGGAGTACGAGTTTCTTCCGGACAGACCGGGGCAAAGCAGCTCCGAACAATTCCTTACGATTCGCACCGAATCCGGCGTATGGCAACCGGAGTGCTCCGGGGTAGATATTCAGAGGCTGTTTTCTGAATCGAAGACAGTCGAGGCCACGAGCCTCCTGAGACTAAGCGCAGGAGCCGTATTGGCAGCGTCAGAGCTGAGTTTCTCCGAAGCCTATGTTCTCGCGGGAAGTGCACGTTTGGGATCGGCCCAGCTTTCCGCGGGAGACTATTTGCAAACGATGAGAGACGGCCAGATCGGCGAACTCCAAAGTCAGCTGGGCTGCACGCTCTTGATCCATTCTGCTTCCACCTGATCGTCCTGCTTGACGGAACTACGCGCTCGTCTGGCTTGGTTCCACGCGAGAGTTGCCTTACCAACCTGTGCTCCACATGCAGGGGTGGACGCCAAGACTACAAAGTCATATTCCGCGATCCAATCGGTTTCCTGAAAGCCAGCCGCACGCAGCCCCAGAAATACCGGTGACGCCTTGAGGGACTGCGCTGCCTTGCCTCCCCACCTCTAGTGATCGTGAATCGCTCCGTTTGAAACCCATTGTCGGGCTAAAGAATACATGGTCCGATTCAGGTCTCTGCTGGAAGTCGTGGCCTTGGTCTGAGAATCGTTCTGAAAAGTAGAAGATACAAGGGAAACTACGGTCGCTTTTCGATGTCATGACGAACCTCCGGGCCGCGTTTGATAAAACAGAACCACTTTGCCTTGGACTAAAGCAGATCAGCCTCCAAAGGGACGGCGTTGCAAACGCGGCACTTGAACAGGTTTGTGGGATGGAGTGTCGTCGGGAAAAGGCGGCATTCGCAATCTAAGCTTTCGTTTGAACCTCAACGCCCGAGAAGGCTTCATATCCTTTGACTCCGGTCTCGATCGGATGTTAAGTTCAGCGAGCGGTCCGCTTAACACCCTGTCTGGGCTCGGCCGCCAGCTGAATGAAAGGGCAAGCAAAAATGAAAATCAGAAAAGCAGTATTCCCAGCGGCAGGACTCGGGACTCGATTCTTGCCTGCAACCAAGTCCCAGCCCAAGGAAATGCTGCCGCTGGTTGATAAGCCGGTCATTCAGTATGTGATCGAAGAGGCGATGGCATCCGGTATCGACAACATCATCATCGTCACCGGACGTGGAAAGAACGCCATCGAGGACCATTTCGATGTCAGTTACGAACTCGAAAAGATCCTGGAAGGCCGTGGGAAAACTGATCTTCTCGACCAAGTTCGAGCTATCTCAAAAATGGTGTCCATCTCCTATGTACGGCAGAAGGAAGCCTTGGGACTGGGTCATGCTATTTTGGTGGCAAAACCTCTTGTGGGCGACGAGCCCTTTGCCGTGTTGTTGGGGGACGACATCATCGACGCGGAGGTTCCCTGCACTCAACAGATGATTTCAGTTTTCGAGAAACATCAATCGTCGGTCCTGGCAACACAGATTGTTGAAGGCCCGGATATCTCTCGCTACGGGGTCATCAAAGGCAAGCCAGTCGACGACGGCTCTGGTTCCGGTCGAACTTACCAAGTAGAAGATCTAGTCGAGAAGCCACCTTTTGCGGAAGCTCCTTCCAACCTTGCCATCATTGGAAGGTATATCCTGACACCAGAGATTTTTGAAGTGTTGGAGGAAACTGCAGCAGACAACAGTGGGGAGATTCAATTGACGAATGGTCTAAGGCTGCTGCGCGAAAGGCAATCGATTCATGCCTATAGGTTTGAAGGCAAGCGATACGACGCTGGGGATAAGCTGGGTTTTCTTAAGGCTACCGTGGAATTTGCTCTGAAGAGAGAGGACCTCGGTAGCGAGTTCGCCGCCTATCTTCGCGAGTTGAAGCTAAGTTCACCTGTGTTGCGAAAGAAAGGGTAGGATTCGCCCCTCTCAGTTGCCTGAGAGGGGGAATTTTCAGGGTGAGGCTTTAAGAAGAGTACCTAATAAATTTGGCTGGCTACGTATTTCGTAGCAGATCTAGTGGAATGAACTACCCTATTATTGATGGGAGCTCACACTAAGAGACGCGTCTCAAAGATCGCGCTCATTTAACAGCAATAGGTTGCCCTGCTGTTAAGTTGCCGAGCCAATTGAGTGGTATTCTAATACAGTTTCTCGAAGAGTCAAGTAAAAAAAATCACTTTTGTTAAATGAGCACTCAGTATTCGCTCCAAGAATCGGAGCCTTACTCACAACTATTTTAAATATATTGACTTAATTTGATGGAAGAGGCTACAGATGACCCATTATTATCGCTCATTTCACAAACCTTTGTTGGAAAATTTATCCTGTGAATTACGTTTTATAGTAGTGAATGACAACGAAATACACAAAGTTGTATAATTTTCCACGTGGAATACTCAAATTTGTAGCTGGACTGCACCTCGAATGACAAGCAATTTGGTGGTTGGAACTGCAGGTCACATCGATCACGGAAAAAGTTCACTCGTTGAGGCTCTCACAGGTTCCCATCCAGACCGCCTGAAGGAAGAGAAGCTACGTGGCATCACGATCGACCTCGGTTTTGCCAATCTCAGATTCCCCGATGGAAGTCAGATTGGCTTCGTTGATGTTCCTGGTCATGAGCGGTTCATTAAGAACATGTTGGCGGGCGTCGGCGGCATTGATGCGGTCATCCTGGTTGTCGCCGCCGACGAGTCGATCAAGCCCCAAACTCGCGAGCACTTCGACATCTGCAAACTGCTTGAGATTCCGGCGGGAATTGTCGCCATTACGAAGGCCGATCTAGTTGATTCGGACCTCATCGAACTGGTTAAGCTTGAAGTGGAGGAGTTCGTCAAGGGCTCCTTCCTGGAAGGCTCTGCAATTCTGCCTATAAGCGTGAAATCTGGCCTGGGCTTGGCCGATCTGACAGGGGCTTTGAGGATGCTAGCAAACACAACAAAGGCCAGGAATCGAAACGCCGCCTTTCGCCTCCCAATCGATCGCTGCTTTACGCTTCGGGGATTCGGCACCGTGGTTACTGGAACGCTTCTCAGCGGCAGGTTAAGAAAGGACGATGAAGTCACCATCTATCCCTCCGGATTGAGAGCTCGCGTGCGGGGTTTGCAGGTTCATTCAGCAGCAACTGATGAGGCCACAGCAGGGCAGCGCACAGCGGTGAACCTGCCGAATCTTGAGGTCAGCCAGATTCATCGAGGTATGGAAATCTCAGTTCCTGAGCGTTTTTCGCCGATTTCCGACTGTGACGCTAGAATTCAGTTGTTGGGCACTTCACCGGTTTCCATCAGTCGAAAGACAACGTTGCGGCTTCATCTCGGGACGTTGGAAGTTGTTGCTTCGCTCAGGCCGATTTCGTCGAGACATATCCAACCCGGCGAGGGCGGACTTGTCCGTATCGTTCTCGATGAACCAATTCTGGCCTTACCGGGTGACAGGTTCATCTTTAGGCAACTTTCTCCAGCTATCACGTTGGGAGGCGGAACAATTCTCGATATTTCTCCCAGAAAGCCCCACAGGTTGTCCTCACGGAGCCGACTTGAGTGGCTTGAGTCTCTGCCGCCCACGCACCAGCGCGAGCTGCTGTACAGCCGAGCCAAGCGGAATGCCCTCTTCGGAATTACTGAGGCTCAAATGCTGTCGCAGTCGGTCCTGGAGAAAACCGCTGTTCGGGAACTGGTTGCTTCGCTCGTCAAGGAGGGTCGACTGCGTATGGTTTCAGATGACCCTCTATTGGTGTTGGAGTCTGCCAGTTTTGCTCAGCTCATGGACCAAACCGTCGCGTATCTTGATGCCTTTCATAGCAAGAATCCGCTTTCGACCGGGATTTCGAAGGAACAACTCAGTTCGGGGTTGGGAAAGGTTTGCCACCCTCTTGCCTTGAAGGCGGCCTTGGGGCAATTGGCCGGAACTAACAAGATTCAGGTTCAGAATGATCTAGTAAGTCTTTCAGGCAGAACTGTCGTGCTGAAGGGAGAGGAGGCAGCGGCGAAAACCCAGATCGAAGAAGCATTTCTTCGATCTGGCTGGAAGGTGCCGGCTCTGGATGAGGTGTTGGCATCCGTAGCCGTGCCCCCTGTTCAAGCTCGAAAGCTCGTCGGCTTGCTGGCCAAGGAAAAACGCCTTGTAAGAATTTCAGAAAACCTGCTCTACCACGCCGAATCGATTGCGCGCCTCAAAGAGCTATTGACTGACTACAAGAAGCAGAGTGCTCAGATTGATGTTGGAAAGTTCAAGGACCTCACTGACATCTCAAGAAAATACGCGATACCGCTGCTCGAGTTCCTTGACCGCGAACGAGTGACCCGGCGCGTGGGCGACTGTCGAGTGATTCTATGACTCAAATCGCAGATCCTTGCTGCAGAGGAACGCTCGCCTCTCGTACGTGATCGATCAAGATGCTAATATCTAACCCGATCTAATCTCACCCGTGGGTGCTGTTAGAAGCATTTGCACAGGGGCCCTAAGTCAGACGACGCTATGCGATTTCCCTTCTCAACATCTTCGATACGATTAATTGTGCTGCTCTCGGTCTTGTCACCTGCCGGTCTGATCTCTGCTCCCGGAGCCATCGAGTTCAATCGCGATATACATCCGATTCTCTCGGACAGATGCTTCACCTGCCACGGTCCCGACAAAGCGAACCGAGTGACGGAGTTGCGGTTTGACACCGAAGCGGGAGCGAAAATTCCTTTGAGCGAAGGGCGCCAGTCCATTCTGGCGGGAGATCCAGACAGGAGCGAACTGTTTCGCCGCATCTCGTCCAACGACGAAGCTGTGCGCATGCCACCGGCGGCTATGGGGCACCCGAAGCTATCCGACGCGGAGATTGATCTCATACGGAACTGGATTCAGCAAGGGGCTAGATGGCAGGGACACTGGTCGTTCATCCCTCCAAAGCGGCCTGAACTTCCGTCTGTTAAGAACAAGAAGTGGCCCCGCAATCCAATCGATACTTTGGTTCTCCATCGCCTCGAGCGCGAAGGTCTGACACCGGCCGACGAAGCTGACAGAACAACGCTCATACGCCGACTTTCGTTGGACCTCACTGGCCTGCCTCCGAGCCCTTCTGAAGTTGATGCCTTTGTGAATGACAGTTCTTCCAAGGCGTACGAAAAGGTTGTGGACCGGTTGTTGGCGTCAAACCGTTACGGAGAACGCATGGCGGCCCGTTGGCTGGATGCTGCCCGCTATGCTGACACCAACGGCTATCAAAGCGATGGCGTCCGTAGCATGTGGCGCTGGCGCGATTGGGTGATCGACGCCTTTAACCGCAACTTGACGTTTGATCAGTTCACCATTGAGCAGCTCGCCGGGGATATGGTGCCCAACGCCAGGCTGGACCAGCGCATTGCTTCCGGCTTCAATCGCAACCATCGAACGAATGCCGAAGGCGGCATCGTGCCTGAAGAGTTTCGCGTGGAGTACGTGGCAGACCGCGCGGAGACCACTTCAACGGTGTGGCTGGGGTTGACGGTGGGTTGTGCGCGCTGTCACGATCACAAGTACGATCCGATCAAGCAGAAAGAGTTCTATCAGCTCTTTGCTTACTTCAATAATGTCCCCGAAAAGGGCCTCGTTTATAACTTTGGAAACGAAGAACCCTACATCAAGGCGCCAACGCCCAAGCACGCAGCCCGGTTGAGCAAGCTGGATGCTCGCACCGATGCGGCAAAGAAGCGATATCTCGACCTACAACCGGAGATTACCAAGGCGGAGCGCGAATGGGAACAATCGCTAAGCAAGACCGAACCCCTCGATTGGTCGATCCGCGATGGTCTGGTAGCCTACTATCCGTTGGATGGATTGCTCGCGTCGGGATGTCACGAAGGGCGTCCCGTGGTGAGTGGCAGCCCGGACTGCAGCCTTCCACTAGTCTCGGCCAAGGTGGGCAAGGGAGCCGTATTCGACGGAAAGCGCTTCATCGATGCTGGGGATGTTGGAAAGTTCAACTACCAGGACCCGTTCAGCCTCGCCGCCTGGATCTATCCGACCAGCCCCAACGGCGCTATCATGTCGCGCATCGAAGACAACAATCAGGGGCATGGGTATGGACTCTATTTGAAAGAAGGCAAGGTACGCCTGCACATCACCATGCGCTGGACCGATATCGGCATGCGACTCGAGACCGCCCAGCCGCTGGAGCTGAATCGCTGGCACCATGTTGTGATGAGCTATGACGGGAAGCGCAAGGCCCAAGGTGTCCAGATTTACTTGAACGGCGAAGCGCAGAGAATCAACGTTCTCTTCGACGAACTCACCTGGCCCATTGATCCAAAGGACCCATTTCGCATCGGTGCAGGCGAAGGGCCCGACAAACGCTTTCGCGGATCGATCGACGAAGTTCGCGTTTATCGGAAAGCGTTGTCTCCAGAAGAAGCCGCTACCTTGCCACTTCTTGAGACCATCGGCGAGATCGCAGCCATCCCGCCCGAACGTCGCAGCACGGCGCAGCGTAACAAACTCGCGTTCTGCTTCATCGACCAGTTTGCACCGAAAGGTATCAAAGAAGCACGGTGTGAATGGCTCGACGCTGAACGTGAACGCGATGAATATTTAGCGACCATCCCGACAGTGATGGTTATGCAGGAGAGCCAAACTCCCAGGGAAACTTTTTTGCTGAAACGAGGTGCCTACGATGCACCTGGCGAGCGGGTGAACCCAGGTGTGCCAGCCGTGCTCCCGCCTTTTCCGAAGCAGTTTCCCAATAACCGCCTTGGGCTGGCACGATGGCTCGTGGATCCTTCCAATCCCCTGACGTCGCGTGTCACCGTGAATCGATTCTGGCAGATGCTTTTCGGCGTGGGCTTGGTAAAGACCGTTGAAGACTTTGGGTCGCAAGGAGATTGGCCTCTGCATCCGGAGTTGCTGGATTGGCTCGCAACGAAATTCGTTGACAACGGATGGGATGTGAAAAGCCTGCTAAAGACGATCGTCATGAGTGCCACCTACCGCCAGTCGTCCAAGGTGAGTCCATCAGTGCTCGAGAAGGATCCCGATAACCGACTTCTGGCTCGGGGTCCGCGGCTCCGTCTGCCAGCTGAAGTGATTCGCGACCAGGCGTTGGCTGCTTCAGGGCTTCTAGTTGAAGAGATGGGGGGGCCTTCAGTGAAACCCTACCAGCCACCCGGGCTGTGGGAAGAGCTGTCGTTCGGTGACAGCTATCGCGCCGACAGCGGCGACAAGCTTTATCGCCGCAGCCTGTACACCTACTGGAAACGGACCGTTGCGCCCCCTGCAATGATCAGCTTCGACGCCAGCAATCGAGAAAGCTGTACCGTTCGGCAGACGCGAACCAATACACCGCTACAGGCGCTGAATCTCATGAACGATGTAACCTACCTGGAGGCCTCACGCAAGCTGGCAGAACGCATTCTGAAAGAAGGCAGCGCAGGAGAGGATGATCGGATTGCATATGCATTCAAGCTCGTTCTGTCTCGTCGTCCAAAGGCGGAAGAAACGAAAGTCCTTCGGGAGGCGTTGCAGCGCTTCATGAGTCGGTATCAAGACGACTCGAAAGCAGCTTTGAAGTACCTCAACTATGGCGCTTCGCCCCGCGATGAAACCCTGAGTCCAAATGAGTTGGCTGCCTACACCACCGTGGCAAGCTTGATCCTGAATCTGGATGAGACGATCACCAAAGAGTAATGACGAATGTCGAAGCACGAATGACTAAGGAATGACGAAGTCAAAATGACGAAACAATCTGAAGTCCCACGATTTTCCTCATTGAAAACGACTTCGTAGGGAGTCGTCATTCGAGCTTCGACATTCTTTCCTCATTCGTGCTTAGTCATTAATCATTCTTCAAGAGGCCGTGATGGACATCAAGTCAGTTTTCGAACTCGAGCATCTAACGCGACGGCACTTCTTCGGCCTTAATGCAGCGGGTCTCGGTACAGCGGCTTTGGCTTCACTGCTTGGCAACGACCTGATCGCAGATGCGAGCTCAACAGGTCCGGCAACAGCCGGGGGTCTTCCCGGTCTGCCTCACTTCGCTCCAAAAGCCAAACGGATCATCTGGCTATTTCAGTCAGGAGGCCCATCTCAGATGGACCTGTTTGACTACAAACCAATACTCAATCAACTTCGCAACACCGACCTGCCGGACTCCATTCGCAAGGGCCAGCGCCTAACCGGAATGACAGCCACGCAGGACCGTTTCCCCGTCGTCCCTTCACTGTTCAAATTCGCCCAGCATGGACAATCCGGTGCTTGGGTCAGCGAATTAATGCCTTTCACGGCTAAGATCGCGGACGAGTTGTGTTTCATCCGCTCGATGCATACGGAAGCTATCAATCACGATCCCGCGATCACCTTTTTCCAGACAGGTGCCCAGATTGCCGGCCGGCCCAGCATTGGAGCCTGGCTCGCGTACGGCTTGGGAAGTGAGAACCAGGACCTTCCGGCTTTCGTTGTCCTGATCACTCAAGGTGGCGGGGACCAACCTTTGTATGACCGGCTCTGGGGCAGCGGATTCCTTCCAAGCCGCTATCAGGGAGTGAAGTTTCGCTCGGTAGGAGATCCTGTCCTCTACTTGTCCGATCCTGAAGGCTTCGACAAGGGAATGAGGCGCGAGTATCTGGATTCGCTAAAGCAATTGAATCAGCTCAAGCTGCAGGAGTTCGGTGACCCGGAAATTGCCACCAGAATCTCGCAGTATGAGATGGCTTTCAGGATGCAATCCTCGGTACCCGAATTAGCCGACCTCTCGAAGGAGCCCGAGCACGTTTTCAATCTCTATGGAGATGATGCTCGCAAGCCAGGGACGTTCGCCGCCAATTGTCTTCTAGCACGCCGCCTCACGGAGCGGGGAGTGCGGTTCATTCAACTCTTTCACCGAGGTTGGGACCAGCACGGCAAACTGCCTCGCGACCTGGCCCGCCAGTGCCGCGCGACGGACCAGGCATCGGCCGCCTTGGTGTTGGATCTCAAGGAGCGAGGGCTTCTGGACGACACCCTGGTCATTTGGGGGGGAGAGTTCGGTCGGACAGTCTATTGTCAGGGTCGACTGACGGAAGACGACTATGGCCGCGACCATCACCCGCGTTGCTTTACGATGTGGATGACGGGCGGCGGATTCAAGCCGGGCATTACGTACGGCGAGACCGACGATTTCTCATACAACGTGACCAAGGACCCGGTGCACGTTCACGACCTGCATGCGACGCTGTTGCATTGCCTCGGAATCGATCACACCAAACTAACGTTCAAGTATCAAGGTCGGCACTTTCGCCTGACCGACGTGCATGGAAACGTCGTCACGAAACTTCTCAAGAGCTGAGATCGACCGATTCTGAAGTTGGTTCCCTCGCTGCCGCCTTGAAGATTCATCCCACGGCCAGTCGCATGATTGCCTCTTCACTACATTGACTTCGATCGAGAATGCCAGTCACAGACCCTTCATGCATCACAGCAACACGATTGCTCGTTCCTAGGATTTCCTCCATCTCACTGCTGATCATTAGAATGGCAATCCCCCGCTCCGCGAGGCTCCGCATCAGTTGATAGATTTCAGCTTTGGCACCTACGTCAATACCTCGCGTCGGCTCGTCAAAAATCAAAACCTTTGGATCCATTGACAACCATTTGGCCAGGACGACCTTCTGCTGGTTCCCCCCGCTCAGGTTGCCTACCTTACTCTCCACAGAAGGCGCCCGCACACCGAGTTTGTCGCAGATTTCCGAGGCTGCGGCTCTCTCTTTGACGACATCGATCCATCCCATGGAAGAGTGACGCCGCAATGCAGGTAATGTGACATTTTCCCGAATCACCGAATCGAGGATCAGCCCTGCTTGCCGTCGATCCTCGGGAACCAGAAAAATTCCATGACGAACCGCGTCCCGAGGCGACCGGATGGAAAGCGGCTGGCCGTCAAGGAGCATGGTCAACTCGAGCGGCGTATCCACACCGAAGATGGCCTGTGCAACCTCCGATCGGCCAGCGCCTACCAAGCCTGCAACACCCAGAATTTCTCCCTCGCCGATATCGAACGACACGACAGAAGCTGGATACCTTTTCGTTCGCAAGCTCCGAACTTCAAGAAACTTCGGCTTCCTTTCGGCCTCAGAGTGAACGTAGAAACTGCTGAGTTCCCTGCCCACCATAAGTCTTACGATCTTGTCGTGTTCGATTTCATCGCGCGAAAGAGTGCCGGCATTGCGGCCGTCGCGCAGTACAACAACGCGGTCCGCCAAATTAACGATCTCGGCCAAGCGATGCGAGATATAGATGATGCTGACTCCCTGCGTTCGAAGCTCTTTGATGAGTGCAAGCAGCCGTGTGGTTTCGGTCAAGGTCAGGCTGGAGGTGGTCTCGTCCATGATCAGGATGCGTGCCTGCAAGGAGAGGGCTTTCGCGATTTCGACCATTTGTCGCTGCGCGACAGAGAGGTCCCGCAACGGCGTTCCACTGGAAACGTTCAATCCGAGCCGCTGGAGATAGACGTTGGTTTGCGAATGAATCTTGTCCCGGTCACTGAGTTTGAGGGGACCTCCACAAACCGGTTCGCGGCCCAGAAAGACATTCCCCGCCACGTCAAGGTTGTCGAGTACGTTCAGCTCTTGATGAATGAAGCCAATGCCGCGGCTGGTCGCGTCTGCCACCGAACGAACCGTCACTGGCTCGCTGTCGATTCGAATCTGGCCGCTGTCAGGCTGGTGAAGACCCCCGAGGAGCTTCATCAAAGTCGATTTGCCCGCGCCGTTTTCCCCTGCAAGCGCCACAACTTCGCCCGGCCGGATCTCCAGATTCACGCCGTCCAGCGCGACGCCTCCGGGGAATCGCTTGCCGATTCCCTTCATTTCCAGAACTGGCGAACTCATTGCTACCATTCCTTGTCTTAGTAGGAAAAGGTTTGCAGCCTTGTAGGAGAAGGCTTGCAACCCTCAAGGCTGGGAAGAAACCGCCAAGGACGCCAAGATCGCCAAGAAACAGATCGAATCGTCGCCCGAGCTAACCGAAGCGCCTTCGGGGAGTTCGAGCAATCGTTCCATTTGGTTCCTGACCTTCGCGCTCTTCGCGTTCTTAGCGGTCAGTTTCATTGCTGTGACTGGAATGAGATAGCCTGCCGCCTTCAGACGCGGCCCCGAAGCCGGTTGATTTTGGTTGTGAACTCGGCGACGTTGCTCTGTTTGATGATGAGCGTTGGAATGATCTTCTGCTTATTCGGTGGAATCACAGAGGAATCACCACCAAGAGCCTTCGCCATGAGCAGAACCGACTGGTAGCCAAATTCATACGGCTGCTGCACGACGGTTGCAAAAACGGCTCCGTCCTTTACTCCAGCCAGCGTCTCGTCCTCTTCATCGAAGCAAATGATCTTGATCTGCCCTATTTTCCCCGCATCCTTGACCGCATTTAGAATGGCCGGTCCGTTGTAACTCCAAAGCCCGACGAGACCAGCCACATCGGCATGCTTCACCAGGGTATCAGAGACGTTCGACTTGGCGCGCACCCGGTCGGTATCGTCGGTCCGAAGGTCCAGAATCTCAACCTTGGAACCTTGCAGTGCTTCCTTGATCCCTTGAAAACGTTCTTGGGCGTTACGGGCGTCGCTCTTTCCCACAAACACCATGATCTTCCCACCTTGCGGCAAGGCCTCCTTGATCAATTCGCCTGCCTGGCGTCCGGCGGCTACATTGTCAGTACCGAGATAGCAGGCACGATCGCTTTGCGGTGCGTCGCTGTCCTGAGTGAGCACAAGAATCCGCTTGGCGGCCTCGTTGATCATCTGAGTCTGATTGGCCGGGTCTACTGGGCTGATAGCCATGCCAGAGATTCCCTTTGCCAGAAGATCGTCCACGATGCGCCGCTGCTCCGCCGCGGTGCCGTCCGAAGGAATTCGGAAATCGACCTCTATCTCAGCCAGTTCGCTGTCGGCTTGTTCACATCCTTTGCGTGCAATCGTCCAGAAGTCGGCTGCGTTGTTGGTCACAAACGCCAGTCTCTTGTTTGAGGATTGCTTGGCGGTTGAGCACCCTGTAGGCAGCAGGCAGAGGAGCAGGCAGCTACCCGCAAGGATCGATCGCAAAACGTTCATCGAGATCTCCTTTTTTGTTTTTGCCCTGCCGAGGCTACGTTCGTTCCCTAACCTAAGATGACTGGCTACCCGCAAGGTTCAGACTTCGGTCAAATTTGACAACGTCCTCTCCTGTTTGTGGGGAGAGGGTGGCCAAAGGCCGGGTGAGGGGGCAGAAGCCAACGGAGCTATGTCCCTCGGCGGTCTGAAGCTGCTCGCTAGACTCTCGTAGCCCGGCGAGTTAGCACTTGATCGGCGACGACACCAGCCAGAATCACGGCACCCATGACTGCAAAGTTCAAAGACGATGGAACTCCCAGGAGATTGACTAGATTTTGGAGGATTTGCAAGAGAGCCGTTCCAGTGACAATGCCCAGAATCGACCCCTCGCCCCCGCGCAAGCTGCAACCGCCCAAAACCGCCGCTGCAATGCCATAAAGCTCGAAGAAATTCCCGTGCGATGAGGGCGAGATGGAGTTTGTGTAGAAGGCAAAAACGATACCTGCAATACCGGCCAGCGCTCCAGACAAGATATAGGCGCTTGCAACTGTGCGACGGACGTCAACGCCTGAATAGCGGGCCGCTTCCTCATTCCGGCCCACGGCAAACAGATAGCGGCCGTAAATGGAGCGGTGCAGTGCCAGCCACATCACGCCGCCAACGACCAGCAACAAAACAAAAGGCATAGGGACTCCCAACAAGCCGCCCGTCGCCAGGTTGCGGAGTCCTTCGAACCCGGCGGCGTTCCCAAAACCTTTGGTCTCGTCGTTCGCAATAAATCGCGCCAGGCCCCGATACAACAGCAAGCCACAAAGTGTCACGATGAATGGCTGCAAACGAAGTCGCGTGATCAGCAGGCCGTGCAGCCATCCCAGCCCCATGCCAATTGCAATGACCGCACACACTGCCAGTGGACTGGCCCAACCCCATTCGGTGAGCATGATTGACAGCAAGACGCCCAACAGCGCAAAGACCGATCCCACAGAAAGATCAATCCCGCCTGTGATGATCACAATTCCCAATCCGATGCTGAAAACCCCGTAGGCTCCGATAAGACGGGCCATGTTCTGCAAGTTTGCGACTCCTAGAAAGCGAGGATTGAGGATTGCAACAATGAGACACAAAACCACCAGCAGGCAGAAAGTGCCCAGTTCTCTTCTCATGAAATCTCTTCGAGGCCCATCACCTGCAAGCGCTCCTGCTTTGTTCACAAAAGGGACTTGGCTACTCGTCCGCTCGAAAATCCAGCGGCGATTGAGGCAGATGATGTGATTGGAGCTGATTTCAAAAGGTCAACCGCAGTAGAGCGGCTCTGAAGCCTTCATCGGACCGACCGTTCCAGAAAAGTGCAGAGCGCTTCCACGTTACGCGCAAAGGTTTCAGAGCGGATGATACGCTCGCGTGGTCGCTCGGTTCCCTCGAATACCTGAAGTGTCTCATTTTCTTTGAGAGGCAGCACACGGTCTCCAATGGTTACCACCATGTCACGAGCAGAAAAAACATTGACGATGCGATCGGCCTTACCGATAGTTCCCTCCTCCACCCAAGCGCCTCGAGGATCGATCTTGCCGATAACTTCGCTGGCTTCCAAAGGCCGAGGGGTTCTTGATCCTGTGCTCCAAGGCGACAGGCCACTTAGCTTGACGGGACGGCGAAGAGTTGCCGGGTCGGCGGACAGCAGGCGCTTGTAGTCGGCTTCAATCTCGTCGAGTTGAACCCCGCTTATCAATACAGCGTAGTGGGTGATCACCGATTCATCGCTGTAGCTCAGTTGGTAACCACCGACCAAAGTGGCGCCGCCACCAAGGACGCTAACGCGCGTGCCTTTGGTAATGTAGAGCGGGCGGTTGGTCTTCAACTCGTAGAAGCGCGCCAGCACCGGTTCGCCCGGCTTCAATCGGCGGCGAGCTTCAGACGGTTTATCTGTTGCAGGCAGTACGGAGCGCTTCAAGTAATTCAGTGCTCGCTGAACCGGTTCGAGATACTTTTTGTCGCCGGTCTCCCTGTAAAGAACCAGTAACGTCCGGATGATTCCTTGCGATTCACCGGCCGTTACTGAAGGCGGTTCGAAAATGCGCGCCCAGGAAGGGTGCATGTTGACATCATATTGTTGAGCCCAGGCGGGCTGAGGGTCGGGCATTTGCGCCAGTAAGATAAATTCGCCACCCTTCTCCGCCGCCTTCCGGTATCGGTCATCTCCATAGATCCGCCAAGCTTCAAGAAACATGTCGATCAGATCGGAGATGGTGTTGTCGTTGAAAGTGTACAGGAAGCGGTATTCCGGTCCGGGCCACGTGCGCGGCCAGGACTCGGGATGGCTCGCCTTCTTGGGCGGGAACTTGGCAGGATCGGCAAACTGGGCAAACTGATGGTATCGCTGCGGCCAGGCGCCATTGGGATACTGCGCCTTCATCAACTGCGCCAAGGCGAATTGGACTGCTTCGTGGATCTTCTGATCTTCAAACTTCAGCTCGCGGTCGACGCGCATCAACAGCCTGACGGCGCCTTGAGTGACGTTGTCATCTAACGTCGTATGGTGCTGGCCTGTGTTCGACCCGCCGCAGTTGTTGTCCGCGCGGTAGGGATACTTCTTGCGTTTCTCAGGATCGAACTCAATAAGATATTCCCACCCGCCTGAGCATTGCTGGCCCCGAACCAAGGCGTGCGCCGCGGCGCGGGCGGCATCAAGGTAGAAACGGTTTCCGGTCGCGTCGAAAGCCCTGAGGTAAGCCAAGCCCACACCGGGTGTCGCCTCGCGTTGTACCTCGATCTGAGTGGGGCCTTCGCCGTGTTCGGAGCGACCGTAGCTCAAGTCTTCGGCGTAGTAGTAGTGATAGCCGCCCTGAGTGGAAACCTTCTTCCAATAAAATTCGGCGGCCTTGAGCAGGGCGCTTCCTGCCTGTTCGTGGGTGACCTGAGCTCCAATCTGCCGGGCACACCCCAGCGCGAGCACGAACACGATAGCGAAATGTCGCATGGCATCACCACTCCAGCCGAATGCCAGCCCGGAAGGAGCGAGCACCGCTTTGATCAAGGTCTGCAGTATCGCCAACGCCGCTCACCACTCCAACCTGCGCGGTTTGGGTGCTAGAGACTTTGGTCGTCTTTTGCACTCATCACAGAAACAGCTTCATTGGGGCTGCTGACGCTGTCTCCAAATCCAGAAATGTAAGGGTATACCTTGACGGACTATAGTTGGGCGCTCTTGCCTCAGTCAAGACGCTGCTAATTCTATGGCGATCCGCTGGTGGATCTCCATATCTAGCCGTCACGCCCCTTGCGGTTTGACTTGTTCTGCAATGTCCAGCTTTAAGATGCTTTGGTTTTTCTGCTCGGCAGGCCAACCCCATGCCTGGCGGCGGACAGAGTCGTGATGCGACTCTGTAATCGGCTTCGGTGGTGTTGGTCGTTGGCCCGCTGTAGAAGGTCTCTGACATCCAGAAGATGTTCGCCCATCCGGCGGCGTGCTTCCTCTGAATCGCGCCTCTGGATGGCAACGTAAACAGCTTTGTGCAGTGCCAAGGTGTGTTCCAAATCCACGAGTTTGGAAGTCAATTCAATCATGCTGTGAATCGATTTGTGAATGAGGGTAAACATTAGACTGCAAACCCGGTTTCCGGAAGCGCGGAAGATCGTCTCGTGAAACAGAAGGTCTTGTTCAACCAGGCGGGCACGGTCCGTCCTGCTCTCTTTCATAGCTTCCAAAGACTCTTTGAGAATTCTCAGGTCGTCGGCTGTAGCGCGCTCCGCTGCGCGTGCAGCCAGTTCCGGCTCCACGATAATCCGGGCTTCGATCAACTCTTGGAAGGATATGCCATTCAACAGAATCAAGAATTCCAATGGCTCTCCAAGCATCGAAGACGCGGCAACGTTGAGGTACGTTCCATCTCCAACGCGTTGAGAGATAATTCCCATGATCTCCAAAACTTTGAGCGCTTGTCTCAGTGAGGATCGACTGACGCCAAAGTTCTCTGCAAGTTCGCGCTCTGCCGGAAGGCGGCAACCTGGAACTAAAGCTCCTTCGGAGATGAGTTGTTTAAACGTGGCAATCAGTCTCGCGGTGAGATCGACCTTGCCCGTAGCCATCGGGCTAAGAGTGTTCATAGGATCAACCAATTCTTATGAGATCTTGAAAACAAATTGTGGTTAGCCGGTGAATACTACCACAAGGAAGGACTGGAGAGTGCCTAGAATACTGGTATCTCAGGCACAAAGCAGTGATTGTGGGCGTTTTGTTCTTGACAGTCTTTAATTATTGGCTCTACCATTTCGCCACTCAGAAACTTTGCTCAATTTCACAGTTGGAGGTGTGCCGTGGCGCTCGCAACCCATCGAAGGTTTGTGGCTCCAAATTGTAACCGCTTTCAGTTGCTACTGCGCTTCGTCCAGATCGCGGTACTGCTTTGCTCAACGCGCGGGATTGGCTTAGCACAGGTCCAGGCAGGCCGGATCGTTGGAGCCGTCACCGATCCGAGCAAAGCTGCCGTCCCTTCGGCGGAGGTGGTGGTGACTGAATTGGGCACGAACGTGTCGCACTCGGTGACAACGGGCGCTTCGGGCGATTTTGTGGTGACGCCGTTGAATCCAGGCATGTACAGCGTGCGCGCATCGGTTCCTGGGTTTCAAACGATTGTGAAAACGGGCATCGAGGTTCAGGTGGATCGTTCGACTCGTGTGGATCTTGAGCTGGTGCTGGGAGACGTGGCCACGAAAGTGGAAGTCACAGCCGAAGCGCCACTGCTGAACACGGAGTCCGGGACTTTGGGACATGTGTCATCAATAACACGCAAATCGTGGATATGCCTCTCAACGGGCGCGGGTTTTACGAGCTGGCGGGTCTGACGCCCGGGGCAGTACTCCTGCCCGGCACCGGGAACGTGCTGCGTGTTCGTCCGGAGTTCGTCAATGGCACCGCCATCAGCGGCGTTCGCGGGCGCATGATTACGTTCGCCCTCGATGGCATCGACATCTCGGAGCAACATCAGGGAGGAACATTCATTCAGACGTCCATCGACGCGCTGCAGGAGTTTAAGGTGCAGCAGAACGCCTATTCGGCTGAGTTCAGCCGGCCGGCGGCATGTTGAACGCTACGACGAAGTCGGGCACCAACGACCTGCACGGAGTGCTGTTCGACTTTCTCCGCAATGACAAGCTGGACGCGCGCGGTTTCTTCTCGCCCCAGCGCGAAATCCTCAAGCGCAACCAGTTTGGGGCCACCGTCGGTGGACCGGTCATTCGAAATCGTTTCTTCTTCATGACGAGCTACGAAGGCATGCGGGAGAGACAGGGACTGGTGTTCAACAATATCGTCCCCACCGCGGCGATGAAACGAGGTGATTTCAGCGCCCCGGGTTTGCCGATCATCTATGACCCGCTGACCACGCGGCCGAATCCCAGCGGAACTGGCACGATCCGCACGCCTTTCCCGAACAACATCATTCCCGAGAACCGGCTTTCCAGCCAGGCGAGGTTCTTTAATCAATTCACTGCAGATCCCAACACCAGCTCCGGCACGGCAGCTTTCGCGCCCTCTCGTTCGCTGGATCAGGACCAGCTCACCGTCCGCGGAGACTGGAACCTGACCAGCAATCACAAATTCTTTGCCCGCTGGAGTTGGCACGACAACCGTCAGCAGGATCCCAACGCCTATCCGGGTGTGGGACGGGCGCCACTGAAGACGCATGCCCACAATCTAGGCGCCAGTCTCACCAGCACACTCCGGCCAAATTTGATCCACGAGTTTCGCTACAACGTTCTGACTGGCATCATCACCTTAGAGGGGTTCATGCAGGGAAGGGATCTTAATAGTGAGGCTGGCATCAAAGGTTTTACCGAGACGAAGAGACCAGGCACAGATGGCTCATTCCCGGATTTTCTGTGGAGTGGCTACAGTGCCATGCGCGGTTCTTCTTTCGACCAGCGGCCCAAGACGCAAGACCGCCTCGTGCACGAAGTGGGCGACAACCTGACTTGGATTCGCGGCCGGCATATTGCCAAGTTTGGCGGCAAGGTTCGGTACTACCGTCCCTACTTCACGGATAGCAAACAGTACGTCGGAGAATGGAGCTTCACTGGCATCAATAGCGAGAACCCCGCCAGCCCGACGGGCACAGGCAACTCTTTTGCAGATTGGGCGCTGGGGCTCCCGGCATCTGTGTTACGAGCCTTCCCCGGCGACACTTTTGGCGGCTCCGAAACCTACTGGCAGTTCTTTGGTCACGATGACTTTAAGGTGAACAACCGGCTGACGCTGAACATCGGCTTGCGCTACGAGTACACGCCCTGGCTGAAAGGTTACCGCGGGCAGGTAGGCACGTTCGACCCATCGAAGCCCCGTCCAATCATCATTGCCAGTGAAACCGACCAAATTGATCTCGATGCTCAGTTTGCAGCCAGGACGGCCTATCCCTTCTTCCAGGATCTCATTCAAACCAGCAGCCAGGCAGGCTTACCTCTATCGATCACCTATCCGGATAACAAGCAATTTGCCCCCAGGTTCGGGTTTGCCTGGCGTCCGCTGGGAGAGAAGACCGTCCTTCGCGGCGGCTATGGCATCTTCTACGAAACGGAGAATACGGACGGACGCGTGAATCTGAACATGGTGCCTTTCAACTTCAGCGAAACACTGTTCAACACGCGAGGAGAAACACCCGTTCGCACAATGGCAGATTTCTTCCTCGGAGTTCCAATTGGTTCCGTTTCCACCGCACCCTCCATGGGTCCAAGCTACACTCGCCTGCGGATGGGTTACGACCAGCACTGGAACTTTGGCATTCAGCGCGAACTTGCCCAGGGAATGGTTCTCGAAACGGACTACGTTGGAAACCGGGGCTGCTTTCTGAATTCCACCAACGCAATCAATAATCCGCCGGCTGGCGCCGGGGCAATCCAGGCGCGACGCCCCTATCCGCGATTTGGCGGTATCAACATGTTCGCCCAAGATGTGTCTACGACCTATCACTCGCTGCAGGCGAAGCTGGAAAAGCGCCTTTCTGCAGGGTTGTGGTACATGTTGTCTTACAGCTGGTCCAAGACGCTGGTTCATGAGCCGCAGCCTGCCTTGGGCACCAATGCCTGGGAGAAGGCTACAGCGGACTTCGACATTCCCCAAAG
Source organism: uncultured Acidimicrobiia bacterium (assembly GCA_963791795.1). Lineage (GTDB taxonomy): Bacteria > Acidobacteriota > Terriglobia > Versatilivoradales > Versatilivoraceae > VFZK01. The sequence continues at coordinate 170,866 of CAWBTP010000028.1, forward strand.
TTTTGCCGGCAGCTGGGGATATGCGCTGCCTTTCGGTAAGGGAAAGAAGTTTGGAGCGAACATGGGCGGCGTTGGCAACGCCTTGCTGGGTGGCTGGCAGATCCAAGGAATACTGACCGTTCATAGCGGGCGCCCGTTTACTCCGACAGTTTCAAGAGATGTGGCCAACATTGGCGTGGGGGGCCAGAGACCCAATCGCGTTGGCTTGGGCGTTAAAGAGAATCCAACTGTGGAATCCTGGTTCGACAAATCAGCCTTTGTTGTGCCAGCCAACTTCACGTTCGGAAACTCGGGTGGGCGCATTCTGCGCGAAGACAGTTTCGAGGTCTTCAACTTTTCCATCTTCAAAGAATTCCAGGTCAAAGAAGGGCAGCGGCTTCAGTTCCGGGCTGAGTTCTTTAACTTCACCAACACACCCAATTTCTTGGCGCCGAGTGGGCAGGTGGACCAGGCTGCGGGTGACCGAGTCACCGCGACAGCGAATGCTCCCCGGCAGATCCAGATCGCGCTCAAGTACAATTTTTGAATAGGTTCCAGGTTTCAGGTTCCAGGTGCCAGACTTCAGGCGCAGGCGGTACACATCGGGATTGTCTTCTGCGTATCGCTGGCACCACACACCTGGCACCTGCCCTCAGGAGAACTCATGCGTCCACTGCTCATCGGCGTTATCTCTCTTGGCGTCTATCTGGCCTCTAACACCCAGCACCTAGCACCTGGCACCCGGCACCTGCTCCTGTTTGCCCAATCGGAACAGAGCCAGCGCGTAGCGATTCGCGTGAATAGCCAACAAGACCAGGGGCCTTTGAGGCCCATCTACAGCTACTTCGGCTACGATGAACCGAACTACACCTACATGAAGGACGGCAGGAAGCTGCTCTCACAGCTGGCGGCAGCGAGCCCGGTACCGGTTTATGTCCGAACACACAACCTTCTGACCAGCGGCGATGGAACAGCTGCATTGAAATGGGGCTCCACCAACGCCTATACCGAGGATGCGTCAGGCAAACCCAAGTATGACTGGACTATCGTTGACCGCATCTTCGACACATTGATTGAGAGAAAGATGAAGCCGCTGGTCCAGATTGGCTTCATGCCGGAAGCTCTATCCGTGAAGCCCCAGCCCTACCGGCACACCTGGTCGCCCGACCAGCAGTATCGCTCTATCTTCACAGGCTGGGCACATCCACCCAAGGATTACGCAAAGTGGGCAGAACTGATCCATCAGTGGGTGCGGCATAGCGTTGAAAAGTACAGCAAGTCAGAAGTGGAATCCTGGTATTGGGAAGTATGGAACGAGCCCGATGGGGGGTATTGGCAGGGAACTCCCGAGGAGTATCACAAACTCTACGACTTCAGTGTTGATGCCGTGAAACACGCTCTGCCGACGGCGCGAGTCGGCGGGCCACATACGACGGGGCCCGGCGGCCAGCGGGCGTCGAAGTTTCTACAGGATTTTCTCGAGCATGTCGTGCGCGGGAAGAATTATGTGACCGCGAAAACCGGATCTCCCATCGACTACGTCGGCTTTCACGCCAAGGGTAGCCCGAAGGTCGTCGAAGGGCACGTCCAGATGGGAATCAGCAATCAATTGCGCAGCGTTTCGCGCGGCTTCGAGATTGTGGCGTCCTTTCCCGAGCTGAAGCGTCTGCCGATTATCATCGGTGAGTCTGACCCTGAAGGTTGCGCCGCGTGTTCGGTCCGATTTCACCCGCAAAACGGGTATCGAAATGGGACGATGTATTCGAGCTACACAGCGGCCTCCTTCGCCCGCAAGCATGATCTGGCGGCCCGCCACCAAGTGAACTTCGAAGGCGCGGTGACTTGGGCATTTGAGTTTGAGGATCAACCTTACTTCGACGGCTTTCGCGACCTCGCTACTAATGGCATTGGAAAACCCGTGCTCAACGTGTTCCGTATGTTTGGACTCATGGGCGGCCGTAGGATCGGGGTTGAAAGCAGTGCAGCAACTGGGCTGGAAACGATGCTCACAGACGGTGTAAGGAGCCAGCCCGACGTGAGTGCGCTCGCCAGTCGGCAGGATCGCTCGGTTGAAGTGATGGTCTGGAACTATCACGACGACGATCTTCCCGGAGCATCGGCGACGGTAGCACTTTCAATCGATGGCCTGGCACAGCGACGGGTCCAGCTATTTCACTACCGTGTTGATAAGGCGCACAGCAACTCTTACGAGGTTTGGAAGCAAATGGGATCGCCCCAAAAGCCGTCGGCAGAACAGTACTCACAACTTGAACAGGCCAGTGAACTCCAGCTGGTGAAGTCCCCTGAATGGTTACAAACGGCACAAGGTCGTCTCACTCTTAACTTCAGTCTTCCGCGGCAGGGCGTTTCGCTGCTCAAGTTCGCCTGGTGAATTATTCCGATTGGATGCCCGCCGGCCGAGAGTCGGTACCCGGCGCCTAGCACCTGACACCTAGCACCTAACACCTGCTTCTTGAGGAGGCCACCATTCGGAAACTTCGCTGGCAGATTGCTATTCTCATCAGCGTCGCCATCGCGATCAGCTACCTCGACCGGCAAACCCTACCCGTAGCAATCAAAGCTATCGAGAAGGACATCCCGATTTCCAATCAGGTGATGGCATCCCTTAACTCGGCCTTCCTGGTTGCCTATGGCGTCATGTACCTCGGCGGTGGAAGGCTGATGGACGTGGTGGGCACGCGCTTGGGCTTCGCGCTGATCATGGTATTTTGGTCTCTGGCGTGCGCCAGCCATGGCTTGGCGAACGGTGTGCTGATGCTGGTGATCAGCCGTCTGCTGCTGGGCATTGGCGAAGGTGGGGGCTTCCCTGCTGCCACGCGAGCGGTGGCGGAATGGTTCCCGGTGGGCGAACGTTCAACTGCCATGGGAATCATGAACGCCGGCACCGCCGTGGGCGGCATCATGGCGCCGCCGCTGATAGCGGCGGTGCTGATGTACGCCGATTGGCTGGAATTGGCTCCCTGGCGATGGGTGTTTTTCTTGACTGGCGCAATGGGACTGCTCTGGACGCTTTGGTGGTGTCGGGAGTATTTCGCGCCTGAAAAGCATCCTCGGCTAGGCGTGGCAGAGCGCGAGGAGATTCGCTCTGTCCTCGAGGGTGATGAGATTCCGAAGCCAGGCATTCCACTAGTCCAACTACTCCGGTTTCGAGAAACTTGGGGCTTGGTCACCGCAAAGTTTCTTAGTGATGCAGCTTGGTACTTTTATCTGTTCTGGCTCCCAAGGTATCTATACGACGCTCGTGGCTTCGATATCAAGGCGGTGGGTTCGGTGGCATGGATTCCTCACGCGGCTGCCGGGATCGGCTGTCTGTGTGGGGGAGGTCTCTCGACCTGGCTCTTAGCCCAACAGTATCCCTTGAATCGGGCCCGAAAGCTGGCGCTGGGAGCCAGCGCCGCGATGATGCCGCTCTTGGCGTTCGTACCTCATGTGCCTGTGACCTGGGCTATTGTTCTCTTCTGCATTGGCTACTTTGGACAGCAATCCTGGTCAACTCTCGTGATGATTCTCCCAACCGATCTTTTCCCCAAACGAGCTGTCGGGACTGTAGCCGGGCTGGTTGGACTAGGAGGCGCGATGGGAGGGATCGCATTCGGACAGCTTGCCGGCTTCCTTCTGGATCAAGGGGCCGGCTACGCGCCGATTTTCGCGCTCGTCAGCACCTTTCACGTCCTGGCCTTCGGATTAATTCTGCTGACGGTCCGAACTGTGCGTCCCCTTGAGCTTCAGTCGGCCGCTCACCCAACGTGGGTAACCACCACAAGCGCGAAAACCTGACGGGGTTGAGGTTCGCGACCCATGGCCATGGGGGGGTGCTTCCGTGCTGGCCTTGGTTTGAGTCTGCCACTCCAGACACCTTCCTGCGGACGCCTTCAGAAACCGCTTGCAGAATTAGACTGCACCTCGAGCTTTCAAGCAAGCATTTAGATACGGAGTCTCAAAACTTTTCCTCCGATTGGGCTGGCTGTTAAGGATCGGTTTGTGAAATCGCGTAGTCATCTACTAAGGCTTTATTTAGCAGACATCTAAATCAAGACGACCTCTCCTCACCCCAAAAATATTCAGTGGCTGGAAAAAATCTGTTGACACTATTGTGACAAACTGGCTAGTCTTGGACATCTTTGCAAACGCTTACAAAAGCAGGTCCCTCTCTCTTCAGAACGACCTAAGGAGGAAGTATGAGACGGGTGCTCAGAGCTGCTACACTCACATCGCTCTTTTTGATATCCCTCGTCGCGTCAGCTTTTGCTCAGCGCGCCGACCGAGGCATCGTGACTGGTGTTGTCCAGGACCCCACGGAGAAAACCGTGGTTGGGGCGGTCGTCAAAGTCAAGAATGAAGACACTGGCGTCGTCACCGAACTCACCAGTAACGACGCTGGAGCGTACTCTTCACCTTCCCTGGTGCTCGGCAATTACTCTGTAACGGTCGAGATGGTTGGGTTCAAGAGCGCGGTGCGTTCAGGCATTCGGCTGATTGGCGGTCAAACCATTCGGCAGGATATGACTCTGGAACTCGGCGAGGTGTCGGAACAAATTACCGTATCGGCCTCGGCAGAAATCCTCAACACCGCCAATGCCGACGTGACGCACACGGTTGACAAGGTGTTCTATGAAAATCTCCCCGTCGTTATGGGTGCCGACATCCGCCTGGCCGAGGCGCTCCTCCAGTTGCAGCCCGGCTACAACCCCATGAAGCCTAATGGCGACCCGATGTTCCGTGGCAGCCAGTTTCAGTCACGCCTGAACGGTGGACAGCACTCGGCCATGGAGAACTTCTATGATGGCGTGGCTTTTGGCTATGCCGCAGGCCATAACCAAAGTCATGAAAGCGCGCCACCGATTGAGAGCGTTGGCGAAATGAAAGTCATCACCTCGAGTTTCTCGGCGCAGTACGGTCACTCGAGTGGAGGCACCGTTGAATACTCGTCGAAATCGGGCACAAAGGATCTGCATGGCAGTTTCTACGAATATTTTGCGAACGACGCACTTAATGCACGTGGATTCTTCCCAGCGAAGGCGACCAAACAGAGAAGTAATGCCTACGGTTTTACGGTGGGCGGCCCAGTGGTTATCCCTAAGGTCTACGAGGGGCGCAACAAGACGTTCTTCTTCGTCAACGTTGACTGGCTGAAGTTCCGCTCCGGCGTTCTGCCGGGCTTTGGCAATACGACTCCCGTCGATGCATTTAAGCAGGGCGACTTCAGCGCGCTGTTGACGGGCGCGCAGGTCGGCACGGATGCTCTGGGGCGACCCATTCTGGGTGGTCAGATCTTTGATCCAACCACGACTCGTAACGCGTCGAATGGTGTGACTGTTCGAGATCCATTCCCCGGCAACATTATTCCAGCCGGCCATCCCCTGCGAAGTGTTGTGGCAAGCAAGTATGTACCGTTGATGGTAAGGCCAGATCGCCCGGGTACCAGTTTGAACGTAGCGGGGAACCCCTCGGGTGACCAGACTTGGATCGCCGACTTCCGTACCATCATGTTTCGTGTGGATCATCAATGGACCGATAAGCTCAAATCGACCACCAGCTTCTTCTGGCCGCATCGCCCCGCCATCCGGAATTGCGGTGAGGTGGGCGGCTGCAATTCCCAGTTCGATCCACGGGTGTCTCCTGAGAAAAATGACCAGTACATTGGCAACGGCTTCTACCAGCGGATTGCGACGCAGCACGCAACACAGCAATTCGACTACATCATTAACAACAATCTGCTCTATCACGCCACCGTGTCTTGGGACCGGTGGTATATGGGCGGCACGCCGATTTCAGGCTACGTCAACTGGCCGGACAAACTATGGGGCACCGACAAGAGTGGCCTGATCGACAAGACCGCCGGAGCCCCGAATATCACGTTCACGGGAAACATCCCGTACACGCAACTCGGGATGCAGTGGACCGGCCACGGCTTTGAGGCCATCAATCGCGCGCAGTTCACTAATGACCTGACGTGGTTGAAAGGCAAGCACTCCATCAAAGTCGGTTACGAGTTCCGACACCACCAGTTCAATTTCCAAGGCTGGGCTGCCGGAACGGGCGGCATCTTCAATTTCAACCGCCTCGGCACTGGCGGTTATGACGCGAGTGGAAACAATCTCGCGGCGACGGGCGATCCATTTGCCTCCTTCCTGCTGGGACAAGTACACACAGCCAATTTCGCGATCCCGGCATTCACAACCTGGAACGGCGAGTTTCATTCCACTTACATCAACGATGAATATAAGGTCAACAACAAGCTAAACCTGACTCTGGGATTGCGCTTTGATTACCAGGGACCTTGGACGGAACGTTTTGACCGTTTCTCCACCTTCGACCCCACGACGCCGAACCCGGCGGCCGGAGGACGTCCGGGTGCCTTGTTGTATGCGGGCACAGGTTCGGGACGAACTGGAAGCCGAACGTTCGACAAGATTCCAATCGATGCTTTCGGTCCGCGTTTTGGGTTCGCCTACAAAATAACGGATCGGACTGTGGTCCGCGGTGGGTACGGCGTTTACTACGCTGGGGTCACATTTGGCCAGGGTGGTCAGCCAATCATCGGATACTCTGCAAATCCGACCGCGCCGAACCTCACCAATGGCGTCCAGCCAGCCTTCAGGTTTGATGACGGATTTCCTCAAGCCAACGTTTCGTTGCCTCCCTTCATCAATCCGTCCTTCGCCAACGGCACCGCACCGGTGGCTTACCCTGCAGACGGCTTGAAACAACCGCGCTACCAAAATTGGTCCCTGACTTTCCAGCACCAGATCGGTGAGAGCATCATGATCGACGTCGCCTACGTTGGCAACAAAGGCTCTCGATTGCCTCACCACCCGCAGTTCCTGGGGCCCGGTTACAACATGAATGATCCGAAGGTCCTCTCGCTAGGCACCACAGTGCTGCAGGCCAATATCAACTCTGACACGGCCAGGAACGCCGGCATATTGCCTCCTTACCCAGGCTTCACCGGTAACGTTGCGCAGGCATTGCGTCCGTACCCGCAGTACCAGGCCATTGAGTACCGCGACGTGCCAATCGGTAAGAGCGAGTACAACTCGCTGCAGCTCAAACTGGACAAGAGATTCTCCAACGGCCTGCAGCTCCGGACGTTCTACGTCCGGGCAATGCTTTACAACAACCGCGCCGAGAGCGGGCAGCGCGGAGGCACGGGCGTGCAGAATCCGATTGATACGCAGGCAGCCGAGTGGTCATTCAGTGGTGACGATGTACCCCACTCCTTCGTATTCTCCGGCGTCTATGAGTTGCCTTTCGGAAAGAACTCGACTGGCGCTTTGGCCAAGTTTGTCAAGGGCTGGCAACTCAACGGCATTCTCCGCTACGACGCCGGTCGGCCACTGCTGATCACCATGGACAACAACCTGGCTGGCCTGCTATTCAACGGCTCCAAACGTCCAAACCGCAACGCGGATGTGGATGGCGTTGGGTTCGATGGGAAATTCGACCCGAACCGAGACCGCTACTTTGATCGAGCCGCCTGGAGCGATCCAGGGGCATTGAACTTTGGCAACGCCCAGTCTCGTGATGGAACGGTGCGCGGCTTCAAAAACATTGTTGAGGATGTGAGCATCTCTAAGATTACTCAAATCAACGAGCGATATCGGATAAAGTTCGACGCGCAAGCGGGCAATGTGACTAATCGTGCCGTCTTTTGTGATCCCGGAATTGGAGCTGCGAACACGAACTTCAGCGCTGGGAACTTTGGGCAGATCGGCTTGCAGTGCAACCAGCCACGGTCAGTCCAGTTCGGCCTGAAGTTCGAGTACTGATTCCCGGTCGCAGACGTGGAGCCTCCGTGCACTTGCTCCACCGAACTTACAGGGCGTCGGCCGCGATGGTCGACGCCCTTTTTTGTTTTGTAACTACTCAGTCCCTGCGGCGCGTCAGCGGCGGTTTGAATGTAGCCGTGGGTTTCAACCCACGGCAGGCGAGGGACCAAAACCCGCGTCGCGTTAGGGACGCCTGAAATTCAACCGTCGCTGACGCGACTGGGTGCTCCTCTCCGCCCTCCCCGTGGGTTGAAACCCACGGCTAAGGTCAACCGCCGCTATGCGGCGAAGAGGCTGAGTAGTTACCTTGTTTTTGCATCCTAAAACTAATGAATCGCGGTGTCTCCTCACGCCGGTATCTTCTGTGGGCAGTAAGCCTGGTAGCGGTAACTCGTGTCTTTGGCGCAGGCCAAGCCGTTAGGTTTACCGACATCACTTCTGAGGCCGGACTCGGCCAGGCCATCAATCTCTCCGGCAGCCCGCTGAACAAGCAGTTTCTTTTGGAAGAAATGGGCGGCGGGGTTGCGCTCCTAGACTTCGACCGCGACAGTTTGCTGGACGTCGTTCTAGTCAACGGATCGAGTTTCTTGAGTGTTAGTGGTATGCGGAAACCGACTAGCTACCTGTTCCACAACAATGGAAATATGACGTTTACTGACATCACCGAAAAAGCCGGGCTCACGGCCTCCGGGTGGGGCCAGGGAAGTTGTGTAGGCGACTATGACAACGATGGTTTCGACGATCTGTTCGTGAGTTATTGGGGCCAGAACGTTCTCTACCGAAACAACTCAAACGGCACGTTCGCCGATGTTTCAAAAAAAGCAGGTGTTGCAAGGTCGGAAGGTCGTTGGGGAGCTGGTTGCTCTTTTCTCGACTATGATCATGATGGCAAATTGGATCTGTTCGTGGCGAACTACGTGAACTTCGACCCGCAACGTGTCCCTCGTCCAGGTGAGGAGGCCTATTGCCGCTTCAATGAGATTCCGGTTCCCTGCGGCCCTCAAGGGCTGGCAGGCGGAACCAACGTTCTCTATCGCAATCGAGGAGACGGCACCTTCGAGGACGTCTCGGAGAAGTCTGGCATAGCCATTCCGCGAGGGCCCATATCCGGCACGTTCGTTTCGAAAAACTGGAGGCCCACCGGCTCATACGGAATGGGTGCTGCCTCCGCCGACTTCGACAACGACGGCTGGCCGGATATCTATGTCGCTTGCGACACAGCTCCAAGCCTGCTCTATCACAATAATCGCGACGGAACATTCAGTGAAGTCGGAGTGAAGGCTGGCTGCGCCTTCGATGAAAACGGAATTGCCATGTCAGGGATGGGCGTCGGAGTGGGAGACTCCGATGGTGACGGTTGGCTCGACATCATCCGGACAAACTTCTCAGACCAGGTCACGACGCTCTACCGCAACAATGGCGATGGCACCTTCCATGATGCAAGCCTGGCAGCCGGCTTGGGAATCAATCGCAAGTACCTGGGGTTCGGCGCGGCTTTTTTCGATTTCGACAACGACGGATGGAAGGACATCTTACTTGGGAACGGTCACGTCTATTCTCAGCTCGCAGGCCGCAAGTTGCACCTGACCTATAAGCAACCCAAGATCCTGTATTCAAACCTTCGCAACGGACGCTTCGCCGATGTCTCTGCCGCGTCGGGAACGGGAATCCAAGCTGAACACCTTGCACGTGGCCTGGCTTTCGGAGACCTGGACAACGACGGCGATGTAGACGTCGTCGTGAACAACCTCGATTCAGCTCCTTCGCTGCTGAGGAATGACGGTGGGAACCAACGTCATGCGTTAACCGTTAAATGTATTGGAACCCGTTCGAACCGGAGCGCCATTGGAGCACGTGTCAAAGTGACCATTGCAGGCCACGAGCAGATTGACGAAGTCATGAGCGGATCGAGCTACTATTCGCAGAATGACCTAAGACTCCATTTCGGCTTGGGCACGGCTGAAAAGGTGGACCGCGTCGATGTGCTGTGGCCGTCGGGTCTTAGGCAAACATTTGCGGATGTGAAGGCGAATCAGATCGTTGTCATCCAGGAAACCAAGGGCATCGTGAAGAGCGAGGCATTTCGATCACCGGCAAGATAGTCTTTGTGGTGCAGGCATTCCAGGCCTGCAGACCACAATTTTCAGATCGCATGTGCCAAGATGCTCTCTGCATCTCACATTACGTCATTTGTACGTTCCGCTGTGAAGATGAAAGAAAGCCTTCCGACCTGTCTTCTATTTCTTTTTTGGAGCCCTCTCCTTGCCGGCTCTCTGCGTTCAGAAGCCAGACTCAAGCCCTTACCAGGAAGGCATTCGGCTTCTCCGAAGCCAGGATTGGGCCGAGGCTGCCAAAGCTTTGGAACGGGCCTTAGAAGCTGGAACCGAGAAATGTTGAGGCACATATCGCCCTCGGGATCGCGCGGCTTCGGTCCGGCAACATCGAGGCTGGCCTCAGCTCCTTTCGCCGTGCCGTCGAGTTGAATCCTTCGTCGGCAGAGGCCCGCTACAACCTGGGCCTCGCGTTGCGCGAGTCAGGTCAACTGGAACCAGCCAAGACCGAATTCGCACATGCCTGCAGGCTGAATCCAGGTTACGAAGACGCGCGAATTGCTCTGGGACTGGCGTTCCAACAAGCTGGCGAACTGGACAAAGCCTCGGCTGAGTTCGAGGCGATTCTGAAGAGGAATCCCAGGTCGGCGGACGCACACAACTGGAATGGCGTCCTTTTCCTTCAAAGGAGCCAATTTCTGGGAGCGATTGACTCGTTTCGCAAGGCGGTTGAACTCAAGCCGGACTTCGTTCGCGCTTGGAACAATCTCGGCACCGCTCTCGCTCAAGCGGGCGAGGTCTCCGAGTCGGTTACGGCTTTCTCAAAAGCGGTTGCATTACAGGGCAACGACCCACAGCTACGGATGAATCTCGGAATTGCTCTGCGGAGCAAAGGGGATGCCGAGGCTGCTTTGAAGGAGTTCCGGACCGTTGTCAAAGACCGCCCGGACGATGCCGAAGTGCATCAGCAACTGGGTCTCACGCTCAAACAACAGGGCAATCTGGAGGGAGCTATCGAGGCATTCGAAACGGTCCTCAGCTTGAACTCGGAGCACCAGGAGGCCTACTACAACCTCGGCACCGTCTTGCGCCAGTACGCAGCCTCGATTCGCCGTGGGCGAGCCCCGCTTCACGCCCCGACACTTCCGTCGAAGCCGGATTGAAGGAAGCTACTGCGTTACTTTCGCGTTCCGACCGAGCAGGTTCGCGTAAAGTTCTTGAGCTGCTCGCAAAAGACTTCCCCACCTCTCCGCATGTCTGGAACCTGCTTGGCTTCGTACAGGGTCAGGAACGCGATCTGGTTGCAGCCCTATCCAGCCTGAAGCGGGCCGTGGAGTTGAGTCCGGACATGCCTGAGGCACGCTACAACCTGGGCGTTGCTTTCTGGTATAGCGGACAACGCGCTTCCGCCATCGAATCGCTGGAGCACTCAATTCGCCTGAATCCGGCGGCAGCCGAGGTCTATGCGTTCCTGGGTATGGCACGGCGTGACACAGGAGACCTCGATCGCGCCAGGCCTCGCTTCAGCGAGCCATCGCGCTTAGCCCGAACCTTCAAGCACCCTACTTCGATCTGGCGGTTCTCTTTCTGCGTTCCGGACAAACGGAGAAAGGAATCGGCCAGCTGGAAGCAGCGCTGAATCTGCCGGCACCGGAGGGAGTCATTCCGGACCCGGACGTTGTGGTTGCCGAACTCCGGAGAGTCCTCGGTTCCAAACCAGAACTTGCTGAAGGCCACAACATTCTGGGGCGCCTTCTTGGAAAGCAGGGAGGCGATCCAAAGCAAGTGATGTCGGCGTTTCGGGAAGCCATTCGACTACGGCCGGACTACGCCGAAGCACACAACAACCTCGGCCTGGTGTTGGTGCAAGTCGGAGACACGGAGAAAGGCATTCTGGAATTTCGAGAAGCGTTGCGTCTGGCTCCCGACGATGTCGACGCCGCAGGAAATCTGGGAGCAGCTCTCGTCGGGTCGCAGCCCGCGGAAGCCATTCGCTTGCTCGAAAAAGCAATTGCCGCCCGGCCTTCGTTTGTGCGAGCCCACTACAATCTGGCCCTCGCCTATGCGCAGAGCTCCGAACACGGCCTGGACAAGGCGATCCCACAGTTTCAAAAAGTCATCGAGCTTGATCCCAGATTCGCCTCCGCACAGTTTGAACTTGGCAAGGCTCTCTTTCGGAAGAATGCTTTTCCGGAAGCGATCCTACGTTTTCAGGAAGCCCTAAAGCTGGACCCCAAGTTCGGTGCCGCACGTTACCAGCTGGGTCTTGCCCTAACGCGGGCTGGAAAGCCGGCTGAGGGAACGGCAGAACTCGAGAAAGCTCGGGCTGACATCGAGGAGGAAAGCAAACAAGGCACCGCAAGTCAGCTTCTGGGAGAAGCGCGTGCTGCGATGGACGCCGGTCAGCATGACGCGGCCATCGAAGCTCTCCAAAAAGTAGCGCGCTTGCTGCCTTCCTGGCCAGGTGCACACTATCAATTGGGGGTCGCATTCCTTGCCAAGGGCGACCGTCCTGCGGCCAAGGCTGCCTTTGAGAAGGCTCTGGAGGTCGATCCACAATACACTCCAGCCAAGGAAAGCCTCCGCGGAGTGGTTGCGCAAAACGCCGCAACACCCCAACCCAAGACGCAAAGGCCAAGCCTGGCCGCGTCCCCGGGCCTTGGTGCCACCACTCAGGCTGACGACCCAAGCACCGTCAAGCGTTTTGAAGACTACATCCGCAACCAACAATTTCAAGCGCTGGAGCCTTTGATTCGGGATTATCTCCAGACCAACCCAAACTCGGCGTGGGGCCACTATGTGCTGGGGTACACACTTTTTGGGCTGCATCGCATCGGCGACTCGATCACGGCACTCGCCAAGTCACTACAGCTCAACATTAAGAACGCTGATGCTCATCGCTTGCTGGGGCGGAACCTGATGTTGATTGGCCGCTTCGACGTAGCCCAGACTGAACTCGAGCAGGCTGTGAAGCTAAGTCCCCAGCGAGCGGAAATCCGATACGACCTCGGCAAGATTCATTCAGCTCAGGACAACTATCCGCCGGCAAAGCGCGAACTGGAAGAAGCAATCCGCCTCGATCCATCGTACATGGAAGCCTACGACGCACTCGGCTTCGTCATGGAATCCATGGGCGACGAGAGTGCAGCTCTCGCGCACTATCGGAAGTCAGCGGAGCTCAGCGAATCGCGGAATGCGGGCTTCGTTTCGCCCTACGTCAATCTCGCAGCCCACTACAATCGGCTGGGCGACTCGAAGCTGGCGGCCGAGCATGCCCGCAAGGCACTGCGGGTGAATCCCAAGTCCGATGCCGCTAACTTCCAGCTTGCGAAGGCGCTCGACCGGCTGCAAGAGTGGCCCAAGGCAGCCGAAGCCTTGGAGGCAGCCATCGCCCTTAACCCGAGGGCTTCTTCCTATCACTATCTGCTCAGTGGTGTTTACCGGCGGCTGGGCAAGACCAAAGAGAGTGAAGAGCACATGGAACTCTTTCGGCAGCTAGAAAGGGCCGCCGCCGAGTTTGAGCAGCAGCGCCGCGATGCGCGGCGCGAAGCACCTCAGCAGAGCAATCGCTGAGGCACTGGCAGCGACGCAGAACGTCCTTGCACGATGGAGCTTTGGTTGTTCCCAAGGTTAGTCCAGGAGGGGTCTGTACCAGCCTTCTCATACGTCATTCCGGCGAAAGCCGGAATCCAGCTCCTGGACTCCGGCTTTCGTCGGGGGACATTGGACATTTCTTCTCAATGGCGCAGCGGCAGGAGGCCGCTGCTTCCTATTGTGTGCCCTTTCAATGAAAGGGCATCAGAGGGTAGCCCAGGGAGTCCTTCCCCTCTCGCGCTTCGTGGCTAATTCGTCTTTCTCGGCACGATGCGTGAGTTGGATTGTTCCGTACAGTCGCCCCCTCACCCTAGCCCTCTCCCCCAACACAAAAAACGTGTTGAGGGAGAGGGTAGAACTGGTGGGAACGCTGACCCAGGGCGGCGCACGAGGGGACGGCGGTCCCACAGCTCCTGCGTCGCGCTTGCCCTGAGTCACAATCCACTGCCCCGTTGGGGCTTTTATGAGGAAGCAGCGGCCTCCTTGCCGCTGCACTTCTTCAAGAACGTCTAATTTGCTACCCAGGCTTCCGCCGGGGTGACGGATACTTCCTTGAGGCACTACTGAACTGATCTCCTCAAAGGAGCTACCCAATGAGAACGATCCAACGACGAGACTTCCTTGGAGCTGCGCTAACGGGTGCCGCTCTTCTGGCGTCCAAGGACAAAGCCGCCTTTGCACTTCAGGGTCAGCCCTCAAGCAAGGGGCAGGGTGCCGATTCCAGGGTTGAGATCCTCCTCAACGAGCCGGTCGGCAAGATTTCTCCCGACATCTACGGCCATTTTGTTGAGCATCTAGGCGGCGTCGTCTACGACGGGATCTGGGTAGGCGAGGATTCCAAAATTCCGAACGTGAACGGAATCCGCAAGGAGCTGGTGGATCACATGAAGCGGATCAACCCGAGCGTCGTGCGCTGGCCCGGCGGCTGCTTTGCTGATAGCTACAACTGGCGTGATGGCATTGGACCGCGCTCCTCCAGGCCTCGCCGCACCAATTTCTGGAGAGACAGCCGCGGGCGCAGAGCGGCTGAGTCCTATGCGAAGCTCGAAACCGGTCCGCAAAAGTACGATCCCAACTGGTTCGGTACGAATGAATTCATGCGGTTTTGCAAGCTGACCAACGCACAACCCTACTTTGCAGCCAACCTGCGCAGCCTGCCTGCCAAGGATTTTTACGAGTGGGTGGAATACTGCAACGCTCCAGCCGGCGCAACCTCCCTCTCAGATCAACGAGCCGCCGCGGGAGAACGCGATCCTTTCAATGTTCAGTTTTGGGGCATTGGCAACGAGTCGTGGGGCTGCGGCGGCAACTTTACCCCAGAAGAGTATTCGCAAGAGTATCGCCGTTTCGTTGCCTTCGTCCCGCGCTTCGGAGTTGAGCTCAAGTTCATCCCGGCTGGTCCCAATGGCGGAGACATCGGCTGGACCCGCAGGTTCTTTTCCAGTACGGCCGAGAAGGGGCCAAATCAACTGAATTCCATCTACGGCTGGGCGCTGCACTATTACGCCGGCACCACAGGCGATGGCAACGCGCTCCAGTATTCCACTGACGAGTGGTACGAACTGATCGGACGCTCGGACCGGATGGAAAGCCTCATCGAACAACATTGGGCCGTGATGGGAGAAACTGATCCGCAGCATCGCATCAAACTGATCGTGGATGAGTGGGGTGCGTGGCATACACAGAATCCGATGCTTCCTCCCGGTTACCTGTTCGGATATCCGGGCACAATCCGAGACGCCGTGGTTGCGGGGCTCACCTTGGATACCTTCAATCGCCACGCCGACAAAGTCGTCATGGCAAACGTCGCACAACTGATCAACACGATTCATTCACTGTTTATTGCTTATGAAGACAAGTTCGCCGCGACGCCGAATTTTCACGTCTTCGAAATGTATGCAGCACATCAAGGTGGTCAGTCTGTTCGAACACTGTTTTCCGCGCCGACACTTAGCTACAAACGGAATCCTCCCAACGTCCCGCCTGGGTTTGTCGCCCAAATGTCACCTCAAGCGCGGGCAAGGATGGCGGCCGAGGCGCAGTCGACGACTGGAACACTGTGGGGGCTGCAGGGCTCGGCATCTCTGAAGGGCAAGCAACTGACTTTGACAGTTGTAAACCCACATGCAAGCGAAGCCAGGGAGACCGAGGTGGCAATTCGTGGCGCAGCGGTGCAGTCGGGTCAGGCAACGATTCTGTCCGCCACCGATATTCACGCGCACAACAGCTTCGAGAATCCACGCGCACTGGAACCGCGAAACGAAAAGTTGGTCGTGGCATCAGGCGGCACATTGACCTATCGCTTCGCCCCGGCTTCTGTAACGCGTTTGCAACTGACACTAGCTTGAGGAGTGTCGAGTAAGGGCCCGGCTGTTCGTTACCGAGCATTCGAATGCAAGAGGCGCCTACTATGTGCCAGCGCCACACCGCCGGCGTCCCGGTATTGTGCAGAAGAAGCGGTCGTCGAGTCCCCTCCTGGGAGGGGCAAGGGCCGTCAGGCCCTGGGGTGGGTTAATCAACCGAGGTCCCACCCCGGCGGCCAAAGCCGCCACCCCCTCCGTCGGAGGGGATTCTCTTAGGAGACCTAGACTTATGAACCGACGTGTATTGCTCAAGACACTTGCTTCTGGTGCTCTGGGCACGTTGTCAACGCGCTGGCCCATCCTGGCTGCCGATGCAGAGATTGAGCTAGCGCCGCAACAACCGGGTTCCGTCATCAATCCTCACATCTACGGCCACTTCATCGAACACTTGGGAGGCGTGATCTACGACGGGATTTGGGTGGGCCGTGAATCCAAAATCCCGAACGTCGAAGGAATCCGCAAGCAATTTGTGGATGACATGAAACGCATCGGAGCTCCCAATCTCCGGTGGCCGGGAGGATGTTTCGCCGACGGTTACCACTGGCGCGACGGAATTGGCCCTTCCGCCAAGCGGCCCCGCACCTACAACTTCTGGGAATCGCGTATGCCGGCCGGTCTGCACGCGACCGAATCCAATGCGTTCGGCTTTCACGAGTTCATGCGGCTTTGCAGGCTTGTCGGCGCTGAACCCTACGTGGCGGCGAACGTGGGTTCGGGCACTCCTCAGGAGTTTCACGACTGGGTTTCCTACTGCAATGCGCCGCTGGGGACGTTGAGTTTGGCCGACGAACGCGCCGCCAACGGTCAGAAGGATCCCTTCGGAATTCGGTACTGGGGCGTTGGCAATGAATCGTGGGGCTGCGGCGGCAACATGAAACCGGGTGAGTACGCCACGCTCTATAGAAAATTTGTTACTCAGTTCCCTGCTTTCGCACCGCGACCTTATCTCATCGCTGCCGGCCCTCGCGGACACTCGCGCGACGGGGATATGGATTGGACCACGGGCTTCTTCGAGGCAATGCACCGCGAACCACCGGATGGCTTCGCGTTGCACTTCTATACCGACTTCCGCAACACCAAGGTCATTCCCGAGAAGTCCACAACTCAGGAGTGGTATGCCGTCCTTCGAGAAGGCCTGCGAACCGAGGCGGTCATCGAACAGCATTGGAAGGCTATGGAAAAGTACGATCCCCAGCATCGAACGAAGCTCGTAATCGACGAATGGGGCACCTGGTACACCGCTGGTGCTTTGGTCGCACCCGGTTACATTCTGAGTCAGACGACCACGCTGCGCGATGCTTTGCATGCAGCCATCAGTTTTGACATTTTCAACTGGCATGCCGCCAAGATCGAGATGGCCAATATCGCGCAGACCATCAATTGTCTGCATTCATTGTTCCTGGCACACGAATCGAAGTATGCACGCACTCCCACTTACTACGTGTTCGAAATGTACCGGGGACATATGGGCGGCCAGTTAGTGCCGCTGCAAATCCGAGCGGAGGAACTGGCTGTTCCGACGCCTGAGGGCACCGGCAGGATTCCCGGGCTTGCCGGTTCGGCTTCAATTCGCGGAAAACGACTGACGGTCACGCTTACGAATCCCTCCACTCACGGTCCCGTTGCCACGCGCATTCGCTTTGCAAGCGGGGCAAAGGCAACCGAGGCACGCGGCCGAGTGCTGACTCATGATGACGTGGCCGCAGCGAATACATTTCAGAATCCGAATGCAGTAACGCCTTCTCCGCTGCCGGTTTCCGCTGCCGGAGACGGTTTTTCAGTCGTGATACCCAAGCAGGCTGTGGCGGCCATCGAGATTGAGCTGGCCTGAAAGGGAAACCTTGTGTGTATTGTCAAAATAGGAGGATGAGAATGAAACGGTTGACCGGTGTGGTGGCCTTGGCACTTGTGCTGCTTTTGTTAGCGATCCCGAATCCCGCTCAGAGTCCGCAGGGACCTGCTGCGCGCATCAAGATCGACACGGATCGAGTCACGGGAGAAATTGACAACCTGATCTACGGCAATTTTATCGAACACCTTGGCCGATGTATTGAAGGGGGCGTGTTCGAAGAGAAATCACCTCTTGCCGACGCGCACGGCTATCGCAAGGATGTTTTTGACGCAATCAAGAAGCTTCAAGTCTCAATCTTGCGCTGGCCAGGTGGCAACTTTGCTTCGGGCTATCATTGGGAGGATGGGATTGGACCGCGCGATCAGCGGCCCGCACGTTTGGAATTGGCATGGGGTACCACGGAAAGCAATCGTTTCGGCACGCACGAATTCTTGAACTATGCCGAGATGCTTGGGACGCAGCCTTATATCTGCGTCAATCTTGGAACCGGAACCTGGGATGAAGCGAAGTTCTGGGTTGAATACACCAACCTTCAAGGCGGCACGCGCTACTCGGAACTCCGCAAGAAGAACGGCCGCGAAAAACCCTGGGGGGTTACTTATTGGGGGCTGGGCAACGAAATGGATGGTCCCTGGCAGATGGGGTACAAGAACGCTGAAGACTACAGCAAGTACGCCCTGGAAGCCGCAAAGCTTATGAAGTGGACCGATCCCAACATCAAGCTGATTGCGGCAGGATCGTCAAACTACAACGCAGACTGGGTGGGATGGAACCGCACGGTTCTCCAGAATCTTAAGAACCACATGGACTATCTCTCGCTCCACCTCTATGTGGGGAATCGCAACAACGACTACTATGAGTTCCTAACGAGTTCGCTCGATCTGAATGAGAAGACCAAGATCGGCGAGGGGCTCATTCAGGCGGCTCTCGTTGATAACCCCAGACGCCGTTCCATTTACATTTCGTGGGACGAGTGGAACGTCTGGTACCGTGCCCGCGGCCCGCAACAGCGGGGACGAAACATCCTGGAAGAAAAATATAATCTGGAAGACGCCCTGGTGATTGCCACCTTCCTGAATAGCTTCGTCAACAATGCGCACATCGTGAAGATGGCGAATATGGCCCAGTTGGTGAACGTCATTGCGCCTATCTTTACCAATGACAAGGAACTGTACCTTCAGACGATCTACTACCCGCTGCAACTGTTTGCTACTCACAGCCGAGGCAAGGCTCTCAATCTGTTCGTGGACAGCCCGACTTACAAGACGCAAAAGTATGCCGCTGTGCCCTACTTGGATGTCTCTGCTGCTTATGACAATGGGACGCTAGTTCTCAACGTCGTCAATCGCCACCGCGACCAACCCATCGAAGTTGAGGTTCAAAGCCAGAAAGGCAATTTCAGTGGAGCCTTCGAAGTGGCTGAAGTCAACGGTCCTGACATCAAAGCAGAGAACACCTTTGGGTCAACCAAGGTCCAGACCACAAAGAAAACGATCAACGCCACTGGAGACCGTTTTAGATATCAGTTCCCTGCTCACTCATACACGATGATCAAAGGCGCGTTACGTTGACCCGAAGTACTGACTCCGTTGCCGGTAGCAGAGGTTAGCCAGACTTGATCGCTTTCTTGACGATCAACGAAGCTCTTGAATAGGATGCCTCCTGGTGTGTGGTTTCTCGTTTGCACTGAATGGAAACCGCACTCCACAGGGCAATACAGGCATCATTGGGGGTAATCGGTCAGAATGAGCCTAAAGGACGTAGCCGAGCGGGCCGGCGTTTCGAGCGCCACGGTTTCGCGAGTGCTAAACAAAAACAACGTAGTCAGAAACACTACGCGACTTCGGGTGATGAAGGCGGTCGAAGAACTCAACTATCACCCTAACCTTCATGCCCGAACTCTGGCTGGCGGCAAGAGTCGAACGTTGGGGATGATCGTCTCCAATCTGGAGAATCCGTTCTTCTTCGACATCTTCAGAACGGTCGAGAACGATGCCCATGCCCAGGGATACGAAGTCGTTGTTGCCCATACCGAGTACCGACCGGAGCAACTCGCGGCCAAGGTAAGGAACATGCTGGAGCGACGGGTTGCAGGGCTTGCCATCATTGTTTCTGAGATGACACCGGAGCTCACACTCGAACTGGCGGGAAGCAGAATTCCTGTGGTTTTCTACGATGCCGCCACACCCCATAGCAGTATCTTCAATATCCATGTCAACTACCGGCGGGGAATGGAGCGGATTGTCAACTATCTCCATTCGCTCGGCCACAACCGCCTGGCGTTCGTCGGACATCACTCCACGCTCGGGCCGACCGGCGAACGAGAACAGTGCTTTATCGAAACGGTATCGCACTTCGCTTCAAGCAGCGAATGGCGGACGGTGGTCAACCAAGACGGGCCGGAGGGAGGCCGACAAGCGGCGCGCGAGCTATTCGCTTCGGGCTTTCGGCCAACGGCAATCGTGTGTGTTAATGACTTCATGGCCCTTGGAGTTTTACGCGAACTTCGCGACCAGGGACTGCGCGTCTTCGAGGATGTTTCGGTGACTGGGTTTGACAATATCAAGCTTTCGGAATTTTCCTACCCACGCCTTACAACAGTTGACATTCCACGGGAGCGCATTGGGCATTTTGTTTTTCAGCGCCTTGTCCCGGATGCGACGAAGAGGCCCGTTGCCCGAGATATCCTCCTTGACCCTGAGCTGGTGTTACGCGAGTCGGCTGGCCCTGTGCCCGACTCATCTTCGCGCAAATAGTTTTGTGTCCTTCTTGCAACGGACGAACACTGTCCGCGACGTCAGGCAATGGCCGCAGTTCCGAGCGTCAAGTCGAACTCACAACGGTTGGAGTAGGGGGTGGGGATGCGGTGATCTCGCTAACTGCTGCAGGGTACCTTGGCATCAGCAGCATTAACCCGGCAGCGGCGAGAGTGATCACGGAAAGCTGAATCAGAAACGCTTCATAGGAACCCGCCGCGTCGAACGCTCGGCCCATCAAGACCGGGCCGAGGGCAGCTGCCAGAGCATAAGCCGTCCAGGTGAAGCCGTAGAGCGTAGAGAAGGATCGAAGCCCGAAGTATCTTGAAAGTACATAGGGAATGACGTCGGCTTCTCCACCCATCCCGAGGCCAATCAGCGCTGCACCCAGCGACCCCACAAGCAGTGACCGAGCGCCCGAAAGCAGGAACACCCCAAGAGCTGAAGTCGCAAGCAGCCAGAAGGAGACTCGCGGCGCAAAGAAGCGGTCCAGCAGCCATCCTGTGCCAATCCGTCCCAGCAGACTGGCTGCGCCCATGATCGACACTGCGAACGCTCCTCCACTCGCTGACACCCCGCGGTCGGTGAGCAGTGCAGCCAAGTGCGTCATGGCACCATTTTGGCTGATGGAGCTCAGAAACAAGACAGCGACGATCACCCAGAAGGCTCGCGAGCGCAGGCCCTCCTGAAACGATGAATCTGTAACTTCAGTCCTGCCAGAACCGCGCAGGCCTGGCCTTTCATGCACAAATCGGGCAACCACAGGCAGTCCGACTCCTAGAGACAGAGCACCCAAAATCAGGAAAGCTCCCCTCCATCCCAGCCTGTCAATGAAGAACTGCGCTGTGGGCGGCAGGAAGATGGCCCCCAGCGCACCACCGGCCATGAGAATGGCCAACGCCATGCCACGCCTTCGATCAAACCACGTGGAGACAACTCGCGAATAAGCCAGGTGAGCTGCGCCATTGCCGACCAGACCCAGGATGGCAAATACGGCGTAAAGGTGGCCGATGTGAGGCGTCAAGAGGGCCAGGGATGCGAAAGCACATCCGAAAGTCGTCAAACACCATAGGATAATGCGCCGGGGTCCCAACCGGTCAATCAAATAGCCCAGCGGAGGCGATGCCGCGGCCAATGCCATGGCTGCGATGCCAAAGGCCAACGACACAGCCTGACGCGACCACGCAAACTCCTCCGTCAGCGGCTTGAGGAAGATTCCAAATGTGTAGACCAGCAGGGATCCGAAGCTGACGAAAACACCAATGCCCGAGGCAACGGTCACCCGCCATCCTGGGTAAGCGAAGGCTGCTTCATTTGCACCGGACCCGTCTCTGTCCTCTGCCATAGTTTTCGAAAGCTCCGGTCAGAGCGGCAGCTCGGCAAGAGCGTCGCGCTCCCTCAGCATGGCCTCGCCTTTAGAACAAGAATTTCAAACCAAACTGCAGAAGCCGCGAGGGTCCTGCCTCGACGATGCGGCCGAAACTGGGTGATGCCAAGTCAGTAACCGGCAAAGCAAAATTCGCGTGGTTGGCAAAATTGAAGCACTCCACACGAAACTGCAGTTGGCGGTTCTCGGCCAGAGCGAAGTTTTTCAGCAGCGACATGTCCACATTGGCAAACCCAGGCCCGCGCACGATATTGCGACCGGCACTCCCAAACTTGCCGGCTTCCGTGATGGGATCCAACCGCCGGAAAGCCGAGCGGCTCACCCACTGTTCCACCGTGTGAGAACCGGCATTGGGATCTGCGATAACGTCTGGCCGGCTGGCAAAGAATCCTGAGACCGGTGGATGATTCGCCTGAAGTGAGACATTGGTGCTATCGAAAACTGTAAAAGGAGTTCCGCTCGTGACATTGGCGATACCGTTCAGTTGCCAACCAGCCAGGATGGTTCTGCTCCAACCAGCCAAGCTGGAGGACGTCGGCACCTGCCAGCTGCCACTCACGACGAAGCGATGCATCGCGTCGAACAAGGAAAGCCCATGCTCGGCACGAAGGTCGAAAGGGTTCTGTGCAATATCATTTTCGCCAGCAAGAGGGCGGGCAGCGGCACCGCTCAGGTTGATCGCGGACAGGTAGTCCAGAGTTTTTGACAGCCAGTACGAAACGCTGAACCCAGTTCCCGAGGTGAACCGACGCGACAAGGAAAGCTGGCCAGCGTGATAAGTGGAGTTCGTGGTGTAGGAAAGCAGCGCGACGTGCCCGAGCTCACAAGGCGCAGTGCCCGGAGGGCAACTGCCGTAGATGCGCCGACGGTCAGCGTTCGCCGCGGTTGCCCCCGGACCGAGGACGGCAGGGTTGGCCTCGATGTTGCGCGGGACATGGGTACCCTTGCTTCCAACGTAACGGGCTTCCACAAGATAATTCCTAAAGATCTCCTGCTGGATCGACAGATTCCAGTTCTGCGCGTAGGGAGGTTGGGCATCCTTGTCGAGTGCCACCACCGTCGCGGGTCGAACGAAGGTCTTGGGCTCGGGTTTCGGTTGGAGCGCGTACGGATCCTGAAATCCCGTGGCCGGTCCGCTAAGTTGAACTGCCTGAGTCCAGGGTAGTGAACTGACGATCGCTTGAGAAAGGAGCCCGGAGCCAGTGGACATTGGATCGAAGAAGATGCCGTAGGCGGCGCGAACTGAGAGCCGCCCATTCCCTTTCGGATCCCACGCCAATCCCACCCGCGGCATGAACCCTTTCCAAAAAACTGGGGCGACACCCTTCGCCGATCCCTGTGTCTCCAGGAAACAGTATCCCCTTTTGTGCATTGGGGAAAACTGTGGACTGCTGCCCGGGCACAAAGGCGTTTAGACGGTCGCGCACCTCTGTTACAGGTGTGTTTACCTCGTAGCGCAGGCCGTAGTTCAGGGTCAACCGGCTGTTCACCCGCCACTCATCCTGGACATACAATGCGCTTTGCCATTCACGCAGCCCTCGACCCACATCTCCAAGCCCTTGGAAAAACACCACCGGTCTCCCTAGCAGGAAATTGGCAAAAGCATCGTTGGTTGGGAAGGAAGGAGCAAAGATAAAGAAGGCATTCGGGGCGATTATCTGCACTACGTTGACCTGGTTACGTCTCAGTTCGCCACCGAATTTAAGGGAATGTGAGCCACGAACATGGGAAAGGGAGTCGTACACTTCATAGCTGTTTTGAGCCGAATTGCGGGGGCCGGTAATCGCACCCCCCACTGGCGAATAACCGCTCAGGTTGAAGAATGGCGGACCCTGCCCAAGGTCAGAGACGGAGTCATAGTTGAAACCCAGCTCTCTCGGTGAGGTACGATTGAGGCGCTGGTCAAAGTGGAACTTGTGGCGGAAGAACGAAACACGCGCCGAGTTGATGGTGTTGGGTGAGAAGAGATGTTGTTCCGATAGTGTGAAGGAGTGCGTGTTGAGGTTGTCGCGCACAGGAAAGCCGGGGAGATCAGAACCTCGAATCGAGATGGGGTTCAGATTCGAGCCCACTGAGTAAGAGTAGCGCACCCAGAGCTGGTCCCGGTCTGAAAGGTGATAGTCAAAACGCCCGCCCCCTTGGTCGGAATTGTTCTCTCCAACGACAGTCGCGGTATAGATCGACGGTGAGACATTGCCCAAAGGGTAGTACATCTCCATCAACTTCACAGATAGAGGATTGAATAGGCTGGGGGGGAGCTGGTTGCCAGAGAACGGGACACCGCCGCCAGCCAGGTTTAAAAGCGGCGTGGAACGCCCTGAAAAATCGCCGCGGCGCTGCTCCGGTGTTGGGACGATCGCAGAACGGGTGATGCCCTGCCGATTGCGAAAGCCTTCGTAATAGCCAAAGAAGAACACCCGGTCCTGTTTGATGGGCCCCCCAAAAGTGCCGCCAAACTGGTTTTGCTTGAGCGGCTCCACATCCCTTGAAAAGAAGTTACGCGCATCGAAAACATCGTTCCGAAAGAATTCGTAGAGAGAGCCATGGAACGCATTAGCTCCGGACTTCGTCACCACGCTGGTGTTCGAGCCGCTTGCGCCGCCGTATTCAGGTGGAGCGGTGTGCGTCAGGATTCGGAACTCGGCAATCGCATCCACCGGAACACGGAGCGCAAACCCGCCATCCATCCGGTTGAGGTTACGGGCGCCGTCCATCAAGTAGGTATTCGATTCAGGTCGCTGCCCGTTGACGGAGTAGGCCTGCCCAGCCCTCAGTGTTCCTCCGGTCGTGGCCACACCGTTCGTCAACCCGGCGACGCCGGCTTGCAGTAGGCCCAGTTGCGTAAAATTGCGACCGTTCAGGGGAAGATCGAGAATTTCCCGTGTCGTTACCACCTTTCCAAGCGTGTTTGTGGCAGTGTCAACAAGCGTCGCATCATCCGCAACCGTGATCGATTCCTGTTGCGAGGCAAGTTGCAAACGCACATCCAGCCGGACCGTCTGGCTCACGTTAAGCTGAACTGGTTGCTGGAGGAACCGGGAGAATCCGGTTGCTTCGATTGAAATGGAGTAACGACCGATGGGAAGCAGAGAGAATCGGTAAGAACCGTTTGTACTTGTAACGTAATTCTTTGAATAACCCGTGTCCAGGTTCACAAGAGTGACCGTCGCCCCGGCAACAGCCGACGCCGATGGATCGAGTACCTCTCCCTCAACAGAGGCTACCGGATCTTGAGCAAGCATGTTCTGCCCGGGAAACTGTTTGAACGCGAGCAAAACGGAGATAATCAGGATCGTCCGATACCCCATGGCGAGTGTCCTCAATGTGGAGCGCAGCCAAACCTTTGGAATTGGTAGCTAGTTCGACCGAGTGCAGGTCAATGCAAGGAACATAGCTGAATCATGATCGCCGATCGTCAAAGTAATGTAATTAATTGTCAAATCAATGCAACGAAGGGTTCCAATTCGCAACACGATTGGTTATCGAGAGGGAGGCAAGAGTTTTCTGGAATCCGAGGAGCTTCCCCCGGCACGACGGTGGCAATTGTCTGAGAAACAGACCTCCGTTCTTCGTCGTTCGACTGTGATATCATCATTTCACGCAGGAAAGGCGGCATGGTTCCAAACAGAAATTCTCGCCTGATTGTCCTGTTGGTCCGAATCCAACCGCACATTGCGCAAGACTAGCTCCCTGCTCTCGCAGGAAGCGACCCGCGGTTGTTCCGTCCTTCTGGAGGGACGAAAACTCTCTGTAGTTGGAGGACTTTCATGCAAACCAAGCAAGTAAAAGTAGATGAGGCTCGCCTCGGCGCAGTCACCCATGGGCCGCTACCAGCCTCGCGGAAGGTCTACCTTCCAGGCACGCTTTATCCGTTTTTGCGCGTTCCGATGCGCGAGATTGCGCAGACGCCGACCCAGCAGCATGGTGCTTCCGGCAACCGCAGTGTGGACAATCCTCCTGTCACCGTCTATGACACTAGCGGCCCGTACACGGACCCAGCCATAGCCATCGATGTTCGAGAAGGTGTTGCACCGCTTCGCCGCCCCTGGATCGACGCACGCGGGGATGCCGAGGAACTTTCCAGCATTTCGTCACACTACGGGCGCTTGCGTCTGGCGGACCCGCAATTGGATTCGCTGCGCTTTGGCCACCTTCGCAGGCCCTTGCGGGCCAAGCCCGGTTGCAATGTGACACAGATGCACTACGCACGGCGGGGCATGATCACTCCCGAAATGGAGTTCATTGCGATCCGCGAGAACCAGCGACTGGAAGCGGCGTTCAGTGCACAACACCCCGGTAATTCCTGGGGAGCGAACCTTCCCAAAGCCATTACGCCGGAGTTCGTGCGCGACGAAGTGGCGCGTGGGCGTGCGGTGATTACGGCCAACATCAATCATCCTGAATTGGAACCGATGATTATTGGCCGTAACTTTCTCGTCAAGATCAACGCCAACATCGGAAATTCGGCAGTGACGTCAACGATAGAAGAGGAAGTCGAGAAGATGGTCTGGGCCACGCGATGGGGCGCCGATACGGTGATGGATCTATCCACGGGCCGCAATATTCATGAAACTCGCGAATGGATCCTGCGCAACAGCCCAGTGCCCATCGGAACCGTGCCGATCTACCAGGCCCTGGAAAAAGTCAATGGCAAAGCCGAGGATCTGACCTGGGAAGTTTTCCGCGACACGCTGATTGAAC
Source organism: uncultured Acidimicrobiia bacterium (assembly GCA_963791795.1). Classification (GTDB taxonomy): domain Bacteria; phylum Acidobacteriota; class Terriglobia; order Versatilivoradales; family Versatilivoraceae; genus VFZK01. Next base: position 197,339 of record CAWBTP010000028.1, read on the forward strand.
AGGCCGAGCAAGGTGTGGACTACTTCACCATTCACGCAGGTGTGCGGTTGCGCTATGTACCTCTGACGGCCAAGCGCGTGACGGGCATTGTTTCGCGGGGAGGGTCCATTCTGGCGAAGTGGTGCCTGGCCCATCACGCTGAGAATTTTCTGTACACGCACTTTGAAGAAATCTGCGAAATCATGAAGGCTTATGATGTCACCTTCAGCCTCGGCGACGGGCTTCGGCCTGGCTCCATCGCCGACGCCAATGACGACGCGCAATTTGCCGAGCTTGAAACGCTGGGCGAGTTGACGAAGATCGCATGGAAGCATGACGTGCAAACGATGATTGAGGGACCCGGGCATATTCCCATGCACCTGATTCAGGTGAACATGACGAAACAGCTTGAGACCTGCGGCGAAGCGCCCTTTTACACGCTGGGTCCTCTGACAACCGACATTGCTCCCGGCTACGACCACATCACCAGCGCGATTGGCGCCGCGATGATTGGCTGGTACGGAACAGCGATGCTTTGCTATGTGACACCCAAAGAGCATCTCGGCTTGCCAAACCGCGATGACGTGAAGGAAGGAGTCATCGCCTACAAGATCGCCGCGCACGCGGCCGATCTTGCCAAAGGCCATCCTGGCGCTCAGGCAAGAGACAATGCCCTGTCAATGGCGCGATTTGAGTTCCGGTGGGAAGATCAGTTCAACCTCGGGCTCGATCCAGAACGTGCCCGAGCCTTCCACGATGCGACACTTCCGGCCGAAGCCGCCAAGGTGGCCCACTTTTGTTCGATGTGTGGACCGCACTTCTGCTCCATGAAAATCACTGAAGACGTCAGGCAGTACGCCAAGGAGTTGGGCCTGACTCCCGAGGAAGCCCTTCAGGAAGGGATGGAGAGCAAGTCAGACGAATTCAGGCAGGCTGGAAGCAGCATCTATCAACGAATCTAGGAAACGGTTGGTCAGATGCAGCTCGTCAGGACATGAATGAACGCCGCGAAAATCCTTCAATACGAAGGCATTCACTGCAACCTAACCATTGAGCGCCCCCAACCTGGTGTGGCGGTTGTTCGCATCTCGGGCCATGATCTGGGCGAGTTCGGAGATGTGGCGTCGCGCGAGCTTGAGAAGGAGATTACCGCCCATCAACAAATTGAACTCTTCATTGATGCCCGCGATGCACAGAGTGCCTCGATTGACGTTAGCAGCATTTGGGCTCTCTGGCTGGCCAGGAACCGGTCCGCCTTCAAACGTATCGTAGTGCTGACCGGATCGCGCTTTGTGCGGCTCACCGCCGATTTCGTGCAGCGCTTCGCTGGACTGGGCACCTTGATGGACATCTCCACAGATCCAGCCGCATTCGATAGCGTGCTCGCCGCTGCTTGCCAGTCAAGGGAATGAACGTCTGGCCCTTTCCGGAAGTAGATATCCACCGGATGGAGAAAATTCACATGGAGTTAACACGGCCGGCATACATTACCGCCCAATAATCTTGACTGAACAGGCGTTTACTGTGCCACGTCCAAACAGAGAGGATGTCATGAACCCAAAACCGCATATGGCCGTTGACAATGATACGGCGTCCGATACGTCGCTTCACTCTGTCGAAGATGAGGCACAAGAAAAAGGTCAGTCAAAGAAGGCTGTCCTGCAGAAAAAGTGCGAAGACATCATGGAATCGCTCGCGAGCTTTCAAGAAGTTTACGAGGGGATTCTGGCGGCATTGGCTGCATCACACGAACAAGCTGTGCAGGTCTTGCGCAATGAACTTCAGCAACTGAAAGACGCTATTCCCGACCTGGAGAAGAAATCCATCAAACGGTTGAAACTTGCCGGCACCCTGACTGCCATCGAGAACGAAGGTCAGAAAGCCAAGGTGAAGGCCGCGCTTCGCCGCAAGAAAGACTTGAACCGAATCGACGACTTCCTGGTCGGAGCGTTTCGTACGCTGCGCGCATTAAACGAGAAGACTCCTCGGGTACAACCGTGACTCGCTAAAGACGGAGATTGCTCCATTCCGGAGCGGGCGTGTCAGCCTCCTTTCCCACCTCACCCTTCGCAACCCCCTTCACTACCAGGGTCATGAAGGTTATGATGGCCTCTGGACTCAATATCATGCTGCCCAAAGCTAAACCTATCAAACCGGCCTTGCGCGAGCAGAGAATTCGAGAATTTGCCTCAGAGATGGCGCTGCACTTTACCGCTGCGATCTTTGCCAATCTGGAGGGAGCGAAGGCCGGAGAGGTCGAACCGCTTCACGACATGCGAGTGGCGACGCGCCGGTTGCGCGAAACACTCCGCTTGTTTCAGCCGTACTACGCGCCGCCAAGCTTCAAGAAGCTGTCCCGCAAAGCTCGTAGAACCACACGGATCCTGGGATTGCCCAGAGAGATGGATGTAAACTTGCAGCTCTTGAGACGCTGCCAGTTTGCTGGAGGATTGGTGGTCCACGCCACCTGCGAGCATCTTCTGGCGTTCTTTGAGAGCGAGCAGACGCGTTTGAAGCGCCGCATGCTGCGGAAGTTTGAGCGGCTCGAGCTGAAGGCTCTTGAGAGTGATTTACGACTGTTGGCAGAAAGCGCGGTGCCGCCTCGCAGCAAGATGCATCGGCTCTTTGCTGAGCACCAGGCGGCCGAGTTCGAACTCTTCATGCAGCAATTGCCGCAGGTGTTGCTCGACAAGGCCGCGCCAATTTTGCGGTTTGAGCCCACACCCGAGTCGCTAAAAAGTGACAAGAGTCTGCACGAGCTGCGCATCCGCACGAAGAAGTTGCGCTATGTCCTGGAGATTCTGAAACCCCTGTTGCCAGCCGCTTCCGGAGATCCGCCGGTTGAACTCTGCCGCGCACTGCAAGACGTTCTGGGTGAATTCCACGACCACTCCGTTCTGATCGAACGGTTGCAGCTTCACCAACAAGAACTCCTGCAGAAAGGCCTTCTCCTCTTGAGTCACGGCTGCTCCCGAATCGCGAGCGAACTGCAGGAAGCAAGGGAGTTGCTGACACCTCAGATTGTACAGGCGCAGCGTGAACTCGTGCAGACCCTGTCAAATTACCTAAAGCCGACCGAAGATAGCGCCGCTCTTCCCACAACCGCCTGATTTGGGCACTGAGTCAGGACTTCAGATCGCGTGAGAGGTCTTGCAGTTCCTCGATCCCTGCAGAATCCAGCGAGCGCGTCGGCGGGCGAACCGTGGTGAACTTTATGATCTTTTCCGCTTTCAGATTGTGCTTCATTGCTGAAACACCTAGTCCCGGCTGAAGTTCAAAACGAATCAGAGGCAGGCAACGATTGAACTGGGCCCGGGCCTCCACGAGTCCATTAGCTTCATAAGCATTCCAGATTTTCACGAACCTCGGAATCATGTCACTTCCCGGCATAGTCCCGCGTGCACCGCGCTGAAGCTCTTCCAGGAAAAACTGTCCGTTCAACCCGCCAAAGACGATCAATGACTCTCCAGCAGCCTGTTTGACCTCACTCACCTTGAGGGTGGTCGGTGGGGCTTCGACCTTGGCGTAGCGGATATTGGCGCACTCCCGAGCCATTCGAGCCATTTGCGACGCCCCAATGTTTACACCCGTGAGCAGAGGCGCATCCTGGATCATGATCGGAATACTGACCGCGTTGGAAATCGCCTGGTAGTAGTCAAAGAGATCCTCAGCCGTCGGCTTGAGAAAGTAAGGCGGCAGGATCATCAACCCATCTGCACCGCTATCTTGGGCCGCTTTTGACAACTGGACGGCAACATGCGTGCCGGTGTGACCCGTGGACACAAACACAGGTACGCGACCGCGCACTTCACCGATGATGAGCTTCATGAGGCTCGCCTTCTCCCCTTCGCTCAACGCATAGCCCTCGCTGGCGTTCCCGAAGATGGCGATTCCATGCGCACCAGACTCGATCAGATATCTGACCAGAGCGATCTGGCTCGATTCGTCAACTTCGCAGCTCTCATCAAATGTCGTGAGAACGATCGGGAAAATGCCTTTGTAGTCTGATTTCATCATTCCTTCAAGAACCTCAAGAGGTCACAAATGGCCGCAACTTTTCTTCATCAATCTCGACACCCAATCCCGGACCTTCAGGGAGGCCAACCACTCCAGCGCCGACAGGAAGAGAGGCTTTCAGCAGTCCTTCTGCTACTTCCCAAACTTTCGGGTTGCACTCCACAGTCATCAAATTTGGAATTGAGGCGGCAACGTGCAAGGCAGCCGCGATCTGCACGCCCAACCCAATGCTGACGTGGAATGCCACAGGCACGTTGCAGAGTTCAGCCAGCGAACAAAGCTTCATCCCTTCTGTAACACCGGTTCGACCAATATCGGGTTGATAGACCTCAACGGCACCGGCCTCAAAAAACGGCCGCATTTCCCAGCGCGTGCGCCAGCACTCACCCATGGCTATCGCCGTTTCGACGCTCGCCGCTAACCGGGCATGGCCACTGACGTCCTCCGGTTTCAAGGGTGCTTCGAACCAAGCTGCCTGGCGCGCATCCAGCTCCCTGCCAAACCGATGGGCTTCGGCCTGCTCCAGTCTCCACAACGTGTCGACCATCAGTTGAATGTCTGATCCCAGCTTCTCGCGCAACTCGTCATATAGACGTAACAGAATGCCGGCCTCTCCATCCATGAAAAGCTTGAAAGCGCGGAAGCCTCGAGCCTTGTAGTCTGTGGCTTGGGCGATCCGTGCCTTGTTGTCGGCACCCGAAAGCCCGGAGATGTAAGCCGGTAATTCGCTGCTGAAGGGTCCGCCTAGCAGATCGCACACTCGGACACCTAGCGCTTTGCCTCGGATGTCCCACAAAGCAGTATCGATGCCGGCAATGGCGTCGAGCATGAAGGACCCCGTGTGACCGCGCACCCGCATTCCGGCGTACAAGCGAGACCACAGGCGCTCATGCGCCATCGGACTTTCGCCAACCAAGAGCGGAGCCACTAGAGTGCGGATGATCGTGCACACAACTTCGGGCGCCAGTGGCGACTGTGCTTCTCCCCAGCCTGTGATACCCGCATCGGTCTCGATCTTGACCAGCACCGTCTCGATCTTTGACGAGTAGAGGGTCTGGTAAGTTGCGGCAAAACGGTAGTCCGAAGCACCCTCGGTCAACCGGGCAGGAGAACCAGCCGTGCCTCGCACCTCACCTAGTTCACGCGGAATCTTGATAGCGTAGGCTGTAATCCGAGAGATCTTCATTGACCTTGTTTCATGATCGACCCAGCTGAAACGAGCCGTAATTGAGAAGTCTTGATCAGCTAGTCGTAGCGTGCGAACTCTGACCGCCGACACACAAGCGAACCGCCAAGGACGCGAAGAGCGCCAAGAGCTTGCCTGTTGAATCGTTCGTAAGTACTCAGTCAACCACCCGGATTTTGAGATTCCAATGACATCCCGGGTTTCTCTTTGCGTTCTTGGCGCTCTTGGCGGTTCAGACAAATGCAAATATGACCGAATCTGGAACTACGCTGGGAACAAGGCAACCTAGGACACGACAACCCGTCACCGCCGGACCTCGCTGCGGCCAGCGATCGAAGTTTCCTTTAAGGAATCCAACAAGCCTGCTTCTTCACTCACTAACCAACGGACGCAAAGATAGGCGATGGGATGCAAGAATCCCATCAACACCAACACCGGTGTGTACGAGCCCCACTCGATAAGATAGCCTGCCAGGGCCGTGAAGATCGCCCCGCCAATGCCGCCGCCCGTGGCCACCAGACCGTGAACAGAAGCCACGACAGGCCTGGGAAAAATATCAACGGTGAGCGTGACCAGGTTGGTTTTCCAGGCAGAATGGACACACAGGACGAGACTGATGAGGCACACCGTCACAGGTGTCGGCGGTTGCAGCACGAGGGCGACCCCCACAGGCATCAGAAGCGCCGAGAAGAGCATCACCGCTTTCCGCGACTCCACAACTCGCCCGCCCTGAGAGATCAATCGACCGGAGTACCAGCCGCCGACGACGGAGCCCAGATCTGAGGCCAGGTACGGAATCCAAACTACCATTCCCATTTCCTGCATGCTGAGCCCGCGCGATTCAGTGAGATATTTCGGCAGCCAGAAGAGATAGAACCACCAGACTGGATCCGAGATGATGCGGGCGACCAGCAATCCCCACATCTGGGGAAACCGAAAGAAATCCACCCATCGCACATCCGTAGTTCCCTTTGATGCTATCTCATCGCCTTCCTCGGTTCGAATCAGTTGCAGTTCCTGGGCGCTGATGCGCGGATGACGCTCGGGCAGGTCATACCAAGCAAACCAAGCGGCTACCCAGAGCAAGCCGACAGCGCCCGTTGCCACAAAGGCCGCGCGCCAACCGTAGTGCAATGTAAGCCAGACCACCAGAGGCGGGGTGATCAGCGCGCCAGTCACCGTTCCCGCTTGCACCAGTCCGTTGAGCGTGCCGCGGTCCTTGGGCGGGAACCACTCTGCAGCCACTTTCTGAGCACCGACGAAGTTGGCCGATTCAGCCGTTCCCAACAAGAAGCGAAAGATACCAAATTCGACGGCAGAGCCAGCAAGCGCATGCAGCATAGCTGCAACGGACCACCAAGCGGCGGCCACACCATAGACCAGCTTCACACCCCAGCGATCGATCAAGATGCCGGCAATGATGAACATCGCCGTGTAAGGAATCAGGAACGCCTGCGAGATCCAACCATACTCAATGTTGCTGATGCCGAGTTCTCGAGTGAGTTGCGGGGCCAGCACCGACAGCGTTTGCCGATCGATATAGTTGATGACGGTGCCGAGGAAAACCAATCCGGCAATCCACCAGCGTAGGTTGTGGATGGGTTTCTTGTTCCGCAAGAAACGCTCCTGCTTGGAACTGTATATCAAAAGAAAAAACGAACGCAGATCAGCTAGCCCTGAGACATGGCAGAATGCAGATCTCCGCAACCCCCTCACCCGGCCTCCGCGACCGCGTGAAGTCTTCTCAAGACTTCACCTTCGGCCACCCTCTCCCCACAAACGGGAGAGGGAGTAGCTTTCGAATTTGATCGAGCTTTGAATTTCGTTGGCACCAGGTCACTCTAGCCCCGCATAGGCTACTGGCAAGGCCTCTGCCCGTTGGCTGCACATTGCGACGTCCTCGTGTCCCCAGCGCCTCCAATATGTGCGTTCCTCTGCGTTCATCCGCGTCCCAAATTCTTCTTGCGTCTCAGTGCCCTTTGTGGCTTCTCCCCTCCTCAGAAAATCAGCTTCAAAGCAAACTGCATGACGCGCGCGTCGCGAGCCGTAGTGATGGTGCCGAACTGCGCACGGGAGTTCCGGCCATCCGGACCCGGCGCAAACGTGTCGTCCACCAGCCCAAGATTCACATGGTTCGCCAGGTTGAAGGCTTCCACTCGAAACTGCAGGCGCAACCGCTCAGTGATCTGGGTATCCTTGATAAGCGAACCGTCGAAGTTCACGGTACCAGGGTGGCGCACGTTGGGAATCGTACGGCTGACATTGCCAAAGGTGAAATCCGGAGGATTCACAAACTGAGCCGTGTCAAACCAGCGCTGTGCCGTTCTCTGGTCACCGGGCAACTCGGCGCTCTGTCCGGTTGAGTTCGGGCGGTCAGCTTGAAAATTGCTCGCGCCTCGAACTGTGAGAGGGATCCCACCCTGCATCACACCAATCAGATTGATCTGCCAACCCCCGACGATTTTGCTTAGCACGCCGCTGGCTGGATTCCATCGCTTACCGCGTCCAAAGGGCAGTTCGTAAACCGCACTGATGACAAGTCGTTGAGACACATCTCCCGGATCCACTGAGCGGTTCGCCTGACGGTTGTAGAGCGGATCTTGAAACTCGTACTGAGTCACCTGTTCAAGCGGGACGGCAGTGCCGAAATCGACTGGGAGGAGAACCGAGTCACTGATCTTTTTGCCATTGGTGTACGCAAAATCGAGGAGCAGCCCGTTGTGGAGGCGCTTTCGGACGTTCACCTGCAACTGGTGCGAGAGGTAGTTACCCATGCGCGGATTGCGCACATTGACGGCGTTGTAATAAGGAAATGCCATCAGCGACCGCTCACGCGTAATGGTTGCAGCTCCCAGTCCGCCGGGTACTTGGCCGGCATATGGGTTTGGGACAGCCGTAAACAGTCCCTGACCCAGTTGCTGTCGTAAGGCCGGATCAACCTGATTCAAGTTGTACGGGTTTGCCGCGAAGCTGTTACCCTTGTTTGCGGCATACGTTACATCGATCAGCCAGCTGCCCAATTCCTGCTGCAAACTCGCATTCCACTGTTGTGTCATGGGCGTCGTGCTGTCGCTCTCGTTAATATTCACCGACTGACCCAGCAACGCCAGTGGGCCTGCGGACGCACCGGGCGACTCAATCGGTTTCGTGGGAAAAGCATCCTGGAACCGGAAAGCGCGCAGCCCTGGCCCCTGAGCGACGTATGTCGTACGAGTGGTGGAGAACAATGAGTATCACCCAGGAAAGTGCGGAAAAAGATCGACGGGTAAAAGATGCCGTAGCCCCCGCGAAAGATCGTCTTGCCGTTGCCTAAGACGTCCAGAGCAAAGCCGAGGCGCGGACCAAAGTCATTCCAGTCTTCCTTCAAGAACGAGCGCGGTTGTCCATCCACACCTGCAAACACTGTCTTGCCGCGGAAGGGTTGTCCAGCAACTTGGCCGGCGGGATCAAAATTGATGTGACCGTCATGCCGCTCATAGGGCTTTTGCTGCCAGTCCCAACGCAAGCCCAGATTCAGCGTCAGGCGTCGCGACACTTTCCAGTCATCCTGCACGAACGTGCTGATGGCGACGGCATGCCAGGAGTTCCCCAGAATGCGATCAATAAACGCCGTGTTCACGTCGCCGAGGAGGAACTGTGCAAGACTGGAGCCAGTGCCGGCCGCGCTCTGCGGATTGCTGGTCAGGCCGGCAAATGTGTAATCTCCGGATAGCGCTGCGCCCTGACGGTTCGAACCCTGCAGGATGCGGTGGTTGTAGCCAATCTTCAGCGTGTGATTGCCGGTGATCTTCGTCACCAAATCTTGAATGTCCCAATTTAAGGATCCGCGGGTGCCATAGGCCTGGCCGCCGATGGGGCCAAATCCGAAATCGATTTGAGGAAACTGGTCTGGCGGTACAATCGAAGGCAAGCCCAACTTGACAGGCCAATCTTTGCCGGCGTTGATCGCCTGAAAATCGAATGCCTGCCGCATCGCGCCGATGCGCAGGTTGTTGATGAGTGTCGGCGAAAAGGTGTGCGTGTCGGACAAAACCATGTTCCGGTTGATCTGATCATCTTCGCGGTTCTGGCCCACCGTCGGCTCTGTGTAAATGCTGTTGCCGGCGGTCTGGTGTCGGGCGTGCGTATACCGGAAAAAGATCGAGTTCGTTTCAGTAAACCGGTGATCCACGCGGAGGCTAGCCTGTGTCCACTCCGTCTTCGTGAGCGCGCTGTCCTCAAAGTTCTGGCTGAACGTGAAGGCATTTGCGGGAGTACGATTGGGAGCTGGCCAGAAATCGAGAATCTTGCGGGCGATCGGATCGAAACGCCCCGTTGGAATAATGTTCCCTGGGAACTGGTCGCGTATCTGGCCTTGACCGTTGGGGTTGGCGCGCGTCGTGGCTGGATCATAGATAGGAATGAGTACGCCCGTAGCCGTTCTCAGATTGCTGAAGTCTCCGTTCTTCCACTCGGCAAGCGGCACGCTGGCGATGCGCGGCGAGTTGCTGCTGAGGCGATATTCCTCCCAGTTAAAGAATCCGAAAGTCCGGTCCTTGATGATGGGACCGCCGATCGATCCCCCGAACTGGTTGTAACGGAGCGGAAGGCGCCGTGTCGCAAAAGTATTACGAGCGTCAAACTTATCGTTGCGCAGAAATTCGTACAAGGTGCCGTGAAACTGATTCGTACCGGACTTTGTCACCAGGTTGATCGTTCCGCCTGCCGTGAAACCAAACTCCGCCGACATGGTGCCACTTTGCACCTTGAATTCCTCGACAGCGTCCACGGCTGGCGGGACACCGACTTCACCCACATAGCTCAACACATTGTTGTTGCCGTCGAGCATCTGAGAGTTCATCGAACTCGGGCTTCCGTTAATGCTGAGTGAAGAGATCTGAACACCCCGGTCGCCGAAGCCTGAGTTCGTCGGGCCCGCGTTGGAAACAACGCCTGCATTCAGCAACGTCAGGGACAAAGCGTTGCGGCCATTCAGCGGCAAGTCGCTCACGCGCCGGTTCTCAATAACCGTACCCAACGTTGCGCTGCCTGCATCCACGAGCGAAGTCTCCGCAACTACTTCGACGCTTTCGGCAATCTCTCCGATGTCCATCTTGACGTTGACCTGCGCCTTTTGATCCACCTGAAGTGTGATCCCTTTACGGACAGCCGTTTTGAAACCCTGTCGTTCGGCGTTGACGACATACTCCCCCACCGCAAGGCCGGGAGCCGTGAAGAAGCCTTCCTCGTTGCTTTGGGTGCTAAAAACGGCATTCGTGCCAACACTGGTTATCGTGATGCTGGCTCCTGGAACTGCTGCTCCGCTGGGGTCAGTCACCGTGCCCGGAAATGGTGCCTCGGCCTTGTTGAGCGAACAGCGGGGTGGACAGGATCAAAGACACGGCCAACAGCTTCACAAGCCTCTGCTGGAACTGTTGCCAACCGCAATCAAGTCTGTGCATGGTGCCTCCTTGGAGAATCTAGAATCAGAAAACCTAATAGTGTGACCGTTGAGACACCGACGCATGGGCAAGCCCGTTGCGGTGCATAACAACCGCGCGAGATCGCGAGTGTTTATTCCCTTTGCGAACTCTGGACATCGGCGACCAGCGATTCTTTGGCTCGTTTCAAGTGATTTGAGATAGCGCGCACAACCGCTTCTGGATCCCGCTTCTCCAGAGCCCGGACGATGGCTCGATGCTCCCGTTGCTCCTGGTCCACGCGCGCCAGCCAGTTTTCCGAACGAAAATGCACACCGGCAATATGAATGGAAGCACGCAACTGTCGGTAGATTTCCATCAGCTTCCGATTGTGCGAGAGCTCTAAGATCAATTCGTGGAATTCGAAGTTTCTCTCCAGATGCTCGTTTACATCACGGGTAGCAGCCGACCTTTCCATTCGAGCAATCAAATCATTCATCCGAGCAATGACCTCGGAAGTCACGTGCTCGACGGCCAGTTCGCCAGCCAACAGCTCCAGGGCGCGACGCACGGCAAAGGTCTCGGCCAGGTCGCGTGCATCCACGCGGCTCACATAAGTGCCGCGGCGTGCCTGAACGTCCACAAGACCTTCAGACGCCAGACGGGCAACCGCCTCCTTGATGGGCATCTTCGAAACTTTGAGCTGTTCCACCAGTTCTTCCAGATCCAAGCGTTCGCCCGGCGTAAAGCGGCCGGTCATAATGGCGCTGCGGAGATACTCGTAGACCTGCTCGCTGATCTTTGCCTGGTTAATCACAAAGTTCTCTAGCGTCGCCATGCGGCCTCACGAAGTACCCTTGACAAACAAATGGTTCTAATATCTGATATATTAGATTTGAGATTTTAGATGGGCTTGCAATTTTGTCAAGGGGAATTTTTGGTACGTGGTCTGTCTGAATCTGGTTTCGGAAGAGCTACCGTTGGACAAGAAAGGCTGCTGAGTTCCTACCTGAGCGGGAACGCTGGACCTATGGGATGAGAGTCTTTGGTATACTTTCGCGCATGTGTTCCCATTGGAAATTTCGTGCAAGTCTCGTCGTGGGGTTTGTGCTACTCACCTCTGAAAGTAGAGGCGCTGCTGACCCGCAGGGGGCTGAGTTCTTTGAGAAGCGCGTTCGCCCTGTTCTCGTCGAGCGATGCAATGCCTGTCATGGTGAAAAGATTCAGTGGGGAGGCCTGCGACTCGATTCGCTTCAGGGACTGCAGAAGGGCGGGACACGCGGTCCGGCATTTGTGGCTGGCAAGCCTGAAGAGTCGTTGCTGATTAAGGCCATTTCTCACGAGGATGCTCAACTGCAGATGCCTCCTACCGGGAAGTTGCCTGATGACGAAATCGGTGCCTTGACCGAATGGATCCGCATGGGTGCGCCGACTCCCGCGGGAGCCTCAACCAGCGCTACACCGGCCAAAGGCATTGAAAGTGGTCGAAAGCATTGGGCCTACCAGCAACCGAAGAAGCTGCCAGTTCCGAATGTCCGTAATGCGCGGTGGCCGCGGACTGCCGTCGATCGGTACATTCTTGCCAAGCTCGAAGAGAGCGGTTTGAGACCGGTTGGCGACGCACCGCGTGCCACATGGCTCAGACGCGTCTACTTTGACCTGACGGGGCTGCCTCCAACACCTAATGCGATCGAGGCTTTCCTCAACGATGCTCGTCCTGAGGCGTACGCGATTGCAGTGGACAAGCTCCTCGCGTCGAAAAGTTTTGGCGAGCGTTGGGGAAGGCACTGGCTTGACGTAGCTCGCTTTGGTGAGTCGGTCACCTTGCGCGGACTTGTTTTCAAGGAAGCCTGGCGATACCGAGACTACGTCATCGAATCTTTCAACAACGATGTGCCCTTCGATCGATTCGTCAAAGAGCAGGTCGCCGGCGATCTGATTCCCTACCGAACGCTGGAAGAGCGCCAACGTGGGCTTATTGCGACCACGTTTCTGATGCTGGGAAATACCAATCTTGAGGAGCAGGACAAGAAGCAGTTGGAAATGGACGTCGTCGATGAACAGCTAGACACCCTGGGCAAGGCCTTTCTCGCACAAACCATCGGATGTGCGCGTTGTCATGATCACAAGTTTGATCCAATCCCCACACGCGATTACTACGGACTGGCGGGGATTCTGAGAAATGTCAAGTCGCTGGAACACGCAAACGTCTCGAAATGGATGGAGCGCCCCCTGCCGCTGGACGAAACGCAGGAAGCCGTGTACCGCAAACATGAAGCTGTAGTGGCCAATCTTCAGAAACAGATCAATGCGGCAAAGGAGGCTGCCAAATCGCTTGCAGCCAAGAGCGCAGAAGTAACTGGACCCACGACCCCCAGCATTGTTGCCGCCAGTGAGCTTCCCGGAATTGTCGTGGACAGTTCACAGGCTAGAGCCGTTGGCGAATGGAAGCATTCTCGGTATTCAAGCCACTTTGTGGGCGATGGCTATCTGCACGATCTCAATACTGGCAAGGGCGAAAAGACCCTCACCTTCCTTCCCGATATTACCCGCCCAGGGACCTACGAAGTGCGCCTGGCTTACGTGCATGCGCCGAATCGAGCCGCAAACGTTCCGGTAACGGTCTTTCATGCCGACGGAGAGACTCCGGTACAGGTGGATCAGCGAGAGCCACCCACCATCGACGGCCGTTTTGTGTCTCTCGGTCAGTTCCGCTTTGAAGGCAACGGCTTCGGTTACGCGCTCGTTTCCAGCGAAGGCACCACCGGCTACGTCACAGCCGATGCAGTGCAGTTCATTCCAGTAGATGTCACAGGGGCACCCCGCTCCACCGACGGCAATCAGCGAACGAGTCCCGCAACCTCGGTCAAGGGCGGCAGTCCTTCGGCTTCCCCAGCCACCAGTCTGGTGAAGACTCTGGAGGCTGAGTTGAAAAAGCTGAACGACGAGGGGCCCACACGACCAATGGTGATGTCGGTTCGGGAGGAGACCGGAACTGGAGACATTCCAGTCCATTTTCGCGGCAGCGTGCACACGCTTGGCGATAAGGTACCGCGCGGCTTTCTGCAAGTCGCTACGTACGACAAGCCGCCATTGATTCCCGCTAATGAGAGCGGACGGCGTGAACTCGGCGAATGGCTCGGGAGTTCCAACAACCCATTGACGGCCCGTGTTATCGTCAACCGGGTTTGGCATTGGCTATTCGGATCAGGTTTGGTCCGCACTGTCGACAACTTTGGCACGACCGGTGAAGAACCTTCTCACCCTGAACTGCTCGACTACCTCACGGTTCGGTTTGTCGAGCAAGGCTGGTCGGTCAAAAAACTTATCCACGAGCTTGTTCTCTCGCGCGTCTATCAGCTGAATTCAGCAGCTCACAGTGGCATTGCTTCTTCGGGCAAAGGCCGACGGACCCAGCAGGCGGCGACCGCCAAGGCTGCCAAAGTCGATCCGGAGAACCGCCTGCTCTGGCGAATGAATCGCCGCCGCCTTGAGGCAGAGTGCATTCGCGATACGATGCTCTCTGTCAGCGGAGAGCTTGAACCCGGCACCGGCGGTTCGACCATCGTGCCCGGCATCACGGCCGACTACGCCTACAACCATACGAGCAAGCAGCGCAGCGTTTATTTGCCAGTGTTGCGAAATTCCCTGCCGGAGCTATTCGAAGTTTTCGATTTCCCGGACACCAGCAGGGTTGCTGGTCAACGGAACGTAACAACGGTCGCGCCGCAGTCGTTGTTCTTGCTGAACCACCCCTTCGTCATGGAGCAGGCACGTCACTTTGCCCAGCGCCTTCTAGCCGAAGGGGCGTCGAACGACAAAGCGCGTGTCCAAGAGGCATACAGCCTGGCATTGGGCCGACAACCCGTGGAAGCCGAGATTGGCGTAGCGTTGAGGTATCTGAATCAACCGGCTGCGAGTGGAGGCGGAGAACGCCTGCAGCAATGGGCGCAGTTGTGTCACTCAATTTTTGCGTCGTTGGATTTTCGTTACGTAGAGTGATTTCAGAGGTTTTGATATGGCTTTAGCTCAAAATCCAGAGTCGTTTCCTTTTCCCTTGGGCCAGATGACCCGACGAGAGGCACTGAAAGCGGCTGGCTGCGGATTCGGCTATCTCGCTCTAGCCGGACTGGCCAGTAGCGAGGCGGCTGCCGCTCTGAATCCCCTGGCGCCGAAGATACCCCACTTCCCTCCCAAGGCACGGCGCGCGATCTACATCTTTATGCAGGGTGGACCGAGCCATGTGGACACCTTCGAATACAAGCCCCTCCTGAATCGGGAGGACGGCAAGATGCTGGGCTTCAATGACGCACGGACCATTGCCAACACAGGCCAACGCGTCACTTCTTCACAGCGAGTGATGAAGTCCCCGTGGAAGTTCTCTCAACACGGCCAGAGCGGACGTTGGGTTTCGGAGCTCTTCCCGGAAATGGCCCGGTATGTGGACGATCTTTGCTTCATTCATTCAATGCAAACCGAAGGTGTGGCGCACGGGCCAGCCACGTTGTTCCTGCACTGCGGCGCCACCAATTTCATTCGGCCGTCCCTGGGTTCTTGGTTGACCTATGGGTTGGGCACGGAGAACGACAATCTGCCTGGCTTCGTCACCATCAGTCCTTCCAGCGGGAATGGCGGTGCCCGCAACTACGGCAATGCCTTCCTGCCTCCCGTGTATCAGGGCACCGCCCTAGGACGAGCTGGATCACCGGCGGCTGAAGCAACCATTCGCAACCTCTCGAACCCGTCGCTGTCGCCTTCAGAGCAAAAACGACAGTTCGAGCTCTTGCGAGAATTGAACGCAGAACAGAAGAAGGCTGCGCCGGGGGACCAGGAACTCGACGCAGTGATCAGTTCCTACGAACTCGCCTGGCGGATGCAGCACAACGCGCCCGGTGTCCTTGATTTGTCGAAAGAGTCTCCAGCGACGCTGGCTCTCTACGGAATCGGCGACAAGGCCACCGACAACTTCGGCAGGCAGTGTCTGATGGCGCGCCGGCTTTGCGAGGCTGGTGTTCGCTATGTGCAGGTAACCTATGGCGACAATACGGCGAACCCGGCCTGGGATCAGCACTCAAATCTGGCGAAGCATGCTGACCACGCCGTGGCTGTGGACAAGCCGGTGGCTGGTTTGCTGGCCGACCTCAAGCAGCGAGGGTTGCTCGACGACACGCTGGTGTGGTGGGGGGGCGAGTTTGGACGAACACCCTACGCAGAAAAGAATGGCACCGGACGGGACCACAACCCCGGCGGATTCACGGTCTGGCTGGCAGGCGGTGGCGTGAAACCCGGCTTCGCCTATGGTGCAACCGACGAATTCGGCCATCTCGCCATCGAGAACAAGGTGCACATGCACGATCTGCATGCCACGATCCTGCACCTGCTCGGCCTGGACCACGAGAAACTGACCTATCGCTTCGATGGGCGCAATTTTCGTCTCACCGACGTGCACGGCCGCGTTGCCAAAGAGATCATCGCTTGAGGCTCAGCAACCTTCCTGGGCCGCGTTTGAGGGCCCGAAGCAAAGGAATAGGTGCAACGGGCCGGCATGAGACGTGATATGCTCGCCGCCTGCTTCCCCTTTTGTACAAGAACCCAAAACTGACGACTCACCGGAAAGGCACGGTCGATGCGAACCTGGAACGACATTTTCATGGCAATGGTTATTTTGTGTGCTGGTGGTTATGTCGGTGCTGCGTTGTTGGGCGTAGTTCCTTGAGCTCGACCAAATCAAGGATAGATTGACGGACCAGGCCACGCCGCTGGAAACAGCGAATCGCAAACTACACACGCAAGACTTCCAAGCGCAGTAAGCCCACCATGAAAACCAGCGATGCTTGGGCCAAATTCTGAATCAATTCTGCAACGTTGATCACCCAGCTACGGGTTCCCGCCTCGGTGCAGGTCCAAGCTGCAGTCCCTGGACAATCTTACCTGTAGTGACAATCTGGCCTGCATGTCGCTGGGCATGCTCTGAAGCATGAAAGAGCAACCCGAGAACTGTTGTCGGCAGCCTGGCTCGGCCGACCTGTCGGGCGTCCTTCAGTACGGCCTCAGGAGTGGCGGCAAGTTGGCGAAGAGCTCCCTCGACGCCCCTACGCCATCCTGCCAAAAGTTGATCAAGAGTGGGGTAAGGAGGCGAGAGTGTTCCCTCGGCGGCCAGCGCCGCGCGTTGTAAGTCCGAAAGCGACTCGCCGCGCGCGTACGTCAAGAGGCGATCTGTGCTGCTGGTGAGATGTAAGAGATGAAAACCAAGGGATGCCGCGCCTCCCGGTTCGATCCAGAGTTGATCATCCGTGATTCCTGAGACGGCCGCCTCGACGCTCTCCAAAGCCAACAGGAATGCGTGAGCTGCGGGTTGTAAAAGTGCGGGGATCTCTGGCACGGGTCCCCGGAGCCAAGGTTCAGGTTTGGACATAGTCGTCATGTGCGCGACTCCACCGGCGGCAGCTGGCAACGTACCGGCTTGTCCTGCCTGTAACCAAGCGCGTAGTCGGCCTGCATAAGCTTGTGGATTTCCCGTGTTCCTTCGTAGATCACCGCCCCCTTGCAGTTGCGATAATAGCGTCCCACGGGGTATTCATCGGAGTAGCCATAGGCGCCGTGAATCTGCACGGCGTCTGATGCCGCCCGCTCAGAAGCAACCGTGGCATACCATTTTGCCTGGGAGGTTTCACGATTGTTGCGCCGCCCTTGATTCTTCATCCATCCAGAACGCAGCCAGAGTAGACGGGAGACATCGTAGTCGAGCACCATCTGCGCAATCATTTCCTTCACGAGTTGGTGCTCCCCAATGGCCTTTCCAAACGTCTTCCGCTCCAGCGCATACTTGCGGCTGGCATCGAGGCAAGCCCGGATCAATCCGGTGGCGCCCGCGGCCACAGTGTAGCGGCCCTGTTCGAGCGCGAACATGGCGATCTTGAAACCCTCTCCCTCTTCACCTACGCGGTTGGCTACCGGCACGCGCACGTCGCTCATGGAGAAGAACCCTGTGTTGCCGGCGCGGATTCCCCATTTCTGCTCCAGAGTTCCGCTGGCAAATCCGGACATGCTGCGCTCAACGATGAACGCAGAAAGTCCGGTATGATCGCGCGCCTTCTTCTTCGCCATATCGCTCCAGGCAATCACCAGAAAATGATCCGCCACATCGGCCAGTGAGATCCAGGTCTTCTCGCCATTCAAGACGTACTCGCTCCCATCGAGGCGTGCCGTTGACTGCAAGCCCACGACATCGCTGCCGGCATCCGGCTCCGTCATTCCAAAGCTGGCGATCTTCAAGCCCTTCGACTGTGGCATCAGGTAGCGAGCCTTCTGGTCTGCAGTCCCCCAACTGAGCAGCGTCAGCCCGTTCAGGCCCACATGGACCGACATGATTACGCGCAGCGAGGTATCGCCGTATTCCAGCTCTTCACAAGCCAGGCCCAAACTGATGTAGTCGAAACCCGCGCCGCCATACTCGGCAGGAATACAGATGCCAAGCAGCCCCGTCCTGGCCATCTTTTCCAGAATAGTGCGATCGAAGAAATGACGGGCATCATGTTCAGCGATGTTGGGGGCAACCTCTTTTGCGACCAACTCTCGCACCAGGCTTTCCACGCTGAGATGATCCTCTGAAAGTTCAAACCCGATCATGAGTGGCCTCCTCCGGGAACGACGCCAAGATCCGTTTCGATAGCGCAAACCCGAATCACGACTGGCGGATTGTACCTTCGGGGAGGATAAAATCGAAAGGAGGAATGAGGTTAGCGGAAGCGTGTAGGAAGATCCGCCGACGGTGTCTTACTTGTCTTTCCACACGGGCGCACGGCGCTCCAGGAATGCGTTCAACCCCTCGCTGGTGTCTTCGAGAGCCATCAACTGGTTGAGGTAAATATCCTGCGCTCTCTTGAGGGCATCCTGAAAATTCAGTCCCTCACCTGAGAGCATGGTTCTCTTCATCATTTGAAGAACTGCCCCACTGCTCAGAGTGACCTTCGAGGCGAACTCTTTCACGGTGCTGTCAAGCTTATCTGAAGGCACGACGCGGTTAACCAGACCCAATGCGAGGGCCTCTTTCGCCTCGATCGCGTCGCCGGTGAGAATCAGTTCCATGGCCTTCTTCTTGCCAACGAGGTATGGGAAAACCACCGTCGCGATGGACGGGAAAACCCCTACTTTGATTTCCGGCTGGCCAAACTTGGCCGTCTCGGAAGCAATGACCACATCGCAAAACGTCGCCAGCTCGCAGCCTCCGCCAAGCGCTGCCCCGTTTACCGCAGCCACCGTAGGTTTGCCGATCTCGCCCATGGAAAGAAATATTTTGTGAAAAGCGTCAAGCAACTGAAACACTTTCTGCGGGGTGTGATCCGCCATGTCCACGCCGGCGCTGAACACGTTGCACGCGGAATTGAAGACAATCAATTTCACGTGATCCTCGTTGTGCAGGGATTCAAGGACTTCGCCGATCTCCGACATCATTTCAATGTTCATGATGTTCAGCGGTGGGCGGTTCAAAGTGATACGCGCGTAAGTGTCAATTTTCTCAAACTGAATGAAATTCATGGAACCTCGGTAGTGGCTGGACAGCACAGACTGGACTCTGCTTCCCCGTTCGAAAGCGTGCAGTGAACATTTCGTCTGCAGTGTATGGAAACTTTAGCACGGAAAGGCTTTACGGTTGCTTCCGGTCACACTGGGCTTTGACAATTCGCTTCGAGGCGTGTCGTCGCCGGCGAGCGGACCGCCGGTTCGGAAATCGAGGCACTAATCATTGTCTTTCATCACGAGAAGGACCATAATCGAAGCCATCGACCATCCGATCCCTCGGTGCTCCCGGCAAGCGACCGGCGCTCTCGTATGTCGCGTTTACCAGGCTCCTTCAACCGATTACTTTCAGGCCAGTCCTTCTGGCTGTTTCTACTGTTGGCTACGTTGTGCCTGGCAGCAGACAAAGCCCCAAAGAAGGACGCTGCCAACGCAAAGAAGGAGGACAAGTCTGAGACCTTTACGTTCAAAGTCCCGGTGGATGTCGTCGTGGTGAATGCAATCGTCACGGACAAACAGGGGAATCCAGTGAAGGACCTGAAAGTGGATGAATTCAAGGTGTATGAAGACGGCAAGTTACAGCCCATCCACACCTTCGCCTTGGAGTCTTACAAAGCCACTCAGGCTCAAGTATCGGGACGGCCAGCCACAACAGCCGAAGAGGATACAAGCGCGTCACAGTCCCGCATGATCAGTCTGGTCGTGGACGACCTCGCCACGGCCGGACCTGAGTTTTTTATGTATGCTCAGCAGGCTCTGCAGAAGCTGCTGGCAAGCAACATAGAGCCGTCCGATCTGATTTCATTGACCACGGCGTCTGGAAGCGTGACTCAACCCTTCACGTCCGACCGTGATCTGCTGTTGTCGCTCGTGGGAGAGCTGCACAAGAAGGTGCAACGCGCCGGCACCATGAAGTCGCAGTGCCCCGAGCTGACGGATTTGCAGGCGCAGCACATTCGAAACAATCTCCCGGACGAAATGCCCCTTCGGGTTGCCATCGCCGAGACAATCATTTGCCAGAATCTCGAACAACTCCCGAACCCCGAAATGGTGGCAGAACCCGT
This sequence comes from uncultured Acidimicrobiia bacterium, assembly GCA_963791795.1. Classification (GTDB taxonomy): domain Bacteria; phylum Acidobacteriota; class Terriglobia; order Versatilivoradales; family Versatilivoraceae; genus VFZK01. The sequence continues at coordinate 217,504 of CAWBTP010000028.1, forward strand.
AGTCCGATCCGCAGCCTCGCAACAGTTCGAGGAAAACCAGCACCGCTACCGAAGCTTGCTCACCAGCTTGCGGCAGTACCTTCGTTCTCTGCGCCATTTTGAAGGCAAGAAGTCTCTGATCCTGATCTCTGATGGCTTTCTGTCGGACTATGTGCGCTACGAACTTCAGGACGTCACGGACATGGCTTTGCGGTCGGGTGTCATCTTTAACACCGTGGATGTCCGTGGACTGTATACAACGAACTACCAGGCCAGCGACCGGGTGGTGGCAGGAAACAACAATGAATCGTTTGCGCTGCTTTCGAGGAAACCGCAGATGCGCACCGATGATTTCCGCTACCAGGAGGACCCGTTGCGTCAGCTTTCCGGAGAGACTGGCGGGATGCACATTGGAAACACGAATGATCTCGCAGCGGGCATGCGAAAGATTATCGACAGCCAGTCGTTCTACTACATCCTGTCCTACTCGACTCCAAATGCCAAATCAGACGGCCGGTACCACAAGATCAAGCTTGAAGTGACGCGTCCCGGGCTCCAGATTACTTACCGCAAAGGCTACTACGCTCCCAAAGAGCAGCTCTCCTTCGAGCGGCGTAAGAAGGAGGACATTATCGAAGCGCTGCGCGCTCCCGGTAATCTCAATGAGATTCCCATCCAGCTTTCATACAACTATTTTCAGATGGAAGATGCCCGGTACCAACTCGCGTTGATGACCCAGGTGAATATTCGTGGCATGAAATTCGTCGAGGAAGATTCGAGGCACAAAAACCTGATCAGCCTGGTGGTCGTGGCTCTTGATGAACATGACCAGTACATCGACGGCCTGGAAAAAACGATTGATCTGAATCTGACCAGCCCCAGCTATGCCGCGCTGTTGAGTCACGGCTTCACGTCAAAGATGGATGTGAAGGTACCACCCGGGCGCTACAAGATTCGTGCGGTAGTCCGTGAAGGCTTGCACACCAAAATGGGATCGATCAACAAGATGATTGAGGTGCCTTAAGCTGACAGTCAACTATTCGAGCAAACGGAGAGGATCTGGATTGGCAGCAATTTCTGTTGCCAGTCGAAACCAGAGGAGGACGTCATGAGAGTCGGTTTTGGTAGTCACATGAGATTTGGGATGCTCGCCTTGTGTGCAGCGGCCATTCTGGCAACAGGTTGGTTGCTCGCACCTGTTGAGTCGCCGGCCGCACCCCAGGGAGGGACGCTCCGGGTAGATGTCGATCTCGTGACGATTGAAGTCATCGCCCAGGACAAGAAGGGCACTCCCATGCTGAACCTCAAGAAGGAAGACTTCAGGATTTATGAGGACGGCAAGCAGCAAGAGATTATGAGCTTCGACGCTGTGGCGGATAAAGCGGATGAGCCCATGCCAACGAGCCTGAAGGATGTCGATGAATCCAACCGCCGGGGCAAGGTTGTCCTGATTCTCTTTGACGACAGCAACATCACAGCATCGCAGCTTCAGATGTCCCGGGAGTCTGCAGAGAAGTATGTCAAGCAGCACATGCGCCCTTGGGACTTCGTTGGCGTTGCCTCGTACGGGTTGAGTCTGAAGATTCTCCAGAATCTGACCCACGACGCGGACAAGGTGGTGGCAGCGATTCGCCAGCCGGCCATGTCGCACGCCGAAACCCGCTTTGGCCAGGGATCATCGCGCGAAGACCAGAACCGGGGCGGACTTGGAGCCGGACAACAACGTGGCGGTCAGATGAACCGGCAAGACCCGATGGGGCGCAATCAGGGGCCGCTGGACCAACAAGCAAAGTTCCGATCTACGGTCCTGCTGCGAACACTCAGCCAGTTGGCAGGTTCGATGTCAAGGGTCAAGGGTCGCAAGTCGGTGCTCATGTTCTCCGAGGACTTCCCTCTGGCCAGCGATGCTCAGGTCGAACTGCGTAACACGATTCAGGCTGCGCAGAAAGCCAACGTTGCCTTCTACAGCATCGATGCTCGAGGGTTGAACTCTCTCGGTGGCGCTACTCAGGGATCGCTGATGCCTGCGGAGGTGCCCCTCCGGTCAACCTTCCGGGAAAGTCGCAGCTCCTGGCTGGGTGCTTTCGCGCGTCGCTTGCTCCCCGGTGCTGAGCTGCTGAATCCCGCGAGCTCCTTGTTGCGCCCTGCAGCTTTCGTCCAGGCACAAGGCGGCCAGGGTGGTGGAGGACAAGGCGGTGGTGGCGGACAAACCGGTGGAGGTGGAGGACAAACTGGTGGTGGCGGAACACAGGGTGGTGGCGGAACGCAGGGCGGCGGCACGCAGGGCGGACAGCCTGGAGGCACTGGAAATACAGGCTTTGGGATAACACGGGCCAACGTAACCCCAATGATGGTACTGGACGCGGGGCAGCAGGGTCAGTTTGGCGAACAGGACAGGTTTGAACAGTTTCAGCAGCAGGCAATGATGGAAAATATCTTGCGTTCGCTGGCTACTGAAACCGGTGGTATACCCATTTTCAATACCAACAACCTCAATCAAGGCTCTGGACAAAGTCGATCTGGAGCTAAGCAACTATTACGTTCTAGGCTTCAGTTCCACGAACCCGAAGCGCGACGGCAAATACCGCAAACTGGAAGTGAAAACCGAGGTCAAAGGCTTGAAGTTGAAGCACCGCAACGGATATCTCGATCCGCGGCCGCCAGACGCCTTGGCCGGATCCAAGGGCGAGCGATCTCTGATGAGCGCTATTTCGTCTCCCACCCCATTGACTCAATTGCCGGTCAGCTTCCGTCCGGTTTTCTTTTACGACTCGCCTCAACTGGCACGAGTTCCGATCTCAGCTCGCATCCAGCGCGGGACCATCGAGCTGAAAAAGAAGGGCGGATTGATGGTGAACGCCGTGGACGTGATGGGCGTGGCTTACGCCGAGGATGGCAGCGTCGCAGCCCGCTTCAGCGAAACGCTGAACCTGGCTGTGGAAAAGGAGCGCGAGGAGCTCTTTCGCAATTCCGACATCCCCTACCGTAACTACATCAAGCTGCGCCCTGGCAAGTACCAGTTGAAACTGGCCATCGCCGACGAAAAGGGGAAGGTCGGAACCTCGGAGCAGACTTTGGCCGTGCCGCCCATGCCGGCCGGACTGGCATCCAGCAGTTTGGTGGTGAGCCAGGAAATGACGCAATTGCCGGATCTCATCAAGAACATGCAGACCCGGTTGCTTGATGAAGCCGACCCACTCATCTACAAAGGCATCCAGATCTTGCCACCGGTCGGAAACACCGTGCGCCGCGAGAATCCAATCGCTGTCTTTTACAAGCTCTATAACCTGGAGGGCAATGAAGCCAGCCGAAGCTTGACAGCCAACGTCCAAATTATTGATGAGAAGGGCCAAGTCAGTGAGCTGCCGTCCATGGACCTGGAAGAGGCTGCGTATCCCACGGGACCTTCGGAGGCAGCCATCGGCTTCAACCTGCCCTTGAAGGATCTGCCTCCAGGAAAGTATCAGTTAAAGGTGGAAACTATAGAGAAGACTAAGAACCAAAGCATCACCAGCCAGGCAGAAATGGTCGTACAGTAATCATCCCCGCCAGAACGAGTGCTGAGTTCTGAGTACTGAGTGGCAAGTTCCTTAACAAAAAGGGGAACCCGAAGCATCGTGTCCCTTTTTCGGCGAACTGCCAGCACATCGAACCACGACTCAGCACGTAACCCTCCTAGTGCAAAAACCGCTTGCTTTTCGCCCGCTATAGGCACACCATTTCCCCTAAATCCACATGTTCAATCGGTTGAGTTCGCGCTGACGAATTTCTGCGAGAAGGCTTTGTCTTACACTCTCTTGGAAAGGAGCAATGAGATGCGCAACCTCTTCTCTGTCCGAATCGGCCTGCTGTCTCTTGGCCTTGCGGGATTCGCGCTCGCTATGGGCTGCGGCGGTGGGAAACCCCAGGTGCCAAAGAACTCTGCTGAGTATGTCTACTTGCAGGCCAAGGAAGCCATGGCTGATGTAAAGTATGAGAAAGCCATCAGCCTAACTAGTGACGTGCTGCAAAAGTTCCCGGATTCAGACTACGCCACTAAAGCCCGCATCTTGCGAGTGGTCCTCCTGGCAGGACTCAGTTCCGCCTATCGCGACATGGCGGAAGCCTATCTGGAAGGATTTGAGAAACCCGGTGGAAACTCGGGCAAGTTACGATCAACGGCGTTCGACTACTATCGCAAGCAAAAAAACGCCGCCCTGGGGTTGATCGAATCTGCGGATTATTTTCTGAAAGACACCTCGGGGGCGAAGGCCTATGTGCTGGAGTGCGACTTCCCCAGCCGTGAAGTAGCCTATAACAAGAAGCTCGATGAGGTGAAAGACGGCGGCCTGTTGGACGGGGAACAGCGGCGCGCCGCCGAGGAGCATGAGGTGTGGGACGGAATGCTCACCACCGTGTCATTCTTTGTCGGCGCCGCTGGAGATCGGCCGAAGGCCAGGAAGCTATTGGAAAGCGGGACAAAAACCATGGACCGTCCCGAGTTCATCGTTCGACTGGGCCGAACACTGCTCGACAATCAAAAGGTCTTTGGGCGACCGGCGCTCAACGACGTCCAACTCTTCCGGCAGTTCTACGACAAGGCGTTGGAGTGCTCAGAACTGTCTCAGAAGCTCTTGAAGGACAATCCAAGTGCGGACGTTCAGACGATGGCCGACAACCTCAAAGGAGAGTTGGAAGCCTTGGAGAAGAAGGGAAAGAAGTCGTAGGGATCATCGCGTCACGCGGGCCGGAATTCAGGCTGGATTCCGGCTCGCGCTTCGCTTGGCCGGAATGACGTTTCTGACCGAGAATCAATTCAGCCCTAGGCTGGTTGGCCCAGGTAGGCGCGGAGTTGTGGCGGGACCGGCCGGCGGATGAGCGCGTTGCGGATTTCCCAATGGGTTGCCGACGGTGGGTCTCCGAGGAAGCGCACCTCTCCGGCCTCGCGAATGGCGACAGGAACACCGTCCGAGTAAAGAACGCGATTGGCGGCAACGCGCAGCACTCGACTACCGGGAGTAACAATTCCAACCAGGTTGAGTGGGTCCGCCGCGCTCACCGAGACCAGCACTCCTGTTGGCCGTTGGCGGCGAATGGCGCGCAGCAAACCGACCGCTTCTGGTAACGCAAACTGTTCTCCTGAAAAGCCGGCAACAAAGCGTCCCCCGCGGATTTCACCTCGGGCCTCGAGTTTTCGGTACACGCGAAGCAGATCCCGCCAGGCGGGCAGTTCCTCCTGCTCAAGCAGTCTCCGAAAAACCACTCCATATCGTCGCAGCAGGATCCAGGCCAGGGTCTCCAAGGCGAGCTTGTCCCCATTCAGGCCGTTTAAGCGAAAGGCGCCCAGCGCTATGGACTGGGCGAACCAGCTTCGTCCAGCGACCTGCATCCTCGACTGAGTAAGGCGCCACAGAACGTCGGCGTTTGCCATCCGTCAACGGCGGCCGCTTCGAGGATGGCGTCACCAAGGCTCGCAACCCTGTGAAGCTATCCGCGGTCACTGAACCGTTTGCGACCAACTCGGCCAGAGCCTCTTCAACCTGGCTCCGCAACAGTCCGGAGCGTTCAACCAAGTCGGCAAAGAATGAGGCCCCTTGTTCATTCAAGGCTGCATCCACAGCCTGAGCAGAGGACGAACCCCGCAACTGCCCGTCTTCGTTTGGTGACCAAAGTTGATTCCATATGGACAGATTCCGGCGCTGCAGCAACGCGATGGGAGTAGAGCGAATCGGCCGGGAACTCGAACTGGTCTCGGGCCCGGGTTTGGGAGGCATCAGCCGGGCCCAAGACCAGCGTCCCGAAAGACAGAGCGCATCCAACCAAGCCGGATTGTATTCGGCCATTCTAGCCGGAAGGATCTCTCCCTCCCAGGCCGCTGCCGGAACTTCAAATCCCTCCAATTGTTCGAGCAAGCCGGCCAGTCCAGCTTGTCCCTCGACACGATGGTCCGGAGTCAAGTGCTGCCAGTCGAGCAAGAAACGAATGAAGTCGGTGGCTGAAACGGGTTCGATCTCCTGGCGCAAACGGTCCAAGGTGTAACGATGAATCCGGGCCAGCAGTCGGCGACAGCACCATTCCATCTCTTCAGTTCCGGGAGTAAAGTGGCCTCGCAGCACGAAGCCCTCTCCCTCAAGCCGCAGGAGCGCAGCTTCCACGGTAGGTCAGCGGCAATCCCAGCGACGCTGCCACAACAGAAGCAGTGGCTGGTCCGATCCCATCCAACCGCCCCCGCAAAATTTCCACCAGCGCCACTTCTGCAGAAACAGCCAAAGCATCTGACGCCAGAGAATTCGTCATCGCGACATTTGGAAACAGACTTTGGAACTCAGGAGAACGCTCGGCAGCGATCCATAGAACCTGGAAACCAGAGTTCCCCGAAGTCGGCACAACGAGCCGCACGACACGGTTCTCGCTCGCCAACTGGTTGAAGAATGGTTTCCATCCCTCGGATTCTGCCATGTCGATCCGCTCTTCCCTGCCCTCTGCCACTTTGCCTGAGCCGGCAATCCCCTCAGTCTCCGTCAGAAATCCGAGCTGTAGCAGCGCGTCATGCAATTCGTCCGGATTCTCAGGCTGCGGCCAGGCCTCCTCACGAACCCGCGCAATGGCAGCGGCATCGAGTTGCCCGAGGTCTGAAGCCTTTTCGGGATCCAGCCAGCGACGGCTGTAAACCGCCTGGGTTCGCCGCTCCTCCAACGGAGCGTCGTCCAGGAAAGCATACGGTCTGGCGCTGAGTATTTCAGCCGCCAGCGGCGAAGGCTCCACACTGTCGCGCGCCACGAGCTTCTTCTCATTCCGCTCCATCGATCTCAGCAGAGACTCCAAGCCATCGATGTCCATGGCTTCTTCCAGGCAGTCCCGCAGCGTCTGCTGAACCAGCGGGTGGTCCGGAATCTCGCGTTCACCGCTCAGATTCTCCGCGCAGGCCAACTGGTCTGGAAATACAGCCGCAACGAGGTCTTCAGCGTTCATACGTTGGAGTTGCGGGGCTACCTTGCGACCGCTCCGCCAGCGCAAGACGGCCAGCGCACGGCTGGCATTCCAGCGCCAGCGCACCGTGAACATGGGAGCGTCCAGCACTGCCTGGGTCAGTACGTTCCGCACCGAGCGAGATTGCAGGTAGTTAAATACTTCCTCAAGGGGAAAGCTGTGCGTATGCCCTAACGAAAGAACAATGGCATCTTCAGTTGCGGCGGCTTGTAGCTCAAAATTAAACTTACGACAGAAGCGTTTGCGCAAAGAAAGGCCCCAAGCTCGATTCAGGCGGCTTCCGAAAGGCGAATGCACGACCAATTGCATGCCGCCGCTTTCGTCAAAGAAGCGCTCCAGCACGAGAGTTTCTTGCGTTGGAATGGTCCCCAGGCCTTTGTGTACCACGGCCAGGTACGCGGCAATCTGTTCAGCCGCAGGCGCCGAGATGCCAGTTTGCTCAACCAACCAGGTTGTCGCTCGCGCGACGCCGGCCTCTGAATTCAGGGAAGCGGCAGATTCAGTTTCAGGTGATTCACTCGCTCGCCTCATCTTGCGTGAGGACCGCTTCGACCTCTTTCCGCAACCGCGACACGGCAAGCAGAGAGTTCCTGGGTACGCCCCGGCGCTTCACCCAACCAGAACGGGATCGAAGGCGGTTGACCCTTGGCGTCCTCCACCCGCACACGTCCGGGCTCCACGCGAAGAATCTTCCAGGATGTGTTGCCTAGTTGAAAAATATCCCCCGCCATGCTTTCGATGGCGAAGTCTTCATTCACCGTGCCCACTTTCACTCCGGCAGGCTCCAACACCACTTCGTAGTCGGCCGTGTCGGGAATGGCTCCACCGGAAGTGATGGCTGCCAGTCGCGCTCCGCGTCGAGCGCGGAGCCGATGGTTGATGGCGTCGTGATGCAGATAGGCGGCACGCCTTCCCATGCGGGTTGAAAACCCGTCAGACAGCATGCGAAGGATGCCGTCAAACGTCGCTCGGGATAGGTCGCGGTAGGGATAAGCCCGGCGAACCATTGCATACAAGGACTCTTCGCTCCACTCCTCGCACGCAACCGTGGCGACAATCTGTTGAGCCAGGATATCCAGCGGTTCGCGGGGAATCTCCAGAGTGGTCCAGCTCTCCACGACGGATGGCGTCCAGCAGTGCGGCCGCTTCCACAAGTTCATCACGAGTCAGCGGAAACATCCGGCCTTTCGGAGTACCGGTGACCGAGTGTCCAGATCGGCCGACGCGCTGCAGAAAAGTGGCAATCGATCTCGTTGAACCTAGTTGGCAGACCAAATCCACCTCACCGATATCGATTCCGAGCTCGAGTGAAGCCGTCGCCACCAGTGCGCGCAACTTGCCCTCTTTCAACTGCTGCTCGGCGGCCAGCCGCTGTTCACGGGCTAAGCTACCGTGATGCGTGCTCACCTGCTCGTTTCCGAGCCGGTCGCCCAGATGACGACAGACGCGTTCAGCCATGCGTCGGGTATTGACAAAGATCAGCGTGGTGCGATGTTCCAGGATCAGTGTCTTCAGTCGCTCGTAGATCTCCTCCCAAACCTCGAGCGACATTACCGGCTCCAATGGCGACTCCGGAATCTCGACTGCCAGATCCAAGCGCCGACGGTGGCCGCTATCAACGATGCAGCATTCCGGCGTGCCTTCGCTGTCGATGCTGCGACCACCCACCAGAAAGCGAGCGACTTCCTCGATAGGCCGTTGCGTGGCAGACAGACCGATGCGCTGCAGCCTGTGCCCGGCAAGCGCTTCCAGGCGCTCGATCGAGAGGGCCAGGTGCGAGCCGCGCTTGTCGTCCGCCATCGCATGGATCTCGTCCACGATCAGCGTCTGAGTCGTCCGCAACATGGCGCGCCCGCCCTCGCTCGTAAGGAGGATGTAGAGCGATTCCGGCGTCGTGACCACGATGTGCGGCGGCTGCCGCTTCATGCTGGCGCGGTCTTTGGCAGAAGTATCGCCGGTGCGCACCCAGGTTCGAATCTGGAACTGCGGAAGGCCCAAGCTGTTCGATCTGTTCTTGAACTCCCAGCAGCGGCTGCTGCAGGTTGCGTTGAATATCGTTGCTGAGAGCCTTCAGCGGAGAAACATAAACAACGTAAGTCTCGTCCTTCAGCTCGCCAGCAACGCCGCGCTCGACGAGATCATTGATCGCAGAAAGAAATGCCGCGAGCGTCTTTCCAGAGCCAGTCGGAGCGGCAATCAGCGTGTGGTGGCCTTCTGCAATCGAAGGCCAGGCCTGTCTCTGAGGTTCCGTGGGTTCAGCAAACTGTTGGGTGAACCAGTTCCGGACAGCAGGGTGAAAGTGAGAGATTGCCATGCTTGGGATTATAGCGGATCGAGCGAGAGGCGGGGAGGGATCACTTCAAGGCTCAAGCTTCTGCGTCAAGGAAGCAGCGCAACGCACCCACGAGCCGCCGAAAGAAATGGTCAGCTCAGCAGTTGAGTGTTGTGACATACGGCGATAAGCTTGGCACTTGCTTGGGAATCCAACCACTGGCGTAAGCCAGTGGTTCATGCAGCATATCAGTCCGAGATACCGACCGCGTGAGCGGTCGGAGTGTCATGTGACGGCGGCTTCTTTGCCTTAGATCAGCCCCACCGTAGTCGACATGTTTCGCCAGTCCTGCCTAGCCCGAAATCTGAATGTTGCGCGATCGATGCTCGAAGACATATGGCTTGGACGAAAAGCTCATCGCCTGACTCAATGCGAGATTCACTTGGGCTGACAGACTCGAGCACGATATCCTTCCGCCTAGAGGGCGTCCATCATATGATGATCTCGCTAAGGCGGGAGAAGGTTGCGAAGGCGGCCGCCGAACGTTGGTCTTAAGGACCTTAACAACGTCGCTGGCGGCCTGTGTCGGTCTCATTCCGCCAGCGAGCACGTCATGTGATCGACAGCCGCTTTCGCAACGAAGAGTTGATACTGCTTGGTCTGACACACTTCCAGAATCTTGCTTTCGACGACTGGCGTGAGCTTTTCTCCGAGAACATGCCTTCGGTACATGGTTGGCCACACCAGATCGAGATAGAGCCGGTAGCTGGCGGAAGCATGTACGGTTATGTTGAGTGGCGCGCATTCAACGGAGATGGCGGCCGTCAATGAGACTCCGACCGCTCACGCGGTCGGTATCGAAGTGAATACGGCATGACCCACTGGCTTACGCCAGTGGTTGGCGGCTTTTCGGCCTGAATGTTGCACATGCACGATGTTCTCACGAATCAGTGGGCAGGAAGCGTAGAATTTCGCGTGGCAACCCACGACTTGTGCCACTGATTAGGACTCGAAGCGAGGCTCGCGAAGGCCCTGTATCAGCTCGTTGAAATGTCACATAATTTTGCGACCCTTAAGAGGAAACGCCCCTAGCGGTAGAACGGCTGCCAGGTGAGCCAGCGGGGGCCGTAGTGCGGTTCGGGCTTGCCGGTTTCGAGGGCGCCGAGGTCAGGAGCCTTGCCGGCGAAGTCGTCATTAACGGAGGGAATGCGCGCGCCGGCATCAACTGCCCTGCTACTTGGTTTAAGGCGGAAGTTGAGATCCATCGCATGGTAAACGGCGTGGCGCTTTGTGGGGTCGGGTGGAGTCATCCGTTCGAAGATGTCGAAATCTACTTCAATGGAGTGAGTTTCCTGGCCGATGGCCTTTTGGAGAGACGCGAGCGTTGGAAAGGATTGCCAGTCCTCCTTCTTCGGCTCATAGAGCCGCTGGCCGGGCTTGGGGGCGAGAATCAAGTACTGGTCTTTGACGTCCCGGTTGGGCCGGTAGCCGTTATAGTCCGAACTCCAGGCATCGGTGGCATTGCCAAGGCGCAGGATTCCGCGGTTGGGGGTATCGCGCCCGAGGAAGAGGTTGTTCAAGAAATGCATGTTAGCTGGCGAGTCGGAAACGATGTGCTCGCCGATAATCGTGTTGTGCCAGGCGAAGAGACCAGCGGGTTTAGCACTGAACTTGAAGGCAACACCGCTGGGTACGTGATAAAGGATGTTGCGGAAGAAGTAGGCAGGTCCGCCGAAAACGGGTTGTGAGCTGTAGCCGCCGTGTGCGGCATTTACGCCACGATTGTTGAAGACTCGGATGTTGTGGACGCCGCCGTCGGTTTCGACGAAATCGTCACCGAAGGCGTGCATGTCGTTGTTGTAGATATCGATGGCAGAGGCGCGCCGGTCGGGATCCTTTTCCGGAGTGCCGTAGGTGGAAATGGAAATGGCATCGTGGAAGTAGGCAATCGAGTTGTGGGCGATCACGTGGCCGGGACCGTAGACTTTGACGGCGTAATAGCTCTTGAGCAGGTGAGAGCCGTAGGGTCCGGCGCTGGCCCATAGAGCACCCGTCCAGCCGATGAGCCGGAAGCGGTCGTCGCGACCCAGGAACAGATTATCGGCAATGTAAAACTCGCGCGAGCCGGCATATTCGGTCCAGATGCCGAAGCCAACATTCTCAAACCGGCAGTTCTTGACAGTTAACCCGACCGCTCCGAGGACCTCCTTCTGTCCAGCGAAGATGGCAACTTCGGTGTTGCGGAACGTGATGCCTTCGATGATGTGCCAGGCCGAGGCCATGACATCCAGTAAACGTGCGTTGCCGTCGCCGTCGAAGACGACTTCGCCGTCGCCTGCCGCTTTGATCGTGATGGGCTTCTCGGGCGTGCCCTTGAGGGTGAGCGACATGGTGCCGTCAAAGGGGGCCATGTGAGGGTCAACGTAGTTGAAGCGTTCGGGTTTGTAGAGGCCGACATGGAGGAGGATGGTGTCGCCCGGCTGAGCGCGCCGTTCCCAAACAACGCTCCAGTCGCCAAGCCCTGCGCCATAATAGGCTTGAAGCAGGCTGGTGAAGCTGGGCTCCACGCGCGTACCTTCGTAGCCAGGGGGGTACACGTGGAGGGTTCGTCCGCCGACGAAAGGCTGGGGTTCAGTCCGGGTTTTGGCTTTGACGGTGTGGGTGGCCTGACCGGTGACGCCGTCGGGGTCGGTAAGTTGGAACCGACATTCGTATTCAGTGCCAGGTTTCAGATTGAGGATGGAGCCAGCGAAGCCATCAGGTACGGTGTAGTCGAGATTTTCACGGCGCCGGTAAACGTTTTCGCCGCCAATACGGAGAAGAGGGAGGCCTTGGCGCCATTCAGTTTCACCGGTCTGACGGTATTGAACGGAGACGGAGGCATTGCGGTTGGCGTCGCCCTGAATCGACCACTCGAAGCCCAAGTTCAGAAGCGTTGGGGGTTCGACATGGAAGCGCCCTGCACTGGCCGGGTTCTGAGCAAAGAGGGAAGAGGCACCGAAAAAAACGGACAAACAAATTGTTCTACGCATAGTGTCTCAGTCAAACCATTCGATCCATGATCATGTATGACAGTGGCGTTGTTCAGTTCCAGGGGTTCAGACGTTCGATGAAAATCATTCTCCTTAGCAAAGGAGCGGCGCGAAGCGCCGGGGGGTTGTCTGGTCGAACTTCCGAGCAGGTTGTGACAACCTGCTTCGCCTTCTTTCCCTTCATGTGGGGGATTCAGAGAGGCATCCATGTCCATTGGAGTAACTCAGACTGAAACGTGTGGGTGCTGTCCGATCGGCGATTGGTTATCTCACCCCGAAGCGCTTCGCGACCGCCGCTGGGGCTTTCAGGACTCCCACGTTCGAGCTACCCCCCATCGCGAGGGGATCTTCAGAGGCTGAAACTTCTTTCCTACCACATCAACCGACCCACAATGATCCCGTGCCAACGGCCCGTGCCGATGTCGGAGAACGACCCGCGGGTTCCAGTTGAAGGTACCAAAGGTGGAAGGATCGGATCGCATTGAAGGTCGAGTTCGGCGGATTGAAGCTGTGGTACTTGTACACGTTGTTGACATCGAAGCGCAGTTGGAACTTCACACGCTCACCCACGATCGGAAATTCTTTGGCCAGCGAGGTCTGCATCCAGACCAAGCCCGGCGCCTGCAGCGTGTTTCGGCCCAAGCGTTCCTGGAGTGAAGGCGGCCGGATAGATGAATCCGTCGCACTTCATATAGCGGTTCTGCGCCGAGAATGGAAACCGGTTTGGCACCAATATCCACATGCGCCAGCTTTACTTCGTCATTTGGCTTGATCTGAATCGGACGGGAAGCCCCGGGTAGATAGCGGTTTGGGCTACCCGCAAAGGTGACCGTCATCGGCGGGCCTGATTGAAAGTGCTGGCTGCCCATCAGTTCCCAGCCACCCAAGCACCGCATTTCGCCATCCGGTCACGTTCATGTACTTCTTGCCCTTGCCGACCGGCAGTTCCCAGGTAATCGTTGTCACCCAGCGGTGATTTACGTCATAGCTTGCGCGCGCCTTTCTCCAACTTCGGTTAAACCAAGTGATCCCGCTGCGCCGCCGTCCTCATCCACATCGTTCATGGTCTTCGAGAACGTCCAGAATGAGTTGAGGGTCGTTCCGGTTGCATAGCGCTTCTCAACTCGCAGCGTGGCGCCATGGTGCGAATTGTGCCCATAGTTCGAATAGTGCTGGATGGTGCCGAACTGCGGATACGGCTTGAAATTCTGATACTGCTGCCGGATCTGTTCCAGAACCACCGGATCGCTCGACACATTCAGCGGCAGATACGTTGATGTCCCAGTTGTTCACCAGCCCGACGCCGCTGGACCCCTGATACATCAACTCGGCCAGCCATGTTCCTGAAAATTGATACTGGAAGCCTCCCGACCAGTTCATGACATACGGCATCCGCATGCTGGGGTCGAACCAAGTTGCGTTGCGGGATGCATAGTTTGTCCCCACAAACGGCACCGACCCATCCGGGTTGATGTTGAACTTGAAGGCTGGCGGCCCTTGCGAGAGCCGGAACACCGGTCGAGGATCGCCCACCGGCGCCTGGATGTTCGCCGTGGCGAAGTACTCTTCAAAGTTGTTGTTGCAGCGTGTTCGTCAGCAAGTCTGACGTGATGACGCCGAAGTTGCCCCGGAACACCCATTTGTCACTGAAGTTCCAGGCCACTCCCAACCGCGGCTGGAAGTTGTTGAGATCTTTCTTGGCCAGTGCTCCGGCTCCGTGCACGATGGCGCCGCGCCTTCCCGTGAGCGGGTCGGCGGTTGCCGGGTCAAACTGGGACTGCTTGCCATCCTTAGTTTGGAACGGGGTCTCGTAAGACCAGCGCATTCCGAGGTTGAGTGTCAGCGTCCGAATCGGCTTCCAGTCCGTCTGCACGTACCACGAGTGCGACCACCAGCGCGGCTGCCACGGGCCGCCACTTGAGTAAACTGGGCACTGCCAGCATAGCCCAGCAGCAAGTTGGCAAAACGGTTGCCGGTATTCGGGGTGAACGGCCGTTCGCTGCCCGCCATGTTGTATATGCCCGACGGGTAGAGCCTCCACCAGCGAGTCGTAGGTCGTCCGGACCGGTCTCGTAGCCGAATTTCAACGTATGCTTACCCACAATCTTCGTCACGTTGTTCTGAAACGTGTAGTCCTGCGCGACCTGCTCATCTTCCCGCCTGGACCAAAGTTGTAGTATCGCGCTGCCAGCGCCCCGGATCTCTGGAAACGTCTCCGCGCTCACGTTTGGAATCCCCAACTGCTGCGCCCAATTGCCATCTTGCGTTGCCGGCCGCCGCGTCCGATGCCGCCGATTGAATCCAAATCGAAATTCATTGATGGTCGTGGGATTAAATGTGTGCGTGTCCGAGATCACCACATTTCGTCTGGTCGATCGGGATGGTGAACTGCGGGTCCACCAGCTCCCACAGCGGCTCGTTTGAAAACCGTCCCACTGACCGATGCCGCACATGCGAATACCGCCCGAACACTTTGTTGCTCGGGTTAAACTGGTGGTCCACTTTCCAGTCATACCGAGTGAAGTAAATCCGGCCCTTGGTTGGTAGCAGCAGGTTGTCAATCGGACCATTTGCGGTCAGCGTTCCGCGCGTGTTCTGCGGCTTCCACGGGTTTCGCTGAAGGATGTTCCGAGCCACGGGATCGAACCGATCTTGTGGAATCACATTGCCGGGGAACTGGTCCGCGGTCCAAACCCCGTTCTCCTGCCGAATCGTTGCCGGATCGTAGATGGGAAACCCACGCCCGCCGAACGAGAAGTCTCCCGCGTACATTTCCGGGCTTGGCACCGCTCCAATGAAAGTCTCTGACACCTTCTCGTGGTGCCGCTGCACCCCTCCGAAGAAGAACGTCTTGTCTCTACCGTTATAGAGCTTCGGAATTATCACGGGTCCGCCTATCGTTCCTCCCATTTCGTGGTAAGAAAACGGATTGCAGATATTGAATTCGTTCTGGCATCGCTCTAACCGGTCGAAATACTGCCGGTGCACCAAGCGCGCCGTTCAGGTAACGATCCTCCAGACTTCCGTGAAACTCGTTGGTTCCGCTCTTGAAGACGCCGCTCAATTGCCCGCCTGACGAGTGCCCGAACTCAGCCGGAAGACCCGTTGTGTACATCTTGAACTCCTGGATCATGTCGAGTGTCGAGGTGATCACCGTCTCGTGGCTGTTCGGGTTCCCCAGCACCGGCTCTTTCGCGCTCACGCCGTCCAGCGTGAACCCCAGCGACCGCTGCCGCTGGCCCACTGCATGCTGGCCATTAATGACGTTCATCCCGGGCATGTACAGGTAGATCCGGTAAAATGCCTTCTGCAAGACTGGGATCTTCACGATCGTCTCCCCGTCCAACACCTGCCCGCTCGCCGCCGTCTCGGTTTCGAGCAGCGGCGGCGCGCCCGTCACCTCAACCGACTGGGTCACCTCGCCGATTTCGAGCTTTACGTCGAGACGAGGCTGCTCGGCTGTGCGCAGCACGATGCCGTTTTGAACGTAGCTCTTGAAACCGCTCGCTTCGATCTTAAGCTGATAGGTCGCCGGGTTCAGATTGGGGATGTACCAAGTCCCTTCTTCGGTGGTTACCGACGTAAACACAAAGCCCGTCGCAGGGTTCGACACGGTGACGTTGGCTCGCGGCACGACCGCGCCGCTGGCATCCGTCACACTACCGGTTAACGTAGCCGTGCCCGTTGATTGGGCCATGGCGACAGAGATGCAGCAAATGGAAAGGACACCTACAAGAAGTAAACGCCGCATAGACACCTCCCCCAATCCAAGCATTGGGTCACATTGCAACTTCGACAATTCGCTGAGTAAAGTTGCCCAATGATATATGCCGAGATTTTTCCGCTGTCAACGAGAAACAAGCCCCGCCGCAGGTGCGTCAAAGTAGCCAGACCAAAAGCAGCAGGGCCGCAAGTCCTCCCTTAACAAAGGGGGCAAAGGCCGCAGGCCTTGGGGGTTGTCCCGGTCAGATCGTCAACCGGGGCACGCTTCGAGCGTTTCCAGAGGCTCGTTTCAAAATGGTGAAGACCAAGCGTCCTGGCAGACTGGCAACAGAGGTGACACTGCCAAGCGCTGCTTCAAGCGAGAGATGTGATGCGGGCCAATGGCTAACCCGCTAACCAGATTGGCTGGCCGGGCCGCCACAATCTCGGCAGCCCGGTCGAGCTCCCTCAGGGCGGTTGTGGTCTGCCCCAGCGACCTTTCGGCCAATGCGGCAACCACTCGTCCCATCACTTGAAGCGCAGGCTCTTTGGCTTGAGCTGCCAGAGCGGCTCCCCAGGAAGAAGCTTCCTCCAGCGATTCTCTTCCGGGACAACCGAGTTCGTCGAGAACGTAGCCCGGCGCCTCACGGTAGTCGAGTATCCACATCACTGCAAAATGATACAGGACCGGGCCGGGATGGTTCTCCAACGGCGCCGCAGCGAGACGGCGTGTCCGCAGACCCGTCGCGAAGACCACCAGCAGGAGGGCCGCAAGGGCTAACCGACTTCTCCAGCGGTGCTGCCGTAGTGCCGCTACGGCTCGGTCTGCCCACGCCGCCGCTGCCAGTAACAGAGGAGGCAAGAAAAAATACACGTATCTTCCGGTTGAGGCGAGTCCCCCGGTCATTCGGAAAAGGGCCGTCGGCAAAGCTCCCAGCAGCAACCACGACAGCATAAAGATTCCGAACCTGCGGTCCCGAAATGCGGTCACGACCCCGCACAGGGATATCACACCCAGAAACACAAGGAAGCTCGATAGAAGCGGCGAAGGATCGTCCGGCGCCAGCCACACGAAACCCACACTGTAGGCCAGATTTCGTGGTACGTGGCTGCCAAGTCCAAAGACCTCTGGGCGCGAGCGCCAACCGGGAGAATGGGCAATCGACACGTAAAGATAGAGGTAGAGTGCTGCTACCAGGCCATGAGGGGCGTAGCGGGCAAAGCGCTTCAACGGCCGAAGACCCCGCAGGCAGAGATCGAGCACAAACGGAAGGACCAACGCGACAATGCCTGACTCCTTCGAGAAGACCGCAGCGGCGGCGCAAGCCAGTGAAAACCAATAGAAGCGTCGCACTCCCGTCTGCAAGAAAACGCCATGCCAGAAGCAAAGATGACATTAGGAAGAGAGTTTGCAACAGATTCGCGGCGTCGTTCACCCAGCGCACCGCGCGCACCGGCGCTGGATGAATGACAAACAAGAGCGCGGCAAACGCGGCGGCTTGCCACGAAAGCCTGAAGATCCGAGCAACAAGAAAGACAAGCAGAGCGTTGGTCGCATGCAGCAGCAGACTGAACGCGTAGTAGCCCGGTGCCCAATCGCCGAACAGGCCCTGCAGAGCCAGAAAGTAAACGGTCGCCAGAGGACGGTAGTCCAACGGCGAGCCCACCACGAATTGCTCCCATGCCAGTGCGAGTGGCGGCTTCGATTGCATGATGCGCAACCAAATGACGTCATTGCTGCTCAAAAAGAACCAACGGGGCGAACAGTAGATGAATCCGCCGATCAGCAGCAGGCAAAACCATCCGGCCATGACAGCGATCTTGCTATCGACGTGCATCTTCATGAATCGTTCGAAGTCTTTCGATAAGGCCAGTTCACCCAGCCTTGATCAGTTTTCCGAGAGAACGAATCGAAAATCAAGCGCGGTGCTCGGGGCATTCGAGCGATTCAAAGCTCCTGGGAGAAATAGCTCGCAGGAAACGGCAAGGAATTGCTGTACTGCTGTAGGAAACGCCCGTGAGGCTTCGACCTGCACAGACGTTAGTCTCGCGCTGGCGAAGCAACTGCTTCCAAGGCCTCGGTGGCTGCCCGCCCGGCATCGAGCGTGACTGGCTTGGACACGCGGTCAAGGCTCTGGAGAAATTCAGGGTCAAATTCTGCTCCGCTTTCATGATCGAGGACCGCGCAGAGTTTGTATTCACCCGGCACCAGGCCTTGAAGTGAAAACTCGCCTTGCTGCCCAGACTTTGCCGTACGGATGTAGCGCGAATTGGGTCCAATAAGCTGCGCATCGGCTGGATAGAGGAGAATTGAAGCGCCCGGCACAGGCGGGCCGCTCGTGCCCTCTTTGACGGTTCCGCTTAGCTGCGCGCCGCTAGCCGCGATGACGACTTCCACACCCTGAATGCGGTCGCCACTGTGGAGATCCAGCGGTGCATCGGTGACATCCTTTCCCTGCGCACGGATCGACTTGACATAGGCACCGCCTGGAGGCTGTGAGAGAACAATCCTCGCTGGTCCTTCCACGAGATCCTTCAGCAGGAACGTGCCATCTTCTTTCAGGTTGGTACCGGCGGGCCCTCGTGCTCGGAAACCCATACCGCCGCTGTCGCCTAAGGAAACGGCGGAGATTCTCATTGAGGTCAATGCAGCGGGCTGGTTCTGCCCTTCCATCACCACGCGACCCTGAAGCTCAGCTCCATTGCCCAAAGGAAGAACGACTCCCGCGACATCTTGATTGCCAATCTCAACCACCGTGCTCCCCGTCAAGAACCGCTCTTCGCGCCGTTCCTGGGCAACCAGTCGGTAGGTTCCCGGAATCAAGCCGCGCAACGCGAAGTCACCCTGCGCTCCGGTTCCTTCAGCTGAAGCAGGCCGTGCCAGCCCGGAGGAGGGCACTTTGTGCGCCATGACAAACACACGCCGCGGTGGCTGTCCGTCGGGCGAAGTGACCTTGCCGACAATTTGATAGCCTGTCGTTTCAAACAACGTAAGGTCGTATCCGCGCAGCTCGCCACCCGATACCATCTTGATCTTGGCAGCTTCCTGCGGATCGAGGACTCCCGGGAAATAGATGGGGGGATACACGGCTCGGCTCTCGTCGGTGAGGCCAAAGACTCGAGGTGTTGCCATCAGGTAGTAGGTGCCGGGGGGAATATCATAGATCCGAAATTGGCCTCGATCGTCGGTTTGATCAGACCCGGCAGGCTGCAGCACGCGCCTGCCCTGAACATAACGCGCACGGATCAAGGCCGCCTGAATTCGAGCCACAGGCTCGCCATCCTGGTCCAAGACACGTCCTTCGACGGCTCCGCCCCTCAACAAGCTCAGGTTGATGTTGTTCAGAGCTTCTCCGGAACGTACGTCGACCGGCGTGGCACTCGCCAGGTCATTCTCGCTCCCAGGTTTCTGTCCGTACCCTTGCCGGGCGTAGCCATTCCGCGAAGCGAAAAGGCGGTACCGGCCTGGCGTCACCTGCTTGAACTCGAAATTCCCGTCCGATGCAGTTCGAACCGTGACAGGGCGACCTTCATCCCGGCGTTCAGCCGGAACGAGACTGAGTATGACCTTTCCCATGCCCTCACCTGTATCAACCGCAGTGACTCGGCCTTTGATACTGCCTGGCGGCACATTGGAGTTTTCGGGCGGGCCCTGTGGGCGAGGCATTCGATTCTGCGGCCGCTGCCCGTTCGCGACGAATGGAAAAATCAAAAGCAGCAGCACACCAACAAGAATTTTTTTCAAAACACACTTTGACATAACCACCCCATTGACGTGTTCAACAGTGTTCGGATCTCAAAGTTGCGAACCCATAACCCACTTGGATGCACCGGGAGCCCGCAGGGGTTACTATTGTACCTGCAAAAATCATGAGCCCACGAAAGCGGTCGCAGCCGTGGTTTTCCGTTCCGTTCGCAATGCACGTTTGGTGAATCGCGCTGCCTGGATACTAAAACAAGTCAACGATCACCGCGGCGCATTTCACTGGGACAGCCAGACGACGAATTCCGCTCCGCCTTGGGGAAGGTTGCGCCAGGTAATCTGGCCGCCGTGGCTCTCAACAATACGTTGCGCAATGGGGAGTCCCAGACCCGTGCCGCCCCGTTTTCCTGAATAGAAGAGTTTGAAAAGGCCCTGCGTGTCTTCAGTACTCACACCTGTTCCCGTATCAACAACACGGACAAACGCCCGTTCCGCTTCTTTCCCTGCCGCAAGTTGTATGGTGCGCTCTCCGTTCGGTTTTGAGGTGACAGAATCCTGCGCGTTGACGACAAGATTCAGAATGGCTTGTTTCAGCAAGTCAGGATCTCCCGAAACTCGCACTGCATCCCGCCGATCCTCGCGGGCGAGCCGAATACCGGCTGTTTCGCATTCCCGTTGCAGCAGTTGGGTGATCTCGTCAACCAGCAAGCCCAAGTCAAACTCCTTGTGTTCCGGTTCGAGCGGTTTGGCATAAACAAGAAAGTTTGATGCGAGGCGGTCGAGACGCTTGATCTCCAGCTTAGTTCCTTTTAGCAGCGCCGCGAGTTCCGTCGCGTCAGAACCCGTACTCGGCAAGTCCTCTTCAATCATTTGCAGATTCAGATTGATGGCGTTAAGGGGATTCCGTATCTCATGGGCCAACCCTCCTGCCAAAGTACCCAAGTACGCCAATCGGTCGGCTGTTTGGGCTTCGGCTTCTACAAGCTGGGCGCGCTTCAGAAGCCACAGCACATAGAGGAACGCCATAATGAGGATTCCCACGACGACTGCAGACCCAATCAAAAGCCGCTGCAGCAAGCTGGCTCTAAGACCGGAAAAACGATTTTCGGTCAACCGACTGTCAACGCCAAGATGGACAATCAACTCGGGTTGGTCATCGAGGAGGATCGGCTCGATGATATCCAGGTAAGTCAGGCCTGGGTTCCCCAACGAAGTAACCTCTACCCGTGGAGGTCGGGAGTTCTTTGTGGAAATCACGACCCCCGAAAACTGGTTTTGCTCCAGCTCCATCCCACGCCGGATGGCCTTGTAGAGGATCTCGCCTTTCAGATCTTGAATCATCAGGTAGAGAATCTCCTCCTGCTGTGTCAGTAGATTCTCCAGATAGGACTCAATCTCCGCCGTCCGTTGAAAGTCGGTCTGAGATCCCGTAGCACTTAAGCGAGCATTGACGCTCTGAATTTGCTCACGAATAAGCAGGACAAAGTTTTCAGCCGTGGCTGTCAACTCAGCATCAACGCGATCTCTCAACGAACTCGTTGACAATCGGAACAGCGTGAAGGTGGTGATCAGGATAATTGCGGCAAAGAGGGCGGAGCTGATGTAGAGGTGCCGCTTGAAGTTGGGACGACTCTTGAGGGGAGGTAGCTTCCCTTCTTTCCTTTCTTTCATCCGGTTACAGCGAACTGGTTAAAGGTCTCAAGCGAAAGCGCTGCATGCGCACCATCGCCTGGCACCCGGCCGCTAATACTCAATCTCCGCTGTCCAAATCAGATCCGGCCCATACCAGTCGGCTCTCCCGTGCAGTTTCTTGGGTTGCTGGGCAGAATAGGTAGCCCGGTAGTGTTGCTTCACGCCCTGGCGAAAGACCAAGACATGTCCATCCCTGGCCAATTGCACTTCGACAACGTCCCGCGTCGTTTCGTTCATCCAGCAATGCTTCCAAGTCGCATCAAAGATATTGGTGTCGCCACGGCGGGTCCACACGCCTATCCAATGGGGCTCGTCGTAGTACCCTTCCTTGACCTTCCAGATTCGGCCCAGATTGAAGGGAGCCTGTTGCGATTGAGTCTGGGCGGCGGCCGGTTCCGTGAGTCCGGAACTGCGGCATCCGGTCAGAGCGGCGAACAAAATCAAAAAGAAAGGAAAGAGCCCAAGAAACCCCAAAGACGGTTTGCCCCATTCCGTTCTGGCAAGACTGCCCAATTGCAGAGCCCTCCCGTAGATGCACTGAGTCAGGCAAGCATTAGAATGGTCAAGAATAAACAGTCGAACAATGGTTGTCATTAGTTTTGTCGTCACGACGCTCGCCTTGTCTCGGAAAGCGGCGGTTAGCCTCTGTCCTTCCAAGTTGGGATCTTCGGTGGGGGAGACATCCGATGGAGGAACTCAACGAGCCAAACCCATGCTGCGGATCATTTCCTGACAGCGCGGGTGGTTTCGGATGGGATCGTAGGTTGGGTAAACATTGATAAACACGAGCGGGCCTTCCATGACTTGGTAGGCCCTTTCAACACAACGTATGGCTTCATCGATCCGGCCGAGACCGATGTAGATGAGAGCCAGTGTCATGGATGAAACATAGCGTCCCTTGGAGAGCTTGAGCAATCCGTTCAGGATACCCTCTGCCTCTTTCTTCCTCCCCATCAGTGCATAACAATGCGCGAGAATGCCACGCACGTATGGGAGGTCACCCGAAAGTTCCCTTCCCCGCTCAAAGCACTTGAGAGCAAAATCTAAGTCTCCCTTCAGCGCGAAAGCCCGTCCCAAGAACGTATGAAAATGATAGTAGTCGGGCTCAATCTCAAGGCATTTTCGGAAGTGTTCGATGGCCTCATCGTACTCCCGGCGTGAGATGCGGACAAACCCCACACTCGAATTCGTCAGGTGCGACAACGGATCGAGGAACTGTGAAAGTTGTATGTGATCGAGAGCCTCGTCGAGCCGACCAAGGGGAGTAAGGAAATCGGAAGCATACCAATGGTGCGCTTCCGCTTTTGAATGAGAGTTCGTTTGCAGCGCCTGCAGATAGTGTTTCTCGGCCTCCTCCCATTCCCAATCGTAGGTCGAACGCACGAAGCCCAAAGCGATATGCGCTTCGGGCACCTGCGGGTCGAGCGCGAGGGCCTTCAGTGCAGCACTCTTGGCCTTCGGCATCACATTCCGCGGCATCTCCAGACCTTTGTGTGTCAGGAGGCTGAAGCTTTCAGCCAGGCCAGCATAAGGATCGGCATAGGCAGGATCCAACTCGATCGCCTGTTCGAAGAACCCAATACCACGACGCAGACCTTCTTCCGTTCGCTTCTGAAGGAAGAAGCGGCCCTTCAAATACAGGTGATACGCGTCCAGATTGGACGGAGTGCGCCGCACGGTTGGCAACTCCACCGGAACCGACCAGTATTTCCTCAGAGTGCTGACTATGGCGCCGGAGAGTTCTTCCTGGATTGCAAAAAGATCGACCATGTTCCGGTCGTAGGTCTCAGACCAAAGATGATAACCATCGTCAGCATTGACAAGCTGGGCCGTGACGCGTAGTCGTTCACCAGAGCTCCGGACGCTTCCTTCCAGCACGGTTTGCACACACAACTGCTCACCGATCTGCCGGACGTCGTAGGCCCGTCCTTTGTACTGAAACACCGAGGTGCGAGCCACGACACTCATGCCGTTCACTTTGCCGAGCGCATGGATGATCTCCTCCGTCAGCCCATCGCTGAAGTATTCGTTCTCCGGATTTGGACTCAGGTTTAAGAAAGGCAGGACAGCAATGGACTTTGCCCCCGCGGGTGTTGACTTCACTGAGATTGGAGTTTGGTCCGCCGGACCGACGTCGGACGAACTCTGAAAGACAACGGCATAACTGCCTTTGGGAAGGTGAATCCGGACTGGGTCGCCTTTGCCCTCACGCTCGTAGTACTCCATGAGCTTTGTGCGCAACCGCCTGGCTTCGCCGCGCACTACCGGGTCGGTGCGAGGATCGTAGGACTTGTCGCGGTCGAAGACTTCGACACCAATCAAGTATTCCTTCAACTGCGCACCCTTCCCGCTCAAGGTTTCATGTACGATAAACCGTAGAAATCGACTCATCCGCTCGGCCCGAGCAAATGCCTCGCTGGCGAGAATTTTTTCGAGCTGTCCCCGAATCGCTGCAGCGTTTGGTTCAGCCCCTTCTCCGCCGAAATTGGCTTTGGGCTTGAGATTCGGCAATCGAACCTGGCTCCCGTTCCCCATTCGTTCCATCCCCGCATGCTGTGTGAATCAACGAAGCACTCACTGTAACCCGTCATTTCGAGAGATACAAGAGTCTGCCCCACCGTGTCGCACCGTGTAATCTACCGAAGCTCACTTCCTCCGGCGTTTCTTGAACTGCCAGAGTACCAACGTAGAAGTTGGGAAAAGGAGGATGTGCGATGACCTTTCTGAATCCCCTCATGCTGGCGGCAGCTTGGGCCTGCCTGCCAAACTCTGAATGTCCTGAGCTTGAGCAGACCAAGGCTTGGGTACAGAAAGCGAAGCAGCTTCAGCAGCAAGGGCGATACTCCTCTGCCGAGACACTACTGAGGCGTGTGCTGAAAACGGGTGCAGAGGAAGGCCGGGCCCTGATTGACGTATTGAATCAGCTGGCCGGTGTGCTCTTTCTGAAAGCAGACTACTTCGAGGCAGAAGCAACCGTTCGCCGTGCGCTCGACCTGAACTCACAGCAGGCCAAACGAGACGATCTCAAGCAAGCTGAAACGATGAATACCCTCGCGGAAATCTTGCGGGCACGCGATCGAATCGCTGAGGCAGACGCGGTGCAGCAGCAAGCGCTTGCCATTTTCCAGGCACGTCTCGGCAAGGATCATCCCAGCACGCTCACCGTTCAGGAAAACCGCGCCTCTCTCCTGGCCCAGCAAGGCCGCTTTCGCGAAGCGGTAGCAATTTCGCGACAAGTACTTGCGGGCCGAGAGAAGCGCCTGGAACCGGACAGCCTCTATCTGGCGACTACCCTGAGCAACCTGGCTGGATATGAAATGGCGGTGGGAAACCAGGTAAATGTTGAACCACTCTATCGCCGTGCTCTTGCCATTCGGGAGCGAGCCAGTGGACCGGACCATCCAGAAGTAGCAGTGCTCCTCAACAACCTGGCCGAGCATCTCCGGCGTGAAGGCAAACAGCGCGAAGCCGAACCGCTCTACCGTCGCGCTCTGCGG
The DNA here is from genome assembly GCA_963791795.1 of uncultured Acidimicrobiia bacterium. GTDB lineage: Bacteria > Acidobacteriota > Terriglobia > Versatilivoradales > Versatilivoraceae > VFZK01. The sequence goes on from CAWBTP010000028.1 coordinate 242,350, forward strand.
ATCCAGGAGATACAGGCCGTATCTCACCCCGACTACGCAACCACCCTGAACAACTGGGCAGAGTTTCTGGCGGGACGACGTCGCAAGAACGAGGCTGAAGCCGCTTACCGCAAGGCGTGGAGCGTTGCCCTATCGGCACTCGGCCGCAACCACGTGCTTGTCGCAACCATTCAGGAGAATCTGGCTCGACATTTGCAGTCCATCCGAAAAAACGAAGAGGCGTTGACGCTGCTGCAGTGGTCAGTGGAAATCCGTTCGCAAAGACAAGGCCCAGAGCATCCGGATGTGCTGAAGACTCTTTCGGCTTTGAATCGTCTGCAGGGAGGGCAGAGTTCCCGACGCGACAATATTGGACTGACCGCACTGCGACAAGGAGTTCATGAAGTGCGATGAGATTCCTGCAAAATTCCGTGGGCTTGGATCCAGTACCGGCTCTACCCTCGCCGGTAAGCCATACTCCAAGCAGCGCACCTGGATCGGCCAGGTTAGGTCTCGATTGCCTTCGTAGAGGAGTTTCTCATGCCGCCTGGCGGCGCTCCGATCGATGAAAATGTGGGGGCCGTTCGTGCCTCCGCTGACGCCCGAGCGGCGAATGGTTGTTTCGCATCAGGATGCCAGATCGCCGCTGGGGACATTGGCTCCCACTTTCCAATCCGATTTCAAAAAGGAGAAACACATGGAAATTCTTGCTCCAAGTGTTTTTCAGACAAAGCTCCGGGAGTATGAAGCCCGACTGATTCGTGAAGCTCTGCAGCGAGCACAAGGCAATCAAGCTCAGGCTGCCCGAATTCTTGGAGTCCCGCCCACGACACTCGCTTCCCAGTTGCGGCGTCTCGGCATCCAGGCAAGGGAATTCAAGCATCGAGCCACGCCCGAGTGGCCGCTTGTAACTTGACTGAGCTGACGCAACCGCACCTTTCACGTAGCGCCCTCCGCTCGGATAAGAATCTCTTCATCGGAGTACGACGCTCGACGATGGACGACTCCCCGTGATGATCCGAGTCGATTCTCCGTCACTTGCTCCCCCTGTCTGATGTTGCTAAGATCCGACAACATCTCTTGAGGTTGTGTCCTGGTGAAGCGTTTCGCGTCCATCTTGCCTGGTCTTGCTCTGCTCCTCGCCTGCGCCGTGATCGTCCGGCAATACGCCGAGCCTTGGATCAAACTGAATTGGAAGTCGGGTTTCGATCTCCTCCACCTAAACGCGATGATGCTCTCGTTTCTTCTGGGCATCGCTCTGGGTAACCTGGTGCCGCGGCCAGCGTGGGCAGCTCAGGGGGTGGCGGGCTCAGCCATGGTTCTTAAAGCAGGCGTGGTGATCATGGGCAGTCTGTACAGCTTCGCTGAGATCGGGAAGATTGGACAAACCAGCTTGCTGATGATTTTCTTCTTTGTTTTTGCCACGTTCGGTTTTGTGATCTGGCTGGGAAAAGTGTTGCAGACACCGCGCCCTTTGACGGGCGTGCTGGCTTGCGGCTGCGGGATCTGTGGCGTTTCAGCTGAAATTGCCGCAGCACCTCTCATGGGAGCGACGGCCGCGGAGCTTGCTTACTGCATCGGCGTGACGCTGGGGTTTGGCCTCCTGGAAGTGCTGACTTATCCCGCCATTGGGACCGTGCTTGGGTTGTCGAGCAGCCAGTTCGGGGGATGGGCGGGTACAGGCATCTTGAATTCAGCTCAGGTCCTGGCAGTGGCTCTCGCTTATGAAAAGAATCTGGCAACACTCGAGACCGTCAAGATTGCCGAAATCTTCAATATCACGCGTGTCTTGTTCCTGCCCTTTCTTTTGATCATCCTGGCCTTTTACGCGTCCCGGCAAACTCTGACAAAAGCCGACTCCGGAAAAATGGTCCTTCAGAAGTTTCCACTTTTTATTTTCGGCTTCCTGGCAATGACGGCCCTCACATCCATGGGCGTCTTCAGTGCGCCTCATCTTCAAACACTGCGAAGCGTCATGCTTTGGTGCTTTTCCATCGGCCTCATAGGTCTGGGAATGCGCACAGACTTCGGTGCCATTCGACAGACCGGTGGAAAACCCTTGCTGATGGGCGTCAGCGCAGGATTGCTGAAGACTTTGGTATCGCTTGCGGCGGTGTTGCTGTTGCTGAAATGATTTTGCGTTCCGTGTTGGGTGTTTGAGAACGACTGGAACGAATTTGAAGCGACTCTTCTCATGACCGCGGGCGCGAGGTTCGATGAAGACTTAGTCCCCCTTTGGATAAGGGGGGACTTCAGGGGGGTTTTGGGGCCGTGACTGACAAACCTGGTGTGGGTTGTTGATCCGGAAACCCACCCCGGCGCTGCGCGCCACCCCTCCAAAGGAGGGGACTTTCAAGGGATCCGCCCATGCCGCTCTGCGGCACCTCCAAGGATGGAAATGGCGTCCCCCCTTGGACAAGGGGGGACTTCAGGGGGGTTTGAACGCAGGAACCAACTCACCCCGGGCACGGCGACCGCTGTCGGGCTGGTTCGATCAGTCGCCGACGAACACGGAACACCAACCACCCCCGCCGTGGCGGTTGGCCCCGGCATCCCCTCCTCGACTGAGGAGGGGAGATTGTTTTCAGGAGAGGTTTTTATGACCCAATCTAAGGAACATGTTGACCCTTCAGTTGAGGAGCGCTCGCTCAGCCTTTTCAGGTCCGAGCGCACGGAGGATCTGGCGGCGATCGGCCTGGCGGCATTGCTGGTGCTCGCGGTTCTTTTCGGAGTTCGACTATGACAGTTGCAGCCACTATTCATGGCACAATCGAGGGATCTTCTAAGGAGGAACCATGAAGGGAAGCCCCAAAATAATCGAACTGCTCAACAACGCGCTGACCAAAGAACTGACAGCCATCAACCAGTATTTCATCCACAGCAAGATGTGTGAAAACTGGGGATACTTGGCACTCGCAAAAAAGTACTACGACGAATCGATTGGCGAAATGAAGCATGCCGAGGAGCTCATCAAGCGCATCCTGTTCCTGGAAGGAACCCCAAACATGACCCGGTATGACAAGATCAAGGTGGGCGATACCGTCAAAAAACAGTTGGAGAGCGATCTTCAGATTGAACTAAATGCCATTGAGGAACTAAAGCCTGGAATCAAACTCTGTCTGGATGAATTAGATCATGCGACCCGGGAACTACTGGAGCAGATCCTGGTTGATGAAGAAGAGCATGTTGATTGGATCGAGAGCCAACTCCATATCATCAAAGAAGCCGGCTTCGACAACTACCTGGCTCAGCAGATTCATGCGAAGTGAGAGCCCGGACCGCCGCGCTATCTCAAAGCAGTCCACTTGGATTTGAGGACGGCCACACCCAAGGGGGCTCCTGGAATCACAAAGGCAACAAGAAAATGCATGTCGAATGACCTGCACTGAGGCAAGCCAGTTCAGTCAAGCCCGCTGTGGATGCGAGGTCCGGCCGGTTGACTGGCAATGATGTTCCCCTCTGCCTGAACCATCTCACTCCAGCGCCCCTCCACGTTCGGCTCCGAAACAATCTCGCGGGCTAGCTGCAAGAACACCGCGTAGTGCCCAAACTCAGAACCCCACAAGCTGCGATAGAACTGGGCCAGCTCTGCGTCCTGGCAGACCCGCGCCAGAACTTCGAAACGCTCGCACGATCGAGCTTCGATGAGCGCCGACACCAACAAGCGGTCGAGCAGCTCCTGTACGCCTGCACCCTTGCGAACCAACCTGCGAAGTTCGTGTGCGTACGGGTTCTTATGAAGCCTTTCGAGTCTTCCACCGCGTTGTGAAAGGAGGCGAGTGACCGAGCTGAGATGTGCGGACTCATCTCGAGCGATGGACGCCAGCGTGGTCACCCAACCCTCAGGACACGCCGGTTCGGGCCATCGATTCATCAGCTCCAGTGCGTTCGAAGCCGCTTTTTTCTCGAGGTAGGCATGGTCGCTAAGCAAGTCCAGCGGATGACGCAGGACTTGTTCCGCCCACCTGTCAGGGGTTACATACGCTAGATGAAGATCTGTACCGGACGAATGCGCATTCATAGCTTCAGCGGGTCGCTGGACCCACTCACATGCGTACCTACGGAGTATTGATTTCTGTTAGAGGAGAATTTCGTTCCAGGCCCAAGCTTGACTGACCACAGTCTGGGCCAAGGCTAGAACAATTGCCAAGAAGAAGCAAAACGAAGCAAGCCAAGGGAAGCCTCAAATCAATCGAAACTTCCTTGACGACCTGAGTGTTTTCCGGGACCTGCGAGAGGATGTCTGTAAGCTATTGAAAGGGTGGTGGGGGCAACCGGGATCGAACCGATGACCTCTACCGTGTCAAAATAGAATGGAATATGTATGTTATTGATTCGTCTTCGTTTATCCTGTACACAAACCCCCGTTTTTGCCTGGTTTTCGGCCCTTATTGTTCCCAAATTGTTCCCAAGTTTTTGTTGCCTTGCGCTTGACGGCTGGCGAGAAGAAATCCGGGCGTATTTGAGTTGATCGCTCCCGCGACCCGAAGATCGCCAGATGTAGCCGCGAAGCACCAAAACACTTCAGCGAGTACCGACAGTTGACATTCGCCTTCTCAGGTTCCAGAGTGGAGGAAGATTGGAGGAATCGAGTGGCGACGTTAAACATCAAGAACCTGCCAGACAGCTTGTACAAGAAGCTGCAGTCCCGTGCCAGGCGTGATCGCCGCTCGGTAGCGCAGGAGGTTACCCATCTACTCAGCGAAGCCCTCGAAGCACCCAGGCCGCTGTCAATCCTCGAACTCCAGGGCCTTGGCAAGGAGCTTTGGCAGGGCGTCGACGCTACCAAACACGTGGAGCGTGAGCGGGAGTCATGGGACTAATCTCGGATCTTGGCCCCGGGAGCATCGCTGTCGATACTGCCGTCTTCATTTATTTCATTGAAGAGAATCCAAAATATCTGCCCGTCGTTCTGCCGTTGTTCCAAGAGGCTGACCAGGGCAAACGAGATCTTTTGACGTCCGCATTGACGCTGCTCGAAGTGCTCGTCGTGCCGTACCGCGCGGGCAATCGACTTCTGGCCGAGCGCTATGAGGCACTACTAACCCGGAGCAAGGGGATCACGTTGGTCGAACTGACGCGAGAACAGTTACTGGCCGCTGCACAGCTTCGTGCCGCCAGTGGCCTAAAGACGCCTGACGCGCTGCAGCTGGCGGCCGCGCTTGGCACCGGTTGCACGAGATTCGTAACCAACGACCGGCGTCTCCCCCAGGTGCCCGGCCTTCGCGTGATTCAGCTCTCGTCATATGTGTAGCTCTCCGGCTCACGTTGAAATCCGGCCGCTCTCGCTGCAACCAGGCGGTTTCCCGGCTGCCGCGGCGCTCTGCAACTCTTGTTCACCCACCCTTTTCCGGCCTCATTCCGCCGCTCCCGGCGCATAGTAGGT
>CAWBTP010000029.1:0-156156 GCA_963791795.1 uncultured Acidimicrobiia bacterium
GGTAGTCCTGCCGCTACCTTCCAAAAGATTTCTCGAAATGGTGGAGTGTCGATCACTGTGCCAAAACTGACTTCCAGGTGGAGATTCTGAAGAATGAAAACAAATTGAAATCGGTTCACGTGACCAAAAATCCTCGTTACTGAACTGACATGAACGACTTGCAGACACTGGAGCCTCAAACAGTTGGACACCAGTCACATGCATACCGAAATACCGGATGTTATCGGGTTCAGCTCAGGGGACAGCCCACCAGTCTGTGACAATCGTGGCCAAGAACAACTTGCAGCTTCGGAGGCGCCGGAAAGGGACGAGAGAATCCTGGTCGTTGATGACTCACTGGTTTGGCTTCGGCTAGCTCGTGAAATTCTCACTGCGTGTGGCTATCAAGTCCAGACCTGCGAGGATCCTCGCGAGGCGTTGTCGCTGCTTAAGCAGAATCCTGAGCGGATCGATTTGGTCATCACGGACCTGCAGATGCCATGCCTGGATGGAATCGAGCTAGCGGCAGAACTCCGGAAAATCAATGCCGCTCTGCCTGTTGTGCTCACCAGCGCGGCGATGTTTCAAATGCCCTCCGAGAAACTTCAGCGTTTAGGAATTCGAGATTTCCTGACCAAGCCGTGGGACCGTGGGCAGTTGTTTTCTATTATCCGGCAAGCCTGGCCAGCAAGCAGTCTGACACGTCCACCTCACAATTCCCCGCGAAGATGGCACACAGTTAAACCTAGTCGGGATTCAAACAAGCAGCTTAGATGAAGCGAAGCACTTTCAGCAAGGACCACGAAGAATGAGAATCCTAAGCACACTTGTTCGCCTGCTTGCGGAGTTTGGCAAGAGTTCTAAACCGCTCCGATGTCCAGCTTGCAAGTAAGAACTCCACGATTTCCGATGTCAGTATTGTGGACGGCACTATGACAAAGCCGCCAATCTTAAATTGGATTTTAGGTAACTGCCGAAACTAGGGATTTCAGATTGGCCCTCTAGCCTTTGAGCGCGCGGGTAGCAAAAGTATGATGAAGCCTTTGAAGCGGATTTTTTGCTGGATCATCGGTCACAATTGGCTCCCCTCCCGGTATGACATTCAACACTTCCGAGGCGGAAGATGGGAATGCGGTCGGTGCGGGAAGTTTGCATTCGGGCTGAAACTGTTTTAAAAATCCTGTTTTGCGGGTTTTGGAACGCTACCAAGCGTTCTTGTATGTGTGTTCGTCCGTGTGCCCGGGATTTCGCCTTGCTTAATCTTCGAGAGTACGTTGTCGATTCCTCCACAAAGAGCTTCTGCTGGGTTCTTTTGGAAAGGATTTCTCCCCATGGAAGGTACCGCACGCACTCCACGCATTGCCTTATCCCCTGAAGATTGCGCAAGCTGCAATGGCCAAGGATTCGGATCGGATCAGAGGCCCTGTTCCGCCTGTAGTGCGAAGGGAAAGGTCTTGGTTGTCCAGCCTTCTACCCGGTGTCCGTGGTGCCGTGGCACTGGCAAGCCAGAGAGTAGCAGCCTCTGGTATGTAGATCACTGCGTCGTTTGCTTGGGCACAGGCTGGGTCTGGACTGAGTTCCATGTGGAAGAGCATAGCCAAGCCGCCCATCAGTGAGATCCCATCACTCACCTCTCCTGACCATGAATGAGAGAATCCCCTCCTAGCCTGGATATTGAAAACTTTGGGACTTATCCTGCCAAGTTGATGGGTGTTCAGCTTCGTACGCAATAAGAACGTAATGCATTTGCGGTGAGACGCAGACAATTCCATGGGCCTGTGATCCGCGAATCGGCCTATGGGAACAGAAACTTCTTGATACGCTTTGCGAATGGAGTAAGTTCACTTCCTTCCACTAGCGCTGATGGACGATTCATAGCCTTCGCTTCCGAGGCTTCCAACCTTGTCGACAACGACACAAATGGCGTGACTGATGTCTTTGTCCGAGACCGAGTCAGCGGGATTACGATGAGAGTTAGTGTCGACAGCTCTGGGACACAGGTTAACGGGACGAGTTCCTATCCGAGTATCAGTGCTGACGGACGCTACATTGCCTTCGAGTCGGATGCCACGAACCTGGTTCCCGGCGATACCAACGAGATGACCGATGTCTTTGTTCGTGATCGCGAGTTGGGCGTCACGACAAGAGTGAGCGTCGACAGCGCCGGAAACGAGGCGTTCCACGGGCCGGGTCTCTTCTTCGAAAAAGGCAGCATTAACCCCTTCATCAGCCGCGACGGGCGTTACGTGGCCTTCACATCGACGGCGAATAACCTCACGTCAGTAAACAACACATATCACGATACCTTCGTTCATGACCGGGAAACCGGAATTACGACCTGGGCAAGCACACCCTTGACTCCTGGCGACTATGGTTCGATCGCAGATCGACTGTTCAAGCGCCGCCCGCCAACTCCCATTAGTGCCGATGGACGGTACGTTGCCTTCCTCTATTTCTACGGCCCCGCCAGATGTTGCCCGGTGATCTACGTCCACGATTTCCAAACCGGAGAAAATGTGACGCTGGAATGCGAATACCAAAGACTTCGATCTCAGTGCCGATGGCAGTTACCTGGTGTTTGCTTCTGATCTCTATAACGGTCTCACCGGTGCCGCTGACGGCATCTACGATCTGTTTGTCCAACAGGTTGCAACGGGAGCTATTGAAAAAATCAATGTGGCAAATGTAGGAGGCGAGGCGATCGGCGCCTCTCTGCGGCCAAAGATCAGTATAGAAGGTCGGCATGTGGTGTTCCTGTCAAATGCCAACAACTTGGTCAGCAATGACACCAATGGTCTCACCGACGCGTTTGTGCGCGATCGGTTGACCCAGACCACCAGTAGAGTGAGTGTCGATACACTCGGCAACGAAGCCAATGGAGCGAGCGTGGACTCGGTAATCAGTCCGGACGGGCGCTATTGTGATTTCTTCAACCGCGACAAACCTTGTAGCGCCCGATAACAACGGCTTTCCAGACGTTTTTTCTCTTCACGATCGTGGCCCGATCAACAATCCACCTGTACTGGGTTCCATCGGCAATCGAAGTGCTAGTGAGGCGATCACACTGACCTTCGCTGTAGCTGCTACAGATCCGGACTCAAGCAATGCGCTGACCTATAGCTTGGACTGGGGAGCACCCGCTGGAGCCGCTATCGATCCCGCTACTGGGGTATTTATCTGGTTACCCGGCGAAGAGACCGGAGGGGCGAACTACACGGTGACAGTTAGAGTGACCGATGACGGTACTCCTGCACTATTCGACTCTGAAACCTTCAGCATCACTGTCAACGAAATCAACCAGGCTCCACTGCTGACAGGAGTGCCCTCATCAGCAACTTTCGATGAACTCACTGCCTACACCTTTGACGCAAATGGCACCGATGCCGACCAGCCAGCTCAGGCTTTGACCTTTTCGCTGGTAGGAGCGGCTGCAGGTGCATCGATTAATCCTGGAACCGGCGTTGGCGTCTTCAGCTGGTGGACGCCCGCAGAGGAGAATAAGGGCCTGGCAGTTATCCATTCCAGATTCGTGTCAGCGACGGTTTGATAGCAACGCAATCCGCGATAAACCTGACCGTTCAGGAGAAGAATCTCCCGCCAGTTTTAGGCTCGATTGGAACCAGGCAGGTCTCGAGCTGAAACCCAGCTTACGTTGACTGCAACGGCAACGGACCCAGATTTGGCCCGCCAACGCATTCACGTACAGCCTTGCTGGCGGCGTGCCAGCTGGGGCCAGCGTTAATCTAAATACGGGCGTGTTCACGTGGGCACCCACAAAAAAGCAGCTCGGCACCTACACTTTGACAATTCATGTTGCGGACAATGGCAGTCCTAGCTTGAGTGATTCAGAGGTAATCACCATAGTTGTGACCAGGAAGTCTGGCAGATAGTTCGTGCCCCCCAAGCTGCAGGTCCAGTGCGCAGGAATCTCGGGCGCTGCGTGGAGCATCGCTCAGAGAGGCCGTAAACACCTCGTCAGCGTTGCTGCTCAGCAGTTCAACTTGAGACTCTGATCTCACTGTGGAGACTGAATGCGAAGCTCGAAATTGCTAAGCGGGGCGACCGTTTTTACCATCATGCGTTTCTGAGCGTCGCTGACGCTGCACAACGATTCTCAGCGCTGTTTTCCGGTGCTGGGCGTGGCTGTCAGGATCGATTCGGTGCACTGCCATTCGTAGCCCCCAGGTCTCCCGCTCGACGGCCAACGATTTTGCCCAGATGAAATTTGTAGAGCTGGAAGAGAACTTCGACCCGGAGGTTTACGTTCGGGTGGATCTCAGCCGCTATGCCCCAGGCGGAGCAACGACGCTTGCGGGCATGGATGGGGCGCGCTCAACCATCAGCCAGTTTCCGCCAGCAGAGCGGGCGGGCCAGGGCGGAAGAACAGCGCCGAGCGAACGCCCCGCAGATGGGGGCCTTCCACGAGGTGGGCGTGAGTGCGCAGATTTAGTTGGACTTGCTCTTGACGCGACGGCGGGCTTGCAAGGCTCGGCTTACCTCAGCGTCTTTAAGCACACGAGGTGATGCCGGAACTAACTTCAGCTTCGCAGACACCTCGTAGACTCGCGAGCAGTGCCAGCAGATCACTATATTGCCAGCATCGGGTGGCTCATGCCAGCTTTGATCGGCGGATGCATGGCCATTAAGATTCTTGTGGCAATGCTGGCACTGCCAGTCGAAATCCGTTCTATGAATTTCAAGTGCCACGGCTCGCGCGCTCCGCTTTATGCTTTGCCATTAAAGCTTTGAAACGCTCAATCTCTTCCTGCGTCGCCGGCCGAACTGAGCATCGCTTCTTCTTTGTTTTGCGCACAGCTGGCCTATCCGCTAAGGCAGCATTCAATGCGTTGAGTAGCTTTTGCTTCACGGTCATGTCAGTGCACCTTGCTCAACGCGGCTTTGATCTGCTGGATGAGCGGCGTAACCAGGGCGAGATCTGCTGGAGCACGGCTGTTGAGGCAGGTGATGCGATGAAAGGCGGCGCGTTGCTCGATCGTGGTGGTGGCCCAGATGCGATCGATTGCGGCGCTAGCAGCTCCCAACAACGCCTAAGCCACGGCACACACTAACTGCTGAGCGTTGCTCAAGCGGCGCACCCAGTACGAAAACGGCACTGGCCATCATGGGACACCCAGCAAACAAGATTTGCTGAAAACCACTGGCCCTTTCTCTTAGGCCATGTTTTAATGAAAGGACATGCTTACTGAGAGTAGCGATAGGAATTCCAGTCAAGGATGCTGAAAATCTGCAGCGCCTGGGGCTCGAGTTGCCCATTGCTCCCGGCTCGACCCAGGAAACCTGTCTGTGTGGCGTGGCGCTGTGGATCAATCCAGACCATGACGAAGAGACTACGCAGGCTTGCCCGCTTTGCGGCGCCTTTTTTCGGCACAGAATCGGCTTCTTTGTTCTCCAACGAAAGGCACCACCCAGCCCGCAAGCGCTGCGAAAGAGGGTTGAGCACTTCGAAGAATTCAAGAAATTTTTACGCGCCAGGCTCCGCATCCCAGCCGAACGATTCAGCGGACGGCACCGTTTAGCATGCTACTAGTCTATTTGTATTTTCCAACTATTCAATTTGTACCAGCACTGTCAGTGTCTTAGCCAAAGCCTTAGCATACAACTAAAATAGTTGTACTTTTGACACAAAAAGCCCCCAAAAACTGCTTGACGTGCTAGCCCACAGCCAACCCAATACCGAGGAGCAGAGTATTTGTATCTGAAGAATAAAAACCACTTGCATTGAGCAAGCTCTGTGGTACTCTCTTTTCGGCAGCAAGGGCCATGTCATTAATATGACAGAAAGTAAGCCTTTGCAGTAGGGAATTCCCCAACAATCTAGCGATTACCGCACCCAGCGTAAAACTGCGCGCTGATGACGGCGCCGAAGTGTGCTTGATCACCGCCCGCCCTGCTATGCCCGGCTCAGGCCCCAGAAGGAGCTATCCAGAATGTTTGGCATCGAGAACACCATTAAACTCGCCTTGGACTTGATCATGAAAGACCCAGAAGAATACCGTAGGCGCCGGCAGGCAGCGATCCAGCTTGGGTTGGTGCAATGCTAACCTTTCCAGCCGACAATCACGTGAACAGCGGCATCGATGTCGATGCGATGCTGCTGTTTCATCGCGCGCCGAATAACCTTATTACGCTCCACGAGAAGCCCGGAGATGGACTCGACAACTGGAGAGACCTGTGCGCCTTCCGCGTTTCAGAATTGCGAAACTCCATTTCGGTTCTAGGTGATTTGTCTGATTGCCATTTTTCGATCAATGGTTTCTGGGGCGCCAAACCAGTGCCTAACAAGAATCCACGTGGCCATGGTTTCATGGTGCCCGATCGGTCCATCAAACGACTCAGCGAACTCAACGCGGTGTTTCTGGACCTGGACTTTCAGGATGTTGGGATGAGCCGAGATCAAGGCGAGGCTGGAATCAAAGCTTTGTACAAGGAAGGTCAAATACCCGTACCATCGATCATAGGCAGCAACGGCCACAACCTATGGCTTTACTGGTTGCTACGCAGTGACAACAACGCGTTGGAGCCAGTGCACGCTTTCCAGCAGAGAGTCGACCAATGGTGGCAGATTCAGAATGAACTGTTCCGCCAATTTGCGCCTTTGGGTGCCGATTCTCATGCGAAAGACATTGTCCGCACAACGCGCATACCGGGATCACTGAGAACCAAGACAGGCACCAGAATCATTCATCAGATTCAAGTGGTGGACGGGCAAACATGACTCCTGGAATATAGTTCCATCAGGGATCAACTTCAACGCCCACAATGCGGATGGAGTTTTTAGTAAGGACAGGCCGGATTTATAGCAAAGAGTCCGTTCCCGGGTCCGCACTTAATTGCTTGAATTTACTGCCTGACGGAGTTTTGACGACACACACGGGTTCTAAAGAACCTATGGTTGCCTACCATCTTAAATTGACCCCAGCAACAATTGATGACGGAAGCACCAGCTACTTCGAGGGTGTCAAAAGGAATTTAGTAGGGGATGAGGGGGAGTCCGGGTGAGGATTTCGCAACTTGTGAGGGGTCACCGGCTCGCAAATACCTGCTTTTGTCGCTTGGGATGGACGTAAGCAATTGCTTCGATGGCTCTTTTAGCCGGCAGATCGATCTGGGCTGATATGAACCCTGAAGCTATTTCTTTGACGTCCGTTACGCCCGAACGCTTGAGATGACTAACTATCTCCTCAGTGGAATGGCCAGGCATTGGTTCGATAGTAACTGCCATCATCTCATTGGTTTCTTTTATCTGCACTTTCTTCAGAAACATCGCAAACCTCCTTATTTAGATATCGATGAGCAAATTCTAGAAGTTGCTGCCTCCTGCAGCAAATCTCATCGCAAGAACTAAGAGTCGACTTTAACACCAAATCCCTGAGAACTCAATGCGTTCCGCATCCCCTTATTCTAGGGCAACTTATTCAGTGCCGCCAGTACATCGACCTTCCCGAAACCGTACGCGGGATGCCACGTATTGTTCGGCCCTGTGTGAGCGTCGCTGCGAACCGACTGAATGAGGATCGTCCTCGCTTGGGCCACATCCAATGTTCCCTTCTTCTGTAACATTAATGCAATCAACCCAGTCACAGCGGGTGCTGCCATACTTGTGCCCTCGATCGTGACCAATCGGGCGTTCACTTGGGCCCTATCGTCGCTGGAAGCTAACTCTGACTGGTCAGCCAGTGCAGCCGTAACGTACTGGCCGGGGGCGGACACATCCGGTTTCCGTCGACCATCGCGTGTCGGCCCAAGACTACTAAACGGGCTGATTTTCCCAAGCACCACCTGACCATCGTTCATCACGCCAACATCGCTACTCCAGGAATTGCGCGTAACATGACTTGCAACGGCGATACAACATCTCCTGTTGCACATATGCCGACAGTACGATCAGGTTCAACGAGGAGATGATTCCTAAAAACTGCGTAACCGGAATTATGAAACCAGCCATCGATTCGTCCGATGACCGCAACGCGGCAACTGATTCTCAATTTCCAGTTACGAAGATCGCGAGTCCGTACTTTCTCATTCTTGAAGCTCAGTGAGATCTGGATCTGTACTGAATTGCTCCATACGTAAGGTCTCGTGGCGGTCTCGATATCAAGCACCGACGACTGGTAGTTCTCAACGGCTCCGCCTGTTGGCAGTGGCAGAACCTGGCCGGATGGGGTGATCAACTCGACGTCAAAAGTATCGCGCTCATCGTGCCACAGGGTAAGAGTTACGAAATGTAGATCTTCGGTTCTCTGAACGTCGAACAATACAACCTCAAGGTCTCCAGGCTTGAATGCACGTCCGATGTGAATCCTGTCGTCCCGTTCATTACCCGCAGAAACTACGATGATTTTTCCCGGCCCGGTAGTGGTCCGATGGAATCGTTCCTCAGCATCTGTGCCGTCGTGAGATCCAAAATGATGTCTTAGGCTCATGTTGATGACACAAGGGATCCCCTTAGCCTTCTTGAAGATCCAGGCCACGGCGTCATCGGTGTTGATAAAATCCGTCTTCACCAAAAGCAACCTCGCATCAGGTGCAATACCTTCCAGCTTTTTAAAGGATGATCCAGCAGCAATGCTAGCCACGTGTGTTCCATGCCCGTCCTCGTCAGCACCCGGGCCGGTTCCTTTTGACCACGCTTTGCTCAGCTGAGCAGTCGTGTACTCTTTGCCAGTTGTCTGGTCGAGTAATGCGTCAACCCGCAGATTTCCCCTTGAGCTGAACATCGGATGGGCAAGATCGAATCCCGTATCAACGATGCCAATCAAGACTCCTTTTCCGGTTTCAGCGATGGCTCTCTTCCCAGCAGTCGTCAAGATACCTACATCTAACGATACCTTGTCGAGATGGGGAACATGAAGTTTCTTGCTCTGGAGGCGATGCACATCCGGGTTGTGAATGAGGGTTTGTAACGTCTTGGTCCCGACCTTCGCCGAAAAGAATGAACCTTCCAGCTTTTTGATCTCCTCTGACCCTGAGAGAGCCTTAGCGGCGTCAGCACTGGGGCTGAGCAAGTCAGAATCAACCGAAGATTCAACAATGATGGAGACCAGATCTGACTCATGGATCTTTTGAGGATCTTGCCCCACAAATCCTGCGGATCTCGCCGCGGGGGCAGGCTGGCGCTGAAACTTCTTCCGACCGATGACAGACGCTAGACTAATCGATGCTTTTGGATCAACGGAGTAAACGGATTTCTTTCCGTAGCACGATGGAGGCAAGACGTAAGGGTGAGGATTGTTCATAATGTAGCCGCCAGACCCAATGAGGAAAATTAGAGAGGCGTTGGGTTTCGAGCGTCGGGTAACTCACGCGGCTACGCCACCGCGAACGCAATCCGGTACAACGCCCTCTCACCCCGATCCACTCTCCGGCTCGCATAGGCAAGGGAAACCAAAGTTTTGAATTTTTTCACAGCTGCAGGGTGAGAGCCCTCCGCTTCCGCGTCTCAACGGCCCGAGCTTGCTCGCTACTCATGATCTTTCACTGCTTGGTTCTTGCACTGGATGCCCAAAAGCCAATCAACCAAAACTATCCACCCGATGTCCCTCCTTCGCCCAATTTTCGGACGAACCGCAATTCTTACTCTGCCATCATGGATGTCCTGCGTCCTTCCCGACCATCGGTGTCACAGGAGCAGCTCGATCGCCTCAAGAAGCTGCAATTTGAAACCATCTGGGGTCAGCTCGGTGACTACAAGAGTGGTTACGTTCGTGGTTTTACAGGAACCCGCCCGGGGCAAGTCCTCGTCGGTCGCGCTTTGACGATTCGCTATCTGCCGGCGCGCCCAGACCTGCGGCGTGCTCTCGAAACCTTGGCCAAAGAAGGTGATTGGCCGTTTGGCTATCATGCACGAGCAGCTGAAGAGGCCAAACCGGGAGATGTTCTTGTCGTCGATTTGGGCGGTGCAGAGGGAACGGTCTTCATGGGGGACATTAGTGCCTTGGGAATGAAACTGAGCGGGGCTGCCGGCGTCATCATCGATGGTGCCTCTCGTGATCTGGCCGAGTTAAGAGGCGAGCCGTTTAAGGACTTCCCTGTCTTTGCCCGGTTCTACCACGTCAGCGGGGCTACATGGGTGGGTGCCGAATGGAATGTGCCGGTGCGGATTGGGACAGCGACCGTGTTACCAGGTGACGTCGTAGTGGCGACTGACGAAGGAGCTATTTTCTTCCCGCCAGAATTGCTGGCCACAGTGCTGCAAAAAGGAAGTGAGCATGAAGCGCTCGAAGACTACGAGCGGCATCTGGTGCGAGAAAGAGAGTATCGCTTCCGTGATGTCTATCCGCCGGCTCCGGAACTCTTGAAAAAGCAAAAGGAATACGAATCCAAGAAAAACAAGAGTCGCTAAGAAGTAACTGTGTTTTGGGATCGAGTCGGGATCCCGCGTCAAGGCGTCAGCCCGTGTGTTGCAATATCCCCCTTGCTACACTCGTTGCTCATAGAGTCGTTGCAGCCTTTCAATCGAGGTCCGAGCATCCTCTTTTTTCCGAAGAGATTCGTGCAGCAAGATTCCAGCTTTGTCCTGAAAGCTAATATACCCATCGTATCGCGGCCGCAGGTATGCCCGCTCAACCGTGGCTATGGTCCGACGGAAGAAATCTCCGCAATGCTGGTTCAGCGCGTCGTCCGTCCAGGCACTGCGGTGAGCAGGCTGACCGCCGCTGTGGGCGTAAAGAGTCCTTTGACACTCAGAACTTGTGACAAACCGTAGGTAGTTGAGGGCTGCCTGCTTGTGCGTACAATGGGCAGAGACGGCCAGCCCAGTGCCTCCCAAGGTTGAGCGTCCAGGTCCGTTCGATCCGATCTGTACCAAGTCGCCGAACTGGAGCTGGGTGCGGGCGTAGCCAAGTCGTGCGTAGTTGGAATATCCGTAAGCAAAAGGACAGTAGACGTAGTCGTCACGCGAGGTCATTGCTTCATAGACGGAAATAGGGTTCCAGCCGAAGATTTCAGGGGAACAGAGCGATGAGAGCTCCTTTAGCATCATGAGGGCCCGCATTCCAACATCCTGACTGATGAGGCGCTGCGTCTGGGAGCAGGGTTCCTCACCCAGGCTCGCGCAAAGCATGAAGAAGTGCATCAGGCAGTCCACTGGAATGCACGGCATTACCACTTTCCCGAGTTTAGCTAGACTCAACAACTCTTCCCAAGTCTCTGGAATTGAGACTCCGTAACGCTCTGCTAGATCCGGGCGCGAGCAACTTACTGGAGTCGCAGCGTCAATGGCCAGGGCCCACTGATGACCACCATAGTAATAACTCTCATGACTCTTGCCTACGGACTCGCGGGTCTGTTCCGCGAGGAAGTCCTTCGAGAGATGCTCGTCCAACGGCAGCAAGACAGGATGGGCAGCCGCGTAACCGGAAAATGGGTGATCAATGACCAGAAGATCAAAGGTCTCGGCCAATTTCTCGATAGGAAAGTCGGCAAATTGCTGCAAGGAGCGTTTCTCCCAACGAACCTCGACTGAAGGATTCATCTCCAAAAATCGCTGGGCAGTCGCAACCATTGGCAGATAGCCTCGGCTGTGATTCCAAGTTATTCCTTTGAGTAGTGCGTGGCTGCTATCCATCATTCTCCCTTCTTGCGCAGCTTTCATCCATCAGCAATGTCGAGATGTCGCGAAAGGTTCGCCAAGATCAATTGGTTCCTCATAACCCAAGAGACTCGAGTCGTTGCTGGCCATCCACAAACCAGGCAGCGAGTTGGACTTCAACGGTTCCGCCAGCAGGAATGATGGGCGCCGTGGTTGCAAGAATCGCATTTTGAAGTCCTGTGCCAGGAATACTGGTGAAGGGCTCGATGGCCATCACGTAACCGCTGCCGTACCAGGGATAGCCAAAGGAGCCACGCAACTCCTGCCAAAACCAGAGGTACTTGAAAACCTCGACCGGCCAAGTCAATCCAACGCTGAAGTTGTGAGTCGGACTCGTGATTACGTACCAGCCTGCCTGCAGCTCGCGCAGATACCCAAACTCGCAGTGGCGTTCGCTGCTCGGAGGCACACGGCTCAAGTCGACAATTCCTGATTTGCCGGGAACCTGCGGCCATTGTGCCACTGTCCCCGCCGCTATCCGGGCGAGAGGTGAGATTTCCACATCATGAGCCTGAAACTTAGCGCCGGTAAGCTGAATGTAACAATTGCCGTCGAGGAACGGAGCGCCATAGGCAGGATGATGGCCCCACATGAAGTGCATTTCTTCTTCGCCACGATTGAGGAGGGTTTCGTGGATCTGCACGACAGGCCTCCTTGCTTCCACTGTCAGCCTACGACGCAAGGTAAAGGGACTGCGATACGTCGCGACAGTGAACTCGGCACTGACGCTTTGGTTACCCCGCGCGATCGAATAATCCCACGGGAGAACGGAAACTTCCCCATGGAAGTTGAGGTGACATCCCTTGTAGACGCAGGCGTCTCCTCCGTTTGGGAAGATTTCCTGCCAGCCGCCCTCATAGTGTTCGAGCCAGGCCTCTTCGGTTGTGCCGGCTGTCGAGACCCCACTGCCTGGATGCTTCAGGCCCCATGGGGATTTCCAGAGCACGTCAACTCCTCGCGGTTTGTAAATCCAACGGTAAATGTCGGCGCCTTTTTCCGGCAACACTGTGATGGCAAGGAGGTCATTTTCCAGAGTTACGGCCCGGTAGTTACGATCAATCGTGTGCTCCGAGACGGAACAAGAAGGGCTCATCATTTCTTTCCTAAGGATTTCCGAATGATCGTGAGTCTGAGCATGGATAATCTTCACCCTTACGGTTTTGGGTCACTAGCCGCCCCGGGGACTAGTGGCGTTGGAGGAGAATCTGAAATCCCGCCACCTACGGTCTGAGATGCTACTCATTGTTCGTCGAAAGATTCATACGGCGTATACTGGCACCTTGCCGTTTAAGTCAAACCTTTCCTTTCTGGGCACTGCAACTACTCGAAGCAACGTACCTGGCTGTGAATCATTCTGGAGGTGCCCGTGTGAGCAGGTTGACCATTATTGCTGATTACGGAGATCTGTGCGGCGAAGGACCGCTTTGGGATGGGGAGGCAGGAGCACTCTACTGGACAGACTGCGTTGGCCTCAAGTTCTACCGATATCGGCCTGCAGCCAACCAGCATGAAATCATTAAGCAGGGCCTTGAAATCAATGGTGCCGCTCGCGATGCCTCAGGCGGCTTTGTCATTACCAATAATACTGGAATCTGGTACTGGGATGGCAACGGGAAGCTCCGCCGGATCGCCGAAGAGGCCGATGGCACTGAGTGCCAGATGAACGATTGCATTGCCGATCCACGCGGCCGCTTGTTTGCCGGCTCCTGGTTCTATGATCCGGGCCGGTCCGACTACCCGCTTGGGAACCTGGTTCGCGTGGATTTGGATGGAACGGCGCGCGTCGTAGATGAGGGAATTCATCTGGCCAATGGGCTAGCGTTCTCTCCCGACTGCAGAACGCTCTACTTCACCGATTCCGCAGCTCGGCGAATCTATGCGTACGATTACAGCCCGGAATCGGGTAACCTGCGAAATCGCCGAACGCTGGTTCAGGTTCCAGCCCATGAGGGACTCCCCGATGGATTGACCGTCGACGCTGAGGGTTTCCTCTGGTCGGCGCAGTGGTATGGCGGCTGCGTGGTTCGCTATGACCCGGAAGGACACGAGGAGCGGCGCATTGCGACGCCAGCCAAACAGACCTCCTCAGTAGCTTTTGGAGGACCTCAACTTCTGGACCTTTACATTACGTCCGCCGGCAAGTCCGAAGCCATGCCTCTCATGCCTCCCGGCTACGATCCGAATTCCGGCTACTTCGGTGGGCAGTTGTTTCACATGAGATCGGAAATTCCGGGAAAGCCCGAATTCAAAACCAACTTGGCCACTCTGCCCGTATGAAGGATCGCTAGTTTTCGGTGTTAGCGTGTGCACACGCATCAAGAAGCCGTGGAGTGAAAGCCCATGCAAATTACTAAGATTGAGTGTCTGCAAGTTCGCTCTCCCCAGGTCAATCCCCACGATTGTGATGGGGCGGCAGAAACAGCAGTCATTCGAATCACCGCCGAGAATGGCGTCCAGGGAATAGGTGAGACCGACGCGCCGCCCAACGCGATTGCGGCCCTGCTTGAAACGCCCACTGCCCACATTTGGAGCCGCAGCATACGAGACCTGCTGTTGGGAAAAAACGCGCTTGAGGTCGAACAACTCTGGGACCGGATTTACGAAGGCACGATCTATCACGGGCGGCGCGGCCTCGGCATTATGCTGTTGTCGGCCATAGATATTGCCCTGCATGACCTGAGAGGCAAGTTGCTGGGAGTGCCGTGTTTCCGCCTGTTGGGTGGCCCTGCACGTCAAACCGTGACTCCCTATGCCACCTTGTTTCCTAGCATGCCTCAGGGGCGCTCTTGGCAGGAGGTGCATCGCAGCTGCTTGGAATTGATGGACAAGGCTCTGAGTCTCGGTTTCAAAGCATTCAAGATGGAAATGCTCTTTGGTGATTTGATCAGCGACCGCCAGCTCACCGAATTTGTCCATGAATGCAGAGGAATCGCAGGTCTCGACACAGTCCTGATGATTGATGTTGGCTACCGCTGGAAGACTGCGAACGAAGCCCTCTGGGTGCTCCAGAGAGTCGAAGAAGACAAGCTCTTCTTTGTGGAAACGCCACTCCATACCGACGACCTGGACGGCTTAGCGCGTCTCGCCGATGCGACTTCGACTCCGGTTGCTGCAGGAGAGTTCCTGCAGACCCGCCATGAATTTCGTGAATTGATGGACCGCGGCCATTGCGATGTCATCCAGCCTGACCTGGGAAGAGTTGGGGGCTTGACCGAAGCGGTGAGGGCCGCTCGTATGGCTGCAGAACGCGGGCTGGACTGTGTCCCGCATGCCTGGAAGACGGGTTTGACTGTGGCGGCCACGCGCCACTTCGCCGCAGCTGCGTCCAACTGCCCGATCACTGAGCTCTATCATCCCGCTCTCTTCCCTTCGCTACTGCGGCAGGAGTTGGCCGGGCCTGAACCAGAGCTAAAGGACGGGCTGTGGAGCTTGCCAGATCAACCCGGGCTGGGTGCGGAATTGAATGAGCGGTTAGTCGAGCGCTGCCTTACTAAGCCTATTGTCTCGATCGAGAGATAGAGTTGGCAACGTCATCGAATTGCTTGCTGAGAGATAGAATCTGGTCAGAAGCGCGGTGCCATTCTCAGAATTGGCACAGCTTCTGCCGACAACAGATGTGTCGGGCATCGATATTCTAATTCCCGAACAGAGATAGAGCATGAAAAAACAAACGGAGCTTGGCGGTTCTGCGGATCATGAGATCCTCTCTTGAAATTCTTGGTGCTGTAGAATGAGGAGATGAAGATCCGAGTGGAGTGTTATTCCGGCTACAAAGCGGATGAGCGGCCGGTGAGGTTCTTTTTGGGGGAAAGAGACTACCAAGTGCTGGAGATCCAGGACCAGTGGTATGGCCCTGAAAGTACCTATTTCAAAGTACGGGCCGATGACGGGAATTTCTATATTCTCCGCAATGCCTGGAGCGAACAGACGTCAGCGTGGTTCCTGGAAGCCTACGCCAATGTTGATCGTTGAATGGCCAGTCTGCCCTTTTGCTTCTTGTTGACCTAACGCAGAGTGATCACTTGGGTGTCACATGGATCAGGGCGCCAGGGTTGGCGTCTTCCAGCATCCACAGCGAGCCATCAGGACCCTGTTCCACATCGCGGATTCGCTTGCCCACGTTCCAGCGCTCAGCTGTCTTGGCTCCGCCTTTACCGTCAAAGACGATGCGATTCAGCGTCATGCTGACCAGGCCGCTGATGAAGCCGCTGCCGTCCCATTGCGGGAAGGTCTTGGTGCCGCGGTAGAACATCAGATTGCCCGGCGCGATCACCGGCACCCAATAAAGCACCGGCTTCGCGAAGTCGGGCCGCGTCTCGTGATTAGGAATGGGCACCTCGTTATAGTTCTTGCCATAGGAGACGACTGGCCAGCCGTAATTCTTGCCCTTCTCGATCAGATTCAGCTCGTCGCCGCCGCGCGGGCCATGTTCGACCTCCCATAATTCGCCGGTGGGCGAAAACGCCAAGCCATAGGGTGCGCGGAAGCCACTAGCCCAGGTTTCCGCTGGCGTCAGGTTGGGGCCGGGAAAGGTATAGGTGCTCACCGGCTTCGCTGTCTTGGCAACTTCGGTGTCGCTGGGCGGATCGATTAGAAGAATAGTGGCAGCACCCGTTTTGCCGAAGTTGGGATTGCCGGGGGCGGGTTTGCCATCCAGCGTCAGTCGCAGGATCTTGCCGACGGGCTGGTCCGGATCCTGGGCCGGCGTCATGCGCTGGCGGTCGCCAACCGCGAGGAACAGATACTGGCCATCAGGCGAGAAAGCGACCTGCGCTCCCGCCTGGCCGCCCCTACCCCTGGGCATCTGGCGCCACAGCACATTGAAATCTTCCAGTCTAGGATTGCGGGGGCTGGTGTTCAGCTTGGCGCGGGCCAACGCCTGGCCCCCGCCATAGTCACCCGGCTCTATATAGGTGAGATAGATACTCTGGTCGGTGGCGTAATGGGGCGAGACGAAGACGCCCAGCATGCCGTTCTGGCGCTGCCAATAGACGGGGGGCGTATTGGCCAACGGCGCGATCTTCTCTCCCTGCGCGGACACCAACCAAATGGGCCCGATCTTTTCGGTCACTAACATGCGGCCATCGGGCAGGAAGGCCACCCGCCACGGCAATCCAAAGGTGGCGGTCGTGGTCATGGTAAAGGGAAGGCTGGCTTCGGGTTGCTGTTCGCCCGCATTGACCTGCGCCCAGACCGGCGCCGACGCCAAGGTCAATAGCAACGCTACTTTCGCCAATTTCATAGAGATTTCTCCTTCCTTTATCATTTTGGCACGCGGTTGCCCTTAAGATCTAGATTGAAACAAGCGTTGTGATACTCCGGGTTGCGATGATATCCAGAACTATATGATCACTTGTTACGCACCAAGGTTCATGAATCGGGTGCGATGCTCACGGCCACATTGACGATGATCGGAGATTGACATGGCATCGAGCTGGAGAAAGATCCCTTTCCTGCGCTGGTCCTTCTGGCGGCTCGTTTTTGGCATGAAGCACCTCACGACGCAGTGGCAGGTCGGAGACGGGCGTGAAGCGCGGCTTGCCGAATATGTGCTTGCGCATGCGCGCCACGGGGACGCGGCGGACGTCATCAGGGTCATCGACGAGTTCGGCTACAACCAGAGCATCCTAATCAATGTAGGGGACGAGAAAGGCCGCATTCTCGATGCGGCAATGGCCAAAGCCAGGCCGGCGCGCGTGCTCGAACTGGGAACCTACTGCGGCTACAGCGCCTTGCGCATGGCGGTCGCCGCGCCGTCTGCGCAAATCGTCTCGATCGAATTCAATGCGGCGAACGCCGAGATCGCCCGCCGCATTCTTGACCACGCAGGCGTGGGCAGGCGGGTGACCATTGTCGTGGGCACGCTGGGTGACGGCGGCAAAACCATTGACGCGCTGCGAACCGTGCATGGCCTTGGCGCCGGCTCGGTCGATCTGGTGTTCATCGACCACGCCAAGGAAGCCTACCTGCCCGACTTGCGGCGCATCCTCGAACAGAATTGGCTGCGACCGGGCGCCTGGGTCGTGGCCGACAACATCAAGTTCCCCGGCGCTCCCGAGTATCGGGCCTACATGACCGAGAACGAGGGCAAGCGTTGGCGCACGATCGAACATGAAACCCATGTCGAGTACCAGTCGGTGATCAAAGATCTCGTTCTGGTCTCGGAGTACCTCGCTCCAAGCTAGAGTCGTGGCCAGCCTTTCCTTTCTACGAAGCCCTTGCGATTCCATCAAGGCAGGTTTCGGTGAGGGGCCACCATGTGTAAAACCCGACGTCTCTGCCGCCGCCGCTTCGCGTCGGTGGCAGAGCAGCTGGTTAACTTAGGCGTTAGGCAGGCCTAGATAGGCATTTGCCCGAATGAGGATGGAACACGAGATTCACGCCGTATTGTTCGACCTCGACGGCACTCTCCTCGACCGCCGCCGAAGCTTCGAGCTCTTTGTTCGTAAGCAGCGGGAGCGGTTCGTCTCCTCTCTCGGCGCCGTCCACTCGGATCGGTACGTTCAAACTCTCGTTCGCCTCGATCGTGACGGGTATGGACCACGTGAAGAGCTCTTCACGGGCCTCGTGAGTGAATTCGATCTTCCGCCTCCGTTAGCCACAGATCTACTCGTCGATTACCGGGCAGGCTTTCCGAGCGCCTGCGTGCTCTTCCCTGACGTGGCGCACACGCTCTCCGCGCTTCGATCAGCCGGGTTGAGGCTCGGCCTCATTACGAATGGTTCTGTCAGCATGCAGAGGCCGCAAACTGGAGTGCCTTTCGCTTTCCTCCTCCTTCGACACCATCCTGATTTCCGCAGCGGAGGGCATAAGCAAGCCGGATCCAGAGATCTTCCGGCGTGCGTTGGAGCGCCTTGAGGCTTGAGGCCCGTCGTATCGGGCAACTGCCAGATCCTGGCTTGATCCTTGCCTGCAATACACGCGGCCGTCGCAGCCGCCATGGCCCGGAGCTCGAACATGTCCACGAATTGCTGGGAAGCCGCCTCCATGGCTGTGCGGACTTCGGGCAGCTCCAAAGAGCCGCTCAGATACGTCCAGGTTCCGCGCGCGTTGATGAAGGGTCACACCCCGATTCGTTCATAGACGTTGGCGGTGGGTGCTTTGCCGACAGCCGCCGACAACTTGTTCGACAAGTCACGTCCGGCGATGGTGGCAAGAACAAGGAGCACCCGCAAGCCACTTGATGAAAGAACGGCGCTGCGTAGTAAGCGATGTCATAAGTCCTTCCTTTCAAGATCGGATTCTTTTCGGTCATCGACAGGAGGATTTGACAGCTCCGTCACCGGCCTGCCCACCCAGCGTGGTGATTCCCTTTGGTCTCTAGCGCCCGATGCGCGTCTGGCGATGAACGATATCGGCGATCGCCGGATAGGTATCCTTGTAAGCTTCGTAGAATGGCTGATACGCCGCGTGGCGGGCGCGGTCCGGCTCGACGCGCCTGACCACCCGCACCATGGCGTCCGACGCTTCGATCATGTTGCTGTAGCAGCCGGCGCCCACGGCAGCGAGGATCGCCGAGCCCAGGGCAGGCGCATCGGCAACCTCCGTCAGCACCAGCGGCAGGCCGGCGGTATCGGCGTGTATCTGCATCCATAGATCCGAGCGCGTCGAGCCGCCGCAGATCACGACCTCTTTCGGGGAGAAACCATTGGCGCGCATGGTCTCGAAGATCAGCGCCGTGCCGAACGACACGCCCTCGATCATCGCACGGTACAGATGCGCCGGCCCATGCTTGAGCGTGAGTCCGGAGATCACACCGCGCGCATTCGCATCGGTGTAGGGCGTGCGGTTGCCCTGGAAGTGATCGAGCACCACCAACCCTTCCGCGCCCGGCGGCAAGGCCTTCGCCTCGGCATTAAGCTTGTCATAAGCTGATGCTATCGGGCAGCAGATGCTTGAGCCAGTTGACGATGGAGCCGGTGGAGGTCTGCCCGCCTTCAACGATGTGGAGATCGGGAATCACCGCGTCGGGATACGTTCCCCAGATGCCCTTGCCATGTAGCGGTTTGTCGCTGACGCCGAGTTGAAGGTGCGACGAACCGGTGATGAGCGCGAGGCGTCCTGGCCGCACGACGCCGAGGCCGATCATGGCGATGAACGCGTCAGCGCCGCCCTGCGCCACCGGCAGGCCCTTCGGAAGACCCAGATGCGCCGCCGCAGCGGCGGTCAGCCCACCGATGACCTCGCCCAGCGGCAGCACGTCCCGCGGCCATTTCTCCAGCAGCGCCTCCAGCCCTAGGCGGCGCAGAAGGCTCGGCTGGTAGCCGCCGCGGCGCGAATGGTAGTGCCAGCGCACGGAGGCGTTGCAGATGCTGGCCACCATGCGGCCGGTCAGATGATAGTTGATGTAGTCCTGAAACTCGCAGACATGGGCGGCGCGGTCGAACAGCGGGCGCTGATGCCGATGGAGCCACAGCGCCTTCGGCACCATCCATTCCGCCGAAACCGGCCCGGCGCCCGCGCTGTTGACCTCCAGTGCCGGATCGCCGGAAACCGCCACCTCTGCCGCCATGTCGCCCGAGCGTACGTCCATCCAGATGAGCGCTGGACGTAGCGGCTTGCCTGCAGCATCCAACACCACCACGCTGCAGCAGGTGGTATCGACCGAGAGGGCCGCCACCTCGTCGGGCCGGATCTTCGCTTCTTGCACAGCCTGGCGCACTGCCAAGCCGAGCGCACGCCACCAATCATCGGGATTCTGCTCCGCCCAGCTCGGCTGCGGGAAGTTCGTTGAGTAGGCGGAAGAGGCAAAGGCGCGCGGCCGGCCCTGCAGGTCGAATACTCCGGCGCGTAGCGACTCCGTGCCGCCATCCACACCTATGACATAGCGTTCGGCCATGTTCTCAATCCTGTGCCCGCAGGACGGCCATCGTGAGGGCATTGGATATGCTCCCGGAAGTGTCCAATTTCCATGAGAGTAACGGCGTATAGAATTTCATCGGGCCTCCTCAGGGAGGCCTCATAAGTGTTAGGCGCAAGCTCACTCTCCACCTTCTGTCGGTAGCTTAGTGGCAAGCCATCCGCTGATACCCGCTGACATCACCTTGACATTGGCATAACCCATCTTCTTGGCCCGGCGAGCCGCATTGGGTGCCTTTCTGCACATGGGATTAGAGCAATAGAACACCAGGCTCGATTCTTTGTTTGGGGGTAGATCGGTGTGATTATAATCCGCAGGATCAAGATTTAATGCGCCCGGAACACGCGCCTTTATCCAGCTGTGCCGTGAATTGACGTCGATGACAGTCACCTGCTGCTTTTGTATCAGTTGATGCAGTTCATCTGGTGAAATGGTCTTGAGCCCCATGAGTAGCGCAAACATGCTTCTTCCTCCTGTTACACAACTAGCCCCGCCAATGACCGGCATGAGCGTCTTGACAAGACTCGGTGGATTCTAACCTCATCGAAGACATGGACGAAGGTAGCGCCGACGGTAAAACCGCTCTCACTTCGCTCTTTTCGTCTCTGACACTGCCGCACAAATCCTGGACCGCCAGCCGAATGATTTGAGTCTCAAACCATACCACGAAGATGAGTTATAGTTGGGATACCAACACACGATGACGGAAGCACCATAACGCCGACCGTAGTTCGAAGGCGCCCGTGCCTTTTCAGCCTCCAACCCAAAAAACTCGTGTGAAGCCGCCGCACGGCGCGGGCAAACCAGCCGACGCCACTATGGCGGCGCTCGATGGGAGTTTATGAATCGAATCTATTCATTCTTGGTGGTGTGGGCGTTTTTCCTGAAGAGCTCGATTGTGTTTGCCGGTAACACGTTGCCTCCCATCCAGAGCACGGCCAGCGACGAGTACGGACGGCTCACAGTAAACGGCAAACCGTTCTTCCCGATCCTAATGTACGACGTACCGACCGATCCCGCGTCGCTGCAGATGTTTCGCGAGCACGGCTTCAATACGCTCTTGGGCAAACCCGAAGTCTCGGACAAGCTCCTTGCGAATGGATTCTACACGGCGGTTCATGTCGGTAAACGCCCGGTAAAGAAACACGCTGGTGTGCTCATCGGCGTCGGCATGGATAGCCCGGCTCTCTACTGGAAGCAGGATTTGCTGGAGAAGGCGAAGGCGGATCTGGCGACGATGCGAAGGTTGGTCCCCAATCGCGCCATCATGAATGCGATCGGCTATTGGGAAGACGAGCCGAAGGGCGTGTACGCGAACAAAGTGCCGTCGAAGGAACGCTATGAGGAATTGGTGAAAGTGCTCGACGTGTCGGCCCCGTACCTCTACCCGGTCCCCTACCAGCCCGTGCGCAGCGTAGGCGAGGCTGTCGAGCGCGCAAACACCGCCAGCGGTGGGAGGAAACCCTTGCTCCCGATTCTTCAACTTTTCACGTGGCAGACGAAGGACCGTTATCCAACGCCCGCTGAGCTGAGATGTATGGCCTATCTCTCGCTGATCCACGGCGCAGATGGGATCGGTTATTACTCCTACAACAATGTCACGGGCAAGAAGGGCACCAACATCGCGAAGGAACAGCCTGCGTTGTGGCAAGCGGTGAAACAGATCAACAACGAGATCGCAGAAATGTGCCCCTTGCTGTTAGAGCACAACAAAGTCTCGGTCGTGCTTCAAGAAGGCGCGCCGGCGGTCGAATTCCGTGCGCTAGGTGGTGGTGGAGGAACTCTTCTCTTGTTGGCTAACACAGCTAGCGTTGCCAAGACTGCAGTGCTACGTTTCCCGCCGCATGTTGCGACGAAAAGCAAGAGGAGGTTGAAAGGCTTGCGTGGTGGAAAGGCGATCTTGTTCGAAGGCGCTCAAGTCAAGGTTTTGCTGGAACCGTATCACGCACTGGGGTTGATCGAGTAGTTCCACCTCAGTGCCATCCTGGCTGACGGGCGCGAAGCGCCGTCAGCGTCAACGCGCTCAGGATGTCAGTTATGGATAAGGGTGATCAGGGAAGCGTCCCATCCAGAACCGTCTTGATTAGAAGGCGACCATTGCGGGCCACATAAGTTTGTCGAAACTATCCCTCTTTGCGTTAGTCGGCGCGTAGCCTATCAGAACCGCAAGATGACTCATGAATATGAGATGCGGCCGCGAAACTCCCAACTCCCGAGTAACCGCGTTACCGGAAATGTGCGTTCGAGTGTTGAGGACGCGTTGGATTATTCCCCGATAACGCTAGAACGCTATCTGGAGTGACCGGCGCCTTGAGGCAGAGTCTTGACGAAATGCGGACCGCCGGTCAGTTCGGATAGCGACGTTTGAAGGAAGCCGCTCGCGTTTGCGGCGGACGCGGGCGGCTATGGGTTTTGAATGGGATTTCGATGAGCCTGTTCGGTGGAGTGGATGGAGGCAGAGTGGCGCGACAGGCCATGTTGGTTGTGTTGGGCAGGCATGCGAGTCATAGGCCAACCCGTTTCTCTGACAACTTGGAAGGCCGAAAGCGATCCTGAGCGCGTCCGGACACACTAGGAACGCGCGCGCGTTCCTGAGCATACCGCAAGGCTGTCCCTGACGGTCGGCTAAGACGTGTCAAGTGTTGCTCCGATCCTCGTCAACTCCCAGTGGAGCTGTGGGGCCGTGAGCCGATCCACGACGGCCATTGGGCCACCACATTTCGGGCACCGCCAAAGTGGGGCGAGCGGTGGAGATACCGCTGCTGATGTCGATTCTTCGGCCCGGCGTGGTGGCGGCTGCGATTGCAGCAACCGGCGGCACAATAACAGCAAGTCCGTGCGGCGGCGATTGGCAAGAAACCCGAACGAGCGAATGCGGACGAAGCCGCGGGGTAGAGCGTGGAGCAGAAATCGGCGCAAGAACTCATTGGCGTCGAGTGTCATCAGCCGCTTTTTGCAGCCATGGGTGTAGTCCTTCCAGCGGAAGGTCACATTGCCGTCGACGAAGTTGACCAGCCGGTGGTTGGAGATTGCCACCCGATGCGTGTAGCGGGCCAGATAGTGGAGAACGTATTGCGGTCCCCCGAAGGGTGGCTTGGCATAGACGACCCAGCGTTCTCGATAGAGCGACCGGACGAAGGAGCGAAACATCTTCTCCTGGGTCATCGGCTGCAACGGGCCGGGCAGGCAGAGTTGCCTGGCGCGCCACGCCCGTTTCAGGCCGGCGACGAACTTGCCTCGGAACACCGTGCTGAGAACTTGCACCGGCAGGAAGAATGGATAGCGCGGGCGAATCCATTGCTGGTGATCTGGAGCCAGACCTCCGGATGGAATCACGCAGTGAACATGCGGGTGAAACTGCAAAGTCTGACCCCAGGTGTGGAGCACGCTTAGGAACCCGATCTCGGCCCCCAGGTGCTTGGGATCAGCGGCGACTTCCAGCAGCGTGGCGGCGCTGGCCTGGAACAGCAGATCGTAAAGAATCCGCTGATTGTGGAAGACCAAGTCTGCCAACTGGTGCGGCAGAGTGAAGACAACATGCACGTAAGGCACTGGCAAGCAGTTCCCGGCTGCGGGCCTCGAGCCAGTTATTGCGTGCATTGGTCTGGCACTTGCCGCAATGGCGATTCCGGCACGAGTTGAATGAATAGGAGGGGGTCTCATAGCCACAGCGGCCGCAGCGATCCAGGTGGCCACCGAGCGCCGCCGTACGGCAGCGCTCGATGGCGGTCAACACTTTCAGATGCAGACCGGTCAACCAGCAACGGTTACGGTCGATGAATCTCTTGCCAATCGCGCGAATAATATCGGCCACCTCGAAGGGTGGCCGGCTCATTTTTGCCCCGCCGGTTTCTTGTGAAGCTGGCGTGAACGCTTCACCTGATCCAGCGGTGAAAGGACCGCCTTGTCGAGCGGTGTTCCCGCAGCTTTCAGATGACGCTCCGACAAGTGCAGGTAGATCGACGTCGGCTTGAGATCGGTGTGGCCCAGCAGGGCTTGCACCGTAGGCAGGTCGGCGCCGTTCTCCATCAAGTGGGTAGCGAAGCTGTGGCGAATTAGGTGCGGGCTGACCCGTTTGGTGATACCCGCCCGTTTGGCCGCTTCCTGGCATGCTTCCCAAGGCACCTTGCTGGTGATGGGCTTGTCGGCACGAGAGCCATTCACCGTGCCGGGAAACAGATAGGTCTTCGGCCGCATCCAGCGGTAATACTCGCGCAGCGTCCCGAGCAGATTGGGGCTGAGCGGCACGTCACGATCTTTGCCGCCCTTGCCTTGGCGGATGTGGATGAGCATGCGTTTGCTGTCGATGTCTTCGACCTTGAGGTTGCACATCTCGGTTCGCCGCACACCGGTCGAGTAGAGCATCATGAGCATGGCCCGGTGGAAGAGGTTGCTGGCCGAATTGATCAGCGTAACCGCCTCGTCCTGGCTCAAGATGATGGGCAGGCGCCGCGGCCTTTTCGGATACGGGAACTCGTCCAACTGGTAGGGCCGTTGGAGAGTCTTTACGAAGAAGAAGCGGAGTGCCGAAGTCTGGTAGCAGACCGTGCGGGCTTCCAGCTTGCGCGCTTCGATCAGATGCGCCTGATATTGCCGGATTTCGTCCAGGCCGAGTTGATCGGGCGGCTTGTTGAAGTGCTTGGCAAAATCGCGGACGATCGACAGATACGACCGCGCTGTATTCTTAGAGTAGTTACGACGCTGGAGTTCCTCCAACATCATTTTGTGCAATTGGGTCACAGGGACCTCCTTTCCTTGTGACCCCAAATATTATTCTCAAAATCGCAATGCAGCTATCCTCACACACGCGTAGCGTCCGCCGCGCGAGCGGCTTCGTTCAAACGGGCAAACCGGAAGTTGGCTTCCCCGAGGCGACTGCCAATCCGCATGATAGGGCGATAGGTCCTCACTGACGTTAGAACGCTATCTGGAGTGACCGGCGCCGTGAGGCAGCGTCTTGACGAAATGCGGACCGCCGGTCACTTCGGATAGCGACGTTTGAAGGAAGCCGCTCGCGTTTGCGGCGGAGGCGGGCGGCTATGGGTTTTGAATCGGATTTAGATGAGCCTGTTCGGTGGAGTGGATGGAGGCAGAGTGGCGCGACAGGCCATGTTGGCTGTGCTGGGCAGGCATCCGAGTCATAGGCCAACCCGTTTCTCTGACAACTTGGAAGGCCGACAGCGATCCTGAGCGGGTCCGGACACACTAGGAACGCGCGCGCGTTCCTGAGCATACCGCAAGGCTGTCCCTGACGGTCGGTTAAGACGTGTCAAGTGTTGCTCCGATCCTCGTCAACTCCCAGTGGAGCTGTGGGGCCGTGAGCCGATCCACGACGGCCATTGGGCCACCACATTTCGGGCACCGCCAAAGTGGCGCGAGCGGTGGAGATACCGCTGCTGATGTCGATTCTTCGGCCCGGCATGGTGGCGGCTGCGATTGCAGCAACCGGCGGCACAATGGCAGCAAGTCTGTGCGGCGGCGGTTGGCAAGAAACCCGAACAAGCGAATGCGGACAAAGCCGCGGGGTAGAGCGTGGAGCAGAAATCGGCGCAAGAACTCATTCGCGTCGAGTGTCATCAGCCGCTTTTTGCAGCCATGGGTGTAGTCCTTCCAGCGGAAGGTCACATTGCCATCGGCGAAGTTCACCAGCCGGTGGTTGGAGATTGCCACCCGATGCGTGTAGCGGGCCAGATAGTGGAGAACGTATTCCGGTCCCCCGAAGGGTGGTTTGGCGTAGACGACCCAGCGTTGTCGATAGAGCGGCCGGAGGAAGGAGCGAAACATCTTCTCCTGGGCCATCGGCTGCAACGGGCCGGGCAGGCAGAGTTGCCTGGCGCGCCACGCCCGTTTCAGACCGGCGACGAACTTGCCTCGGAACACCGTGCTCAGAACTTTCACCGGCAGGAAGAATGGATAGCGCGGGTGAATCCATCGCTGGTGATCGGGAGCCAGACCTCCGGATGGAATCACGCAGTGAACATGCGGGTGAAACTGCAAAGTCTGACCCCAGGTGTGGAGCACGCTTAGGAAACCGATCTCGGCCCCCAGGTGCTTGGGATCAGCGGCGACTTCCAGCAGCGTCGCGGCGCTGGCCTGGAACAGCAGATCGTAAAGAATCCGCTGATTGTGGAAGAGCAAGCCTGCCAACTCGTGCGGCATGGTGAAGACAACATGCACGTAAGTCACTGGCAGCAGTTCCCGGCTGCGGGCCTCGAGCCAGTTATCGCGTGCATTGGTCTGGCACTTGCGGCAATGCCGGAACGGCACGAGTTGAACGAAGGAGGGGGTCTCATAGCCGCAGCGGCGGCAGCGATCCAGGTGGCCACCGAGCGCCGCCGTGCGGCAGCGCTCGATGGCGATAAACACTCGCGGATGCAGACACGTCAGCCAGGAACGGTTCCGTTCGATGAATCTCTTGCCAATCGCGCGAATGATATCAGCCACCTCGAAAGGTGGCGGCTCATTTTCCGCGGTTCTTGTGAAGCTGGCGCGAACGTTTCACCTGATCCAGCGGTGTCAGCACCGCCTTGTCGATCGGTGTTCCCGCTGCCTTCAGATGCCGCTCCGACAAATGCAGGTAGATGGAAGTGGGCTTGAGATCGGCGTGGCCCAGCAGGGCTTGTACCGTGGGCAGGTCGGCGCCGCTCTCCACCAAATGTGTCGCGAAGCTGTGGCGAAGTAGATGCGGCCGGACCGCTTTGGTAATACCCGCCCTTTGGCCGCTTCCTGGCAAGCTTCCCACAGCACCTTGCTGGTGATCGGCTTGTCGGCGCGAGGCCGTTGACCGTACCGGGAAACAGATAGGTTTTCGGCCTCATCCAGCGCTAATATTCGCGCAACGTCTCGAGCAGTTTGGGACTCAGCGGCACATCACGATCTTTGCGGCTCTTGCCTTGGCGGATATGGATGAGCATGCGTTTGCTGTCGATATCTTCGACCTTGAGGTTGCACATCTCGGCTCGCCGCATGCCGGTCGAGTAGAGCATCATCAGCATGGCCCGATGGAAGAGATTGCTGGCCGAATTGATCAGCGTGATCGCCTCTTCCTGGGTCAGGATGATGGGCAGGCGCCTCGGCCTTTTCGGATACGGGAACTCGTCCAACTGGTAGGGCCGCTGCAGGGTCTTGCCGAAGAAGAAGCGGAATGCCGAAGTGTGGTGGCAGACCGTGCGGGCTCCAGCTTGCGCGCTTCGATCAGATACGCCTGATATTGCCGGATTTCGTCCAGGCCGAGTTGATCGGGCGGATTGTGGAAGTGCTTGGCAAAATCGCGGACGATCGACAGATAGGACCGCGCTGTATTCTTAGAGTAGTTACGACGCTGGAGTTCCTCCAGCATCATTTTGTGCAGATGGGTCACAGGGACCTCCTTTCCTTGTGACCCCAAATATTATTCTCAAAATCGCAATGCAGCTATTCCTCACAC
Organism: uncultured Acidimicrobiia bacterium; assembly: GCA_963791795.1. Lineage (GTDB taxonomy): Bacteria > Acidobacteriota > Terriglobia > Versatilivoradales > Versatilivoraceae > VFZK01. The sequence continues at coordinate 27,877 of CAWBTP010000029.1, forward strand.
ACGCGTAGCGTCCGCCGCGCGAGCGGCTTCGTTCTAACGCCGCACTGTTTACGAACCACTTGGACGGATTAAGGGCAAGTCGTAGAAGTGCAGTTCGGCCCAGGTCACGATTGTGAGCGGTTAACGGGCAAACCGGAAGTTGGCTTCCCCGAGGCGACTGCCAATCCGCATGATAGGGCGATAGGTCCTCACTGACGCCAGAGAGTTTACCGATCCCGCTCAATGGCCGGCATAACACAGCCTTCCGGAAAGTGAGATATGTGGTCAGGGCGCTTCTGATCTGATCGTTCCGATGAACATCGTTTCCATCCTTCGGGCGTCGACGACACTTGTGCCAGGTTTCGAACGCCCGTGCACTGACCGTACGCAATAGTTCAGTTTCGTTTGTTAGTGATTCCAGAGAATAGACAAAGGTTCGAATCCGGCCTCTCCGCCATCTGCATCAGGTCATTGATCACAGAAAAACCAGCCAATCTTGCGCAGGGAAGGTTGAGAGCTGAAGTGCGGCCACGAAAGGGAAAATTGTTTGGCCGGGCTTGGCGTTGAAACACGGACTTTTGATAGGCATTGGTTGAGTTACTTCAATTCTTCCAAGGGTGCCAAATGATCATTGGCGAACGAAGCAGGCACACAATTTTGGCGTGTGTAATCCGTGTGTCCAAAATGGCTTTTGAGCGAATTTAGCGTTTCTCGCGTAACGCGAAATCAATAAGTTACGTAGTTTCAACAGGGTAGGGAAGTCCGACTCCCGCCGCCTCCACCATTCCTATATGCCATCAAGCCCAGTGTTGAGCCCGGACTCTTCTGCGCAGACTCCTACGAATGCGCCGGCCTACGGAATCCGGAACTGACCCTGCACCGTCCTCCGTGTTTATCCATTTAAAAATCAAAAACGAAATTGGCTCTCCTCAGGTTTTTGTGGATTGGCCTGCAGTCACCTGGCAGCCAACGGTTTTGCAGGCGATGGGTGAAGGGATTCTGAGGTACAGTACCAATTGAGAACGATCGTCAAGGCAAGGCAGCGGGATGCGGACGTTCTGATCGTCCTGACTTGGGAAGAGTAAAAGGGGATGGACTCAGCGAAGGCAAGCCATGTTCAACAGGAAAGGCATTTTTCAGTGTCGAGAGCTCAGAATGACAAGCTAGTCAAAGGCCCAAAAGTGAAGAGTGAACATCCGAGAACGCCTCGTGTAATGCTCGTCGACGACGATGAGCTCGTACTGTCCACCTTGCGAACCTTGCTGCAGGTGGAGGGCGGATTCCAGGTCTTGGAGTTCATCGACCCATTGAGGGCTGTTGAAGCTTTGGAACGCTTGCCCGTAGACATCGTTGTTTCAGACTATGTGATGCCCGGCATCAACGGAGTGGATGTGCTGAAGCAAGCGAGGTCGCTTCAGCCCGAAGCTATGCGAATCCTGCTGACCGGTTTTGCAGACAAACAAAATGCGATTCGGGCGCTCAATGAAGCTGGCATTTACCAGTATTTGGAAAAGCCCTGGGACAATGATCAGTTCTTGCTGGTGTTGCAAAACGCTCTGCGCGAAAAGGGCCTCCGTCAGCAGTTAGCCGAGAAGATCAGCACCCTGGATCGCCTGATCATTCGGCACGATGAGTTGGCCGATCGCAAGCGGCATTTGGAGCAAGAGCTCGAACTGGCGGCACGGGTTCAGCGAAGCTTGCTGCCGAGTTCCTTCCCAGAAAGCCCCGGTCTGCAGATCGACACCTTTTACCGTCCCTGCGATGGCATTGGAGGAGACTACTTCGATTTCATCCTGCGAAACGGGCAAACCTGGCTACTTGTATCTGATGTTAGCGGTCACGGAATTCAAGCGGCTCTGGCGAGCATGCTGATGAAAGCGATTTTTCAGGACTCTTGCGCAAGCGTGGAAGGACCGGTTCAGTTGCTTAGCGAAATGAATGCCCGATTGAAAAGGCTTCTTCCGGAAGGACTCTATGCCGCGGCGGCAGTTCTTTGTGTGGACAACCAAGATGCCACGGTTCGTTTTGTAAACGCTGGGCTTCCATTTCCTTTCGTGCTGCGCTCTGCGCCGCGACGCCTGGATGAAATTCCCTTGCCTGGTGTTCCACTTGGCATGTTCGCTGGACTTGGCCTTGAGCCTTATGAGGTTAGACAAATCGAGATGAATCCTGGTGACGTGCTGCTGGTTGCCTCGGATGGGCTCCGTGAAACGCAAGCAGAGAGCGGCGAGTTTTTCGGAGACCGACAGCTTCATCAGACCTTGAACGAACTCAACGGCGCTCAAGGAGGTGAATTGATCGCGAATCTGATTCAGAGAGCTGATCAATTCAGTGGACGTCGACCGCCAGCTGACGACGTCGCGATCGTGGCACTCACGAAAAAGTTTCCGTAGTTCCACTCCTCTTGGGATTGCATCAAACCGCGCTGAGTTTCCCACCAAATATAGATCGGAACAATTTGTTGAGCGAGGTAAGAGACGCCGCCTAAGAAGCATAGGCAAATTGGCTGTCGAAGTTCGGCGATCCGGGGGCCCGATTGATAGCGGCGAAATCAGGCGCTCATCTGGCCCGCCATGTTGCCACCAAGAGAGTTACTCACCTGCCTACCTCAATCTAATCTCGACCTGTTGACTGGCTTCCTGCCGGCAGTCTCACCTACAGCATCTGCTGCAAGCCTCTGTGCGCATGTGACTGGACGCGATTTATTGCAACCCTGCAAATGAATGATTGAAGCATCAAGTAGCAGCTTCGCTAAGGTTCATCTCGTACCGCCGCTCGGGACATGGCGCTGGAGGAGACGATGAGGACTGCTGGAAAGTTGAAGTGCGGGTTCTACCCGTTGCCGGCAAGCGAGGCGGAGACACCCCATCGCGAACCTGCGCCCAATAGATTTTGACTCGAAGTTGGTTTGAGATAACGATTGTTCAAGCCACGACTGCCGGACGTTGAAGCAGTCGCGATTGAATCACGATTCCTGAGATGGCGAGGAGAATCGCCAAGATGATGGTTGTTGCTTGATCGAGAGGCAGAGCTTGGCTTACCAGGTTGGCACCGATCAACGACGAGAGAATAATGAGCGCCCAATCCAGCATAATTAGTGCCAGAAGGGCGCCTAGAATTCCTCCAAGCAGGACAATCCACCACACATACTGTGGCCGTCCCAGTTATAAAGCGTCAAGACGCGAATGACCAGATGCCCGCCCGCCAGAAAACCCGCCAAGATAACGACCAGATGTTGAACAAAAATAGCCAACACAGCTCCGATCAGCCCCAAAACCAGAGCTACAGGAAGAATTGCAATTTGAGAATTGGCAGGAAGAAGCTGAGACGCAATCTGGAATCCCCATAGAAAACCGACCACGCCTACGAAAAGCCAGAAGAGCTTGCGCCCCAAAACCAAGAGCAGCACGCCGATCCCAAGCCCGAGCAACTGACCGTTCATCACCGCGCCTCGTACGTCAGTCCTACCACGCTGGTAGCGAGTGTGGAAGCCAATGCCTACCTGTGCTGTTCAGAATTGACCAAAGAGTTCCGCCGAGAGATCCTGCGCGCTCCAAGGCGCTCCCAGGTTCACCCGACAGATCGTAATCACCCTACGACTCGCTCTTCGCGCTTGCAGCGATAGTTCGAAGGCATCGATCACCGTGTTTCCCAGTAACAAAATCGTTTAAGGGAACCACTCACGTTTAACCGCAAAGGCTGAAGATGGAAGAGCCAGAGAGATTGTCGGGGAAGACAACCTCGCCTTTCCCATCTCTGCTGATCAGCTTCTGTCGCGATACTTTAAGGGCAACAGCGACGGTGGCTTTGCAGGTTTGTAAGAGGAGTTCATTCGTTGTGGCTGGCCGGATCCAGTCAAGGCCGTGAAGGTTTCATTGAAAGCTGCCTGAGGTCCGGGAGCTCAATCTTTATTGTGGCGGACGGTGATCTTGCGGGCAGTGGAGTCCAGCAGATCGTGCAGGCGGATGTTCACCTGCTGGATCGCTTCCTCAGTCAAGTCAGACTTTTCGGCATCCTCGCGAGCCTTTGAATACATGGCGCGCATGACCGCTTCGTGGTCTTCGGGACCAAGCTTGTTGATGATGCCGGGACTCGAGAACAGGATTTCGTGGTGTTTGAACTCAAGCGACAGCACCTTGGGTTTGGGGAGGTCAACTGTCACGTGCCGGTTTGCCTGGTCGATCTGCATGCGAAAGGCTTGATTGAGATCAAACCCCGCTTTGGCGATGAAGTCTCCACGGACAATGAGAATCTTGGTGCTGCCCAGCCAAGTCGTTTCATGCTTGACGAGCGTGGATGTCTTGCGAGCAACTACGGCGAGCTCGGCTATCGACGACTTTTCGAGCACAACGCTATCGGCTTTGATCGTTGTTTGTGGGGCCAGGTTGAAAACTTTGGCGAACGCGTTGTCGGCTCGATGCAGCAGGTCGCTGGCGGGCCGGAGAACAAGTTTGGAAACTCCCCAGATAAAAACGAGCAAGATGAGCGCAATGCCGACATATTTCGCAAGGACCGATGCCGGCCTAGTTGTGTCGTGTTGAATCGTCATGAGGTCCTTGAAAGACAGTGGCTGAAGGACGGTGAGAGGGCGACGGCAGAGGAGCTCAACTCGTCGTCGCAGAAGAAGATCACAACGTATATGGCCACAGGTGCTAAAGCTCCCTCCAGTCCTACTTCTGAATATCACACCCCCGCGCACGGTCGAGGATTTTCGGCGTCCCCTTTAGGCCCTCCCCTTGCGAGATGTTTGAGACAACCAGCCGCTTGCGAATCCTGCGCGGCGAAGCCCACGCACCAGCGGCTCACAGCGACGCATGAGACGCCAGATCAAACCCGTCCGGTAGTTCTCGATCATGAGGAGGACCGGGCCTTGGTCGAGCGCAAAATGCGCCTTAGAAAGCCAACCGGATCGTTTCTTCGCAGGATTGGGATAGGTCGGGTTGGAACTGCAGACGAGGCCGTACTCGTTGGTGATTCCTGGATAGGTGTCAAGATAGTGCCGAAGAGTGGGAAGAACGATTTCCGGCGCAAACGGGAGCGACGCGGCCACTGACCACGCCGCCAGCGTCCCGTCGTCAGGACCGTAGGGCACCCCTCGCGCACGATAGCCGAAGAACCGGCGCGTAACTCCTCTCATCCGGCGCAGCGCCGGCCCTGGGCCGTTGCTCGCCGTGATGCCCCACCCATGCTCGCCGTAGCCCATAAACCGGCCGGGATTCCGAATCGCGTATTGCTGCTGAATATAGGTCGCCCGCCGGCTGTTCTCGAAGTAATCGATGTTGTGACGCCGCATGAAGTCATCTTGGATCCCCCGAAAATCGATCCAGACATGCGATAGCTGGTGCATGAACAGCGGTCCGCCGAACAGGAACTCCTGACCGTAGAGACGCTTCCAAACGTAGGTCTTAGTCCATGCCGAATAGCTGCTCTTGGAAAGGGGGTGCGTATCCGAACCAAGCCCGAGAATATACAGCAGCACTCCTTCATTGAACCCTTGCCACCGATACTTCAGGAATCCACGTTCTGGTTTCCACCCATGAGTCACAGTTCCGCCGCGATTCTGCGCCCATTGCCAATCCGCCCTGTCATAGAGCGCCTTCGCCAACGTCCGGAGCTCACGCTCTTTCGAGTCCACGCCATCGAAGTACATAGCGCTTGCCATCGCCCCCGCGAGCAAGATCGTGGTGTCAATTGTGGAGAGCTCAGATCTCCATGCGCGTTGGCCTGTGCGGACGTCCAGGAAGTGGTAGTAAAAACCACGGTGACCGGTGGCGTCGGGTTCTGGTCCGTGCTTGCTGTCCCGGAAGAACCGCAACGTAGCGAGCGCTCGCCCCACTGCGGCGCGACGTGAGGTGAAGTTGCGCTCGACGGCCACTGGGTAACTCGCCAGTGCCATCCCCACTCCGGCTATGCTCGCGGGTGCGTTGCCGAGTGTGTTATCCGCAAGAAGACCATTTTCTGGATTGGTCTCCGACCAGAAATACCTGAACGTCTTGTGTTGCAAGTCGTGAAGATCGCTGTCGGTAAGCGTCGTGCGCCTGGAGATTGCTCGCAATCGACTTCTCCTCGCGTCAAGACCCGTGTATAGATAGCTCCTAAGACTTTTCCGCCGATATCGGGTTGAATCCACTCTGAAGTGAATTCAGGTCCATCATTGTTGTCGCGAACGATTTTTTATCCCAGATGTGAAGCCGTGGCGTTGCAACACTTCTTCAACAGACTAGAACTTGCGCCCGAGGGAATCTGTATCCTTGTGACCAGTGCGACGGAAAGGGGGAATGCGGCTGTCAAAATCCGCGTGTGAGCGATGTCGGGAAGGGGAGTCTATCTTGGCTGCGCCTCATCCCGCGATACCTCTTGATTTTAACCAGGAAAATCACAATCGCCAAGATCGCCTGATCTGAGCCACGACAACAGCGCTGCGACATTTCCAACGCCCGGACAAATCTCAATTTGTTCCTGGACCAACTGAACACTGATGGCGGCTTACACCAAAGCTGGGATCTCCGTCCGATAAGGGAAGCAGGGCTCGTTCATTCCGGGTTCATATATCCGGGTACAAAACGGGACATTTTCAGAACTCGTTTCCGGAAAGCATCGAGATACGATCCAATGGCCGATCGGTGATAAGCGAAACTTTCTTGGCTAACGAATCCTTCCCTTTAGATCGGCCCACTATCCTCAGTCAGAGTCCTACCAATCTCCCCCTTCTAGTTGAGGGGGGGAGATTCTCCTTCCAGAATGCCCCGGAGCTGCTTAAGGGCTTTCCAGCCTGAGCCTGGACCGCAGAGGGAGCGCTTTCTGGCTTCGGACGCTAAACGTGTTCCTTGGTCATAAGACCGCCCAGCCGCTCCGCCACCATGGAAAAAAACTCAGGGAGCGAGCCAGGGATTGGAAGCGCCTGATTCGTGAAGTTGCCGCAAATGACGTTATCGAGGGAGAGACCCGGCGTCATTTGCTGCAAGCAGAAGTGCCTAGATCTTCGGAACTTGGCCTTGCCGCGTTTACGGTGGGCGGCATAGAAGCCGTGCAGCCCCCGCCGCTGCCGAACTGCTGCTAGCGGATTATCACGATACCAGTGCTAACGGCATCGGAGACTTCCTCTCGAGTACGGTTGTCGGAGTGCTCTGGACGAACTTGGCGCGAGCCTGGGTTTTGGCCAGCGTTCAATCTCATGAGCGTCTGGTTGCTCTTTGCCCTGAAGAACACACCTTCAGTCTCGCTTGAAGGATCTCCAATCCCCACTGTGGTCATAGCTAGTCGAGGAGCCTGCTTTTTCCCCCCCCCACATTTTATTCAGTTAATGATCGGGAAAAAATGGGTCTATCACATGTGCCGAAAACTGTGCCACTTTGTACGGTCATCCGCGGGCTGCTCAATTATTCTCCTGATGGAGGATGGTCATTGGGTTATGCCGGTCGACACCGATAACCTGACAGACCGTCAATCTCCTCCAGAATAAACTTGCAGCCTGCGGCTCCATGGAAATGGGAATCGTGCATTGTGTAAATTAGGGAGCTCATATGTTGAAATCGGCTTTCTTTCCGCTTTTGTTGCTTGGAATCCTGATCTCAGATTATAGAGCAATAAGCGATGGCCACCCATTGCGTTGGCAGGATCAGTTCGATTTGGCGGGAGGAACCGACCAAGCTAGGGCGATCGCTATTAGTAGCCACCGTGCCGTGGCTATTGGGGTTGGAACCACTGTCAATGGAGGAGTCGATCTGCTGGTCCGAGCCTACGACACGGCGACCGGAACGCTTCAATGGCGGGATCAATCTCCGCTAGCTTCAGGGATAATCACCAGCGTGGTCATCGATGACTTCGGTCACAAAGTATTTGGGGCAGGTTATGCCCAAGGGGGAGAAGGCACCGATTTCTTGATACGTGCTTACGATGCAACAACAGGTAATCGCCTTTGGGAGGATATCTCAAATAAAGGCAGGGACGATTTCGTGCAGGGGATTGCTGCAAGCCGTTTAGGAGTTTTTGTGGTCGGATATGGGGGGAATGTGGGGACATCGAGTCTTGACTTCTTGGTGCGCGCCTATGCACCGAGAACGGGGGCTCTTCTTTGGGAAGATCAAGTTGATAATGCCGGAAACGACGATGCGGCATGGAAAGTCGTTGTGGAAGGTAGCACGGTTTTTGTTGCGGGCTCGAGCTCCAAGGCCGGTGTCAACCAACAGTGGTTCATCAGGGCCTATGATGCAGCATCTGGTCAGCTCGCCTGGGATAGTCGAGAAGCTGGAGCATTGCCGACTGCGATGGCTGCTAGTGCGGACTAAGTCTTTGTTGGGGGCCTTGCCACTGTCAATGGAATCTCTCGTCAACTGCTGGCTTCTTATGACGCCAAAACGGGGAAGTTGCTTTGGCGTGACGCCGCGGGAAGTGGTGGTGTTACGGATATTGTTGTTTCCGAATCTGGCGTGTTTGCCTCAGGTAGTGGAGAAAGCCTGCTGCGCTCTTATGATGCCAGGACGGGTCAGCTCATCTGGGAAGCTTTTGGGGGAATCCCGGAACACTCGGTTTTTTCCCGGGCGCTTGACGTAGGTCCGGGGTTTATCCTCCTGGCCGGCGAAGTGACCAAACCTTTTGAATACTCCGAGTTTTTGGTGCGAGCGTACGATGCAGCGACTGGACAGTTGGCATGGGAGGACAGAGCGGTTCGCAGCGCCTCTAGTGCAGCCTTGGATGTGGCAGTGAAAGGCCATCGATTTTTTGCGGTCGGTTGGAATACAAATCTTTCTAATAACACGGATTTCCTAATTCGAGCATATCGAAAGCCGGCGAAGCTCAACCGACCATTTGTCGTAGCAACCCCAGAGTAGACGGTCAAAAAGCAACCCGCGTGCGGGCTTGATGGCGCTTTCACATTTAGGGTGAATATACACGTTGGCGAATGTGAGTGAGAGGGACGAAAGCTCAAGGCTGGGATTACGCGTTCAAAGACGTGAAGGTCTCAGTCGCTCAGATCCTCCGCCCGAAAGGTAGACTGTGCCTCCGGAGCAGATCCAGTTAGTGCACTCGATAATGTCGTTGTAGTTTTGCTAGTTAAGCTTTGAGACAGAAGAGCCGCAGCAGTTCATCTGGGATCGAAGCAATGGGCTCTTCACCTCCTGAAGATCAATAATGAACAGCAATTGTGAGACTCGTGTCCAACCATTAGGAAGCATTTAGGAGGCGCAATCATGCCAGAAAAGCAGACTCTTGAACGAGCACGCCGCGCCAAGCGTGAAGGCAAATCTGCCTCGACGCAAGCCGGTGAATTCGTGCGGGAAGAGATTCATCATATCAGGGAAGGAAAACATGGCGCCCGTTCGGCGAAACAAGCCATTGCCATTGGGCTATCGAAGGCGCGCCGTGCCGGCGTGAAGTTGAAGCCACCAAAGAAAGGGACGAGTTCAGCCAGGGCTCGTCACAGAGCACAGTCGGACATTCGAGCGGGCCAGCGCGGCTCCAAACCCAAACCTTCTACCAAACGTTCCCGAGCGACCTTGGAGGCACTGCGCCATGAGGGTACCCAAGCAGCGTCGTCTGAGGCACTCGCACGCCAGGCTCACCGGAGTGCAAATCGAAGAAGCGCTGCGGAGCGGTCTGCATCAGCCAAGAAGGCTGCCGAAACACGCTTCGATATGGGTCACCACTGACCTTCTTCATAGGATCAAGATGTCAGCCCCTTGGCTTCTCGACCGACTACTTGAAAATCACCAACTTATAAACACCAACTTATTAAGGAAGGAAGATGCACACGTTGAAGATTCATGGCTTGGAGATGAAGTTCAAGTCCAGCTTGAAACAGGGTAGGAGTGGATCAATAAGCGCGGATGAGATCACCGGGTCACTGTTAAGTCCAAGGTGATGCCTTTGTGATCATGATCCCCAAGAGGGCAAGTGACTTGGTCACCCATGGCGATCGAAGCTGTTCCGGCCGCAGAAAGGAAACGGGCCAAGGACAGTCAACCGCTCCGTTTGATTTTCAAATTCTTGATATTGCCAAAAAGCTGATCCAAGAGGGCCGGCGGACTCTTTAGGATCGATACTTTCGGTGAAGAGGCTTTGGGAGTGGCCAACTTTAGCAGTATTAAGCCATCGCGAGAATCCGTGCGAAAGATGCGGGTCGAGTGAGGTCTGGCACCAATCGATGATGGAACCACGCAAAGCAAGAGAATCGGAGATTTTGCCCCATAATCCCGAGGATTGGGCGCGACTGTTCGAGCAACACCTCAACGCTGGCGATCTCAACCCGGTGATCGCTCTGTACGACCCGGCGACCCGCTTCGTGGCGCAGTCGGGAAGTATAGTTACCGGTCGCGACCAGATTCGTCTTGTGTTGGCTGCAATGATCAGCTCCGAGACTCGCTTGCACAGCCAGGTCATCAGGGCGGTCACCGTCGGCGACGTCGCTCTCTTGTACACCGACTTTGAGGGCACAACGCTCGCGGCGTTAGGGAAGACGGTGGAGATTCACTCCAGGGCGATCGAGATCCTGCGTCGCCAGGCCGACGGCACATGGAGACTTATCGTGGGTGATCCCAACGGCCGGGAATAAGTGAACCCGACCCACAAGATTGCAGACAAAGCACAACCACAATAGTCACCAACGTAGTCCCACGGTGAACGGCACGATTCGCGTGGGGACCCGCCCAGTATCCGCATATTGGTAGCGCGCCTCTCCAAGGAACACTCTCAGCCAAGAGGTTGCACTCTAGCAAAACGAGATTCCCTAAGAAGGAGATAAGTGATGACGAAGCACATGACCGGTACACGGAAGGAGTGGCTCGCAGCGCGGCTGGAGCTGCTCGAGGCGGAGAAGGAGCTCACGCGACACAGCGATGAGCTGGTGCGGCGGCGGCACGAGCTGCCGTGGGTCCGGATCGACAAGGAATATCGATTCGAGACCGACGGGGGGCGCGCCTCGCTGCAAGACCTCTTCCGAGGGCGCTCGCAGCTCCTCCTCTACCACTTCATGTTCGGGCCTGACTACACAGCGGGGTGTCCGTCCTGCTCGGCGATCGCGGACGGGTTCAATGGCTTCGTCGTCCACCTGGCCAACCACGATGTGATGCTTTGGACGGTGTCGCGGGCGCCGCTGGCGAAGCTGCAGGCTTACAAGCGGCGGATGGGGTGGACGTTCCCCTGGGCGTCCTCATTCGGCAACGACTTCAACTTCGACTTCAGCGTTGGGTTCACCGAGGAGCAACAGCGCGAGGGAGATATCGAATACAACTACCAGCGCGAGGCGCCGTTGCAGTGGCGCAGCGCCGAAGCACGCGTCGCCGAGATACCCTCGCGCTCGACACTCGACGGGCCATCTATAGGCGCTGCCATGACCGGCACCGACGTGGCGACATACACGCGCGAGAGGCCAGGCATGAGCGCATTCGTGATCGAGGACGGCGTCCTCTACCACACCTACTCCGCCTATGCGCGCGGACTGGACGCACTCTGGGGCGCGTACCAGTGGCTCGACCGCGCCCCCAAGGGGCGCAACGAGGCAGGCTATTGGTGGCGCCGCCACGACGAGTACGACAAGCAATGAGCCAAGTCGTCATGGATTCCGAGCGAGCTTCCCAGCGAGCGTTTCTTGGCGTCTCAGCGCTGCTCTTCGCTGCCAGCGTGGCAGTCACAATCGTCTGGTGCGCATCCATCTTGCGTGATCGATGGGAGTACTCGCACATGGCGCGGGGGGACTGGCACTCCGCTGGCACTCCTTAGCTTTATCGCACTTGTCATCGCCACTTCGTCTGGGGTGGCTAGTACTTAGATTTAGAAGAGCGCAGCATAATTCAAGAGTGGAGCTCGATAAATGGCAGCAAATCGGGTCACGGAGTCATGATCCGAGTACCGCAATGCTAATGAGTTACCGTGATCCCAGGGGCCACACTTGATGGAGATGCGGATTATGCTGTGGAGCGGTTTGGGCGCCGCCCTACTTTTCTTGACGATCGGCGGGGCCTGGATTCTCTCGCTGCCTGCGGCGCCGGCTGCCCCGGTCGCGCCGCCGATCACGAGGGAAGAGGCAGACGCCATGATCGCAGCCTTGAAGCCGCCGAAACGCGAGCGCCCGTTGATCGCGATCATCGGCGCCAATAAAGGGACTGAGGCCACCGACTATCTCATGCCCTATGGCATCCTCCGTCGCGCTGACGTCGCCGATGTGGTGGCGCTGGGAACGGAGCCGGGGCCGGTGACGCTTTATCCGGCGCTCAAGGTTGAACCGCAGGCGACGATCGGGGACTTCGATGCGCGCAATCCGGAAGGTGCCGACTACGTCATCGTCCCGGCCATGAGCCGCGACGACGACCCGGCGGTCCTGCAATGGATCAAGAGCCAAGGGGCCAAGGGCGCGATCGTCATCGGCGTCTGTGCCGGCGCCAAGGTCGTGGGCCAAGCCGGGCTGCTCGACAGCAAGCGGGCGACGAGCCATTGGTACAATCTCAAGGAACTGCGCGACAAGCATCCCACGATGACCTACGTCGCGGACCGACGGCTTGTGGTTGACCGGAACGTTGCGACGACGACGGGAATCACTGCGTCTATGCCGATGTCGCTCAACCTGATAGAGGCCATCGCGGGCCAGGACAAGGCTGAGGGGTCGGTCGGGATCTCGGCCTCACGGACTGGGACGCGCGTCACGATAGCGATGCGTTCAAGTTCACGCGTCCGTTTGTGTTGACGGCAATCGGCAACACCCTCGCCTTCTGGAACCACGAGGAGCTTGGGATAGAACTTATGCCCGGCATCGACGAAGTGTCGCTCGTTCTCGTCGCGGACGCTTGGTCGCGGACCTATCGGTCACGGGCGGTGGCGTTCGCCGGCGCTGACCGTGCGCTAGAGTCCCGCAACGGCATCCGCATTTTGCCCGATAAGGTCGCCACGAACTGGCCTGCGGAGCATCGGCTTCAGGCGATCGGGGATCGGCCACCGGCGATAGCCTTGGACCAGGCCCTTCACGGAATCACGGCCCGCTACGGAGTGCGCACAGCCGACTTCGTCGCCATGCAGCTCGAATATCCGAGGTAGACGAGACCGCAGCGGAAAAAGGAGCGGATTCTGTGCCGCATGTGCGTCGCCCAACAAGCAGCTTGCAACCGAATGTTAATAGCCTGCGCTCCCCTCCGGCTATCGGCAGCGGCTGAAGCGTGGGCGTTGGCCAGAGGCACTGTCAAAATCGAGCCTGCCGGTTCGAGTACAGAGGCCATCCGCGGCGCTAGCCATCGAAAGGAGAATCTCACTATGCCAAGCACCATCCGTCTTCACCGTGTCCTCCGGGCTACGCCCGAGCGAGTCTATCGGGCGTTCTTAGATGCCGACGCAATGGCCAAATGGCTTCCGCCAAACGGATTCACGGGCAAGGTTCACCACCTGGATGCCAAGGTCGGCGGCACCCACAAGATGTCGTTTACGAATTTCACAACAGGACGTAGCCACTCCTTCGGCGGAAAGTATCTCGAACTGGTGCCTCACGAACGCATCCGCTACACGGACAAATTTGACGACCCGAACCTGCCAGGTGAGCTTCAGGTGACGGTAACCTTGAAGAAGGTATCCGTCGGGACGGAGTTGAACGTCGTCCAGGAAGGGGTGCCCGATGTTATTCCTCCCGAAGCTTGCTTTCTCGGCTGGCAGGAATCGCTCACTCTTCTAGCGAAACTTGTCGAGGCCGAGATTCCAGATTAGCTAGTGCCAAGGAAGGGTTCAATGGCGACTAAGCTTGATAAGAGTTTGAAGAGGGAACTCGAAGTGAACGGTGAGCTTTACATGTTAACGATCTCGCCCGAGGGCATGAAGCTTGTACCGAAGGGTAAGCGGAAAGGTCACGAGCTCACATGGAAGGATCTCATTAGCGGACAGGCGGCACTTGCCGTAGCACTGAATGCCTCGCTGAAGCAGGCCCGGGGCTAACCGTCAAGCATCGCACGCCCTTTGGTCTTTGCATCTTCTTCAGGATGGTAGGCCGCGTCAGGGACTGAGGGAACCTCGTCGGATTTATCGAAACGAAACAGCCCGGCGCTGGCTCCTCGCGCGGATGTCTCCCGGTCAGGTTGGAACGATGAGACACTGGCGGATCGCTTCGATGCGGCGGTGTTGGACATACACACCTCAAATGTCGACGGTGACCCTGTGCCCTGACCTAGATATCCGTGAATTCTCCAGGCTGCTTCGGCAGGTTACTGCTGGTATTCCTGAATTGCGTCGAGAGTCACGTGTATTCTGGAGGACCTATGAACCTTCGCCCAGCGTGCCATCGCACCGGCTTCCCGGCGTTCGCGCTTTTGGTCTCGTTCCCGGTGACCTAACGCCCAGACTCCAGGCATCCTCACGGTCTGCGCCGAGGAGTACAACGGCAAGCCGCCAAGATGCTTGCAATCGATCTCGACCACGGCTTTGTGATCCCTCTGGTCAGCAGGAGCGCGCTCCTCTACTCGGCCGCGACCATGTACGGTATGAGCGCTTTCTAGCGTCACGGGAAGGCGAGCCATGATTGCATTAGCCGGCCAAGCAGAATGACGATGCAACAGACACTTCGACTTTGGTTCCTCGTGCTCTACGCAATGGGCGTTGTTGGATTCCTCAGCAATGTTATGCGTATTCGCCGTTCTCGATCCACATTTGAAAAACAAATTGGGCCGCTGCCGCCCGTGGACGCACTGATCGCCTGGCTCGTTCCCCCGCTGCTCTTGCTGTCGGGCATTGGCGACCTACTAAGTGAACGACCCATCCTTCGTATGCTCGGTGTCGGGCTCAGTCTCTACTACATCATCCTGCTGTCATGGACCGTTCGAACGCTCGGCCGCTTTCTTGTTCCCGGGCTCGCGGTCTACTCAGACCACGAGCTCGTCACGTCTGGGCCGTTTCGCTGGGTCCGTCACCCTCTATACTCAAGTGCCTTGGCGCTCTGGCTCGGGGCGGCATTGGGTACGCTGAACTGGCTCCTCCTTGCACTCTGGCCGCTGCTCCTGGCCGCAGTGTTGAGTGATTTACCAAGGGAAGAAGGAATGTTGCGCGACAAGTTCGGGACAGCCTACGACGCCTATGCAGCGCGAACGGGTCGGCTGATTCCCAGAATACGAGGGTGGCGGGGAAGGGGTAAGAATTGACAATTTCGTTGAGGAAGTGTGGCACGTTGGTCAGGAGAGGTGCAGATTTGGCAAGAGGCGTCCGAGCGCCGTAACGTCCCATCCGCTCTTCACCGAGCTTCTTAAGGTTAAGGCTTTCGGAGTGTGAAGAATCGGAAGGGCGCCATTTTCAAAGTTTCCGGATGGCCGACCAACCAGACGGAACTGGTGCAGGCCTACGCCAGCGGGCCGGCCCTTGCTCCGTTGATAGCGCTCAAAACACGTCCGTCCGAAACCGCCCTTGCTCGTGGATGGCTCAGACTTACAGTACTCGTATACTTTAGCTAATCCAAGGCCCACGAAAAGCAAAGATGACCAAGTCGACACAAAGACCTTTTCTCCGCGATCGATCAAGCGCTGGCTTCGACGAGCAAAATGTCGTAGCATTTCCACATTATGAACACTCGTAGACAGTTTTTGGCGGCAACGGCCGGTGGCCTTTGTGCTTTTGTAGCACCCGCTTCTGCCCGCACCACCTCCCGCTACGCAGAACTTGAGGCGCGTATCGCCCGGCGCGATCTGAAAAACCTCTTCAAGGAGGATTTACCGACACCATGCATGGTGGTGGATCTTGAGACTTTCGAGAAAAACCTGAACACCATGGCCGATCATTGTCGGAAAGCCGGTCTTCAGCTTCGCGGACACGTTAAGGTGCACAAGAGTCCTGAAATCGCCAGGCGCCAGGCGGCATTGGGCTCGATAGGTGTTACCTGTGCCACCGTGGCGGAATGCGAACTCATGGTCAATGCAGGTATTAAAGGTGTGCTCCTGACGCGGCAGCCCGCCAGCAAGAACAACATTGCTCGGACCGTCGCTCTGGCCAGGGGAGAACCTACCTTCGGCACGGTCGTTGACGATCCACTAGCCGCCGAATGGCTGCAGGAGGCGGCGGCAGCCGAAGGCGTCAAGGTCAGGACGGTCGTGGACGTCTATGCGGGCCTGACCCGGCATGGAATTGAACCCGGTGGGCCCGCGACCGAGCTCGCTAAGAAGGTTGACTCTTCGAAGAATCTCAAACTCATCGGACTGATGGGTTATTCCGGAGGCGCTTCGCATACCAAGGGCTGGAACGAGCGCAAGAAGAAATCACAGGATGATCTGGCTGGACTGCTGGAAAGCCTGGCAATGGCACGTGCGGCCGGTTTGCCGGTCAGCATTGTCACCGGCGGGAGCACGGGAACGTACAACATCGACAGCGAGTCCAAGGGTCTGACAGAGCTGCAAGCCGGCTCTTTCGTGTTCATGGACACGCTCTACCGGCAGATCGGTGGTAAACAGGAGCCAACGGTTTACAGTGACTTCGGCCTTGCGCTAACCGTGATGACCACAGTCATCAGCAAGCGACACCCCCACCAGGTGACCATCGATGCAGGCAACAAGGCGTTGCTGCGGCCTACGGACGAAGTCAAGGGCTGTCCCGAAGTCAGAGTGGAAAATCAGGGAGCGGAGTATGGGATCTTGGTGTTAAAAGACGGCGACAAGGATTTCAAACTGGGCGAACGCGTTGAATTGTACCCATCGAACCTGGACATGAGCACGAACGTGTACGACCGCTACTACGTTGCTCGTGGAGAACAGATCGTGGATGTCTGGCCGATTATGGGCCGCTCGGGCGCAGCACACCGTTAAGGTCGGCGAGCTGTCCTCATTTCTGATCATAGTCGCGGTGTTCACCTGCTACATCGGAACCGCCCCGGAACTCGAGTCGGCTGACAGATGCCGGGCGCACGGCCTTGGGGGCTTTAGCTCACTCACTCTGAGGCAAGCCAATCTGCCAAAGCCTGTGCTGGTCACCCTTGGCGGATCGATCGCTTGACTGGATCGTAGACGATCCGGGCGCCTCGAACATAAGCTTCATCAGCCATGATCGCAGCCACGGAATGGTCGTAGCCAGCTTCCATAGGAGCATTGGGCGCCTTTCGGCTGCGCAAACATTCCAGCCAGTTCTTCATGTGCGGGATACTCTAAAGAGCTGGCAAGCGAGCCCATGATTCCGCCTACGGCTTAACCGCAAATTGGCTGCCGACGGGCTGAAGTATTACCGTCCGACTCAATCTCCGGGTAGCCGACCATCCTCTCGGAACGACCCGTGCATCTCGACGATCACTCCCAAGGCGTCGTCCATCGATCGGATCCTGTCCCAAGTTTGAGTCTGCTGACGCCAGCTTCAGCCGGCGCGCAGCGCGAAGCGGTTCGGCTGCACGTGATGCAGCCAAACCTGTTACGGCCAGCCCATGACCGACCGACCCTGCCCGTGGATGTCATCGCTTGATCGTCTTGAGATCGTGGCGCATGATCGGGCGAGCCGGCACGCGACCAGCCACGGTCTTGAACCCGGCGCGCGCGAATGCCGACGCAGTGCCCGTAAAGACATTGGTCGCGCTCTTCGGCGCGTCGGTGTCCACCGGATAGGCTTCCAGCGCCGGAGCCTTGGCGCGCTGGGCGGCTTTCACTGCCGCCGCGATCATCGCCGACATGACGCCCCGTCGGCGGTAGCCGCGACGTACGTAAAAGCAGGACAGCGACCAGACCGGCACAGCGTCCACGCGCTGGAGCAGCCGGGTCCGATTCAGCCAGGGCAGGGCGTCGCGTGGCGTCAGCTGACACCACCCGACGGCCAAGTCAGCATCGAAGGCGAGCAGACCCGGAGGCGCACCCCGCTTTACGAGCCTTCGAAGGGCGGCCTTGTTTTCCTGGCGCGGCCGCTGATGATAATCAGGGCCAAGGCGCCAATACATGCACCAGCAGCCGTTGCTGGCGCCGCCCTTGCCGAACAGGTCTTCGAGGGCTGGCCAGAGATCGGGCGTGAGTGGGCGAATAATCAGTTTCATGCCGCTTTCCTGACTTGCCTTCTCCTCTTCGATAATGGGCATAGTCTTCGATCAGACCGGCAGCCTGCCACTCTCGAAAGCCGAAATGTAGCAGACCGTCTCGCATCGCGGCTTCTGGCAAATCGATACGGGTTTCGCTAACACGCTTGTGAATACGGACGCCATCTGTGCATCTGTTCAAGCTTCCGGCCCGGCAATGTCGTATGTCCTGCCTACGTGCCCATCTTGAGTGAGTGCCGCTGCCGCGATCGCCGCGATGTCCCGGACGTCCACGATGCTCACGGAGGCCTCGCCGGCTGAGGCAAAAAAGCGGCCTTCCGTCGCAATCGACGAGCGAAATCCGAGGAGGCCTTGCATATACAAATTGGGACGCAGGTGCGTGAACGCCATTCCGGATGAGCGGATCGCATCCTCCACAAAGCAGCTCGACCGGATGCGAATCGCTTGTGCCGCTGTAAGACCTGCGCGTAACGTCGGCGCCCGCTCTCAGCTGATGAGTACCGTGCCAGGCTTTAGACGGCAGCTGCAGGATGGGCAAGGCTTCAAACTGACTGGCAGTTCTGGTCCAGGTATTGAAAAAGTTGCCGCGCCACCCGCCAGGAGTAACGAG
This sequence comes from uncultured Acidimicrobiia bacterium, assembly GCA_963791795.1. GTDB lineage: Bacteria > Acidobacteriota > Terriglobia > Versatilivoradales > Versatilivoraceae > VFZK01. The sequence goes on from CAWBTP010000029.1 coordinate 46,419, forward strand.
CATATTCGCGGACCCGCGCCGCCACTCAAAAAACTGGCAAGTTTTCGACCGGAATGGTCTGCCCTCTAAAGCGTCGCCATGCCGCCATCAATGATGAGTTCCGCGCCCAACACGAAAGCGGATTCCGACGACGTCAAATAAAGAACTCCGGCAGCAATCTCCTGCGGCGTACCAAAGCGTTTGAGGGGGACCTGGCTTTGAATCCAATCCTTGGTTTCTTGAATTTTTTCCTGGGGTCCATCTCGCAGAAGCGCTGAGCTGATCGGGCCAGGGCTGACGGCATTCACCCGAATCCCTTTTTCCAACAGCTCGGCTGAGAGCGTCTTGGCCATGTTGAGCACGCCCGCTTTGGTCGCGCCGTACACCGTTGTCCCCGGCATGCCCAGGTGCGCGTTAATCGACGCATTGAGCACGATGGCCGAGCCTTTGGACATCAGCGGAATTGCTTTCTGGACGGTGAAAAAGACTCCTTTCATATTGATATCCACCGTCTCATCAAATAACTCTTCCGTGACCTGTTCGAAAGGGACCAGCTTCGCGACTCCCGCGTTAACGAACAGTGCATCGATTCGCCCGAAGCGTTCCTTAATTTTCTTCATTGCCGCTTCGATTTCCGCCACTTTGCCAGCGTCCGATTGAATGGCGAGGGTTCCGTCGCCGATTTCTTTCGCCGCCGCCTCCAAAGTCTTCCCGTTCCGTCCGGTGATTGCCACCCGCGCACCCTCCTGTGCGTACGCTTTAGCAACACCTAAACCAATTCCACTGTTGCCGCCGGTGACAACGGCAACTTTGCCCTGAAATCGTTGTGCGCTCATAAAGCTCCTTCTACGCTGGTTCAGCGTGAAATGGAAAATTAAGAAGTATAACGCCATATTGAGCGGTCTACTTTGCAGTTTTGTACCGCCCAACACGGCGCGGTGGCGACTGGCGAACCGCGAAAGACTGGGAACACGGGCAAATCGGAAGTTGGCTATCCGCGAGGCGACTGCCAATTCTGCATGATAGGGTGATAGGTCCTCACTAGCCGTAGTATTGTCCAATTGTCATGCAGTCGCTAAGCCGCACACTAAGAAGTATCCTGCCGTTTCTGAAGGAAGCACTCCCCAAACTGCGCTACGAGGCAGGCGCGAGGACTTCGGACTGCGCCTATGCGCTGGCGCGTATCCGTCTTTGCGTGATCTAGACTCTCTGGGGCCTTGGCCACTTCATAGTGAAGTTGACGCGCTCGCCACGAAGTGGAATGGCTGACAGGTCAGTGCTTCGCTAGCGATTACACGAACCATTCCGCGCTCGTAAGATTCAGATCTAAGCCTTTTGTCCGGCGGCTGAAAGTCGGCGGTCAAGAGCGTAGGCTGCGCTAATGAGGGCCAGATGTGTTAGCGCTTGGGGAAAATTCCCCAGGTGCTCGCCCCGTGTGCCCAGTTCCTCACCGTAGAGACCGAGGTGATTGGCGTAGCCCAGCATCTTCTCGAAGAAAAACCGTGCCTTCTCGAGATCGCCTGCTCTGCAAAGACATTCAACATACCAAAAGCTGCACATCGAGAAAGTTCCCTCTGAGCCAGTTAAGCCGTCCGAGAAAGTTGGACCCGTCCTGTACCGGTAGACGAGAGAATCGTCAACCAAATCTTCCTCGATTGCCTTAAGGTGAGAGATCCAGCGAGGGTCAGTCGGGGCCATGAACCTTACCAGTGGCATCAGCAGGCTCGCCGCATCCAGTACCCTCGACCCCTTGTGCTGTACAAACGCTTGCCGCTCTGGGTCCCAGAAATTCGCAAAGATGTCGCGATAAATGTCATCACGAACTTTGTACCACTCAGTCAGGGGTGCGGGAAAGGAGCGTTTATGAGCCAGCCTAATGCCTCGGTCGATCGCCACCCAGCACATGACACGAGAGAAGAGGAACTCCTGTCGACCGCCTCGGACCTCCCAGATTCCTTGGTCCGGCTGAGCCCAGTTCTGGGCAACCCAGTTAATTAGCCGCGTTAGGTAGATCCAAAGATCGTAAGAAATCAATTCTCCATACTTGTTATAAAGGTAGACGGCGTCCATCAGCTCCCCGTAGATATCCAGCTGGAGATGGTTGACAGCGCCGTTACCGATGCGAATCGGCCAGGTTTTTCGATATCCCTCCAGGTGGGCGAGCGTCTCTTCGGGAAGTTCGTGACGGCCGTCGATGCCGTACATGATTTGCAGTGAACCGTCAGGCTTCAGTTCGTGGCAGCGTGCTTCAATCCATTTCATGAAGGCCGCCGCCTCTCCCGTATAGCCAAGCCGAATCAAGGCATAAAGACTGAAGGAGGCATCGCGAAGCCAGGTGTAACGGTAGTCCCAATTTCGCTCACCGCCAATACGTTCAGGCAGGCCAAAGGTAGGAGCAGCCACCATCGAACCGTGAGGTTGAGAAACCAAAAGCTTCAAAGTCAAAGCCGAACGATTGACCATTTCGCGCCAGCGACCTTGGTAGGTTGAACGGGCAATCCAATTCCGCCAGAAGTTCAGAGTTCGCTTGAAGGAATCGGGGACATGATCCGGACGAGCTGAGGCCGATTCCTGGCCCGGGAGGGCTTGTTCCAAAACGAAGGCCGCGCTCTGGCCTGCCTGAAGCGTGAATTCAGCAACGGCCGCGCCATCGCGAATCGTAACCGGGATTGAAGTGCGCAGACGCAGTGCCGACTGATCGTTTCCCTCAGAGACGAAGAGAATTTCTCCGTCTCTTTTTTCAACGTGGTGCTTGGACCTTGCGTAGTCGAAGCGCGGTTGACAAACCATCAGGAAGTGGACCTCGCCCCGCACGGTCTTGGCACGGCGCACCAATTCGTGGGTACGCTGATCTGGCTCGACCGGCATGAAATCTGAGATCTCTGCTACACCCTCATCAGACAGGAATCGCGTCAGCAAAATGTTCGAGTCCGGCAGATAGAGCTGTTTGCGGTTGGCATCTGCCAACACGGGCGCCAGCTGAAACCCTCCTCCTCTGTTCTCATCCAGCAGCGCGGCAAAAATCGTGGGTGAATCAAACTGCGGAAACGACATGAAGTCTATCGAACCGTCCATCCCGACCAAGGCAATCGTATGAAGGTCTCCAATAATGCCGTAGTTCTCAATTGGCTTGTAGCTCATTGATCCGACCCTAAACGTCGCGACGATCGTAGTTCGCTTCAAAGTTAACGGTACACCGATCCGATTCCGAGAAGCCACCGCCCCGTTTGTTCTTTTGAAACCGGATGATGGATGGGCCAGGCAACCCAAAAAGGCTCGGGGCGAGCCGCGACAGGCTTACCGAGCGTCGGTCCGATTCCTAAACACAAGGCGACTACTCGCGGGGAACGGGCCTCGGACGACCTCCAACTTCCGGGTTGCCGACTACACGGGCACCGCGCTATCAGACTTGGGGGCGCGGATCGTTGCGGAAGTCACCGTGGGATTTACCCGCGAAAAACGCCGCAGTGTTTGCCATGCTCCACGGAACGTCGCCGATCCCGAGCTCAAGAATATGGCGTTCATCCATCCACCTCGCAGATCCGTGACTAGGCTGGCAATTAGGTGTGGTGGCCAATGGTACCGATTGCTGTTCACAATTGACCAAGAGAAAGTCACCACCCCATACCACAGCGGGCGTAACCCACAGTATTTTCGGCGATTTTTGTCGGTGCACGTCGCAGATCCTGACACGGTTGCTTTCGAGGGACGCGTGCAGCGAACGGCTATTTCTTGCCTCCCTTCAACAAGAACGGTACCGCCGTCCCAGACACGAGAAGAGAGCCTGCGAAACCAAGCCAGAACCAAGCAGTCCAGAACGCCGTTATCAAGCCCGATGATTCCCCTCTTCGAAGTCGCTCGCGGTACATGACGTAGGCACTCAGCCCGCCGGCCAATATGCTCGTGATGGCGAAAAGCGCAGGAAGGCGTTCCACAATGGGGCGCGCAAGGCCCATGAATAAGACTGCGAGCATCATGAGCGGAATGATCCAGAGCGCCCGGGATGTCTCACGCGCCAAATCCAACCCGCTAGCCGAATCCTTCAGGCCGGCACAACTCACTTGGAGCCAAGGGAGAAAGAAACAAAGGAGGACGAAGGCTGCTGCGCTGAGACTGGCCTTTCGAGCATCATTCATACGAAATCGGTCTGGGAGACGGATCCGCCACTAAGTCCCATTCCCGCTGATTGTCCGATTGCGTTTTGCAGTGCTTACAGCAGATGCGGTTGCCGGGAGCCACCGAGGATGAAGTTGGGTCATGCGGGATCCCGCCCTGACGCTCATGAGGGATCCCGGCGTCGAGCGCACACTCAATCACGGGAGAGGTCGTGATCATCCCCGTGTTTCCCAATTCATCGTGAGCCAATGTTTGCCAAATGCAGCTAGCCAGCGTGAACTGGCCATACCGATTTAAGCTCTTCCCTGGCGTGCCGCGCGGAATGCCCATATGCAAAGGCTGCCCGCCACGACAACTGCGACCCAAGAGATCCAGACTGGCACCTCGTGAGCACCCACCTGAGCTGGCACCTGGAGGAGAGCTCTTATAGCTTGAAGTGCTGCCAAAATGCCAAAGAAGGTCCCAGAAACTAGCTCGTAGCCATGATTTTTCATCACAAACCTCGTCTCAAGCTTCGTCAAGGAACTCTAAGGCGATGGTCTAAGACAATCGCCTTTGTCTCAACAAGTAGTTCGATGTGAACGAAGCGGGATAGAGTCGGGATGGACTCCCATGCGCCCCTTTCTCTCATGGTTCAGAGAAAAGACTATGGGCTCACATCAACACGAGCAGTTCAAAATTGACCGTTCTGAGCGCATTTCGGGATAGGCGTCAAAAAGGGTCGAGGATCGGATCTGATCTAACGCTCCAACAAGATCCTTTGAGGGATTCCAGAAGACCAAGCAGTGTATGAGGCCCTCGGCCTGCCCACTCCTAAAAGAAAGATCAAAGCAGCTAGCGCCTCATCCCGCGATACCTTTGATTTTAACCAGGAAAATCACAATTGCCAGGATCGCCTGATCTGAGCCACGACAACAGCGCTGCAACATTTCAAACGCCTGGACAATCTCAATTTGTTCCTGGACCAACTGAACATTGATGGCGGGTTACACCAAGCCTGTGATCTCCGTCCGATAAAGGAAGCAGGGCTCGTTCATTCCGAGTTCGTATATCCGGGTACAAAACGGGACATTTTCAGAACTAGTTTCCGGAAAGCATCGAGATACGATCCAATGGCCGATCGGTGATAAGCGAAACTTTCTTGGCTAACGAATCCCTCCCTTTAGATCGGCCCACTATCCAGAGTCCTACCAATCTCCCCCTTCTAAGTGAGGGGGAGATTCTGCTTCCAGAATGCGCCGGCTGCTTAAGGGCTTTCCAGCCTGCCTGAACCTCGAATCTCCATTCACTGCTCGGCATAAATTCTCACCGGTTGAACACCCCTAACGTTCCCTCAGGTTTTTCCTCATCGACAGATCCGATGACCGTGCGAGATAGTCTCGCGCTGGAGGGCTGGACCGCAGAGGGAGCGCTTTCTGGCTTCGGACGCTAAACGTGTTCCTTGGTCATAAGACGGCCCAGCCGCTCCGCCACCATGGAAAAAAGAACTCAGGGAGCGACCCGGGAATTGGAAGCCGCTGACTCGTGAAGTTGCCGCAAATGACGTTATCGAGGGAGAGACCATGAATCCAGTCGTCCATTTCGAGATGCCGTTCGATAATCGAGAGCGGATGGCAAAGTTTTATCGGTCAGCGTTCGGTTGGCTAACGCAGATGCTTGGCGAGGAGATGGGCAACTACGTCCTTGCAACCACGACGGAAACCGACGAGACCGGCCCCAAAAAACCGGGCGCGATCAACGGCGGCTTCTTCCCGAAAAAGCCTGATTGGCCTGCCCAATATCCGTCCATCGTGATCGCCGTAGACGATATCGCGCAAGCCTTAAGGAAAGTAACGGACTCCGGCGGTAAGATACTCGGCGAGCCGATGGAGATAGCCGGCGTGGGGCAGTACGTTTCGTTCAACGACACCGAGGGCAATCGTGTGAGTATGCTTCAGCCCATCCCGCGCAATTAGCATGTGCGGAAGCCAAGGTAATGCCTTACCGACTCAAAAAAGGAGTCATGCGAGGAGTTCGACAAGAGAAAGAACCGAAATCGAAGCGCCCTTCCACCGCTAAATCCCCTCAATTCGCAGAAGTCCGAGATGTTCCCACCTGCACAAAAGTATTGCCCGTTTTTCAGGAAGCGGCGTGAGTTGCACTCCAGTGCTTCCGCCCTGGTTAGGCTGGGCAGATGAGAATTCTTAGAAGCTTGAGGTCTGCCGATCTTTGGCTCCTGGCTGCCCTATGTTCGTTCAGCTCTTGCGCTGAATCTGGCAGGCGAGTCACACACAAGGAACTCGGGGTTCGTTGGCCATTGACGGTGCAGAGCGGTCATTTGGACTGCGACCACGGAGCGCTTGTCTTTCGCTATGATGGAACGACCTACGCGTTGAATGTGACCGCGTTGAGCAAAGGTAATCCTGGAATCGATCCAATCTGGAAGACAGAAGCAGACTTACGCGTAACGAGATCAATCAAGGTGGATCTGACACCCTTGATTGATTTGGCTCGGCAGGAATGTAAGTGAACCTAATCACGGCCCGGACCGGCAAGTAGTAGCCCGTCCCCGAGCTAGTTGATCATGCGATGCCCTACCTCCAAAAAAGACTCCTCAACCGTGACCTTTTGCTCCCACCTGTGGCCACTCCCACTGTGGCCAGTACTATTCCGACATCAAATTGAGCACAATTCTAAATATTGGCCTAATCGTGGGGCACTCTGGTGTTGCTTGTCCTGATTTGGTGGTACAAGAGATAAATCGCTGGCGCTCGCAACGTTAGCACTTGGCTCGCTCACTCTCTGTTATTTCCTACTGAGGAAGTGAATCCCCTTTCTCATGGGAGATCCTTGTTCATTTTTGACCAGCCTGTTTTCTTAGTCGTGCGAGAATTTATGTTGCAGTGAGTGGAACAGATGAACGCTAGTCGAAAGACAGGAAGCCGTTCAGATAAAACTGCTCTGCTCACTGCATATCCACCAATGTGGCGCGGCACCCATGCCCTTCAAGCGTCTGCACTCCAACGGCCTCGAAGTCGTCATACACCTCGAATCGACTCAGCGTGATTGGTGGTTAGTCCGGGTCAAGTCAGGGTTGAACCAGAGTTCGACAATACTGGGCCTAAAAACCAGTCTCAGTATGGCGCAGGCGCTCGCGGATAGGGTTGCCAGGGTTGATCACCTCTGCAACGATCAGTGCGGAGATTGGAAAGCGGTCGCGGCATCATAAGCTACGACAAGCTTATGCAAGGATTCTCCCCATCTCTGAGAATTCAACCTTCATTCTGAACGGACAACTCATTCTGGTCTGAAGGCTAAAAGACAGTTTTCCTGGCAGTTGATCGATGACCTTCCCGTCAATTGTGCCTTGAAGCCCTTCCTTGGCCCCGGAGTAACTCGAAGGAAGGGCCATCCCTATCGTTTCATTTCGAGATTGGCGATCGGATTATAATTGGTTACATGACGCTTGGTATTCTGCTCTCGGTGATGCTCCTGCTCTTTGCTTCTTTGGAGCGCGTGAATCACCCTGAAGCTGACCGCTGGTTCAGTCAGGCCCGCCAGCACTTCGAAAAACGGCAATGGGAACAGTCTCGTGCAGCGGCCGGGAAGGCCCTGGAGTCCGATCCTCAATTTGCTGACGCGGAGGTTCTCCTCGGGTTGATCGCAGGATTGCAAGCGCAGCCTCTAGAGGCCGAACGACATTTGAAGCGAGCCATCGATTTGGAGCCGTCCAACCACCAGGCTCACTCCTACTTGGCTGGCCTTTACCTTGAGCAGAAGCGGCTCGGTGAAGCTGAGAAGGGCTATGAGCAAGTTCTCAAACTGAAACCTGGCAATTCGACCGCACTCTACAATCTCGGTCTCATCGCTCTCTTAAAAAGTCAGCCTGAAGGTGCGTTGCAAAACTTCAGCAAAGTGTATCGCGACAATCCAAAGGACGCCTCGGCTTTGCTCGGTCTATTGGAAACTCAGCTTCTCCTGAAGCGCAATGGGGACGCCCGCCAATCAGCCCAAAAGATCGGTGAGCTACTGATTCCGGCTGACCCCAGACTGTTTCAAGCCGCTACGTTGCTGGCAATGCACCAGGAGTATGCCTCCGCCATTCCCATTCTTGAGCGGCTGAGGAAGGCGGCCCCAGGGTCGTTTGATGTTTACTACAATCTGGCGCTGGCCTATTCGCGAACCGGGGAAAGCACTCAGGCCGCCCAAGTGCTGCGGTCGCTCCCGAGTTTAGCCCAGCGAGCTGAAGGGCTCAACCTGCTTGGGCAGGTGGAGGAAAAAGATCGGCCGCAAGCGGCTCTGGAAGCATTCGGCCAAGCCGCCGCCTTGGAGCCACAGAATGAGCAATTCCGGTTCGATTATGCAAACCAGCTTCTCCAACAGTCGCTGAACGACAAGGCGGCAGAGGCCTTTCGCCAAGGATGTCTCGATTTCGCTCGGTCTTGGAAGATGCGGATCGGTTTGGGAGCTGTTCAGTATCTTTCAGGCAAGTATGAAGCTTCTGCTCAGTCGCTGCTTCAAGCGATCCAGATTGCGCCTGACGTTTCAATCACGTTCTACCTGCTGGGCAAGGCGTACCCACTCGTTACCGATTCGCAAGAAGCCATTCGTAGGGCGTTCGATCGATACTTAAAGCACGATAGAGCGGATGCTTGGGCTTACTTCCACTCTGGAAATATCTTATTTCTGGATGCGCAATCCCAACCTCGGCCTGACTTCTCTCCCGTTGTTCGCCGCCTTCAGCAGGCGCTAGAATTGTCGCCACGCTTCCCGGAAGCTTCCCTGCTATTGGGAACGGTCTTCCAGATCGAAGGAAAACTTAGTGAAAGCGTCCGTCTTTTCGAACAGGCGATTGCAACGGCGCCGGAGATGCCGTCCGCCCACTACAGACTGGCACAGGTTTACCAGCGCTTGGGCGCGAAAGAAAAAGCACAAGCTGAATTTGCGGCCTATGAACGCCTCAAAGCCGGATCGAAATCGGGAGACGAGGTGCGTTCCATCCTTCAAACGATAGGGCGATGAAATGTGGACAAGGCTGAAACTCCTTAAACAACCACGAGACGCACAAGGTTTCTCAGAACAGTCGCGACATCCCGAGAGTGTGCTCGGGCTCCTTACCCCTGCAGTTCTCAATAAGGTGGTCCCAGCGAGTCATTTTTCTTGATTCACTTTCAAAATTTGAACCAGCTCCTTTCTCGCCAGATCGTCTTCCTGCTTTTCGCGCCCCTTCAACGCCTCAAATTGTATAAGTGACTCACGCGCCAATTCTGTCTGTCCTTTTTTCCGGCAACAACGAAAGTGAATCGCGTCATGTCGTGCCAGTTGCGGATCCGGACCTTTTGAAGCCGACCATTGGCGAGCCCCTCGCCGGGGCTCACCAATGGTTGGAAACAATGCTACCAAAGGAACTTCAAGGCAAACTGAATGACCCGGCCCTCTGCCGCGGCGCGGACGCGCCCGAAGGCGCTGGAAGTTACTGTGGTCGTGACGCTAGTGAAGTTGACCTGGTTGAAAGCATTGAAGAACTCTGAGCGGAACTGCAATTTGTAGGGCTCCCGGAAGAGGAAGTCCTTGATGATCGAAAAATCGGTGCTGTTAAAGGCGGGCCCGCTGATCAGCCCGCGGCTTGTGTTTCCATAAATCCCTCTGGGCACCTGATTCGTGGGCACGAAGGCGTCGGTGTTAAAGAATCGGTTTACCATCGCGTTGCGGTCTGAATGGCTGATCTTGATGGTGTCTCGAGTCACCCCCGACTTCAGCAGCGCCAACTGATCTCCGAAAGTTCCATCGAGAGCCACGTCATCACCCATGATGATGGTCAGCGGTCCGCCGCTCTGGAGCGTGTGGATGCCAGTGAAAGTCCAACCGCCGAGAACACGGTTGGCAACGCCACTGTCAAAATTGACTGGTGGAGACCACAGCCATGACACCACCGCAGCCTGGCGCCGGTCCCAGTCCGACCTGCCACGCTCCTGACGAAGGTCGAACGGATTGGCGACGGTTGCTCCCAGGTTGTCCGTCGAGCTGCTGTCGATGGACTTCGCAAGGGTGTAGGAGCCCAAAACTGAAATACCATTCGAGAACCGCTTCGTCACTTGCGCTTGGAAGCTGTGATACCAGCTTCGAAAATCGTTGCCCAGCAGGAACCCGTTCGGACTGAGAATGCCAGGTTCGAAGATCACCCGATCGTTGATGTTCTGGTCCGAGGGCGCAGAGCCATCCAAGGGCGAGTTTACATAGCGGGCAGGATTGTAGGTCCGCAGCGCTGGAAGCTTGATTCCGATCTTTCCTGCATAGGCGGCTTCGACCATCACCGTAGGCGTGACCTGCCGCTGGATGGAGAGATTGAACGACTGAATGTAAGGCGTGCGCAACGACAGGTCGGTAAAGACGCCGCCAATGGGCAGAGGAAAGAGGGGGCAGTCATAGCCCGGGTAGGCCGAGATCTTGGTGCAACCGAACTGTCCAGTTGTGTTCGCGGGCGGCGGGGTCAGCCCGAGAGACCCATAGGGATTCTCGATCCGACCGCTGAAGACGTTTGAAAAGCCGGCAAAGGGAGGATTCTCCTGCGCCAGAGAGTCGGCGTTGATGCTTTCGAAGAAAATTCCATAACCGCCTCGAACACTCGTTTTCCCATCTCCGAATACATCCCACGCAAATCCCACGCGAGGGGCGAAATTGTTCATATCGTCGTCTGCCAACCCTCGCGGCAGATCTCCAGGGAACAAAATGCCGACCGGAGCGTCCTGCACCGCTGTGGACTGCTGACCTGGAACCACGGTATTGATGCGATCGTGCCGATCTCGCCATGGAAGGAAGGGTTCGTATCGAACCCCATAGTTCAATGTGAAGCGGGGGCTAATCTTGAAGTCATCCTGAAAGAAGACAGAGTGCGCATCCGTGATAACGTCGGTGTCCCGAACACCAAAATTTAACGACAGGCTGTCAAACGCTCCCAGCAGAAAATCGGCCGTCGGGTCGCCTGACCGGGCACCATTGAAGGTAAAGCCTGGTGAACCGATGAAAATCTGGCGGAAGTTCAAGTGAAGCATTTCATATCCAAACTTGAAGTTGTGCCGTCCTTTGATCCAGTTGAGGCTGTCTTTGAACTGCCAATTTGTATTCAGAAATCGGGTCGTGAATCCAGATCCGAGGTTGAAGTTGCCACCCACATCGACCGTCACTGCGCCGGTGGGCAGATATTGCGGCATATTGATGCCGAGTTCGCTTGGGTTAATGGTTTTCGTCTGCAGTTGGTTTGAAGTGGTGCGCAACATCGTTCCCGTGAATTGATTCAGCACGGTTGGACTGAAGGTGTAGGTATCACTTAGCGTAAAGTGCCGGGTGTTTTGCTCGAAGCTTTCAGAAATGTAATCAGGAATGTTGCCACCAGAGGCGAATGGGTTGAAACGGGTGTTCTTGTCGTCGTAGTAGGTCCCGTTCAGCGTATGCTTGGAGCTCTGCGCCCAGTCAAAACGAACCAGCCACAGGTCGCCGTCACGGGGGCTGGCAGCGAGAGAGACGAGATTTCCCGTGGAAGACTGTGGAACAAAGGTCAGGAAGTTTTTGGCAACGGGGCTGATGCAGCCTGGAGCGATGCGATTGCCCGCGACGCAGGCGTTTCCTGACGTATCTCTGAACGGCAGCCCCGTCAGCGTATCGATGGGATTGGTCAGCGTAACCCCGGTTCCTGAAAAATCACCTGCTCGTTGCGCGGCCGAAGGCACCAACGCTTCGATAGTATCTGCCTCGCGACGATCGCGCAGGCCTTGGTAGGAACCAAATGCGAACAGGCTATTCTTCTTCAGCGGCCCGCCCGCGGCGACACCAAACTGATTTTGTTTCTGGGCTGGAACCCTTGGCTGGAAAAAACTCCTTGCGTTGAGAGCATCGTTTCTCAAGAACTCCCATACCGAGCCATGAATATCGTTGGTTCCCGACTTCGAAACGACATTGACCTGCGAGCCAGGATTACGACCGTACTCCGGAGCAAAGTTGTGTGTCAGGATGCGAACTTCCTGGACTGCATCGGGCGGAGGGAAATTCATGCCCGTATTGCGGGAAGGATTGTTGAAATAGCCCCCGTTGAAGGTGAAGAGATTCATATTGGCACGGCCACCGTTCACGTTCATTTCCGGACCACCGCGGGCGTCGCCGAGTTGCTGAGGAGCTTTCACGTTCAGAACGCCTGGCAGGATACGCGCCAGAGCAATCACGTTACGCCCATTCAAAGGCAGGTCGACGACACGCCGGTCATCCACGAGACCCGACAAGGTGGGTGACACGGTGTCAACCAACGGCGCTGCTTCGTCGACATTCACTTGAGTTTCCACCGAACCCAGCGTCAGGGTTCCGTCAACGCGAATGTTTTCGTTCACAGTGAGCCGGACACCCGACCTCACTAGTTTTTGAAAACCGCCCGCCTCGAAACTGATTTGGTAAGTTCCAGGCAGCATCGCGACGAAGGTATAAAATCCTTCCGGGTCCGTTTGTACTTTCCGAGTAACTTGCTGCTCAACCATCACTGCCGTGACACTGGCCCCCGGCACAGCAGCACCACTGGGATCCCTGAGGTAACCACTGATGGAGCCGGTGACTTGAGCCTCTACCACGGCAATACAGGAAAACAACGCCAAACAGCACATCAAATACAGGCGCCTTAGCGACCCTTTAAGCCACGCCGAATGGGTAGTCGTTGTTGAACTCATAGCCATTAGTCCTTTCCGTATAGCGTTACACATCAAGTTCTTTGGGGAGATCGATCACGACTGAGTGGGTTTGTGCTCTTCGACAACCGGTTTCGTGGTCGAAGCCGTATCGAGCGCCTCCTTTGACAACGTTTATCGGTTCCCAGCCCTCTTTCCCAAGATCACGGAGCCCGACTGTTGATGCTTCCTCGTTCTGGTCGGTGACAGAGAGTTCTTCAACTTTTTTACCATCTATGAGGCGAACGACCTTGTACTCCCATCGCTGCGCGGCCATGCGAGTGGCCTCCTTAGGGCTAGCATCTAGGCCTGCGGGATTAACTTAAACTTGTTCGACGGGAGACTTTGGCTCCGAGCGCAGAACCAGCCCTGGCCTCAGGCGGAGGAGTTCATCGGTCGCCGCCTGGCACCGTTCAGGCCGCTCTTGGGAATTGGCGATGAGCTGTCTAGACTCGTCGAACGTCCGTTCGGTTTTCTCGATCGCGGAGTGAAGTAGACGTTCCATGGCGGGATACTCGTCAAACCATGCCAGACGAATACTGAGGCGAGAGTAATGTCCAGACTGGTCACTTTTATACAAGAGCTCAAATCAGTTTTGTCAGTCGCCTAACCCAAGCCCAACTTCCTTAGGAGATCCTCATATTTCAGTTCCGCCACCGCGAGTTTGTTTTGGAGAATCTGAGCGTGACTTCGCATGTCGTGGAGTTCTTTACGTAGTTCTCTGCATTCCGCTTCCTTGGCTGCCAAACGGTTCTGGAGCGCTGCAAAGTCGATGGCTTCTTGCTTTGTCATAGCTCAGGCGGTTCAGCCTCGGAAGGGGGAGAATGCAACGGCTCCACCATTGAAACTGTTCCGTATTGCACTTGGACGGGAGGGGCAGTGTGGAGATCGTCGCTAGGTGAGCAATCGAGCGAACAGCCAGCCGGTACCCTGACAGAGAGAGCAAAACTTGCTGCCAGCCTTAACTTGACACGGAGAACAAAAACCGCACGTTGGCCGAGATCTATCGAGTTCTCCGCCCCGGCGGTGAGTTGCACGTTTCCGACTGGGAAAAGGCCCAGAACCTTGCGATGCGGCTCGCGTTCCTGATGGTCCAGCTTCTAGATGGCTTCGAGACGACGGCAGAGAATGTGCGGGGGCGACTCCCAGAATTATTTAGGCATGCTGGCTTCAAAGAGGTTCAGGAAACGTCCTGCTCCTTGACAATGTTTGGGACGCTCTCGCTGTATCTGGCAAAGAGACCAGTTTGAGGCCTTCTCGTCGTAGAGTTAGTGGCTTCCCAAAGAGCAATCTACAATGAAGGGAGGGGCCGGATGGAAAAAGAGAAGGAGACGAAATCCTCGCTGCTCTCACATCCCTCAGTTTCTGAACCAAGGTGCTTTGACGTGGTGTGGTCGCTTGCAAGCTTCTGTACCGACGGAAGTTTGGACGACGTTCAACATCTCTTCGATCGAGAAGGGCTTCTCTAATAGGGCATCAACCCCATACATCTCAGTCAGCTGTCGAGTTCGGCAATCTAGAAGACCAGACATCGCTATGACTCTGATATCCGGCTACTCGAAGGTGAGGACTTTGATCAGTTCAAGTCCATCCATCTCAGGCATTGAGAGATCTGTAATAACAAGATCGATTTGAGTCACCGACAGCTGCTGGACAGCCTCCCGGCCATTTACGCAAGTTACGACGGAATGCCCACCGAATTCCAAGAGCTCACGCAGAACCGTGAGCAAGAGCGGATCGTCTTCCACAAGGAGAATTGTGACTGACATTGCACACTCCTGGCAGCCAAATTCTACCACAAGTGCTTCGTTGCGATCTGGTTTGTGAGTTGTTTGAGCAGTTTCACAGAAAACGGCCAGTTCCCTCACTGTTCCCCCGCACCACGGCGCGTCACAAGGAAGCTTATTGCCGCTTCGATGACCTGATGAACAATAGAGAACAGAAGAAAGGAATTAAACGGGCGACGCGTGTGGATACCATTCATTGAGCAGCCCACGCCATCGAGCTTCTCGACCAAGCAGCTTTCAGCTCGGTCTCCAAATTCTTGCTAACTTCTAAAAACGGCTTGTCGGTTGCTATTTAGGGTAGAAACCCCAAGAGCGGGCTCAGGTTTCTCCCCATAGAAAACCGGCGGCAAGAGGCGGTAGGGTTTAGCACCTTAACAGCGCATGGCTCTGTACTGCGTCAGGTTGCTGGGCCAAGGTAGACTGATTGCGATTTGTGAGGGCTGCCGCCATGACGGCCCCGCACCTGGGCCGGTCACTAGTGGAGGGAGGTGGTGGCGTAGGACCATAGCTGGACACTGACCTCCCTCGCTTACTTCTCCAGTAGTAACTGCTCGATCTTGGCTTTCAGAGCTCTATGATCGTCGTCTCCCTGAACATACTGTCCACCAGGATGAATATATTGAATGATTCCCGTGCGATCCACTAGGAAACTGACACTTGTCCAATTCGCTTTGGAGCGGTCCAGCCACCAACTTCGCAGGGTTTGCCAATCATAGTCGATAGCTATCGGAAACTTGAACCTGAGCTGTCTCGCAAGTCGATAAACTCTTTCTGGATCCAAGGACTCGTTGGACTTATGGTGATAGAATCCGATGACTTCCAGCCCCCGGGAGTGATATTGCTCATAAAATTCGTTCAGCGAGGGTGCAGTCGCCAAGCAGAAGGAGCAACCCGCCGTCCACCATCGGACTAACACAACCTTGCCCAACAGATCTTTGAGTTGAACAGGATTTGAGTTCAACCAACCTTTCACATACCAATCCTGGGCCTTCATGCCTGCCAACTCGCTTGCATTCCGGGTGTCCTTGGACTGTGCGGTGGCGCTAAACACTAAAATTGCAGCAAGGAACCAAACTGAAACTAAGGCCAACCCCAAAGGTTTGAGTTTCGCGTATAGATGGAACAGCGCCGTTCTACTAATCATTGCAACCTCTGCCGTCACAAGACACTTCACCGAAGTACCAAAATTGTAGGCTGTATCAGAGGATGAGAGAAGGCAATTTGCGGGAAACAGAGCGTAAGCTGGGATAGAACGCCTGAGTTTCTTGACCCAACGCGGTCGGATTGCTTGTAACTTGGAGCCAGCATCGCTTGGTCTGGAGTAGGGTGGTCTTGGTCCATCTGAAACTTGGTTACGCGGGTACCCATGCGAATCATTGGGAAACGGTAGGAGACTAGGCGCGGGGAACGACTTCCAACTTCCGGTTTGACAACCAACCAGACGGAAAGGTGCTTCCGTCATCAATTGTTAGTCTGATCAGTGTAAGGCTTTAGGCAGCAGCAGGTTACACCCAAATTTGGCTTGAGCAATTCTACTTAGCTCAAAATCGGGGGCAAGTACATTGGCAAAAATGAGTTGAGGACCAGTCACCAACGCGGAAGCACCAAATTTTGGAGAAAGCTTCATGGACACACTTGCAGGGAGTGGGCTTTGATGGGTGCAGCACGCTTCGTAGCATAGACAGCGTGGCTTTTCTAGTTCTGTGGTACTAGCTCCTCTAACTTATCCGCCGGTTGTACCCAAGCCGCTGACAGGTTCAAACTTTGCTAGCGGCTTTTCTATTTCTGGACGCGGCAGTGCGGGAGAGACTAGTGCCGCCGTGCTGCGAAGAAGCGTCTGCGCTGTTCCGTGTTTACTCCCTCAAAGAAGTCGGCTGAAAATTCCGACAGATCTGCGTCAATGAAGGGCTGCCCGAACTCTTTCTACCAGTCTTCTTTTTTTTCGGCAATGCGGCAGAGCTGCTCAAAAGTGCAAACTCTTTTAACCGCTCTTGCAGTCGGTTCCATCCCTAGACCACAATACAGTTGACGAACCAAAGCGCCAAGGGTGGTTGCCCACTGAATCTTCTGGCCTCCGTCGGTGTAACCCTTCACCTGGCCGAATGCAAGTCCTACTACCTCTATCGCTACAAGAAATACCGATCTTCGGATGACGAGATAGAAATCAAACAGCCGCCCGCCGTAGAAGATCAAGACGGGAATCGACCTGCCACCTTTTACAGTTCAGCAATTCTCAAGCCCTCGATAGGGTGATGAACTGAGTCAGTTCCGCCTAAAAAGTGCTAATGGTTAGGCCGCTTCGCACGCCATGTGGGGAAGAGCGACCGCGGGTTCACAAGCCTTGCTCGTGGGTGGTACGTTGCCTCTGTGAGGAGCACCGTGCGCAGACACAAAGACGGTTCACCATTGGACAAAGGGGAGGATTACATCCGCTTTTTGGCCGCAATCGTCGAGTCGTCCGACGATGCTATTATTACCAAAGACCTTAGCGGCATTATCACCAGCTGGAACAGAGGCGCAGAAAATATGTTCGGCTACACCGCCCGGGAGGCTGTTGGCAAATCGGTCAGCATGCTCATTCCTCCTGACCGCGAAAATGAAGAACCAACCATCCTCAAGCGCCTTCGCAATGGTGAGCGCATTGACCATTATGAAACAGCGCGCAGGCGCAAGGACGGCTCGCTCATCCATATCTCTCTGACCGTGTCGCCCGTCAGAGACGCGCACGGCACTATCATCGGCGCTTCCAAGATCGCACGGGATATCACTCGGCGTAAGCTGGTTGAACAGCAAATGGATACCAAGAATCAAATTGTAGCCGACCGGACGGCATCCCTCGAGCGTGCTGTCGAGCAAATGGAGGAATTCTCCTATAGCGTCTCTCATGATCTCAAGGCTCCCATTCGGGCCATGAAAGGCTTCGCCTTGGCCATCCAGAAGGACTACAGCGACCAACTTAACCCTGACGTTCGTGACAAACTCCAGCGCATAATCCAGTCCGGCGAACGCATGGAACGCCTCGTGCAGGACGTTTTGACCTACTCCCGGATTGCGCGGATCGCGCCCCCTCTGCAGCCCGTCGCCATAGATAAGCTTGTGCCAGACATCGTGGAGCAATACCCGGCCATGCAGCCTCCCAAAGCGGAGATCTCCGTCCGCCATCCACTTCTTCCCGTAATGGGCCATGAACCCTCTCTCACTCAGGCCATATCGAACCTCCTCGCTAATGCGGTCAAATTCGTGTCTCCGGGCGTCACGCCCAAAATCAAAGTCTGGACCGAACTCGACCACGGCCACGTTCGTCTTTGGGTCCAAGACAACGGCATCGGCATCAAACCCGAGTACCAGAATCGCCTCTTTGGTATGTTTAAACGGGTCCACAATAAAGGTGACTATGACGGCACGGGCATCGGCCTAGCCATCGTCCGCAAGGCAGTCGAAAAAATGGGCGGCCGCACCGGTGTGGAGTCAGATGGACTGCATGGGTCCGCATTTTGGATCGAGTTGCCCGGCTTACAATGAAACCTTCCGCTTTCCGTATCCTTCTTGTTGAGGACGATCCAAATGATGCCTACTTCCTCCTGGAGTCCATGACCGAGGCCGGGCTGCAACCGCCGATTCACGTTGCGGTCGATGGGCAGCATGCTATCGACTACCTTAGCGGCGCCGGACAGTTTGCTGATCGAAATGCTCACCCCGTGCCAGAGTGTATTTTCCTCGACCTCAAACTCCCTATGATTCACGGGTTCGAGGTTTTGCAGTGGCTGCGCGAGCAGAATGCCTTAAAAGAAATATCCGTCTTCGTTCTCACATCCTCGTCTGAAGAACGCGATCGCGAGCGAGCGCGGCAACTCGACGCCAGGGCCTATCTCGTCAAGCCTGCGACCCCTGAACTCCTCATCAGCACCCTCAACCTCCTGCGCGATCCTTCCGTAATCGAACCCTCCGCCGAAGAGAGCGCTCAGTGAGCTGCACTTCTTCCGTTTCATCCTCTCTAATCTCCTCAGTTCTTCGAGAAGCCTATGAGATGCTCCCACTTGCGGCGCAAAGCGCTCCGATGGCTCGGTCTTCTGCAAGTGTTGCGGCTTTCATTCATAATGAAACCTGGCTGATCGCACGGCAAGAGAACAGAAAGCTTTACCTTGCGTGCCTTGCCCTACGTCGTGGTCTACCTGTCGCTGTGAAGCGCCGCCAACTATGCAACAGGTGAACGTGAATTAGTGTCGAATGAGCGCAAGTGAGCACGTAAAATCAAAATGGCAAGAGAGAATTTATGGAATCCGTTATCACTTGTCCTCAGTGTCAGCACTCGCAGGCCGAAACGATGCCGACGGATCGGTGTGTAATCTATTACCAGTGCAAATCTTGTCACGCCAATCTCCGGCCGAAACCTGGCGATTGCTGCGTCTTCTGTTCCTACGGATCTGTGAAATGTCCGTCTGCAACAAATTCATCATTTGAATGAGCAGGGCACCCACCAAAAAAACGAGTCATACTAGGGCTTCGGCGGGACCGTAGGACCACCCCTCTAAAACAGACGAACTAACCTTGTCATCGTCTGCAACTGGTCTCGATCTCAGGTTCTGGAGCATTTCTAACTAAGGGTTTGCCTGATATCGAAAGACACTAAGAAGCCACACACTTTCACCCTTGCTCGAATCACCTCTACCGAGGTGCAGGCTCCCTTCCTCCTTTTTGTATCGCTGATGATCAATCAAAAGATACCCTACGAGCTAAAACATTGCGCGTGTTGCGCAACGACCTGACTATACCCGTCTGAGCAACCGTGTGTTGCGTGCAACGGATTTGGCCAAGTTAGCGTGCCTAACCCAGTGCTGGCGTGTCCCCACTGCGATGGCGCTGGCCGGGCACGCGATGCTCATCCCTTTATAAGTTTCGCTTGCGAGTCTTGCAGGGGCTCCGGATGGCGGGCCGCAGTGTGGGTGCGCGCTGTTCTAGGGAGGGGCGAGAAAATCCTGATCGTTGATGACTCACTGGCTTGGCTTCAACTCGCTCGTCAAGTTCTCACTGCGGGCGGCTATCAAGTCCAGACATGCGAAGATCCTCGCGATGCGTTGTCGCTGCTTGAGCAGAATCCTGAGCGGATCGATTTGGTCATCACGGACCTGCAGATGCCAGGCCTGGATGGAATCGAGCTGGCGGCAGAACTCCTGAAAATCAATCCTACCCTGCCTGTCGTGCTCACCAGCGCGGCTCTGTTTCGAATGCCCTCCGAGGAACTTCGGTCTTTAGGAATTCGAGATTTCCTGACCAAGCCGTGGGACCGTGAGCAGTTGTTTTCTACTGTCCGGCAAGCCTTGGCGAGCAAGCGGTGTAAAGATGAGGCATCCAAAAACTAATATAAAAGTGGGTTAGCCAGATGTAGCGGTCCGACCGGTATCGGCGGGAGGCTTGATTCCAGCCCGCTCGTTTATGCGCACCAGCTTGGCAATGACGGCACGTTCATCTTGGTCATGATGCGTCCGCGGCTTCACTCAAGAGGCGCGTCGGTGGTTATTGCAACTAGACGTGGAATCTCTTGGCCGATCGGCTCTCGCTAGTTGTGACGTTGCGCGAGGAAGATTTGAGGCGTGGGCAATTTGGGTGGGCGGGCAGGAAACGAGGAACCCAGCAAACCCACGTCGCGCTGCCACCTCTCGTAGAGTTCATCGAGCAACTCCCGGAAGGCTGGGTTGTTGCGGAGGGCGGCCATGTCTGGATCAGCAATGAGCCAGCGGTAGTTTCTATGGTATTGACTCGCCCGCACTAGACGGATTGCTAAATCCTCTTCATCTACCGAGGCCGCCAGTCTGATGAGATGGTTACTGCCAAAGCTGGAGCGATCGCGGAATTTGTTCAACACGCGTCTCCCTTCTTCCACGTCACCCCTTCTGACGGCAAGCAGCCCCAGGGCAACCTCGACAATTCCAATCGCGCTTTTAGGATACAACTCCAGAATGCGCCGCCACTCAGTCTCGGCTTGTGAGAAATCTCCCCGGAAGCAAGCAATATTCCCAAATGTCCAACCATTGAAGGGACTCGTCGGTTCTACCGTTTCCATTTGTTTCACGGTCTGCAGGGCTGCGTCGAAGTCTCGCAATGCGGACAAGTACGTCGCCTTGGAAAGGTAAGCCGTAAAGAAACCACTGTCGCTCAGAATCGCCTGGTTGCTCTCCGCAATCGCTGCTTCGTAGAATCCCATTTCCCAGTAACGATCTGCCAGAGTCCTTCGAGCCTCCGGATTGTTGGGGCCGAACTCGACGGCCTGGCGGCTGAAGTCAAGGGCCTTCTCACTGAGTCCAACCACGGCGTAAATCCCTGCCAGCGAGCAGCGAGCCTCAACATTTTCGGGATCTAGAGCCAGCGCTCGCTCCAGATACGTCGTTCCCTCGGCGACCAACTTCATGCGATCGTCCTGCTGCGGGTACAGCTGGGTGTAGCTGAGACGACCCAGATCGACCAAGGCATCTGAATAGTCAGGATCGATTTGGAGGGCCTCTTCCAAGAGCCTCACGGCATCTTGGCGATATTTCGGTTGAAAGTGAGAATAGTACTTGAGCAGGTTGTAGTGTCCCTGGGCGTAGGCCTGATAGGCCCGGTTGTCTCGCGCCTGGATGCTGGCGAGCGCTTGTCGGTCCCTGCTGCTTAGCTGGGCATTCATCTGCCGGACCACTCCTTCGGAAACCTGTTTCTGGATAGCAAAGATATCCTTCCAGGGAGCGATGAACTCTTCTGCCCAAACATTACTTTCGTCGGCCGTCCGAATACATTGCACTGTCACATGAAAGCCATCCCCCGTTTTCAGAAAACTCCCTTCGAGAATGTAGTCGACCTTCAACAGCTTGGCAATTTCTGGAAGAGTGGCTTTCCGCTCAGAAAGCCGGAGAGCCGATGTCCAAGACGTCACCTGTAGTTGGGACAGCTTTGCCAAACGTGTGATCAAGGAATCGGAGATAGCGTAGCTTAAAGCCTGGTTCTGTTCCCCTGGCGTGCGGCATTCAAAAGGCAACACCGCAATACGCGGAAGCGGTAAGACGACGGAGGCCGTTTGATGGCGGCGGCTTTGCCGTCCGGAAAACCAAAGAAGCGAAGTCACCGCAAGGATCAGAACGGCTGCAGCGCCGCCCAGCAGCCCTCTTCGATTCCAACTGAAGAAACCCGGCACCACTTCGCCGCCTGACGGCAAGGTTGTGGAGGTTCCAGCATTAGAGGCCTCCGACGATGACTTGGACCCACCCAGCATGGAGGCTGGCGACACTCCCCGCAAACGGGCGAGGTCAGCCCGAAGGGATGCGGCGTTTTAATAGCGGCGAGACGGGTCTTTCTCCAGGCATTTCGAGACGATCTGCTCCAACTCGGCAGGGATTCCAGCCACCAAGCTATTCATCGGCTGAGGAACCTGATGGGCGATGGCGTACAAGACCGCTTCTCGATGCTTGCCTCGGAACAGCCGCTCCCCCGTCAGCATCTCGTAAAGGATCACCCCGAATGACCAGATGTCGGACCGATGATCGGCAGCTTCGCCATTCATCTGTTCTGGCGAAATATAGCTGACGATCCCAATGGGAGTGCCTGGCTCGGGGAGCCTACTGCTCTCACTGAGCTGGGCCAGGCCATCGATAATTCTGACTCTGGCGTCTTCGGTGTCGTCGATGCTAACGATGATGTTGGCCGGTTTCAGGTCGCCATGCACAACACCCTTCTGGTGGGCCGCTTGCAACCCGTCCGCAACCTGGCAGGCTATAGACAAAGCGTCTACCAACCTCAAAGCTCCGTCAACAATTCGCTCCTCCAGGTTCTGGCCCTCGACGTAAGCCCTCACTAGAAAAGGATGGCCATCGACTTCATCGATGTCATGAACCGTGCAGACATTCGGATGGTCAATCAAAGCGGCCGCGCGGGCTTCACTGAACAACCGCCTGCGCCGCTCGCTGTCCTTGACCAGGTTGCCAGGGATAAACTTCAGAGCCACCGGGCGACCCAGCACGGTGTCTTCAGCCAGATAGATCTCTCCCATGCCTCCTTCGCGGATCTTTCTCAAAACCCGATAGCGAGAGATGAGCTGGCCAGCTTGCCCGTCCGAAATGCCAGGCGTTCTCTTGAAAAACCGTGGCGCGTAGGTTCCCTTGGGAACATCTAGAAGAAGAAGGTCCTCACGTCCCTCGGCGTCGTAATAGTCGTGAAGTTTCGACCTCAGCCGCCGGGCTTCAGTGCGAACAATCGTGTCAATATGCGGGTCGAAAGAGGCCGCTCGCTCGTAAACCTCTACACCAATGAGGTACTCATGGAGCTGGTCCCCTTGCCCCAGAAGCGCTCTCTCCACAATGAAGCTCAGAAAGCGAACCAGCCTCTTGGACTGCCTGAAGGTTCGGCTCGCCACGATCTTATGGAGCTGTTCCCGAACCAGCTGGGGAGAAGGGCCCGACGCATGAGGTGCTGGGGTTTTCAAGTTAGGCGCAGGGGATTCCATTCCTGCTTTTCCGTGAGCGAAACCCATCAATGGTGAACTCTTTGGCTACTCTGCAACTGTATGGCTGTATAGCGGGCGTCAGCCTCGAAAAGCCTGACCTACAAGCAAAGGATTATTTATGGAGATCTCTTGTGAAATCAGTGTGACATATTAGTTAGTGAGAAGTCCAATCCACAAAAGCCTGACCCGGGGGACTGGCTACGCGAAGCCATAGCAGACATCCAGGGTCAGTGTGTCGTGCTGTTCAGTGCAGCACTGGAAGGGGGCGCCTTTTGAGCCAGGTTCCTATCGGGATCAGGTGTGCTTCGTCCATTAGCTAAACGTTCTGATACATGCCTTTTCGGCCATTGCATCTCTTTCGCGATCATGATGCCCTTTCCATTTCCCCGCTAACACATTTTGGTACGCCGCCAAGCGTTCATTGAACGGTGTCCAAGCCGCTATAGGGCTCAAGACCTTGCAGCGGCTTTTCATTTTTGACGATGCCAAGTTGAGGACAAAGGGGCTTAGGTGGTCGGGCCATCAACAAAGGCTGACATTGGCGTACATTGTCAATCTCTCACGGAGACTTCGTTCACCGCTTCCTCTTTCTAGCTCGGGCAGCCGCAGTCGCCAGTTCTGGCGAGTAGTCGCCTAGCGTTTACCAGAGAAAAGTCAAGTTGACGTATGACGCTAGATCTCTATCGGAAGCGCCCCGAGCGATGAAGATTGATGAATGGCGAGATGCCGGACCCGGGGCACTTTCGATAGAGCCGTTAGAAGTGAGCCGCTGGCACGGCGAGCAGGATGTCCTGCGCTATGGGTTTTGAATGGTGATAGCGGCGTGAATGAGGAGAGGCAAGCAGGCGGTGGAGCGGGAAGCAGGGTTGAGATGGAGCCAGAGGACGTGGAATAGTCGGTGCAAAACGGGCCCGTGACGGGGTGAACCTGCTCTTTCCAAGGGTATAGGTACACCTCAGCCTGCGCGTGGAAGCACGCGCAGAAAGAGCCAATTTGAGCTGGTCTTTACGAACTATCAAGCAAGGGCACCCGTCGGGTTTGCGGGAAGAAGATCTGTAAAGTGGTGAGTCGTTCGACCACGCGCATCGGCCCTTGGCAACGTAGGCATTGCCAGAGTGCGGGCTCGTTGGCGGGAGCCCGGGGTTGCTGGGCGAGAAGAAGGCGGCAGAGCGGAAGAAGTTCTGCACGCGTTCGGTTGGCGAGCCAGCCGAAATAGCGAATGCGGGGAAAGCTTTTGGGCAAGACGTGCTGTAAGAAGCGGCGCAGAAACTCCTCCCCACTCAGAGTCATGGCACGTTGCTTGTTGTGATGCGCGTAGTCCTTCCATCGAAAGGTCACGTGGGAGTCGTTGACCGAGAGAAGGTGATGGTTGGAAATGGCGACGCGATGGGTATAGCGAGCGAGATAGTGCAGGACGTGTTCTGGCCCACCAAACGGCGGTTTGGCATAGACGACCCAGTCCTGTCGGAACAGAGTGCGCAGGAAGGTGGCAAACGTTTTCTCGTTGGCCAGCGGTAAGCATTCTCCATGGAAAGCCAGCCGTTGGCTGCGGAAGGCGCAGCGCAATCCAGCCAGGAACTTACCACGAAAGACACGGCTGAGCACCTTGACCGGTAAGAAGAAATGGGATCGGGACGAGATCCAGCAGGTGTGATCAGGCGAAAGTCCGCCGCCGGGTACGACGCAGTGGATGTGCGGGTGCGGCTGCAGGGTCTGTCCCCAAGTATGCAGGATGCTGAGGAAGCCGATCTGGGCACCGAGATGCTTGGGATCGGCCGCCACTTCGAGCAGCGTAGCGGCACTGGACTCAAACAGGAGCGTGAACAGGATCTTCTTATTCTGCCAGATTAAGGGGATCAGTTCGTGCGGAACGCTGAAGACCAGGTGAAAGTAGCCCACTGGGAGCAGTTCCTGCTGTCGCGTGCGCAGCCACTTCTCCCGGGCATTGGTCTGGCATTTTGGGCAGTGACGATTCCGGCATGAGTTGTACGAGATGGCTTGGTAGCCGCACCGGACGCATTGATCGCGATGGCCGCCCAGAGCGGCGGTACGGCAGAGAGCGATGGCGTAGATTACCTTGAGCTGGGCCCAAGTTAACGACTGACTATAGCGCTGCCGGAACCTGCTTCCTGCGATGCGGATGACATCGGCCACCTCCCAATGCGGCCGCGTCACGACGGGTTGACCTCGGGTTGATCCTGCTGCTGGCTGTAGCCGCCGATCCTGATTTGATCGAGTGGGCTGGGGGCCGCGTGGAGATGGCGCTGGGACAGGTGCAGATACACGGTGGTGTGCTCGATGGTCACGTGGCCCAATAGCAGCTGGATCGTTCGCAGATCGGTTCCGGCTTCCATCAAATGGGTGGCGAAGCTATGACGAAGGCTGTGAGGGCCAATGGTCTTGCTCAAACCCGCGCGGACAGCGGCTTCACGGCAGGCGTTCCAAACGGTCTTGTCCGAGATGGGTTCTTCCACACCCGGGTGGCCCAAGGTACTGGGAAACAGATAGATCTTCGGTTTCTTCCAACGCCAGTACTCGCGCAATACATTGAGCAGTTTAGGACTGAGCGGAACATCACGATCCCGTGAGCCTTTACCCTGACGGATGTGGATGACCCTACGTTGGCTGTCGATATCGCTCACCTTCAGCCGCGACGCCTCGGTCCGCCGCATCCCGGTCCCATAGAGAACGATCAGGAGGGTCCGATGCATGAGATTGGCAGCCGCATCGATGAGTCGCGTCACTTCCTCGCGACTGAGCACGGTGGGCAACTTGACGGGGATTCTGGGAAAGGGCAGATCGTCAAAGGTCAGATCGCGACGCTTGAGCGCCTTGCGGTAGAAGAACCGCAAAGCCGACATACGATTCCTGACGGTGCCGGCCGAAAGCCTTTTCTCGTTGAGCAGGTGGAGTTGGAAGCGGCGTACTTGCTCCGGTCCCAGTCGGTCTGGCGACTTACCGAAGTACTCCGCAAACTGCTTGACGGCGAGGATGTAGCCACGGGTCGTGTCGGGTGCGTAGTTGCGACGCTGGAGTTCCTCCAGCAGGCGTTGCCGAAGTGGGGTCATAGAAACCTCCTTTTCTGAAACCGGAGGTTAGCACTCCTACGACCTCATCGTTAAAACGCACTGTTACGTCCGCCGCGCCAGCGGCTTAGTTGTGTGCTGAGCATGTTCAGCAGCTCGGAAGTGAAAGTCTTCTACCCAACCTGATGGAGGTGAAGGGTTAGCGAAACGCAAGGGCTATGGCCGCGAGGCGAGGTCTGAAAGAAGCGTGGAGCAAAGGCGCGAGTCGATGAATAAGAACCGGATATAAGGCGTGAGCGTGGGACGAGCGGGCAACTTACTGCGAAGTCCATATCCATCAAACATGCAAAGCGTAGATCCGGCGACTGTGCGCAGAAGGCAGCTGAACTTACCTCAGGAGATCTGTCCTGTGTCGCGGAAGCGACTGAGGTTGTCGCAAGGCAGCCTGACCGCAGGGTAGAAGTCAGCAGAGGGCATAGTATCCGGCAACGGAGAAGGCCCGAACGAACGGAGTGGTGAGTAGGACACGAACCTCATGAGCGACACGCGGCAGAATCTCCAGATGAAACTGGACTTCCGAACCGAGGCCAAAGGTGAAGCCCCAAAGCCCGGGCCGGAGGCGACCGAATCCCTCAGGGCGGCCAGTGAACCCGAAAGCCCAGCTAGGACAGACCGATTAATGGAGGTTGTGTGTGAGCGAGAAAACCTGAAGGAAGCGGTACGACGGGTCAAGGCCAACAAGGGGAGTGCGGGAGTGGACGGGATGACCGTCGACCAACTCACCGACTACCTGAAACAGCACTGGCCAGCCATTGGCGCACAACTGCTGGAGGGAACTTATCAACCGAGGCCGGTGAGACGGGTAGAGATCCCGAAGCCGGACGGCGGGGTGCGCAAGCTGGGCATTCCGACGGTGCTGGATCGTTTTGTTCAGCAAGCGGTGATGCAGGTTCTGCAACGGCAGTGGGACCCGACGTTTTCCAATCACAGCTATGGCTTTCGACCGCAACGGTCAGCTCACCAGGCGGTGGCACGGGCGCAACAGAACATCTCGGAAGGGTTCAGGTGGGTAGTAGACCTGGATCTGGAGAAGTTCTTCGATCGTGTCAATCATGACAAGCTGATGGGGCAGATCGCCAAACGGGTGGAAGACAAGCGGCTGCTGAAACTCATCCGGGCATTCCTCAATGCTGGGGTGATGGAGAACGGGCTGGTGAGTCCGAGCGTGGAAGGAACTCCGCAAGGGGGACCTCTTTCGCCTCTGCTAAGCAACCTCGTGCTGGACGAACTCGACCGAGAGCTGGAGCGACGCGGCCATCGATTCGCTCGCTATGCGGACGACTGCAATATCTACGTACGCAGCGAGCAGGCGGGTCGGCGGGTAATGGAGAGCATCACGCGATTCATTACAGAGCAGCTCAAGCTCAAGGTAAATGAGACCAAGAGCGCGGTGGCACGGCCACAGCAACGAAAGTTTCTTGGATTCAGTTTCACCGACGGACTAGACCTCAGGCGAGCGATTGCACCCAAGGCTTTGGATCGTTTCAAAGAACGGATTCGGGAGATCACGTGCAGGGCGAAGGGTGTCAGCATCGAGTCGACAATAAAGGAACTGGCCCGCTATCTGGTGGGCTGGAGAGGTTATTTCGGCTTCTGCGAAACACCGGAAGTGTTGGTTTACCTGACCCGTTGGGTGCGGTTGCGGCTCCGGTGTGCGCTGTGGCGGCAGTGGAAAACCGCTCGCCGTCGCAGGGCAGCACTAATCGGACTTGGGGTGCGTCCCACACTGGCGAGTAACACGGCCGGTAGCGGTCGTGGCCCTTGGTACTTGAGTCGCAGCAAAGCTCTTTCTGTAGGGCTTTCCAATGCCTACTTCAAATCGCTTGGCCTTCCTTCATTAGTCGGAGACTGCTAGCGTAACCAATCGAACCGCCGTGTACGGACCCGTATGCACGGTGGTGTGGCAGGGGTAAGCGGGCGACCGCTTCCCCTATGCCGATCTAACGGGCAAACCGGAAGTTGGCTACCCCGAGGCGACTGCGAATTCCGCATGATAGGGGCGATAGGTCCTCACGGAACGTGAGAACGCTATCTGGAGTGACCGGCGCCGTGAGGCAGAGGCTTGACGAAATGCGGACCGCCGGTCAGTTCGGATAGCGACGTTTGAAGGAAGCCGCTGGCGTTTGCGACGGACGCGGCAACCTATGGGTTTTCAATTGTAACTAATTGGCCGTGCTGGATTTGTGACGATCGAACGAAATTGCGTAGCTAACAACAAGTGGAGGTGAACATCAAGGTAAGACTAGCTTTAGTGCCTCGGCTAAACAAGGTAATTCCGCTGCGGCACCCCTGCACACGCGTAGCGTCCGCCGCGCGAGCGGCTTCGTTCAAACCCTGTGGCGTTTGCGAATTACGTGGGCGAAAAGCCTGGGTTGGCTGCGACGCTCTGGCGACGCCAAGCGATGCAGCAGGCGCAAAAGATTAGCCTCTCCCATGGAGTCCCAGCCCTCCATCGGTGCTCAAGTCAGTTGGATTGGAAGGCTTCACCAAACGACTGGTCGGGGTCGGCCGAAGCTGAGGCGGTTCCTATCAGCCTAGTCGCCGAAACGGAAAATAAGCTGCGGGCCGCGGATTGAGGCCACGCACTGACTTAATCCTTACGCGAGGAATAGCTCTGCCAACGAGCCATACGTGCCGCCTCGCCTTATGTCCGGAAGAATTGTTAATTCGAGATTCGTTACCCCTTTTAAATCTACACGGTAGTCTTCCATCTCGCGTGTAGCTCCCAACGGACTGAAGTTATACTGCTGGCGCACGATGTCCCTGTAAGACTGGCCACGGTTTGGTGACCAGCGCAGTACGAATTCTTGTGTGCGCTCCTGCTCATCCTAACAGAACAATAGATGAATTCGCTGGAGTTTCTGCGGCTTGTTGAATAGAAGACGAATTGTCTGCTCGCCAGGCCAAGCGGCCCGCCAGCCCGACCCTCTACCCGGTATCAGTGCTGACTCTATTGGGTGGCTCTCATCCTCAGAGGTCAATTCGACCTGGACAAGTGGTTCCAAGTCCAACCAGTTCTCATTCAGGGAACAGACGTTCTCTGAGCCTCGATTGATTATCAGCTTCCGCATGCGACGTCTATTGCAGCTCGTTGTCCTAAACCAATATGGCCAAGGCAACACATCACCCCGCCACGGCGCTTGTCGGGCGCGAAGTTTTCCAATTTGGCACACCAAGAGTTCAACAAATGAACCAATCGGCACGAAGCATACAAATCACGGAACATGCCCCGGCTCATCCTAAGCTGATCGGGATATGACATTCTCAAGCTCTTTCCGAATATAGTCCTTCCCCGAATTGAGGGCCTGCAGTACTCCTTGGGTTGTCTTCTCGGTCCATTCCCGACCTCGGTCCTTGCCCTCTTCCATCTTTTCCGAAATGTCGTCGACCAAATCGTCCATGGCGTGATGCAATTCTAATTGAATCTGTTCCGATTTTTTCTTGGCCATTTTCCCCAAATGAACGATATCTCGGCGCGTCTTTCTCCCCGATTGAGGGGCCAAAAGGAGAGCCAGTCCTGCTCCGAGTAGAGTCCCTCCCACGAACAGCAGAACCCCATTGAGTTTTTCGTTGCTTGCTTCCATAACACCCTCCACTTCCGACGATTGGCCGGCACAGTCTTGGTATTTCGGGGGTCCGTACCCGAAGTTCTCTGCATTCCGCTTCCTTGGCTGCCAACCGGTCCTGGAGCGCTGCAAAGTCGATGGCTTCTTGCTTTGTCATAGCTCAGGCGGTTCAGCCTTGCAGAGTGAGAATGCAACGGCTCCACCATCGAAACTGTTCCGTATTGCACTTGGACGCAGGGGCAGGATTGAGATCGTTGCTAGGTGGGCAATCGAGCGAACAGCCAGCCGGTACCCTGGCAGAGAGAGCAAAGCTTGCGGCCCGCCTTAACAACCAAGAAAGGGTCAGTTGGGATTGCCCGGCCAGAGGCATTGCAGCGTTTACAGCTCCGAACTGGCAGCCTAACTAGAACTTCTCCCTTCCCAAGGCAAACCGGACACGCACCGTCTTCCATTGGTATACCTGCACAGAATCTGCAAGTCTTTGGCGAATACGCAGACATTCAGCCCGCCAGGAATCGAGAGAATGAAGTTCTTTGTGAGAGTCCAAAGCGTACTCCAAATCATCAGGTGACGCAATTCCTCCGAAGGGAACTAAAGAGCGTCAGGATAAGAGCCTGTTCGCTAACCGTCAGGCTGGGAAAGATCGATTTTCAAGGGTGTTGACCGGAGTGCGTCTAAACTGTCCTTCAACCGAGGCAGATCTCTTGCGACTTGTTCGCGATGAGACGCCGTCAGCTGGGCTTTAGGAAGAAGTCTCCGGACACTAGCCCAGAATTTCGTCGACCACATTTCCTGCGACATCCGTCAGGCGGAAGTCGCGCCCTGAGTGCCGGTAGGTGAGACGAGTATGGTCAATGCCCATTTGACGGAGAACAGTTGCATGAATGTCGTGCGGATGGACCGGCTTCTCTACCGCTTTGAAGCCAAAATCGTCCGTGGCGCCGTAGGTTATGCCTCCTTTGATGCCGCCTCCGGCAAGCAGGATTGAGAACCCATGGTTGTTGTGGTCGCGCCCCGCATGCACCTTCGCGACGGCGCTGACTTCGACCGAAGGGGTCCGGCCGAACTCGCCGCCAATGATGACAATCGTCTCGTTGAGCAGCCCTGCAGCCTTCAGATCCTCCAGCAGCGCTGCCATGGGCGCGTCCGAATCAGCGGCCAGCGTGCGGTGCTTCAGGATGTCGTCATGGTTGTCCCACGGTTGGCTGTTGCCGTAGTAAACCTGCACCATGCGCACGCCGCGCTCCACCAGACGCCGCGAGATCAGGCAGGCGCGGGCAAAGTCGCCGTCACCGTAACGCGCCTGAACTTTCGCTGGTTCCTTGCTCACGTCAAAAGCATCCAGCGCTTCTGATTGCATCCGGTAGGCAACCTCCATCGACTGAATGCGCGCCTCCAACTGTGGATCCTGCCCTGTCTGTCTCAAGTGATGCCGATTGAGGGCATGCATCAGCTCGAGCTGCCGGCGTTGCTCGTCTGGAAGCATCTGGCGGTTACGCAGATGCTGAATGAGCTTCTCAGGCTCTTTCTCGTTGTTTGGCAGGTAGACGCCTTGATGAATGCCCGGCAGGTAGGCTGAACTCCAGAGCTGTGGACCCACCACTGGGAAGCCCGGACACAACACCACAAATCCCGGAAGGTTTTGATTCTGAGTTCCGAGCCCATAAGTCAGCCATGAACCCATGGAAGGATGCCCAGCAAACATGTGGCCGGTGTTGAACATGAACAGCGACGGTTCATGATTGGGTAGTTCCACATGCATCGAGCGGATGACGCAAATATCGTCGATGCGTTCGCCCAGCTTGGGAAAGATCTCGCTGACTTCAACTCCGCTGCGTCCACAGCGCCGGAACTCGAAGGGCGATTTCATGAGGTTCCCGGTCTTACGCTCAGTCTTCAGGTTGCCGCCCGGCGCTGACGTACCGTGATACTTGGTGAGCAGCGGTTTCGGGTCCCAGGTGTCCACTTGCGACGGGCCGCCGTTCAGAAAGAGATAGATCACGTGCTTGGCTTTGGCCGGGAAGTGTGTCTGGGGCTGCTCGGGAGCCTCCCGTGCGGCGGACTCGGCCAGCAGGCGGTTAAGGCTGAGCGCGCCGAATCCGAGCGCTGTCTTGGCCAGCAGTTCTCTTCGTGAAATCATGCCCACCTCTTTCACTCGACAAACACCAGCTCGTTGGAACCGAGCAGAGCCTGCGCATAGCGCGGCCAGGCATCTTTCGACGACGCCAGATACTGCAGGCCGAGCTTCATCTCTTCCGAATCGGGAGCGCGCTGAAACAGGATACGGTACGCTTCTCGAATGCGCGCTCGATTGTCACCTGCCTGCTCCACCCGAGCCGCGAGTCCGCGTGCCCGGTCCTGGGCGAAGGAGCTGTTCAGGAAAAAGAGTTGCTGCAGCGGCGTGGCCGTCTGTATGCGCTGATCCGATACTGTCATCGGGTTCGGAAAATCGAACAGGCTCAGCGTGCGGTCCAAGCTGCGGCGGCTGACAAAACCGTAAACGGTGCGCCGCTTGTTTTGAGCGTCGGTCAGCGCTTTCGCCTCGCCAGCGCTCTTTTCGTCCAGTTCTCCAGAAACAAACAGCAGCGTATCGCGCAACGGCTCAACATCCAGCCGCCGGCGGTTTGCCCGCCAGTACAGCTTGTTGTCGGCGTCAATCGCTTCATTTGCTGCAGACGCCTTTGTGCCGAGACCGTAGGTTGCCGAGAGCATGATCTCTTTGTGCAATGCCTTGAGCGACCAACCTTGCTCGATGAGCCTCGCCGCCAGGTAGTCGAGCAACTCCGGATGCGAGGGCTTTTCGCCCAGTCGCCCGAAGTTGCCTGGCGTGCCAACCAGCGCCCTGCCGAAGTGATACATCCAGACCCGATTCACCGCCACGCGCGCCGTCAGAGGGTTTGCAGCATCGGCGACTGCCTTCGCCAGATCCAGCCGGCCCGCGCCTCCGGAAAACGGTGTAGGTTCACCATCGGACAAGACGGTCAAGAACTGCCGCGGCGCCTCCTCACCCAGGTTGTCACGATTGCCGCGAATGCGCACCCGCAGGTTCTTCGGCTTCTCGACGTCCTGGATTGTCATCAGGAATGGGTACATCTCCGGCACTTCTCGCTTCTTGCGGTCCTGCTCGGCGCGGAGGTATTCGACGTGCTGCAGCCAGTGGGGCGCTAGAAACCGGTCGAGCTTGTTCTCCTTGTAGTACAGAACCCCGCTTTCCCGTTTGCCAGACTTCTCGCCGGACGCG
The DNA here is from genome assembly GCA_963791795.1 of uncultured Acidimicrobiia bacterium. Taxonomy (GTDB): domain Bacteria; phylum Acidobacteriota; class Terriglobia; order Versatilivoradales; family Versatilivoraceae; genus VFZK01. The sequence goes on from CAWBTP010000029.1 coordinate 79,348, forward strand.
AGCTCTCTCCACAACATGTAATCGTCGCGTGGCAGAGATTTGACCTCGACCACACGCACGGTTCTCGGATCATCCTTGCCGCCCAGAAGAATCAGGTTCTCGCGGTCGATCTGTTTCTTCCGCTCGAGCACAGCGAGCAGCTTTTCCTGAAACGCCGCATCGTCGAAACTCGGCTCTCGCCACGCCTTTTAGATAAGGATGCTGGTGCTCCGTCGGCCAGGTACTCCTTCCAGCGCCCCAGTGTCTCCGTGTCAAGCGAGCCATCGCTTGTCCCGCTGCGAGCGGCCTGAAGGTACTTTGCGGACTTTGCCGCCAGGATCTCGGCCAACTGTGCGGCCTCTCGGTTCTCAAACTCTGCCACTGCCTTGCCGGCATCCTCCGCTGCGTTTTTTCTTCGCTTGAACTCCTCAACAACCTCCGCAGGTGCCAGAGGATACTCCCCGCTCTTGGTGTTTTCGAACACCCCAAGCAACGAGTAGTAGTCTCGTGTTGGAATCGGATCGAACTTGTGGTCATGGCACTGCGCGCAAGCGGCTGTCAGTGCCATGAAACCTCTTGTGAGAGCGTCTACGCGATCTTCCTGGAACTGCGGGCTGTTGGCGAAAAATCCCAGCCCGGCCCGGTAACGATCCGGGTCTGGCATCAGGTCGCCGGCAATCTGCGCCATCAGAAATTTATCGTAGGGCATATCGTCGTTGTGAGCCTGAATGACCCAGTCGCGATAACGCCAAACGTTTGGCTGTGGATCGTCCTGAGTGGAATTCAGCCGGTCATCGGAATAGCGTGCGATATCGAGCCAGTAGCGGCCCCAGCGCTCTCCATAGCGGCGACGAGGCCAGGAGCCGGTCGATGACTTTTCCCCGCGCGTTCGCCGACTTGTCCTTTAGAAACGCATCGACTTCGTCTGGCGTCGGCGGCAGGCCTGTCAGATCGTAGGTTGCGCGCCGGATCCAGACTCGCCGAGTCGGCAGCAGCCACGGGCGTCATGCCTTTTTCTTCGAGCTTGGCGAGAACGAATCGGTCTATCGCCGACTCAGCCCATGCTGCGTTCTTTACTGCCGGAGGCGCTGGCTTCTTCACTCTTTGAAAAGCCCACCAGGCCCGCTGCTCAGCGCTGATCTTGGTGCCGTGGCCTGTTTTGGCTGCAGGAATCGGCGTCTCTGGCCAAACCGCACCGTCGCGAATCCAGGCGACAAGATCTGCAATCTCCCTTTCTTCGAGCTTGCCGCTGGGCGGCATCTTTAGCCGTTCGTGGGTATGTCGCACGGCCTGGATCAGCAAGCTGTTGTCTGGGTCTCCCTCTCTCAACGCAGGGCCGGACTGGCCGCCTTTCAACAGGGAATCCCGCGACTCCATCACCAGGCCTCCCATCTTCGTTGCCGTGTGGCAAGAAAAGCAGTTCTTGGCCAGCACCGGCCGGACTCGCATCTCGAAGAAATCTGCCTTCTCGTCGGCCGCAATGGGCACGGCGGCAAGAAAAACACAAAGGGTCAACAGCCTGTGCATGCTCGTCTCCAGATCACTGGAAGTTTATCAAATGGCAATGTTCTCCTGAACGAATTTCACTGCCCGAGTGGAGGGGAGGAGAGCTTCTTTTGCCTGCTTCGATTCTGTTTACGGCTGTCGAACGATTTCCAATCCGTTCCACCCCAACTGGGCTCCCGTTCCGAGTGTTGCGCGAGCTTCTATGGTGATCTCTCTCGTTCCAGCACCTACAGAAGGCAGATGAACTTGGTAGTCTTGCCAGTAGCGATCGCCCTCAAGCACGCGAGGATTCAGCCTTCGAAAGAATACCAGATGCTCAGTGCCGTCTGCTTCTCGAAGAGTTACTTGGGCATCGACGGGATCCAGCGGATTATCGACCAGCGCGATTCCGAATCGGAGCCAACTCTTGGGTAGCCCCGGAGCGAGAAAGCGGATTCGTGAGTTGGCGACAGTCACCAAACACGGCCGTTCCTCCCCCGATTTGGAGAAGCGAGACAGGAAAGCACTCTTTCCGCTGTGAATATTCTGAGGGATGCCATTGTCAGGCTCGATGAAAGCCTCGCGATCAATAAAAGCTCGCGTCAGGTCCTTCGCCAAGGAAGTTTGACTCTCTTTAGGAAAGCGCAGCGGCGTTTGAAGGGAATCCCAGAGAAGAGCGGCTGTTCCCAGGCCAGGAACCTCAAGCTCTGCCAGTGAGCGTCCCATGCGAGCCTCTAGCCGGTTGCGTAGATCGCTGCGGTTGACCAGGACTTTTTCGAGAGTGATTCCCCTCTGGCTCGCATCCCAACGACAGTCGTAAACTTCGGCCGGTTCAGGAAGGGGTGGAGAGAGCAACTTCGTCAGCAATTGTCTTTGTTTGGACCACCAGTCTGGCATGGGACAACAATAAAGCGTCGGGGTCTCGAGGATTCTCAGGCGTGCATAGAGGTCTTCTTGTGTAAACGGTGGCTGCAACGCAAAAGGTAGAGCCCAGTTCCAGAGATATTTTCCGTCAACTGAATCGGGAGCCGTGACCATTACCCAACTGTCTGCTGGCACCTCCGATTTCAGCCTGTGCAAGTCTTGCCGCATTTGGCGGGACAACTCCCCCATCTCACCCCAGCCCTTGGTCCTTTGAAATAATGTCCCTCCAAAGAGGATGATCGCAACGCAAACTCCGGCCACGCGCGGCCATCGCCTCTCAGCCTCCGCTGAATCAGGTACGAGCCAGGCCGCCAGAGCGACATAGAATCCTACCGACGGGAGGTACAAATGACGCTCTGAAGAGTACGCAAAAGCCAGAGGCGCTTGTGAAAGCAGATACCACAAAACACCGAGGCCCAGGACGATCGAGATGCTGAAAGAACCTTGGCTGCTGCATTTCCTCCAGAGGATTGTTCCAGCCCAGAGGCTTCCCAACAGAGCTCCTGCCGCGAGCAGCAAGATGACTTGTCCGAGTCGTGTCTGTGACAGGCGAGTGGGTTCGAGCAGGAAGGGAACTAACAACTGACGCAGGTTGAGATCTTGTTCTACTAAGAGCCTTCTCACCTGAGCCCAGCCAACGGCCTCGCCTCTTGTGAGGGTGCCGAAGACCAGCCAACGGCACCACAGATACCCGAGCGCAGCAAATACAAACGGAGCACAGACGAGAGTGCTTTGGCGGAAGTGGGCCAGGAGTTGAGGCTTTCTCCGAGGGTTGAAACAGAAAGCCAAGGCCAGCACAACAGCAGGCAACGTAATTAGAATCTCTTTGGTGAAGAGTCCCACGACAAAAGAAAGCCAGGCGAGTACGTAACTTGCCGCACGCGAGCTCTTCTGAAAACTGACAAAGGCGCAAACTGAGAGCAAGTAGAAGAAGGTTGGGTACGAATCGGCCCGAGCGCCTGAAATCCAGCTGATTGGTTCGGCATGCACTGGAGCGAGCCCGAAAAATAGCGCTGCAGTGGCTGGGACCGCTATCCCGTCGGTCACCAAAAGACCTACGAGTCGAAAGACGAGGCAGGTATTGAGGATGTGAACAGCTATGTCGAACGCATGATAACCGACCGGGTTTGTCCCAAACGCCACGCAGGAGAACTTGTAGAAGAGCGCGGCCAGGGGGCGTAGTTCATTGTAGCCAGCCTTCCAAATTCCCTGGGAGAACTCGGTTGTGAAGAGTTTGAAGAAATCTGTGGACGTCAGTCGATGAAACAGGTGCAGATGAGCAAAGTCATCCGCCAGGAAGTCGCTCTTGAGAGCAGGCAAGCACGCAAGAAAGACAAGAGTGGAGAGCAACAGCAGCACCAGCCCCGGGCGCTTCAAGGCTGGATGAGAGCCGTACATCTTAGAATCGGCCCGTTCCCCGACCCACAGTTTTGTAGACAAGGCTACAATGGCGGCCACAACCAAAGGAACGGGGCCGCTCTGCGAACCAATGGAATAGCCGCAGTAGAGCGCTCCGAGAGCCAGAATCCAGGGCAGTGTTTTGAGTGTAAAAGGTCTTCGTGGGCTAGCGGTCAAGTTTTGACAAACCAGTTCCTAAAGTTTGGAGCAAATCCGTGTCCTACAAGAGGCTTGGGACCGAGGAGATCGGAAAGACTAAGGATGCCGGGTCATTGTAGCCAAGAGCGTTGTACACTTGATGGGCGCAGGTAGTCTCACGTTGTTTGCTGCTTACCGGCATGGGAAGGTGTCCATCGTAACCCCCTTTTCCCAGTTGTTTCCCGTTATTACTGTTCTGGTCGCGGTTCCGGTCTATCATGAAACCATCGATCTGCTAAGGAGAATTGGCATTGTCGCGGCGCTTGGCGCCGGTGTCATTCTCAGCGTCGAGAAAAGACTCGCCCGCAGTTCTGGAGACTGTGTGAGGATAGCTAGAGTTAGAGTATCAATGGGAGCGTAGGTAGGAGAACACTCGCACCGTTTCACGTCCGAGTGGCAAACCCGTCATTCCCGCGAAAGCGGGAATCCAGTGGTGTGACCACGCCGCACCGGGCCTTCAAAAGCGGTCTGGGTTCCCGCTTTCGCGGGACCGACGTTGGGAAATGGACCTGTGGGTGTAACGGCTTTAGTGAGTCGGCTAAAACCAGTTTTATTAACTTTGAATGCTCTCTTCTCTCTGCACTGACTTATATTTCCCTGCGGCGTCGATATGACGTCTCGCCTGCAGCGGCTCACGACCGGCCTGCATCCGCTCGCCCGCTGTTGAGAAACGGAGCTCAGACATGATGAAGGGATTGTCCCGATTGCTTGCGATCCTTCTTTTTCCCCTGGTGCTTCCGGTTCTTGGAGCGTCGAGACGAAACATTGTATTTGTCATCGCTGATGATCACGGCCCGGACGCCGGCTGTTACGGGAACCAGGTTATCAAGACCCCCAATCTCGATCGTCTAGCTTCCGAAGGGGTTCGCTTCACTAACGCTTATTGCACGACTGCGAGTTGCAGCGCCAGCCGTTCGGTACTCCTGAGCGGGCTCCACAACCATCTCAACGGACAATACGGCCATCAGCACGATTACCACAACTTTCACACCAAGACGACCGTTCGGTCTCTACCGGTCTTATTGGCTGAAGCGGGCTATCGCACGGGGCGGATTGGTAAATTTCATGTTCAGCCCGAAGCCGTGTATCACTTTGAAACCTTTTTGCAATCAGAACAAGGTGGCGAGCGTAATCCAGTGGCGATGGCGGAGAAAGCGCGGGAGTTTATTGCAGGCAAAGATGAGCGGCCTTTCTTCTTGTATTTCTGCACTGGCGATCCGCATCGCGGCGGCGGGGCCGCCACCGGCAAGCCTCATCAACCCAACCTTTTCGGCAACAACCGCAGCTATCCAGGCATTCGGGAAGTGACTTACGATCCCAAACAGGTCGTCGTGCCGCGTTTCTTGCCGGATTCTCCGGAGAGTCGCGCGGAACTGGCCGAGTACTACCAGTCCGTGTCGCGCCTGGACCAGGGAGTGGGCAGACTGATGGACATTCTCAAAGAGACCGGTCAATACGCCACCACTCTGATTGTCTACAGTTCTGACAACGGCGTCGCCTTTCCAGGTGCCAAGACCAACCTCTACGATTCCGGAATGCGCCTGCCGTTGCTGGTTCGCAGCCCGGACCAAAAGCGCCGCGGCATCGTCAATTCGACAATGATTTCGTGGGTGGACATCACGCCCACGTTGTTGGACTTCGCAGGTGTGAAAGAAGTGAGTGCTCCCGTTATCACGGCAAATGCGGATCGGACCGCCGACACCCAGAAAACACGGAAGTACGCTTTCCACGGAAGGTCGTTCCTTCCAATTCTGGAGCGGGAGAATCCAGAGGGTTGGGATGAGGTCTATGCTTCACATACGTTTCACGAAGTCACCATGTACTATCCGATGCGAGTGATTCGGACGCGGCAGCATAAGCTCATCCTGAATCTGGCTCATCCTTTGTCTTTTCCTTTTGCTTCTGACTTGTACGATTCCGCGACTTGGCAAGGAGTCTTGAAACGCGGCGACCAGCTCTACGGAAAGCGGACGATAGCGGCTTACAATCACCGCCCACGTTTCGAACTGTACGATTTGGCAGCCGATTCTGACGAAGTCGTCAATCTGGCAGGCAATCCCAGCTACAGCAAAGTGCTGGCCGACCTTCAGGGAAAGCTTCGCAAGTTCCAGGAACACACCCAGGACCCGTGGATTCTCAAGTACAAGTATGAGTGAGTGTGAGTGGAAAGGCGCTTAAGTTGAGCCGGTGTTCCTTGAAGCCCGTCTGATCGCAGCCTTAGTGCTGGCAGTCGCAATACGGTGACTTACCTCAAACGTCACAAGGCAGCCCTTTTTCATGGTGTCATGCCCGCGAACGCGGGCATCCATTCCCTGAGGTTGCCCCCTGCGACTGCACGCACGTTCATGAGATCGCCGGAATCGCGGTGACAGCTCTAAGTATTCCGGCGTGCCAGCTCAAGCACCGCGTCTTTTACCCGCCAAACGGGCATTGTGAGCAGTCCGACCGGAGTCGGTGTCAGACGACGCCGCAGGCAGAGAAGTCAATCGGATGATGTTGTAGTTACAGATTCGCTTTAGTACAGGCATACTGAGCTGAGGATCTGCGGAGACGACACGCCGGTTTCTTACAGCGCCAATCCAAACAATGAGGAGGATGCACCATGGTTACACTTAGCGACGCACGGAGGATTATCACCGCAGCGGAAAAGAAGGCTGCGGAAATCGGTCAGCCTATGAACATAGCGGTAGCTGATTCAGGCGGTAACCTTGTCGCCCACGTCCGGATGGACGGGGCTTGGCTGGGAAGCATCGACATATCCATTAAGAAGGCATACACCTCACGAGCATTCGATATTGCTACCAAGGATCTGGCAACGCATAGCCAATCCGGGGGCCAATTCTTCGGAATTCACGCTTCCAACGAGGGTCGGATCATGATTTTTGCTGGTGGCGTTCCGCTCAAGCGAGATGGCAAAGTCGTCGGCGCGATCGGTGTTAGCGGCGGGTCGGGTGAACAGGATCATGCCGTGGCGGAGGCGGGAGCCGCTGCTTTCTGAAGAAGACGCACTAACATTCCTGTAGTCCGCGAAAATCCGATACGTCACGCCAACGAATCGAAGTCAAGCGACTTTCGCCAATCGATTCTCGTGGTGGAGCCCGCAAGGGCCCAAGAGCTGCAGTTACCTCTACCCGATGACCCTTCGGGATATCACGCCCATCTCCGCCGTCGAGCGGAATCTCTATCCTGCCGCGGTTCAAAAAGTGACTAGATTTGGACACTACGGGATGCTGTGTTGGGTGGCGTTAGGATGATGTCGTTTGGAGCGATGTCGGGTACTCCACTGAAATCTTACCGCAGAACCTGTGTCATTTTGACGTTGACAATGTCGCCATCGATGTCGAGCCGGGTCTCCGCGGACACGTCTGTCACCTCGAGGTCGCTGCCGAGTAATGCCGCACCACACGCCCGCGTGCACGCCACGAGCGTCGAGTTGAAGTCGATTTCCGTCACCACGAACCACGCGCGGTCCTCCGGCCACCACATATTCGGCGTCTGAAGGTGCCCCGGCATATGCTCGAAGTGCGGAACGACGCTGATCGGCCCTCGGTACAGGAAGTACTCCCGATTCGGGAGAGACACCGTCGGCGCAGCGGCGAGATCGCGCGGCGCGGCGCTGCTGAAGCCAGGCTCGCAGCCCGCGCCCGCCCACGACCTGGACCTGAACCGAGCCCGTCAACTGGCTGAATCCGTGCCAGATGGCCAACCAGCAGTGGTTCGGTGTCGTGGTGTGGGCACGGAGCAGCGACACCAGCGCGGTTGCCTCCTGCCGGTCGAGGCTCCCTTCCTGTGGTGGATTCGGCCATGCGAAGCGATCGAACTGCACCGCCGGATGCATCTGTCGACCTGACCGCTGCGCCAGCTCGGACCATCGCCGACGGATCGACTCGCTTCCTACGTGCTCCTCAGCGTGATGGAAGACCCGTAAGTAGGCCTCGTAGCCGACCGGCACGATGGCGCACACACGCGTGCCGACGTCAGCGCCCCACGGCAGCAGCCGATCGGCGATCCAGTCGGCCGGTGCAGTGTCCAGCTGCAGCTCGGCGCCCTCGGGATGAGTGATCTTTCCCAGACTAACGCGCAAAGGAACTCCTGAACTCGCTACAAGACCCCCGACTTTTCATGAACGGATGGATATGCAAGGCGTCGGCCACGGCCTGGACCTCGACACCCTCGAGCTGACTCAGTTTCACAGCCTGGCGCTTGAACTCCAGGCTGTAACGATGCACTTCTCTTGGACTGACTCGTCCCATAGACACCTCCTGCTGTTAGGTGAAAGTGTCTACTTTTTCGAGGGAGGTTCTCGGGTCCGCTGGATGCAATGTTAGCCAGCGCGCCCGCCGACAAGTCGCACGTTTGCTCACGGCACGAGCTTCGTCCAGGTCGAAAGGTCGAATCGGTCTCCCGGCATGAGCCAGTAGTACCAGGACCCGTCGCGACGGACGTTGTCGTAGATCGCGACTCTGCCGGTGCCAATGACCTCAAAGATGTTTTGCCGAACCACCAGCGCAGCGTCGTCGTCGATCCCGATGCCGAGGATATGCGGGTGTGCATCGGCGACGTTCACCAACTCGGCGTCGCGTTTGGCAGACGTGAGATGTGGATTGATCGCCACGTTCGTAAGGAAGCCGAAGCCTGTGGTCCTCCCAGGGGCGATTAACAGCGGCTTGTCTGGTCGGCCCCGCACGGTGAACGAGCCCTGGATGATTGCGCCGGCGGAACTGCCAAAAATAACACCGCCGCGGTCGAGAAGCGCCTTCAGGGTCATTTGCGTGCGTGTGCCGAGATATGCCTCCGCAAGGCGACCTGAGTTCCCGGGCGGCAAATACACGCCAATCGCGGACTGGAGCGGCGCAGCGAATGACTTTGTGTCCGCCTCGTTGCGATCGCGCGTGTGAACGACCTCGATGCGATCGACGGCAAACCAGCGCTTCAGATACTCGTGATAGTGTCCCCATTCCTTGCGATCTCGGGGCCAATCCAAATTGAGAATGACGCTGTCATCGCCGAGGCGGATCGCAGACGGAGCGGTCGGGATCACGACGATTCGCGCCTGAGGGCCACCGGCGAGTTCGACGAAGCGCCGTACAATCGGCTCCGTTGCACCACCTCCATCGACGATGAGAGTGCCGTGGGCGGGCCCGGCTGACTTTTGCGCAGTAACTGGGCTGATCCACAATGTCGCGAGCGCAATGGCGCTAGCTGTCTGGCCTAAGAATCGGGCTATGGTGGAACGCGCCGCATCCGGGTGTGGGGCAAAGCAACGAATCTTTTTCATACCCGTCCATGGGTGATCGCAGCTGAGCTCGACTTCTGGGCGGGCGTATGGGAGGGCCTTCGCAAGCGCGGAAGATAAACGTGGCGGAAACAACGTGCCGCAAGCATTACGTGATGCTTGGCGAACTGTTCCCACAGTGCAGCATACAGCACCCTTCCTGAACACCACCGTTCGGCCGGCACTACACTTTCTCTGTAGCGGATATATATCAAGCGGATATAGTGTTGTCTATAGACCAAAGCAAACCAAGTTCGATCGTTCTGGTGCGAGGACAGCAGAACGCAGTGATGGCGACAATGTACCCGCCGACCGCCATAACTTGAAAGTGCCTACGCGCGAGCGGGCCTAACCACCGGCTTCCCCCTGTGCTGAATTGGGAAGAAAGTTTGGAAGGTATCTCTGACAGAAGGAACTCGTGAGCCGGGTCAGCTTCAGCCTATGGTTAAGCCAACTCCTTGCTACGAAGTCTTTATACTTATCCTTAGCGGAAGTTCTCCATCAGCATAATATCGCTGCCGTCGTGATCCACCTGCGACCAGATCAGACGGCGGCCATCGGGCGCCACGGCGAGACCTGACATTCCTCGGTCAAGCCCTTTCTCCAACACGGCGATAGTCGTTACCTGACCTGTAGCAAAACTGAAGAATTCGATCAGCGGCTGTTTGGGTTGCTCCGCTGTAGCGAAATAGATGCCTTGCTTCACCACAGGAGGCTGTCAAGAGCAAGCAAGCAGTGGTTGGAATGGATAGAAACCTCGTTTTGGCTTCATTAGAACGGCCCCTCAAGAAAGTCCGAGGACAAAAAGGCGAAGACTGGCTTGAGGACTGGATCTATGGCGAAGGGCCTCACAAGGTCATCTTCGTCACCTTCCTCATAGGCAGGTCATCAGCGTGAAGGAATGCTGAGGCTTTCGCCCTGAGCCTGGTTTTGCTGCCAACCGGAATTCCCGCGTCATTGCCCAAAAGACCCCTCGCCTTCACCTCGCGGTAGGCGGCTCTGTTCGCGCAGTTTGTTGAACTCGAACTTACAGTCCTTCTGCGCCGCGTGGCGCTGCTGGCGGGTGGCTGGCGCATTCTGGCTGGCGGCCCGCTCGCTTTGCCGGTCTTTAAAGCACTTGTCACACCACCCATAAAGCACTCCGGCCATCCGCCAGTAAGCGTTGGTCTCTGAATCCGTCACGGAGCGGTGGCAATCCTTGCACTTGAGAATCAATTTGGAGCCCGCGGTTTGGGCAAACATGGTTTTGCTTTTTCTCGAGATTGAGTGATTCAGTCAATGCAAACGACATAAATGAAGATACATACTCGCCTCGGGTGTCTGCTCATGAATGGGGACCTGTCGAAGCTCGCTTCCCAGTCAAACAGAGTGGTCTAATGCCGGGAAAGGTCGCAAGTGACGCTGACCGTACTCGCGAAGCCGGGTCGTTGGACACGCTATGGCCACGTCCTTAAGGGCCGCCGTCGTTGAGTGGCCGGCACCCAAGGAAACGATACCGGCCATCTGGGAATTCTGCTAGGTGGTGGACTGAGCGCAGGCCTGATGGTCGGAAACGCCGGCAAGTCTGATTCAAGCGGCGCATTTGAACCCCCGGCGGAATTCCAGATCTGCAGTCTCAACGATAAGTTCCCGATCTTGAAAGCGGATCAATGAATAACATTGCATCTTGAGAATCACTTCCACCTCTAATCCAAAATAAGTTGCTATCACCATGCTTGTATTTGCTTTCATAAGTCGCCTCTCAGAACAAAGTCTCTTCGCCATGCGCCGGTCTTCTTGATTCAGCAGTCACCCGAGCAAACCAGTCGAGTCTGCCCCCGATACCGGCAACAGGGCTCAATATCGACGGACAGCAAACGCGCGCCAATATGATCACCATCGATGGGTCGACGCGATTGACAACACTATCAATGGAGTTCGGGTGACAATCCCTCAGGACGCAGTTCAGGAGTTCATTCTTCTCAAAAGCGGATATGCGGCAGAGTTCGGCAGATCCTCAGGCTCCGCCATCAACGTCGTTTCCAAAACAGGAGGAAGCAAATTTCAAGGTGACGCCTTCGGGCTTCTGCGTAGCCGGCATCTTTCAGCTACCAATGCGTTTGCCGGAGAGCCTGACCCAGGGGACACAAACACTCAGGCGGGATTCACGCTCGGCGGGCCACTGAAAAGAGGGAGCACTTTTTTCTTCACATCCTTTGAGACCACACAAAACAACTCCGTCGGAATCTCGACTATCGGGCAGGACAACTATGGCCTTCGGCAGATCCCCAATCCCTTCGGTACAGCAGCATTGCTGGTAACAGGAGAGCAGGCAGCATTCATTCAGACTGCACCGGTGAGTCTGGCTGCTCCCTATTCAGACATCGTGAACCAAGCTTCAAGAACAGCTCTGTATGGCAACCTTGCAGGAGGCCCCAACAACTTCGGTTTGACTTCGAACCCTCTGCCAACTTCCTTCAAGGGTCTCACGGCCGAAGCCGGGAACTACAAGAAGACTGAGGACTCCTACGTCCATTCAACTCGATTCGATCAACTGCTCTCTAACGCTCACACCTTCTTTACTCGCTTTGGCTTGAGTTCGTCGGATGTTCGCGGCAGACCGAGCAACAGCCAGACTCAAATCGATGTGCAGAACGCCTTCTCTCGAACCAGCAATTTGTCAGTACGTGACGTCTCGGTGTCATCTCAACTCAGCAGTTCCATTGGTCCCACCTGGCTGAATGAATTACGCTTTCAATTTGCCCGCCGTGGTCTCGGTCTTACTACAAACAGTTCCTCGGTCGCGGTGGAAATCCCCGGAGTTGCTTCCATCGGAGCGGAACCCTTTGCACCGGCCGATCGCGTAGAGAAACGCTGGCAGCTTAGCGACAATTTGTCTCATGTTCGGTCATCGCACTCTTACAAGGCCGGCTTTGACTTCAACTACATTCCTGCGGACGCCTCGTTCCCACTGAACCAAGCCGGGCTGTATTCCTTTCCAATCAGCTTGAGCATTGACTCGACACTGATCACCGCCATCCTTGGATCCCAACTGACCTCCGCATTGAAGAACGCAGGAGCGCCTGGTTTCAGTGCTGTGCAGTTATATGGAATGGGACTGCCCGAATCGTTCGTTCAGCAGTTTGGTGGAGCCACACGCGCGATAGCCCACTACAACAACACGACCTTCGGTGGGTTTGTTCAGGATTCTTGGAAGCTCAGCAGCAATCTCATGCTGCAGTATGGCGCGCGGTACGACATCGAGCTCATGAGCAAGAGGAGCGCTAGCACTCCTCTGTTCCGGGATGCCGAGCAACTCTTGGACGTGGTTCAGTCTATTCCACGAGACAGCAACAACATTGCGCCGCGGATTGGGTTATCCTGGGATCCGTTCAAAACTGGCAAGACCGTCTTGCGTGCATCGTACGGCATCTACTATGGCCACCCTCTCACGGCACTCAACTTCCTAGCTGATGTGGTCGATGGGGTAAATTCGCCATTTCTCGTTGCCTCTCAGTTCACGGGGGTCGAGGATCTCTTTCAAGGAAGGGCGTTCACCCCAATCGACAGCGCGCTCGTCAGTCCATCCCTCGGCTACAGACCCTACGAACAGCGTTATGATCCCTTGTCTCCAACGTTTCTTGATCCGAACCTCGCACTTGCCACCAGTCCGATCCTTCCGACTACGCTACCTCTTGAGCGGAACTTCAAGTACACCTATTCCCAACACAGTACCCTCGGCGTGGAACGCGAGCTTGCGAGTGACTGGACAATCTCGGGCGACTACAGCTTCATAAGAGGCGCTCACCTAGTCAGGCCACGTAACATCAATCAAGGGGACTTCGGCCTCATCACTTCCTACGAGCGCGCCAGAGCCGTTTGCCCGACTTTGCCAGATGTTACCGTCAATGGATGCTCGCATCCACTCTACCAAGGAGCGGGCGGCGAGCTGGCCGGCATCTGGGATGCGCTCGGAGGCAGTGCTACAAACTCTCTAGCTCCGTTGGGTCAGCTGATCTTCAACCAGTTTCGGCGGACCGGACCCAATTACGCCTTTGCCAACAGCGTTTCGGCAGGCACGTTGTCAAAGGAAACTCTCGATCAACTTGCCAGTACATTCGACCTGCCCCAAGCCCAAGGGAATGCATTCGTCCCTTTCTTTAATGTGAAGCAATACGAATCTTCCGCCTCGTCCTTCTATCATGGACTCACGCTGACTGTCAGGAAGAGGCTCTCAGACACTCAACAGCTGCAGGGTTCGTGGACTTGGTCCCACGCGATCGACGATGCCACTGACATCCAGACATTCGAAGAGCCTCAGGATAACAGCAACGCCCGATTGGATCGGGGGAGTTCCAATTTTGATCAGCGTCATCGTTTTGTTCTGACAGGTGTTTTCGAGAGTCCCTGGAGTCGCCTTGACTCTGCAGTCGCCAAGTCAATCTTGGCGAACTGGGCGTTTGCGCCGCGGTTGGAAGTCGGTACAGGACGGCCGTATCGACTCCTCACTCGAACCGACCGAAGTTTGATTAACAGCTCTTCAACTGCCAGGCCCAGTGTCGTTTCAATCGAAACTCCCGGGTCGTTTGCGTCTCCGGATGGAGGAGTCGGGCTGGCACTGCCGCAGCTGGGCTCTGTGGGCAATCTGGGGCGCAACGTCTACAGAACAACTTCTTACCAAGCTCTTGATTTCCGTCTGACGCGCCACTTTCAGATCTCGGAGGAGGTCAAGATCGATTTCATAGCCGATGTTTTCAACGCGTTCAATCGCGTTAACATCAATAAGGTGGATTCTGCATACCACCTGTCTGGACGACCGGTCAGTGCTTTCAACCCCCGCCAGATCCAGTTTGGCCTGAGAGTGGTCTTCTAGCAGAGCTGCCTTCGATCTATGAAGCCGAGCCAAAGACGCCGCAGTTCAATCACACTAGTATATCGTTTCACTGAATAGTATCTATATGATCGATTCTCTGCTATGCTCAGGGCATGGCTAGACAATCGACTCGACCCAAGTTAGTGCTGACCCCTGAAGAAGTCCGGTTGCTCGAACAGCTACGCCAGTCACGGACGGCTGCCTGGCGAGAGGTGCAGCGAGCCCAAGTCCTCTGGTTGTATTACACCGGCAGCAACATCGCCACCATCATGAAGACCGTGAAGATGACCCGCAAGAGTGTTTCGAAATGGATCCAGAAGGCCCTGACGATGGGTGTGTCCGCGGGTATTAAAGACACCCCGCACGGCAGCAAGCCCATACTCACCGAAAACGCCAAGGCTTGGGTCATCCATCTGGCCTGCTCCAAACCGAAGGAGTTGGGCTACGCCGCCGAGGTCTGGAGCCGGCAAGCTCTGGCCCAGCATGTCCGTCGGCAGGCCGTGGCTCAGGGACATCCCAGCCTGGCGCTGGCCTCGAAAGCCACCGTGCAACGGATTCTGGCCGCCCAACCCCTGCAACCCCACAAGGTCACCTACTACATGGAACGCCGCGATCCCAACTTCGAAAGCAAGATGCGAGACGTCTTGCTGGTGTATCAAGAGGTGGAGCTGCAGAATCAGAGACCGCTTCCCTCAGCTGACCCTCCAGCTAAAGTGATCACCGTTTCGGTGGACGAAAAGCCGGGGGTACAAGCCATCGCCAATACAGCTCCGGACCTGCGACCGGTGCCCGGCCGACACCCAACCCTGGCCCGTGATCATGAGTATGAGCGCCTGGGAACCTGCTCGATCTTGGCGGCTCTGGACCTGCACACCGGTCATGTGACGGCTCAGGTCCAGCGGCGCCATCGGAGCCGGGAGTTCATCGCCCTGCTGAAGGATTTGGACACCTATTATCCGCCCGACTATACCCTCCGGCTGATTCTGGATAATCATTCCGCCCACATCTCCAAGGAGACCCGGGCGTTTCTGGCTACTCGGCCGAACCGTTTCAAATATGTTCACACTCCCACCCATGGCTCGTGGCTCAACATTGTGGAGACGCTGTTCGGCAAAATGACGCGCACCTTCCTTCGGCACATCCGCGTCCAGTCCTGGGAAGAGTTAAGGGACCGCATCCTACAAGGCATCGCCGAGATCAACCTGGCACCGCTCGTCCATCGCTGGAAAAAGTTCGATGCGCTGTTTGCATAAAAAGATATGTTTCACTGAAACGATGTACTAGTCAGCTCAGTCCTCCTTTCTCTGTCGTTGTGCGACGTTCGCGCCGACGACGCAGCCCCAAGAACGCTGGCGCGCGCAGAGCGGTTAGCCTGGCTTCACAACTGGGACAAGGCCCGGCCGCTCTATAAGGCAGCTGAGAAACAATTCATGCTAGCGGGAGATCCCGGGAAAGCGACGCTTTCCAGGCTTGGGCTGATTCTTTCGAGGATCCACACCACCGATTCGCTGGAACTCCTCGCTCTGCTCGAGCAGGAGGGGAAGAACCCAGTTGTTTCTCAGGACCTGAATCTCAAGCTACGGTGTTTATCAGCCAAGGCTTACCTGGAGGAACAACCAGACCTCCTCCTTGCTCGCGAATCGTGGACCCAGGTATTGGAGCTTGCCCGGCAGCTCAGGAATAAGGAGTGGGAGACTAGAGCATCAGGCCATCTAGGAATTTTCTCTTGGGTGATTGACATCAACAGCGTAGGTGCCACTCGTCAAGTTGGAGAGGCATTGATCGACGCTATTGGGTCCAACGATCTTTCCGCCCAGGTGTGGTTTCAGACAGACATCGGAAACGTCCTCTGCCTTATGCGGCGGTTTGAGGCAGCGATGAAGTTTTTCCAGAAAGCAGAAACGTCTTCGCGGTTGGATAAGGACAGCCCGTTCCCCTCTAGTGTCTATACCGGCAGAGCGAGAGGTCTGATTCAAATGGGAAGGGTTAAGGAGGCCCTTGTCTTAGTGGATCGTGTGATTCAGGAGGCAAGCAAAATTGATGATCACGATGCCATTGCCGAGGCATTGATCCTGCGCGCCAGAAGTCTTTCGACGCACAACTTTGCCGAAGCAGCCTCTTACCTCGACCGTGCAATCTCCTTGGCCAACGACAACCACTTTCAGCGAACGCTGTCCGACGCTTTAGAAGAAAGAGCTTCGATGTATCAAGCCATGGGCGATTTTGAGAAAGCTCAGGAATATCAAACCCAATGCATCAAGGTTACAACGGCGAGGCACGACGGTTACAGCCTTCCGCAAAGATTTAGCCGCTTGGCCGAGATCTACGTCAAGCGCGGGCGCATTTCAGAAGCGAACTCTCTCTATGATCAGATCACAGACATTATCGACGGTCTGCTCATCAACTCGCCCAGCCCGTATGCAAAGGCTTCCTTGATTGATTGGCTGAGCGACATCTTCATAAGCCACTTTAAGCTTGTCGTTAATCAGTTGAACGACCCTGATCAGGCTCGCATGATTCTGGAACGGGCGCGGGGCCGAACTCTTGCAGAAGCGATAAGGAACAATCTGATTGAACCGAGCATCGGCAGCTCCAACGCATTGATGCCCAGCAACGAGCTATCATCCCTCAATTCCAGACTGTTGGAAGCCAGAACAGCCGTTGAAAGGAAGGATCTCCTGGACCAACTCTTCGTTGCAGAGCAGCGCATGGCTCCCGCGATTGCCCAACGAAATAACTACTTTCAACATGCAGTCTCAAGACCTGCATCCCTCCCTAGCATCCAGGCGGCTTTGAAGCCGGATGAAGTACTCCTGGAGTTTTTGCTCAGCGAGCCACAATCCTTTTGCCTGCAGATCACGCAAAAGGAACTCATCACTCATAAACTGCCCGGGCGTTCCGTCATCGACACATGGATCGACGAGTATCTTTATCGCGTGCGTCGGAAGGAAGTGGCAACTGAGATCTCACGGAAACTCTTTGTTGAACTATTGGGTGGAGTTGAAGGACTGGACCGATATCAGGTGCTCACCATAGTCCCTGATCAGAATCTGCATCTCTTGCCGTTTGAATCTTTGACAAGAACTACCGGTCGGCCGCTGTTGGAGTCGCACACTGTGGGATATGTTCAATCGGCAACGGTATTGCACCTACTGCGAACACTGAATCAAGAGAGGCAACGCCCGGATAGAATGCTTCTTGCTGTCGGTGATGCCAATTACACGAGACCCAAGAGTGCGAGTCAGAGAGGCCTACTCTCAATTGAAGGCGCAGATCTCGGGGCCCTGCCTTTCTCGAAGAAAGAGGTTGTTTCGATAGCTGAGATTTTCCCCGGCAACAGCGTAGTACTGACAGGGAAAGCGGCGACAGAGGACAATTTGAAGTCGCGCTATCCATTGAATGACTACAGGCTGCTTCATTTTGCTGTTCATGGGTACGCTAATGACCAGTTTCCGGAGCGTTCAGCACTGGTTTTGTCCAGAGAAGGAAATTCTCCGGAGGATGGTCTTCTACAAGATCGAGAGATAATCAATCTGCGGCTGTCGGCCGACCTCGTTACTCTCTCCGCGTGTGATAGTGGATTTGGCAAGCTTCACGGGCAAGAAGGGCTATCGAGCCTTGTGAAAGCGTTCATGCTGGCCGGGGCAAAGACAGTCGTCGCAAGCGTATGGAACGCTGACGACATGATGACGGCTCGTCTAATGAGAGAGTTTTATTCCCGTTTGGCGGCAGGAGAAACCAAGGCCGGCGCCCTGCGAAATGCGAAGCTATCTATTCTGAAGGGAGAAACCTCGCTATCGCCTTACTTCTGGGCTGGGTTCACTCTCTGGGGCGACGGGATTTCTACAATTGGTCAGCTGAACTGAAACGAGGATGCATTTGTCGATGGCGATCACAGGCAATACCTCACTGAACCGCGATCGTACCTCGCGATGGGTCACTGAGATGCTTCGTTTAGGGTTTAGGTTCGGAGGGAGAGTACTCCCGAACGCTGCGAGCCGCGCCGCTGTGTGGCTTTTCACCAAGCCCTATCGATCACCGGTTCTCCCCGAAGAAGAGACACTTCTCGCCAGGGCCCGTTGCTACGATCTCGCTCACAACGGAGGCAAGCTCGCGGTGATGGAGTGGGGGGAAGGACCAGCAATTCTTTGTGTTCATGGTTGGAGCAGCCGTGGCCTGCGATTCAGTTCACTTATTGAAGCGCTTGCTGATGCCGGTTACCGGCTGGTGACCTTCGATGCACCGGCTCACGGGCGGTCTTCAGGGAGTCACATCGACCTCATGGAGTATGTGGATGCCTTGATGGAAGTTTCAAGAAATGTCGGCCCGCTTCATGGGATCGTTGCTCATTCGTTCGGCGCTACCGCCACATTACTCACTCTTGAAAAGGGCCTTATCTTCGAAAGAGCTGTTTTCTTTTCGGCGCTGAATGGGCTACGTGGACCGTTGGACTACCTGGCGGAGAAGCTTCAGATGCCTGCGGAGGTTCTTTCCAAAGTAAAAGAACATTTTGAGAAGAAATTCAATCGCAGCGTCGAAAGCCTCGAAGCAGTTTGCGTCGTCCCACAGCTAACTACTCCGCCTCTTCTTGTGTTCCACGATCGCGACGACGCGCTGCTTCCGTACCACAACGCACTTGATCTCACGAGGGTGTGGAAGAACTCAGAACTCGTCGGTACACTCGGCACGAGCCATCATTCCATTCTTGACGATCCAGCTGCGATTCGCACGACACTCTCATTCTTTGGAGCACCAAAACTTGGCGCAGCTGTGAGTTCCACTTGACTGCAGGAATTGACCTCCAGACGAATTTAGAATTGTCGATTTTGCCCCATACCGTAATTCGAACATCTTGGAGAACGAGCCGCGCCGTTTTTGGCTGGCGACGAAGATTTAGCTGAGGAGAAGCGCGAATTTGTGTAGGCGATCCTCCGATCAAGAAAAAAGTGGTTTCGCCCTGCATTCTTGCGCGCGTTTTCTGAACGAAAGCGACCGATTATCCCTTCGCTGCGTAGTAACCTTTGCGAGCTTTGACTCGGAGATTCTTTCGATCTGTTTCAATTTTGACAGAGCGGAAAGAGCCGTCGCGGGCGGGGTTTGATGAACGATAGGCGACGGAGTACTGGCTGCGAAGTTCTGCGCTAATGTCTTGAAAACTTTCGGAGAGATCTTCGGCTTTGAAGGGAAAGAAGGCGCGGCCGCCGGTCTCATCGGCAAGGCGTTTGAGAGCTTTGTCAGCTTTCGGCGCCGTGATGCCAAAGAACCCGCTGGAGTTTGTGCTGATGGTATAGATCGAAACGTCCGACTTCTGCGCCATCTCCAGCGTTCCCGTGAGCGTTTGCAGGCTCAGATTGTCGTCGCCGTCGCTGATGAGAATCAGGATCTTCCTGCCAGCCTCTGCTTTGAGCTTCTCCTGACAAGCCAAATAAATGCCATCAAACATTTTGGTGCCACCCCCGGGTCGCACCTGGCGGATGGCCTTCGCTAGAACTTCGGCATTATCAGTGTAATCCTGAACCAACTCAATCGCTGAATCAAAGGTGATCAGTAGAGCTTTGTCTTTCTTCGGGCGAAGGGTACGGTAGAGAAAATCAATCGCTGCTTGTTGTTCGAACTTAAAGCGATCCCGGATGCTGGTACTGGTATCAATCAATATTGCAATGGTCAGCGGCAGATCGGTTTCACGGGTGAAGTTGGTAATCTTCTGCGGTCTATTGTCTTCAGAAACCTTCAGGTTCTGCTTTTCCAGATCGGTTACCAGCTTGCCTTTTCGATCGGTAACCGTAAACAACACATTCACCAGATCCACGTGGACGACCAAGCTTTCGGGAGTGGCTTCGGGCTTTTCGGACTTGTGGTCAAGGACCTTTGTTTGAGAATTGTAGCCACTGAAGGAGAATAGGACCAAGACGGTAGGGACCGCCAGTCCGACTTTGAGAACTTGCCGAATGTTACATCTCATCCACATTTCCTCCTGGTGAAGCAAGTTAATCTTAACTTCTGACCTCGGGCACTGGCAACGAAACAGGCGAACGCGAATGTCATTTGAGTTCGCCAGCCGTCATGTCACGTTTGAGGAGCGATGCAAGTTCTTCCGGAGACAAGGCAGCCGAAAGACGACTTTGCACAGTTGACGGAAGCTGTTGAAGGGCGGCGGTGCTCCGTTCGAGAGGTAGACTCCTCATCACAACGACTTGCTCAGAGGTCGTGAGATTCATCATAAGATCGACGACTTTCTCGATTGACCACTCCTCTAGCATTCGACGAAGCGTAACGAGGTTTCGCTCCCGAATAACGTGTCTGATGTTAGGCCACAGCCGATGAGATTGAATGGGCATTTGATTGTCCCGCCCGAGTGCCACGTACTCGCCATGAAATCCGAGACTACTTTATTCGTAACAAGCCGTCTCTAGATTCCAAGAATCCAGGCAGCTTCTGCTCTATTGCCCTTCGCATTTTCGAGGACAGTTTGCAGCAGGTGAGCTTCGACCTCGCAATAAAGCATTTGTCTTCGCGAAATCAAGAGTTCGTTTTCGCTCAGCCCCTCTTGCGCTGCTGAAGGCCTCTCCCTGGGCGGCACAAGATTCTGGAGGCTGGTAGCTGCGATTGCCCTGCTTACTGCGGTGATCTCTTTTTCGCCTATTTTCCCCTCAGAACCGTGAATCCAAACACGAGACCGTGATTCGGACTGGCGTTCTTGACCCCATGTGAATAGGCAAAATCGAGTGACACCGATTTGCAGAGTTGGTAATTTCCACCGGTCAGTAATTCCGTTTCGGCATTTGCAAAGGATACGTGAGTCGCTGCCGACCCGGTCAACTCTGAACCCCATCGCAATCGTTTCGTCAATTGTCGACTGATGGAATAGCCGTAACTCGCAACTGTCGTCTTCACCAGAATTCCTTCGATTCCAGTTGAAGTATTTCCAAACAATGTTACCCCAGCGTTCCATCGGTGAGTCCAACCAAGGAGCGCCACCTCCACGATCAACGTATTGTCCCAATCCACATAACCACTTCCCAAAAATTTTTCTGAATCCCCAGTTGGGAACTCTACCTTGGTTGCGATGCTTACCGCCGGCCTGCTTCGTTCGGGATCGATAGGAATGACCTGAACCTTGGCGTTCAGCTCTGTATCACCGACTCCGTAATTCCAGACGTTTCCGCCAATTGCCAGATGCGGCACAGCAATCCCTACCTCCACCCTCCGCGTGACTCCGTAGCCTAAGGCAAAATTCGCCCAGTTTTGCTTCTTCAAAGGAGCTACGGACTCATTCAACAAGTCATAACTGTTGAGAAACTGAAATTGCCACTTCCCTTTTTCGATCGTGGGAGCGTCGTTGCTATTGAATGGTTGCTGCGCATGGGCATTAGTGAGGAGAATACCTAAGATCAAAGGCAAGGCGACGAAGTCTTTCAACCAAACCCTGCGCACCCAATCACCTCGAACTCTGAAGTATAGAACTAACTTTCGTCTGATCTGAAAGGGAATCCCATGGTCATTCATCGATTTTGGCTATCGCCCAACGTAAAGCAGGTGATCCGCTCAGGAGACCTTGTGATGCTTGGCGCTGTCTTGAAGGATCGAACCCCGAACGACTTGGCGGATTTGATCACAGACCTGCTGCTATCAGAACAACTAGCTGTGTTCAGGCATGTGCCGCGAAAGGTTGCTGTTGATACGTTTCAGTATTTGCTTCCAAGCATACAGGAGCGCCTGCTCAAAGAAATCACTCCTGAGGAAGCTGCTGAAATCTTGAACGCAATGTCGCCTGATGACCGCACCGTTCTGCTGGAGAAGCTGACCGACTCGGCATCTCAGGAGGTTCTGAAACTACTGACTCCGGCGGAACGCGCAGTTGCAGTCTCGCTGCTTGAATATCCTGAATACAGCGTCGGTCGGTTGATGACTCCGGACTATGTCTCTGTTCGGGATCACTGGTCCGTGCAACAGGTCTTGGATTACATTCGTACCCACGGCCACGACAGTGAAACACTCAACCACGTGTACGTCGTGGATGAGAAGAAAACTCTGATTGACGACATTCGGATGCGGCAGTTTCTGTTGACTGGGCTGACTGACCGTGTTTCTGACCTGATGGATCGCCAGTTTGTGGCTTTACGGGCTGCCGACAGTCAGGAAACGGCGGTCGCCGTCTTCAAGCGTGAAGATCGCACGGCCTTGCCTGTTATTGATGAGCAAGGAAAGCTCGTAGGTATTGTCACGATCGATGATGTGTTGGATGTGGCCGAGGAAGAGGCTACAGAAGATATCCAGAAGATCGGTGGTATGGAGGCCCTTGATGAACCCTACATGGAAATATCCCTACTCCGGATGGTGAAGAAGAGGGCCGGCTGGCTGGTGCTGCTCTTCCTGGGTGAGATGTTGACAGCAACTGCCATGGGTTACTTCGAAAGGGAAATCGAGAGGGCAGTTGTCCTGGCTCTTTTCATCCCTTTGATTATTTCCAGCGGAGGGAACTCAGGATCGCAAGCTTCAACACTCGTGATCCGCTCCCTGGCGCTGAGTGAAGTAGCTCTTCGGGACTGGTGGAAGGTCATGCGCCGGGAAATCTTGTCGGGATTAGCTTTAGGATTTGTGCTTGGTTCGATCGGATTCCTTCGAATCACGCTCTGGTCGGCATTTTCGAACGTCTACGGTGCACATTGGTTGGGAGTTGCATTGACTGTCGCTCTCGCGTTGATCGGCGTGGTGCTTTGGGGTACGCTGGCCGGGTCCATGCTACCGTTTGCTCTGCGGCGCTTGGGTTTCGATCCGGCAACTTCGTCCGCTCCGTTTGTAGCAACGCTCGTGGACGTGACCGGCTTGATTATCTATTTTAGTATTGCTGCTGTCATTTTGAGAGATTCACTTCTGCGGTGACGCATTCATCGCAGATCTGAGAAGATGGCCACTGTTCGAGGGAAGAGGGAGGAGACGATAAGGGTTTGCTCATACTCGTTAATGCCTGACCTTTGCTCCTTCGTTGCGGCAGTTCGCGCTCCAGTCTCGCGTTTGCCTCACCCGAAGCTTATAATCCGCTGAATTGTTGTCAATCGCACCCAGAGGATCCATCCGTGGCTGACACTATCGATATCTCGGCAGCCGGGCGTTCTCAGCCCTTCTTGGAAGAGCGCAGCCTTATCGACCGTCTATTGAGCCCCTTCGCCAAGGTTCTTCCTGGCGAGGGAACGACCGCACTTCTGTTCATGCTGAATATGTTCCTGGTGTTGACAGCCTACTCGATTCTCAAGCCCGTTCGGGAGGCTCTGATTTTGAAAGGAGGGGGAGCGGAGATTAAGAGTTACGCGGGGGCGGCTATAGCATTTCTGCTTCTTTTTATCGTGCCAGCCTACAGCCGGTTTGCCAGCCGTGTGAAACGCATCTGGCTGATCAACGGCATGACACTATTTTTCATTTCGAATCTCATTCTCTTCTACTTTTTGGCTCTGGCCCAAATTCCGCTCGGTGTCGTCTTCTTCCTTTGGATTGGCATCTTCAATCTCATGCTCACTGCCCAGTTCTGGGCTTTTGCCAACGATGTTTACACCGAGGAGCAGGGCAAGCGCTTGTTTGCGATTGTCGGCTTTGGTAGTTCGCTGGGGGCTGTTCTTGGGGCGAAGGCCGCTAGCTGGCTGTTTCAGCCCTTGGGTGCTTACTTGTTGATGCTCGTGGGTGCAGGCCTCCTGGCCGTTGCGATGTTTGTCTGTAACACGATTAATCAGCGGGAGAGGCAACGGATTTCCAAGGGTTCCTCGAAAGCGCCTGCGGGCAGTCAAGCACAGTCTTCTGAGGAGCCGTTAGGGAAAGCAGGCGGATTTCAACTGGTCCTACGCGACAACTACCTGTTGCTGATTGCCTTCATGATGCTGGTGCTCAATCTAGTTAACACCACCGGTGAATTCATTCTGGGGAAGACGGTCTCGCGTTTGGCCACTGAGATGGTTGCGAGTGGTCAAACTGGCGGACTGAACGAAGAGCAAGTGATCGGAACATTTTATGCCGACTACCAGTTCTGGGTTAATCTCCTGAGCGCGCTTCTTCAATTGTTCGTTGTTTCCCGCATTCTCAAATATGTGGGTGTTCGGGGTGCGCTTTTCTTCCTTCCGCTGATTGCCCTGGGCAGCTACACGATGATGGCTTTCTTCCCGCTGCTCGCGTTCATCCGGATTGGCAAGATTGCGGAAAACAGCACCGATTACTCCATTCAAAACACGACGCGCCAGGCGCTGTTCTTACCAACCAGCCGTGAAGCCAAATACAAAGCTAAAACCGCGATCGACAGCTTCTTCTGGAGAACTGGGGATGCCCTTTCGGCTCTGCTAGTATTTGTGGGAAGCCAGTTGGCTTTCAGCGTTCAGTCGTTTGCCCTTGCGAACATCCTTCTCGTGATCCTTTGGCTCGCGCTGGTCATTGGAATAGTGCGTGAACACAAGAAGATATCGGCAATACACGCTTAAGCCAGGCTCGCTTTGATCCGGAGTCGGGTCGCCGTTGACTCAAGCCGTCTGGACAAATGGACCACAGGCCGACGACAAATCTGTAACCGAACCGAAATTAGCGTTGCAGGAACCGCTCACTAGAGTATTTTGCCTGCCCGCAACTCTCAATTGACCCCGTCACGCAGAGGGCTATAATTGAGAGGTTAGTTTGCGTGTCCGCCCGTCGATCGCTGTCGAAAAACACAAAGCATTACCGAGCAGATCGCCTTGAGCTTTGCCTCGAGGTACTGTCATGCGGAAAGACGATTGTCGAGTCTACTTATCCTCACGTGCCTATCCCTTGATCGTCGCGTTGTTCGGCCTGGTATTGGTCTGCCGGTTCTTCGCGCAAGAAGCTCCCGCACCCTCAAACCCGCAGGCAACAACTAACAGCACACCTTCAGTGAAAGTGGATGTTGACTTGGTTCTAGTCAACGCCACGGTGACTGATCCGATGAACCGATTTGTCACAGGTCTGGAAAAGGACCACTTCAAGATTTTTGAAGACAAGGTTGAGCAGCGAGTCTCTCAGTTTAGCACCGAAGACATGCCTGTCTCTATCGGACTCCTCTTCGATGTGAGCAGCAGTATGGGCGAAAAAATTGGACGAGCCAAAGACGCCGCGATTGCTTTCCTCAAAACGACTAATCCCGAAGATGAATTCTTCCTTCTGACCTTCGCAGATCAGCCCAAGGTGTTGGAAGAGTTCACCTCAGATTTCAGCGAAATCCAGAACCGATTGGCCTTCGCCCACGCCAAAGGATCTACCACACTCTACGACGCCGTTTACCTTGGCCTGGAGAAAATGAAACATGGGCACAATCCGAAGAAGGCCATCCTGCTGATCACGGATGGTGAGGACACCCGGAGTCGCTATTCTTTAGTGAACGTTCGGAACGCGGTGAAAGAGTCCGACACGCAAATCTACGCCATCGGCATTGTCGATTCTTATTACTCTTCGTTCTCTCAGGGACGGAGTGGCCGAGCCGTACTGGAAGAGATGACCGAGGTCACCGGCGGGAAAGCTTACTTCCCCAACTCGGTCTATGAACTCGAAGACATTTGCGTGAAGATTGCTCTCGAACTTAAGAATCAATATGTATTGGGGTATTCTTCGACAAACCCTGCCAAAGATGGCCGCTGGCGCAAAATCAAAGTAAAGCTCAATGCCCCGAAAGGCCTCCCTTCTCTCTCCGTGCGATCTAAGACTGGCTACTACGCACCCCATAGTTGAAGCCTGCAGAGCTCCCTGCGCACTTGCTCAAGAGCAACTCCACCTACTTGCTGGGGTAATAGCCTTCTCGTGCCCTGACAATGTAATTGGGATCGCTGACGCGGATCTCGATCTTCCGAAACTCTTTGTTGTCTGGTTTTTCCCTGGGATAGTAGCCTAGATAGTATTGAGTTCGAAGCTCGTCACTGATATTGGCGTAAGACGCACGCAGCGATTCTGCCGATGAGACTTTGAAGAAGCGCCCTCCGGTTCTATTTGCTACGAAAATCATCGTGTGTTCGCCGGCCAGATTGCGTCCCACTTCGCCTTTGATGGGTTGAACGACCAAGGCATACAGCACCGCCTCTGAATTCTGGGTCGTCCTCAAACATTCATGCAGCGAAACCTCGCTGGTTGTGTCTTCACCATCAGAGACCACCACGATCACTCTGCGCCCCGACTGTGTTAAGAGACTCTCTGCAGCCAGAGAGACTGCATCGTAAAGAGAAGTCCCACCACTCGGCTTGATCGACCGGATGGCGCGATTCAGCGGCTCCAAGCGACTCCCGAACTTGTGTAACTGTTGTACCTCTTCTGAAAACTGAAAAATAGACACGCGATCGATCCGCGGGCGAAAGATGGACTCCAGGAATTCGATAGCGGCGTCTTGTTGTGTTTTCAATGCTGAGGCGATGCTGGCTGTACTGTCAAAGAGCAGGCAAAGACGCAACGGCTGGTCTGCCTCCTTGGAAAAAACAGCGATCTCCTGAAGCTGTCCATTCTCGTAGAGGTGAAAGTCTGTCGATTTCAAACCGGAAACCAGTGCTCCCTCGGTCGTGGTGACCGTTGCCAGCACTCCAACGAGATCCACGCTGACGGTCAGTTTGTAGTCGCCCTTCTTGTTGGTGTTAGACTGGCTGAGCAGAGGAAATGCGAACAGGGGGAAGAGCACGAGAAATGAAGGAACGTGGGGAAGCAAGCCGTTCTCCCTTTAGCTCACGTTTGAAGGCCTGAGCTGGTCAATGGGCTGGGATGGCAGTTCTTCCCAACAAGTTGCAGGTGACTTAGTCCTTTGGCACAAAGTAGCTGGTCCGAGTGCGAACCCGGTAACGCGGGTCTCTGACCTCTACCCGGATCTTTCGCATCGTGCCGTCACGGTCAGTATTCCTCGAATAGTACGCTAGGCTGAACGTATTGCGAAGCTCATGCGCTACCTTGGCGTACTCCTCGGCCAGGTCTGCCAGATCGGCCACCAGGAAAATCTTCCCGCCGGTTTCGTCTGTCATGGTGTGCAGCCTTTCAGCCTGAATCTGATACACCTCTTCCAGAACTGAGACGCTGAATTTCGCATTTTCAACGTAAGAAGCAAGGTCAGGCTTCTTCTTATCCGCGTTCTTGATGAAGTCCTCCAGCATGTCTTTCTGGCTTCCCTTGTTCAAAATGGTCACCGGGTAGAAAATGACATCAGACTGAGCCAGCAGCCGGCGGAGGTCCTCAAACTTGATGCGGCTGGAATTTTCCATTCCATCGCTGAGCATGATGATGGCCTTGCGACCGCCTTCTGACTTTTGGAGTCGCTTGGCCGCATCCGCCACACCGTCATAGATCCTCGAACCCCCGCTTGAGGCTGTAGCGATTCGGTCGATCGCCTTTTTAAGCTTCCTGCGATCGCTGGTGAATCCCTGTATATCCTTGATCGAGGAGTGGATCTCCAAAATGGCGATTTGATCTGAAGAACGGAGCTGGTCGGTGAAATTGCTAGCTGCCTTTTTGATCAGGCTCAGACTGGAGCGCGTGCTAATGCTGGTGTCTAAAGCCAAGACAAGGTGAAACGGAGCTTCCACCGGCAAGAAGTCCGCCACTTGCTGCTCCACATCGTCCTCGTACACAACAAAATCTTGCTTTCTCAGCGAGGTGACATTGGCGCCCTGCTCGTCCATAACGGCGACATTCAGAATCACGAGATTAACGTCAACTTTCAGAGAAAACGGCGGACGATCGGATGTCTGTTGTGCGGCTGCCTCGATGCTGAGCGGCATCGAGGACAGGGCTCCGCACAGGATGATCGGTTTGAGGAGTAGCTCTAAACTGCGATGTAGCAATCTACGGCGCCCCATATAGGCTTACCATCGTAGCATGTGAGAAGCTGGTACTTTCCCGACTTGGTGGATTTCAAGGCTTTTGCGGCATTTGAGCTACAAAGTAGGTGATGATCGCAATGAAAACCAATGCCACCGCAACAATGACCAGTACCACCCTGCCGGAATCGCCCGCTTGCTGCGTGTCGTCGAGGGCTGACTTCTGTTCACGGCTCTGCGAAGAATAGGACTTTTCAGTCTCTCGAAAATCCAACTCATCCTCTCTTTGGTTTTGATGTCCTGCCTGCCTCATAGCCATTTGATTCGTCGAAAGTAGGAAAAGTTCGCCAAACCCACAGCGACCATAGACAGGAGCGCTCCCACATATCCGTACCTCCATTTCAACTCGGGCATGTAGTCGAAATTCATCCCGTAGATTCCAGCCACGAGCGTGACCGACATGAGAATCGTGGATATCGAGGTCAGTCTTTTCATGATCAAGTTCATGCGGTTGCCTGAAATGGAGAGGTAGGCGTCCATCATCGACCCGACCATGTCCCGTAAGGTGTCGATCGTGTCTGCAACACGAATTAGATGATCGAAAACATCCTGGAAGTAGGTGTGGGTTTCCCGCGAAAACAATGGTTGTTCACGCCGGAGAAGGGTGTTGAAGACATCGCGTAATGGCGTGACCGCACGACGCAGGATGAGCAGTTCCTTCTTGATCCGGAAGATGTCTTCGACGGCCTCAGCCTGAAAGTCAGCAAAGATCTGATCTTCCAGAGAGTCCATTTGATCAGATAGAGCATCCAGTAGAGGTAGGTATTCGTCCACAATCGCGTCGATCAGAAGGTAGGCCAGCAATCCAGTGCCTCTGTCTGCCAGGTCTGTCCAACTGCGCCACAAGCGTTCGGCAGTTTGAATAGCCCGGATTGGCTGGCTATGCACGGTGACGAGATAACTTTTCCCGAGAAAGATACTCAGCTCGCCAAGGTGTAGACGCCCCGTCTCACTAAGGTCCGCCTCGTACAAAACGATAAAATAATACCCCGGAAACTCTTCTACCTTCGGCCGTTGGTGCTGGTTGCGGCAATCTTCAATGGAGAGAGGATGAAATCCAAACTGTTTGGCCAAGCTGTCGAAGTCCTGACTGGTGGGGTCCGACACATCTACCCAAACGATTTTGGAGGCGTTCGAGCATAGCCCGTTTATTGCGTCCGTCTCAGTTACCCGAGTAAACGTTCGGGATTCGCGGTCAAGAACAAGCGTCTGGATCATTGATCATTGCTCCCACGACCATACTCCGTCGTGCGGCCTTCCGGCGACAGGATTGTCACACCTTTTGTCGTCGGGATCAGCTATTTCGTAGTCAATAGGAGGAAGTTCAAAAGCGCTACCCTTGTTGTCACCGACGAGCTTTTGCGTCTCGTCAGATGAACAATCATTCTAGTATTCCCAGCTGAGGAACTTCGCAGCAATCTAACACTGGTGGAGAATTCCCGGTGAGCGTTACTGTCAAAAGCGAGGTGACTGGGGCATTGCAGGAAGGCCTGCCCCAGGTTTCAACATGCTGTGGGGAACTTCAGCCGGGCGTTCCGGAACAGCTTCATCAAGCCGACTTTCGTTTCGATACAGAAAATCTTCCACGTAGAATAGACACTAAGGGATGCTGTGTCCCTCACTACAGAATGGAAGGCGTCTTGAATTGTGACTCCCATTCCGAGGCGTTTCGGCCCAGCCATTCAAGTTCATGACGTGCCCCGCTACCTTTGCCAAGAAGGACTTCCATAACGACCTGAACTGAAGGAGAAACAGGATGCCACATGCCCTTACCACCACAACTCTCGTACTTTGCCTGCTGTGGTGCTCGCCGGCAGCTTTCCCACAGATGCAGCCAACCGCTCCGCAGACTGAGGAGCCACAAGCCGACCAGCAGATTGATGAGGATATTGCCTCCAAGGTCGTGGATCCGACCTCTCTGCTGTCCACGCTCACGTTCCAGAATAGCTTCACGCCTTCGCACTGGGGGATCGACGACAAAGCGAACGAGATGACTTTCCAAGCTGTCGTCCCCTTCAAGGTCTGGGACGTGCAGAACATCGGCCGCGTCCGAGTTCCTTACATTACGAGCAGCCCCCTCGGGACAAGAGGTCTGTCTGACGTGGCGCTGCTCGACATCGTCGTCCTCCGGCAAGAATGGGGGAATCTGTTTATGGGAGGCGTGGCTGA
Organism: uncultured Acidimicrobiia bacterium; assembly: GCA_963791795.1. GTDB lineage: Bacteria > Acidobacteriota > Terriglobia > Versatilivoradales > Versatilivoraceae > VFZK01. The sequence goes on from CAWBTP010000029.1 coordinate 109,460, forward strand.
CGTAGGGGTCAACAAGGGTCCTGGCGTAGACACGTTCGCTCTGGGCCCGACCGTTGGTACTGTTCTGAAAAAGGGCAGATGGACCTATGGATTTGGCAATCAGAACTTGTTCAGCGCTGATGACATTGCGACCACGCAGATTCAACCCATTCTGGGTTACACCTTCAGCAAGAAAGTGAGCGTCGCGCTGGGAGATTTGCAGTACACCTACGACTGGAAGAAGGACCGATGGGTTTTTCTCCCACTGGGATTTCAGATCAACTACATTGCCAGGCTGAGCAAACAACCCATGTGGTTCTTCGTCAACCCGCAATACAACCTTAAGAACGAGTTTGGCGCGCAGAAATGGATGATCGTTGGCGGGTTCGCGTTTATCGTGAGATAGAGACATTGTTCCAGGAGGGCATCGTAGCTTTTGTGTTTCAGGCGTTCCCCTCCCGATCGCCTACTTCGGCCTACAGATACGCCCCCCTAGAAATATAAAATTGGGATGTTGATACGCGGAGCACCCACACCACACAGCCAGGACAGTCTTCGGCACTTGCTGGCGCCTCAGGTACGCTGAAAAAGAAGTAGGAGAAGCGCAAATCGCTGACTAGGCGTGAGGACAGCACGCTGGGGGGTCAAGCTTTGATCCACCAAATCGTGGCATTGGACTAGCTTGTAAGCGTCAAAAACATCCAAGCAAGCTTCCTTGGCACCCAGGCGGTCGCGACGCCCGGATCCCGCGTGTGGGAGGCCACTGGCGGAACGTGGCCCGAGCCATCACCCCCACGGCTTCGGATTGTGGGCGGTTGACTGACAAATCGGAAGTTGCCTTCCCCGAAGGGACTGCCAATTCCGCATCATAGGGCGATAGGTCCTTATTTAGCGCCGAAGTTTTTAACGATTCCGCTCGGGTCGCAGAGGTCGCCTGCTACGCGGCTAACGCGCTTCGAAACCAGCCACATTGCAAGATGGCCTGGGCAAATCCAGGTTGTTATGAGAGATTGAGATGCCGATGGCTCCGGAGCATGTTCTGAGACTAAGCCGTAAGGACCACTGGTGACCGCTATTGGGCTGCTCAATGAGAAATCGCTTCATTCTGCACTGAAGCACTGGTTCGCGAGACCGGGAGATCTGCTGGAATTCGAGCTTGATGGATATGTAGTTGACATCTTGCGTGGCGACCACGTTATTGAAATTCAAACTGGGAATTTCTCCTCCATCAAGCGCAAGATGCGGGACCTTAGTTGTCGCTATCGCGTCACGCTTGTTTATCCTGTCACACATGAACGTTGGATTCTGGAGGTTCCTGGAACGCTCCATGGCGCGATCATGCGCCGGAAGTCGCCAAAGCGTCAGGGCGTGAATCAACTATTCGAGGAACTCGTCAGCTTTCCGGACCTATTGGCATGCCCTAACTTTTCCATCGAGGTCGTTTCGATTCAAGAGGAACAGTTGCGGCGCTACAGCAGACGGTGCCGTGGGAAAAGAAGAACGTGGCGAATTGTAGAGCGGAGACTCCTGACTGTCCTAGAACGCTTCATTTTTAATGATCCCTCCGACCTGTGGCAACTCATTCCCCCAACCCTTCCGGATCCATTCGACACCTCGCACCTTGCTTTGGTGCTAGGCCATTCCCGATGGTTTGCTCAAAAGATTGCTTACTGTCTGCGCCAATCCGGGGTTATTGCGGCCATCGGGAAAAAAGGCAACTCGCTTGTATACTCGCGCCTCACGCTTCCGCCGCCTCAAACAACCACCATACTTGCCGAAGTGGTCTCGAATCGAAACAGTGACTCCGACGATTCAAACCTAGCTAGGACCAACTTTTGTTCGACCTCCATTAGCTGATCCTAGCCTGCATACTCTGAGTACGCAGCTACGCAAGTCCGCGTCTTTGATCCTTTTAAGTTCTACTGCTGTTTCCCAAGGATCAAATTTCAAACTTTTTTTCTGAGGTTTTGCCAAAAAACGGGGCACTTAATAAGAGAGGGGAACAACCAGGGCGTCGGAAGAGGAATAGTTCACTAATTGCCCTTCTCAATACTTCGGTTACTGTGATCGAGAAAAAAAGGCGGAAATATCCTTGGACCTCGGAACTGGACTCGCTACTCGAACAGGGATATCGGACCGGACTTTCTGGCCAGCGAGCAGCAATTGATTACATTCAGAGACGTACTGGATGGCCTAGGCAAGCCTGCTGGGACCGGGCCCGAAAGCTGGGGCTTGCACAAAAGCGCTCTATGGCTCCCCGACAGTGGACCACAATCGAGGACCAGCGCCTGATCAATCTTGCTGGGCGGAAGAATGTTCGCTTCATCGCACAGCATCTTCGTCGCTCGGTGGCAGCGGTTCGAAAGAGGCTCAGGCACTTGGGCGAAACGAGTACGCGGGTCCGCGAGGGCTCGACCAAGAACCAACTGGCAGAACTGATCGGAAGCAGTCCGAAGACAATCCAAAAGTGGATCGATGTTGGTTGGCTCAAAGCAACCTATGAGGGAAAGAATCGCTCCGACGACTCCATTAGGATCTCAGACAAGCAGTTCCTCGAATTCTGGCGAAACCACCAGGAAGAGTGCTGGTTCATCGTTGGAATCGCGCAGCGCTCGAGTGGCTTGTACTGCTTCTGGGTGAAATGGCCGAATGGAAGCCCATCGAACCACAGCGGCAGGAACAAAGAGACGGCAGATCAATGGCCAACGCAAATTGATTCGCTGTTTTGGGCACTGTACTTCGAGGGAAACAGGTGCTCCAACCGGAGGAGAATCCGACTGTACTCCGAGGGAAATGCTACTGTACTCGGAGGGAATTCCGCTGCACTTCAAGGGAAGCGAGACTGTACTTCAAAGGAAAAGGCACTGTACTCCGAGGGAAAAAACTCCTGCTCGAGCGTACTATTCTCAACAAGTTGCGAGATCTCAAATAGTCTTAAACTGTATCTAAATAATTCTTACACAACAGCAATATGCTGCTGTTGAAATCAATTTGCTATCTGTATTGCTCTGCGCCAAGGTTTCGTGGTAATGCTCGGTTCAGTGGGATTCGCTAGTAAAGCACGGGCGCGTGGGCGATTGACAGGGGACCTCCCATGAACAACACAAACGCCCCAGCTGAAGCCCCAACTATCCTGCCAACGAACGGACGCCTTTATACCATTTCCGAGATGGCTGAGTTATTGAACCTTTCACCGAACTGGTTTTATGAGCGCACTAGGAAGGACGCGATTCCATTTCACAAGCTCGGCAAGCACATTCGGTTTACGGAGTCTGACCTTGAGACAATTCTGAAGATGTGTTCGCACGGCCCGCGCAGAGAGAACGGCGCGAATTTCCCCCAGGAGCAAATCCATGGGTGACCAAGTCAGTCTGTTCTTCGAAAGAAACCACGTTTAGGCCGTTTTTGGAGGCCAGAAGGCCACGTTGCGAGGAGTGACTCATGCACCGCCAAGGTGGGTCCATCAGGAAACGAGGATCTGTCTATTACGTGATCTACCGGACGCCCGAAGGGAAGCAGAAGTGGGAGAGCGGCTTTCCTAATAAGGCTTCTGCCCGAGCCCGCCTCAACGACATCCTGACCGTGATCACTAAAGGAGCTTATGTTGAGCCAAAGCCCATTACCTTTGCTGAATTCGCGGAAGCCTATCTATCGGGCCGCGTGGGTATTCGGGGGTCGACCTCAGCTGGCTACGCTTCAATCATTCGCAAACATCTTGTTTCCTACTTCGGCAAGACGAAGATCCAGGACATCCGTTTACACAGCGTTCAGCAGTTTGTTGAAAAGCTCCTTCCAAAGGTTTCGACGAAGACGCTGCGAAATGCAGTCACTCTGCTAAAGGTGATGCTAGCAGGCGAGAAGGGCTCCAGTGCCATCAAGCAGGGTTACATTTGGTTCGATCCTCTTCAGGGTGTGGAACTCCCGTCGCTAATTTCCAAGCAGATCGTCCCTCCGACTGCCGACCAAGTCTGGAGACTCATCGATACATCAGCCGAGATGAAGAGCCTTGGTCAAGGAATGATTTATCTTGGAGCCTTCACCGGCGTTCGTCGCGGCGAATTGTTGGCTTTGCGCTTTCAGGATATCGATTGGTTCCAAAAGGAACTGATCATTAACAAGTCCCTGGGGAAATGCCCTGCCACAGACGGTGTTCACAAGTGGACCTGGAAGGTAGGGCCAACGAAATCGAAGCGATCGAACCGGCGCGTGGCCTTGACGAACAATGTGATTCAGTTTCTTTCGAAGCTGAAACAATTCTCAGGAAAATCAGACGACCTGATCTTCTCTAACGATGATGGGACACGCATCGACCCAGATTACTTCGACGAGCACATTTTTAAACCGATCAGAAAGCAGGCTGCGTTGAACGCCGTGCGCTTCCATGATCTGCGGCATTTCTTTGCTTCGATGCTAATTGCCCAGGGTGAGAGTCCGAAGTATGTTTGTGATCAGCTGGGACATTCGAGTGTTCAGATCACATTCGACGTTTATGGCCATCTGTTCCCGCAAGCCAAAGCGGAGGCCTCACAGAAGTTCGAAAGAAGAATGCTGAAGGCACGGGAAGAAGCAATTGTTAGCAAATTGTTAGCAAACGAGGAGGACAGCGACTCAGAGGAGGGAAAACCAAAACGCGTCAATTAGGAGTAAGGTACGGATCAGAAAAGATTTATGACCGATGGAAGGAAGAGGAGGTTGGTTGCGGGGGCGGGATTTGAACCCGCGACCTTTGGGTTATGAGCCCAACGAGATGCAGTACATGTGCGGACGGGAGACGGCGCACAATCTTGGCCCGAGAAAAAGTTGTGTTCAGAATCGTGTTCAATAAGCGCGGAAAGCTCGGAAAATACGTAAATGTGGCTAAATTAAGTGTCGCAGTATCAATGAAAAGGGCTATGAGTGATAACCTACATCAGAAGGTCGCAAGTTCGAGTCTTGCCGGGCGCACCACAATCTCATACTCCAACAATAAGTTATAGGACCCCAGTCGGAGTTGCAGACCGACAGATCTGCGCTTTGGGTGCGCCCCGGGTGCGGATGGCGAGCAAATTTTTTTAGCGTACCTCGGCAGCGGCGACCTTGCCCTGGGGACTGTCCATTCCTGGGAGCCGATTCACTGCCTGCCGGTTTGCGCCTGGAACCAAGTGGCCGTACACGTCGACTGTCATTTTGATGCTCGAATGTCCCAACTGCTCTTTCACGTAAGCGAGAGATTCGCCGTTCTGGATCAGCAAGGAAGCAAAGGTATGGCGTAGATCGTGGAAACGGATCTGCCGCAGGTTGGCTTTCGTGAGAGACTTCTGCAGGTGGCGTTTCTTCACGTGCGAGAAGTCCAGCCAACGGCCCTGCTCGTTGCAGAAAACCCATTCAGGGATCTCGTTCTGCCCCTTGCCAAGCCAATCCTCCTGCCGAGCCCGTCGGCCTTGAGTTCTTTTGTGAAGAAGACAGCAGCCGATCAGAAAGCGCCAAAGTCGTCCGAACCGGAGTGCTCGGAATTGCTGAATGAATTCGTCAAACCGATTCAATACCCCAAAACGCGACTGTGTATTTGTGAGGCAGATGCTGGTCTGGGAATGGAGGCGCACAAGCCTGATTGCCCATTTCGCAGGGCTTCAGAGCTAGTGCGAATCAATCCGCTTGCAATAAAAAAGCGCCTGCCACGCACCCCGAAGGGCACGTAGCAGACGCTAATCCTTACCGATCCTTCCTTCCCCCCAAGGCCTCTCTCTGCGGCTACTTGTCTCAGCTCGCCGACTTGGCACCTGACCGAAGTGTCTGAGACGCGAGCACCTCACCAGCAGTGATCTCTGGCGGTCCTGAGGTGAATGCTGGCAAATTCTTCTTCACAAAATCCGCAGCCTGGCGATTGGATTCCTCGGCTCCCGATTGCGATTCGAAAACGCTTATGGTGGCCAGAGTCCCACTTCCGGCATCGACTGCGTAGTACGACACAAAACCAGGGGCTTTGCTGATTTGAGGCAAGAAGAGGTCGTTGATCTGTTTAGTCAACTCGCCCCGTGTTTTGGCATCTTGAGAAATGAGTTTGTATTTGCGGATGCTGATGTACATCATTTGCTCCTTTCCGGACGAAACCGTCCATTGAGCGAAAAGAGAATCCGCGGGGAGCGGCTTGGAAGTGTCCGCTAGGGTATCCCCTTCCTGCGTATTTCACAACCCTACCCTGCTCCAGTGTCCACCCAAAATAGAAATGTCCGGTTGTTACCAAAGTAGAAGTGTCCGGTTTGTGGATATCAATAATCATCAGGGTTTGCAGGAAGCCTCAGGCGGTTCGACGGAATTTGGGAAGGGCGACAGAGCACCCCTGGCGAGCGCCCGAATCGGAGCCCTAGAGTGCCGCTCAGGCCTCAGTCGTTTGTAGGAGCCTCGCCAGGGGTGCTCTGTCGCCGGGCGATGAGTTGTCTTGGCAAGCCCCGACTTCATGGGTTGCGCTTGGCGCGGTCGTTGCGGCACCAATCGATAACTCAGCGAGCGGTTGTGGCAGCGCAGATGGATCGATCCGTCCAGACGCTGGTGGACCATCACCGTTTGGGCTTTGAGGCGATCTTCGACTAGGTAGACGTGGCCTTCATGCTGGACCGTGGAGTCGGCATTGAGCCGCCGTTGGGTTTTCAGGCAAAGCACCGTATTGAGATCCAATCGTGCCGGCACCCGACGATGCAGGTCCGTGGGCTGAGCCGCCTCGACCTGGAAACGCTGATTGTGGAGCGGCAGATAGCGTTGGAGAACCTGGTTGGCCTCCGACAGCGTCGAAGCCCCAGCCAGACGTAGTTCCTTGACCAGACGGTCCTGCAGGGTCTGAAACAACCGCTCGATGCGCCCCTTGGCCGCTGGCGAATGGGCATGGATCACTTCCACTCCCAGCTCACTCATCGCCCGCTGAAACTGGCTTTGGGACTGTTCATGCCCCTGCAGTTGTTCCTCCACCGTGGGTGTTTGGGGAGATCGATAGGTCGTGTGTTTGTCCAGATACACACTGCAGGGAATCCCGTAGCGCTGGACCCAACCCCGAAAGCTATCCAGAGCCGGCACCGTCCCCTCGTGATCGTAGAAACGCGCCTCGACCGTGCTGGTGGCATCGTCGATGTAACCCATCAGGACCAGCTTCGGGCCGCGCCCTTCCAACCAGTCATGGTGCGATCCGTCCAACTGCACCATCTCGCCAAAACAGCTCCGCCGCGGCCGCCACTGCCGGTGCGGTCTGGCTTTCCGCTGTTTGTAGGGCAATCGCGCTTGGCGCAGCCATAACCGCAGGGTTTCGGGATGAATCTCAATCCGATGACGCTCCTGCAACTTCTCACTGGCCAAGGTCGGCCCATAGTCGGCGTAGTGCTTCTCAAACAGCGCCAGCACTTTCTGCCTGGTCTGGTCGGCAATCCGCCGGTTCGAGGGCTTTCCCCGTCGCCGATGCACAATGCCTCGGTCCCCCTCTTTCTCAACTCGTTTCATCAGCCGCCGCATCTGCCGCGGGCTCAAACCCGCTACTTCGGCCGCTTGCTTTTGACTGATCTTTCTCTCCAAGGCTTGATAAATCAGGTGGAGTCGCTTGATCTCGCGCGGTTTCATCCTCAGTAGGTCCTCTCCGTCCACCCTGTTCTCCTTTCCAACAAAACGAACAGAGTAGACGCTTCTAAGAGGACATTTCTACTTTGGTCAAACCGGTCATTATCATTTTGGGACGACACCCTACCCTGCTCCAGGTAGTGACTCATTTTGAATGGCAGTTGACAAACAAAACACTAAGATGAACCCTGACAGTGGGGACGGCAAATCCCAATAAGGTAGTTTTGAAGGGAGTAGGGAACTAGATGCTGTCTGCCATCATTATCAGTCCGGACGAGAAGTTTCGGGACAATACTCGAAAGCTGTTGGAGGGATCCGATCTCATCGAGGTGAGAACCGAGCTCAATAATTTCAATTCTGCACTCGATAGTTGGAGATCTAGCGAAATCAAGAATATGGAATCTGCCATCATTATCGTCGATGTCACTCCTGTTAAGGAGCAAGGGTTTCAAACGATTCAGAAAACTATCGAGCTCTATAAGCACAGCTATGTCTTCGTGGCTGGAGACAGGACCGATAGGAATTTGGTTCTTTGCTGTATGCGCGCTGGTGCCAAGGAATTCTTGTCTGCCCCGATCGAAAGCCAGCAGCTGTTTTCGGCAATAGAACGAGTGAAAAAGGTAACCCTCAGCCGACCTCTTGGGCCATGAGCCCTCAATATTCCCTTACCCGACTCGCGCGATGTAGTTCAGACCCGAACTCCTGCGGCGTCGAACCGCTGTTGGTTGTTCATTTGGAGGGGAAGACTGTCAGATGGGACGCAGGATTTTGGCTTGTTTTAGCACCTACGATTGCAGAACGGAGTATGCTCGTACAAAGCTGAAAGGGGGTTACAGCCATGCCCGGACCGCCCTATCGCGCCTTACGGATCGCGCTTGGCATTCTTTCCTTCCTTGCTTTCGTTGTGGGCCTGCTGATGATCTTCAGCAACAGGAAGCTCATCATCACATTGTTCCTGAACCCTCCCGAATCAGAGATCTCGACCTTGTTGCTTGCAACGGTAAAAGAGCTGGGCGGACTCGTGCTCATGCTCAGCGTCATGCTCTACTTTGCCGCTCGCAATCCGGCTCGCAACGTGGCCGTCATTGATGCACTGATTGTGGGTCTTTGCATCCTTGCAATTACACCGCTGCTATCGCTCTACACGCTGGACATTCGGCGACTGTATCCAAGTTATATGATATGGGGCCGCTCGCTGGTGCGCCTGGCGCTGGCTGTGCTCTTTCTTTACCTCCGCCCGCGACCGGTACTTGGAGGGCACGCTTAGAGGACGACGGTTACGGCCTGCAGTTCGAGTAGCTGAGGAACCCTCTCTATGAAGGTTTTGGTCCTAGGAGCGACGGGAAGCGTCGGCCAGCAGATTCTCCGGCTTGGTACCGAGCGCGGCCACCAGCTTACGGCGCTGGTACGCAATCCAGAAAAGCTGAAATCGTGGGAAAGCCGAGTTCGAATTATTAAAGGCGATGCGCTCGATAAAGACGCAGTTGAGCAAGCAGCTCCGTGGCCAAGAAGCTGCGATCTACGCCATTGGAATAAAGACTATAGGCCGCACGACGCTGTTCTCTGAATCCACCCGAATCCTCATCGATGCCCTTGAGCGCAACAGGGTAAAGCGGCTGGTGTGCATCACCGGCGTTGGAGCAGGAGAAACCAAGGGGCACGGCGGATTCCTGTACGATCGGATTTTGTTTCCGCTCTTCACGAAGCGCATGTACGAAGACAAGGACATTCAAGAAACGTTAATCCAGAAAAGCTCTTTAGACTGGGTCATTGTGCGACCCGCAATGTTCCGAGAGGGAACTGCGTCAGGAAAATTCGAGGCTGTCACGGACGTTCGCGGCGTGACGCTAACGCGGGTCTCGCGTGCCGAAGTTGCAGCGTTCGTTCTGGATCAGCTTACGGATGGTCGATATCTCCGGAAGGCAGTGTTCATTGGCCATCACTGACGCACTGGGCGGAGCTGGGTATTGAAGCGCACAAAGCAGACTGCCCATTTCGCAGGGCATCCGAACGGGTCAAAGCCACGCAAAAATGAAAAGCCGCTGGAAGGCTTCAGCCTCACAACGGCTTTCAGGATTGAAATGTTAGCAGGGACGGAAACGTCACGAGGAGCCAACCCGCAGAAACTCCCTGACTAAAAGCCGCCCCTACAGAGAGCAGAACGTATAAAAGAAACACGCCCAATTAGCGCAATCAAAGGCGAGCCTCACAAATAACAGTGTCCACTCTCTGGAATCATTTATCAAATATTCTTCAGACTTGCTGGTCAATGTTGGACCAAACACGCGGAATACGGGGAACGTCTACTTTTCTACAGCAGCGGCAAAGGCTTCGTTGTCTAATACTTTTGCCTCTACCGGTGGGGCTCTATCTGCCGGGTTGTACCATAATGCTATGGCAAAGAAGAAGCCTGAGAGCTTAAAACAGTCGGCCCAATCTGAATGCCTCGAACTGTTGATCGAATTCCTTACAGTTCTTCGACGGATACCGCAAAAGTATTGCTTATTGTGCGGCGCCAAAACTGCTCGGCGACTGGATATCGGTGTGCATAAACTGGGTTGCCCAATTAGCCGAGCGTCGCAGCTTTTATCGTGATTTCATCACGGTGAAGCTATTTGACGACACTCAGCTTTCCAATCACGACCTCAAGCTTTGCCAGCTTCGCCTGCATCTGTTTTCGCTGGCCCGCCGTGACGCTTAATTTGTGAAAAAACATGCGGGCACTTCGGTACGCTTCATGCGCAGCCGATGCGGATCGCTTCGCCTTGTCCATACGACCGGCGGAGAATGAAGCTAAGGCTCTCTCGGCGAATGTCAGGGCCAGATCCAACTCCAGATTGACGAAATGCATTCCGGTTTTCGATGCATCTTCGATGGCCGTTTTTGCGGCTTTAACTTGCCGGTCTGATTCTCTGAGAAGCTGCATTAATTCTTTGGAAATCATGACAACAAAAAAGCGCCAGGCACATCCCGGAGGGCCTCGGAGACGCCCGGCTCTAGGCCTTGTATCGATGACACACACCCCACCAAGCCAGGCGAAGCAACGCTCAGAACTCTACCCAGTCTTTGCAGGAGCCGTTGCAGAGATGGCCGCGCCTGAGAATTGACTCATCCGCAAGTTCCTTGGCCAGTTCGACAGTGGGAGCTACGCAGCCGACAATCGTCATCGGCTTGTGCTCGACTTCTCGAAGGTTGATTTGGATTCGCCAGCCCTGTCGGTGCTGGCTGAGTAGAGCTTCGGTACGGTGTCATGGACACGTCTGAACCTAAGCACAAGGTTCCTTTTATCGAGGCGATGATCGAGAGAGGACGATTGGGCTTGATTCTACTGTGGCAACTGCGTTAAGGCAAATGAACTACCGAGAGCTCCAGAATTTCCGGCATTGATGCGCGCTTGTGGGCTCACGTTCGGGAAACAAAAAAGCACCTCCATTGATGCGAGGTGCTTTCAAGCTGGGGATGATGTGTGAACCTACTTTGCAGCCATTTCGAGGGTATCAATCGTTACCGTCTTTGCTGACTCATCTGTCTTGCCAGTGACCTTCACCGTATGACCTTCGTGGCCAGCGGCTTTCTCCGGATTGGTGATGGTGTAGAGCGTATCTCCTGCCAAGACCGCGAGCTTCCCCGCACCTGACTTCGCACAGCTCTTGATGCAACTGATGTCCTTGTCGGTACCTGCTTTATGAGCAGCTCCGCATTTAGTCTCGGTGATGACGCCGCTCAACTCACCTGCAAACGCAGATGCGGTGCCTAATGCAAAAGACAGCACGAACAGGATAATCAATACTCGTTTCATGGCTGAACCCTCCTTAGGTTGATTTATTGGGTCTCAAATTCGATGCATTCATTCTCCTCCTTCACAGAACGGACCGTCAAGGAGAAGAGTTTTGAGAGCGGCGGGCGAAAAAAATGCGCGGTGGGCGGGCTTTTCTTCCGTGAACGGCTTCCTGATCGAAATCAGCGTTCACTATCCCATCCATCGCGCAGACTCATTTTTTCATGGGAGGCGGAAATGCAAGGAGTCAAAATAAAACAAATCTACGTTGGGAAGTGCGATTCATTCAGTTTTAATTACTTCGCTCGTTTCGGTTTGGAGCGCAGCGTTGTTGTCCTTCCTGGCCAGCCGACTCGGGAGGTCTTCCCGCACGATAAACATTTGGCTGTTATTCGCACCTTTCGCTCGCTAGTGGTACGCCTCGGGCGCTTGTTAGGCTCTTTCACCACCTCCATAGCCCCCGAACCGCATTGACATTGCCAAATTGCTACGTCCGTATCTCGTTTCCGAATCCACATGATTCAGTTCCTTTCCAAGACACCGTGCGAATTTAGGGACTTCGTTGCTCTCTTGGCTCTGCACTTAGGCGGCAGGGGGAATAACGCAGTTCGTAATGCGAATAGCTAGCAGGTGCTCTCAGAGGCCGAGCCAATACCAAGCGCCTACCAGACCAAGTGTAAGCACGTTATAGGCTAAGCTATCCTATGTGGATTTGAAAGAGGTTCTGTTAGAATCGAGGTCGCGGACTTAGACCGAAACAACTTAGACTAACTTATAAGGATTTCACGACATGTTCGATTACAAAGAGACGCTGCAGAAGATGAAGCGCGAGCGGGCTTCGATGCAGGTGGAGATAGACAAACTTGATCAAGCTATTGCTGCGCTCGCGGCGCTGGCAGGGAATAAGGTGTCTACTCCGGCTAAGTCGGGACTTTCGGCGAAAGCTCGACGTGGGACGACTGCAAAGAAGAAACGTAAGATATCTGCTGAAGGTCTCAAGAATATTATTAGAGCTCAGAACAGGCGGTGGGCTAAGGTGAGAGCCGCCGCGAAAGCGAAGGCGAAACCGTCGGCGGCGAAATAATCCGCCTTGAAGCAAGGCCGGATGTGAGAGGGAGGTTACGCAATGCCATTGAGACTGACCGGGAATCTCGGAATGCTGTTGTTGGGCCTCTGGCTCATCTTGACCGGAGTGATTCCGTTGCTAAATCTAACCTTATCGGGACTCGGACCTCTTCTTCACGTCCTGGCCATCGCGGCGGGTGCCTTGATACTGAAGGGGCGATAGGCAGGCAAGGCAAATGTTGCGGCAATGAAGAAATGAACGCAGTTGGAGAGTGGCCTCTTTAGATATGTTGCTGCAAGGTTTCCTGCTTGTTTTTCGCGTAGGAATAGGCGGTGTATGCGGAGATGATGTGGCAGATCCATCCTAGTGTTCCGCCGCTGCCTATCCAGAGACCCGGTGTGATGATGAGCCAGAAGATAGCTCGCCAGAACGTGCCATTGTAGATCTGCCCCACTCCCGGAATAAGGAAGCTCAAGACTGCCGCGGTACCAGGGTTTTTCATCTCTTTCTCTCCCTTGATCTCCCATTCATTTGGGCACGTCTCCACCCAATAAAAAAGGCCGCGCCCCTGCGGGTATGGTTCGATAAACTCACTACAAGTGCGCGGGATCCCCTCCACTTCGTTCCGAGGACTTCGCGGTACACCACATCAATAGGACAATTTGAGGTACCGCTCGCGGCGGCACGAAGAGGGAAGGCAATGGGAAATTGGGTAGTGCTCTGTAGCATAGTGATAAAATTGGAGCGCCGCAGAAAAGTCAGGTGGAAAATGGAACATCAGGAAAGGATAAATTTGTAATGAATGAATCTTTCATCGAATGAACTGAGGAAATATGAGAATGGCCGAGTTCTTCTGGACCCTCCGGTTAGGTCTATATTGAGGGTAACAAATTACGAGTGGGTTCTAATGAGTGTCGATAACAAAATTGTCACGCTTCAGAGCACCCCTGGAGATTACAGGCTGCTGGGGCTATCTCCCTCCTTTATCCTCGAAATCAAGGAACTTCCACAAAAGTCTGATGGAATCAACCGAGCGACGCTGGTTCTAAAAGACTCCATTGAGTACAAGGGAAAAAGATTCGAGTCTGAGTTATTTCCAAAAGAAGTGCTGTGAAATTATTCCTGAATTCACTCAGCAACATTGTAATGGAGCATCATCGGAAATTTTGGCGCAGCATGTTGGGGTGGCTGCGGTTAAGAAAGAAGGCCGCTTGGGGAGCGGCCGTGGGATTTTGCTTCGGCGTTGCGAGGCAGATTTATTTTGGGTAGGTTGGTAGCGGAGTGGTTTGGCCTGGAAATTTGGAAGAGAGTACTTTCCACTCTCATTTAGAACCTGGGGAAGAGCTTGCTCCAAGATGAGCTGTGGCTCATTTTGGCAGAATCGGCTTTTTGCAGGAGCTTCGGGGCGGTGTCTGATCCTGCATCAGTATCGATGCTTCCGTTGAACTTGGCGCCATCAAGAATCGAAATTCGTGGGCATTTGATATTGCCCAGCACTGATCCTGACAATTTGATCTCCACCATCTCGCTCGCAAAAATGTTCCCAATCACGTCTCCTGCGATGATCACGCTTTTTGCATGGATCTCAGCGTAGACTTTCCCCTGCGGACCGATCCAGAGATTGTGATCCTTCAGTTCAATCTTCCCTTCCACACGACCTTCAACAGTAAGATCTTCTTGGACTGTTAATTCCCCCTTGATGAAGACGGATTCTTTCACATTGGCAGTCATCGGCAAGTGCATCCAGTTATCGGACCCACAGGTCGAGCAAACCAGATTCCCGGAAATTAAAAGAGACAATGTACGAGTGGCGTCGCAGTCCGCACATAATACGACTCGATCCTCCAAGGACCGTCTAACTCCAGAGTTGGAAGCTATGGCGCGCATCTTTTCGTCCAATTACCTAAGACGTTACCCGTGAATTGGAGTAGGAATCCAATTGTCGATTGATCCGGCAAAGCGAAATCTTTTGCCACAACTTGGAAGCCATCTCGGATTAAGTGGCTTGGCATGGACATGCTTCTCCTCCCTTTCTCAGCGATAAAGTCCTCGCAGCATCCTAGGTGCAATTGTCATGCCGAAGTCAGACTCGCCCACGATTGCATGAGCACTACTTCAATCCTACGCATGAGGAGTTCGCGCAAAGGGGTTCTGATCGGCATTAATGCTGGCGGCGGGACTTTCATTGAATCAGATTGATGGGGGGTGTCAAGAAAGAGGGGTGAGGAGTGGTTTGAGGAACATCACTTAAGCATGGTGCGGATGGTGTTTTCGTATTCCGGGAAGTAGCGCTGGATTTTGGGCAGATCGAAGGCGCCGAGGATGCTGGTATTGGGTTCCCGTTCGAGAAGGAACTCGAAGGACTTTTCGACGAGCTTCTCTGCCGAGACACCGCCACCGGTGAGCTTCTGCCAGTATTCGGGAAAGACGGTCACCAGGTGCGAGGTGGTTGTCTGGTCCCAGACGGTGACCTTGAAGGTTGTCTCGTTCATCTTTTTGATGGTGATGGGCATGGGAGGGTGCTCCTATGGCGCGGGGTTTTGGGTGAAGTGGGAGCGCCAGGGCAAGCGGTGCAAACAACACAACTCAGACCCCCCCAGAGGCGCGCAATTGGTCCAAAGAGGTCCCTCAGGGGTAATGCTATATCTTGGTTTCTCTTGTTTCTCCCTCAAGATAGTTAGGAATGTCCTTATTCCTTGCTTTGATGGCTCGTTCCATCTCCTCGACTCGTTGCGATAGTAGGCCATCCTCATACTTCTGAGCCGCGCTTTTTGCTTTAGCCAAGTATCTCTTAGCCACTCGGAATTTATAAGCATTCTTTAGCGCGTTTGCGAGATTATGGTACACATAACCCGCGTTGACATCGTCAATGTCTTCGAAGAGTTGTGCTGCACGCAAAGAATCGCGAGTGAAGGCAGTAACATAGTTGTTCAGTTTGTTCTTTTGCTCCCTGTCGAACGTGAAACAATGTGCAAGGTCAAACCCAGGAAGTAGTCTGGCCCATCGTGTAATCTTCCTATTGCCAGGTATGCAGTCCATCTTATATTGCAGGTATTGCAAACTCTCTACGCTTGCTTTTGACATAAGGACATACGCCAACACTCTCTTTTCTCCACTCTCTTCTGCCAGTTTGACCGCATTTGAAAGAAGAATACTAATCTCTTTTTCATGCTTCTCGGTTTCTGCTGTCAGATCTTCATAGCGGACCTTGTCTGCTTCTGTCGAGAACTCAAGCCAGCCGGGTGAGAGTTTTAGATTGTGCCGCTCATATTGTGGTATAGCGCATTTGGACATCAAGAAGTCGGCCTTGCGAGCCATGAAGTGCGCTTGCACATCAGTGAATTTCAGTTGACCTGCCAAGCTGATGCCTTCAGTGCTTAAGTCAACTAAGCTGGTGTTTTCTTTAACTGGATCTAGCACGCTAAGCAGAGCATCAATTAATTGAAGCTTCGATGTCGGCTTAACAGCTCGTCGATACAAACCTAACAGTCGGGTAGCAGATTCCTTTCGCTTCCCTGAAGCTGCTAAGTTCATCGCGGTTTGCAGCTCATTTTCTTCTGACATGGCGATATCTATACCAAGTCCTTAATTTGTAAGTCCCCATCTGAAGTCTGTGCTTGAATATCTTTAGGATAAAGAAGACATCCATTGGATACTGCCGAAACCACATTCGCTTTACTTTGGAACTCTGAGATACAAAGTATTTGTAGCAGTGTCCAACAACTAGCCTGTTAGCCTCGTCCACATGCTTGCTGTCCCAACTGATATAGCCACGCAGGTTGCTCCAACTCAGACACAGCATAATCTCAGGTGAAAGGGGCAATGTAACCTGGACACTTCTTTGCCCTAGGCCAGGACCGTAAAACCGTTGCCACTGCAGTTCGGGGTTGAACAGATTGCAGGGATCATCAGACGTAATGAATTTGGCCCGGCCTTCCGCACAAAGAAAGGCGACGCTCATTTTGATTAATAATTCCGTTAGATCTGGTAGAGTCTGGAGTACACCGAGCTTGTAGCTATTTTCTTTGTAATCCCTTAACTGTTGCGACCTGTTGGCTTTTAGACCGTGAGCCCTCTCAATAGCTTCCGTATGCTCAAGTAATTCATCACAGAACCTGAGCACATTGTCTTTGTGCCGCAACGTCCGTTGCAGCATCACACTGACAAAGGCACAGAGAATGATGTGCTCCTCCTCCGTAATGGGTTTTCTATTCTTAATTTTGGTCCGGAATATTCCAGCGTATTCTCCCTCCAAGCTGGCAAGAGTTTTCTCGATTGAGTAATTCTTCTTTCCCTCAATCTTAAGAGTGTATAGATCATTGCTTGCGAGGACGTTTTTGATTTTGTCATGTCTTTTGTTCTTTCCATTCTTGTCAAATATCCAAACAAAAGGCTCTCCGCCACGATGGGTCGCCCTGGGGTCGGCAAATTCTCTCAAATAGCATTGAGGAACGTAATGCTGTTTAGTGGGTTTATTCTTGGGCATGTTGGCTCTTCATCCGCATTTCGCGATTCAGTTTTCAGGCGCAAGGATTGGGCGGCCGAGCAGACTTCAAAGCTCACCGGAGAAGGCGCGGGAGAGGATGGAGGGCATGAGGGCGTTGAGTTCCTTGGAGGTTTCCTCCTGCATCTTCTTTACGGCGTCCACCTTGGCTTGGAGGTTGTCGAGGTATGAGACGATGCGGCGCTGCTCAGAGAGTGGAGGCACAGGCAGCGGCAGCTTCGAAAGGATCTTCTGTGTAAAGAAGGTTCTACTTGATCCCCGACACTCCATATCTTTGAATTTTTCTATTAGCCGTGACTTGTTGAAGAGCATACACAGTAAACGTGGCAGGAATCGTTCGCTATCGACCCGTAATCGAATCAGATTGGTTGACATGATAGGCATAGGATCGAGACCTTCGGGAACAAGGCATGCACGCCCCACCGTGCCCGAGCGCGCAACAACAATGTCATCAACTTTAAGCTCATAGCTTGACAGCGATTCAGCCTTTTCAGGACTGACATGATCAGTGAAGCCGGGAATGAACTTATTCGCCATTACATTCGCGATGCCTAGGATCGGAATACCCGTCAACTGAATTTCGGACTTCTGGAGTAGCGTTCCAAATGGACCGGTAGTCATGCCATTGCCTTGATTGACTAGCAATGTGGGTAGACCTCTCCAATGCCAGCCTGTTGGCAGAGAGTCATTTGGATCATAGTCAAATAAATGGGACAGGCAGCTGGCAAGCACAGTAGACGTCTCTTCGATACTGCGTCTGCGTACGGCGCGGGCTTCTTCGATCTTTGCTGCAAATTCTTCAATGCGGGCGACGATGCGGCGTTGTTCTGTAAGGGTGGGAAGCGGAACGGGCAGCCGGAGAAAGAACTCTTCCTTGAAACGATTCCGACTCGCTTTTGTCGTTCCGGTGCAATAACTTTCAACCTCTGACCAAATTGAGGGCCGCGCGAAATAAAAGCGGAGATAATTCGAATCAAGCCGTGATCGGTCCACGGTGAATGTAGGGAATTCGTTCGAGACGTGTGCGCCGTTAAATTCGGAACTGATCAAACCAAACGCCCCACGCCACGCAAACAAACGGCTGTATATAAAATCGCCAGCTTGGACGATGGACAAAGTGGATGCCTGAATTTCGGCTCCTGTCTTTTCCTCTCTAAGAAATGGCCCCTGCCCTGCAAGACGAACGCCCAACAATCTATAGGATTGGTCGGTTACCACTCTCTCGGCACGGTCGTTTTGAGACAGAACATCTCCAAGCTTCACTTGTTGCCAATGGTTGTTCATATCTCAGTTTTAGCCAAAACCTGCTTGATCTCCCCCATCAACTCAGCGATTCGCTGCTCCTTTTTCAGGATGCTGTCGGCAAGTTGGTCGGGCGGCAGGTGCTCTAGGTCTTGCTTAGTATTTGGGTTCTTAATATCGAGGTTCACCGAGACGAGGTTGCTCTGCTCGTCGTACTTCACCACATCCTTGGCTGCAACCTTCCACGCCTGGCCATTCTCTTTTCGTTTCTTCCACCATTCCTGGCAGGCGGCGAATTCTTCAAACCGGATCGGTTGGGTTTTGGTGTAGTTTTTCCGGCCTTCCGGTAGCGGCTGCTCGTAATACCAAATATCTTTGGTAGGGCCAGAACGTTCGAAAAATAAGAGATTGGTGGGGATGGAAGTGTAGGGGGCAAAGACACCATTTGGGAGACGGACGATGGTGTGGAGGTTGAAGTCAGATCCCAAAGACCCGCTGGCGCCACAGCCTGGCTGGATGTGTGGTGACGGTGCATGAGCATCTGGATGGACGAGTCTCGATCCGTTACGGGCCTCACCAAGTTGGGCTGTGGCCAGCCGACCAATTGCCACCGCAGGCACCTAAGCCGAGTCGACCAGCTCGCTTGCCGGCCCAACGGCCCCGGCCCCCGGGCTCAGCGTTCGCCAGCCCATCCACCCGTCAAGGCTTCCCTGCGGCTCGCTCCGCTCGGCCTTGACGGGGCCCGCACGAGCTGGCCGTTAGCGCTAATAGGGGCCGGGGCTGTTTCTGTTTTCTTCAAAACCGGACATTTCACTTGTTACCAAAACCGGACATTTTCATTTGCTAACAACAGAGTTGGCACAGTTGGCGGAGTGATTTGGTGAGGAGGCGGAGAAGGCAATCAGACCGTTGCCATTGCATCGGCCTCACCAATGAGATGGTGAACCAGGCTTGCGACGACCGAAGATGGGTTGGCAACGCTTCCCAAGAGCATCAAACGAGACAACCCAGACAACAAGCCCGGGTTGTCTCGTCTTATAAGCCTAACAACTTAACAGGTCATGAGGCTTTGATTGTCTTGGTCTTGGTTTCCGCACCACCAGCTTTGATGGCGACCTTCACCGCATCTTCCATCGGATCTTTGAAGGGCACCTCAATTCGGAGCAGGCCGTGCTCGTAGGTCGCTTCAGCTTTGTCAGGTTTCACCGGCAAACCTAAAGCCAGTGATGCAACATACTCAATGTCCCTTGCTGGCGCGGTCAGGTGGACGCTGTCTGCCAGGATCTTCACATCAATGGTATCCGTTGGTGATCCTGGGATGGCGAACTCCACTACTAGCTTGTGGTTCTCCTCGTCAGCATACGCTACTTGATTGGGCGCAACCTTAATCCGATATTCCGGCATCTTGGTACCCTCCTTTTGTGCTCTCAACTCTATCATGAGTTCCTGGGTAGCCGCTCGCGGTAGGATCAGAACGATTGGAAGATTGCTTTGTGGAGGGTGATGGCGGAGATTTTATTGCGGATCAGTCGGGAGTTTGGGAAAACGGTTGATTGGATTTTGATGGGGAAGAAATAGGTTAGCGCAAGTGAGGAAGTTGCAGAGTTGAGAAATTCGCTGGGCGTTTACCAGCCATTCAATTACAAAAAGAGATAAAGACAATGGTTATGTCAGACCGAGGAATTAATCAGTAAGTAAGAAAAATAACCAGGTGCAGTGTTGTTGGTTGGCGGTCTGGATTCCTGCTTCTCCTCTTAATAGTCGGCAACCTATTTGACGACCTAGTACGCTCCCAAAAGTCATAGCGTTCTGGGGTGAGTCGCATAGAATACTTCCTTGCATACGTTTTTGATATAAAGAGGAGGTAGCAATGCAAAGATACAATGTTGAAGAACTTCGAATTCCGCCAGGGTTGGGGAAAAAGATAGTTGCCGGGGTGGCGCTAATCGCTGGCCTCATTCTGCTGGCGGGAACTATCGGGACGGTCGGCGCCGGACAACGAGGCGTCTTGCTGCGTTTTGGGGCTGTGACCGGGGAAGTCAAAGAAGAAGGTCTCTATTTCAAGGTTCCTTTCGCCGAGCAGGTAGTTCTGATGTCAACACAGATTCAGAAATACAGTGCTCCAGCCAGCGCTTCCAGCAAAGACTTGCAAGTGGTTACCACGGAAGTCAGCTTGAACTACCAGTTGGATGGCAGCAAAGTGGGGGAAACTTATCGCAATATGCGGCAGGAGTATGAAAACCGAGTCATCCAGCCGTTTATCCAGGAAGCGGTCAAATCTACCACGGCCAACTTCGACGCCGAGCAGTTGATCACACAAAGGCCACGGGTGAAAGCTGAACTTCAAGATTTGATAACGAAAAGGTTAGCTCTCCTTGGTATCGGAGTTGTAGAACTTTCCATCACTGACTTTCGGTTCACACAAGTCTTCCAAGACTCCATCGAGGCGAAGGTGAAAGCGGTCCAACAAGCCCTGGAGGCAGAGAACGCCTTGAGGCGCGTGGGGTTTGAAGCGCAACAGGCAATCGTCAAGGCCACAGCCGAAGCCAAGGGACTGGAGCTCCAAAAGGTACAGATAACGGCGCAGCTACTGGACTTGCGGCGAATCGAGGTGCAGGGACGCGCTGTGGAGAAATGGAATGGAGTGATGCCCACAGTGGTGACTAGCGGAGGACCGGTGCCAATGCTGGATGTGTTTGCCCCACGGCGGTAAAGCAAGGACTGCCCATCCGATCTGCGCCCGCACCAGTTTCTCTGGTGACCTAGCACTCATGCTGGAAGTTTGAGTCGCACGCTGGAGACATTACTTTTCTGGGTCCACCGAGAATTAACGGTGAGCTTTGTTGAGACTGTGATGTGAATGGTACGGGACAAAGTAAATTTGGACAAGAGATGGGAGGGCGGAAAATGGGGATAATTAAGCCATTTTTCTTGATTTTTTCTTTAGGAAATTTTTAGAAAGATTTTATCTTCGAGAGGTACTTCGCAAGCAGGAAGTGAGGATGTTCACGAAATCGAAAAAGATCGCGCGGGAAGCGGTCTGATGATTGTTTGTTTCAATTCCGTGCACGAGGCAGGTATCTGGCGAGAACTTGGGTGTTTTTCGGGTGGCGGCGCGAGGCTCTCGCAGACACTATCACCGGGAGCTTGCATAGAGCTTAGCCCGGTGAGCGAGAAGTCCAGAGCGACAACTAAAATTAAACTGCGATAAACATGTAGACTAGACCACCGATTACTGCGGCGGAAACAGCCAGAATGATCGCTCCTTCCACGAGTCGTTCCTTCCAGGATTTCCGACCGGCAAGTTTGGGGTCGTCCAGCTGCTCGAACATTGATTCTCCTTTTCCAACAATCGCCTTATGGCGAATGTTACTGCATTCAGATTCCGCACCTTTAAGCATCTACGGCTTGTGCTTCCGGTTCCTCACGGATCGCGCCAAGCACCAACATGAGGAGTTCGGGAGTAAGTTCCTGAATGCCGTGTGCACTCCGACCGTGCTCCGAACACTTCGGAACACTTTTGTTTCTTGCGGCGCGGCTTGCCGCGCCCACCACAATCCGGCCGTCAGTGAATGTCTTCTGCTCCGTGATTTGATCGTCGTTCCAGCCCGCAGCGTAGAGCTTCGGGAGGACATACTTCCGGCAAGTGTCGGCTTCGGTAAGGGACTTGAACGGGATTTGAGTCTAGGGAATCAGAGAGACGCCCGATGGCACTGAGCGGCGCAATCATAGCAAAGACGCGCCCTCCGGCGCTATGGTTGGCAAAGGGGAGTTGGGCTGCCCTGGTTGTAAGGTGCCGAATGCGGCCGGGCTACAAGGTTGACGGCCCCAATTTCTTCCGAATCCAAGCCGGGCTTCTTCGGCAATCAAGGACAGCGTAGACCCGGGCTGCCTGGTCTTCAACACGATAATAGACAGCGAAGGGAAATCGCTTGGATAGCAAACGATGGTACTTCCCGAAATGAATGGGATGAATCCCGGCGCTGATCACCAGAGAATCAATATCCGAAAAAAGCGTATCGAGAAAATACGCCCCTACACCTTCGGCCTGCTGCTCATAAAACCGGTAACCATCGAGCAAGTCCTGGCTGGCGGAGGCCAGTATTTGGATTTTCACGGGACCTGTTTTCGGATGTTTCTTTTGGCGCTATCCCAATCTTCAAACGCGTCTTCCCCTGTTCCGAGCGACTCTTCTCTTTGAGCCAATATGTCCCGGTGCCACGCCGGAGATTCGATGCCGTCTGGTTTCTGGCATAGGTCGTCCCAGAGAGACTCCATCATCTGAATCTTCTCTGCCACCGACATTTCTTCCAGGGGTTTAGTGGTGCTCATACGGACCCTCCCAGGATAGTTTATCCCCAAGTCTGACTAATAGAGAAGATAGCAGAACCGCTGGTTTGTTGACCATTTTGTTGAATTCGATGTCCGACTTCAGCGCGGGAGCAGCTAGGCCGATTTGCGGAGTTTTGAAATCTGACGTAAGAGAGACGTAAGAGAAGATAGTGGCGATCGACGACCCCTAAGGAGGTGACGATGAGTTCGCGCCTGCCTGCTGAGCTGATCGACGACTACTTTGGTCTGTTCATCAACCGCCGTGCTTATACCGTGCAGTCTGCCAGGCCCCATCCAAGAAGTGGCAAACATTACTATTACCGGCCGAAGGAGCAGGATCGAAGTTGCGTTCTGACGGGCAAAGCGATCGAACGGCACTTATTGGGCGCGATGACGATTGGCTTGTACGCGATCAATCCCAAGAGCCAGCGCTGTAAATGGGCGGCAATTGACGTCGACTATGAAAACTCCCTGGCAGATCTGCTGAAGTTACAGTGGGAACTGAAGAACGATGGCATCGACGCTGCCCTGGAAAAGAGCCGTCGTGGTGGCCATCTTTGGATTCTCGCCGAGTCGCCACTACTAGCGAGCCACTGGTGCGTCTATATCCATGGCCTGGCTGTGCGATTGAAACTGCCGGTTAGAGGTGCCGGGCTGGCCGAAGGCATCGAGATCTTTCCGCGTCAAAGCTGTTTGAAGTCAGGAGAGTTTGGCAATGCCATTCGAGGGCCGCTTGGAGTGCATCAGGCGAACAAGAAACGATACTTCTTCTATGGAGCAGACTACGCGCTGGATGCGCAGATGAGGTACCTGAACGGACTGACCAAGCTCACGGAGGAGAGGTTGAAGTCTCTAATTTCAGGAATGCCGATCCCTGAAGATATCAGAGAGGCCTCGAAGGTGCGTCCTGAACAGCTTCCGCAAGGTGCCTTCGGTTTTCGGATTCTGGATCATATCCAACCCGTCCGTAAGACCGGGCGAAACTATTGGGCGCAGTGCCCTTCGTGTGCCCTGAATGGACACGACCGCAGCCACGACAACCTGGCGATCGCAGTGGACGATCCGCGCAAATACAAGTGCTGGGCTGGATGCACGCGCGAGATGATTCGGGAGGCGGTAGGAAGGCCAGTAAAGCAGTGGTTCGGGGTTAGGGGTTCGTGACGAGTGGCGTAAGACCAGTGGCGAGCTTAAAGAGTGCTGAGTACTGAGTGATGGAATGGGAATGATGGCGAAACCTGCAACGAGTCGTGTTGCACAGCATCTTGTGCTTCCCAAAGGGACCCTGAGGCGTTTGGAGGAAGCGGGCGTTCGTTGTCGCAGCGAAGTTCGGCTGGAGTATCAACCTGTGGCAAAACGCTACGTCGTTCACGGCACCGAATCGGGTGGGGCTGTGCGGGAGCTGGGCCGTTATGTGACCTTTGCCGGGGTTGAAGGAGAACCCATTGCCCACCTTCATCCGATCGACTCGTTGAAGTCCAACGGAGCCCACGCCGTGGTGGTGGCGCCCGTGCTGGTGAAGGTGGATATGTTTCGCTTTGGCAGAACTTGCCAATTGTTGATCATCAAGCATGAACCGCAGATGAAAGTTCCTGGGAAACGACCGGAGGTGAAAAACAGCGTGCTCTTCCGAGGGATGGACGGCTATTTGGGATTGCGGATGGATGGCAAGGGCAGGGAAGAGATGGGAACGCTGATCCCGGAGTTCTATTCACGTTCCGGAGAGAAGAATGATATCCCGGTGCAGTTTCGGGCGGTAGTTCAGGCCGCGACGCTTGCAGTTTCCTGTATTGACTGCCGCCATTCGCACTTCCTGTTGGGTGCCCGCTGAGTATGCCTGAGGCCAGGTCATTGATGAGGTGGGAGTTTTTGTGCGACGGCCAGTATTGGCTAAAATCGGTGCGGACACTACCACTTTGGAATCCAGCGAGGCACCGCGCTGCAGTAACCCAGGTAGGAAGTCCCAAATCTTTCGGTCAAGACAGGTTCTTCGTAGAGCGTGACGAAAACGTGCGTGCCGAGAAGCCACAGCGGGCAGAACAGAAGGATTGCCTTCGATTGCTGGAAGAGGCCAAAGCCAGCGAAGGGGAAAAGGGCTGGTCAAATGTCGTCAAGATAATCCTCAGACTTCTAGTCTTGCCTTCAGCATCCTGACGCATTTGCTCGAAGAGAATGCGTGACTACTTCGGTCGCGAGTATCGGGCCATGCGTCGGCGCTGGTTGACGGCAGTGACAAAGTCCCCATCCTTGACAAATTTCGGTCGTCGTCTCTGGCAAGCGGCATAAACAGATCTTGTGAGGTTCACTTAGATTTCAATAAATGAAATCCTCTGTTCTGCCGAGAATGCCACTGGGAGATTGACCCTTGTCGTCAAGAATCGGGGCCCTGCTGGTCTATGAGAATCTCATGAGCCAGCAGCAAAGCCGTTCAATCGCAGTAATAGGTGCCGCTGCGCCTGAGGCTTACACAGGCCGTTTTGCTGTGTGTTTTTCCACAAACCCATTTTAGGAGGTTTCTTTACTATGACTTATAAACGCCTGACGGTGTTGGTGGCAGTCGTGATGCTCGGCGTGGCAAGCGTGTACGCGCAGTCCATTCCAAAACCTCTCAAAACGAGACTCGTCGTCGGGGATCCGGTGTGGCGTGAATTGCCCGTTCGGCAGGACATTCAGAAGGAGTACGACAGAGTCTGGCAGACCTCGCTCAACGCCCTCCTCGAGCACAACTACGACATCGCGACGATGGAGAAGTCTTCGGGCTATCTGAGAACCACCTGGAACGAGAGGGTGGTGACGCTCAAGGACAACTGGGTCTATAAGTTGCAGATCACTGTGAAGTTGGTGACGTCGGCTAACGATCCAACTACGGTCGAGAAAATTCGCTTGCAGGTGACGGGTGACGTCACCAACCTGAACTCAAAGACCGGCGCCGTGAAAGCCTATTTTAGGGGCTACGATCAAGTCGTGCTGCAGAACCTGATGCAGGATCTCCAAGCCAAGCTTGGGACAATCTAGCGACACGCCCCACCGCCCGCGGGAAGGCGCCGACAAGGATGCACGCTACGCTAACTGCGCGTGCATCGGCTTCAGCTTCCCGTCGGCGTGCGCCATCAACTCGCGAGCACGCACCGGCGTCATGGAAGCACAATCGTGTGGCCTAACGGCCCCGTCTTGATGCTCCTCACGGCCAGACGCTGCAGCTCCGACCTTTCCCTCGGAGTTTGCTCCAGCCGTGCTCGGACTCGCTCAATCCAATCAGAATACTTTCCGAATCTTTGATGCGTTCTTTGTGCCTCGAAGAAGATTGGCTTCAAGGTTTTCGGGAAGAGTCACCTTGAATTGATCCCGCCAGAGCTGTTTCCCACGTGACGAGCTTCCACTCAGCCCCTTTCCAGACATACTTGCCAGTCTTCACAAACTGGGCGTGAAGATCTACTTTGTCCGCCAGGAGATGCTTCCATCGGTTCCAGTCGGGCTGAAAGCCGATGGGCAGCAGAATGGAATCGAAGGTGACTTCCAACTTGAGCCAGCTGTCGCGTCCGGCCCGATTCCTGCCACTAGCGGGGAACCGGCTTATCGAGCGAATCCCATGAGTAAGCGGCAGCGACGCGTGCCTCGATTTCATTGATGACGGCGCCGCCGCTATCGCTGTTGGTCATAACGACCACGCCATATCCCTTCCGGATGTGTGCCACGAGATCGCAGCGGAACCCCCAATTGCTACCGCCGTGGCTGAAGTACCAGCCCTCACCGCGCTTGTCAACCGTCAGGCCAACAGCGAAGGGTCCGACACCAACCGGCGTGACCATCTCCCGTGCCATCGTATCCGAAAGGACGCGACCTCCGGGCCCACGAACCGCACGCTGAACTTCGATGACGAACCGGGCAAGATCGCTTGGGCTGGTCCAAAGTCCCGCAGCTGCCTGCTCAGGATAGACGTGCGATTTCGCGTCCATGGACTTGCCCTGGCCGCTATGGGCCCGGGCGGCCTTGGCCTCACGCGCGGACGGAAGCGGTTGCTCATAAGTGCTATCCGCCATCCCCAGAGGATCGAGCACTCGCTCACGCATGATCTCTGCGAAAGGCTTGGCTAGCGTGTCTATCATCGCTAGCTGCATGATAGTTATGCCGCCACCCGAGTACTTGAAGGCGGTGAAGGGGAGTCGTTCGAAGAGCACCGGTCCCACATTGGAGGGCTTTTGCCCATCAAGGATTTGCACGAGCGTTGGTCGCGGCTCCGAGGGATGATACCCAGGGAAACCAAAACCATCGCCCGATCCAGACGTGTGACTGAGCAGCGCTCGAAGCGTGACCGGCGTCGATTTCGTGAATTCGTTTTGTGGAACCTTCCATGACTTCAGAGAGGTATTGACGTCGGCGTCGAGCGAAAAACGGCCATCTTGCACGGCCTTCAGTACCGCCATCGCGGTCACCGGCTTGCTGATCGACGCTGCCTGAAAAGTCGTGCCCGGCTGAACTGGCAGGCCGGTTTCAACGTCGGCTACTCCATAGCCTTTTGCCCAATGGATCTCGAAATCCTTAATGACAGCGACGCTTACGCCCGGCACCCGATATTTCTGCATGAGCTCCTGCAGCGTGAACCCGTCGTGGCCCTGCCGGTTCGGCGATTGTTGACCCTCGATTCGGGCAATCATCGCTGAGCTCGAATCCGGAGCACCGACTCCGGTTCGACCCTCACCGAAGAAGACGATTCCCACTAAAACGGCCGCTGCCACAAGGATTGAACGAGGTGTTTTCATGGCTTCACCTTTCCAGCGCTTCATAAAGGAAACGACTTTGTCCGCTAACGCATCGGCATCCTTGCGACCACTACCAGAAGCCAGCCTTGCTTTTCAGGCGGCAGCTCGGTGGCGTCCTGGTGCCTCAGCAGCTTGGGATCACCATTTTGGAATCCAGCGAGGCACCGCTCTGCAATAGCCCAGGTAGGAAGTCCCAAACTTTTCCGTCAAGACAGGTTCTTCGTAGAGAGTGACGAAAAGGTGCGTGCCGAGAAGCCAGAGCGGGCAGAACAGCAGAATTGCCTTCGATTGTTGGAAGAGGCCAAAGCCAGCGAGGAGCAGTCCACCGACATACATGGGGTTACGAATGATTCTGTAGGGACCGACGGCAACGAATCGCTTAGGAGCATCGAAAGGAGCCGGCGTTCCACGACCTTGAGCAACGAACAGGACAATGCAGGTGACAACCAAGCTGGCGCCTCCAACAATGGCGAGAAGTCCTAACGCTACGGTCCATGCCGGTAGTGAAGCTCCCAAGTAGCGATCCAGAGCTTGAATCCGCAGGGCCACCCAGAACCAAAACAGGAGGAATGCCGTCGCAAACAAGACGGCTCGGAGGAGCGTAGACATTGGGAGTCTGGCGGGCGCGCTGAGCAATGCCGATCCAGTGACTGACCTACTTCTTGACATCACCGATGACCCACCCTTCTATAGAAGTTGGATCGAGTTGAAAGCCGACCCTGCGGGTGTTTCTTCTGGCGTAGTAGCTACACCATCGGACGTGGGCGAGGAAACGGCCGCCATTCATTCCCTCAATCCTGAACGACTGCTTTCGGGTCATGTCGCGAGTGAACCAAAAGCAGCCTCCGTCCTTGGAGGCATTCTCCATAAGGACCTGGTCGGCGAAAACAGAACCGTGCTCGTCCCGTCCGCTAACGGTGACTGGAATTCTGAGGCTGATTCTTTTGGTGCTGCGACGACGACTTCCAAGTCCGTTTGTTTTTGAGGAGTTCATGATGGATGGCCCCAGACCAAACCCCCGTCGAGGGGTGGAATAGAAAGAAAAGAGGCGGAGAAACAGCGCGGGAAACTATACCAATGTTCTGTCAGGCCGTCAGATCAAAAAATGTCAGGCGGAAGGTAGAGGGCCAGCTTCAAGTTAGCCGACTTATCAACAGTGGTATCGAGGCAGCTGCACTGTGGCGTTTCTCGCGGGTAATCGTTTGGAAGCAGATCTGGGATTCAGTGCTATTTCGCAGCAAAGACTAGGAAGTACTGATACGGCAAGAATGTATGTTCCTTCATCAGCCGAAAACCCGCTGTTTCCAATTGGAGAATTAGATCTTCTCGTGCAATCTTCATCTCGATTGGTGGACCTATCGGAAGTTCCCGCTTTTGAAAATCAATCATCACCAGTTGACCGCCCGGCTTCAGCATTTTCTTCAGCAATGCTAGGTATTCGGTCTGTTTCTCGATGTGGTGCCAGGTGTCACAGATGAAGATTCGATCCAGCGATGCATCTGCAAGCAAGGGATCCTCAGGTGGTGCGAGGATCGTAATAACGTTCTTGATGCCCACTTCCCGAATGCGGCGGTTCATGTGCAAGATCATGTCGGAGCTCACATCGACCGCATAGACTCTTCCTTGTTCTCCAATAAGGCGCGCAAAGCGAAAGCTGAAATAGCCAGAGCCAGCACCAATATCGGCAATCACCTCCCCAGGTTTCAAATCGAGTGCCATGATCACTTGATGGGGTTTCTGATACTCGTCCCTTTTCGGGTCTTCGAGCATTGCGATGTAGGCCTTTGAGTCGCCATGGACACGGTGCATCTCGTGCTTGTCACGTTTAACGGCCTCTTGGGCTGCTAGCTGACCAACGATAAAGAACAGAAAACAACAAAGAAGTCGCTCGCATAAAGCGGTTCCCTCCTGGAGAGGTTGCTTCGTACATGACCTACCCATTGTAAAACGGAACATTTAAGCTGCAACTGTTTGCTTCGGAGTCGTGCAGCCGTTAGCAGCGTTCTCGCCGCCGCCGATCGGTTTGCACACGGCATCGTGCCTGTTTTTGATTGATTCCGGCCAGGTCACGGCGAAACCGCAAACTGACTGATTACCTAGCTGAGGTGGCTGAAAATCTCTGTTCGAGGGAACATCCGTAGGGCGAGGTCTACGGAACCCAACGCAACGTAGCTACCTTCTCTCCCAGCCAGTTCTTCAGCCCGCCGGAGCGTTCTCAGGTAATTGACACTGATACCACTGCCGCGTAGCCTAAAGCTCTCGCGAGCATCTTGGCAGGCGACTTGCGATTCCTTTCCAACGACTTCTGATTAATGCAACCTCTCCGCTCCGCGTTGCTCACTGGTGTCGCTCTGCTGCTTCTCTGCGCGGCTCTTGTCTTGTTTGCCAGCCGCCCCCCTGCGCCGTTGCCGGCAACGGCGGCTCCGACTGTGTTTTCTGCCGAGCGTGCTATGCGACACGTGCAGATGATCGCACAGCGGCCGCACCCAAATGGCAGTGCCGAGCTTGTGCGTGTTCGTGAATACCTAGTCGCCCAGCTGACCACCATCGGCCTCAAGCCTCAGATTCAGCAGACGACTGGCATTGGTACACGCTACCCAGTCGCGGCTCAGGTGCAGAACGTGCTTGCTCGGTTGCCGGGACGGAACCTAGGCGGACGTGCAATTTTGCTCGTGGCACACTACGACGGAGTAGGCGCCGGGCCGGCAGCCGGAGATGATGCGGCCGGCGTGGCGGCGCTGCTTGAAACACTACGCGCGTTGCGGGCAGGTTCTCTGCTTGCCCACGACGTCATTGCGCTCTTCAGCGATGGCGAGGAGTCGGGTCTTGCAGGTGCGGCGGCCTTTGTGCGCGAGCACCCCTGGGCGCGCGACGTTGCCTTCATTCTCAACTTCGAAGGAAGGGGCACGCGGGGACTGTCTATGATGTTCGAGACGGGCGCAGGAAACCTGGATGGTGTCCGAGTTCTGCGTCCAGGTGCCTGCGGTTTCTGCCAACTCGCTCTCGGTGACGGCATACCGCGCATTACCGAATGACACTGACCTGTCGGAGCTCGCAGTGTTGGGCCAACCAGCGCTGAACTTCGCTTTCGCTGACGGCCTGAGGCGTTATCATACAACCCGGGATGACATCGCCCATCTGGACCCAGGAAGTGTCCAGCACCACGGCGTTCAGGCGCTGACTCTGACCCGCATGCTTGCCAACGGTCAGCTCCCGCGGCCACGTACGGGAGACGCGATCTTCTTCACTCTTCCTCTTGTCGGCTTGGTGGTTTATCCGGAGCGCTTCGCTTTGCCGCTGGCGATGGTGGCAGGTGTGCTTGTGGTCATTGGTTGTGTCCGGCTTCGCCGCATTGAGCCGCGGTGGGTGAGAGGTGTGAGCTTTGGAGGAGTTGGGGCTGTTGTCGCCGCTGGGCTGGGAGTTGCTGCGGCATTCGGAGTCGCGAAGGCCCTTGAGCGGATCCACGCCGCAATGCCGCAGGGCGGATGGCCTGGTTCAAGTGGCGCTTATGCTTTCGCCATCGTAATGCTGTCGTTCGCTGTCGCCTTAGTGACCTGGACGCTCGCTCGCCGGTGGGCGAGTGCTGCCGCCGCCCACCTCGGCGCGCTGTTGGTATGGGAAGTACTAGCCATGGCCATTGCTTGGAAGGTACCAGGTGGGAGCTTCCTATTTGTCTGGCCGTTGCTCGGCGCCGCCGGGGCGGGGCTCGTGGGACTGTGGGGAAAAGATGCGCGTGTCGTCCGGCTGACGAGCTGGGCGGCGACGCTCGTGGCAGCGGCGCTCATCGTGCCCATGATTTACACAGTTGCCATCGTGATATTCGGTGTGGTTGGACCGGGCGCGGCGACGGTAGGCTTATTGGTCCCGCTGACCACGTGGCTCCTGGCTCCGAGGCTTGAAGAGCTTACGGCTGGTCGGCGGTGGGCGTCGCCCATCATAGCCTTGGCGGTGGCGTTCCTATTTCTCGCCATCGGCTTCGCTACAGTGCGGCGGAGCGACGAGCAACCAGAACCATCCATACTTGCGTACGCCCTCGACGCAAACGCATCCGGTGCATGGTTCGCCATGCTCGCCGAACATGCGCGGCCCGGGTCATGGGGTGCTGGAGTGCTAGGGACCAGCGGCACGCACGGTGACGCCTCAACAGCCGCGCCGGCGGGAGCTCCACCGCAATGGCTCACCCGTGCCGTTGGGCGAGAGTCTGAGGTTATTGCTACGCCGGTGCCGAGCGTGGCAATCCGACCACCTGAGCTGAAGCTGATTGCCGCGGTGCCAACCAGTGCTGGTCGCCTTCTTGAATTGGTCGTTCTTCCCGCGCCCAACACTTACTCGATTCGCATTTGGGCGGTGGATATGCCGGTTTTGTCGGCCGAAGTGGACGGGCACCCGATCGACGCCAGCCGCTACCGAACACCCTCATCGCAATGGACACTCGGCTATGTCGCTCCTCCGGACAAGGGTTTTAGACTTAAGCTCGCGGTGCCAGGCGATAGGCCCGTGGAGTTCGATCTGATGGCCCGTTCCTTTGGTCTTCCACACGTTGCGGGAGTCGTGATACCCGAGCGTCCGTCGGGTGTCGTTCCGTTCCAGACGGGCGACATCACCGTCGTCTATCGGCGCGTCCGTCTTGAGGACATTGGCAGCCCACCTTCAGGCCCGTAGCTACATTGTGATTGTCGATCTGGTGGCCGGAATGCATCACTTTGGTTCTGGCTGATCCACGCCGCCTAACGCTTGCGCGGCGTCTTCTCACCTAACCAGGTCTTCAACCCGTCAACCCAGCCCTGTTTGTCGATGCCATGAACCATACGGCCCAGGAAGCCGAGCTTGTCCGCGGCGTTGTTGCGATTCTTGAGAATCTCTTCCCGGGTCGTGGCACGGTAGAGGCGAAAGAAGTCAGCCAGGCTGTCGGGCCGGGAAAAGAGATAAGTTGCGTGTCCTGCCTGGGGTGTTTCGGCGACGAGGACTGAAGGGAGCAGAAACAAGTATTGGTCTCGGAACAGATAGAGGCGCTTGGCCCGGACCAGCAGATGCTGGTAGTAGAACGGATCGTAGTCTGGCTTCCAGTTGATCTGGGCCACGTCGAAGTCCGCTGGGACTCCTTCCTCTACGGCCAGGTGTTCGAGCTCTGATTTCTCCAGTGGCGTATGCTCCAATCGCGCACGGACTCGATCAATCCAATCTGAATACTTTCCGAATCGATGATGAGTTTTCTCGGCCTGCAAAAGATTCGCTTCCAAATTCCTGGGAAGAGTCACTTCCAGTGATCCCGCCAGAGCAGTCTCCCACGTGATCAGCTTCCACGCATTGTTCTGTGGACGTACTTGCCCATTTTGACAAATTGAGCCTCAACCTCGACTTTGTCGGTGACGAGATGCTTCCAGCGGTTCCACTCGGGCTGAAAGCCGACGGGGAGCACCATGGAGTCGAAAGTGACTTCCAACTTGAGGCGGCTGTCGTGATAGATAGCCCGATCCGGCAGGTAATTCAACTTACGGAGAGGGATTGCGAGGTGCCGGCGCTTGACGGTTGGAATGAAGGAGAGAATCCGGCGGACGAAGAAGCGGCCATCGGATGGTGTTCCCGCTACGAGGATGAGCCCGAAACCGCCAAAGGGGAACAGAGCTGGATTTTCGGATCAGCCAGCAACGCATCATGACAGGCTCGCAGTTCCGGCACGCTCAAAAGGTTCATAGCCCGTATCAGAGCTCGGTGACTGATCTTGGGGGCATTGTTTGCGACGAGTTCCAGGTGCCGCAATCGATGAGCAAGGCGAATTTCAGCAAGTGAAGCCTCGCGTCTAACTTTCAGAATTTCATAGAGGCTGTGGTTCCCATCGCTGTCGTTCCGATTCGAGCGATAGAAATAGTCCCGTACTGCTCCGCAAGGCAAATGAAGACAAGAAACGCCCAGCCGCCCGTCAGGAATCTCGGCCTGAACATAAGGATGTGTTTGCCGGTCTCTTTTAGGCTTGGCCGCATACCCGATCAGCGTCTGATACAGGCAGCGGCCAGAACTGGACTTAATGAACAACTCCGGGGAATTGAAGCCGTTGCTTTCAAATGGCAAGGAAAATCGGACCTCGTCTTGAGGCTCGACAAGAGAAGCCAGGAACCTGGAAAGCCGCAGGCTTTTGCCGCTGGCAAACACGAGATCTGTTGACTTCGTGTTAGAGAGTTTGTGAACTACCGTTTCCGCTGGCTGGGGTGATTCGAAAGTATTCACGAACTTCCCTCGATTCGCGAGGGAACCTAACACCGTCCACCGATCCACGCAAACGGCCAGAACTGGATTACACTTTCCCCCGCAAGAGTGAGCGCAAGTAGAGATCAGACACCGGACGCTGTTCGAAGTTCTTCCCCAGCAAGGCCCGCAGCTTGGCGATGGCCACGTCGCGTGAGTCGCCCGTGTTGAGTTCGTGCCGCTCCCAAAAGTGTTCCCACCAGTCGCGTGGTTGCTGCTTGATACCTTCGTACTCGGTAACCCGAGCCGTTTCTCCCTGAGTGACCAAGCTGCCTACATAGTCGCTCTGGGCATAGACGCGATCGATTTGTTCCTTGATGGCTTGCAGATCGGCTTCGCTAACCTCGCCGTTGGACGTCGCCTTGTAGAACTGTACCGTCACTCGGACAGGAAATCGCTCGTCGCGCTCGATGCTCAGATTGTCAATTTCGGTGAACGGCCCTTCCAGCTCTCCATGTCCGATGACGGCATTCTCGACATCGCTCCTACGGTGCGACTCCATTACTGCGTTTGGCGCCATGTACATCAAGCCCACTAGACCTGAACGCTGCATCACCTTGTACTTGAGGGGAACCTGAACCAGCAACACCATGTTAAGTCCTGACTCGCCTGAATTGTCTCCGGGTCGAGCCACTGAGACACCCTTCGTCGGTGGATGTTTTCTTTCAAACTCGCTCTCTCGTTCGCCGGTGAGACTGGCACGCTGGCCGTTCTGGTTGTGGAACAATCGTTGGCCCCAGACCGAGCCGGTCTCGAAAGCATCGCGCGTATTATCAATGACGGTCACGCTGGAGCCTTCGCGGGTCACCAGCAAGGTCAACACGGCCGGGTTGTCCTTATAGGACTGGTAGTTGAAGAGGACTGGGTTGAATTCGGCTTTCCCCTTTTTGGGAACTGGCAGGAAGCAGGCCTGGGCGTTGACGAGGACCTTGGAATCGCGCGCAGCCAGCAAGGTCTTCTTTGACGACTTCCAGGAGTTGGGGTTGGAAAGGAAATCTGTTGGCCGATCCAGAAAATCGAACAGCGAGAGCCGCTTCAATTCCTGTCCAGAGTGGTTGCCCACCAATAAGGTGAAATCGCGAGGGTCGAGGTCGCAGCTATTGTCCGCGAAATTGGGAAACCGGATCACCGGCATGCACGTGATGGACAACTGTTGGGTCCTGGGATCTTTCAGAGCGACCTGGATCGTCATGTCGCTGATGTTGGGGCCGACCGCAGATCCTTTGTAGCGTCCCGTGTCTTCCCAGGTTAGATTCAGAATCTGCAGAGCGTGGAGCGCAGCCAAGCGTTGGGCCTCCGGATCCGACACCATAAGGGCCGTGTCTCGAATGGCCTGCTGATAGGCAGCGAGGTCGACTGGGTTCATGACGTTCTGACTTGTGGTTTTGATCATTGATTTGGTCATTTTGACAGGAGGTGTGGACTGGATGGGAGCGGCGGTGGGGACGGCGGTCGGCGGTGATTGCACGACCTTTGCCTGCGGCGCAGGCGGCTTCCCAACTGACAGACTCATGATAGCCAGCGCCACCAGCCCCGACAACGGCAACAAACTCTTCAGCATTCGAGATTTCCCATTTCCTTTTGAACTACTCATTTTAGCCTCCATTCAACCTGGCGACACTCACCGTATTTACAAACCGCTGCTCTTGGAACTTGAGACGGTCGGAGCGGGAAAACTTGCAGCAGTTGCTCGATTTTTCTCGAAGGGGGCACAAGAGCCGATGGATCTGGCTTGCGTCTCGATCAGCTCAAATAAGCTGGGAAATCGTGAAGATCCTGGCTGATACACAAAGCGAACAGTCTCAGGATTTGAGCAGTTGCGCTCCCGATTCCACAAGGTGCGGGGGGTAGAACGAGGTTGCGCTCAATAGCTCTTGCGAGCGATTAGTCTGTGGGACCTACCTTGCGGAACTCCCAGGGTGGTTGCGGATCAGAATCCTGCCACAGACCGACCCTTCGCCGGCGGGCATCCTGCTCCAAATTCAGGAATTCCAGAGCCTCAGATCTCTTGAGATATTTGCGGTACGCCCACGCCCAGCCTTCCTGGATCATGGCTTCGTTTATGCTCTGTGAGCCAAGGCGCACGAGACAAACCAGTCGGTGGTAACGGTCGACGTCCAGGATTTCGAGTGTCACCTTTTGCCCTAGAACTTTCTGTTCCAGAACTCTCCGGGAGGACTCGCCAAAAGGCTGCCCTCGCAGCCTTCCGTGGGGAGCTTCAGGGGCATCGATGCCATGAAGCCGGAGCTTGAGTTTCGTGCCGTTTGCGGTAAGTACGGTCAAAGTGTCGCCATCTGAGACCTTCTCCACGATTCCTGCAACGACTTGATGCGCGGCTTGTTGCCGGGCGCTGAGTAGGATGATCAGGAGAAGAGCGGCAACTGCAGATGGGCTTCGGCGTCGATGCTGAAAAATTGTCAATGTCTTCCTTTTCTGCCTAAGTCTTATCACCGCGGCTAGCCGAGATAACTGATCGGCCTCCCGACGCCAATCTTCATCTTCGAACCTTCCCTTTTGTCGTCCCCCACACGCCTGAGACCATCTTGAAGGATTTGTTGGTTGCCCCGATGTTAGCGGTTGGTGTGTTCTTCGAGTCAGTGAACTGGAGTGAACAACGTGCGTTGCTTGAGTGAATCAACCCCTAAAAAGTACCCAAGATCAAGTCGGAGAAGGGCTTTCCGAGGACCCTCTCAGAGTCCTTGCTCCCCATGGTGGGATCTGTCACACATCAAGCCCGGTTTGGACCGGAAGCAGTTTGCTCGCGAGATGGCAGGAATTCAGGATCGGCTTTGTGAGCTCGTTCCGTATTAGAGATCTGTCCTGGTTGAGGCTTGGCACCTCTTAGAGAGATTCAGACGGTCCAGGCAGAGGCAGTGGAGAGAAGAGTAGGTTGGACTAGGTTGCACCGTGGAAATTTCAGACCAGGCCTTGAAGTTGAGTCACTGTGTGCGGCTCTGCAGGCTCGCCGAGGGAATAGCGACCACTGTTGAGTCACGAAAGGAGGAACATGGCGTCCTGTCCGCAACTCAAAGTAGAGAAGTGGGACCATCGCCATTGGGCCGTCTACGACGGCCCCGAATTGATATGTGTGACCGTCTATAAGAAAGGCGCCGTGGAAGTGAAGCGGCGCCTGGAAAGCACTATCCCGTCAGAAGTCGAACCTACGACGTGTCGCTTGTTCGTGCAACCCACCGTAGAGTCCAGCGCGGCGCTACCCTGTGTCGTCCTCTAATCCTTGCCAACGCAACAGCCTCAAGAAGAAGCGCTCATCTGTTTACGATTCACAGCGGCTTTGAGATCGGCACCGGGAGAGAACTTGGCGATTCTTCTCGCCGCGATTTTCAAAGGCTGACCCGTCCGAGGATTTCGCCCAGTCCGGGCTTTCCGACTCCCAACGGAAAAAGTGCCAAAGCCGATCAGCGTGACCCGGCCACCCTTTTTTAGATCACCTTGAATACCAGAGAAGAGTGAACTGATGGCGGCCTGGGCCTGGGTTTTGGTGATGCTGGCATCAGTGGCGACTCTTTCGATCAAGTCTGCTTTGTTCATGGAGACTCTCCGTTTTATGAAGTAAGGGATTTGGTTAGGAAAGGAAGAGGCCGATCTTATACGCCTCATCGCCGGTTGGGGTCAATCTGTATCTGTAGAGGAAGACATCATGCGACTCGCTGGGAAGTTGAAGTGTGGCTTTTATCCGTTGCCGTTGACTGAGGCGGAGGCAATCAAGAACTGTCTTGAGTTTCCCCTGACGCGGTTTTCAGCTCTGGATCCGTGCATTGGGGACGGGGCGGCGTTTGCGCTGATCACTGCGGACACGAAGGCTCTCCGCTACGGCATCGAGCTTGATGCCTATCGAGCCGAGCAAGCTCGAAGTCTGGTCGACAGCGTCATTCAAGGAAGTTGCTTTGATGTTCATTGTCCTGTGGATTCTCTGTCGGTGCTGTATCTCAATCCACCCTATGACTTCGAGACCGACGAAGGGAGTACGCAGCGCACAGAGCGTACCTTCCTGCAGCACGCCTACCGCTGGCTGAAACCGAGTGGCGTCTTGGTCCTGGTGATTCCGAAGACCAGGATTGTCGACTGCACTCAGATCCTCGCTTCTCAATTTAAGGAACTCCGGATCCGCCGTCTCACAGCGCCCGACTCGGTTCGCTTTGGCCAAGTGGTCGTCTTAGGCATCCGCCGTACCCGGCGGGAGCGAGAGCGATTGCTGGATCGCGAGATTCAGGAGAGACGGCAGCTTCTTACAGAGCTGTCGCGCAATTCCAGCGAACTTCAAGTATTGTCGACAGAACCTGAGCTCAAATACGCGGTACCAGAAAGCGCCCCTCTAGTTCTGGTCTACAAAGGACTGCCTCTGGACGAGATTGAGGACCTGCTTCCGAAGTCCTCAGCCTATCGTCAGGCTAACCGGCTCTTATTTGGCCGGCAGGGGACCATCGAAGGGCGCCCGCTCACGCCGTTGCATGGCGGGCATATTGGGTTGCTGTGCACCGCGGGAATGCTGAACGGTATTTTTGGCGAAGGTGACAATCGTCACATCGCCCACTGGCAGTCGATCAAAGTCGTGGATCACTTCGAAGAAACTAGCGACGACGGCACGATTACGCAGCGCGATCGCGATAGATTCACCAATCGGGTGAGCCTGATATTTGCAGACGGCCGAACGACGACTTTGGGTGAGAAGGGAGAAGAACGATGAGGAACGCTCACCTGCGGATGGGCAACCTGGAGTTTGCCAGGAGCAGAGACGGTGTTGCGAGCCGAATCAAGGTGCACCTGGATCGGTTTATTGGCGAGCATCCGGCGACGAAAGGCGAGACTGGGAAGGCCCATCTGATCTCTGTGTTCGGCAGTGACCAGGAAGTGGCCGCGATTTGGGCTGCCGTAGCCATGCAGGAAAACTTCACCGTCGAAGGACCGGGCCTGACTTCGATCCCAGTGACTCTGGGTGAAAATGCCGAGAGTTTTCGTGGGTCTTTGATGGCCGCAGGCTGGACTCGCCCCCTGCGCCACCTGGTGGCGCTTTCGAAGGAACTGGCACAGGTGCATCTCAGCGACGATGATGACTACGGTCGTGCCATCCTCTGCGATGCAGATCCGACTTTTGTTTTGTATCGTCTGAGCGAAAGGCTCGGTTTGCCCGTGGTGCCTGAGTGGGCCGCGTGGGTCATGGGAGAACTGAAGCGCGGCCAGAACATTCATCCGCTGCTTGGAATCGGCTGCCATCCCGTTGCGGTCTATGGGACGAAGGCAGAGTTTCCTGAGAATGATCTCCTTGGGTCTCACAAAGAAACGGATTGTAATTCCCTCCGAGAGCAGGTCGCTGCACTGGGAAGTCCCTTCAAGGTTCATGCCGGCTGAAGAGGCATCCACCGCCGTGACCGGATAGCTATTCCTGCTAGGACGGCCCAGAAGATGGCGTCAGATCAATCAGTCTGGAGTGTCCTGCCGGCGCCCGAATTGCCGCTCTCGCCTCAGAATCCTTCGAGCCAGCTGCTGTAGCGACTTCCTTCCATTCATTTCCCGCAAAGGAACATGTCATGTCTACTCCTGACACTATCGGGGAATACCTTCGTTTATGTGGTTGACTACATAAACGAAGATATGTGGCGATATCAGTTATGTGGTCCATCGTTGTAAAGGGTGTTTCTTTCTGGGGAGTGGCGTGCAGTGGGCGCCACATAACGCGGTTAGGTGGCGGTGGAAGTCATGTGGCACAGGCGGTGAGGCATACCCTGAGTTTTCTGGACCTGCGCCACACGACCAATCCTCACAGACTGCGAAGAAACTTCATCAGATCCGGATCATCGCGCCACTTTGACTCGGTTTTGGCAGATCCGCTCCCGGAATCGCACGCCGCAAGTGCTTTGGCCTTGGTAGCCAAGTCGGTTTCAGCGTAGATATTGGTGGTATCCAGGGAGACATGCCCGAGCCATGCGCGGATCGTATTTATGTCAACGCCAGCGCGAAGCAGATGAGTTGCCGTCGTGTGCCGAATGGTATGAGGGCTCACTCGCCTCTTTCTTAAGGAGGGGACTTT
Source organism: uncultured Acidimicrobiia bacterium (assembly GCA_963791795.1). GTDB lineage: Bacteria > Acidobacteriota > Terriglobia > Versatilivoradales > Versatilivoraceae > VFZK01. The sequence continues at coordinate 148,985 of CAWBTP010000029.1, forward strand.
TCTAGCCGCGGACTGGACGTGCCGCTCCACAAGCGTGTGGATGCCGAAGCGTGTGATGGGATTGCCATAGCGATTGAGGAACAAACCTGCAGTGTTGGATCTGCCCCAAGTCAGCGACTGAAGTTCTGTCATAGTCTTTGCCCATAGGGGACAAAATCGAACCTTGTTTCCTTTGCCGTGGAGTTTCACTGATCCAGTTCCTGCCGAGTCCCATTCCACATCAGCGATAGTCACACGAGCTGCTTCGCTAGCCCTTGCTCCGGAGTTGTACAGAAAGAGCAAGAGTGCGTAGTCCTTGTGTCCTTGCCTTGTTGCTTGATCCGGTGCTTCGAGGAGTGCATTGATCTCTTCCTTCTCCATATACGAGATGGGGTTCTTTTCAGTGCGTTTGAAGGGAACGCTGCGGATCTGGCCACACCATTGCACGTGTTCCGGACTCCGCTCACCAATGAAGCGCGCCAGGGCGTGAATTGCCGCGAGCCTCTGATTACGACTGCTGACTTTGCAGCGGCGGGCCTCTTCCAGTTGCGTAAGAAAGGCCCGAATAGCGTCCTGCGAGACATCGTCGACCGTAAGTCTGTCGACCGGTTTCTTACATTGGCTTGAGACAAACGGCAAAAGCAGGCAGAGCGTATCGCGATAACTTTGCTGCGTATTCCGTGCGAGATTCCGCTCTAGAACGAGGTGTTGCAGCAGAAATCGTTTGAGCCAGGGGCCGAGCAAGCAATGATCAGTCATGCTGAACCTCCGGCAGGGCATAGAGCTCGAAGCAGCGGCTCGCTTCCTGAAGCAGGTCCTTGGTCATTGTCAAATAGATGCTGGTGTCGGCGAGGTAGGCATGGCCGAGATACGTGGAAAGATGTGGGAGGAGCCGTTGGACATTCTTCCCCTCTCGATACCAGGTCACGAGCCGAGTCACTGCGAAAGTATGTCGGATGTCGTGAAGCCTAGGCTGGTAGCGTCCACCATCGGTGCGGGCGATGCGGGCCTTGGTCCGAAGCTGCTTGAACACTCGGTCTGCTCTCTGAAGGGTCAGCTTCGTTCCCTTATGAGTGCACAGGAACGGAGAATCGCCAGTGTGCTCTCTCCCATCCCACTGCTGGTGATAGTAAAGCTGCAGGGCGCTAGCCAAGTCCGACCCTACGGGGACCAGCCTCGATTTGAAGAACTTCGTTTCGCGAATCGTAAGGAGCGTTCCTTTGAGATCCACGTCACGTATCGTCAGTCGCATGGCCTCACCGATCCGCATTCCAGTGCCATAGAGCAGCAGGAGCAAAGTTCGCACCGTATGGGGTTCCAGAAGGCAGCTGGGCGAGTAAACCAAATCTGCTGCATTCAGCAATCGACGCATCTCGTCTACTGAGAACAAGTACGGCGTCAGTCTGGCCGGTGCCTTGGGCAATGACGTCGGTAGGGGGGAATGCGCCATGTAATGCCGGCTGACGGCGTATCGAAAGAAGCCATCCAGAACGGAGAACTTCGCCAGCCAGAATCTGGTCACTGGCCCTGGGGTTCCGTAAAGATGTTCTCGTACTTGTTGGGCGGTTATGGCGTCGAGTTCCACATCGCCGATTTGTCGAATGAATGCTTTCAAGCGATCTTCAGGCGTTCGGAATAACATGCCCAGAGACCGCTTGTAATTGATGAACTCTTGAATCGCGGCTGACAGTCTCATTGCACACCTCCCAGGTTGAGCTGCGCAACCTCTCGCAATGCCCTGAGACTGCCTTTAGGAAAAATGGGGGTTGCCTCCTGCTGGCACTGCTCCGCATGCTGGATCAAATCGGAAATGTCTAGCTCAGCCACCTGTCGCAACGAAGGCAGGTCTACCTTGGCGTAGATTTGCGTGGCCTGTGCTGATCGGTGCCCCAGATGGTCACCAATCTCCTTGAGCGAGAACCCCTCCGCCAACAAGTGCGTAGCGCAAGCATGCCGCAGTACATGTGGACCATAGTGGGGGAGTTGTAAACCGAGTTGTCTCACAAGCGTCCCAATCCTCGATCCAAGGCTGCCCATGAGAATAGGCCGGTAGGGCTTTTTTAGAGTAAGGAAGAGTTCGCGATAGCATGATCGCGGCCTGACTTCTTTGAGATACCGCAGGATGGCTGCGCCAACCTCCAGAGTCAGCGGGTACTCCTGGACCTTTCTTTGCTTGGGTCGTCGCAGACGAATGCGCTCTGCATCCCAGTCGATATCATCCAGGGTCAGCAGGCAGACTTCACCGATCCTGAATCCATAGAGAGCCAGCAGCAGAACGACTGTGCGATTCCGTATCTGAGTGGGATGATTACCACTGACGCTCGCGATCAGGCGCTGTACGTCGCTCCATGTCGGCCCTTGGGGGAGACGCTCGTAGGAGTACATGCGCGGGCTGTCGATCGTCGCGGCGATGCCGGGGGAGCACCTCTTCCGGGCCTCTGCATACCGGAAAAAGGACCGGAGTGTGTGAACATGGAACTTCACGGTTGCCCGTTTCCAAGGGCGTTGCCTCCCTAATGAAAAATACTGCGTGATCTCCATTGGGCTCACGGCCGCAATCGAACAATGCCGTTCCGACAACCACAGGAAAAACAGTCTTAGCGAACGTCGTCGGTAAATCACTGTTGTCTCCGCCAACCCTCGCTCCTCTCGAAGATATCGCAGGAACGCATCAAGCTCGGCGGCGAAAGGGATCACTGGGCTGGTCTCTTGTAGCCGACCTAAGGTCCGCAGCCAATCGGAACCGATCGAAACGAACTGAGTCTTGGCAAGGCGAATGGACTTGGGTGAAGTACTCGGCCGAGTCCTTCGCCTGCTCCAGACCTCAGCCGCGGCGGTCAACTCGGCGATCGTGACCGGCTTTAGATCTTGAAGATCCAATTGGGCCGCGATGGCGAGAAGAAATATGTTAGTTGCCTTCAACACGCCCTCGCCATGCCCGCGCTGATGAAGGTGACAGAGGTATTGCTTCCGCTCTTGGGCGAACGGACCGTTCCTATATCGCTCCAGAGTGAGAGCGCTTTTGACAAGTTGATCAAACATGGGCTGACTCCTTTCAAAAGGGGAATTCCATCAGCCCAGTTTAGATTCTTATGTGGCGTTCAGACTGCGCTACCACCAGAAAGAAAGACCTTTTACAACAATGGACCACATAACTGACATCGCCACATATCTTCGTTTGTTTGCGACAGAACTAGGTGAGCGCATTCTCCAACACTACCCGCCACTGCACCGTATTGAGGATGGCTTTTCCCCTCTCATTCGCGACCTACTACGCAAGCCATTCCCCGCTCAACGGCTCGCCATCATGGGGATGGTGAAGCGCTGGGAGTTGGCGCGCGCTGGGGCTGTCATTGCCGAGTGCGGAACCGGAAAGACCCTCATCTCGCTCGGCTCCATCTATGTCCACAGCAAGGGGAGACCTTTTACTGCCCTGGTGATGGTGCCACCCCAACTGACGGAGAAGTGGGCGCGCGAGGCCTTCTTGACTCTGCCTCGGGTGAGAGTGTTCCTGATCGACGGATTGCGCGACCGAGACACCAGCAGCCCGAATGGCGTCCATGAAGTGAAGCTGAAGCACGGGCGCATCGTCAGAGACGGCCTTCACACGACCTTGACTGACCTGCGGTTGCGAAAGACAAGCAGAAGCCCACGCGATTGGTGGGACAGGCAGTGCACGGTTCCTTCCATCTTCATCGTCGGAAGGGACCGAGCGAAGCTGGGCTATTTCTGGAGACCGGCGTATCAGGTCCCACAGAGCGGCTCGTGCCAAGGGATTCCGGTGAATGCGGACACGGGAGAACCGGTATATCGGGGAGATGAGCGGGTACTCGCCTCAGACTTGGCCAGAGTCCGTCACAGCGAAGTGATTGGCGCGATCAGGACGATTGAAAGTGCTGGCAAAGCTCGGCGACCGTTGTTTAGCCCGCTGTGGCAGGCCGATGAGACAAAGATCCGGCGCTGTGCCCCCATTGATTTCATTGGCCGGTATCTGCCAGGGGTTTTTCGACTACGGTATTGCCGATGAGGTCCACGAGCTCAAAGGCGATACAGCCCAGGGAAACGCTCTCGGCACGCTGGCGGCCTGCGCGAAGCATGTGGCGGTTCTGACGGGGACTTTGCTGGGAGGCTATGCCGATGACCTATTCAACATTCTCTTCCGACTGGAACCTCGCAGCATGGTGAGTGAAGGCTTTGAGTGGGGCGAGGGTGGGGTGCGCCGATTCATGGAAACCTATGGAGTGTTGGAAAAGGTGGCCATCATCCAGCCGGAGGAGAACGCCTGCTCCAAGGCCCGTGTGACTCGACAGGTAAGACGGAGGCCAGGGGCCTCTCCGCTGCTTTTCGGCCGATTCCTGATGAGTTTGGGAGCCTTCGTTTCTCTGGAAGACATCTCGGAAGCGTTGCCACCCTACGAGGAAGAAGTCATCGGCGTTTCGATGGATTCAGCTCTGGCGGAAGCCTATGCCGAGTTGGAGGAGGCGATCAAGCAGGCATTGAAAGAGCACCGGGGAAACCGCTCGGTGTTGAGCATCGCCCTGAACACGCTGCTGCTCTACCCGGACCGGCCCTTCGGTCTCGGCAGCCTGACAGGAGTCGACTACGACCCGATGACACGTCGCCGAGAATCGTTCCTGATTGCCGAGACGCGAGACCTCGCCACGAACTGCCAATACGCCAAGGAGCGCAGGCTGCTGGAGGAAGTGAAAGCGGAACTGGCCCAGGGGCGCCGTTGCCAGATCTACGTGGTCTACACACAAAAGCGAGATGTCACGGAGCGACTCGAATCGATCCTACATCGAGAAGGGATTCGCGTGGCTGTGCTTAGCTCCAAGGTTCCTCCTGAGCAGCGGGAGTCCTGGTATGAGCGACAAGTGCGTCAGGGTATCGAAGTGGTGATCTGCCATCCGAAACTGGTCCAGACCGGGCTTGATCTCATTCAGTTTCCGACGCTCATCTTCTATGAGACCGGCTACTCCATCTTCGTCCTCCGGCAGGCAAGCCGTAGGTCTTGGAGAATTGGGCAGAAGGAGCCAGTGAAGGTGAAGTTCCTTTACTACGAAGACACGGTCCAGGCCAGTTGCTTGAGATTGATGGGAAAGAAGCTGCTGGTGTCTCTGGCGATGGAAGGGAAGTTTGCCAACGAAGGACTGCAGGCGATGGATGGAGACGACGACCTGCTGATGGCGATGGCCAGGGAGTTGGTCCAGGAAAGAGGCATCGGGGAGTCGGCCGATGCGATCTGGAAAAGTCTCCGAAAGCAGCAGGAGGAAGTCTTCAACATTCGGAGTGAGTCTGGTCCGAAGGAAGGGGCCAGTCCTCCGAGTGGGCCTGAAACCGACACTTGCCGACTCTGACCAAGTCTTTACCACGGGGCCTGGCGTCTGGGGTCCGATGCATCAGCTCGTGTTATTTGGCCAAAGCGGAGTACTTCCAGAAAGGACAAAGAATCGTCGAGTGATCCGGAAGACAAGTGCTCCTCAATCTACTCAATCGTCGTTGTTTGAAACTGTCTAAAAAGGAGGTGTCTATGAAGGAGAAGGTAACGTTTGAAACGAATGTGCCCGTGCCGGTTGCTCTGGCGCAGGCAGAGGGAATGGATGTGCAAGGCCGCTACGGGGACGAGGTCATGTACAACCTGCAGGATGGGCGTGTCATGTTTGTACCGCTCGTCGATCCGGGATGAGATCCGAAAACTGGAAGTGAAGCCGGGAGAGCCTCTCCAGGTCTGCAAACGCGAGGTTGAGGCTCTTGGAGAGGCCTGCATCGAGTGGACAGTGAGCCGAAGGGAATCCAGCCAGGTCCTAAAGCGCGTTCAAGTCGTCCAGCGGAAGCTGGAAGCAGCCGGTCTCGTGGTCACTGGCTGCAGCAAACTGTCAAACCATACCGGCTGGCAACTCTGTTGTGCAGGCGGGGAAGTCGTCAATGTCTTCGACACGGGCAGAGGTCCTGGTCCAGGGCAAGAACGACGCTCGGGTTCGATCCATTCTAGGTTTGGAGACCAGCAGAGGCGAACCGACTGCAGTGACGCCGACGACTTCTGCGACCAATGATGGACAGGCGAGCCAAGCCGGCAACGGAGACCAGGCCAACAAGAAGAATGGCGCTCCCAAGCTGAGCTACGTCATGCAAATGGCGCTGCAAGGAGCGCTCGACGCCACCAAGGCGGTCGAGAAATATGCTGAAGACTCAGGGATCATCGATCGCAATGGAGATCCCTTCCGTTTCACGAACGCCGACATCCGAGCCATCGGCTTATCCATGTTCATCGAGGCACGGAAACGCGCTTGGTGAGTGCGAAGTCCTGGTCAGAATCAAGAAATCCTGGCCCCAGCATCTGACGCTTAGGAAGTGACCACAATCGCTGTTAGTTCCTCTCTATAACCCTCCCTCTTCGTTCACAACGACACAGAAAATCGACGATTTGTTCGAGGCGAAGATTCGCCTCTAAATCGGTGTCGTGCGACGGATGGGGAGGGACAACCTTACTCATTCTAGAAAGGAGAATCTCATGAATACCGGTACACTCATCAGTTATGGAAAGAAAATCTCACGGGACGAGCTGGCATTGATCCCGACGCCTGACGCAACGCGAACGCATCAACCTATTCCTCACCACAAGATTGTTCAGTCGCTGATCGAAACGCTGAGCTTCCGACACATCGGTGTACTGAAAGACGAGTACGCGGTGTCGGGCAATGGCATGAAGATGTTTGGAGTTCTGGATTTGGAAACCGGATTTGAAGGATGCCGCTTCTCGATCGGAATTCGCAACAGTCACGACAAGTCGTTCAGGCTGGCCGTTACCGCGGGCCTGAGAGTCACTGTTTGCGAAAACATGATGTTCAATGGAGACTTCACGCCAGTGCTGGCGAAGCATTCGAAGAACTTCTCACTGCAGGACTGCCTTTGCATCGGTGTGGACCGGATGCAGCGGAACTTCGAGCCCATGAAGCGGCAGGTGGAGCAATGGCAGGAAGCTCAGATCCCTGACGTAACGGCAAAACTCATCATCTATCGTGCCTTCGTTGACGGAGAGTTGGAGGCGCCATCGAGCCTCATGGTCGCGGTGCATCGGAATTACTTCCAGCCGCTGCATCAGGAGTTCTCAACACGAACCCTCTGGAGCCTATGCAACGCCTTCACCAGCGCGTTCAAAGAACTGGATCCCATTCCCCAATTCAAAGCCACAG
>CAWBTP010000030.1:0-166992 GCA_963791795.1 uncultured Acidimicrobiia bacterium
GAAGTTCAGCACACTGAGGAGGGTCAGGACTATGCGCTTAACGCGAGGGGGTCACTTGGACGTATACGGGCAAACCGGAAGTTGGGCTCTTTGAGCGCTCGGTTCCCGTACCTAATACGTACCTGTAAGTCAGAATTTGTTGCATTCTGGGAATTCTCGACAATCGAAAAGTCAATAAGTTAAGTGTTTTAATGTCTTCTGGTAAAACGATTCCCATTCGCTTCGCAGACTCGCAGCCCAAAAAGTCGTTCTGAAATACACAGTCAGATTGCTGCAGCTGGGTGCGTCTGGGGTGCGCGAATCCTGGATGTTCTCGCTGATTTGCTGGGTTGTGCGAAGCTTAACTGCTTACGTTTCAGTCTGGACAAGGCTTTCGAGGGAACTCATAATCCTTAGGCCGGGAGTTCGAGTCTCCCCCCCGCTACCAGTCCTGTCGATCTTTTGAGAGTTCCCTGCTCACGAGCCTCTTCTTCACGAGCGAAGTGCTGATGGACCTGCTCATGCTGTTCCTGCTGGCCATGACCGGGAGCGGTTCTAGCAGCTCGAACCGCCTGCCTCAAAAAATCAAAGATCCAGATTTATTGTTGTTGAAAGAGCGACAGGAATGCTCAGGCGACAATCTTCAGGGAAGTGAATAGACGATGAGGTCTTGCGCAGAGCGATAAGGTGAACCCCTGCTTGCGGTCATCAGTGGTCGATCTGTCGCCTCCCGCCTTTGATTGGATCAGGAGGGTTTCGCCGCTGATCTCTCAGGAGTCCCTCCTCGACAAGAATCGAGATTACCTGGTTCGACGTTAGCTCAAAGGTTCTTGCAATATCATCAATCGGCTGACGAAGATTGCCGAAGAGGTTACAGATCGTTGCTTTCAGTTTTGCTTCTGGCTGAAGCTCGCTATAGTCTGCCGGCAGCACATAGAACGCATCCGTACGCTTCAGCGGGTCACGCACATCGAAAGCAACGAGAGTCCGAATCCAAGCGTCCTTGATCAGCCTTAGCATAGCTCAAGTCCTCCATGGTGACTCCTCAATTTTACCTGCCATACCCTCACTGATTCAAGGCGGAATCAATAGATCTGCGGGCTGACCTGAACCAATCCCTGATGAGACGAACGGGCAAAACGCATTGGTGTCGTCTCACTGGAATCGGGCCACTCCACAGTCATTGTCGGCGCCAAGAACGGCTAAATTGTTCCCTCACTTCTTGATCGAGTCCTACAGCGCATCCTCGATTCACAACAGATTTCTCCGTCGTCGCTTATCCAACCATTGCAGGGAGGCGCCTCCCTCAGGGAAGGGAAATGGGAGTCAATGCCAGTGCCGAGCCTGCCCAGCAGACTGAGCGCAAGAATGACTCCTGGAAACCCTTTGCCGACAGGCTTCTTGCACGTCCTTTCGGTTATGTGTGATCATGCGCGGTGGGAGTCGACTCATGATCGTTAGGTCGGGAGTTCGAATCTCTCTCCACTACCAGGCCCATCTTTCCTGCCTTTGAACAGCTTGTCTTGTGTCGGTCTTCTCCCCAACTAGCGATTCGAGACGCTCCGGTGTCCTTCTCCGCAGGCACGGTCTTTGGATCTGGGCTGCCGCTCTTTGGGCACTTGTCCAGATTCCCTATTTGTCCGGACCCTTTCGAATTGACGATCCCTATCACATCGAAGTTGCCAAACAGATGGGGCGAGCGCCTGGCGATCCCTACGGGTTTCAGATCAATTGGGACGGAACACCCAAATCCGCCTTCGTGACCTACGCCAGCCCGCCGCTGGTTCCCTTGTGGCTGGCCGTGTGGAGCTGCATTTTCCCCCAGAATGAGGTTTCCCTGCATGTCGCGATGCTGCCGTTTTCGCTCATCGCCCTAGTGACTTTCGGTCTTCTCGCCAAAACTTTTGGAGTCCGATCCGCGATTGCGATGGCCTTGCTGGCCTGCTCGCCCGCATTTTTCCTGACAAGTCAGGTTCTGATGCCAGATATGCCCATGCTGTGTTTGTTCCTGTTGGCTGTCACAGGCGCACGATCCTATCTGCGGGAGCGAAACACCTCAGCGGCAGTCGTTGCGTGCGTCGCAGGTTTCTGTTGTCCACTCGCCAAATACAACGGTGCGGTGCTGGTGCCTGTGCTCATTTCTCTTGGATTCGCAGCGTGGCCCGGAAGGGAAGCGGCGAGTGCCAAAAACGGGGGTGATTCCCCTAGCCGTTGGCACAGGATCAGGGCTGCATTCCCGCCCGGTCTGGTCGCGATCATCACGGCTCCAATGCTTTCACTGGTCTGCTGGGGCGGCTATAGCTGGGTGAAGTACGGCGCTGTCCATTTTCTGAAGATGTCTGCGTTTCAGCGGGGCCAAGCCCACAGTCTGGACCCAGCGACCCTGACGGTGGGCATACTGGGTGCTCTTGGCCTTGGCGTTGTGCCACTTGCATTACTCGGCTTTCTCTTCAGATCGAGCACATCGGTGGGTCTTGCCGGGATCGCCGTGTGCGGTGGGATTGGAGCTGCATCGCTCGCTGCCTTTGCACGTTACAGCTTTCACTCGGTTCTGATGCTGGCGTTCGGTGTGTTTGTTTCAGTCTACGTTTTGGGATTGCTTGTCCGGTTGGCGTGGCGCTGTGCTGCGGAAGATCGGGATTTGGTGTCACTCGCCGTTTGGGTTATGGCTGGGTTGGCTTTTCAGTACGGGCTGATGTTCAGTGCTGTTAGATATGTTCTCTATCTAGCGCCCCCCATCATAGTTTTGGTTCTGAGGCTCTCCTCATGGGTTCCTCGCCAAGGCCGGTTGACGGCGGTCTTGGGAGGGAACCTCTTCTTTGTGTTTGCCCTGGGCTTTGCTGATTCGCGACAGGCCAAGGTCTATCCGGCGGTTGTGGCTGACGAGATTCGCCCCAGGCTTGAGAAATCGGGCGCGCGGTTCTTCTTTGACGGCCATTGGGGCCTTCAGTACTACGCTACGCAAATAGGTGGGGAGCCTGTCGATGAGCTGCATCCGCCCAGCCTGCGTGTTGACGATCTGGTTCTGGTGGCGAAGATGGCCTGGCCAAGGCTCACGCGTCCTCCGCAGGCTCCAGGATTGGAGATCGTCACAACAACACTGACCCATGCCAGCTTCGGCCCGTTGAGAACGATGTCTTGCGGAGCTGCTGCCAACTTCTACTCCAGTGTGATGTCCGACTGCCCCCTGCCAACCTGGTTGCCATTTGGGTTTTCGTGGGAACCTGCGGAGAGCTTCGTGTTGTACCGCGTCCAGAAGACTCCCACCGCCGCGACGCCACTGAGTTCGACAGGTACAAGGTAGAGCGGCAGGCTAGATGAGTAGGCAGACGCAGTTGGGAACGGGTTCAAGGGTCTGGCACTTGAGTTGCACTTTTATCCTGCACACGAGGCACTCAAGTGAAACTAATCAACATCGCGAAACGTCGACCTGACGGGCTTATCGATCCACAGTGGGTTGAAGGCTTTGAAGCCTTCAGGGCTCGAAGTTCACCCAGCGCGTGTCCATACACTCCTGATACAGAGGAGTTTAGTAACTGGATCGAAGGTTGGAAGGAAGCAGGCCAAGTCGATTTATTGAAGGGCCAGTGACGCGGATTCCCACTCCTCTTCGAAGGTGCGTGGTCGGTTTGAAAGAGGCTAAACATTTGCGGAAAAGTGGAATCGCAGCCCCATTGACCGGTGCAAAAATAGGACGGCACCATGAGGAAACTAAGTCGGCCCCTCGCGCCCATAAAATATATCTAGTCTGTCTACGAGAACCGGCCCCTCTCGTCGGGCTGGAGGCCGCGGCAGGATGTAACGGACGTTTCGAGGCGCTCGGTCCAGAAAGGTACGCTATATGTTCGACAAGTTGATTCACATTTTCTCGAGAGTCTTCGATTCTCGGGAAGGCAGGCCCGAGGAACCTCCGCCGCCTCGGCCGACGTTTTCGATGCCTGAAGACGCCCTCGCGCTCCACCCAGCAGAACGGAGGAGAGTGGCGATTTGCAATCTTTTTGCTAATGAGAGCAAGTCTGTCGGTGAAATTGCTGAGTTGCTCGACACGAAAACCTCGAAGGTGATTTCGGCGTTGCTGAAGGAAGAACTCATTCCTGACCGGCGCCGATCTAGCCAGCCTGTGGATCTAGACAGGAGAAGTGCGCCGAAATACCACCTGCCCTCAACCCGGGAAGCCAGATCGAACTACTTTAAGGCTCTGTGTGGGGTCGTCGGCGAGGAAACCGTCAGCCCGCATATCTTCCTCGAAGTGATCAAGAATCGCGAGCGCTGCGAAGAGTGCTGGGTGCGATACAGCCAATGGGAACACGATGCTATCTCAGCGTCCGAGGAGGGCTACGGCCGCTAGCCTCGGCGGCGTTGCCTGTTCCACTCCGCCACGATGTGACCGTCTAGTTGTTTAGGATCGTGAGAGAAATCATTCAGATGTCGAGTATAGGCTGCTACGAGGACCTTGGGCCGTTGACTGGAAACACCGGCACCCGGAACAGCCGCCGCTTTCGACTTTCGTGGCTACGGCGACAAGCTTTCCATTAGGTACATAGGAAGGTTCCTAGCCAACATACCGCCATCGTGGTTCGACTCCCGTGCTGCAGTGATCTACAACCCGCGCGCGATTTGAAGCAAGTTCGGAAAAGGCCGCCCTGAAACATTCAATGAGGGCGTCCGGAAAGCACGGCTCTGCCTTCGCGAACTGTTTGGTCAAACAATGCCTCGATAGACGGATTTGAGCCTCGCAAGCCAGCGATGACCTTTTCGGCCCAGTCGAGATACTCGCAGCGCCGTTGATGTGGCCAGTGGGTCGGCGGCGAATGAGTCACGTCACGCACGTTTGAGATTTTGTCGGCAATTTTGATCAGCTTCGCCTTCCTTGAAAGATGGGGGGCGTGCTCGATCTGAAGCCGCTTTCGCTCGGCTTTAGGCAGGCGCTGGTCGTCGGTTACCTCTTCAACAAGACGACGGACTTCGGCGCCAAAAAGGCCTTCCAGTTCCTCACCGGTGGTTTGAGTATCTTCGATCGTGTCGTGAAGGATGGCAGCCTGCAACGTTGCGAGGTCGGTGATACCGCCCACGCGACTGAGAATCTCCGCGACTTCGATGGGATGATTGATGTAGGGGCACGCGTCGCGGTTCTTGCGGCGCTGGTCGCGATGTTTGTCGGCTGCAAAATGCAGGGCTGTGAGAAGACCAGTCAGATTGGTGTCGGTTACTGGAGTGGCGTCCAACGGCTCCTCTCAAGAAAAATTAAGTCATTTGTCCGAGGCTTATTTCGGGAAATGACTCCTGCAAGTCCCGCACCCAGTGCTCCTCGTCACCCTCTTTCCTCGAGAGGGAGCTCATACCGTAGACCAGCGTCTGTCAATGACGCAGATTACAGTGCGTCAGCAGCGAAGTGTCAAGTGGGTTTCTTCTTGTTCCCGCGAGATCTATTTGATCGAGCGGGTCGGGAATGCCGGCCAGTCTTCCCAGTGGAAGCCTTGGTCGGTGGAGCCGCAGCCACGCCTTTGTCTTCGGTTGCCACGACAGGCTCATGTTCCTGCGACCTTGCTAGAGCCGTCTCGCTAGTGTTGTCAGCAAGCTGTGGCTGAACCGCGGCTGATTCCGCACTGATCGGTATCGCCGGGACACGGCTCCCGGAGCCTGCCGCCGCAGCCTGACGGAAACGCGTAGGCCGCCTGGAGCCACGCCCACGCTGCTGGTTTCTTGGCGCTGAACTGGCGGGTGTTTCCGTGGCAGACGGAGATGCTTCCGGAACAGGTAGGCCGGAGTCCACGAAATGAGGTTCGTCGGCAACAGACGGAGCAATTTCCCTCGAGGTGATTACTTCGGGAGGAGTGGGATGAATTGCTTGCGCTCCAGAGGCGATATCCTCCATCTTCCGAGACGACTCCACCAGTTCAGAGCCAGATTCGGTTGCGGCAGATTCGACTGGCAGTGGATCCAGGATGTTGGCCGTTGGCGTTGCGGATTGCGAGGCATCGCCGTAGCGATCACCCCGACGCGAACGGCTGCGGTCCCAACGCCCACGGCGGAAACGGTCCCGAGGCTCTGCGGGAACGGGTGCAGGTGCTTGGGCAACGGCGGAACCGTTAACGCCCGCTTCGGTCGTGCTGCTGGTCGCCGCGCCCGCTTCTGCGGAAGCACCTGCCACATCGCTGGGGGGCGTGACAATGTAGCCTCCACTCTTCTGATCTTTCGCGAGCTTCAACAGCTTGTTTTCCGCCGCATCCTCAAGGAGGCGGGAAAACATGGGGTAACCGTAATACGTCTCATTGAAAGACGGCAACTTGCGGATCAAGGTCTGCTTGATCATCGAACCATAGATCACCTCTTTGCCTTCGCGTTGTAGAGCTTCGAAGGTTTCGAGGACCAGGCGAATCGCTTCCGCTTTCTTAGGCGACAGGTGATGTACCTGGGGATCGACGACGGTCGCGACGGTTGCAGGACGCACCAAGTCTTCGTAAAAAATGAACTCGTCGCAGTTGTTGATAAGAAGGTCGGAAGAAGACTGCTTGACGCCCATACCGATGACGTAACGACCATTCTCGCGGAGCTTTGAAACGAGCGGAGAAAAATCGCTGTCACCTGAAACCAGCACGAACGTGTCGATATGTTCCTTCTGGTAGGAGAGATCGAGAGCATCGACCACCATTCGAATGTCAGCGCTATTCTTACCACTGTAGCGGGTTTGGGGAACGTCAATCAGTTCAATGGCGGCCTGGTGGAAGGCCCGCTTGAACTCGGCGTAGCGGTGCCAGTCTGAATAAGCCCGCTTTACCATGATCTTTCCCTTTTCCACTAGCCGCTTCAGCACGAGATCAATGTTGAAGTTGCCATATTTGCTCTCGCGCACACCCATGGCGACGTTCTCAAAGTCGATGAACACCGCAATGCGTTTTTCGTCATTCTGCATAGATTCTCCAGATCGGTCTAACTACGAGAGGCCATCAATCGACCGAGTCTCGACAGAGGATTATACTCCACTCCCTTCGAGAAGAGTTCACAACAGCATCGGGCCAAGGTGATCATTGTGAAGACTTCGATCTCCGTTCGTCAGCATCAAGGGATGGCCGTGAGAAAGGGCCCAAACGATGCTCTCGTCGCGAGCATCCTCGACGCCCCGTGACTGTTTCCTGTCATTCTTCTGGGGTGTAACCTCAAAGATTTCCGTTCCAATCAACTCCACGCGTTCCCTCGGTTTGCTTCCCTCCAAGGGCACGTTGGAAATCTTCGCGACTACATCCATGCCTGAAAGAACCTTCCCGAAAATCGTGTACTTGTTGTCGAGCACCGGCTGGGGGGCGAGACAAATGAAGAACGAAGTCTCGGCACTGTCCGGTGCTTCGCCCCGGGCCATTGAGACAATGCCTTCGACATGCTTGAGCTTGCTGAACTCCGGTTGCAATCGCCGAATCCCACTGGCCTCGCCCATTTGCAGCGGCGGGTTGCGACTTCCCATGTCGCCACCCTGAATGACAAAGTTTCGAACCACTCGGTGCCAGGCAGTGTGGTCGTAAAAACCCATTTGGCACAGCCTTAAGAAATTGCGTGCATGTTCAGGAGCAACGTCGGGGAGAAATCCCAGTGTGATGTTGCCCAATGAGGTCTTCAGTTTGACCTGATAATTCTTCAGCTGGTCGCTGTTTTTTTGTGAGAAGGCAATGAAGGAACGAATGGGAGCGGGTTGATTTGAAGCCTTGCGGTCTTGATCATGCGACAGGGGGCGATCACAAGAAACAACCATCAGCAGGCAGAAGACTGCGCCGAAACTTCTTGCCACCGGGTTCTCCTAAGCTGGATGGGAAGCAGACAACTTACTTTTTCTTGGCCTTGAGGTGATCGGGGAGCAATGTGTTCTGATCGGTTGAAGCTCCATAGATCTGGACAACTGTCAGACCAATGACGTCCTGCAGGTTGGCACCCCGCAGGTCGGAACTACTCAGATCGGCGCGCCCACTCAGATCGGCTCCGACGAGGCTTGCCCCGAACAAGTCTGCGCTCCGAAGGTCTGTTCCCACCAGCTTCGACCCAGATAAATCAGCCTTCCTTAGATTCGCATCGCGCAGATTTGCACCACTGAGGTCCATGCGGCGCAACACAGCCTCGCGGAGATAGGGTTTGACGGTTAGGTTTTTCTTGCGCCACTGGTTCCAAGCTTCAACTCCCTGTCGGAGCAATAAGAGGTGTTCCACCCCTGCCATGGATTGCTTCCTCCTTAGTGTTATTTCGCTGGGATATTAGCATGATTGATGATTGGTGCAACGCGCTTCTCAGCTCGTCAAGAGCTCGGCGAGCCCCGGAGTATTGGAGCATGGTGGGCAGGTTCGCGGAGATTTTTCGATTGCGATGTCGATTGTTGCCGCTTGATTTGCTGTCCGGCGAGGGAGCTTCAGAGGTATCATCAGCTTTCTGCCGGGCCGGAAAGCCGGGAGGTATGAAAGAGAGGGGCACGGATGGAGAGCAGTACATTCAGGCAGGCCGAGTTCGCGCTGGCAGCAGGAGGGGAACAGGCACTGTTCGAAGTCCTTACCCAGACCTTCCTGCAGAACAAGGACTACGCAAAGCTGTTTCAGTTGCGCGTTCTCAGGAAGCGGTTTGAGCTTGGACTGCCGTTGATTCAGAGCGGGACCGGTGAAGACGTGCCTGCAGACAAGCGGACAGAGTACGAGCAAGCTTTTATTCAGGCTGCGCGCGAGGCCGGCGAACTCTTTCTGGGCGCGAACGACATCCCCCGGGCGTGGCCTTACTTTAGAGCCATCGGAGAACACGCGCCCGTCGTGGCCGCCATCGAGCGCACGGAAGAGCACGAGAACATGGCTGGCATTATTGAGATTGCCTACCAGGAGCAGATCCATCCCCGAAAGGGTTTCGAATTGATTTTGAAACACTATGGAATCTGCCGGGCAATTTCGAGCGTCTTTCAATACCCCACTCGGGAAGGTAGGCAGGACTGCATCGGCTTGCTGTTGCGGAGTCTGCACCGCGACCTTCTCAGTAATTTGAAGAGGGTTATTGCACAAAAGGAGGAAGTGGCACCGGAGACGGAAAACATCTCTGATCTCATTGCCAACCGGGCCTGGCTATTCGAGGACAACTGTTACTACATCGATACGTCGCACGTCGTTTCGGTAATGCAGTACGGTCTCGAGGTGGACGACCGCGAACTGCTCGGGTTGGCGTCAGAACTTGCCGAGTATGGTTCTCAGCTTGGCGAGATGTTCCAGCGCTGCGGAAATCCTCCATTCGAGACTTTTGTGGACTACGCCGCGTATTTTCGAACGGTGTTGGACAAAGATGTCGAGGGAGGCATCGAACACTTCCGCCGCAAGGTTGCAGAGTGCGACCCGAACGAATACGGAACGGTTCCGGCCCAGGTGTTGGTGGGGTTGCTCAGCAGATTGGAGCGATACCCGGAGGCGATAGCCGTCTCCTTGGAACATTTGAAGGAAGTTGATCCGAATCAGCAGGCCTGTCCCTCGGTTCTGCAGCTATGCCAGTGGGCGGGCGATTTCGAGCAGCTTCGCAAGATCGCAACCGACCAGGGAGATGTCCTGAGTTTTACTGCGGGGTTGTTGCTGCAGGACGCGCCGAGGAAGCCTGTCGTGCCGTAAGCTAAGGAAGTTCTTCAATACTGACGTCTTTGTACCAAGCTTCACTGGGCGGGCCACCATGAATCTGAAGACAAATGACTCCGCTCTGCTCAATCGAATCGTCAGGTTCCAGATAGTCAACAGTCTGAAGGCCATTGAGGGAAAGCTGAACGCGCTTTCCCTCACAGCGAATCACGTACTCGTTCCAGTCATTCCGCTTTAAGACCTTGTTCACAGCTTCCAAATCTGCTTTTGCCAACACCTTTTTCCGACGCGATTCGTCGTAAAGACATCCCCACCATTCAGGATCGCCCATGTCGGCCTGATACCCGATCACTTCATGATGGTTCGGAATTCGTTTCGAACGAATCTGCACCCCGGCATTTGCTCCTATTCCCAGCAACTTGAATTTAACCCGCAAGACGAAATTCTTGTAGCTTTTCCGAGTACATAGAAACTCGTTCCTCGGAACCTTGGCCAGGAGCGAGCCGCCGACCACAGCTCCGTTCTGGATGCGAAAGGTGTTCTGGGTGTCACCTTCCCAGCCCTCGAAGCTCTTGCCATCGAACAGCGGCTTCTTCTCCCGGCCGGGTTCAGCGCTGGATGAAATACATGTGAGCAACAGGCACAGGAAAAGACCCGCTCGTATAGTGAGTTGCGAATTCATACTCTCTCCCGACAATCGTCCTTATCGTCGTTCGCGTGCTCGTCCTCGGAAGACGCCGACGATGGCGACGACGAGACGAACAATCATTTCTTGTCCACGGAGCGAGGGACGCGCGTCATGCCTTGATCCTGCTGGCGCTCCACCACAGATTAGCGAGTCCCAAGCACAAAGCCAACCCCAGCCAACGAACCGCGCCCGATTCAAACACCACTGTTGCGTTAAACACGATGAAGAAGAAAAATGCTTGCAAGGCTATAGTGATGGCGCTGGGCCTGCGATAATAGTTTTCGGCACCTGCCAGCCACCACCATATTGCGTCGGACACCCAGACTAGCGTGAAGAAGTAGCTGACGAAGAGACCCTCGCCAACTTCCCAACCTACTGTCTCACGCGTCTGTCTGGCCGTCTCTTCAAAAGCGGAGGCATGACTCCAATCGTGATAGAACTGGAAGGCAGAGTAGACATGCCCCAGATACGCGATGCAACCCACGGTCCATGCCAGCCGTGCCCGAGCCCACCACCGGGGCTCACGCCTCGCCAGCAGAAGACCAGCTGCACCCAGCACGTAACCCAGCAGTGCCAGCCAAATCGTCCATTTTGTCAGAGCGACTCCAAGGCTCACTGGTTCAGCCTGCCCGCTGCAGAGAGGATGGGGTGTCTGCTGTCTGCGCCCAGTATAAGGCGCGCGCCAGGCCCAACCCAAACCCCAGCCCATAGCATACGCCCCAAAGCAGCATCCCTATTTTGCCGTGAAGAGAAGAGTGCAGCCACTCTCCCAGGAAGTAACCGGCAGAGTGCGCAACAAAAAGCTCTACGGCGATCTTGAGGTAGCGGCTGTGTGATCTGAAGGTCATTGCCACCACCAGACCCAGCGCCGCCGATCCCAGCAGTGAGCCCAACCATTCTCCGGCAGAAGTGCGCAGTGTGAAATAGGATGCCATCCAAGAGGACGCGTATGCAATGAAAGCCAGAGCAAACCAAAGCCAGAAGGTGCGCTTTGCCTTGGGCAGCACCACGAGCGGCTTCAGGGCCAAGCCACCGAGCACAACAAACAGCAATGTCCAGACTCCGTATGCGCCTGGAAAGCCCAGAAGCCGGTACATCCAGTGCTCACCGAAAGCCACCGTCGCATACACCATCAGACTCGCCAGCCCGAAGCGAAGACTGGCTTTGATTTGGCATCTCGAGAATTTGAAGAGCGGAGCGTCGGATGTTACGGAGTTGTGAGTGCTGGCGTTCAAGACGTAGTAGAGCGTTCGGTCTTTGTTAGCGGTGCAGAGGGCAAAAGGGAATGCTCATCGTATCACAGAGCTGCAACAACCCCGCCCTTCTACCGGTCGGAACGCTCCACAACTCAGTCAGTTTGATGAGGACAAGCGAAAATTCACCGTGATGGTCGTCACGACTTCAATGGGCAGACCGTTGAGCAATGTCGGCTCGTAGCGCCAGTTCTTGACGGCCTCGATTGCTGCATCAACGAGCTCGGGATCCGCCAGCTTGTTCAGAACTCGCATTGTTCCCAGGTTGCCGTCCTTCAAAACGACGGCTTCCAATAGGACGATTCCCTGAATCCCCTGCGCCTGAGCTCGCTCCGGATAGACCGGGTTCACTCGATGAACGAGCCTGGTCGCTTGAACGTTTCCTCCAACGCGGATTCTGCTCGGTGGGCCGGAGCGGGTGTCTGGAGGGGCAGCGGGAGGGGCCTTCGCGACGACGTTTACAGTTTCTGCAACTTCGCCAACTTCCAAGACAACATCGAGTTTTCTAGGTTCGTTGGCGTGCAGTTCCAGGGCCTGTTGGAATGGACGAAACCCAGGGATGCGAACTTCAATCGAGTAGTGGCCCAAAGGGAGGGCGCGAAACTCGTACTCGCCCGCGGCACCTGACACGGTGATCTCCTTGATCCCTTTAGCGGAAACGACTAGGGTCGCATTGGGGACCCTGGCCTGACTGGCATCAGACACAGTGCCAAAGAGTTTGGCCGATCCAGCTTGTTGCGCCGGGGTTGGTGGCGCCTGATTCATGGCCAGACCGCTGCCAATACCTCCACCTTCGCCAGGCCCGACGCCACCCCCCTTGCCTGGAGCAACACCGCCACCGGTGCCTGTTCCAATGCCACTACCAGTTCCCGATCTGCTCGAAGGTGGCCCCAAAGGCGGTTCAGAAGTTTGCTTTTCACTGCGGCTAGGCCGTATGGGTGCTTCTCCCTTCACCCCTCCTGAGATTCCGGCTGAGACGCCGCCCTCGACACCCCTTGAGACACCACCGGGCACTTCCCCCACAACGCCTTTCAACGCCGCCGGGGGAAGTCCCTCGGCCCTGCTGGGAGTGGCGGCCTTCGACGATTCCGGGCCTTGTTGTGTAACAAGCACCTCTTGATTTGCCGGTGCAGTGGCTATTGCGGAAACAATCCATGCTAGAACGAACGCAGAAATCATCAGGCGATGCCGGGCAACACTGCTTTTTTGGGAAACGTGAGACCGCATATGATCAATCCTCCGTTTTAAGTTTGAACCCGTGATGAGAGACGCCCCAGCTAGCGTTTCACCCAGACTCGACCGAAACACTTTCATTAGGCTGGAGAGGTACTCTTGACGGTTAGGTGCATGCAAGAGCACTTCTTCGTCACACGCCCCCTCCCTTTCCACCAGCAGTTGGCGATTGATCAGCCAAACCACAGGGTGGAACCAGAGCACGCAACCTAACCAGGCCTGAAACAGATTCACCAGATTGTCGCAGCGTCGGACATGTGCAAGCTCATGCGTCAAGACAGCCTCAAGCTCTTGATCGGTGAGAGCCTCAACCACTCTCTTTGGTAGGACAAGCTTCGGTCTCCAAATCCCGCAGACTCCTGGTTCGGGGAAGTCCTTAGAGAGAATGAGCGTCACGGGCCGCCGCACTTGAAGCAGAGTTTTAAGCCGATGGAGTGTTTCCAAAGCCCTGCCCGAAATCAAAGGTTCTCCCTTGCGAAGCGTTGTCTTCATCGTGCAGTGTCGGTGCCACCAAACCCTTAGAAAGAACAAACTGCCGAACACCCAAACTAAGGTCAAACTGCAGTACAGCTCCGTATGCGTTGTCTCAGTTCTCGGTCTATTCGGTTCCAGCGGGCCGACGACAACCGCCTGCTCTTCAAGTTCAGTCGTCAGCGGAAACTGCACCAGAACGCGGGCTGACGAAGAAGAGACGACCGCCCTGGGCCAGGGAACCTCAATGTCGAGTGCCGCGAGCAGCCAGACAAAGAAAATGGTAGGAGTAGCAAATTTGAGTGAAGCCATCAGCCAGACTGCATAGCGTGTCTTGCTTGAGGCGCGCTTCGCCAAAAGGCAAAAGAGCCACGCGACTCCAGCAAACAAAGTTCCTTGCCACAGGTGGTCGAGCAGTGCCGGCCACAGCCAACCGGACAGTCCAGCTAACAATTGATGAGCACCCGTCATGTTGACCTCAACTCGTTACGAGCTTTGCTTGTTCGCCTTGCGTCGTCTGTCTGAACGGACGGTGCGCCGTCCGAGTTGGGAATGCGCTTTCACATCCTGCTCGCCGACAGTTCTCTCGAGGCTCCTCAAGTCTTCAAGCGTTAGCCGACCCGTCTCGAGCAGATGCGCCATGAGCGGCTGGGGCGATCCGCCGAACAGCGAAAGCAAATCATCGATCAACCGGTGATGCGCTTCCTTGCGGCTAACCACAGGTTCGAAGATGTGGGCATTCCCGATCTTGCGGGCCCGCCGCAAAGCGCCCTTTTCTTCCAGCCGATACACGATGGTTTGCACGGTTGTGTAGGCAGGCCGCCGGGTTTCCGGCAGCAACTCCATGATCTCGCGGACTGATCCTTTGCCGAACTCCCAAAGAACACTCATGATTTCGAGTTCGAAGGGGGTGAGTTTGACGCGTGTCTTTGCCACGTTGGCCTCCGGCTAAATCCTAACTGTGAGGTTATAATTACTAATCGTGTAGTAGGTTGTCAAGAAAAATCTCATCAGAAGACTCAGACCACATCAGAAATCGTGGCCGGAGCCTTCTGGCATTCGGGTGGCCAGGGCGAGAGTAACCTTACTTCTTATCTCCCCAGTGAATCGCTGCAATACCGCCCGTTAGGTTGACATAAGCAACCTTCTCGAAACCGCAAGCCATGAAGATTGCCGCGAGCTTGGCTTGGTCTGGAAACTGACTGACAGACTCGGGTAGGTACGTGTAGGCGTGAGTGTGATGCGACAACGCGGCCCCGATTCTTGGGAGTACGTTGAAAAAGTATTTCTGAAAGAGGCGGTTGAACCATGCATTGGTGGGCTTCGAAAACTCCAGGACCACGATCCTGCCACCTGGTTTGAGAACTCTATTCATCTCTGCCAGCCCGCTCTGCGGACTTTCAAGATTACGCAGACCGAATGCGATGGCAAGAGCGTCGAAGGTATTAGCTGGGAAAGGAAGAGCGAGTGCATCGGCTTCGACAACACTAATCTTTGGAGCGACACCACGTTGGCGCAGTTTGTCCAGGTTCAGGCGCAACATCGGATGGCTGAAGTCTGATGAGACGACACGATAGGCACCCTGCTGCCGAACCATCTCAAGCGAAAGGTCGCCGGTGCCACAACAGAGATCCAGCCAAAGGCCTTGTTGCTGATGCGGATTCTTGCGCATCAATGACACCGCTCTACGCCGCCATGACTTGTCGATGTTTAGAGAGAGGAGATGGTTCAGCAGATCATAGCGGGGAGCTATCGAAGAAAACATCTGCCGGATCTGGCGGGCCTTAGGACTCAGCATGCAAATACGAGCGAAGCACGCTTTGAACCGCTGACCGCGGGACGTCCTTTACGATATCGACCTGTCCAAGTCGGCGGGGAAGCACGAATCGAAATTTCTGGTCCACAAACTTCTTGTCAGAGAGCATGTGGCGGTAGACCTCGGTCCAGCGCAACCGCCTTGGGCGAGGCAGGGGAGCTATCCCCTGGATGGAAGCATTGATCCGCGCCGCCTCGGTGGCATCCAGGCCGTTGAGTTGCTCTGCCAGCTGGTTGGCCATGACCATTCCGTGCGCGATTGCCTCTCCATGCGTGAAGGTCTTGTAATGGGTCGCGGCTTCGAGCGCATGCCCTAGGGTGTGCCCGTAGTTGAGCACCATGCGCAACTCCGATTCGGTTTCATCCGCGCTGACGATATCAGCTTTGATGCGGGCGCATTCGGTGATCACTTGCTGAAGGCTTTGCTTGTCGCGTTTAGGAAAACGCCTATGCTTTGTTTCAACGAGGTCGAGAAGTGCAGCACTTCGAATCACACCGTATTTCAGTGCTTCGTAGAGTCCCGAGCGCAACTGGCGCAGCGGCAACGTGGAGAGTAATAGGGGATCGATAATGACTGCGAGCGGTTGATGAAATGCACCTACCAGGTTTTTGCCGCTGGCTAGATTGACGCCAGTTTTGCCGCCAATTGAACTGTCAATCTGGGCAAGGAGCGTCGTGGGCACCTGCACGTATGGCAGTCCCCGAAGATAGCTGGCAGCAGCGAAGCCTGCCACATCGCCGATCACGCCGCCTCCAAATGCAATCAACAGAGTCTTTCGGTTGGCGCGCAAACGCGAAAGGGCTCGATAGATCTTCTCCAGCGTGGCGAGCGTTTTATGACTCTCTCCTTCGGGAATGGTGACCGTTTCGACCTGGAAACCACCGCGGCGCAGAGAGCGGAACAGTCGTTCGCCATGCAGCGAAAGGATCGTCTTGCTTGAGATCACAATCGTGTTTCGTGCTGGTTGACTTTCCTTCAGGAGAGAGCCGGCCTGTCCGAGCAATCCGTTTCTAACGGTTATGAAGTAGCTGCGGGCCTCCAATGCAACCTGGATCGTGCTCATGCTGAATCCTCGCAAAGACGGGCACATTCCGGCAAAGGCGCGATACTATAGCATAGTTGAGGAAACAGGATGGGAGGCCACACGAGAGTTCTGCAGCGTGCTTGTCGCAGCCTCTAAGTGAGAAAGCACACGTCCCCTGCGCTCCCCGAGAACCTGAGAGTATCTTTGATAACTAGAATTGTGTTGAGAACCCAAAAAGCGGTACTGTAAGGTGTTTCGATGAATCGTGAACGACAACATCGCTAGCAAAGTGCTCCAGGGGAACGTGCTGCCATCGTTCACCCTGGGAATTCTCCGATGCGACCTGAGACTGGAACAATAACAACAGATTTCCTGGTTATTGGAAGCGGCATTGCTGGCTTGCGCGCAGCGATTGAGATGAGTGCTGCCGGCAGCGTGATGCTCCTGACCAAGGAGCGATTGAACGAGTCCAACACGGAATGGGCACAAGGTGGCATTGCCGTTGCGTTGAGCGACGAGGACGAAGTGAGTTTGCATTACGAGGACACGCTGCGTGCGGGCGATGGGTTGTGTACTCCCGAGGCGGTGAAGGTGCTTGTCGAGGAGGGCGTGCGCTATATCACGGAACTGATCGACTGGGGAACCGAGTTCGACAGGGACGGAGTTCATCTCAGCTTCTCCAAAGAGGCGGCTCATAGCCGCTCGCGTGTGTTGCACGCGCAAGGAGACTCCACTGGACGCGAAATCATTCGTGTTCTACTGAAAAAGGCCCTGGCCAGTCCGAACGTCGTGCTGAAACCGCACTGTTTTTCGCTGGAACTGATTGTTGAGGACGGAGCCGTGTGGGGTGCCTGGTTCCTCGATGAACAACAGAAGCGGGTTCGCAAAGTGTTGGCCAAGAGTACGGTACTGGCTTCAGGCGGTGCTGGACAGGTTTATTCAGAAACCACGAATCCCGATCTCGCGACCGGTGACGGCCAGGCGATGGCGCACCGCGCGGGTGCCGCGTTGGCCGACATGGAGTTTTTTCAGTTCCATCCCACAGCCTTGTTTCTTCAGGGAGCACCTCGCTTTCTGCTGACGGAGGCGATTCGCGGGGAAGGTGGCTATCTGAGGAACATCGACTGTGAACGCTTCATGAGGCAATACCATGAGATGGGTGACCTGGCGCCCCGCGATGTGGTTTCGCGTGCCGTCGTGGCCGAGATGAAGAAGACCGGCAGCAATTTTGCCTACCTCGACTTGACGCACTTGGAAGCTAATCTCATCAAGAAGCGCTTTCCCAAGGTTTATGCGACCTGCCAGACTTACAACATCGACATTACTGTCGATATGATCCCTACTCATCCCGCGGCTCACTACCTGATGGGGGGTGTAAAGACCGATTTGTTTGGCCGGACCTCGTTGCGCAACCTGTATGCGGCAGGAGAAGTTGCTTGCACGGGTGTGCACGGGGCCAACCGATTGGCCAGCAACTCGCTTCTGGAAGGATTGGTGTACGGTGCGCGGGCGGGTCAGACGGCGGTGGCGGATATTCACGGCTCGATTCCAGCGAGTGTGGAATCAAAGACGGCTGCCTTTCCCGAAAACTCGGGAGAGACTGCTCGCATTAAGGAAACGAAGAAAGCCGTCCAGCGGCTCATGTGGGAGAAAGTTGGGATCCTGCGAGACGGGCGAGACCTTAAGGAAGCCTTGCGCCACCTGATGCATTTAGGTTCTCACTTCAAGGGGGCTTCTGCCAGCCGGGCAGAGTGCGAATTGGTCAACCTCATCACTGTTGCCGAGTTGATGATTGTTTCGGCCATGGCACGGGAAGAGAGCCGGGGAGCTCACTATCGAGCCGACCATCCTTTTAGGAATGATCAGAAACTCCAGAAGCATTCAGTGATTTCCAATGCCTCCCACGTTGACTTTGTCAGCTTCAACCCGCCCAAGGCTCTGGAAGTTCCTGCCGCGAAGTAACTGACTCTCCCTGACCGAATCGAAAACGAATCGCCACTCGAAAGTCTGAACCCCAGTCTCGACTGAAACCAGGCTGGATTCCGGCTTCCGCCGGAATGACGGGAGCGGAGCAGAATCTCGGGTCTGCGCCTCCGTGCCTCAATCCAGGCATTCTGTTCAGAGCGCTAGGCGAAAAAACAATAGGGTCGCTCGCCCCGGGCTTCGCGGAGCAACATCAATCCAAGCTCCCGCGCGTGGTAGTCTCCCCACATTGACGCCTCTCCCATCGGAATGCGCTTTCCAGGAGGAATGTGGTCCCAGCCGTTAGGACGGTGGTAGACCGAATGGAGAATGAGTCCTTCGTGCGCGGGATTCTCGGAGAGATAAGGAGCGGCGAACAAGTGTTTCGCAATCGTGAGTGCAGCCTGACGATAGCGTGCGCCGGCTGATTCTTCCCCGTGGGTTTGCAGGTACTGTCCCAAGCGCAGCAATCCTTGGGCAGCGATGGAGGCCGCAGAGCTATCCACAGGCTCAAAGTGATTGTCCGGTTCAGAGGGACGATTCTGGTAGTCGCCCATGCGGGCCAGATTCGGAGCACCTGTGTCCCAGTAGATCAGGCCATCCGAGCATGCCTGTTCGATGTAGTAGTTTGCCGTGGTCTCCGCCACTTCTTTGAAAAAAGCGAGCAGCGCCTGTTTCCCGTCATAAGGACTAAGTTCTGCATCGCCCAGCGAATCTAGAAATTCCAGCTGCTCTGTATAGCCGCAGAGAATCCAGGCATGTCCGCGGGTCCAGGTGGTGAATGGCGAGTAGCCTTGCTGGCTGCTCGCACAGCGGTATGAGCCATCACGAATGTTGAAGATGGACTCATGGGCAACTCGACCGGCAACGTCGTAGGCGTCGCGGCCCTTTCCAAAGTAAACATTGTACCGGGCTGTGCACTGAGCGTGTCGGATGAGGCGATGAAGCAACGAAACCTTGCTATCCTTTTCTCCCATGAGCACATGGCCAAGTTGATGTCCGAGGGAAAGGGAGCGAAGCGAGCGGATGGTATCAGCAAAGAGAGAGTGCGGTCCGTTAAACGAGAAGATAAAACCCTGATCGTTACCCAGATCGGTCCATCGCGCGGCCTGCACTGCACCGCTTACTTTCAGCGCCAACTCAGAGAAATGCTTCTCCCAGGGATCCACCGGGATTCTGCCTTCATTCATCAGCCGCCGCAGGTTCCCGTAAGTGCTGACATTGTTGAAACCATGATCGTGAACACCAAAATGGCTGACATGGGAGGCCATGTGCTGGACGGTGCTTTCACGTCCGGTCTTCAGAAATGACTCGTCTCCAGTTGCGTCGAACTGCAATATTGCCGATCCAAACTGGAACCCTTGAGTCCACTCGGTCCAACCCCGGGAGGTGTAGCGACCTTCAATCGTAAACACGGGTGCTCCGCCCGAGGGGTCCCATCGGTCCTGCAACTTCCGAATTTTTCCTGCGGACAGTTCAAAGAGCCTGTCGAGTTGGGGTTTCAAGCTCGACGCAGTGAGCGTTCGATCGATCTGGATCATCAGTTCCTCAACCTCTCAAAAGTTGAAATTATTACGGGGAGGCTTTTCAGTGGTCAGAAGGTTTCTCAAAGCGGAATTGTGCAGGGAGAGGTGCGAAGAGTTGGCAGGGAGGTCAGACACCTGCCTCGCTCTCCCAACGAAGAAATTTCTCCAGCTCTTTCTTGATCGAGTTCACCACGAAACCCAAGACCACTGCGTCATCCAGGTACCCCACGCCGGGAATGAAATCCGGCGCCATGTCAAACGGGTTCAAGAAGTAGATCACGGTGGCCAGGGATAGGACGATGGTCTTCCAGGGAACCGATTGATAGTCACCCTTGGACCAGGCTTTAAGCATGCGAAAAACAGCCATCAGATCTTCCCAAACAGCTTTCAGTTGGTTTCGGTTCTGATAAGCCTTGTTCACTGCGTCCCGCAACAGTTGCTTCGTTTGGTTCTTGTCGCGCGCGGCGGACTCAGCCTGACTCTGAGCTTGGGCAAATCCGCGTGGCGGCTGGGTGGGCATCACTCTCTCCTAACGATGTTGCGAACTTTCCAAAGGGGCAAAATAACCTTCAGGCCCCTGGATCACGACTTGCTGGGATGTCAGCGGTGACTGCGGGGCGATCTCGACCTTAAGGCGCCGAAAGCTTCCATCCTTGCGGCGGTTGGTGGGCACATAAGCCGCTGAGTATTGGCAACGAACAGAATCTAGTGCCGTGCGGAGATTCTTTTTGAGCTCATTCTCCGAGGAAAAGAACAGGAGCTGGCCACCGGTTTCACGAATCCAGCGAGTAAGCAGGAACGGCCCGCGCGCCAGTTTCGACGTGAAGCCGATGCCTAAAGCCAGCAGAGGGGCGCCACAGTCCTTCAACTGCTCAAATGCCCGCTCACGTTCGCCGCGGTTGCCCTTCCCGTCTGAGACCAGCAGGATCGCCCTGGCGTTGCTCACCGGTTTGTGCATTCAATTTTCGAGCCGCGAGATATACCGAGTCGTTCACGTTCGTGGCGCCGGAGAAGTCAGTCGCCGCGCGTTGCAATGCGGCTCGGATCTTTCGCGGATCACCGGTGAACTCCTGAAACAGGTTTGGCAGATCGGAGAAAGCAATCACGGCTACTTCATCACCATCGCGCAAGAGATCGGGCAGGACCCTTGAAGCCGTCCTGACCTGGCCGGAGAAATTCCGGACACTTTCGCTTACATCCAGCAACACAATCAGAGAGAGCGGGGCGGGCTCAGTGTCGAAGAAGGACACCTCCTGGCTGACTTCGTCCTCGTAAATGGTGATGTCTTCCTTGTGCACATTGGCTACCGTCCGCCTTGTCTTATCACGAATGCTGAAATTCAACGTCACCAGGTCGACATCAACCTTCAAGGTGGATACGCGAGCGTCCGGAGTGGCTTTCCACTGAGCCTCAAGTGGGCATGGCAGCAGACAAAGAAGCCAAGCCAAAAAAATTGGCGACTGCGCACGTTTTCGGGGACGGCTGCCGCTCATACCTCAATCCAAACCACAGGAATCACAACATATTGAGACTGCCCTGAGCTTAGAGGATTTCACCAAAGCTGGCAACCTCCAGGCTGCAGAAGTGGCCGAGAAGTGGCGGAGCGAAATCCCTAATTGACGTGACTCTATAGCGTGCTAGTGGCCTGATCTTGAGCGTGTTGGGACGCAGTGGAAATGGTCTTAAATGCAACTCGCGGTCGTGCCGATAAGCCAGATTGCAACGAAAAACGATGGAGCATGTTCCATGAGGAGGCTTACGGTGATCAAAATGACCAGACTGCGAGTGAATCGAATTGAGAAGGAATTTGGTATTAGCTGCTTGATGGCGGTTTGCCTGATGACAGCGTCTGTACCGGCAAGTCTTGCGAAGAAAAGCAGTTTCAAAACGCAGGAAGGGTCGGCATACATTCCGGCCGGAACAACCTTGAACGTCAGGATGATTGACGAACTCGATACCGGTAAGACGCAGCCAGGAGACTCGTTTCGAGCATCTTTGGACAAGCCCGTCGTGGTTGACGGTAGAACCGTTGCCTCGAAAGATGCTCTGGTCCGCGGTACAGTCACCGACGTGGTGAGTTCAGGCCGACTGAAGCGTCCGGCCTCGCTGACACTCAAATTGACGCAGGTCACCCTTTCGAGCGGGCGTATGGTTCCCGTCGAAACGTCTCCGTACACACTCGACGGCAAGTCGCACAATCTGCGCAATGCGGCATTGATTGGTGGCGGTGCTGCTGCTGGGGCGGTGCTGGGGGGAGTCGCCGCTGGCAAGAAAGGCGCCGTCATCGGTGGCGCTGTGGGTGCCGGCGCTGGTGTTGCAACGGCTTATCTTACAGGGAAGCAGGAGATCGTTGTGCCTTCAGAAACTGGGTTTCAGTTTTCGACCGCCGGACGCGCGACAACCGCGTCGACCCGCCGTGAAGCCAGTGAATGGGGACACACAGCCTTTCCGAACGACAAAAAGGACCGCGATGGTGGTTGGGTGTTTGGAGACCGTGACCGACGCATCATTCGCGATTACTTTCGCAACCGATATAGTAATCTGCCCCCAGGACTCGCGAAGCGCGGCGGGAATCTGCCTCCGGGTCTGGAGAAGCACATTCAGCGCAACGGACAGTTGCCCCCAGGGCTGCAGAAGCGCGTTGAGCCCTTCCCGCAGGATCTAGTCAGTCAGTTACCTCGGATCGCCGAGCGGATCCGCCGCGTCATTCTAGGCCGGCGTGCTCTGATGCTGGACGATCACAATACCATCCTGGATGAATTTTTCCTCGACTAGCGGCGCTTTCGTTGCAGATGCCGGTCGGCGAAATCCAAGTAGTGCTTCCAATCCAACTCGGTGACGTCATGCTTGCCACGCCGAATGTGATACCCAACCCGGCTCTGGACCGACTGGTCCAGAGCCGGCATTTCCTCTGCTTGTAATCCATCCGTTCCCAATAGCCGGTAAACAGGGCTGGCGTGCTTTGCGGCGAGAAACTCTCCGCGTGGGTCGGCCCACAAATCTTCAGCAGCGCTGGCCACATAAACCGGCCGCGGAGCCACCAGCGCAAGGAGCATGTGCTGGTCAACAGGCAGACTCGCCTCACGATCGTTGTACTTCCTAAAATTGGCGCAGAACCAATGAGGAAAGCTGGTGTTGATGCGCTTTACCGTCTCCCCAAAGTTTCTTCGGCTGAGCGCAGCACCACCGCAGCCGGAATCATTCGAAATCACCATGGCAAACCGCTCATCCTGGGCTCCGGCCCACAGAGCCGCTTTCCCAAGGCGCGAATGCCCGATCACGGCCACGCGGCCTGGATCGATTCCTGTTTCATTAGAGAGATAGGTCAGAGCCCGGCTTAGGCCCCAAGCCCAGGCGCCAATCGAGCCCCACTCGTCGGCTGCGGGGGCCGTCTGGTCCTTCTTGTAGAACAAGGGGTGAATGCCGTTCTTGAAGCCATCGTCAAAGTCAGGGTCGAGGTCGCCGTAGTAAGCCGTCGCCAGCGCGTAACCACGCTTCAGAATCATTTCCACCGGCCAGCGTGTGCTCTGAGCGCCCCTTGAAGCTTCGGTGGCGCGGTTGTTGACAATGCCGAATTCCGGATTGTTGCGCATCCACGACTGGCTGATGGCGATGCTCGTGTCAGGGTGAACCGATTGATTGCCGTTGAAGTTCAGACCGAGAAATGCGGGCACCGGCTTCACTGCGCCGTTGGGAATGTAGAGCAAAAGATCGATCCTGGGTCCCTCCAGGCTTTCGCTCGTGGCGATGCTGATCTGCTTTCGAGTCGCAAGACCATTCAGCGCAGCAGGGCTCGACTCGGTGACACGAACCTGCATTGGGAGGCGTCGCGTCGGAGTTCTGCCATAGATCTCGGTTTCAAACAATCGCAAGAGCTCTTTTCTCCGCTTTGTGTTCCAGTCGCGGGCAGTCGTAATCCGAGTGCCGTCCGTACTCAACAGTGGATCGGGCAATGTATACGGGACGACCTTGGATTCGTCGTAGTTGAATTCGCCGTCCTGGGCGGCACTGAAAACAGCAAGCAATGCAAGAGGAACGACCCAGGCTATGCGAACGATCTTCATCATTTCATCCTCGTGTTGTTGTCCTCACAGATTCTCTCTCACCAAAACGCGGTTGCGACATTGCCGCAACGCCCATTGAACGTAGCGTGCCTTGCTAAATTTTGTCAGCGAACCCGCGTGGGTGACGACGGTGCCATTCCCAGGCACTTGAAACGATACGTTCCAGGTCTGAGTGGACTGTTTTCCAACCGAGTTCCTTCTGAATCTTTTCTGCGCTGGCGACAAGCGTCGCGGGATCACCGGGCCGGCGAGGGCATTCCACGGCGGGAATGGGATGCCCCGTAACACGTCGTGCGACCTCAATCACTTCCCTAACACTGAAACCCTGCCCAGTGCCGAGATTGTAGATCAGGCGACCGCGCGGAGAGAGGGCTTCGAGCGCCAGTAGGTGAGCCGACGCCAGGTCCAAGACATGGATGTAGTCTCGAACGCAGCAACCGTCCGGTGTCGGGTAGTCTGTTCCGAAGATGGAAATATTGGGACGCTGTCCGAGCGCCACTTTCAGAATCAGCGGTATCAGGTGGGACTCGGGCGAATGGTCCTCGCCCAGGTCAGGGCGGGCCGCACCGGACGCGTTGAAATAGCGAAGGCTGGCGTAACGTAATCCGTGTACCTCGTGCATCCAACCCAACATTCGTTCCACCAGGAATTTCGAATCTCCGTACGCGTTGGCGGGGGCAAGCTTGTCGTCTTCCTGAATCGGCGTCCGTTCCGGGTTGCCGTAGAGTGCGGCCGTAGAAGAAAACACAAACTTCCTGACGCCGGCGGCCAGCATGGCTTCCAGCAGTGTCAGGGTGCCTGCACTGTTGTTTCGGAAGTAGAGTTCGGGAACCTTCATCGACTCGGCCACCTCGATGAGCGCTGCGAAATGCATGACGGCGTCGATCGCGTGGGACTTGAACAGCAGGTCGAGGGACTTGCGATCAGCAATATCTCCAACAATCAGCGTGGCGGCCTCGCGGCAAGGCCTGGCGGTGCCCTCGGCTCAGGTTGTCGAAGACAATCACTTCGTGTCCTGCCTTCAATAGTTCAGCCGTCACCACACTGCCGATGTAACCGGCGCCTCCTGTGACCAGAATCTTCATGGAACTCGTTTCCTCGGACTTGTGTTTCAGGGCGAACTCTGAATTATACTTCCTGACACCGTTACTGATTTGAGCAGGATACGAACCATAAGTTGAACATTTCCGGGACGAACTGCAAGCCCTAAGGTTCGTCAAGACGATCGCTGTCAGGCTGAAGCAAGTGATCATAGGTCCGCGGAGATGCGCTGGAAAGGATGCGCAATCTGCGGCGACAGCCGCGATTCAACAATTCTCAGAAGGAGGGGAGTATATGAAAAGCTTGTCGAGGTTTCTCGTGGGGTTGTTGAGCTGTGCCTGGTTCCTTTCGCATTCGGGCTGGTCGCAATCGGCGGGCTGGACTCCGGAGCTGGCGATGCAAGTTAAGCGAGTGTCGCACGTTAGAGTCTCGCCAGACGGGAAACGGGTTGTTTTTGTTGTTGCGCAGGCGATGATGGAACCGGAAAAAAGTGAGTGGGTGTCCCAAATCTACGTTGCGGCATCCGACGGAACCGGAACAGTGCAGCTGACCCAGGGTGAAAAGAGCGCCACGTCGCCGGAATGGTCTCCCGACGGCCAGTGGATCGCGTTTCTTGCAGCGCGCGGCAGCAAAGCTGAAACGAAAACGAACCTCTGGCGGATTCGAGTTGCAGGGGGTGAAGCGGAACAACTCACCGACGAAAAGAGCAACATTTCCGAGTTGCGGTGGTCTTCCGACGGTGCTCAGATCGCTTTTTGCATGACCGAACCGCCGACGGAAGATGAGGAAAAGGCAAAAAAAGAAAAGCGAGACTGGCGCGTGGTTGATGAGGATTTGAAGCCGGTTCGGTTATGTCTGGTTTCTATCGCGAAAGACTCGTCCGGCAAGCGCACTGTTCGAAAACTGACGTCGGAGAAGTTGAGCGTTAACCCAGCCCAATTCGATTGGTCTCCGAACAGCCAGTCCATCGTCTTCTCACATTCACCGACTCCCAAAGCGGACGATTGGACTCAGGCGGACATTTCTGTTGTCGAGGTGGCTTCAGGGAAGGCAAGTCTCGTGGCTGGAACCGCAGCGGCCGAAGATGATCCGGTGTTCTCTCCTGACGGGGGATGGATCGCCTATACCGCCAGCGACGTGCCTGCGGCTTGGGCTGGCGCCAGCCGTCTGCAGCTTGTGGCAACGGAAGGCGGAACGCCGCGGGCCTTGGCGCCCAGCTATGATGGACGGCCCAATGTGCTGGGATGGTCCGCCGATGGCCGGCGAATTTTTGTGTCCGAAACTCATCGCACTGTTTCGCGAATCTGGACGATTCCGGTTGAGGGAGGGCATGTGCAAGGCTTGACGCCCGTAGATCTCATGGTTGAAGGCCCAGCGCTCAATGCAGCGCGAACTCATTTCGGGTTTCACTTCACAGACCGCCGAACAGCCCGTCGAGGCCTTTGCTGGCACCGCGGACCCATTTGCGGCGAGTCCAAGTAAGCCGGGTCCAGAACGTGCCCAAGGTGGCGATTGGGAAAACCGAGGTCATCGAGTGGAAATCGTCAGACGGCAAGAGCATCGAAGGGTTGCTGACTTATCCGGCCGGCTATCAACCCGGCAGCCGCGTTCCTTTGCTGGTGATCGTGCACGGCGGTCCGGCTGGCGTGTTCTTGCGAACCTTTACGGGCAATGCTTCGCCTTACCTGGTGGCCGCGTTTGCCTCACGAGGGTATGCGGTGCTGCGCTGCAACGTACGGGGCAGCAGCGGCTACGGCCGCGATTTTCGCTATGCCAATCGGTCTGACTGGGGCGGTGGTGACTATCGGGACATTATGTTTGGTGTGGATGCTCTCATAAGCAAAGGCATTGCCGATCCGGACCGCATGGGTGTGATGGGATGGAGTTACGGCGGCTACATGACATCCTGGGTGATTACTCAAACCAAGCGTTTCAAAGCCGCTTCGGTGGGAGCGGGAGTTACGAACCTGATGAGTTTCACCGGGACGGCGGACATTCCGAGTTTCGTGCCCGACTACTTCGGTGGAGAGTACTGGGACGTCTTTGATCGTTGGCGAACCCACTCTGCTATGTTTAACGTGAAGGGTGTGTCGACGCCGACGCTCATCCAGCACGGCGATGCGGACGTGAGAGTGCCAATCTCTCAAGGCTATGAATTCTACAACGCGCTCAAACGCCAAAACGTTCCGGTAGCGATGGTGGTTTATCCTCGCCAGCCGCACGGCATTCAAGAACCCAAGATGATGCTGGACGCGATGCGACGCAATCTGGATTGGTTTGATCGATGGATCAAGGGGACCCAGACTACCAAGGAAGGTCACTACCTGTTCACACCGAAGTGAGGAGTGGACAGCCACAACCGCAGAGACGCGGAGACACCGAGAGCATCGGGAGAGCCGTTACACCTCCGTGGTTGAGAGAGAACGCGGATGCTGGAGGTGGAGCTTGTAGCGCAGACTATCTGCTTCAACCGGTGCTTTGTGCGAAGACCTTTGGATATATGCAAGAAACACACCGCAGACCGGCACAAATCACGGGTCTGCGCTACCCGCATGTGAAGATTGACGAGCTAGTGCGAGGATGCTTTGCGCGTCGAAGCAGCTTCCTTCTTCGGCGTCTCTGGTTCGCCTTCGTGTTGTGTTTCGGGGATGATCGGAGAGGACTTCTTTTCGGAAGACCCGCCCAGAAGTGCGGACTGCTTGCGACCTTCGTTTAGCGGGAGCACCAGGATCGTGATGCGACGGTTGGCATCTGCGTAGGGATCCTTTTCATTTAGCAACTGGGTATCGGCATATCCCACAACGCGGGCAATCTGCTCCGGTTTCATCCCGTTTTCCACCAGCACACGGCGGGCTCCGTTGGCTCGATCTGACGACAGCTCCCAGTTCGAGTAGTGACGCTCATCCGAGTACGGCCGGCGGTCGGTATGGCCCGCAATCATGGCTCGATTGGAGATCTTTCCAATCTCCTTGGCGATCTGAATCAGAACCTGTTTCGTATCCTGCACCGGGTGTGCGCTGCCCACTTCAAACAGTACTTTCTTGGCCTTTTCCGTTAGCTGGATCTCCAGACCTTCGGGCGTCATTCGAATCTGGATTTGATTGCGAATGCTTGCGAAAGCGTCCGTCTCACCGAAAACCTGCTGCAAACGTTCGGCCGACCGTTCAAGCTTGGCCATCTCGTCTTCGAAGCTTATGGGGCTGTCTTCCTTGGGCTGGATTTCTTCGTTCACACCTTCATTCCCAGGCAGAAGGCCCGATTTCGAACCGTCGAGTATTCCAGGCGGGTTGCGAAAATGGCCGGCGACGGCCTGCTTTCACCTTCTGGCTCTGACCGACAAGCCACAAGACAAGAAACAGAGCCATCAGAGCCGTGATGAAGTCGGCAAAGGCCACCTTCCAGGCACCGCCGTGGTGTCCTCCGTGGCCGCCTTTCTTTTTGACGATGATGATTGGACGGTTATTGCTCATGCAGCGATGGCATTCTTGGCTTGCTTGCAGGCTTCTTCCATTTCTGCGTTCGACGGGCGGTTAAAGGAGTAGATCACCTTCCGCGCGAACTCGACAGCGACAACCGGATTTGCGCCGCCCGTGAAAGAAATAACGCCTGCTTTGATGGCTTCGAGGAACTTGCTTTCTTCATTAGCCATGTGTTCCAACTGGCTGGATATTGGCTGGATGTAGCCGTAGGACATCAGGATTCCCAGGAAGGTTCCGACCAGAGCGGCTGCTACGTGGTGCCCGATTTCTTCAACGGGTCCGTCAATCGACTGCATTGTGATGATAATACCCAGCACGGCAGCGACGATTCCAAGGCCGGGAAGTCCATCTCCCACCTTTGCCAGAACTCCCGATGGCAAGGCGCCTTCCTGATGGTGAGTTTCGAGTTCTGCATCCATCGCCTTTTCAATTTCGAAGGTGTCAGTCACGCCATTGACCATCAGCTTCAACGTGTCGCAAAGAAAATCAACCGCGTGATGGTTCTTCAAGAATTGCGGGTACTTCTTGAAAATCTCTCCCTGTTCGGGATTGTTCACTTCCTGTTCAAGCGCAATGAGGCCTTCCTTGCGCGCCTTGCCAAAAATTTCATACAGCATGGACAGCATGCTGAGATAGGCTTGCTTGTTATAAGGAGAGCCGCCGAAGACTCCGGGTAACTTGCCCATGATGATCTTGAGCACTGGGAGCGGCGTTCCGATCAGTAGGCCGCCGAGGGAGGCTCCACCGATAATGATGACTTCCGCTGGCTGAAAGAGAATCGCAAAGGGGCCATGTGCCATGGCATAGCCACCCAGCACGCATCCGGTAACGACTAAAATGCCGATAATGGCAAACACTTTTCACCTCATTTAAGTCAAACAGCCTAATAGCTTAAGGCGAGTCGCAGTTGCAGGTTCAGCAACCCACTGAGTCTCATCGGTCTTATTGCCATAATTCATAAGGGAAAAGTAATAAACAGAAGTAAACTGGAGGCAAGCACCTGAGTAACGAAAATGAGATCCATCAATGCTGTCATGTTTCTGCGGAAGCCGGAACACGCTTACGACGAGTCTCAGCTGTCGCGGAATACAATAGCATTCAGAGGCCAGATGTCTGTGGGAGCAATCGGAGGCTTCGAATTATAACAGAGGAGGTTGGTTCATCAAGTGAGAAGACGATTATTCTTAAGTAGTCTACTTGGGGGCAGCTGGACGCTGTCTCGGCTCGCAAAGGATTCAATCATGCTAAGCCACTCGAACAGTGGAGCGACAGGGGCAAACGGAAGAGAAGTAATTACTCTTGGTGGTGGATGCTTCTGGTGTGTCGAGGCGGTGTATGAGGAGCTGAAGGGTGTTGAACGTGTGGAGTCCGGCTACTCGGGAGGCAAGGTCGCTAATCCCAGCTACCGGCAAGTGTGCACCGGAACCACAGGACATGCCGAAGTGGTGCAGGTCACCTTCGACCCGAAGGTGATTGCCCTCAAAGAGATTCTGGAGATTTTCTTTCACGTTCACGACCCGACGACGCTGAATCGCCAGGGCGCGGATGTTGGCACGCAGTATCGATCGGTGATCTATTACGCAAACTCTGAACAGAAGAAAGTTGCCGAGCAGGTGATTCAGGCGACGACAGCAGCGAAACTGTGGCCCGATCCTATCATGACTGAAGTGTCGCCGTTGAAGGAGTTTTTCAAGGCCGAGGATTATCATCAGGAGTACTTCAAGCTTAACGGCACCGCACCTTATTGCCGTGCAGTGATCGCGCCGAAGATGGCCAAGTTTCGGAAGGAGTACAAGGACAAACTGAAGAGCCATTGACGGTTTCTGTGGCGTATGGCAGGTAGACAGAGACTTGAAGTTCCGGTATTTTTTCAGTCCAACTCGCGAGTTGACTAAACAGAGCTCAGATTTATTTTCTTAGACCGAAGGCTCCTTAAGAGGTGACGACGCATGAGAGAGACATCAAAAGTGACCCGCCGCAGTTTTGTCAAAACGGCTGCCAGCGCAACCGTTGCTTTGGGTGCGGCAAGCCGTTCGGCGCACGCGCGAATTCTCGGCGCTAACGACCGCATCAACCTTGCCGTGATTGGCGTTGGCGGACGCGGCCGGGGTTTGTTGCGGGAGGTTGTGGGAATTCAGGACACCTCAGCCACTGTGCAGGTGCTCGCCGTCGCGGACGTTTACGAAAAGCGGAAAAAAGCGGCTCAAGAGGTTTGCAAGGGCGATGCGTACCTGGACTACCGGCAAATCCTGGCGCGGCCGGACATCGATGGCGTCATCATCGCAACGCCTGACCACTGGCACGCCAAAATGGCCATCGAGGCCATGAATCAGGGGAAAGACGTTTACCTCGAAAAACCCATGACGCATACCGTCGATGAGGCCCGACAAGTTGCCGAGACGGTGGACAAGACCAAACGCGTCTTGCAGGTGGGATCACAGACTACGTCCAGCGATCAGTGGTGGAAAGCGCGCAAGGCGATTGAGGACGGCATGATTGGACAACTCATCATGAGTCAGGGTTCCTATCACCGGAATTCAACTCAGGGCGAGTGGAATTACACGATTGAGCCTGACGCGGGGCCCACGGGAAAAGGCGAGAATTACATCGACTGGAAAACCTGGTTGGGGCCAGCTGCTGACCGGCCGTACGATGCCGATCGATTCTTCCGGTTCCGCAAGTACTGGGACTACTCCGGCGGCATTGCTACCGATCTGTATTATCACGTGATGGCGCCACTGAACATTTGCTGGGGGCAGGCTCAGTTCCCTTACCGCGTGAGCGGCAACGGTGGCGTGTACATCTTCAAAGATGAACGCGAAGTGCCTGATACCTTCACCCTGACGGCTGACTTTGCAGCTGGCCACACGCTTTGTTTGACTTCTTCAATGGCGAATGACACCCACATCCCAGGTCTGATTCGCGGGCACGAAGGAACGATCATGATTGTTCCGCAAGGTCAGTTCGAAGGGAAGGTGGAGTACATCACCGTCACACCGCAGCGGATTGCAAAAGAGAAGTTCAAATCGAAGTACGGGAATGGGATTGAGATCAAGATTGAGTGTGAGCCTCGCGAAACTCACATGATGAACTTCCTAAGCTGTGTGCGGACCCGGCAAAAACCCGTTCTGGATGCCCACACGGGCTATCGAGCGCAGGCAACAATCTCCATGGCGGTCCAGTCTTACCGCGAGGGCCGTGTCTTGTTCTTCGATGAAACCACGCAGAAGGTCGTCGACAAACCACCCAAGACCGGGAAGGCGATCAGCCAGGCCTAGAGTGGCAGCGGCATCCTGCGGATTCAAGTGTGGGTCGCACCTCAATCCTCTTGACACGTAATCTCTCCAGCAGGCTTTTGCAAGGCTGGCATCGGGTTCGCCCTGACCGGCATCTTTTCCCACGGGGTTTTGGAGATGCCGTTCAGATCCCACACGACTCGTCCTTCACGAACCGTTAACTCACACTCCAGCTTCTGAGTCCCCATCATTTTTCCGCCTTCGACGTCTGTAAAGCCGAAGTTTCCTTTGCGCAGACTGAGCACCGCAATGTCTGCAACCGCGCCAACCGTTAGATGACCCAGGTCCTGGCGCTTGATCTGCTTTGCCGGGTTCCAGGTGGAACGAAGGATGACATCCTCGACAGTCATACCTAGGTTCAGGAATTTCGACATAATGTTGACTTGGTCCTTCATGCCCGCGTTCATGCTGCCCGTATGTAGGTCGGTACTGATCGAGTCGGGCACAAATCCCTGCTTAACTGCGGGCACGGCCTGACGGAAAACAAAACTACCGGCGCCATGGCCGACATCGAAAATCACTCCACGTTTGCGCGCTTCAAAAAGATAGGGCTCGACTTTGCCATTCTTGTCGATCATCGGGACCCGGCCCAAATACATGTGCGTGTACATATCCCCGGGCCGTAGGTGCTTGAGGACCAAATCCTGGAACGGTCTCTCCGGCACGAAGTAACCAAAGTCCACCATGATTGGAACGTTCGCCAGCTTCCCAGCTTCCACGGCGCGGTCCACGGGCAACCACTCGGGGCCGTTGTAGTGCGCGGTCTTGATGCCGACGATCAGATCTTTGTTTTCCTTGATCTGCAGGGCTGTCAGGTAAGAGTCCATGTCAGTCAGATCCTGTTCGATGGGGTCGCCACGCATGCCATGACCCACGATGTTGATCAATGCCAGAACCCTCGTGCGCGACTGATCAATCACCTGTTCTTTGAAGTGCTTAAATGTTCTCCAGCCGCTGCCTCCGGCGTCAACGGCGGTGGTAACGCCACTGCGAAACGTGAATCCGTCGGGCGGAAGGCTGCTCATCCCGTTTCCCAAATTGGCGTCCGGATCCGTGCCGTAGTAGACGTGAGCGTGAATGTCGATGAGCCCGGGCGACACATACATTCCCGTCGCATCAGCCACAGTTCGTGCCTGTGATGCAGGAATGTTAGCGGCGACCTGCGCGATTTTGCCGTCCGCGATGGCAACATCCATGACCCCATTGATCTGATTCTTGGGATCAATCACGTGCCCACCCTTGATCAGCAAGTCGTATTGCTGCGCATGGGCAGGAATTGAAAGGGACGTGAGAAGTAGAATTACCTTAGTCTTCGGAAAAGCATCAGTGGACACTCCTTAATTTGAAGTGGTGGGAAAAATTAGTTCGCGATCAGAGCTAAACCAGGAAACCACGGCCTCGCGCAACCAGCCCGCTTAACAAGCCCCAATGCGTGAATAGCGGGCGCATCTTCAGGGCACTATCGCCCTCGATCCAACTCATGACCAGAACGGCTCGACCGGTACAAGCTGGGACTTCAAATAATCCTCGTTCGGTTCGAATCCAAGCCCCGGACCGGTGGGAACCGTCAGATGGCTGTTCTTCACCTCGGGTGGTTTGGTCGCCGACATCTGCTCCACGTGCCGCGTGGGCCGACCCAGTGCACTCTCGGAACGATAGAAGTTGAAGACTGCCGATCCAAAGTGTGCCGAAGCCAGGCAGAGCACCAGACTTCCCACATTGTGCAGTGCCACCGGCGTTCGCGTGACCATCGCGTAGTCAGCAATCTTGCGGGTCCCGGTAAATCCGCCTGCAAAGGCGAGATCGGGATGAATGATATCAGCCGTCTGTGTGTCGAGAAATGGTTTGAATCCCTGCACCAACTCCAGCTTCTCGCCGACGAGCAATGGAATGCGTGTGCTGCGCTTGACTGCCCTCCAACCTTCAGAGAAGACGACAGGCAGGGGGTCTTCGTAGAAGAGGGGATTCATCGGCTCGACCGCTTTTGCCGCTTGGATGGCGCTGAGCGTATCGAGCTCGTTGTGGCAGTGAACGGCAATGTCAATTGCATCGCCTACCGCGTCACGGGCGTTCTGGAAGCCGCGGCCAACACGCCGAACCTGGTCTGTGTCAATCGTGGCGGTGTAACGGCCCGACGGCACTCCCAGCAGCGGATCGATCCCGATCTTGAACGAGGTAAAGCCTTCCGGAGCGGATTTGATCTGTTGCGCCCAGTCTTTGCACTTTGCTGGGTCAAGCAGTATGTTCCCGGGGCCATGCGAGTAGAGGCGGATGGCGTCTCGAAAGGGCCCACCCAGTAAGACACTCACCGGTTGGCCGGTGATCTTGCCTGCGAGGTCCCAAAGAGCAATGTCGATTCCGCTGATGGTTGGAATGTGCGCCATGTAAGGATGCATCAGCGAAATCATGTTCAGGAAGTGGGGCTCGATGGCCAGAGGATCTTTGCCAACGAGCAGGTTTTTCAACTGGTCGTTGATGCGCGAGCGTGCCATGGGGCCGGACGATCCAGCTTCGCCATAGCCGATCAATCCGGAGTCAGTCTCAATCTTGATGAGACAGTTGCCCGCAATGTTTTTCACTTGCATTGCCTTGACAGCCGTGATCTTCACCTTGCCACGATGTGCCTGGGCAAAGGAATGAAATTGGGTCATCCAGGCCCCGGCTGGCAAGGCCAGCATTCGTAGCAACCATTGGCGTCGTGTCATTGCGCAATTCATGCTTGAAAGTCCTTTCTGATTCACCGTGCAAAGAGCGGCGGCAGGTGTCGCGTCTCAGAGCGCGGGAATCGATTTCCGGATGGCGAGCGGCTCGGCACCAATCGACAGTGATGGATGCCGTTTCTGCCTAGGTGTCACGCAGAGCAAGCGAGACTCGGCAATGCCTTGTTGCCCTGGAAGCCTTCGTGTATATAGATGAAGTTATGCCAGTGGCTGAACGAATTTCCGCGCAGAGAATACTTTTTCCTTGGATTCTAAGTCCACAAAAAGATCTTGTGTTCTATATAGGCTCTGCATTGGCAGGCTGGCTCTACGTCGCGATAATCGTCTACGCAATCGTCACACTTGAGAATCCGCTGAAAGATGCCTTGGCCGTGGTTCGGATGGGGCAATTTCAGATTGCACTTACGTTGCAATTGCTGGTGGTGCTGAGCTGGGGACTCATACTTGATGCGCCACACGTTTGGGCCACTCTGGCGAGAACGTTGTTTGATCCTGACGAGTGGAAAGTACGGAGGCGCGAGATCTGGGTTTCATTCGTCTGGTTTTTCGTTGGACCTTTGGCCATCGTGCTGCCGTATGCTCTCGGCAGCGTTACTGCGCCGTTTGGGTTTGTTCTCCCCGCCGCTGTCCTCTCCTTCGGAACTTTGGCGTACTTTGTCTTCTTTCGTTTGTGGGCCTACTACCACGTTGTGCGCCAGCACTGGGGATTCTTCTCGTTGTACAAGCGCAAAGCGGGCGACCATGGTCCGCTCGTGAACCGTGTGGACTGGTGGTTCTTCAACTTGAGCTTGTACATGCCGCTGGTGATGTTTCTGACCAGTCCGTTTTATTTGGAGACTCCTGGCTACATGGACATTGGTCTCATGGTTCCGATTGTCGGCGAATGGAGCCTGGCAGCGATTCTCTACCCGCTAGCGTGGGTACTCTACCTGGGTGTCATCCTGTTCTACCTGGGCTTTCAACTCAAGTTGTGGCTGAATGGTTCTCCTCTGAACGGTAGCAAGCTCCTTTACATGGCGCTGATTGTGCCGCTGCATCT
Source organism: uncultured Acidimicrobiia bacterium (assembly GCA_963791795.1). Taxonomy (GTDB): domain Bacteria; phylum Acidobacteriota; class Terriglobia; order Versatilivoradales; family Versatilivoraceae; genus VFZK01. The sequence continues at coordinate 35,167 of CAWBTP010000030.1, forward strand.
CGTGGCCTACAGCCATCCGATCATGGCAGTGTTCCTGGTGCCGCTGGTAACGGTTGGGCATAATATCCAGTACCACTGCATCATCTATTCCTATGCACAGAACAAGTATCCCGCGAGAACGGAAAGGGAGTTTCGCTGGGTACGCGGTTTGTTCAGAAATTTCTGGGTTTATGCGCTAGTGGGACTTGTCTTCACTCTCGTCCTCTACCGCGGACCTTGGATCGACTTCCTAAAGCATTTCACGGGATGGAGGCTCGACAAGAGTTTACTGAGCTCTCTCGCCATGATGGCTGGTGTAGCCAACCCGGCATCGCTGTCTTTGGGTGAGAAGGTTTTTGCTGCTTGCATCACGGGCTTTGCGATGCAGCACTACTACCTCGACGCCAAGATCTGGCGAGTGAACAGAGACAAGAATGTACAGAAGTATTTGAAGGTGTAGGCGCTGCTTACCATCCTTTAGCCAAGGCTACACTGGTTGTCTTTCACTCTCGGCTCTTTGCATGTCTGCTTTGCTTTCACAATAGACTCTGAAATAGCCAACAATCAGTCGCGAACAGCTCTCGGTCCAACAGACGAACCTTGAATGATGCCCAAACGAATCCTCCAGTCGCTCGCGATCTTCTCCACGACCCTTCTTGTCTCCTGCGCACGTTCATCAGGCCCACCGTACAGTCCACAGAGTGCACTGAAGACCTTCAAGATTGAGCCTGGCTTTCACATCGAGCTCTTTGTTTCTGAGCCGCAAATCAGCGATCCAGTAGCAATGGAGTTTGACGAGGATGGCCGGATCTATGTGGTCGAGATGCACGGCTATCCGCTGGACACTGGACCGAGCGGGCGCGTGAAGCTACTGCGTGATAGCGACGGTGACGGGCGTCCCGACCTCACCACGGTGTTTGCCGACGACTTGGTGATGCCCACGGGCGTGATGCGTTGGAAGAAGGGAGTATTGGTGACTGCCGCGCCAGACATTCTCTACTTTGAGGACAGCAACAGCGATGGCAAAGCGGACATCAGGAAGGTAGTTCTCACAGGCTTCCCATTCAGCAATCCACAGCACACTGTCAACAGCCCAGTCTATGGCCTCGACAATTGGATTCATCTCGCCTATGAGGGACCTTCACGCGGGATTTTGTTTCCCCAATTTTCTGATCCCGGCCAGGCACTACGCTTCCCCGATCGACCCGACCTGGCACCGGTGGACGTCGGGCGCAGTGCAGTGCGCTTCAGCCCAGACAGTTTCGCGGCCGAGCCGCGCTCTGGCGAAACACAGTTCGGACATGCCTTCGATGCCTGGGGTCACTACTTTACACTCAACAATTCCAACCATGCTCGCCATGAAGTGATTGCGGCTCGCTATCTCAAACGCAACCCCGATCTGCTCATTCCAAGCGCAATGCAGAATATTTCGGATCATGGCAGCAATGCCCGGGTCTATCCCATCAACCGCAATCTTCGTGTCGAAATGCTCACTGAGTTTGGTGAGTTTACTTCCGCTTGCGGCATGGAACAGTATTGGGGCGGTGCTTTCCCACCTCAATACAATGGCGTCTCATTTGTGAATGAGCCGGTGCACAACCTGGTGCATCGCGATGTCCTCAGGGACTCAAGAAGCACTTTTGTTGCGAGCCGGGCTCGAGATGGAGTGGAATTCCTTGCTTCAACAGATCCGTGGTTCCGTCCCGTGAACCTCACGGTTGGTCCTGACGGAGCACTCTACTTGCTGGACTATTACCGCGAGGTGATTGAGCACCCTGAATGGACCTCTACTTCAGTTCAGAGCTCACAAAATCTTTATAACGGATCCGACCGAGGAAGGATCTATCGCATTGTTCCCGAAGGCTCTCCCTTGCCGCCGGCCAAAAATCTGCATCTCAGCCAAGCCTCCGACGAAGAGCTGGTGCACCATTTGGAAAGTATGAACATCTGGTGGAGGCGCACCGCGCAACGCCTTCTAGTCGATCGTAGGAGCGATGCGTCTGTGCCTCTTTTGAAGAATCTGTTCCGTCAAAGCTCTTCTGCCTTGGGCCGGCTGCATGCTCTCTGGACCTTGGAAGGAATGAATCAGTTGGAACCTGCTCTCATCGAGAGTGCCTTCAGCGACTCCGAGGCTGGAGTGAGAGAGAATGCCATTCGCCTGGCAGAGTCGCATCTCAAAGACAAAGCTGCGCTGGCTCCGGCGATGTTGAGGTTGGAAAACGATCCTTCTCCAAAGGTACGTTTGCAGTTGCTCTGTACGCTGGGTTTCATCGATACACCTGCGTCACGAGTTGTTCAGGATCAACTACTGCTGAGCGGCTTGGAAGATGAGTGGATGCAGATTGCGGCGCTGAGCGCTTCATCGGATCGGGCTGTTCAGTATTTCGACATGGCATCAGCACGCCGGCCCGAACTCACCGCGGCGGAAAGTGAGGCACGCCGCTCGTTTCTGCGCAAGGTGGGCGCTGTGATTGGAACGCGACAGAAGGCGGCTGAGTTGCAGAAGGTATTGCAGGCTGCGGCTAGCGAGACCCAACCGGGTTCGACTTGGTGGCGCGCTGCCGCTCTGGAGGGATTGGCCGAGGGTGTCGTGCGAAGAAAGAGAGATGCCGCGGCTCTGAAAGGAGTTCATGAGCTGCTGTTTCGGCTATTTGAGAGCCAGGCGGCGTCCATCCGTCGCTCAGCGCTAACGCTTCTCGACATTAGCGGGGTTTCGACTAGCACTTCGGTCCAACGCGCCGAAGCTCGCAGTTTCGCTGCAGCAGGAGATCGTACGTTGGACAGTGATCGACGTGCGGATGCAGTTGCTTTTCTTGCCATGTGCAATCCAGAGCAGCATCGGCTTCTCTTCGAAAAGTTGATTACTCCGGGGGAACCTGATGCCGTCCAAATCGCAGCGGTACGAGGACTGGGCAAGATTCCCGGGGAAGCCGCGGGCGCGTTTCTGATTTCGAGATGGCGAGTTCTAACTGGTCCGGTTCGCACTCAAGCCGCCGAGGCCGTGCTCCAGGATCCGGCTCGCTTTCCGCAGATTCTCAAAGCGCTGCAGCAAGACGACGTGCAAGCCTGGACGTTGAACTTTTCACAGAAGCGACGACTGCTGATGAACCGCGATCCCAAAATCCGTGATGCGGCGCGTTCGGTTTTGGACGAGAAACCGGGGGAACGCGACGCCGTCGTCAAGCGTTATCAGGCCGCGCTTAACGTGAACGGAGATAGCGCTCGTGGCAAGCGAGTGTTTCAGGAGGTTTGCGCGAAGTGTCACAAGCTGGATGGCATCGGGACAGAAGTCGGGCCAGACCTTGGAACAGTTCGCAATCGTCCGGCGTCGGTGTTGCTTGGCGACATCCTGGTCCCGAGTAAGTCCATCGCACAAAAATACGAAGCGTATGTTGTGGAACAAAGTTCAGGCGGCATGAGCGAAGGAGTCATTGGCAGCCAGACGCCCACTTCGCTGACGCTTCGACAGGAAGAAGGAAAAGAGATCGTCATTCCCCGTTCGGACATCAAGCGGATGTATGCTTCCAACCTCTCCGCCATGCCCGCCGATCTCGACCGACAGATCAGTGTTCCACAGATGGCCGATCTGCTTACCTTTATCATCGCGAGCGACAAGTAGAAGAGCAGTTCGTCCATGGGATCTTGTCACGAAGCCTGACCGGCTTGTTCCGTCGAGCGCGACATATCTGGTGACTAAGGTCGTAGATTTCGACATACTACCGCCCTCCCGATCCTGCAAACCCTGTGACAACATTTTAACTTGGCTGATGTATCTCTGTGCCTGTCCCTAGCAAGGATCACCTATGGCAATGATCGAAGTTTGTCGGAACCGGATCTATGTTTGGTTTTTGATAGCTCTCTTGTTTGGGATGCGAGGTGACGTTCGTGTCGAGCGTTTGATCGCGGCGACGCAACGACCGGCCTCGAACGTGAATCAGTATCTCAGTGCCTATCATCGATTCACACTGGATGCCAGGCAGATTGAGCAACAAGTGCGATCTTCCGGCAGGTTCTCCATTTCAGGATTGGACAGAACGTTCGACCTGGTTATGGAACCGAACGACCTGCGGAGCCATGACTATGTGGCCGAGGAGGTAGACGACCAGGGCGTTACGAGAAGACTTGACCGCGAGGCGGCGAAGACTTTCAAGGGAACGGTTTCCGGGATCGAAGGAGCGACGGCGAGGTTCACGATCGGACCTGACTCACTTGAAGGGATCATTATCACCCGCGATGAGTGGTACTTTGTCGAACCCCTCCTAGCACCTGGACACTAGCTCTGACCTGACAGGTTCCGACTTTGTTGTTTATCGAGCCTCGGACGTGAAGGCCAGTGCTCTGCGACAGTGCGGCGCGGCGCTGGTAAGCCGACTTGAGAACAGGCTCGACCAGACAGTCCAGCAAGGCCTCGGGGTGGGCCCGGGAGATCCCAAGGAAGCGGTGCTCTACACCGCCGATATTGCTACCGAAGCGGACAACGAGTTTGTGGCCGCGCTGGGCAGCTCTTCCAACGCAAACAATGAAATTCTCAGCATCCTGAACCAGGTGGATGGAATCTACCAAGCCGAGTTGTCCACTGCATTGCGAGTAACCTATCAGCACACTTGGGCGGGTTCTTCTGACCCGTTTAGCAGCGAGCGGTGCCAGCGAATTATTGACAGAACTCTCGACCTACTGGAACGGCAACCTGACCTTCAACGACACCTTTGATCTTGTGCATCTGTGGACCGGGCGCGACCTGGATGGTAGCACGGTGGGCGTTGCTTACCGGGGCGTGGTCTGCAAATACCGGGCCACCAGCTATGGGCTTTCGCAGCGCGATACAGGCAGCATCTTCCGTGTTGGAACGCCAACTCATGAAATCGGCCACAACTTTGGCGCATCGCATCCCGATACGGCCACACCTCCGGCTACTGGCTGCGACAACTCCATTATGAGCAGTGGTGCAGGGAGTTCCACTCAGCTGAGTTTTTGCACGTTCTCGAGAGATGAAATCAACACCCACCTGTCTACCTATTCCGCCTGCCTGGTCAGCCCGGCCTCCTCGTTACCTGATCTGGTCGTGACATCACTGACGGGGCCCACTTCGGCGACGGTCGGTGGCACCATCAACGTTAGCGCACAAGTCAGAAACGAAGGGGCGGCTGCAGCGGGCGCATTCCGCGTGGAACTGCTTCTCTCGACGGACAGCACAATCACCTGGGCGGACCAGGACACTCAACGTGGGTGCAGCTTCGACGGACTTGCCCCGGGCGCTCAGTCCAGCTGCGGCGGCAGCGTTCCTCTGCCTGCCAACGTTGGACCAGGAACCTATCATCTCGGCGTGATGGTGGACTACCTTGGTGCTGTGATCGAAAGCAGCGACAGCAACAACACGCGGGCGGCCGACACGGGAGCACTTGTCATTACGGAAGCGACGACGTGCACCTATTCGCTCTCATCTCAGGCTCAGTCTTTTCCGGCCTCCGGCGGATCGGGCTCGGTGAACGTCACCACTGGAGCAGGGTGCAATTGGACGGCGACGAGCAACGCTCCATGGGTGTCCATTTCATCTGGAGCGTCTGGAACGGGAAACGGTACCGTCAATTACACCGTTTCTGCGAATTCGAACAGTAGTTCGCGTTCGGCAAACCTGGCGATCGGAGGCCAGACGTTTGCAGTCAGTCAGGCCGGGGCAGGAGGGACCGCCCAGCCCTATTCTCTCTTTGTGCCCATCGTGCTTTCGGTAGCCGGGTTGAACAATTCCTTCTTTACAACGGAACTCACGCTGACAAACCGTGGGTCAACCACAGCCAATATTACGTTCGAATATACGGCGGCCTTTGAATCAGGCACCGGCAGTGCGACCACGACCCTTCCCGCAGGGCGACAACAGATTTTTTCGAACGCCATTGAGTATCTTAGGGGACTTGGAATTCCCATCCCCGCTTCGGGCAACCGCGGAGGCACGCTGTGGGTTCGCTTCTCAGGTGTTGGGTCTGCTTCAGACGTTGCTGTCAGCGCCAGAACCACAACGGTCGCCGCAGGCGGTCGTGCCGGGCTGGCCTATGGGGGAATCTCGTCCTCAGACTTGCTGAATGGACCGTCTTACATTTGCGGGCTCAGACAGAATACTGCCGACAGGTCCAATCTGGCCCTGCAGAACGCCGGATCGGCCAGCCAAGGTGCCATTACGCTTCAGGTGACTGTGTACAACGGTCAGACTGGCGCTCCCACAGTTCTTCCTTTGGAAGTTTTGTCACCCGGTGAATTCAGACAACTGTCTGGAGTTCTAGCACTACAAGGGCTGCAGATTCAGCATGGCTATGCGCGGGTTGAACGAGTGAGCGGCACAGCGCCCTTCTACACCTATGGGGTCATCAACGACCAGGTCAACTCCGATGGGTCCTTTGTGCCGCCGATCCTTGAAAGCTCTTTGGTAGGGAAGACCGGGTTGACTCTGCCAGTCATCGTCGAAAGCGGGACCTTTGTCAGTGAGGTGGTAGTCACAAATTGGTCAGGCGTGACGAAGACAGTTGGTTTCGAGTACACGGCCGATGCTGTTCAGGCGGCGGACAAGACGGCTCGTTTCTCTCTCACTCTTCCGCCAGGCCGTCAGTTCATCGATCCCAACCTTGTGGCAGGCTTACGAAGTGCGTTGATTCCAGGAATTGGTCCAGCCGGGCCCGTGTTCGTCGGTGCGTTGTATGCATCTGTAGCTCAGGGCGACGTCAGCGGGATCAGTGTGGCGGCTCGAACTGCTACACCTGGGGGAGGAGGCAAGCTGGGGCTTTTTTATTCGGCCATACCTGCGGGCGGCGAGTCTACGACCAGCGCCTGGGCGTATGGGCTGCAGCAGAATGCTGAAAACCGAACGAATCTGGCGATCATCAACACGGGACTGAGCGACCGCAGTACGGACGTCTTTACCATTGAGCTCTACGACGGAAGCTCAGGCGCAAAAGTGGCCACGGTAGGTGGCATCAGCCTCGCAGCCGATGCCTGGATGCAAATCGGCACGGTTCTCGCCCAGTATGCTCCGGGGACGACCCAAGGATACGCAAAGGTCACGCGCACGTCGGGAACAAATCCCTTTGTCGTGTACGCCGTGATCAATGACGGCGGCCAGCCGGGCGAGCGCAGTGGAGACGGGGCTTTCATTTCGAGCTCCCCTTAGTGCTCCAGTCATACGCGCGTGGGGTTAAGTGGTCAACATAGGAGCTCTGTCTCGAAAATAAGCTCCCCTCCTCAGTCGAGGAGGGGATGCCGAGGCCACCGGCCACGGCGGGGGTGGTTGGAGTGTCGTGTTCGTCGGCGACGGATCGAACCACCGCGACAGCGGTACGCAGCGCCGCGATGGTTTGCTTTCCCTCGCCAAAACCCCCCTGAAGTCCCCCTTGTCCAAGGGGAGACGCTCTACTCAACAAACGTGGTGCCGAAACGCGGCATGGAAGGCTCGTGTGAAAATGCGACCGGAAACTGGGAGCTGCTGTCCCCAGCGGCGATCTCGATTGGGCTGACCAATCGCCGCTCGGGCGTCAATGGACGTACGAGGCCTCGCGCATTCTCGTCGAACATGGTGCCGCTGCGCGCCATGAGAAACCCCTCTCACAGCCATTGCTGCCACGCCGGAGCACGGCTGCCACACTCCGACGACCTCTGAAAAATTCGTCACCTCTCCAGATCTGCACCAAAAATCCCGAAGTTTTTTCTTGACATATATAGACAAATGTCTATATTGACACTCGTCTATACTCAATCCAAGCGGAGGATGGCTTGGTGGAACGCAATCGGTGTCCGTGGTGCTTGGGTAGCGAGCTGTATCGGGACTACCACGATCGTGAGTGGGGCGTTCCTATCCGGGATGATCGCCTCCTATTCGAGTTTCTGATCCTGGAGGGTGCCCAGGCTGGTTTGAGTTGGTCGACGATCTTGCAACGTCGCGAGAGCTATCGGGCTGCCTTCGACAATTTTGATGCTGCCAAAATCGCCCGCTACGACTCGCGCCGAAAGAAAAAACTGCTGGCTGATCCGGGCATCATTCGCAATCGGCTGAAGGTGGATGCGACAGTGGCCAATGCCCAGGCATTCCTGGCTGTCCAGAGCGAGTTCGGGAGCTTCAGCGACTATCTCTGGCAATTCGTGAACCATCAGCCGCTGGTGAACCGCTGGAAGACGTTGAAGGAGGTGCCAGCGGAGACCGCCGAATCGAATGCCATGAGTCGAGACTTGAAGAAAAGAGGGTTCCGCTTTGTGGGTCCTACGATCTGTTATGCGTTCATGCAGGCAGTGGGTATGGTGAACGACCATCTAGTCGATTGTTTCCGTCATCCCGGCAACCTTTCGGCGAGCGGCCGGCGGAAGCGACTTCGCAAGCGAAGCAGAGCAGGCTGACCAGCGGAGTTCACTCTGGAGAAACTATGGACCTGACGCAAAAACAACAAGAAGTTTTGGATTTCATTCAGGCCTATTTCGCCGAGCAGGGAATGGCTCCCTCGGTTCGGGAGATCGCGGAGGCCTTGGGAAAATCAGCCCAGGCGATTCAACAACACATCGAAAGCTTGCGCGCCAAGGGATATCTGCAGCATCAACCTTCCAAGTCCCGAACGAACGTGCCGCTGCACTCCCAAATCTACACCTCTGGCCAGGTCAGCGAAGTGCCGATTGTCGGTCGGGTCCAAGCCGGGTTACCGGTGCTCGCGGAGGAAAACCTTGAAGGCACGCTTCCGCTGCCTCGAGACTGGACCCGGAATCACAAGGTTTTCCTGCTGCGGGTGAAGGGTGACAGTATGAACGGTGCGCATATCCTGTCGGGGGATCTGGCGCTGGTTCGCCAGCAACCCACGGCCGAGAATGGCGAAATCGTCGTGGCCCGCGTGCGTCAATCCGACGCCACCTTGAAACGCTTCTATCGCCGCGCCAACCGAGTGGTCTTGAAGGCGGAAAACCCCAAGTACGACCCAATTGAAGCGACCGGCGATGATGTTGAAGTAATTGGCAAACTGATCGGGGTTTACAGGAAAGTTGTTTGACTATTCGCCAAGCGAGATAGGGATTGCGAGCGACCCCGCGAGCCGGATATCAGGATGAACTTCACCCAAAGCGGCTTGCGAGGACGCTCGCCCTCCCACGCAGGCCGTTTTTAAATTTTGGACTCTTGGGACATCGAGGCAGTGAAATTCAGAAACGGAGACCTTATGAACTCTTTACCTATCGAATCGACGCTTTGGAGAGAACATCTCAAACAACGGATTGGCATGGAAACCTCCATTCTTCGTTTCTTGATTCAGTGGGGGATGGCCGAGTCGGCTTTCGATGTGTGGCGCTGCCTGGAAGATCATTTTGGCGACCCTCGGCAGTTGATGGACTTCAGCTCGTCCGGCCTTCGGAGCACAGAGGATTCGTTCGAGATCTGCTTCGAGATGCGTACTTGCGAACGCGCGACATCCCGCGTTGCGGGTTGACCCAAGCTCGATTGCATGACGGCCTCTTAACGGGATTCGAAGAGCTGTCATTCCAGATTCTGCAGTGCTACAAAAGCTTTGTGTCCTGGTCAGAACGCTGTGCTCAGAGCGAGAAAGCAGCGTAGGATAGTTTTGCTGGGTGGAATGCGTAGGCATCGCACAAACGTGTTCCTTGGTTAGCTCATGCCGGACGCCTTAGAATTATCAGCAAAGTCTCTTCGCAGTTCCTGCCCTCGAGTATTTCTTTGAAAGGAGATCGCCCATGTCAGCCAAACCTATTCCCGACGGTTATCACACCGCAACGCCCTACTTGGTACTCCAGAATGCAGCCAGTGCGATTGAGTTCTACAAGAAGGCCTTTGGCGCGACGGAACTGATGCGCTTGGCGAGCCCGGACGGAAAAATCGGCCATGCAGAGATCAAGATTGGAGACTCACCGATCATGCTGGCGGATGAGTTTCCCGAGATGGGCTATCGTGGTCCGCGGGCTCTGGGAGGATCGCCTGTGAGTATCATGCTCTACGTTGAAGATGTGGATGCTTTGTTCAACCAGGCAGTTGCAGCTGGCGCAACAGTGAAACGGCCAGTGAAGGACGAGTTCTATGGGGATCGTTCAGGCAATCTCGAAGATCCGTTTGGCCACGTCTGGACCATCGCAACTCACAAGGAGGATGTCTCTCCTGAAGAGATCGAGAAGCGTTTTGCAGCAGTGATGGCTAAGGGCAACTCATAGAGTTCTAGTTGTGCCGGAATGGGATTCGCAAAACCAGAATTGGGAATGGACTCCTCGTGCGAAGGAACTAGTGAGGGCACCTGAGGAATCCTGAAGCCAGTAGGATCCGAGGCAGAGGCCAGATCTGCCAGCGATGATCGTATTTCGAGAGGAGATCGGCGAGACGATGACGCAGTCCCGTAGGTGTATTGCCCTCGTAGCCCACGATAACAAGAAAGCAGAGCTTGTCGATTGGGTGAAACAGCATCGTGACATTCTTTCGGGCTATGACTTGTGTGCTACTGGCACGACGGGGGCTTTGGTGGAGACAGAGCTGGGCTTGCCGGTGCGGAAGTTCGAAAGCGGACCGTTAGGCGGCGATCAGCAAATCGGTGCCAGAATTGCCGAAGGCGAGATTGATTTCCTGGTGTTCTTCTGGGATCCACTGGCGCCGCACCCACATGATCCTGACGTCAAGGCCTTGCTGCGAATTGCCGTGGTCTGGAACATTCCGTTTGCGTGCAATCATGCCTCCGCCGACTTCATGATTGCCTCTCGACTGATGTCCAACATGTACCAGAGGCAGCTACCTGATTTCGACTCCTACCGTCAGCGCTTGAAAACGTGACTGCAACCGAAATCCTACGGCATCTCCAATCGCTTTCCAATTCAGACAACGTAGCCGGCATGGCCCGCTTCGGTATTGAAGCCAGGAAGGTTTACGGTGTTCCCCTTCCACAGTTGAAGCGCATTGCGCGACAAGCGGGTAAGGATCACCGACTGGCTCAGAAACTGTGGTCTTCTGGCGCGCATGAGGCGCGTCTAGTGGCTTGCCTGGTCGACGATCCAGCCGAGGTGACGAGCCGGCAGATGGATCGTTGGGCTGCTGATTTCGACAATTGGGCCGTTTGTGACGGGTGTTGTTTGCATCTGTTTTCCAAAGTCCCCTTCGCTGGGGAAAAGGCAGTCTTGTGGTGTGGACGCAGTGGAGAATTTGTCAGACGTGCAGGGTTTGCACTCATGGCCGTTTTGGCGGTTCATGACAAGAAGGCTGACGACTCTTTGTTTCTTACGTGGCTTCGTTTGATCAGGAATGCGTCGACGGATGAGCGGAACTTTGTCAAGAAAGCTGTCAACTGGGCGTTGCGCCAGATAGGCAAACGGAATCTACGTTTGAACGAGGCTGCGATCCGGACCGCGAAGGCGGTTCAGAAACTGGATTCGAACTCAGCCCGTTGGATCGCAAGCGACGCGCTCAGAGAACTGACGAGCGATGCAGTACGCGCGAGACTGCAGGAACGCGAAATGAAGAAAGCGCCACCAACCGGAAGTAGAAAGGTGAAGTCGTGAGGGTTGTTCCTTTTGATGAGGTTGCTTAAGTGTGCCTATCGATTGCCGACCATAAGCTCCAACAAAAAAGCCTGCAGGGATTGTCTGCAGGCTTTTAACGAACGCTTCCTAAAGTCTAAGGGCGGCGTTATCGGTCGTTCTTGCTCGCTAGTTTCTTAGCGTTTTGGAACAGAGCTCTGGCTTGAGGTAGCACCTCGAGAGCTTTGTTGATTTGAACGTCACCTTCCAGGAAGACCTTTTGTGCCTCTTCCTGGCTGGTGTGGCCAAGTACGTACTCGTATCGCAGCTGTCGCTTTATGAAGTCGAGATTTGCGGCGAAGTCCGTTTCTTCATACTCCACTTTATCGTTGACCAGGAAACTTCGGAATTCATTCAGTACCGACTCGTTTGGACCGAAGCTCTTGTCGTATCCAGGATGCGACACATTGTAGGAGCGGATGAACTTGAACAATGATGACTTGCTAAGCAACAAAGTCTGGAATCGGTTCGGTTTCGGAATCTCCATCTTGATATCTGGGTTGATGCCGCCACCGCCATAAACCTCCCGGCCACTATCTGTAGTCTTGATTTCGGTCGGGGGTGTTTCCTTTCCTTTGTTGTAGTAGTAGTCGTAAAACGACTTGTGTGCGTAATCCCGTTGGATTAATCGCCCACTCGGTGTGTACCATTTGGCAGTGGTGAGTGAAACACCGGCCCCCTGACTCAAGGGAAAAACCGTTTGAACAAGGCCCTTGCCAAAGCTTGTCTCACCCAGAATCAGACCACGATCGTGATCCTGAATGGCTCCAGCCACAATCTCTGAGGCACTGGCACTGCCACTGTTGATCAACACAACCATCGGGAAATTGGAGCTGTCCGTGCCACGGGGAGCCGGATAGCTGTGATTGGCGCTGGCCAGCCTTCCCTTGGTGACCAATACGCTCTGTCCGCTTTTCAGAAACTTGTCTGCCACGCCAATAGCCGCTTGAAGATATCCGCCCGGATTGCCCCTCAGGTCGAGAATCAAGCCCTCCATATCGTTGCCCAGCTTCTTAAGACTCTCAGAAATCTCTTTCTCAGTAGTTTCGGTAAACGTATCGATTCGAATGTAACCGACTTTCGGGCGAATAAAGAAGGTGAACGGGATGCTGTAGTGCGGAATCTCGTCGCGAACGATGGCAAACTCCAGCAGTTCAGCAATGCCCTCACGTTGAACGGAAATATTGACCGTGGTCCCTTTCGGACCGCGTAGTTTTTCGACAACGTCTTGAATGGCCAGCCCGTCGGTGGAGGCCTTCTCAATTTTCGCTATGATGTCGCCTGATCTGATCCCCAATCGATAAGCCGGCGTACCTGGAATCGGTGCAATGACGGTTGGCTTGGCGTTGCGGATCGCGATGGTGATTCCCAATCCGTAAAAATTGCCTCGTTGGTCTTCCCGGAACTGCGCAAAGCTCTTAGGATCGAAAAAATTAGAGTGAGGATCCAGAGTCTTCAACATTCCACGAATGGAATCATAAATTGTCTTCTGTCCGTCAATCTGGTCGGCGTAGTTCTCTTCAGCGATGCTAATCACTTGGGAATAGATCTTGAGGAGTTCATTGACATCCGCTGAGGGTTTGGAAGTAGCCTGAACGCGATTCCCCCAGAATCCACCGGCTAATGCGGCGATGACGATAATGATGATTGCAAACGTTAATGGCTGATATTTCTTCACTGATGTCTCCCATATCGGCGGACTGCGAAAAACTATAACATTCAGAAAATACGATGTAAAGCCGATTTCAGATGCGGGAAGCCAGACGGGATGCTGGTTTTGGGAAAGCCGCCGCGGGCCACCAGCTTGGGACTGCGGATGCCAGGTCCGGCCCATCTGGTGTCGGTGGGAGTAAGCACTGCTGTTGGGCCCGAGCAGGTAGCGCTCTTTCAGAACAGCATTATACCTGGGCAATCTGACCTTCAAAATTGGGGAGACTTTGCTATAATACGGCGTTTTTCTTAGGGGGTCTGTATTCATGGGTTTTGATCAGAGCATACTTGACCGGATTTCCAAGGACTCGGGCGCTGCAACCAAGCAGGTTGCCGCTACCGTAGCCCTGCTTGAAGAGCAAGGCACAGTTCCTTTCATCGCTCGCTACAGAAAAGAAGTCACTGGCAATCTGGACGAAGTACAGATTCGGACGATCGCTGACCGCCTTGACTATTACAAGGAGTTGCTAGCGCGGCGTGACACCGTGCTGAAGTCCATCGAGGAACAAGGCAAGCTGTCTGACGAGTTGAAAAGCCGGATTCTGGCATGCTACGAGAAGTCGGAGTTGGAGGATCTCTACCTTCCCTACAAACCGAAGCGCAAGACAAAAGCCAGCGTTGCTGTTGAGAAGGGTCTGGAGCCCCTGGCTCGCTTCATCTACGACCAAACCGCAGGTGACAAGACACTCGACGAACTTGCCGAATCTCTGGTGAATCCCGAAAAGCAGGTCGCCACCAAGGAGGAAGCGCTCGAAGGCGCGCTCCACATTGTGGCTGAATGGATTTCCGAGGACTTGGAAGTTCGAAGAAACCTTCGTGAGGCTTTCCTGCATGAGGGTGTGGTGGTAGCCAAAGTCAACAAAGACAAGACGGGGCAGAAAACGAAGTATGAGATGTACTACGATTTTCGAGAGCCCGTGGCGAAGATTCCTTCGCATCGCATGTTGGCTATTCGCCGAGGTGTGAAGGAACAGATTTTGACTTTCAGTATTGAGGTCGATGCAGAAAAGGCGTTGCGACTTATTTCGGGGCGAGTCGTCAAAGACACGCAGTCGATTCTTGCTGTTCCGCTTCAGACCGCCATCAGGGATAGCTATGAGCGGCTGTTGAATCCAAGTCTGCAGTCAGAAGTCCGCACTCTGCTCAAGGAGCGATCGGATGTGGAAGCCATTAAGGTGTTTGATGCCAACCTCTCCAACCTGCTCTTGTCTCCACCGGCCGGGCTGATTGGGGTCGTGGGCATCGACCCGGGTTTCCGCACCGGCTGCAAGGTTGCTGTCGTCGATGAAACCGGGAAGTTTCTTGAACAGACAACGGTTTTCCCCACCGAACCGCGCAAAGACACCGCTGGCGCTGAGCGGAAGCTGCATCGTCTGGTCCAGAAATACAACGTGCGTGCGATTACGATTGGCAATGGCACGGGATCCCGCGAAACGGATGCATTTGTTCGTGAGTTCCTGCGAAAGTATCATGCCGGAGAGCCGCTCGGGGTTCGCCCGCCCAAGCCGGAGAGCGCAACCGCCGCCGCCGCCACCTCGACAACGGAGGTCAGCCCCGCCTTAGACGTGCTTGCGGTCGAGGCGACTGACATCCAGGTTCCTGTTCCCACAAATCCTGACGCGGATCCTGAGGGATTGTTGGCGAGCGAAGCGAAGCCGACGACAGAGTTGGCTGCCGAATTGCCGGCCTCACCAGTAGACCCGGTTGAAGCGATTGCGGCACCCTTAGAGATGACGCCGCCGGCAGTGGAGTCGGCTCAGGAGTCAATCAGCGTGGCTGTGGAAGAAGAACCGGCTCCATCGTCTTCAAGCGAACCCAACGAACAGACTGAGTCGGCGGTTGCGAATGAGCCAGATCCCATCGAACAGCGCCATCCAATTTTCTCAGTCATTGTCAACGAGTCAGGTGCATCGGTGTATTCAGCGTCCGACTCTGCCCGTCAGGAGTTTCCCAAGCTCGATTTGACCGTGCGCGGTGCCATTTCGATTGCGCGTCGCCTGCAAGATCCGTTGGCTGAACTGGTAAAGATCCATCCCAAGTCAATTGGTGTTGGGCAGTATCAGCATGACGTCGATCAGAAACGGCTCAAGGAGGGGCTTGAAGCCACGGTTGAGTCGTGTGTGAACCGGGTCGGCATCGACCTCAACACGGCCTCTTATGAGCTGTTGCGCTATTGTTCAGGTGTGAATCAGAAACTGGCCAAATCCATCGTCGACCACCGGAATCAGCACGGTAAATTCGGCAGCCGAGCCCAGTTGCTTCAGGTGCCCGGTTTTGGCGAGAAGACGTTCGAACAGGCAGCCGGGTTTCTGCGCATCAAGGAGTCTGAGAACCCGTTGGACGCGACGGCGGTCCACCCGGAATCCTATCCGCTGGTCGAGAGAATGGCCCAGTCGCTTGGTGTTGCGGTCACAGAGCTTATTGAGAACAGCCAAAAGGTCGAAGGGCTCGAGCTGCAAAAGTTCGTCGATGAAAAGGCAGGCCTTTTCACGCTGAACGATATCAAACAGGAACTGTTGAAGCCTGGCCGTGACCCGCGTGACAAGTTTGTGGTTCCGACGTTCCGTGAGGATGTTAAGGAAGTTTCCGACTTGAAAGTGGAGATGGTGTTGGAAGGGACCGTGACCAATGTGACGAACTTCGGAGCCTTCGTGGACATTGGTGTTCATCAAGATGGATTGGTTCACGTGTCTGAGCTTTCCAATCGGTTTGTTCAAGACCCACGGGAAGCTGTGCATGTGGGTGAGATCGTCAAAGTCAAGGTGATCGGCGTTGATGTCGCGATGAAGCGCATTTCTCTTTCAATCAAAGCGCTGTTGCCGGAACGTCCGAAGACGAAGCAACTGAAGAAGGAAGGGGTTGCGCACCGCCGGGTTCGGCCAGCCGTGCCGGCCAAACCGGTGACCGCACAGGCTGCTGCCGGAGGAGGCACTCCTCCGAAGCCAGCGGTTGTCGATTCTAAGCCGGCGCCGCGAAGAGATGCCAAGCCGAGGCAAAGAGAACAGCGCGCTCACGGAGTCCAGGGTACCGGAAGAAGGCCGGATCGAAAGACTGAGTTCAAACCGGCCGGTCCGCCGCCAGCAAGGCCCGCTTTCGTGAAGAAGGCTGAACCCAAAGTTCCTGAGCCGCCTTCCACGGCGGGTTTGTCGTTCGAAGAGAGAATCAAGCTGCTGCAGCAGAAGTTCGGCGGCATCCGATAGAGCAAATCACTCCAAACCGAAACGTGCGTGGCCGGCAGCACTTGCGTGCGGCACTACAAACGGACGTGCGCTACTCTAAGTTCTTTGGTTTACGTTTCCTCACTGCCTGCCTCATGACATTTCATTCCCCGCGTCGACGTGCTTTCCCTGCATTGGTCACGCTGACTGCCCTCGCTGGACTCTGCTTGTCAATCTTCCCACTGGGGGACCGATTGGACGTTCTGGCAGATGAGGAGGTCTCGACCTCTTTCTACGCATCCTTCGATCGAAACGTGCTTGGAGACGAGACCATTGGCGATGAAACTCCCTTGGCCAACCAGAATCTGAAAGTGGTGAGGGAAGGGAAGAGAGGTGGGGCGGCCCTGCTCGAGACGGGTTCCGTGCTGACCTATGATGCGCCTGGAAATGTTTACGGAGAGCGTGGCACGGTGGGAGTCTGGTGGAAACTGGACGAGCCTTTGGGACGCACGCCATTTTCGATTGTCCGTATCAGTCAGACCCTGCAGGCCGATTCGGAATATCGCTTTATTCATTTGTTATGGAGTGGCGAAGACCTTCGCCTTCGAATTTACGACCGCAAGGGCTCACCGCATGAAGTCGTCAGCGTCAGCAAAACGGAACTTGTCTCCGGAAGATGGTTTCACCTGGCTTTCACCTGGGATGAGATGGAAGGGGTGCGCTTATACGTGGACGGGCACGAGTCGGGAAAGAAGCTCGGCGAACTCCACCTGCCACACAATCTGGATCAGTTGGGGCTCCACACGGAAGAGGTTACACCCCAGACCACCCGGGGAAATGCGCGCCGCGTATTTCTTGACGAGCTCAGAGTCTTCGCCAGCGCCCTGACTGAGATTGCGGTTCAGAGCCTGTCTGAGCTTGGAAGTGGCCGCGCGGGCACCATGCCCTCGATCGCAGCACAGAATCCAGATGCCTGGAATCGGCACTGGAAAGCGCGGTTGGGTTGGGCGGAGGATCGGCCGGTGCCGCAGCCCGGCGCGGCGGCTGTTTTACTCCGGGGTGGAAAACTTGGACCGGAGAAGTCAGCGCCCCCCTCTCGGGTGAGCTTTAAGCTCTTGCCTGCTGCCGACGCTGTGAACGTGGTGGGACTCTCCAAGACGCAGGTTGCTACACTCTATGGAGTGAAAACGCGCCTGTTGCGTCGCTACCTCCCGCTGGATCAGGCCGCTTGGGTCGGAGTGCCACCGGAGTTGCTGCCCAAGACGGAACCCGCGTTGGCCCAGGCAGGACCGAGCTTGCACTATCGCCATATCATTCTCCCACCCTTTCTACGCCACACAGCCGTCGATGCAATCCGACTGAAACTGAGTGGTGGTGCCGGTAGTTCAGAAGCGTTGATCGACCTCTCCGTTAAAGATCCGGTGTACTGGGGGCGGGAATTGTTCAACGCCAGTACCAAAATCCTGCCTCGCTCCGGTATCACGTTCGACCTGCCTGACATCGTTGCTCCCGCGGGTGCACCCATTTGGATTACTCTAGCGAGTGACCAACTCGATTTTGGAAGCTTGCTGACCGGCGCTGAGGTGGAGCTCTGGTTATGCCAGAGCGACGGTGCGGGAGCTGAACTGTCTCGCAAGGAGTATATGGCTGACCGGCTCGCATGGATGCGCGATAGTTTTCGGAGGCTCAGCCAGACAAGCCCTTGGAAGCTGGAGGACATCACGCAGAAACGCCGGCAATCGAAGGCGGCCGATGAGTTGTTGGCTGTCGTTGAAGACATCCTGAGGGTCGATCCAAAAGAAACCATGGCTTTGGCTTATCAAGGTTGGATCAAGCCACTCAGCACCCCACCGGACTACAAGCAACCTGCGCCACCGCCGGGCGTTCCGCTCTGGGCCTTTCAACAACAGCTCATTGTGGACCAGCTGAAACAAAACAGTGAATGGTGGGTGAAGAATAGACAAAGCAAGGCCGGAAACTTCAGCGACTCCTTGATCGGCGACACGCAGCTGGCCATGAATTGGCCAGGTGTCGCGCTGCTTGATGGGCCTTCGGTTCCTTTGCGCAATTCCTTGCTTGCTGTATTGGGCGCTTGCGATGCTGCTGGTCTGATGCAAAAAGGGCTGGGAACCGAGCGCAGCAATCCCGAGCGGCTCTATCTCCAGGGGGTCAATCTTCTCAGCGCTGCGGCACTGCTGGACTATGGCAATCCGGTTTGGGTAGAACGGCTGATGGAAGCCACGCGGCAGCTGGAACGCATCAGTGGCAGCAATCCGGCCAATCACCGGCACCTGCGATCAGCCTTGCTGAGCGCTACCGACCTGGTTGAGGAGGGTTTCTACGCCCGCGAAGACGTACACAGCACCCTGCTTTGGCAACCAACCCTAACACTCGCTTGGTATAACCGGCATCCCGTCGCCATGCGTTGGCTCACCGAAGCCGGTGATGCACTTTTGGCTCACTGGCAAAAGGACAAGTATCCGAGGCTCGCGATCGGGATTCGATTTTTCGGCGATGAAGTGATCCGGCGAGGATTGCCAGAACCTGAACGCGTGAATTTGTTATGGGCGGTTTACCGATTGACTGGGGACAACAAGTATCTTTGGCTGCTCAACGAATTCTTGAAGGCCCAAAACATCGACTTGGCCGAAAACACCAGTGGCCGGTGGATGGAATCCCTGGATGTTGAACCCTATAGCGAGAACTATCCCAAGTTCCGCGAAGACATTCTGCTATGGGTGCGCGAACGCAATGTTTGGGACCGAAACCTGCAGGATGAAAGCGGCATGCTGGCTCGCCAACATGCTTTTGAGCTGACTGCCAATAAGAGCCATATCGAGGACTATCAAGCGGCGCTGCTGAAGCATCTCGTCCAGAATAGAGTGATGTATACCGAGGCGGAAATTGCACCGATACAGCTTCAGTTTCCGCATCGTGCGCTGCAACGCAGCCGGTTGGGAGGTGTCGCCTTCTATCCGCAGATGCTTTATCCGGGACATGCCGTGAGCTGGGAAGGTGGCAACGGGAATCTTGCCGCGCTGGTGGCAGCGGCCGGACCATCGTCCCTCAAGATCAGCACCTTCAACCTCGCCAAGACGCTCCTGGACGTGAATCTGCGGGTGTGGGATCTGGATAATGGCGTCTATACCATAGTAGAAGGCACCGACGTTCTCGGCCAGGGTCAGATCGACGTTGAAACCACGCGCCGGACATTACCGTTGTGGCGGGGAGCCAACATTCAGCTCAGTCTGAGACCGCAAAAGACCACGATGGTCGAGATCAAGCAGGTGAAGAAGGGAACACCGCTTGGGGAAGTCCCCGATCTTGCGGCAGGAGAGTTGACCTATGACCGTGCCTCGGATCGGGGTTCACTGACGGTTCACAACCTGGGAGCAGTCGCCGCGCCGGCGTTTACGTTGCAAGTGGAGAATGAGAAGCGCGTCGTCCTGTTAAAGAAACAAGTCGAAGGGTTGCCTGCACCCTTGGACCTGGCACCCAGGAAACAGGCTGTGGAATTCTCGGGGCTGAAGCCCGGCGCAAGCCGCGTGCTGATCTTCAGAATCGATCCGGAAAGCAAGATTGAGGAAGGGACTCGCGAGAACAATCTGGTTAGAAGAAACCTGAATTGACCCCCTATTGGCGTTAACCTCCCTCGCCGCCATACTCCATCGCTCTGCCGATCTTCCTTTCGCGAGCCAATTGATAAACCTTCGCTGCGACAGCGACATCCTCCAAAGCAACACCCAGTGATTTGAATAATGTGATGTCCTTGGGATCGGTCCGGGGCAAGGTACGCACAGTCACCACTTCACTAAGCTCGCGAATCTGATCCCAAGTCAGCCGACCCTTTTGCAGTGGGCCCAAAAACTCGCCACACTCTATCCGTGCTTGATCTTTAGAATCCACGACAATCGAGCGGCAGCGCCGGATACAGGTTTCGTCCAGTTCTCGCTTGATCAGGAAATTCGACCCTGCGGCGTTGATATGGGTTCCCGGCCTCAGCGACTCGCCCTTGAACACGGGCGAAGTTGAATTCGTGATCGTAATGAGAACGTCAGCCGCCGCGGCGACTTCATCCGCTGAACTGGCTGCATGACAGAGTACGCCAAGCCGCTCGTTGGTTTCCTTGCAAAACTGCGTGAGTCGTTCCGTTGAACGGCAATACGCAAGTACCTGATTGACAGGTCTTACCTGACAAACAGCTTCCACCTGCGTGTAGGCTTGCCGGCCGCCGCCGATAATACCGACAACCTTCGTGTCGATCCGCGACATCCAGCGCGTCGCGACGCCGCTCGCGGCGCCAGTGCGAATCTGCCCGAGTCGGTCGGCTTCAATAAACGCCAGCAGTTCCCCGTTTTCCGAGCTATGCAGGCAAACGGTGAAGTGCACTCGTTCGGGGAATACGGTGTAGGTCTTGTAGCCGAAGTAGCCGCAAGACGGTAGCGACGCCGCCATCAGATGCATCATGCCTTTGGCGGAATGCAGACGGCGCCTGGGCAAATTCTCGGCTTGACCGCTACCCAGTTGCCGAAAGGCTTCTTCAACGGCCTCGATGGCGATCGGCATGGTAAGAAGCTGCTCGACATTCTGCTCGGTTAGGTGAAGAGCCACGTTTGCTCTCTCGACGGAAGTTATTCAGTATGAATGATTGAGTGAGGGAACTTTCGCCGCTAATTTTCTATGCAGGTTTGATCGAGTCATTGGCAAAGCGAACGAAGAGACTATACCACTTCACGTCTCACCTGCTCGAAGCAAATTGGCCTGCTCGAAAGGGTCTGCGGTACCCCGAGAATGGTCACAGTGGGTGTCAAGGTCCCACAGACCGCCAATCTCCATATGGGTACCGACACTATTCACCGGATCGGTAAACACTGGGGAGGACCCATCGCCCTAACATGCGGAATTGGCAGTCGCCTCGGTAAGCCAACTTCCGGTTGGCCCGTCATCCGCTCGGAGCGGACCTCTCCTACATTCCGAGAACACCGTTTCCCAGGGGCAATCATCCCATCACCCGCCTGGGGCACATCCGTGTTTTCCGGTTTCCCACAAACCAGAGGCAACGGCTTTGCTCAGCGCGGTGCACGGAAACCAGGCTAAGAATACTTGGAACTCCTCCTGCTGCTCAAGCGTAGTAGTCTTTATGGCAGTTGCGCGACAGCACTTCCAACATATTCTCCATCGGCTGAGCCGCTCCCCCATGTTCACTCTGGTGACGATCCTCACGATCGCGATCGGCGTCGGCGCTAATAGCGCCATCTTCAGCGTCGTCAATGGCGTCCTGCTCAAACCGCTGCCCTATCCGGAACCAGAGACGTTGGTCGCCCTCTGGCAGACAGCGCCCAATATCAACCTCAAAGAGGTCTCGCTCTCCCCTTCCGACTACTTCGTCTTCCGCGAACAGAATCGGTCCTTTTCGAATATGGGAATCTGGGGCGAGGATACCGTAACCGTAACCGGGAAAGAGACGCCGGAGCAGGTGCGCACGATCTCGGTCACCGATGGGACGCTCGCCGCATTGGGCATCGTGCCCGTAGTCGGCCGCTCGTTCACGGCGAAGGATACGGAACCGGACAGCCCGGAGACTGTCGTCCTGACCCATGCCTATTGGCAGAAAACGTTCGGCGGCGATTCCTCGGCGGTGGGCCGCCGTATTCTCATCAACGGTCGGGCAGAGGAAATCATCGGCGTTATGCCGCCAAACTTCCGGTTTCTCGACGAGAACCCGGAAATTTTCTTACCGTATCGTTTCAACCGGGCGAAGACGGTGCTCGGCCGTTACAATTACCGCGGGATCGCGCGGCTAAAGCCTGGAGTCACGCTGACGCAGGCTAGTGCGGATATCGCCCGGCTGATTCCTATCGCGCAAGCAAGCTTTCCCCCGCCGCCTGGGTTCAGCGCAAAGATGTTTCAAGACGCAAACATTCAGCCGGCTCTTCGCCCGCTCCATCAGGATGTTGTGGGTGAGCTTGGCAAGGTGCTATGGATCCTGATGGGAAGCATCGGAGTGGTGCTGCTGATCGCATGCGCCAACGTAGCCAATCTCTTATTGGTTCGTGCCGAGGCTCGCCAACAGGAACTTGCAATCCGGCAGGCGCTCGGAGCGAGTCGCGGCCGAATCGCCGGAGAACTTCTCTTGGAGAGCCTGGTTCTCGGCGCACTTGGCGGAGCGGCCGGACTTGGATTTGCCTGGGCAGCACTGCGCCTGCTTATCTCGATGGCCCCGGTCTACCTGCCGCGCCTGGAGAATATCACGATAGACGCGCCGGCGATTGTGTTCACACTGGTAATCTCTCTTGCCGCCGCTCTCATGTTCGGCCTGGTTCCGGCAATCAAGCATGCTGCGCCGAACGTAACCGCAGCGTTGCGCGCCGGCAGCCGCACGCTCAGCCAAACCCGGGAGCGGCATCGCACTCGCAATGCGCTGGTGATCATACAGACTGCCCTCGCGGTTGTCCTTCTCATCGCAAGCGGTCTCATGATCCGCACCTTCCAGTCACTAAGGCGAGTGGACCCCGGATTTCGTGCGACCGGCCTCCAGACATTCCACATCTTCCTTCCCGAGACTGCGGTGAAGGAACCCGAGCGAGTCATCCGCAGTTTCGAGGGGATTCAGCGCAAGCTTTCCGAGATTCCCGGCGTGGTCATGGCTGCATTCGGCGACTCTGTTCCCACCGACGGCAACAATAGCACCGACGTTCTCTATGCCGAGGACCGCGCGTATCGAGAAGGAGAGCTACCGCCGCTGCGGCGCTTCAAATTCGTCGCTCCGGGCTTTTTCCAAGCCATGGGCATCCGGCTCATCTCCGGCCGCGATTTCACCTGGAACGATCTCTATGGGCGACGGGAAGTCACCATCATTTCCCAGAACACGGCGCGAGAAATGGGGGGCAGCCCGTCCGCGGCGATTGGCAAGCGCATCCGGCAAGGGATGAAAGATGATTGGCGAGAGATCGTTGGAGTCGTCGCCGATGTAAGGCACGACGGAGCCGATCAGAAGCCACCGACCACTGTCTACTGGCCGGTCTTGATGAACAATTTTTCGGGTGATTCAACCTTCGTTCGGCGCGATGTCGTGTTTGCGCTGCGAACTAACCGGGCGGGGTCAGAGAGCTTGATGAACCAGGTCCGGGAAGCCGTCTCGTCGGTCAGCAGCGATGTCCCATTCGCCCGCGTTCGCACGATGGACGAGATGTATCGCGCGTCGATGGCGCGCAGCTCGTTTGCTCTGGTGATGCTGGCGATTGCGGGCGGCATGGCGCTGCTGCTTGCCCTGGTCGGAATTTACGGCGTAATCTCGTATTCCGTATCACAGCGCACGCGCGAATTAGGAATCCGCATTGCACTGGGAGCGCCGCTCGGTGCCTTGAAGGCCATGGTGGTCCGGCAAGGCGTGGCGCTCGCTTCAGCGGGTGTAATTTTCGGGCTTGCTGCCGCGGCAGCGCTCATGCGGCTCATGTCGGCGCTGTTATTCAATGTCGACTCGGTTGATCCCGTCACTTACACGGCGGTCTCAATTGGACTGGTTGCTGCGGCGGCGATCGCTAGCTACCTGCCCGCGCGTCGTGCCTCGAACGTGGACCCAACCGAAGCGCTACGCGCCGAGTAGGCGAGTGCTCCTTATTGTTTGCGGTCGGCCATCAGCGTTTGCTGGCCGCGAACGTGCTTTGCTCAACGCCCAGCCCACACCGAGTGGGCTTGGGAAGTGGCGTTATCGGAAGGTATCTCCGTTCTGTCCGGTTGGTCGATTATTACCGGCCAATGTTCTGAATCACACTTCTCAAAAACTGTAGCCGAGAAGCGTTATTCTCTTCCAGTTGGGATTTTCGTTTCAGGGGGGAGGAGCTCCGCTTCCGGCTCAGATCTTGGCAGGTCAACGCCTGGGGCAGAGCTCCCATGAGGTACGATTCTCTTTATCCCACTTTCCGTCCCGCCGGACAAGCTCGAAACCGATTGGGCTGCAAGCTGTGCCGAGGTTATTCTGCGGCAATGCCCCGTTTGTGAACGCGATTCGATCATCGGTCACGGACGCCGCCGCAAGCAGGCGCACGATGAGCATCACGACTGGATTGGCATCCGTCGCGGTCGCTGCCCCGGTTGCGGGAAGACCTTCACCTTCCTGCCGGGGCTTTCGCTCCCTTACACGCGCTACAGCTTACTGGCTCGTTGTCAGGCATGGCGGCGGCGTGTGGTGGAGCACTGCTCCTGGGAAGAGGCAAGGCCTCCGCTCAAAGACCCTAATCGGGTGCCCGATCCCTCCACGCTCCGTCGCTGGGCCCAGGGCCTGGATCCCTCCCAGCCAGCGGCTTCCTTTCTGCGTCAAACCCTCACCTGCATCGCTCATTGGCTGACACTCGCCGACCAGACGAGTCACGAAGCTTTGTCTTGGCTGACTCCGGCTCTGCAAATCCTTTGGCCTCTGCGTCTCTGAGAAAATTTTTCGACCCACCCTCGTTCCCTGGAAAGGTTGGCGGCCTTCTCCTACGCTCGTCTCCGGAGGCAAAACAGCGCCGTGGACGAAGAGGTTGAAAAACTCAAACAGCGCCTGCCGCTCCTTGATTACTTGCAGCGGCAGAATTGGACCGCCCGCCCTGCCGGTCACGGCTCCGAGTTCGTCGGACTCTGTCCTCTGCACCCGGAAACCCGGCCTTCGTTTTATGTCAACGCCAGCAAAAATCTCTTTTACTGTCACGGCTGCGGCCAGGGCGGCGATCTCCTGCGCTTTGTCCAGTTGTCCCGCCATCTGTCCTTCCGCCAAAGCCTTGCTTACCTCCAGCAGCAATGCGCTCCTCCAGCCGACCCTGCCGCCGTGCTCGAACAAGCCGCCACTTTCTATCAACAGCAACTCGATCGCTACCCCGAGGCACTGAGCTATCTTAGGCAACGCGGACTGCACGATCCCGCCTCGATCAAACAGCTGCGGATCGGCTACGCCCCCGGCGCGAGCTTGCGCCGTCATCTCACGGCGCAAGGCTATTCTTTCGATTTCCTGCGGCGTCTCGGTCTGCTCAACCCGCAGGGCTGCGACGCCTTCCACAGGCGCGTCGTCTTCCCGTGCTGCCAAGGCGGACGCATCGTTAACCTCTACGGCCGCAGTATCGCTGCCGCCTTCGCTCATCGATTCCTCCCAGGCTCCAAGGGTGGCTTGTATGCCTGGGAGCAGGTTCGACAATGCCCCGAGGTGATTCTCGTCGAGGGGCTGTTCGACTATGCCGTGTTGTGGCAGGCGGGTTTTCACCACGTCACCTGCTCGTTGGGCACCCATCTCAACGCCTGCCAGTTTCGACAGCTGTGCGACTGTCGGCGTACCGTTTATCTCACCTTCGATGTCGATGCCAACGACAGCGGCCAACAAGCCTCGCGGCGGCTCGCACATCGTCTCCGGGCACAAGGCATCGCCCCTCGCCGCGTTCTCCTGCCCGATGGCCACGATCCGAACTCCTTCTTCGTCCGAGGCGGTGATGCGCGACAGTTCCAGTCTCTCCTGGAGGCCGCTCAGCCATGAAGTTCCACGTGATTTACCAGCAGACCTCCAACCCAGCACAAAGTCCGGTTCGTGTCGTCGAGCAAACCACCGGCCGAGAGGTCGGCTGGATCAATCGCTACCTGGACCGCGAATATGTCCGCCGCTTGGCGGACACGACCCTGCGCATCTACGCTCACAACCTCCTGCACTTTATCCGCTGGTGGGAGAGTGTTCATCACACCGGCGACGTTAGGGAAGGTGACCTGACTCAGTCAACGCTCCTCGATTATGTGCGCTTCCAGTCCAGCCGACAACCACGGCCTTTCCCTTCCACCATCAATGACCGCGTCGCCGTCGCCGATCGCGCCCTCCGCAACGAGTTCCCCGATGCTCCCTGTCAGATCGCCCGCGGCTTTCATCAAGCTTTCTTGCGGCGAAGACCGATGGGCCTTGGCCGGCCGTGGGTGGCGATGAGCCGGTTGCGAGTGAAGGTGCCTAAGCGCAACACGGTGCCGCTCTCCGTGGATGAAGTAGCGCGCTTCTGGTCCAGTTTCCGCACGTCGCGTGATTTCGCCATCGTGGGCTTGATGCTGCTGCAAGGGCTGCGGTCCGCCGAAGTATTGGCTCTGAATCGGGACGACGCGTTGCTTTCCGAAGCCCAGCTTCGGGTTCGTGGCAAAGGCAACCGATTTCGCTTCCTGCCGTTGGCGCCGGAAACCGTGCAACTGCTCGAACACTACCTGCGGCTGGAACGACCCAATCCCTGCTCCGCCGCGTTATTCGTCTCACTCAAAGGACGCGCGCGCGGAGCCCGCATGACCCCTGCGGGATTACGTTCCTTATTTCGCTACCATCGCCAGACCACCAGCATCCAGCTCGCCAACCCCCATCGGTTTCGACACACCTTTGCCTCGGACATGGTACGCGCCGGTATCAGCCTGCCCGCGCTTATGCAGCTGATGGGTCACGCCAACATCCAGACCACGCTGCGCTATGTGCAGGTCACCCCACAAGACGTCTATCTTCAGTATGCGCGTGCGGTGGCGCAGCACATTCGCCCCCTTCCAGTGACCTCCTCATGAACCGCGCGCGCCGCCTTCCGCTCCAACATCGTCTGGTCCCTGTCTTTGACCGCGCCGTCGATTCCCTCGGCGCTGCACTCAGTCCCGAGACCACTCGTCATCACCGCGGGACTGCCCACAACTTCCTGAGCTATCTCGGCACCGCTCATCCCGAGGTCAGCTCCCTGGACCAATTGCGCCGTGAGCCTCACATTCTGGCCTGGATGTCCCGCCTGCGCTCACAAGGGCCGCCGCTGTCGACTGCCTCCTACTTCAACCGGCTCATCGCTCTGCGCTCCATCTTGAACGAACTGGCTTGGACCGAACAGCTTTCTGAACTCGCTCATCTGATCCGCCGCCAGGACATTCCGCGCGTCCCGCAAAGACTGCCACGTCCGCTCACGACCGAGCAGGATCAACTTCTGCAGCGGGAGTTCCGCGGCCGCAATGATCTGGGCGGCAACACCTTTCTGCTCATTCGCCACACCGGCATGCGCATCGGTGAGTGCGCCGATTTGTCCTTCGACTGCCTTCGCTCCTCCAGCCCGGGTCAATGGGCGATTCACGTGCCGCTCGGCAAACTCAAAACGGAACGGATGGTCCCCGTGGATTCCTTTGTGTGCGAACTCGTCCATCGCCTCCGATTCTTTCGCTCCCTTGATCCGCTGCCTGCGGATGGACGGCTCCTGGCCCGTCCGAGCACCAAAGCAACACTCGTTCGGCGCCTTCGTGACTACTTGCATCAGGTCTGCCATTCGCTCGGCCTTTCCACACGCATCGTCCCCCACCAGTTTCGTCACACCTATGCCACGGAGATGCTTCGAGCCGGTGTCGGCCTGCCCGCCCTGATGAAATTACTCGGCCACACCTCTCCCGAGATGACGATGCAATATCTGGATGTGGCGTTGAATGATCTCCAGCGGGAATTCGAGCGGGCTCGTTCAAAACCTCGGCATCTTGTTCCGCAGCCAAAGGTGCCGTTTGCCCCTCGAGCTGGCCTCGACGGGGTGATCGATTCTCTACTCGCTGCTCAACAGGTGCTGGAGATGTTCCGCCGCGCACTGCCGAACAGCACTTCTCGCAGTTGCCTCAACCGACTCTCCAATCGGCTCACCAAAATCGTCATCGAGGCGCGCAAACTCCGCACGCCCTAAGAATGAGCAGAGATTGGCCGGTTAAGTCGGCTAACCGGAAGTTGGAGGTCGTCAGAGGCCCGTTCCCCGCGAGTAATCGCCTACTGTTTAGCAAAACCAAGTCATGGTGACGTATGACGGCGTGCCGGAAACAGAAAGACACGGGATTACTCCTGCGTTTCGCCCTCTTTTTCAGCTGCTGATCCTGTGAAACGACCGCCCCCAGTACGCCGAAGAAAATGCCGCTTGTGTAGATCAATCTCTTTAGGCTAGTTCAAATGGAATAAATAGATTGCGCCAAGTTGTCACAACGCCAGCCGTCTTCCTATGACTGGCAACTGACTCGATGAATTGGCACGCGCCGGAAATGCCTCAGAAGTAGTTCGATTCTTCAGGAACGTGAGAATCCTTCCTGACAACCATCGGATTAGATACTATTTATACCGCTGCTGCTGCAATCCTGGCGGAGTACTCTTACGTCAGAAGCAGAGTTGGCAAAACAGTAGAGATTCTCACTTTCAACTCTTCGCGAGGAGTCCGGATGGCCACGCAAACCCAAACCGATACCGTTTCCAAGAAGCTGCAATACATATGGCCTTGCGCCAACACCTACTACCGCGAACCCCTGGTGGTGGAACGTGCCGAGGGCATGCGGGTTTGGGATGTCGAAGGCCGTTCCTACCTGGACTTCTTTGGCGGCGTGCTTACCGTGAGCATCGGCCATTGCCATCCCGAGATCACTGCGGCTATCGAGGCGCAGATGAAGAAGGTGCAGCATACCTCAACGCTTTACATCAACCAGCCCGTCGTCGAGTTGGCGGAAAAGCTGGCTGAGATCACACCGGGTCGCTTGCAGCAGAGCTACTTCACCAACAGCGGCACCGAAGCCGACGAGACAGCGCTCGTGGTGGCGAAGCTTCACACGGGGGCGCAGGAAATTGTGGCGTTGCGGCACGGCTACAGCGGACGATCGCACGCCATGATGGGTGCGTCAGGACATTCAAACTGGAAGGTTCTACCCTCGTCCGTTCCAGGGGTTGTGCATGCTGCCGCGCCTTATTGCTATCGCTGTCCATTCGGGTTGACTTATCCCTCCTGCGAGTTGCGCTGCGCGACGGATGTGGAAGAACTGATTCAGACCACGACTTCCGGCGAGATTGCCGCGTTTCTGGCTGAACCGATTCAGGGTGTGGGTGGATTCATCACGCCGCCGAAGGAGTACTTCAAAGTCGTCCGCGACATCATCAAGAAATACGGCGGCCTGCTGATCATCGACGAAGTCCAGACTGGATGGGGCCGAACGGGAGAGTCGATGTTCGGGATCAGTTACTGGGAGGTGGAACCGGATGTCATGACCTTTGCCAAGGGTATGGCAAACGGCGTTCCGATCGGAGCCACGATTGCGACCCCCGAAGTGGCTGCCAGTTACAAGTCTCAGACCTTTTCGACTTTCGGTGGAAACCCAATTACGGCGGCAGCGGCGCTCGCTGTGATCCGCTACATCGAGGAGAAGCAACTGGTCAAAAACGCGAAAGAAGTCGGCGGTTATTTCCGCGACAAGCTGGAAGAACTTAAGAACAAGTATCCATGCATTGGCGAGGTTCGAGGAATGGGACTCATGCAGGCTCTGGAACTCGTCTATCCAGACAAGTCGCCGAATTCACAAGCCGTAGCCGCCGTTTTTGAAAAGACCCGAGAGTTTGGCTTGCTGATTGGCAAAGGTGGTTTGTGGGGACATGTCATCCGGCTCGGACCCGCGCTCACGTGCTCCAAGAATGATATCGATGAAGCAGTCAAAGCTCTGGATCGAGCTTTTGCAACGGTAGGGTGAGAAGGAAGGGACCGCAATCCTCTGCGGCGATGAGATGATTAGCGGCTGCTCGATGATGTTGAACGCTCGCCGCTGAGGTCAGCGGTTCCCAAGTTCAGCAAGTTGCTAAATCCCTCCACCATCGGTGAACTCGGAGTTCAGCTCGATGTCGAGGCGCTTGTGCGCAAAGTCCTTCGCCTGATGAGACAGGACGTCGAGCCGGGAAACGGCGTCTCCCCACGACTCAGAAATTCTTCCAGCGCCAACGACCTTGACGTGCTGAGCGCGGACGAAGTTGATCATGTAACCGCCTCGCAAGGCATCGTGCATCACAGGCTGGCTCTCCCCGGAGGTTGAGGTTGCTCGACACATCAAGAAATACTCGCCGGGCCGGTTCGCATCCCAAAGATACTCCCACAGCGCCCATGAGTAAGGTGCTTGCGGACCCACCAGCGAGGCTTGTTGCCACGACTTTCCGCCATCCACGCTGACATCCACAGCAGCCACAGCTTCTTCGCCGGCCCAGGCGATTCCGGAAATGCGGTTCACGCCAGGCTGTAGCGTGACGTTGGGTCTGGGCCGAAGGATCTCGCTTTTTACAGCCATGCGTGTCAGGCGTACCTTGCGTTCTCCGAGTCCCTCACGCCGTCGAATCGTGTACTTGTTGGACTGAAAGTAGCCGCTGAACGCCTCATCCAGAACTTCGAGTCGGCTGATCCATTTCACAGAGCAGACGCCATACCAGCCAGGTACAATCAGCCGAACCGGAGCGCCGTGGCTGCGTGTCAGAGGTTCTCCGTTCATCCTGAACGCCAACAACGTGTCTTGGTGCAGAGCTTTGGCAAGCGGCAGCCCACGCGCGAACCGCATTGGGTCTGGATGATCGGGCTCGGTGCCCAAGTCTGCCCCTTCACACATCACTTCGAGTGCGTCGCTCATCGGCTTTGAGCGTTCGAGCACCAGAGACAAAGGAACACCGCTCCATTCGGCGTGGCCGACCGCGCCGGCCCCCCACTGCACACCCGGTTCAACGGGGTGCAAGAAGGAGCGCCCATTGCCGGCGCACTCCATCGTGGCAAACACTGTCCGCTCGGGAAGGCCGGCCAGCTCTTCCCATGTCCAGACACGGGGAGATCGTACCTGTCCATGAATCTGAAGCCTCCAAGCTTCAGGAGCAATATCTGGCTCATCAAAATGGTTGCGGACAAAGAAAAACACATTCGGCGTGACCCAGGAGCGCATCTCGCCGAGGGGCGTTTCGCTATTTTCTGGATCGTGGGTGACTACGGGCCGTTGAATCGACATGATGTTCCCCGGCTGATTCATTGTTTCAAGGGATCAATCCAGCAAGGACTCTATGGATCAAATCCGAGCAGAGTGGCGACTTTGATTCAGAATACAGGAAGGTGTTCCTGGTTCACAAGTTCCGTTTGGGTGTATGTTGAGTCAAGGCGGGTTCTTTTTCTTGGGGGAGGACCATGGCGAAGGAGTACTCGATTCAAGAGTTCATTCAGGACCTGCGGAGTTTGAAGAGGGAGGCCTTCACCTTGGAGGGCGTAGATCAGTTTCTCAAGAGTCACCCGATCGATCCCGGCAGCCTTGAACAATATCTGTTCTTCCGAAAGTCACACTATACCCGCAACCTGATCGACAAATGCGATCATTACGAGTTGCTTTCGATATGTTGGGAAGCCGGGCAAACGAGCCAGATACACAACCATCGCGGTCAGAATTGCTGGATGGCCGTTCCACTTGGGAGGTTACTGGTTCAGAACTATCGGGTCGTCGGAGGCCAGGACGGTACCGAACACTGTGAACTTGCTGAGTCCGGCCGTTACTGGATGGACCCGTCAAACCCCGGCAGAGTCGAGCCTCAGGAACCGATTCACTCTGTCGCCAACCCAGGGGAACTCAATCAACGGGCCGTGTCTATCCACATCTACTCGTATCCCTACGATGCTTGCACGGTGTACTTCCTCGAACACAAACGCTCCTTAGAAGTTCCGTTGCACTACTCGTCAAAGTTCGGACTTCTTGAGCCAGAAGAGCGACAGGATTGACGACGGAGTTTAGACAAGATTTACAAGATTTACAGGATGAAGCCAGCTGGAATCACGAAGAGCTGGTATTCGAGCCCATTGGACACGTCAGTTTCCGATTAGACTGCGCCTTTCGCTTTTGGCTTGTAGGTTCGGAATTTGCGTTTGATCTCGACTGAGGGACCGAAATTGATGAGCAAGCCAGTATCAACCTTGGTGGCGGTGAGGTAGTTGACTAGCTGCACTTCGTGCTCCTTCTGTAGGCTGAGAACCGCTTTGAGTTCCACCAACACTCGATCATCAACCCAAAGATCAGGAACAAACTCTCCGACGACTTCGCCTTCGTAGTAAACCTGGATCGCGATTTGCTGCTTTGTTTTCAGGCGTTGACGAGCTAGTTCCACTCGCATCGCGTTCTCATAGACCCTCTCGGAAAACCCGTGGCCCAAAGCCTTATGAACCTTGAACGCACACGCGATGATTTTCTCCGTCAAGTCGTCGTCGCTCATAGCTCTTTTCTATGGTTGATTACGCGAAACGTCCAACAAGAACCGCTCTGAATCTTGTGAATCATGTAAATTTTGTCTTAAATCCTGTCTGACCCCTGTCATTAATCCTGTCGTCATGGTCCAACAAGAACCGCTCTGAATCTTGTGAATCATGTAAATCCTGTCTCGAATCCTGTCTGACCGTCTCCGTAATCCTGTCGTCACTCAGGCAGTTCCTGTTCTGGCTCTGGCAGCCAGAAGCTGGCGATGAGTCCTACGGCGTAGACGAATGCCGCCACTGCTGCTGCTGCGTAGGCGAGCTTTGTCGCGGGGGGACCAGCAGGCATCAAGCCTGTCATTTGCGTGGTCAGCACGGCGGCCGAAGTCCCGATCATGCGGCCTCCAATGTTAGCTGCGAAACTCTCACCCGTGCCGCGCAAGTGCGTGGGATAGACGCGCGGCAGATAATTGCCCCAGAAGCTCAATTGACCGACTGTGAATAGACCTCCCAGGAAGATGCCCCACTTCAGCAGCGTCAGGTCATGCACGGCAGGGTACAGGAACACCAACGGCAAGATAATCAGGCCGGGAATTTGAAAGACTCGTAGCAAGGATCGGCGGGAAACAATTCGCACGGCTAGAAATGCGAGGAGCATTCGGCCTGCGAGGCCGCCCATTTCCTGGACCGTCTGGACGCCTGCAACCGTCGCCTGAACGATTTGCTGCCGCTGTTGGGGCGGAACACTGGCGTCAACCTTGACCAAAGCAGGTACGATCTGTGGCAACTGTTGAATGGCGCCAAACGCGGCGCCGAGGCTGCAGGCAAAAATCAGGGCGGAAACAATTGTGGTTCGTGAGAACTCGGGTTTGAAGAGATCGCCCAGGCTTGGTCGCCTCAAAGTACCGGCGGCCTTCTTCTGTTTCCAGGCGGGTGACTCGGGCAGAAACGGACGAATAAGAATGAGAGGAATCGCTGGAATCAGGCCGGAGATCAGCAGATAGCGCCAGTTGTCATGGCGGCCATGAATGGCAGGCAGGCTCGTTGCCGTGTTGGCTATCACGAGGGCCATCAGACTCACCAGAAAGCCTCCCAGCGACGAAAAGGCCTGCGTCCATCCAATGACTGATTCGCGCCGCTTGGGCTCAGTGAATAGTTCCGCCAGCCAGGCGGTAGCTGCAACAAACTCAACGCATACTCCAATGAAAGTCGTTGTCCGGAGTATGAGTAGCATCGGCAGTGACGTTGCAAAGCCCGCCATGAAGGCCGAACCCGCATAGAGAAGAATGCTCCAGGTCAGTATCCTGCGGCGCCCCAGCAGGTCAGTCAAGTAACCACCCAGCAGGCCAAAAACACCGCCGCACACCGCGGGTACATAGAACATGAAGTCCCGCCAGCGGGCGAACTCAGGAGTACCGAACTGCAAACCTCCAAGCTGCTCGAGCGCGGGCCGCACGATGAGGGGAAGCATGAGCAGCTCATAGGTATCGAAAGCGAAGCCGATGGAGGCAATAATGCAGATCAGCCACTGCACCTGTGTCATGCGAGGTGCAGTGCCGATTGGTGCTGAATTGGACATAGTATCCCTCGATTTGAATCGTCGGACTCGAAGCCGCCTCACTTCTGTCGCGTTAAGCCACGCGGGTGCGGGGTTGCGGCTATTCCTGTCGAGATCGATTCTCTCAGTCTAGAGCAACGGTGTTCCAGCTTGATCAGGATGGAGCCGCAGCCAGAAAACGCCGACCTGCGGTACAAGAATTTTCTTCACCATTGCAATCGGTGTGTACGCTATTCGATTGCGCCGGCAACCAGGCACTGGCCGGCACCACTCCGATGATTACTTTCCTCAGCTTGTGGAAAATAGCGAATCAAAGTTTGCTGACCCGGCTTTTGGGTCAGGAGCGAAACCACGACCATTAGCAACAGTGAGATCAGGACCATTGGAACCACTGGCATCAGCCCGAATACTGAGGTTCCTCCCAGCGTGCGGCTCAAGGCGGCTGTCCCGAAAAGTGTCCAAACGGTGGTTGGCGGTCCAGACTGGGGCGCCGGGACGGCGTATTGAAAGACCGCGACTGCAACAACTGCAAAAACCGTCCACAGCGTCGAGGCTAGCGCACCCCATTTGGTGCTGCCCTTCCAGAAGAGCGCCGCGGCCAACAAGGGGCATAGTGACGCATAGCCGGAAAACGCATATTGCACAGCCAGTTCAAAGATGGTGGTTGGAGCCCGCAGGGCGATGAGGTAAGCCACGGCAGTCAGTCCCAGAACAAAAATCCTTCCGGTATGCACTTGCGCTGCCGGGCCGAAGCGCTCTTTGCCTCCATAGAAGGCAAAGACATCCTCTGTAAACATGGTAGAGAGGGCCAGGATCTGCGAGTCGCTCGCCATAACCGCCGCCATGATGCCGGCACCCAGCAGGCCAGCCAGCCAGATGGGAGCGTAGTGGTTGAGCAGCAGCACAATGACGTCGTCACCAGCCGCAGTCTGGCGCAGCTGGCTGCGCTCTTCACGAGACAATTCGCTGCCTTGCGCAGCTAGAGTTTTTCTGGCCTCGAGCTTTGTGGCAATTGAAGGTACCTCTGTCGCTCGGTTTGCCATAACACCGAGAAAAACGCTAGGCAGCCAGATCGCTAGCAGACAAATTGGGTAAAGAATCACCGTGGGTTTGAACTGCTGCATGCGGCGGGCCGTCAAGCAAAAGATGTTGATGTGCGGAAAAGCGATGGTGGAAAGCGGAATGAATGTGTAGCTCAAAAAGAACCAGGGAGAAATGCGTTCGCGCGTGAGCAAAGGTTCCGTTGCCGGAGAACCGAGCATTTCCTCTGCCGCCTTCCGGAATCCGCCCATGCCTGATCCAATCACAAGAAGCGCTGCCGCACCAAACGAAAGGAAAATGATGGTCTGCAACGTGTTCACCCACGCTGTTCCACGCATGCCACCGAAGAAAACATAACCCATCACGACCATGGCAACCATCGCACCTCCCAGCCAGTAGGGTACCCAGCCACCGCTGATTGCTGAAAGGGTTGACCCGCCACCCATCACGCCGATGATGATGTAAGGAACCAGCAGGGCCGCCTGGACCACAAAGATGACCGTGCCAATGTGACCACACTCCCAGCGATCACGAAAAAATTGCACCGGCGTCATGAAGCCGAACCGCTTGCCGAGAGCCCAAAGCCGAGTTCCAACAAGAAACAGCGTCAGAGGAATGATGAGTGCAGACGCCGACGCCATCAGGCCGAAGGTGACAATCCCGTTGCTGAATGCATGGCCGGAAGATCCCAAAATCGTAAACGCTGTCATGTTGGTACCGAACAGCGAAAAAAGAAAAACAGCTGGGCCCAGGGAACGGCTGGCGAGGAAATAGTCTTCGGCGCTTTCGTGACGCGAGGATCTCCGAAAAGCAAAGATGCCAACGTAGAGAACAATCGCCAGGTAGGTGAAAACGAAGAGGGCAGGTATCAACGGCCTTCGTCCTCCGGCAGGAGGGCGGATGCGGCCTCGTCGAACTGAACAGGCCAGGCAAACTTCACGAGCAGGATCATGACCACGGAGCAGAGGAGGCAGAAAACTGCGTGGTAGAAAAGCCCAATCGGCAGGAACCCAAAAACCAGTGGCTGCGCGGTTCGCCAGAACCAGAGGTCCTGGTGGAGAAGGTAAACGGCGATGACCATGCCCGCTAGAATGAAGCGCATAAGGTGTCTGGGAAACTGCTTTAGGACTGACAACGTAATATCACACAGGGTTTTGCGGATTGCAACGGACAAGAGAGATGCTAGAATGAGCCGTCAATTTTCAAGGTGCCAGTCAACGCAGCGAACCTGTTGAGGTCGGTTGTGTTGTTCTCGTTCTGTACTCCTTTCAAGGTTACCAAGTAGAGAGGACCTTCTGATGCCACAACTTAAATTGCAGGGCATTCTTAGTCTCACACTTGTACTTTGCGCTCCATCGCTGGCTGGGGATTGGACTCAGTTCCGCGGCCCGAACGCCTCCGGCTTGGCAGATACCAAGGATCTGCCCGTGAAGTTCGGACCGCAGGAGAACGTCGTTTGGAGAACGCCATTGCCAGCGGGGCACTCCTCTCCAGTGCTGACGCAGGGCCGCATTTTTCTAACCGGCTATGATGAACAGAACATGCTCATCTTGTGCCTGGATCGTAGCAGCGGAAAGATCCTGTGGCGTGTCGAGATTGCACGGCCTCGCAAGGAAGAACTGCATAAAGCCAACAGTCCGGCCTCGCCGAGTCCGGTTACCGATGGAAAGAACCTGTACGTTTTCTTTACCGACTATGGATTGATGTCGTTTGATCTGAACGGCAAAGAGCGGTGGCGCACTCCCTTGGGCCCTTTCAACAACCCGTTCGGCATGGGAGCCTCGCCCATTCTAGCTGAGGACAAGGTGCTCCAAATTTGCGATGCCGAAAGTGGATCATTCTTTGTCGCAGTGGATAAGAACAACGGCAAATTGAAGTGGCGCATTGAGCGTCCTGAATACACTCGTGGTTTCGCGACGCCCGTTCTTTACAGACCTAAGGGCGGGGAACTTCAAGTTATTATCTCTGGCTCGCTGCAGCTCACAGCCTACTCCGTTGCTACTGGGAAAGAAATCTGGTGGACGCGGGGTTCAACCTGGCAGATGAAATCGACTCCCGTTCTCGGCGACCACATCGTTTACGTGCATGGCTGGGCGGGTGGTGCAGACGAGGGGCAGCAGGAGAACGTTCCGCCTTTTGAGGATGTGCTGAAAACAAAGGACGGGAATAAAGACGGGAAGATCTCCCCGGAGGAAACCGGCGACGACAAGATGCAGAAGGACTGGAAGTCGTTTGATTTGGACCGGGATGGGTTCCTCGGCGAACGCGATTGGCGATTCTATCGGTCACGCCGGGCAGCACAGAATGCGGTGTTGGCTTTTCGCTTGGGCGGCGAAGGCGATCTCACCGAGAAGAATTTCCTCTGGCGATATCAAAAGGCACTGCCGAACGTTCCTTCACCACTCCTATATCAGAATGTGCTCTACCTGATGAAGGAGGGCGGAGTCTTGACTGCCCTTGACGCAGCCACTGGAGCGGTGTTGAAGCAAGGGAGACTCCAGGGAGCACTGGGAGACTACTTCGCGTCTCCTGTGGCTGCCGATGGCAAGGTCTACACAGTCAGTCACGAGGGTAAGGTCACCGTGCTGAAGCCAGGCAAGGATTGGGAGATCCTGTCCATCAACGACATGGGGGAGGACTGTAACGCGACTCCCGCGATTGCCGACGGCCGGATCTATTTGCGTACGCGCGAGGCGCTGTATTGTTTCGGGAAATCGGTTAGTCAGCAAACCGTAAACCAGCAATCAGGGCTTGGCAATCAGCGCTCGGCTGAACGCTGAGGACTTTTGACGCCAGGATTCTTGGCCAGCGCGCGAATCGCAAGCGGCAGTCGTCCGAAACGATACTCACTTACAGCTTATTCTTTTGACTAGGAGACTCCCTATGGTTTGGACCCTCTTCGTGGTAGGCGCGGTGATTTCTTGGGGCATGTACGGACCCATTTTGCATAAGGGCCAAGTTCAGTTGGGAAACCCGCTCCGGGCGCTGCTGTGCGTTGGAATTGCCTACTTTTTGATTGGAGTATTGGTGCCCGTCATCACGCTATCGGCGCAGGGAGGCTTGAACAACTTCAATACAGGCGGCACTCTCTCCGCAGGGCTCGGCGGAGCTTTGGGGGCTCTGGGCGCCGTTTGTATTATCTGGGCATTCCGGACAGGAGGCCTGCCAACCTATGTCATGCCACTGGTGTTTGGAGGGGCTCCGCTGGTGAACGTGCTATTTTCAATGTGGCTGCACCCGCCCAAGGTGGCGCCGAATCCACTGCTCTACGCCGGATTCTTGTTTGTGGCAGTGGGAGCGAGCATGGTGTTGTACTTCAAGCCGGCGGCTTAGGTTGAAGGAGCGATGTGCGGGCAGGAACCTTTTGGAAGACTGTTGTGATGGATGACAGCGATCTGCTCCACGACGTAATCTCGCTGCTTGAGGAGAACAAAGCGCGATACTGCGTTATTGGCGGCCAGGCAGTAAACGCCTATGCAGAACCTCTGGTCAGCTTGGATTTGGACATCGTGATCGCGGCTGAAGACTTGGAAAGAGTTGAAGCGCTATGTCGCGAAGTTTTCACCGTCGAGCGATTTCCGCACAGCATCAATCTCTCCAAGGCTGAATCGGACTTAAGGATTCAGATCCAAACCGATCCTCGCTACTTCAGTTTTACCGAACATGCCTCTCTGCGAAATGTACTGGGCATGGTTCTTCCGGTTGCGCGTGTTGAGGACGTGCTTCAGGGGAAAATTTGGGCTGTATCTGATCACACTCGGCGTGGCAGCAAACGTCAAAAAGATCTCGCCGATATTGCTCGTCTATTGGACAAGCATCCTTATCTGCGTGATCAGGTGCCGACGGGAATTCTGAATCTTCTGATTTAGGTGAGTGCCATCACTTGCTACCGCGAGGCCAGGAGGGGCGGGCACGGCGTGCCCAGTCGGGAGCCTTGCTACCCCTACTTCTTTTCCTTCACATCAAACGCATAGAGACTATCCTGATCGCGAAGGTAGAGTCTCCCACCTGCCACCACGGGGTGGCTCCAGGTAGGCAGGGATTCCTGGGGAATGCTGAAGCGGCCCTTTTCCTGGTAGCCGTTCGGTGTTGCTTCTACCAGACCGACCACTCCTTTTTCGCTGAAGCAATACAAATGACCGTCGGCGAATACCAGAGAGCCCTTGCCCACGCTGCGATCCTTCCAGATCACCTCTCCGTTGTCGAACCGCATGGCTGTGAGAACGGCGCTTGAGAAGCCGTACAACGTATCGCCAATCAGCACCGACGAGCTGTGATGGTTCTTCATGTTCTGGTTGAAGTAGATTTCCTGAGCTCGAAGTTTCGTGCCTTCCGGCTTGATTTCCAACAGCGCGCAGCCGGTGCCATAGTCCGAGGAGAGAAATACCTTGTTGCCTTTTACAATGGGTGTGGCGACGTTGGCCGTGCGATTGGCGACTTGCGAATAATCCCAGAGCAAGTTGCCGTTGCGCACATCGACAGCCAGGGCCCGGTGATGCGTAAAGAAGACGGCCTGCGGAACGCCCCCAACTTCGAATGGGATGGCTGAGGAGTATCCTGCTTGGTCGCTGCCAGTCTTCCAAATGAGACTGCCGTCCTTCTTGTTGAGTGAGACAATGGACGCATTCGGACCGCCTGCATTGACCAACAACTGATCTCCCAAAATCAGGGGCGACTCGCTGATGCCCCAGTTGATGTTCGAACCGCCAAACTTATCGAAGATGTTTTGCGTCCAGACGATTTTGCCCGTCGCAGTCTCCAGACAGCTCAAGTCGCCGTTCCCACCCAGTGCGTAGAGTCGGTCGCCATCGACCGTGGGTGTGCCACGCGGTCCGTCGCCCCGATTGTTCGAGAAACGTCCGCCATGGGCCTGCACCCAGGCCGGCTTGCCATCGGCCGCGTCGAGTGCAATGACGAACTCTCGATTTCCTTTCAGACCCATGGTGAAGATCCGGCCTTTGGTGATTGAGACCGTTGAATAGCCGTTGCCCAGCCCGTTGGTCTTCCATAGTTGTGCGGGGCCGTCAGCCGGCCACTGCTTGAGCAGTCCGGTTTCAGTGGAGATTCCGTCGCGTCTGGCGCCACGCCACTGGGGCCACTCTCCCGGGACTTCGGTTTTGGCGGGTGCCCAGAATGTGAGAAAGAGTGCCGCAAGCATCGTAAACATCAGAGACTTAAGATTTAGAAGTGCCTTCATCGAGAATTATCCCCCTCCAAGAAGAATGCATCGGGCCATACTGGCCTTGTTCAACATTCATTATAGTCTGAGTCACCAAATCAGTTTGAATTTGCTTGTGTTGGCTGGGAGGTTTTGAGGCATCATACGCCCACTATCTCAAAAATTGTGGAGGACAGGGCACGTGGCTCAATTCACGCGAAGAAGAATGCTCCAGTTGGCTGGAAGCGCCCTGGCTTGGCCGGTGCTCACCAGGTTTCATACTCTAGCTGCGCCGTGGCGCCGAAAGGTAAAGATTACCGACATCAAGGTCATGACCCTTCAGGGTGGCCGCACCTACAACTTGGTGAAAGTCGAAACGGACGCGGGGGTCTATGGAATCGGCGAGGCTTATGGCAGCCCAGGTATCGGAGTGAAGGAGGGAATCCTTGACCTAAAGAACTGGCTCGTTGGCAAGGACCCGCTCGACATTGAGGCCCTCTACACACACATGGGTCGCGGCACACCCAATCTTTCGGGCACGCGGACCGAAGGATCAGCGCATCAGCTGATTCGGGCAGTGAGCGGCATCGAGATCGCACTGTGGGACCTGGCAGGAAAACTACTCGATGTTCCGGTGGTCACGCTGCTCGGCGGAAAATACCGCGACAAGGTGCGGATGTACTGCCACGAAAGCCCAAGAAACATGCTGGACAAAGCTTCGTGCCGCGAGTGGGCGCAACGGGTGAAGCAGCATCCGTCCGGCTGGACCGCGTTCAAGTTTGGTTTCGGACATACCAAGCCTGAGGTGGACAAGGCCCGCGATCTTTCCAACCGAATGCTGACCTCGCAGGAACTGAACAATGTTGCCAAGGGTTTCGAAAACTGTCGCGAAGCGATCGGTCCCGAGGCAGACATCATGGTCCACTGCCACTGGGAGTACAACTTGCCGACTGCCATTCAAATCGCGAAGGCCATTGAGCCGATGAACCCATTTTGCCTCGAAGACCCTCTCTCCGTGGATTACAGCGAAAGCTGGTTGCGTCTCGTGAACAGCACGCGAGTACCGATTCTTATGGGCGAGAATTTGGATCGGCGCGAACGCTTTAGGGACTTCATCGTCAACCAGGCGTGCGACATGATTCAGTTGGATGTAAGGAATACTGGAGGTCTGCTGGAATCGAAGAAGATCGCAGATTTGGCGCACACGTTCAACATGCCCATGACCGCGCACAATACCGGCAGCCTCATCTGCGTGATGGCGACAGCGCAGTGGGCGGCATCGGTACGCGACTTTATTGCGGCGGAGTCGGTTCTAGGCAAAGGCGATTGGATGGACAATATCGTTCTGCGCGAGGGTCCACTCTATAAAGATGGATACTACACGCTGCCCGACAAGCCCGGGTTGGGCATCGAGCTAAATCGTGAAGTTGTCGAAGCACACCTGGCGCCAGGGGAGAAGTGGTGGGGATAATTCAGTACTGAGTGAGTACTGAGTACTGAGTGTAAGGTCGTCCTCGTCGTCGTACTCGTCCTGATTCTGAAGGGGTGAAATTCCTCATTTGGTTGTCTGGATTCCGGCTTTCGCCGGAATGACGGAATTCCTCGGCAGCGTCATGCCCGCGAAAGCGGGCATCCAGAGACTGATGATCTACCTCTGAGACTCCGAGGTCTGCTAGTCCTTCACGACAGGAAGCCCGCTGGTAACCCACTCCTTATAGCCGCCCGACATCGATAGGACTCTCGTATAGCCCATTTTCTGCAGGGCATCGGCTGCCAGAGCCGAACGGTAGCCACCCCCACAATAAAGCACGATCTCGGCACTGTGATCGGGCACCTGGCTCTCGATGTCGCGTTCGATGATGCCCTTGCCGAGATGTTTCGCCCCAGTGGCGCGGCCTTTGCCCCATTCGTTGTCTTCACGCACATCAATGAAATGAAATGTATCACCTCGGGCCAGCTTCTTCTGAGTCTCGGCAGGCGAGATCTCGTGAATCCGCGACTTCGCATCGTTGACGATCTTCAAAAATCCTTCGGAATGTTGCATCTCTAACTCCTTTGAAAATCCCCTCCGTCGGAGGGTGGCGCGAAGGTGAAGTCTTGAGAAGACTTCACGCGGTCGCGAAGCGCCGGGGTGGGTTCCCCGGTCGACAACCCACACCAGGTTGTGAGTTACGCCCTAAACCCCCCTGAAGTCCCCCCTTGTCCAAGGGGGGACGCTGTTTTCAGTGAACGTGGCGCCGCAGGGCGGCATGAAAACCCGCTCTTCTCAGGCCAAACCGCGATTCCTCAACACCGCGTCCAGTTCTGCTGACACGTTGCCGGTTTGCGCGGTCAGCGCCTTGAAGTCGAACAAACTGGCATCCATCAGGTGGGAGGGAATCACGTGTCCCAGCGCGGCCATCATCGAATCCCGGATGCCTGGGATCTCACTCTGCAATTCATCGATCAGCCGTTTCACCCGCGCCCGCTTCAAATTGGGCTGCGATCCACACAGGTCACAGGGAATGATGGGATACTTCATTAGCGCAGCGAAACTGGCAACATCAGCTTCACGGCAGTAAGCGAGTGGGCGGATAACGGTGTTGCGGCCGTCGTCACTGCGAAGGACGGGAGGCATGGTCTTCAGCGTGCCTCCATAGAGCAGATTCAACAGGAAGGTTGCCAGCAGATCGTCAGCATGATGGCCCAGGGCAATCTTGTTGCATTCCAGCTCTACGGCTGTGTTGTAAAGGATGCCGCGCCGCAAGCGCGAACACAGGGCGCAGGTGGTGTGTCCCTCCGGCACATTGGCTTTCACAACAGAGTAGGTATCCTTCTCGATGATACGAAAATCTTGTCCGAGGTCAGTAAGGTACGTTGGCAGGACCTCCGCGGGAAATCCGGGTTGCTTCTGGTCCAGATTGACCGCAACGAGCTCAAAGCGAACGGGTGCCCGGGTCTGCAAATCGCGCAGCAACGTCAGCATCGTGTAGCTGTCTTTCCCGCCGCTGAGACAGACCATGATCCGGTCGCCATCAGCGATCATGGCAAAGTCGCCGATGGCCTCACCGACGCCCCGAAGCAGTTTGGTTTTGAGCTTCTGAAGAGAATCCATGAATTGAAACCTGCATTTTCCGGCTCGTCTGGCTTCTGTCGCGAGACTCAGCACAAAAGCTCCCCTCCTTGCACAAGGAGGGGTAGCCGCGGCGATGAGCCGCGGCTGGGGTGGTTCGAACCGAGAAGAGGAACTGCACCAGCGGCAGAATTACAACGGGTCACACCACCCCGTGGCGCTGTGCGACTGCCGTCGCTGTGCGCCACTTCCCCTCCTCATCTGAGGAGGGGAGTTTTCCAATCTTCCCGAACTGCACACCTGGAACCAGTCTAAGCGTTGAGACCAACGCCTTCTTCCAGTCGAACGTAGTTTGCCTTGCGCTTGCAGGGAGTGAACCCTTCGAGCAGGCTCGAGTTTCGCAACAGTTCTTCAGTGGCGCGATGATGCGCCCCCGCCGGGCTGA
Organism: uncultured Acidimicrobiia bacterium; assembly: GCA_963791795.1. GTDB lineage: Bacteria > Acidobacteriota > Terriglobia > Versatilivoradales > Versatilivoraceae > VFZK01. Next base: position 78,783 of record CAWBTP010000030.1, read on the forward strand.
TGACATTCTCTTCGATCATGATGCTGCCCAGATCGTTGGCGCCGAAGTGGAGACCTTGCCGACCCACATCGATGCCTTGGGTCAACCAGGACACCTGAATGTTTGGAATATTGTCGAGATACAGGCGCGCCATTCCCAACCAGCGCAGATACTCATCGGCCGAACGGCGGTCTGGAATTTTCCGGCCTATCTTCGTGTTGTCTGGCTGCAGCGTCCAGGGAATGAAGGCAACGAATCCGCCCGTCTTCTGCTGCAACTGATAGAGTCGATCCAGGTGTTCAATACGATGTTCGATCGTTTCGCCCAACCCGAACATCATGGTTGCCGTGGTGGGCAACCCCAGCAGGTGGGCCGTCTCCATAACTTCTAGCCATTGGTCCGTGTTGCACTTCGTTGTGTTTCGCTTGCGAACTTCGTCCACCAGAATCTCGCCGCCACCGCCGGGAATCGAGTCCAAACCCGCTTTCTGTAAACGTCGCAGCACTTCTTCAGTGCTCATCTGAAACAGTTGTGTGAATGCATAAATCTCAGGTGGCGAGAAGCAGTGAAGATGGATCGAATAGCGTCGCTTCAGCTCACTGAGAAGTTCCTCGTACCATTCCAAGGGCAGATCAGGATGAAGGCCGCCCTGCATCAGGATACCGCTTCCCCCAAGTTCGAGCGTCTCCTCCACTTTCTCGTAAATCTCCTCAAAGCTCAGGACATACCCTTCCGGAGATCCGGGCTTGCGGTAAAAGGCACAGAATGTACAGACAGCCGTGCAGATGTTGCTGTAGTTAATATTGCGGTCAACGACGTAGGTGACGATGTTGTCCGGATGCAAGCGGCGGCGAAGCCCGTCCGCCAGTTGTTGAATGGTTTCGAGCGGCGCGCCTTCCGCAAGTGAAGGTATTCCGACCGGCTGAGGCGGTCACCCTGTTCTATTCGTTTCAACAGGCCACTGAGTGCCATTTGAGATTCCTGATCTGCCAGTGCTTCGAGTGCTGGGCAAAATGACTAATGACTAAGCCCGAATGACGAAAAAACTCCGAAGTCCGAATGACGAGAAGCTCCAAGCCGCCCTTAGACATTCGGGCTTCGGCATTCCTTAGACATCAGGATTTCGTTATTCGTCATTTCTTCATCAAACTTAACTTTTCGTCTGCCAGGCGCTTCGAACTATTTCCGTTCCTCCAAGGTGACCTGTAGCCTCACACGTTCGTTACCTCGCCGCACGACGATCTCGACGACTTCACCCGGCTTCCGCTCTCCCAGAACAAAGGTGTAGTCATAAACATTCTTGATCTGCCGGCCGGCGCATTCCACGATGATGTCTCCGCCTTTCATGCCACCTTTGGCGGCAGGGCTTCCGTCGCGAACTCCTGACAGTTTCACGCCTTCGACTTCTTCGCCGTAGTCAGGAATCGTGCCCAGGTAGACGCGAAACTCGCCGCGCCCGCGCGACTCCTTCGAGTCCTTGGCTTTGCTGAACGCCGGGCGAGCGTCCTGCTGGCTGAGCGCATGAGCTGTCTTGAGGACTAGTTCAAGCACCTTGCTGGCGCCTTGCAGACTGATCTTCTCCGTGTCGTCGCTGGGCCGATGGTAATCCTGGTGGACTCCAGTAAAGAAGAACAACACAGGAATATCCTTGGCATAGAAGGAGGCATGATCGCTCGGCCCGTAGCCGTCATCCTGGAACTTCAGATCGAGGTTGGTTGGCTTGAGACCGGGCAGCAGTTCCTTCCACTGTGGTGAAGTGCCCGAACCACCCACAATGACCCGGTCGTCCTTCATGCGTCCGATCATATCCATGTTGATCATGGCAACCGTCTTTTCCAGTGGGAAAGCAGGCGACGAGACGTAGTGCTTGGAACCCAGCAGGCCTTCCTCTTCTGCAGAGAAAGCCACAAACACCAGACTGCGTTTCAAATTGGCGCGTTCACGCGCCGAGATCCTTGCCAGTTCTATCAACCCTGCCGTGCCCGAAGCGTTGTCGTCCGCGCCGTTGTGAATTTGCCGTCCGGACCCTTCCGCCAGCGAGCCCAAGTCCCCCAGGCCGATGTGATCGTAGTGGGCGCCAATCACGATGGCTTCATTTTTCAAGACCGGGTCGCTGCCTTCGAGCACGCCAACCACATTTGCCGTCGTGGGAGTCAGCTTGCGAAGCTCACAGTGAAACGCGAGCTGAATCTGGGGCAAATCGCGAGTCACGGGCTTCTTCGTTGAGGCGATCTCTTTCTTCAGCGCATCCAGGTCCAGCCCGGCTCGTTTGAACAACTCCCGCGCTTTGGGAAGACTGATGGACAGAGCAGCGATTCCCGAATCGGCAAAGTCGGCGTCGTATCTCAGTTTGGAGAGAGTGCTTTTCGAGAACTGCTCCTCATCGTCCACGTAAACGATGCCTCGAGCGCCCTTTTCCCGCGCAGTTAATGCCTTGTAGCGCAAGGCGTGCTGGCGATGAAACTGGCCGTGAGGATTGTTTCCCTCGGGGCCATAACGAAGTACGAAGACGAACCGATCTTTGACCTCAATATTCTGATAGTCATCGTACTTAAGCGCTGGTGCCGAGATTCCGTGACCCGCGAAAATCGCTGGCCCCTGAAAGTCACCGGTGAGCGAGAACGAAGTGGGCATGAAATCTCTTTTGAGTTCGAGCGGTTCAGCAACTACGCTCAGCCGGTTGTCGGCACCCAGTTCGACACCCGAAATAAATGTGAAAGACTGCAGTCTCGACTGCTTTCCCGGGGCTGGAGTCAGTCCTTGCTTCTCGAATTCTCGTGCTACATAGGCGGCAGCTTTCTCAGCACCCGCAGTTCCCGCGAGTCGTCCAGCCAACTCATCGGAAGCCAGGTACTGGATATGGCGGAAAAGCTCCGATGTAGAAATCGGGGAGTTGACATTCCCGTTTTCAGCGCGCTTCGATCGAATCACGGCGACGGCAAGCCACGCGCTGCCAAGGAGGAAGGCCGAAATCAATACGATGCGTCTTGCTATGGGTTTCGTCATTGATGGCCCTTTGGAAAACTCCCTCTCCCGGTGGAAGAGGGTGGCCGAAGGCGGGGTGAGGGGATATATTGACTGACCTTCTCTAAGAATGCATCTGGGTCCTGTAGAACCATACCGTTTGAAAAACAGAGTACCCGACATCCCAGCCGTTCCAGACTCGCCTTCCTTCGTGCATCTCGCTTCACTCTCCTGGGCTGAGAGTGAACTTCTCCGTCAAGCTCAACGACCAAGCGTAATTTGTGGCAGTAGAAGTCCACGATGTAACGCCCCAGCGGCTGTTGGCGGCGGAACTTCAATCCGAACACTTTACGGTCCCGGAGCAAGTTCCAAGCAATCTCTTCGGTGAGAGTTTCTGATTGCCGAAGCTGCCGAGCTCTCTCGGTTAATAAAGCCACCGTACCCCTCACCCGGCCCTAAAGGGCCACCCTCTCCCCACAAACGGGAGAGGGAGTTTAAGCTGCTGGGCTTCACTCTTCACAACCTCCGCATGTGGAACCCGCCATCGACATTGAACACCTCGCCCGTCGAAAAAGGGAAGGAACCTTGGGCGATGGCGGCTACTGCCTTGGCAACGTCTTCCGGCTTTCCCCACCGTTGAATGGGCGTCAAGCCGTCGGCAATCAGCCGGTCGTACTTCTCTTTGACGCCTGCTGTCATGTCAGTTTCGATAATTCCAGGTCGAATTTCAAAGACAGGAATTCCAAACTCAGCCAGCCGATGTGCGTACAGTTGGGTCATCATCGCGATTCCCGCCTTGGTTATGCAATAGTCAGCCCGATTGGGTGACGAGGCATACGCGGACACCGAAGAGATGTTGACGATCATCGGCGAATAGTCCGGCAGCGTCCGTCGCAGGTCAACCATCCAGCGCGACAGCCGCTGGGTCAGGAAATACGGCCCGCGGAGATTGATGTTCACCAGTCGATCAAAACTTTCCTCGCTGGCAATCGAGCATGTCTTCACGAACCTTGGGCGCCACACCCGCGTTGTTCACCAGGACATCCAACCGCCCAAACTTTTCGTTGAGCAACTCCATCACGCGGACATGATCGGCTGTCTGGCTGATGTCGGCTTGCAGCAGTTCGGCTCGCACTCCAAGGCGCGTTACTTCCTTCTGCACTTGCTCCGCCGCAGCCTGCTGGCTTGCGTAGTTGATGACGACATCCAAGCCGCTCTGGGCCAGGGCCAGGGTGATCGCCTTGCCAATGCCTCGGCTGGCGCCAGTGATCAGAGCAACTCGATTGGGATGAAGTTCCATGAGCTTCGTGCCACCTGACTGCGACTAAGCACGAGTGATCAGCTGAAGCACTAAGGAAATCGCGATCGAGAGGCGCGCTTTCTGAGACAAGTGGCTGGCACGCCTACTTACTTGCCAAACGCACCATTTTCCATGCTTTGTCGCCGTCAGGCAAAAAGAAAAAGACCTCCAATCCGGGATAGAGAGGAAGAAGCGCTTTTCCTTTCTCAACGCCTTGAACGTAAAACGCGTTGTCGAGTGCATCGCCGTCGGTGCCGTTTTGTGTGACAACGGCAACGCTCAGCATATTTTCAACCGGGCGGCCGGTCCGTGGGTCCATAATGTGCGAGTAGGTGACGCCACGCACTTTGAAGAACTTCTCGTAGTTGCCGGAGACCGACAGGCACTGGTCCTTAAGAAGGACTGTGGCTGCGCTCTTCTTGGGGTCATGGGGCGCGAGTGGGTCTTGCAGCTTGATTTCCCACCCACGGCTGTCTGGGGGAGCCCCCAGTCCGTAGATTGTGCTGCCCCCGGCGCTCACAAAGCGCCCGCTCAATTTTCTGTTCCTTGAGCAACGCCACAACGCGGTCCACGGCATAGCCTTTGGCAATTCCGCCCAGGTCCAGTTCCATACCCGAGCGCTCGAACTGAATGGTGCGCTGAGATGCATCCAAGCGCAGGTGCTGGTAGCCCACCTTTCGCATCACACCCCAGAGTTCAAAAAACCAGGGAATCCGCCCTTCACCACGGAAGAATCCCCAGGCTTTCATCAGAGGACCGACGGTAATGTCGAATCCCCTTCCGATTGCTGGCTGTACCGAACGCAGGCTTCCAGGAACCGAAAGAGCTCCGGTTCGACCAGAACGGGACGCTGGCCGGCTTCGCGGTTAATCTGCGAAAGCGGGCTCTCTGGCTTGTAGTTGCTCATCAGAGCATCAATTCGGTCGACCTCATCCAAAGCCGCAGTCGTGATCAAGGGAAGCTGCTTAGGTCTGGTGCCATACACAACCACGGTGTAGGTGCAAGCCATGGAGACGCGGCTGTCTTCGAAGCGGTGGAGCTTTGGACCGCTAAACTCTTGGCCTGGAGAGTCGAGGCAGCCAGAAGCACAAAAGGAGCGGCTTCGAGGGAGAGTCGCAGGACGAGGCAACGGAGATTTTACAGAGAGGCGAGAATGACCCAGGGCACAGGTCAGGTTGTCAACCAGAGGTGTGAAGAATGACTAATGACGAAGCTTAATGACGAAACAATGACGAAATCCGAATGTCTAACTCTGTCGTTCGTCATTTGGGCTTTGGGCTTCCTTCGTCATTCGTGCTTAGTCATTAGTTATTTCGTTCGGGTAAGGCCATCCATGCGGGAACTGTCAAACCGCACAGAACTGTGGGCCTTCAACGCTATTACATCTTCTTGCTGATCTGGGTCAGCTGGAGGCGCCGCAGTTTCCTTCGGCCAGAACACTCTCTGGTTCGTTTCCATCGCCCGGTTTGCGAAGATGACAGCTCTGGAATCGGCCGCTCCAACATGAACATCAGCGATCGGCTTCTTCCCTTCCCGGATACAGGCAAAGAAGCTTCCTCTTCCACGGTGAGAGCATCCCGTTCCTTGTCCATTTCCATAATGCCCATATCGATGAGCCATTTCTTGGCAAAATCCATTTCCTTGGCGACGAACCCGACGTCCTGCTTTGGAGGATCCGGGAAGATGGGAATCCCTTTGCGGACTCCACGGTTGGCCGCCGTCGCCCCAGCCCACCAGTTCTGCTCCTTGGTGTCGGCCGCTTTTACTTTGTTGGTGGGAGCATCTTTGGGTTTGTTTTCGCGGAAAGAGCATTGCCTTGGCGCTGTTGTTGCCAAGAGTAATCTCGATCGTGCCCTCGTCGCCCATGATCACTTCTGAGAAATCCAGGTGAGCATTGTTGCAGATCGAAGTGAACACAAACTTCTGGCCTTCCGGATACTCGAAGATGACGGAAACGTTGTCGAAGATATCCCTTCCGTCTTTCCAGTAGTCCAGATCCGCCCACGCCCACTCACCGAAACAGGCTCTGACTGGAAGGCCCAGTCAGCAATGTCCACCTGGTGCGAGCCAAGTTCGGCCATCAGGCCACCCGAATACTCTCGATAAACGCGCCAGTTAAGCAGCCGCTCAAACTTCGGATCGGGAACAGGAATCTTCCAACTGCCATTGCGGTGCCATTGCGCGCGAATGATATTGAACCTTGCCCAGCACACCGCTGTGAACCATCTGCATGGCAGTCTGGTAGATCTTGCTATAGCGTCGTTGCAATCCTACTTGCAAGACTTGGTTGGGATGAGCACTCGCCGCCGCAATGACTTTCGGGATCTCATCTTCAGTCTTTGCCATCACCTTCTCGACAAACACATGTTTGCCGGCGCTGAGAGCATCCAGCACCATCGGCACATGCAGATGATAGGGGGTAACAATAAAGACCGCTTCGATGTCCTTGCGATCCAGCAACCGGCGATAATCGTCGGGAATTGTGTCAGGATTGCCTCCAATCGTCTCAACGCCTTTCTTCAAGTTCGGCGGGTAAATGTCGCAGATCACGGCGCAGCGTCCCGTACTGATGGTGCCAAATGCTTCAGGTGATTGCTCCCCTGACGGCCTGAACCGATGAACCCGTAGTTCACGGGATTCGCAAGACTCTGCGCGTTGATGATTGCGGGGGCACCCGCGATGGCCGTTGCGGCGACGGCAGCAGAAGACTTCAGAAAGCTGCGACGGTCTACCGCCTTCGGTGGCTGATGGTTGGCATGAAGTTTGCTCCTTGAGATTCAGGATAAGAGGACACCTAAATTTAGCACAACTGTGGAGCCAGACGCCATGCAGAAGTCCACTGCGACGAGGTCCCCAAGCGGTTCAGTTGTCCGCGAAGATATGAAAAGCAGGTCGCGCCCTCATATTTTCAATCATGCCAAGGGTTGGCGAGGCCATTAGTTTTTCAAGTTGAGGAGTTCACGGCACCACGACGCTCTTGGTGGACTGCCACTTCTGGGTTGTCTCGATCGCCTCCATCACGCGGTCGAGGGGAAAGCGATGGGTCACGAGTTCCTCAAACGGAAAGCGTCCTCCTTGATTGCGGAGAAACTCCAGCGCCTGGGCCATGTGCCGGTGCTCGCTCCCCCAGGAGCCGTGGAGCTGCAGCTGTTTTCGGGTAATATGATGCGGGTTGAGAGAAACCTCGCCGGCGTCTCCGTAGTGGCCGAGAACGAGAAACTTCGCTCCGTCTCGGCACATTTCGATGGCCTCCGGAACTACTTCGGGCGAGCCGACACACTCGATGACGGCATCCGCCCCATATCCGCGCGTCAGCTCACGCACGCGTTGAATTCGCTGCTCGGCAGACCTCAGCTGTTCGATGTTCAAACACTCGGAAGCTCCAAACCGGCGTGCCGTTTTAAGTCGCTCTTCAGGCCCGCCAATCACGAATCACCCTGCTTGCACCATGGTCGAGGGCTACAGCCAATGCCGCCAGGCCAACTGGACCCGCTCCTTGCACCACGACAACATCGCCCCAATTGAGGCCCATGCGCTCGATGCCATGAATGGCCGTGACCAAGGCGCACCCGGCGCCAATGACCCGTTCGGTGGTGAGCTGGTCATCCAGCTTGAAGATCGCTGAGCCGGGGCGGAGATAGATAAACTCCCCATAACCTCCGTTGCAGTGGGGCGGTTCTTCACAGTTGTAGGAGATGCCATAGGCTTTGCGATTCAGGCAGCGCGTGGGTTGGCGTTTTTCTTTGCAGTAGAAGCAGTGACCGCAGGCCAGCGAAGGGCTCCAGGTTACTCGGTCTCCTTTCTGCAGGGGGATGCCCCGCCAGTCTTGCTTGAGTGTCTCCCCGCACTCTTCAATGCAACCAACGGTCTCATGACCCAGAATATTGGGGCGGGGAATTGGCAACTGCCCTTTCCACAAGTGAACGTCGGTGCCGCAGACACCGGCCATCTGAACGCGAACCAGGGCCCCGCCCGGGTCTATGGATTGCATCAGTGGAAATTCGCGCAGCACGATCGGAGTTTTGAATTCGCTCAGGACAGCAGCTTTGAAGGTCGCAGGCATAGTGGGAAGCTCCTTTTGGCGTGCATTGTAGCGGTCCAGTTTGGATTTACAAATGATTAACCGCGCCGCCGCGGGTTCCGTATACTCTGGGGCATAGACATTCCTTGTGCCCAGCACAGGCCTGCTGCTGCACCACCCCGGCTCTGGCTGCGCCACAGCCCGCCCCTCCTCAGATGAGGAGGGGAGCAAAAAAATCCTATCGCCAGCGTATACTCTAGAATGATGACACCTCAACCTTCCTTCCAGCGCAGTCTCAACATCCTCAAGGCGCTTATCGAGATCGAATCGGTAAACCCAACGCTGGTTGCTGGCGGCGCGGGTGAGCGGCACATTGCCGAACATCTGTTGTCCGTGCTGCACGCGGAGGGCATAGCGGCCCTTTTGGAAGAGGTTTGTCCTGGGCGCTTCAATGTGGTGGCCCGTGTTCATGGTGCACGTCCAGGGCATCGCGTTCTACTCAATGGACACCTGGATACCGTCAGCGTCGAAGGTATGACTGCTCCGTTCAAGCCTGTCGAGAAAGACGGCAGGATCTTTGGACGTGGTGCGCTGGACATGAAGGCGGGACTTGCAGCCGCCACGGCAGCTCTGATCGCAGTCCACCAGCACAGGCAATCCTACTCGGGGGAATTGGTTTTAGCCGCGGTGGTAGATGAAGAGGACTTGAGTCTGGGAACGCAGCATTTCTTAAAGAACTGGCCTGCTGAATCTCCCTTCGACTTTGCTCTGGTGACTGAACCCACTAATCTCAAGGTCTGCAGCGCCCACAAAGGTTTCGCGTGGCTCGAAGTGTTGACAGAAGGTGTTGCAGCCCATGGCAGCCGGCCGCAAGAGGGCGTTGACGCAATCCTCGCGATGGGAAAGGTGCTTCAAGAGTTGGCACTGCTGGATCAGCGGCTGCAATCGGGACCTGCCCACGCGTTGCTGGGCACAGGTTCGCTGCATGCTTCGCTGATTCAAGGCGGCCGCGAATGGAGCAGTTACCCGGATCGTTGTGTGCTCAAATACGAGCGGCGCACCGTTCCGGGCGAGAGCGATGCGGTAGTTGAGGGAGAACTGAATACTATTCTCAGCAAACTTCGGCAAAGTGATGCGCGCTTCAAGAGCCGTGGCCATTTTGTTTTCTCACGCGCGCCTCTGGAGGTCGATCGCGACCAACCGATTGTTCGGCGCTTCTTCGAAGCAGCACGGTCTTGCGTGCCGCAGGTTGACTGGGGAGCTGCTTCGTTTTGGACTGATGCAGCTTTGTTGTCGGAGGCCGGCATTCCCGTCACAGTCTTCGGACCGCGAGGCGAGGGGCTGCACTCGCTCGAGGAGTATGTTGTTGCAGACGACGTGGTCGCGTGCGCTGAGGTCATTTATAGATTTGTGATGGGTAGCAAATAGCCGTTCGAAGGCTCTGAAAGATCTTGTTTGAACCGCCAAGGCGCAAAGATCGCCAAGTTGAGGTCTCGTGGGCTATCCCAAGGAGTTTGGCCGAATCCGGCTGAGGCCCAGCCTGATGAACGTTGCCTCCGATCCTTCTGTCCTCGGCGTTCTCCGCGGTTCAAGTTTGACCGCTCCTGGCAGGAATGGTCCTTTCGCCAACCCTCTCCAAAGCCCGAATTCTTTCCATCACCGTCGGATGGGAGTAGTAGAAGAAGCTATACCACGGATGGGGCGTCAAGTTTGAAAGATTGTCGCGGGTAAGTCTCACCAACCCCTGGATCATAGGCTCGCGCCTTTCCATAACTTCCGCCGCAAAACGGTCAGCTTCGTATTCGTGCTTACGTGACAGAATCGACCCCAAGGGTGAGAGAAAGAATGTGAACGCGTCAGACGTTTTCATGAAGATCAGCAGTGCAGCGTAGGCGGACGGTTGCGTAAACTGGAATGATTCGTAGAACCAGGACCTGTTGACCAGCAATGAAAGCACATACAGCCCGGCCAGGGAAACGAAGGAAGAGAGAATCAGGCCCGTTCGGACATGTTTCTTTACGTTGTGCCCCATCTCATGCGCCAGGACGGCGAGCAATTCGGATTCACTGAGTGACTTCACCAGAGTATCAAAAAGCACAATGCGGCGAAGTTTTCCCAAGCCTGCGAAGAACGCGTTTGAATGCGAGGACCGTTTTGATCCGTCCATGGTGTAGATTCCGGAAAGACGGAAGTTGATCTTCTGGGCGAGGGCCAGGATGCGCTGCTTCAGACTGCCATCTTCGAGCGGCGTCAGCCTGTTGAATATTGGAAGGAGAAAAACCGGAAAGATCGCAGCGATGAAGATCTGCGCCACCGACAGGAGAATCCAGACGTAGAACCACCATAAGCCTTGAAGGTAGCGATCCATGAACCAGAGTACCGTAGCCAGAATCGGCCCAGCGATGAGGATCGCAAGCAGCATGCTCTTCCCTAGATCCACGAGCCATAGTTTGAACATCATTCGATTGAAGCCATACTTCTGCTCAATGACAAACGTCGAGTACAGGCTGAAGGGAAGGGAAAGGAGAAAGAATAAAACCGAAATGGAACCGAGATAAAGGAGTCCGGTCCCGACTGTTTCGAGTCCCAACGCCCGCACAGTTGTATCAAGCCTGCCGTAGAATCCGCTCAACAACAGGCCCCAGAAAATGGGCACTTCCAACCACGATGCAATCATTCCAAATCGAGCCTTCTCGCGGGTGTAGGCAATTCCTTTTTGATACTCGTCCAAGCTGATCTTGTCCTGAAAATAGACGGGAACTGAATGCTTGTGTTTTAGCACATAGGAGATATTGAGCCAGGTGAGCCAGGAATCGAGGAGATGCTGCGCAAAGTAAAAGATGGCGAAGAGGAGCAGGAAAGAATTCATGAGGTCACGGGACTTCAACAATGCAACGGAGTGGCGGGGGCCGCTTGCGGCCAAGTGTGAATGGCTGGAAGCCCCTTGTACTCTACCTTGAGCGAACTTCCGTCCAAAAACGGTCGTACATTGACGCGACTGCGCCTAGGTCTTCCAGCATTTCGCATTTTTCAAGCTGAGTGGAATCGGGGAACAGCGCCGGGTTGTTCAACAACGCTTTTTGAATGTACGGGCGCGCCGCGCGGTTGGCAACGGTGTAACCGGTGTGGTTAACCACTGCGGCTGCAGTCTCGGGTTCGAGCATATAGTTGATGAACTGGTGCGCAAGCGCTTTGTGAGCCGCACTGGTGGGAATACAGAATGAATCGATGAAGATCGTTGTTCCCTCTTTAGGCAGAAGGTAGCCGATATTCGGATTCTCGCGGGCGGCCTTGACAATCTGGCCGTTCCAGCCCTGCACCAGCCAGGCGTCTCCGGAAACCAGCAATTCTTGAAAGTTGGAGCTGTTGTATGCCTGCAACAAAAGCTTCTGCTTATCCAAGAGTTCCTTTGCGGCTTGCAGTTGTGCCGGATCGCGGCTGTTGATCGAGAAGCCCGCCAGCTTGAGTGCGGCACCGAAGTTCTCACGCATATCGTCCAGCATGACGATTCTACCGCGATACCTCTCGTCCCATAGAGCCTGCCAGCTGTCAGTCAACAAGCCCACCCGGTCTTTGCGGTATCCAATACCTGTGGTGCCCCATGTATAGGGAACGGAATAGCGATTCTCGCGGTCGAAAGGCCTGCCGAGAAACTGCGGATCGAGGTTGCTTGCGAAGTTTGGAATCTGAGCCTTATCGATCGGATTGAGCAAGCGTTGTCGTTGGAGGACCTGAATCGCATAGTCTGAAGGGACCACGACGTCGTAGCCGGAATTGCCACTCTGCAGCTTTGCCAGCAAAGCTTCGACAGAGTCGTAGAGATCGCATTGCACTCGTGCTTGAAAGCGCTGCTCAAAAACCTTCAGTGTGTCTGGAGCGAGATATCCTGACCAGATGTATAAATTGAGGACTTGCCGTTCGCTTGCTGTTGTCCAGCGGTGCCAGGCAAGCGGCCCGATTGTCGCTGCAGCGATCAACAGCAGCGAGGCTGTCATCTTCCGCCACGAAATTGCTGCACGCTGTGCCCACTGGGCCATCAAAGCCATCATCACCGTTACCACCATCAAAAGTGTGCAGACGGCGTTGATTTCAGGGGTCAGTCCCTCCTTGGCCATCGAATAAATCTGAAGTGGCAGCGTCGTATTCCCAGCGCCGGCGACAAACGACGTGATGACGTAGTCGTCGAGCGAAATCGTGAAGACCATCAGGGAGGACGCCAGCACTGCGGGTGCCAGATGTGGCAGCAGGACTCTGACGAAAGTGCGGCTGGGGCCAGCGCCCAAATCCATGGCAGCTTCGACTACTGACGGGTCGAGCCGGGCCATACGCGAACGAACCATCAGGATGACATAGGAGAGGCTGAAGGCCACGTGCGTCGTCACGATGGTCCAGAAACTGAACCGGAGTCTGACAAATCCATAGAGGCCCGCGAAAGCCACGGCCAGAATGATTTCCGGCACAATCAGCGGCAGGAGCAAGAACACTTCAAAGAGAAGGTTCTTTTTGGACGAATTGCTCGCCAATCCGACACCGGCGGGGATTCCGAGCAGGAGCGACAGGACCGTCGTCCAAAGCGCTATCCACAGGCTGTTGGCCAAGGCATCGAGCATGCCTTCGTCTTCGAAGAGAATGCGATACCAGAGTGTTGTGAAGCCCTGCCAATCCATCATCAGCCGCGATTCGTTAAAGGAGAAAATCAGCAATATGACGAGAGGAAGATAGAGAAATGCAAAGATGGCCAAAGTGAAGACAAAGAGCTTTGGGTGTGCGAGGCGAGAAGTTGATGTGGTCATCGTGTTCAGCCTGGGAGCGCGGGCGTCCCGCCCGCCAAGGGCGGCGAGACGCCGCGTCTATGGCTTTCGGTCGCTGATGCGGGCGAGACGCCCGCGCTCCCAGCAGATCTCACAAAATTCTCAACTCGGCGTGCTCTCGCGTGGCTCGGTAACTGCTTGCCAGCAGTGCGAGCGCAACCACCGTCAGTATGAAAGCAATGGCTGCTCCAAATGGGTGGTCGCGGACTACGGCGAATTGGTTGTGAATGAGATTGCCGGCCATCAGCGATTTGGCACCACCCAGCAGGTCAGGTGTCAGGTAAGCTCCCACCGATGGAACGAAGACCAGCACGACGCCTGCCGTGACGCCAGGGCGGCTCAGAGGAACAAGAACTCGCCAGAAGGTTTGCCAGGCGGTGCAACCCAGATCAGACGAAGCCTCTACTTGCGATTTATCGATTCTCTCGAGAGCGGTGTATAGCGGGAGAATCATGAACGGCAGTTCGGCGTAGGCTAACCCGGTAAGGATCGCGAAGTTGTTGTAGAGCAGGGGCAAGGGCTGCTGAATGATTCCGACGCCAAAAACGCGTTGTTGATGATGCCTTCTGTCCGCAGCAGAAGGATCCAGGCATAAGTGCGAATTAGAAAACTGGTCCAGAAGGGCAACGTGACAAGAAATAGCAGCAGGTTTCGCATCCCGGCCGATGGCTGTTGAGCGATGAAGAGTGCAACTGGAAAGCCCAACACAAGACAGATGAGAGTAGTTGCCAGCGCCAGTAGCAGAGAGCGCCAGTAGATCCAAAGGTAGAGCGGGTCCAAAGCACGAAGGTAATTGGAGAAGCCGAGAACCCAATCAATTCCACCTGCAGCATCCCTTCGTGCGAGGCTCAGAACGAAAACGAAAGCAAGTGGAACGGCGATAAGGAGAAACAGCCAGCCAAAGGCGGGTAGAACCCAGATGCGCGGAGTGTGCAGGAGCCCACTTGGGTGTGCGCTTTGTGGCGGAGGCGTTCTCATATCCATTCAACACGGTTGCCCATCGATTCACGATTGGGCCGATACAGGGACCATCCTAGGAAACCAGCACACCGTTTTTGGGTTCCCAGGTCAAGTAGACCTCATCCTCCACGGAAACCGAACTCGTTCCCGCGTTTCCGTTCGCAACTTCCGATACTGTCCATGTATGGCTGTTGATCTCGACATGCCAAAGCACGCAAGCACCGAGATAGCGAGTTTGGCGAACGCGGCCGTGGATGACGTTGCATCCGTTGCCATCCGGGGGCGACGTGCGGGAAAGTCGAATATTTTCGGGGCGGACAGCCAGAAAATGCGCTTGTTTGATATCGACGCCCGGACTCACAAGGAATGCTTCTCCCGTGCTGAGCTTACAGCGACTGCCAGCAAGCCCCGGTTCGATGTCTGACAGCGGAAAAATATTTGGAATTCCCATGAACTCAGCTGCAAAGCGGGTGGCCGGGCAGTTATAAATTTGATTTGGAGCACCAACTTGATCAAGCCGCCCCTCATGGAGAAGAGCGATCCGGTCGGATAGACTCAACGCCTCTTCCTGGTCGTGAGTCACAAAGAGGAAAGCCAATTCCAGTCTCCGCTGCAGTGCCTTCAGCTCCTGTTGCATCTGTTGCCGGAGTCGTTGATCCAGGGCGCCAAACGGCTCGTCGAGCAGGAGCACGTCGGGCTGCATGACGAGGGCTCGGGCCAGGCCCACCCGCTGTTGCTGACCGCCGCTCAGCTGATGGGGAAAGCGGTCTGAGAGATTCTCAAGCTGAACCATGTCCAGCGCCGCAGTGACTCGCGAGTGGATTTCGACCTTGCTTAGTTTGAGATTCTGCAAACCGAAGGCTACGTTGCTGGCAACATTGAGATGGGGAAAGAGCGCATAGTTCTGGAACACCGTGTTCACTCGGCGGCGGTAAGGCGGAAGATGGGTAATGTCGTTGCCACGAAGGACTACGTTGCCGGTGTCAGGATGCTCAAAACCGGCGGCCAGGCGCAGCAGACTCGTCTTGCCGCTGCCGCTGGGACCGAGAAGTGTCAGGAACTCTGCCGCTTCGACGGACAAGCTGATATCGCGAAGAACGGGTTGCCGGTCAAAGCTCTTGGAGATGGTTTGAAACTCAAGAACAGGGGGCATTGAACTTGCTATTGGCCATTGTGAAGACAAGAGTCCCCGCACCATGCGCCAACAAGCACTAGTGGGAGATTGCCTAACGGCCCTTCAGTGACCATGCTTTGACGGAAGTTTGCTGGAGGTTCGATAGCGCGTGATCAAGTTATTTGTCGAACTATCGTGCTTGAGTGGAGTGTCGGCATTCTGGAGCTCGGGGACGATGCGCTGCGCCAACACTTTGCCGAGTTCGACGCCCCACTGGTCGAACGGATTGACGTTCCAGATCGCACCTTGCGTGAATACACTGTGTTCGTAGAGCGCCACCAGCTTGCCGAGGGTCTCGGGGGTCAGCCGGTCGGCGAGGATGGTGTTTGAGGGCCGATTACCTTCGAAGGTGCGGTGAGGCGCGAGCCAGGCTTCCGTTCCTTCCTTCATGACTTCGTCGGTTGTTTTCCCGAATGCAAGCGCTTCAGACTGGGCAAACAGATTAGCCATCAGTATTGGATGATGATCACCCAGCGGGTTCAGTGTTTGACAGAATCCAATGAAGTCGCAAGGGACGAGTTTGGTTCCTTGATGGAGCAGTTGATAGAACGAGTGCTGACCGTTCGTGCCAGGTTCTCCCCAAATGATCGGGCTGGTCTCATAGTCGACCCGGACGCCCTCCAAGGTGACTTGCTTGCCATTGCTTTCCATGATGAGCTGCTGCAGGTAAGCGGGAAACCGTTTCAGGTACTGATCGTAAGGTAGAACCGCTATGGTTTGCGAACCGAAGAAATTGTTGTACCAAATCGACAACAGCCCCAGAAGTACAGGCAGATTTTTTTCCAGCGGAGCCGTTCGGAAATGTTCATCCATGGCTCTAAACCCGCCCAGCAGGGAGCGGAAGTCCTCGGGACCAATCGCCAGCAGCGTCGAAAGACCAATGGCAGAGTCCATGGAATAACGCCCGCCCACCCAGTCCCAGAACCCGAACATATTGGCGGTGTCGATTCCGAACTTGCTTACCTCTTGTGCATTCGTGGAAACAGCCACGCAGTGTCGGGCAATGGCTTGCTCTGCACCCAGAGACTGGAGCAACCAGGCACGAGCGCTTCGCGCGTTGGTCATCGTTTCCAGCGTCGTGAACGTTTTCGACGAGATGATGAAGAGCGTTTCGTCGGCGTGCAATCCCTGAACGGCCTCGGCAAAATCGGTGCCGTCCACGTTTGAAACAAAGCGGAATGTCAAATCACGTTGGCCGTAGTATCGGAGAGCCTCAAAAGCCATCACCGGTCCGAGGTCTGAGCCGCCGATACCGATGTTGACGATGTTTCGAATGGACTTCCCAGTGTGGCCTTTCCACTGGCCAAGTCGAATCTTCTCAGCAAACGCCGTCATGCGATCCAACACTTCATGCACCCACGAGACGACGTTCTCGCCTTCCACCAGAATCGAAGCATCTCGAGGAGACCTGAGCGCGATGTGAAGAACGGCGCGTTTCTCGGTGGCATTGATTTTTTCACCGCGAAACATCGCCTCGATTCGCTCTGATAAGCGACATTCTGCTGCGAGATTCACGAGAAGTCGCAGCGTTTCAGCCGTGATTCGATTCTTCGAGTAGTCGAGGAAGAGGCCAACGGCTTCCAGCGTCAGACGCCTGCCACGGTCGGGATCCTCAGCAAACAGTTGCCGGAGATGAATGTTCTTGATCTGCTGGTGGTGCGTCAGAAGTTCTTGCCAGGCAGGCAGCTCGGGTAATGACCGCGGCGGAGGGGTCTGGCTTCTTGTGGTCATTTCTTTCTATTGCAGACTGTTAGTGCCGCGCAGACCAAGTTTCATGCGGTCTGCGGCTTTTCGTTCCTACTTCGGCCACTGCCTATACCGTATGAAAGACGGCCTGCGCTGCTCGGTTTCGTTCGTCGTATTCACGCAGCGTTTTCGTTACTCATAACATCAGAGAGCAAATATCCCACACCTCGTCCGGATGGGCAACCCGCCAACACATGGGATGCCCGAGTCTCATCCGGAGATTGGACACTTGTGACGTGGCCGTAGGCCGCTTCTTTCTGCAGCGGCGTCCCGTCTTGTTTGGCGTTTACCAATTCAGTTCTTTGCACATGTCAAACTCAGCCACAGTCGGAGATCGCGTTGGATCCTTATATTCCACCAGGGCAACGATCCGGTTCAAGCAACCCCACCCGATGTAGGAAGCGCGAAAGCTCCGTTCGGCGCCAGCGGTCATCAGCGTGTTCTGGAACGTAGGGTGATTCGCCAGGTAGGTAATGAATGCGACGGCGTCTCGACCAGTTGGTAACGTGGCAACTTCAGGATAAAGGTCGAACCTGTAGACCTGCTGGTTGCCTTGGTTCTTATATCCAAGGTCGGCAGCTCTGGCTGTAAAGCGGAGCGTCGTGTTCTGATCCAGTGACGATAGAAGCTTGCCCAGGCTGTCTTTGTCCCCAGACAGGGCTGCTTGCCGGATAAGCAGACTTCTCTGGATCATCTCGACCGCCGACTCTGCTCTCTTGCGTTGATGCTCGGCATCGAGCCTTGCCTTGTCTGCCTCCAGGCGCGCTGCCTCGGCGATCCTTCGAGCATTCTCTGCGGCCGCTCGTGACTTGATCGCCCAACTTGCAGCGCCGACGGCAGCGATCGTCAAAAGTAGGAATAGCGCTGCTGCTACTCGGGTTCGCTTCAGATTCTGACGATCTCTCTGCAGCTTCTCACGTTCCTGTGCTTCCAGGAGAGCACGCCGCTCATTCTCAGCCGCCTCGAGCTGGAGGCGCCGGTCGCGGCTGGTGCGGACGACTCCACAAAGAAGATCATGCGTCAGCTCCAGCCGTTGCGCGCCTCCTCGATCTTCCCGCCGCACCAGCCTCCGCTCGACCAGCCGGTCAATGGACTCCCGACTGACACCGGGTTTACTGAGGGCGTTATCCAGGGCAACACTGTCGCGATACCCGGAAACGGTCAGCAGGTGATCTTCAACAAAGCAGCGTACCTCGATGGGGAGGTCTGACACACTCGTCTCGTACAGCCCGGTAAGAACTTGTTCGTGGCTGCCCGCAAGCAAGCCTGACGTAATCTTGGGCTCCCCCAGGGTTCGGCGCTTGTTGTTCAATTCCCGGCAAACAACACTCAGGAGGGCGGGTTCCACCTCGAGATCGGCGAGTGGAACGTGGTGCTTATCTGCGGCAACGAATCGAACCACCTGTTCGGCCACATCGGGATCGATCAAGTGCTGCGCTTGATTCACCACTAACACGGCGGCCTCACCGTTCATGCGGCGCAGGCGGAGGCGGTTCAATGCCAGAGCCGGCATGCGCGCGCGCAAGGCTTCCAGATCTGGCAGGAAGTCTTCGCGAATGCTGAGCAGAATCTTGTAGTCGTGATGCGAGAACGCAAATGCTTTCGCCTCTTCAGGATGCTGGTCGAGTCTGGCTTTGAGTCTTGCGGGGGGCCGGCCTTCGACCAGATCAGCCAGTTGCTCGACCAGTGTTTCAGAGGCTCGGGCGCGGCTGGAATCCAGGCACCCGAGAGTGAAAATCTCCTCAAACTGGTCGAAAACCAGCAAAGGAATCACTGGCCGGTTGCGCGCGTTCCAGAAGTCATTGTCCTGGCGGTGAAAGTATTCCCAGAGTGCCTCATCGGCTTTGGCCGGTGGTGCTTCGATGTGCGCAGCCGAAGCTTCACGGGCAATATCAGCCTTTACCGCGTCCACGAGGTCGGGCTCTGGGGCGGAGAAGTCCAAACGGATATAGACTGGAAAGATGGTTTCGCGCCGCAGCAATGGGAAGAGGCCAGCCTGCAACAGCGACGATTTGCCCAGGCCGGAGAGGCCGAACAAAACGCTCAGCCGTTCGCGTATCACAAGGCGGAAGAGATCCTCCGTCTCGGCTTTGCGACCTTGAAAGTAGCCCTGATCGGCTTCGCGAAAGGCCAGCAGTCCCGGCCAAGGATTGTCGGTGTTGACGGTTGGCAAGCCGGCCGGAGTCTGCGAAATCTCCTCTTCGACGCGCATCAAGCCCTCGCTCGGGATTTCTGGTACTTTCGATAGAGTTGCTGCACGCGGCTGACGAAGTCAGGCGTCGGCTGTCCACCGGGTAGCGATTTCCATTGAGTGGCTCGAAACTTGGCCGGAATGGCAGGGTCGTCGATTTTCGTATCATCGATCACGACTGGCAGCAGAAACGCTTCATCATCCGAGAACGAAACTTTTTGGGCCTCGTCGAGCGCGAGGTTCCATTCGACGCGGAAGAAGCGTCGCTCGGGCGTCAAAGTCTGCTGCGAGATGACTGGAAGGAATAACGAGCATTGGTGGATACTGCGTCGCAGCTTCGCTTCCCAATCGTTTCCAGGCTCCAGCTGCTCCCGGTCGAAGAAGACATCCACACCGGCTGCTTCCAGGCCGGCCTTTAGTTTTTCTGCCGCTTCGGCATCGCCGCTGGCATAACTCAGAAATACGGCTCCGGGCTCCACTTCAGGCGACGTGGAGGAATCGGAAGGCAGAGCAGCAAGGGCGACTCCCTCTGGATGACGCTCCCTCCAGCGCCCGTGAAGTTCACGGACGAATTCGAGAACTCCTCCGCTCCGATAAATCTTGGTGGCTTTGCTGAAGTTTTTCAGGAACAACACCTGATTGCCGTCGTTGCTAACCTCCGTGTCGATTACATAGTCATTCTTGCCACCGGCCGAAAGACGTTGCCGCTTTGGCATGCGCATAAAGAAACGTGCCAGCCAGCCACTGAAACGGCTTCCGAGAACCATCAGGCTTTGACGGTTCAGTTCGTCAAAGAGCAACGGCGGCTGCCGTGTCCCCGATTGCAGAGAGTGGAAGAACTCGACGAGGTCCTCCTGCGTGACGGCATAGGCTGGAGTTGACGACAGCTTGCCCAGCAAGTGATAAACGATGGGCGAATTCAGGCTTTTCATGTCGCCAGGCAGGTCTGTCGCTTCAGTGGGCGAATAGGCGAAGACCCTCGTCTTCCCGCTGCCACCGAAGCGTTTCTGGTTGATCGCTCGTGTCAGCAATGAATCAAAAGTTGTCGTGACAAACAATTGCAGGGGGCGGATGTCAGCGAGCTGGAGCAGTGGTTCGGGAACCGGTAAGGCTTCCACCTTGGAGGCGACCGCTTTCAGTGCCGGATAGATATCTTCCACCTGATTGCTTTGCTCCAGGAAGCGGTAAGCGACGTCGTTGAGTTCGCTCCCCAGCGACAAATTCTCGGCGGAGACGCCGAGATAGTCGGCTAGTTGCTCGGCGAGATAGGTATAGAGGAGCTTCGGACCCACAGGCGTGTCGACGATCAGGAGATCCTGACCCGCGATCGGAACGACCTTGCCTTCCTCGATGAGCTGAAGCAGCGTGTCCCAGAAGATGCTGGACTCGGCGATGGTTAACCTCCTTGTGGCAGGTTGCAACCTCTGCGCGAACAGTCTCCCACAGAACGGATCCGTGTTGATTGAGAGCAGTATACAACATCTAAGATGCGCTGCGTACGGCACAAGCGCGAGTGTGTAAGCAGCGAAAAGTAGCGAGCAACCTTAGACCGCCGAAGGCCGGGTGAGGGGTGAGCAAGGTAACAAACCTGACCGAAATGTGAACTTCATCGCTACCAAGGGACACTAGTGCGAGGGATGTGCGCTGCCAGGGTAGGCGTTCCTGTTGGCAAGTTAGACGGGTCCGGAATGGAAAGCCTGGGTATTCCCCGCGAGCTCCGGTATCCGGTTCGGGATTTGGAACTACAGGAAAATGGCTCGAGAAGGCGAGCGCGTGGAGACTACATCTTTTTCTGATTCGATTGCGCTAGCTGGGAGACCGTTTGTGGCTTTTCGCGATTGATGTTCTCTGGAGACTTTGAACCTTTCTTCTCGTCCAGTGCTTTCTCCATCGTGTTTACAACACCTGGGAAATACTGACCGGGTGTATTCGTGAACAGAACAACACTTTGGTTCAGGCTGAACAGATCTTTTTTGAATTCCTTGGGGTCGATCTGGTAAGACTTGGCGATTTCCATGGTCAGTTGTGGCGCTTCATATCCAAGCCACGAAGCCTTGATCTGGTGTTCCGCAAGTCCACAGCTCCTCAAGATCTTCTCAACTTGGCGCACGCGTCGTCCGGAGAGCTCTTTGTTATAGCCGCTGCCGCCGATGAAGCTGGCTCTACCCATGAGGTACAACGTCTGACTGTTATTCTTCTTCGCGAACTCCTTGACCTCCTTTTGATAACGCAGGGTCACTTGATCCTTGTCTAGATCGAAGAAGACCACCTCGTGGGGCAGCTTGGATACTTCCGTCATGTTTGCAACAAAGATCCTGTTCAGGAGTTGGCCGCAAAAGCGTTGACAACTCACCAAGTGTTCGTTCAGCTCATCGGCGGTGTACTTACTCAACCGGATGTTGTTGATCTGCTCCACCAGGTGAGCATCCATCTCCCCTTCGAAGACTTCGTTCTTTCGGAGCTCATCGGTCCACTGAGCGATCTGGCCCTCGGTGACCGCCAAAACAGGTAGGGTCGCGGACATCTTTTGGGCTTCGCCCAGAAATGTCCGGCTGAGACTATACTTTTCGTAGGTGATATAAATCATCACGATCGCCACCGCGAACGTCACCATCACCGCTGCAAAGCCGATCTTCAAATCGGATGTAAAGCTCCTCATGACGACGTACCCCCCACTTTTCGCTTTGCGGCCTGTGCCACTTGGGAATCCTTGGAATTGGCCAGACTAGTCAAGATTTCGAGCCGCGAGATTCGCTTCTCGACATCGGAAACCAGTTTGTTTAAGGCCGAAAGGCGAAAAGACACAAAAACAATTAACAGCCCCAGTGCCAGGTTCAGAGCTCCTAAGGCCAGCAATCCAGAAATTTCAAGGCTCATAGAAAGTAGAAGCGGTGCAGGATGTTTTGCTGGGTTACGGGATCGACTCAACCGGTCTTACTTAAGGCAATTCAGGGGCCTCGAATCGTAAGGCAATGATCCTGAAGAATCTGGTTCAGTGAAAACGGAAATCACAATTCAATGGGAAACCAGTGGTAGACCCTATTCAAGATCCTATGCTGCCTAATTATAGAAAAACTTTTCCCCTTTACGGTGATAATAATTTTTCTCGCAAGCGGCTACGTCAGACGCGTCTATCCCCTGGAAGGCATAACTTGT
This sequence comes from uncultured Acidimicrobiia bacterium, assembly GCA_963791795.1. Taxonomy (GTDB): domain Bacteria; phylum Acidobacteriota; class Terriglobia; order Versatilivoradales; family Versatilivoraceae; genus VFZK01. Next base: position 101,085 of record CAWBTP010000030.1, read on the forward strand.
TTTTGCGAATGGAGGCATTCAATGAAATTCAAGCTCATGGTCGCCGCGTTGGGTTTGGCAGGTTTGTCGTCCGCTCAAGCGCTCCTGGTTTCCCAGACTGCCCAACCGGCTAACCCTGGCGTGACCACTACCAGCCAGGATCAGCAAAGCTTGTCCGTGACAATCTACAACTCGAATATTGGTCTGGTGAGAGACGTACGGAAGATCAACCTTCAAGGTGGCCTCAGCGAGCTGAAGTTCATGGATGTGGCTGCCCAAATCAACCCGGCCACCGTGCACATCAAGTCTCTGACGAGTCCTGGTCAATTCTCAGTTCAGGAGCAGAACTATGAGTACGATCTCCTCAATCCCCAAAAACTGCTCGACAAGTACGTGGGCAAGGAAGTAACTGTGGTTCGCGTACTCAGCGAAAACAACACGACTGTGGAACGACCGGTGAAGGCGTTGTTGCTAAGCAACAACAACGGCCAGCCCGTATGGCAGCTGAACAATGAGATCGTGACCGGCATGCATGCCGACCGGTTGATTTTTCCGCACCTGCCGGAGAACCTGATTGCACAGCCAACACTCGTTTGGAGGCTGGAGAATGGCGGAGCCCGTGCCCAAACGCTTGAAGCGTCCTACCTCACGAGTGGGATTACCTGGAAGGCGGATTATGTACTGAATCTCAGTGTGGACGAGAAATCAGCTGACCTGAATGGCTGGGTTACCATTGACAACCGCAGTGGCGCCGGATACAAGAACGCCGGTTTACAACTGGTGGCAGGAGATCTGAACCGGGTTCGCGATATGAACAACGCTGTTATGGAAATGCGGGCCAAGGCGGTGCGCGCTGACATGGCCAAGCAAGAGTTCGGTGAAGAGAGCCTGTTTGAGTACCATCTCTACACGCTCGACCGGAAGACGACCTTGAAAGAAAACCAAACCAAGCAAATCAGCCTGCTATCTGGCGCTGGCGCGGCCGTCCGAAAGGAGTACGTCGTGAACGGCCAGAACTTCTACTATCACAATCGTCAGAACCCGGGAACACCCCTGAAAGATAAAGTGGAAACATTCATCGAGCTGAAGAACTCGAAGGACAACAATCTCGGACTGCCACTTCCGAAGGGTGTGCTCCGGGTCTACAAGGAGGATACGCGCGGTGGCCAGCAACTGATTGGCGAAGACGAAATTGATCACACACCTAAGGACGAGACCGTACGTGTAAAACTGGGCAATGCCTTTGACATCGTTGCCGAGAGAAACCAAACCGATTTTCAAGTGATTTCGGACCGCGTGTTTGAGATGGGCTTCAACGTCACCCTTAGGAACCACAAGGATCAGCCCATTACTGTCGTCGTCAACGAACCGATCGGCGGCGACTGGCGGATGCTGCAATCGAGTTTTGAGCATGAGAAGACGGCAGCCTTCGCGGCTCGGTTCAAGGTTCCGGTCGAGAGGAACGGTGAAGCCAAGCTGACCTATCGGGTGAGAGTGAGATACTGAGGCTTCCACGAAGTGCACGAAGAAACACGAAGAGAATGACGAATGTCGAAGTACGCAGTGCGAACCACGGATAATCAACGTGTGCGCACTGCGACGAAGGTTGCGCTCGGCCTCTAAAAAAGCCGAGGACGACGACAAGAACGGGCGAAGAGCTGTTTTCAAGAATCACTCATGTAAGACCCCAACCCAACGTAATGTCCTTTCCAGGAATGCCAGTCCTGCGAAGATTTCGCACTCCGACCCTTGACCTTCGCACTTTCCTTCTTTGTGTTCTTCGTGGATGACATGACCCCTTCCAACCTTATCCGAAGAAGCCTGCGCCACTACTGGCGGACGAATTGCGCCGTCATCGCGGGCGTTGCGGTCGCGGTCTCGGTTCTAGCCGGGGCGCTGCTCGTGGGTGATTCGGTTCGTGGCAGCCTTCGGGATTTGTTTCTTGGCCGACTGGGCCGTGCCAGCTTTGTTCTCTCTGCTTCGCATTTTTTCCCTGAAGACCTTCCACGCCGCATCGAGCGATATCCTGACTTTCAGGCACAGTTTGAGAAACTATGCCCACTGATCGTCCTGCAGGGAGTGGTGACCCATCAGGAGAGCCGGCGACGCGCCTCTGAGGTTCAAGTTTACGGCGTTGATGAGAGGTTCTGGCGATTCCATGATCAGTCCGCCAGCTCAGCCTTCGAGATCTCCCAGCGCGAGGCGTTGGTCAGCCAGCCGTTGGCCACCGAAATCGGGATTCAACCTGGAGATTCCATCCTGCTACGTTTGGAAGCGGCGTTGGATATTCCGGCAGAGTCGTTGCACGGAAGACGGGAGAATCGGGGACGCACAGTACGCCTCACAACGCGCGCGGTATTGCCTTCACGGGGGCTGGGGGAGTTTTCGCTGAAGGCAGAACAGCAGAGCGTCCAGGCCATCTTTGTTCCCCTGGGCAGGTTGCAAAAGGAAATTGACCAGTCTGGAAGGATCAACAGCGTGCTCTTCGCCGACGCCAAAGGTGATTCCGCACACCCGGGAAGAGACGCTGCTGCCGGGCTTGAGCGTGTAATCCGAGACGAAGCGGCGCTTGAAGATATCGGCATTCGACTGCGACACCTTTCGACGCCGGCCATGGAGGCGGGAGTTCCGACCGTCGAGTCTTTGTCTCTGGAGAAAGCGAGCACGCTAGTCGACGAACCTCTGGTACGCAAGGCCAGGGAGGCTGGTATGACTCTTGGCCTCGCCCCGAGGCCTATCCTGACATACCTGGCCAATCAGATACGCATTCGAGACCGTCAGATTCCATATTCTCTGGTCGCGGCGGTTGAGGTTGATCTCATCCAACCGTTGGTGCAACGGGCCATGGGCAAATCGACAATGCCACCGATTTGGCTAAACGAGTGGGCAGCTGAGGATCTGAAAGCCAAAGAAGGTGACAGCGTGGCCTTGGAGTACTACCTCTGGCGGGAAGAAGGCCAGTTGGCAACGCAGACTGCGGAATTCCAGCTCGCGGGTATTGTCCCAATCCGCGGGATCGCGGCCGATCGAAACCTGGTGCCGGATTACCCAGGAATCAGCGACTCCGATACGCTGTCAGACTGGGATCCTCCATTTCCGATGGACCTGGGACTTATTCGAGCCAATGATGAGGCTTACTGGAAAGAGTATCGTGCCACTCCGAAAGCGTTTATCACGCTTGCCGATGGACAGAGGATGTGGCGATCGCGTTTTGGTGAGCTGACTTCACTGCGTTTCATGAAGGAAGGTAGGAGTCTCTCGGATGACTTCGCACCGCTGGAGGAGAAGTTTCGTCAGGAGTTACGTGGCAAGCTCTCACCGTTTGAGACGGGGTTCGCCCTTTTGCCTGTCAGGACCCTGGGCCTTGCCGCATCGCGTGGCGCAACAGACTTCGGCGAATACTTTACCTACTTCAGTTTTTTTCTCGTTGCATCAGCGCTCTTGCTTGCAACGTTGTTTTTTAGACTCGGCGTGGAGCAGCGAATCCGAGAAGTAGGTCTCCTCAAAGCCCTGGGATTCACGCCGCAGCAGATCCGCAATCTGTTTCTTCAGGAAGGCGTCTTATTGGCTGTCCTGGGCAGTCTGGCTGGAGTTTGTGGCGCAGTGGTCTACGCTTCCTTGATGATGCTGCTCCTGCGGACTTGGTGGGTGGGCGCTGTTGGCACAACCGAGCTGTCATTGCATGTTTCGGTTGGTTCTTTGCTCGCTGGCGCCGCTGGCGGCGTTCTGAGCGCCGCTGGATGTATTGCGTGGACTCTGCACAGAATGATGCCAGCGTCGCCACGTGGACTGCTGGCGGGAGTCTGGGCACGGAGCGAGCCTGCCAGCGAATTGTCGCCACTTGGGCAGGTCGGACGCCCGCTCTCCCAAGGACAAAAAGCCAAACTAGCCGCGGTCCTCTTTTGTCTGTTAGGTGGATCGCTACTGGTTGGAGCCGCCAATGCTCGCGTCGGCGAGGCGGCTGGCTTTTTCGGAGCGGGATTCTCCATTTTGATTTCGTTGCTTTGCCTTCAGTCGATCCTGCTGCGACGCACGCCCTCCAGCGCATTGAAGACTGCCCGGGTATTGACTCTCTGGCGACTGGGATTTCGCCAGGCGTCTGACCGGCCAGGTCGCAGCGTTCTTTGCGTCGCCCTGATTGCCTCTGCGACCTTCATCATTGTGGCTGTGGATGCGTTTCGACGCGACCACACCATCTTCGCCCACGTGACATCCAGCCAAAAGCACGCAGCACCTTCCGGCACCGGCGGCTTTGCGTTGATGGGGCAATCGTTGTTGCCGATCTTTGAGAATTGGATCTCCTCCGACGGACGGGCGGCTCTGGGCTTTTCTGAGGAAGAGTCGCGGTCGTGGGGTTCAGCCACAGTTGCGCGTTTTCGCGTCAGGCCGGGCGAAGACACGAGCTGCCTCAATTTGTTTCAACCCAAAAGACCGCGCATTCTGGCGCCAGAGCGCGGGTATGCATTGGAAGGACGCTTCGCTTTCAAGGGAAGTATCGCGACTGATGAGCCAGACAAGGGAAATCCCTGGCGGCTTTTGGACCGGTCGTTTCAGGACGGCGCCGTTCCAGTCGTTGGAGACGCGAACTCCCTGGCGTACGTGCTGCACCTGAAAGTGGGGGAGGACTGGCTATTGGAGCGTGAAGGACGCGAGCCGGTGAAATTGCGAATCGTCGCAGCTCTGGAAGACAGCCTGTTCCAACGCGAGCTTCTGATGTCCGAAGACAATTTCAAGCGCCTGTTTCCTGAACAGCAAGGATACCGTTTCTTCTTGTTCGATGTTCCATTGGCACGAGCTTCGGAGTTGGCCCAACTATTGGAGGAACGATTGACCGATGAAGGGCTGGATGCTTCCCTCACCGCTGAACGGCTGGCGGGCTTTCATCGCGTGGAGAATACCTACCTTTCTACATTCCAGTTCTTGGGCGGGCTGGGATTGATGTTAGGCACGTTGGGGCTGGCGGTGGTCCTGCTTCGCAACGTCCTGGAGCGGCGTCGAGAACTGGCAGTCTTGAGGGCCGTTGGCTACACGCCCAAGCACCTGGCGACGATTGTTGCGAGCGAGAATGCCTTTCTTCTGCTCTGTGGAACGGCGATTGGCGCTGTTTCTGCTTTACTCGCGATTGTACCCGCGATTGCATCGCGAGGATGGAAACTCCCCTCAGGCTCGATGGGGTGGTTGCTCATGGCAGTGGTTCTGGCAGGGATGGGTGCGTCTCTCCTAGCCACACGTGCTGCCTTGCGAAGTTCGCTTCTTGAATCTCTCCGGTCGGAATGATGTCAATCCTTCCACGCTGACACAAAACGATCCCTGCTTGCTCCGCAAACTTTTCGAAGATCTCAAGCCATCAATCTCCAACGGAGAACTGAGGCTGTCTCGTCAAGTGACGGGTTCTGCTATACTCCGTCGCATTGCTTCACCAATCCAAATAAAGGAGACCATCCATGCTTAAGGTGATGACCCTCGCAGTGGTGCTGATGTGCGCCACAGGCTGGACGCGCGTGGAAGCGGCCGAATTGAAGGAAGGCGATGTCGCGCCCGACTTCTCTCTGCCGGGTTCGGACGGAAAAACCTACAGCCTGGCAAGTTTCAAAGGCAAGCAGGTGGTGGTTCTGGCCTGGTATCCCAAGGCCTTTACCGGTGGGTGAACGGCTGAATGCAAGTCATTCCGTGAGAATGGCAAAGCGCTCAAGGATGCCAATATCGCCTACTTTACCGCCAGCACAGATACCCCGGAAGAGAACAAACGATTCGCTGAATCGCTTGGTGTTGACTATCCGATCCTCAGCGATCCCGGTAAGAAAGTCGCCGAGGCCTACGGGGTGGTGCACGAAGGACGGGCAGTCCCTGAACGCTGGACGTTTTACATTGGGAAGGACGGAAAACTTCTTTATGTTGACCGGCAGGTCAAAGCCGCAACGGCCGGTGCAGATGCGGTTGCACGTTTGAAGGAGCTGAAGATTTTGTGATGGGGACGCAAGATCAGCACTTCAAACGACCGAGGAGACGCGGAGACGCAGAGAGAAACAGGACGTGGTGGTCCTGTGTTTTTCCTCTCATTGGATCGCAATCGAAGAATAGCAAGCTGCCAGCTGGCTGTTCTTAACCAGACGCTCTCCGCGTCTCTGCGGTGGCATTTCGCTGTTTCTAATTAGCTTGGCCATTCCCAGGAATGATCACAGTGCGTAGCCAGCGGACGATCACACCTGCCAGATTTTCCAAGTAAATCTTCCTCGCTGAATGTTCTTCTCCTCTATCTCTGATTTTTTTCCACCAGCCCTGAATCGTTTGTACCGAACTCGCGACGAGATGCGGCATCGGGGGACCCCTGTCCTGGATCTGATATCCGGGAACGTCAATCGCTCTGGCATTGTTTTTCCTGACACGCTGTTGAAAGAGGCGCTGCACGAGGCACTGCCGGCCGCAAGGATCTATCAGCCTGATTCCTTTGGCCAACCCGTCGCACGGGAAGCAATTTCCGAATACTATCGTCGCGCCGGAATAGGCTTGCCGCCGGAATGCATTCTGTTATCGCCCGGCACGAGCATTTCATACCTCTACTGCTTCAAGCTCCTGGCTGAAAGCGGTGATGAGATTCTCTGTCCCAGCCCCTCCTATCCGTTGTTCGAGACCATTGCACAACTCTGCAACGTGCGATTAATTCCCTATCTTCTCCGCGAGTCGGAAAGCTGGGAGATTGACTTGAACTATCTTGAGTCTCAGCTGACCACGCGGACCCGCGCTGTTGTGCTCATCTCGCCCCACAACCCAACGGGTGCCGTGGCGACCGAGGCTCAGCTATGGGGCCTCGCTGAAATTGCGGCACGGCACCGTCTTGCGATCATTGCCGATGAAGTGTTCAGCAAGTTCCTGTTTGGGCTCGACGAACTCCCGCGGCCTGCGAAGACTCAGGCTCCTCTGGTATTCACGCTGAATGGGTTTTCCAAGATGCTGGCGTTACCTGGCATGAAGCTGGGCTGGATTGGTGTGAGTGGTGAGCCAGCGCTGGTTCAGAAATCAATGCGGACGCTGGAAATGCTATCGGATACCTTTCTGCCCGTGAATGAGTTGGTGCAGTTCGCGGTCCCGAATCTTCTGCGCGCAGCTCTGCCCTTCATGACCGAGTATCGCAACAAAGTGGCTGGCTGTCGGAATCTCGCTGTAGAGGCGTTGTCACAGGCCCAAAACTTAACTCTTGTTCCGCCCGAGGGCGGATTCTACGCAGCGGTCCGCTGGACCGGCCCGGAACGTGACGAGGAGCAGTTGCTTGTCGATTTGCTGCTGGAGTGCAATATCCTGGCACACCCCGGGTACTTTTATGAGATGCGCGGAACACATATCGTCATGACCTTCGTGGAGCAACCAGACGTTCTCTTGAAAGCGCTGCAGGCCCTCGTCGAGTTCACAGATCGATAGCGAAATCCAGGCAATCGGGAATCAGCGCTCGCAGTGACTGTCCAAGCCGCTCTGCAAGGATCGAGTTGACGGGGACGAGAAGTTACTCAGCGGGAGCTTCAAAATCGAGTGACCGAATTTCAACTCAGAATGGAAATTCACAGCCACACGGACTACGATCCGCAAGACTGGATCGAACACTCCGCGGAGCGGTTGATCGATGAAGTGGCGCGCCAGGGAATCAACGTTCTGGCAATTACCTGCCATCGCGCGCTGCAATGGTCATCTGAATTGAATGCTTATGCCGAGGCGGCCGGTGTGCTGCTCATTCCTGCGGTTGAAGCCAGCATTGAAGGCAAAGACGTACTGATTTATGGGTTGGAACGCTTCAAGCATCCGATGAGTTTCGATCAACTGCGTGAATTACGCCGCGAGAATCCAACGATTCTGACCATCGCTCCGCACCCCTTTTTCCCCAGCAGGAGCTGTTTGGGGCGCAGGCTTTTCTTGTACCAAGATTGCTTTGATGCTATCGAATATTGTCACTTTTACACGCGCTGGGTGAATTTCAACCAGAAAGCCGTCGCCGCCGCGCGCAAGTTGAACAAGCCCTTGGTCGGAACCTCTGATATTCATCTTCTGACTCAGGTTGGGAAGACGACATCCACCGTAAAGGTTACCGAAAAAACCTTTGCTGCCGTTTCCGCTGCCATCAAAGCCGGCCACCTCGAGCTGCACACGAAGCCGCTGACCTTGATGGAGTTGATTTTTCAAGTGCTACGGATGCTTTGGATGAACTTGAAAGGGGCTTGGTTGCGCGGATTGCTTGCCCGGAGGGCAGTTGCTGGCTAGGAATCTAAACCGTTGCAAGCCGTGTCGCACCTTGCATATCAGGCCGCCAAAAGCGCGAATTCGCGGATTTCAAGTGAACGACCTTTCCGTTTCGTGGGAACAACACACAACACATCGATGAACACATCCCGCTCTCGTCAAGGAGACGCATGATTAGACGACTGTTCCTCCTAGTTATCGCGACAAGTGCCGCCGTCCTTGGCTGCCTGGTCGTTCCGCAGAGCCAGGTTACGGTGACGAAGCCGAAGTTGGTTCTCGTACTATCCATTGACCAGATGAGATTCGATTATCTCACCCGGTTCAACAGCCTGTATAAGGGTGGCTTCCGCCGATTGCATGACCAGGGAGCTGTGTTTGTGAATGCCAAGTATCGTCACGCGAATACCGAGACCGGGCCCGGCCATTCCGTCATTCTTTCCGGACGCCATGCGTCACATTCCGGCATTGTTGCCAATTCATGGTACGACCCGTTCCTCAAGAAGAGCATTAACGTTGTTGACGACCCGGTGCAAATGCCTGTTGGCGGCAAGGGACGCGGAGCCTCGCCGGTGAATTTCATCGGATTTACCGTGGGGGATGTTCTGAAACGGGATTCACCTCAGTCCAGAGTCGTTGGAGTCTCGATGAAGGATCGCTCGGCAATTCTCATGGGAGGACGACGGGCGGACGCGGCCTATTGGTTTGAGAACGAAGGCGGAAATTTCATTACCAGCACCTACTACATGGCCGGAGCGCCCGAGTGGCTGAAACAGTGGAACGCCCGAAAGTTTGCCGACCAGTATTCCGGAAAACTTTGGCAGAGACTGTTGCCCGACACGAAGGTGTATGAAAAGTACGCTGGAGCGGACGCAGTGGACGGTGAGTGGGATCGCAAGGACATCGTGTTTCCCCATCGCATTCGCGAAAGCCCACCAGCGAAGGGCTATTACGAAGACTTTCGACGGACACCGTTTGCGGATGAGATGGTAATGCAGGCTGCGCTGGAAGCCATGAAGGCACATGGGCTGGGCGAGGACGGGATTACAGACATCCTGGCCATCGGCTTTTCGGCCACGGATGTCATCGGCCATACCTATGGATCCGACAGTCAGGAGGCGATGGATCAGCTGCTTAGGTTGGATCAAACCCTGGGGAAGTTGTTTGAAGAGATCGATCGACGCGTTGGAGCGGGACAAACCTGGGTTGTCTTGAGCGCAGATCATGCGTCGATGCCGCTGGTCGAAGTGGCTCAAGCAAAGGGGCTTCCTGCCAAACGCTTCCGATCTGATGCGGTCGAAGCCGTCGTCAAGCAGGCCTTAGCGAAGCATTTTCCCGGTGTTCCAGGGCTGATTGCAAACTACGACTCACCCAATTTCTATTTGAATGATTCAATCGTGGCAGCAAATAAGCTGAAGCGGCGCGCAGTGGAAACTGTCGTCGTGAAAGCGCTTGAGGCAACGGGCCTCTTTGAGTCTGTCTACACTCACGCTGACATTCTGAACCCTGAAAAGCAGGATGATCCCCATCTGCCCCTCATCCGCAATTCCTTTTTTGAACCGCGCAGCGCGCATATCATAGCGACGCCAAAGCCCTACGTTTACATCAGCGATAACGTGGGCGGCACTGGGCACGGCACGCCGCACGATTACGACCGGCATATTCCGGTTATTTTTCTTGGTGCCCCTGTCAAGGCTGGGTCTTACTCCATTCCGAGCGGACCTGAGGATATCGCTCCGACACTGGCTGGAATGCTGGGCCTGAAGGGCCTCGAGAAGGAATCGGATGCTAGAGTGCTGCAGGAGATGCTGAAGTAAGGGGCTCTCGCGAAACGTCAACCCGACGAAAGCCGGGGTCCAGGATATACTCTGAAACTGGATGCCGGCTTCCCCCGGAGATGCCTCTTGCGGAGACACCTGACCCGCAAGAAATAGTTCCAGACTTGGCTCATCGGTTGGGAGCTGGCGCCGCAGGCAACATGTTGCGAATCGCCGCAACCCGCCAACCCTTGTCGGTCTTCTGGACTATCAGAGTCGCCCACATGCTGCGGTTGGTTCCGCCGGACAGGCCGGTCAGTTCGTAGCGCCCATCGGCGATGGCGATGTCAGGCGTCAGGAAACGCACCTGCTCCACCGTGATGGTTCGCTTTCCTCCGGTGCTCCGCGAGCTAGCCATGGCACCTTGAACAACGGCGTCACGCCCCTTTCTCCATTCTCCCGAAGACACTAGTTGATCCGCGTCACTCGTGAACAGCGCTTCCACTGCCTTCGAGTCGTTTCGCTCACGGGCATCGACATACTTGCTGACGATCTCGCGAATCGGAGCCTCATCGTTTGCGGTCGCGCCGGTCTGGGCGAAACACAATCCGGTGGACATGATGCAACACAAAACTGCGAGGTTAATGCGCATAGTTCCTCCAAAGTTCCTTATCATCGGGAGTAGCCGCTTCGCGTGCGACAGTTGCGTTCACAGCTTGGTTGCACCTACGAGTATGCAGGAGGCGAAGGTGGACTCTTCGGTGGCGGCGGTATGCTTTCGGTTCCCGTGCCCTGGCGGATTACGTTCATCGCGAGCGCAATCATCGAGCCGACGTCGCTTAGAGTTGCGGGCAGGATCAGCGTGTTGCCCTCTTTGGCCAGATTTCCGAACTGGTTGATGTAATGTTCAGCTACCCGCAGTTGCACTGCCTGATAGCCGCCGGGAGCTTGAATCGACTCGGCCACTTTGCGAATGCCTTCTGCAGTGGCGATGGCAACACTGAGGATGGCAGCTGCCTGCCCTTCGGCTTCGTTGATTTGTTGCTGCTTGCTGGCCTCGGAGGCTTTGATGACCTGCTGCTTTTCGCCTTCGGCCTGATTGATAGCTGAATCGCGCACACCTTCAGAGTTGAGGATCGTCGCGCGCTTCTCGCGTTCGGCTCGCATCTGCTTCTCCATCGCGTGCAGTACGTCTTTAGGCGGCGTAATATTCTTAATTTCATAGCGGAGTACTTTGACGCCCCACGGTTCCGAAGCCTTATCCAGCTCGTGCACCAAGGAGATATTGATGTTCGTGCGCTCTTCGAAGGTACGGTCGAGTTCGATCTTGCCAATTTCACTACGGAGAGTGGTTTGGGCTAGTTGGGTAATGGCAAAAATGAAGTCGCCGATCCCGTAGGAAGCACGTTGCGGATTGAGAACCTTCATGTAGAGCACGCCGTCAACAGCTACTTGGACGTTATCGCGTGTGATGCAGACTTGTTCCGGGATGTCGATGGCCATTTCCTTGAGAGTATGCCGATAGCGGATGACATCCATGAAGGGAACGAGAATATGGAAACCGGCATCCAAGGTGCCGCTGTACTTCCCGAGTCGCTCAACGATATAGGCACTCTGCTGCGGGACCACAACCGCCGTCTTGGCGATGATGATGATCACAAGCACAGCCAGGACAAAGACAACTACCAAACCACCGGTTAGCTCTCCCATACAGAGGGTCCTTTCTTGAGTCTTAAGGTAATGACTGAACCAGAAATGGAGATTTTGACCGAGCCCAGGCCGATGAGAGGATGCTGGAGGTTTACCGCCTCCTACCTAACGATGGCTCAGGTCCGCACCAGGAGCATCAGACCATCCACCTTCTCGACTCTGCAGCGCTGACCGCTTGCCAGCGGAGAGGGGCTCACATTCTGGGCGCTCCAGGCAGAACCGCGTAGCTCGACCTTTCCAATAGCGCCAGCCGCCATTTCTTCCAATACAACAGCCGTTTCTCCAACCATGCTGTCAACTTCGATTCCCATCGTAGCGGGTCGCAAGCGTTTCAGCAGAGGGCGACGAAACAAGCTCAATGTCACTATTGAAAGGAGAGAGAACAACAGCCATTGCACCCACGGAGGTCCAGCCAGGCTGAGCCCCGCCAGCATGCCGACAATGATGGCAGCGACACCGAAAAACAGCAGGTAAAGCCCCCCGGGTGTCAGCAGTTCTACAAACAACAACAAGAATCCCAGGAGGATCCAGATCCACCAGAGCATGGCGCGATTCTCCGCAGCAAAATCGTATTAGTGATTCCAGGGGTAACGAGGGACAATCGAGGCTCAATGGTGCCGCTTTGCCAATGGGAATTCAACGGAATTCTCGGCTGTTGCGAGTCGACAGATTCATCGTGGGCGGGCGCCCGTGCTCAAGTTCCAACGCGGGACTTTGCTTCCAGGTCGCTGGCCAGGTTGGCAGGGAGGGCGAAATGGACGTTTTCCTTCGTGGTCTCAAATTCCTCAACCGTGACGGCGCCGCGCGACTTCAAGTGTTCGACCACCCGCTGCACCAATATCTCGGGTGCAGAAGCCCCGGCCGTGACACCAACCACGCGAACGCCTTCAAGCCAGGCTTCCTGAATGTCGCGGTAGTCATCGATCAAGTAGGCCTGCGAACCCGACTTTTGAGCTTCCTCCACCAACCGGTTGGAATTGGAGCTGTTCGCAGAGCCCACAACAAGAATGAGGTCTGCGTGTCGCGCCATGGCTTGAACTGACTCCTGGCGGTTTTGAGTTGCATAGCAAATGTCTTCGGACGGTGGCCCGACGATGTTCGGGAAACGCTCGCGCAAGGCTGCGATAATCTCACGCGTTTCATCGAGGCTCAGTGTCGTTTGAGTCAGGTAGGCGATCCGATTCGGATCGGGGGGCTGTAACTGCGTGACTTCCTCACGCGAGCTAATCAGAACCATGTGCTGCGGCGCTTCGCCCATGGTACCGACCACTTCTTCGTGGCCTTTGTGCCCAATCAGAACGATGGTGTAACCTTCACGGGCGTATTTCACAGCTTCGAGGTGAACTTTCGTTACAAGCGGGCAGGTGGCGTCAATGACCTTGAGCTTCTTGGCCTTTGCCTTTTCTCGAACCTCTGGTGAGACGCCGTGAGCGCTGAAGACGACAGTGGCTCCAGAAGGGACTTCCAGCAGAGTATCAACAAACACAGTTCCTTTGGCGCGGAGCTCCTCGACCACGTGCCGGTTGTGGACAATTTCCTTGCGGACGAAGAGCGGTTTTTCATAGACATCGAGAGCGATATTGACGATGTCCACTGCTCGCACAACGCCGGCACAAAAACCACGGGGTTTAGCGAGGAGAACCTTTTCAAGAGCCATGGGTTTAAGCAATCCTTTGAAACGGCTTCTGAATAGCCAGCGTTCGGCTGCAGACCGGCACAGTCTAGCATAAATGAGTAGGAGCGGGCTTGCGGGTTGCGTGGAAGTCAGGAGTGGGCGTACGGTGCGGGGAACGAGCAATTCCCCCTTAGAAAAGCTGAACGTGTCCCAGAAGTCTTTCGGTGGTCACAGAGGTTCATTCTCTGTCGTCCCCGAAGGGGACCAATGTAAATAGCCGTGGGTGAGCGCAGCAGCGCGGAGCGAAACCCACGGGCGCAAGAACGTTTCTGATTCAACCCTGAAAGGGTTGAACCAAGGTTCGGAAACCTTCAACGGAAGGATTCTTGTTCGACCCTTTCAGGGTCGGTGTGTCTATGGTGCATTTGACCCCGGGTAGCGCGACGTGACGCGCCTACCCGGGGCTATTCACATTGGTCCCCTCCAGGGACTGGCTTGAGCGCACACGCCCCGTTTCCAGCGATTCGACTAAGGGCAAAGGTTTGCTAAGGAGGACTTGTGGCGCTCTGCATCCGTTTACTCGAGACCGGCTGGTGGGACCGTACGCTCTTCCTGCTCTTCCTGTACAGCGTTGACACGCTTTCGGAGCGTCAATACACTCAGAGACAAATGATCAGCCTGGCCCAATCTCACTGTTCTTCGCTTAAGCGCTGGCTTCGATTCAGCTGGCTGTTGCTTCTCCCTTCGGTCGTTCTGGCAGCCGATCCGACTGCGGAGCAGATTGAGTTTTTCGAGAAGGGAATCCGCCCGCTGCTCGTTGAGAAATGCTATAGCTGCCACAGTTCTCAAGCGCCGATGGCGATGGGCGGGCTGCGCTTGGACACCGCCGAAAGCCTTTTGAAGGGCGGAGACAGCGGACCGGCTATCGTTCCTGGTACGCCGGAGAAAAGTCTGTTGATCAAAGCGGTCGGTTACAAAGACCTGCAGCTCAAGATGCCGCCGACTGGCAAGCTGAGGTGACGCTGAGATCCAGCGGCTCACGGCTTGGGTGAAGATGGGAGCGCCTGACCCACGGAAGGAGGTTACTGCTGTCGCTCCGCAGCCGGCGGGCATCGATTTTGAGAAAGCCAGAGCGTTCTGGGCGTTTCGCAAAATTCAGCAGGTTTCGGTCCCCGCAGTTCGGCAGACCGCGTGGGTCAGGTCGCCAATCGACAACTTTGTTCTGGCGCAGCTCGAGCGAAACGGACTAAAGCCGGCTCCCTCCGCGGATAAGCATGCCTGGCTGCGGCGCATCACCTTTGACCTGATAGGACTGCCCCCTACGCCACGGGAGATCGAGGCCTACATTTCGGATACCATCCGATCTGGCTCAACAGCGAGTCGTGGACCGACTCCTGGCTTCTCCACATTATGGAGAACGTTGGGCCCGCCATTGGCTGGACTTGGTGCGCTTTGCGGAAACCAACGGACACGAGTTCGACAATGACAAGCTCGATGCCTGGAGATATCGCGACTACGTCATTCGAGCCTTTAACCAGGATGTTGCCTACGATCAGTTTGTCAAAGAGCACATTGCCGGCGATTTGCTGCGCGAGAAACGCTTAAGCGCAGATGGCGGGCACTGGGAATCGCCGTTGGGAACAGGGTTCTATTGGTTTGGTGAAGTACTGAACAGCGCAACCGACTCCGTGAAATCGCGCGCTGACGAAGTGGACAATCAGATCGATGTCCTGACCAAAGCATTTCTGGGGCTCACTGGCGCCTGCTCGCGCTGCCACGATCACAAGTTCGACCCCATCCCCACCAGCGATTACTACGCGCTCGCCGGATTTCTGCATAGCACCAGTGTTTCGGAAACTGTGGTGGACTCGCCCTCGACCGTGAAGCAGATTGCTGCGGCTCGCACCAGGATTGCCGCCATTAACCGCCAGATCGAGGTCCAGCTGCAACCTGCTCTGCTGGATCAGATCCGGTCACTCAACAGTTACTTGCTGACAGCTGCCGAGTTGATTCCAAAAAAACCAGTTGATCGCGAGGAAGTCGTGCGAGGCATTGCACGAAAGCGCGGGCTCTCCCCTGAACTTCTTTCCGCCTGGGCTGAGCGGATCGAATCAGCGGAGAAACAGCCCGAAAGTCATCTTCCATCCCTTCGCGAGTGTTTTGGGCCGGATGCGCAGTGATGAGAAAAAATCCTTTGATGTGGTCTGGGCAGAAGTGAAGCAAGTGTTGAAAGCTGCGGCCACAAAGTCTGCTGCAGAGCCGACTCGTTCGGAAAGGGGCGATGTAGTCTTTGAAGAATTCGAGACCTCTGGATTCCCAAATTGGAAAGTGGCAGGACAGGCCTTCGGGGACGGACCGATTCATCGACTGCCACCAAATCAGCCGTTGCGAGACTACCTGGGGCAGGGGGTTGCGAGTTCGTTCGGAGTCTCCAATCGAATGGTTGGAAGTTTGACTTCAAAGAAGTTCAAGCTTCCGAAATTGTTCGTGCATGTACGGATGGGAGGCAGTCGCGAAGAAGCAAAGGGCGAGAAGGCCAGGCTGCGACTCACGGTTGTGGCAGATGGTCACAAAAGCTTGCACCTATTGCCAAAGGGAGATCCGGGTCTGCAATGGATGACCTTGCGTTTGACCAAAGAGATTGGCCGTCAGGGTTATTTCGAGATCGTTGACCGCAGCACCAGTGGACACATTGTGGTTGATCGGATTGTTTTGTCGGACAGCGCGGAACCTCCCGAGCCATCGCTTGTGCCGCACGATGGTCTGTTGTCTGTGTTGGAGGAATCAGGCGGGCACTCGCTGGAATCGCTGGCGAACGCGTATCGAACAGCTCTTTGCAGAATCTGCCAAGCGAACGGCTGGAGTAAAGGCCGACGTGAAGCCTCTCGACTGGGCTCTCAGCCCGACCGGCAAGTTGGAGGACTTGGCGCATTTCAAGGGGTTGGAGACAAATCCAAGCCCCGGGGGCCTTCAGCGCGTGGAGTCACGATTCGCCGTCAAGGGCACGAGCCATGCCCCAGCCCAGTCCATCCGCGATTACGACCGTCCTCTTCGTTCCAAATTTCAACTTATCGAACGATTGCAGATGAGTCGAACTACGGCTGAGGATTCGATTCCGGAATCCATGTTCGGAATGATCGGATCCGATGAAGATCCCCATGACGTGCGCGTGCACATTCGCGGCAACCACAAGAATCTCGGCGAAGTCGCTCCGCGGCGCTTTCTGCAGATTGTTGCCGGGGAGAAGCAGGCTGCTGTAAGCCAAGGCAGCGGCCGCGTTGCAGCTCGCCGAATGGATGGTGCGTCCGGAAAACCCGCTGACAGCGCGCGTTATGGTGAACCGCCTCTGGAAGCATCACTTCGGGCAGGGAATCGTGCGCTCGGTGGACAATTTCGGCAAAACCGGCGACTCACCAACCCATCCCGAATTGCTCGATTTCCTGGCGCAGCGGTTCATCGAGAGTGGTTGGTCAGTAAAGGCACTGCATCGAATGATGGTGCTGAGCAGTACCTACGCCATGTCCAGCCAGCCAGTTCCTGAAATTGAAAAGCTGGACCCCGAAAACAGGCTTTTGCATCGCATGCCAGTGCAGCGCCTGGAAGCCGAGTCCATTCGCGATGCCATTCTTGCCGTTGCCGGTAGCTTAGATTCGAAGATGCTAGGCCCGAGCGTTCTTCCCCACATCAGCGGCTATCAGGATGGACGTGGAAAGCCCGAGTCCGGTCCCTTGGACGGCAATGGGCGAAGAAGTATCTACATCCAGGTGCGGCGGAATTTCCTGACGCCGATGTTTCTGGCATTCGATTATCCGTTGCCGATTTCTGCCATCGGACGGCGCAGTGTTTCGACGGTTCCCTCACAGGCACTCATGCTGATGAACAACGAATTTGTCGCGGGCCAGGCGGCAGCCTGGACTGCGCGGTTGCTTAAGCGGGAGGCATCTCCCGAGAAAGTAGTCGACAGGATGTTTCTCAGTGCATTCGGGCGGCCAGCAAGCAAACTGGAGGTGCAGGAAACACTCGAGTTTGCAAAGGAACAGCGTCGGAAAATACATGGATGCAGATGCTGGCATGTCCGAAGCTCAGATTGGACAAAGGGTCTGGGCCGATGTTGCGCATGTGTTGTTCAACTCGGCAGAGTTTATTTATGTGCGATAGGGTCGGCAGAGGCCGCGCTGGACTCGAAACAGACGGGGCGCTGATTCCGGCGAAGAGGCGGAACCTGCGATTCGACGGTCTTGCTATCCGGCTATTCGCCGGAATGACGCGGTTGCTGCAACACCCCCGTGAGCGCAATGGTGACTTTCAATGTGGCCGGGATATGCTTTGAGGAAGTTATGCACCGAATAGATCTTTCTCTTCCTGAAATTAGTCGCCGCGAGATGCTTTGCCGTTGCGCCAATGGCTTTGGTGGTTTGGCACTGGCCACTCTCCTGGCAGAGAAGCAGCACGCTGGCGGGAACGAACCCTCTCGCCCAACGGCAGCCGCACTACACACCGAAAGCGAAGTCGGTGATCTTTCTCTTTATGGACGGCGGCCCGTCACAGATGGACACGTTTGATCCGAAGCCGCGGCTGGCGAAGGAAGCCGGGCAACCCATCCCGCTGGAAACACCAACCACTGTCTTTAATATCAGCAACAAAATCTTTCCGTCACCCTTTCAATTCAAAAAGCATGGGCAGTGCGGCGCTGACGTCAGCGAGTTGTTTCCGCATGTGGCCACCTGTGTCGACGATCTGGCGATTATTCGCTCGATGGTCGCCGACCACTCGGAACACACAGCCGCGAACTACTTCATGCATTCAGGGTCCGGCTTTCAGGGACGACCCAGCATGGGTGCATGGCTCACGTATGGGCTGGGGAGCGAATGCGACAATCTGCCGGGCTTCGTCGTGCTGGAAAGCGGCTTGATCCCGCCAGGAGGGCTCGATCTTTTCGGCAGCGGCTTCTTGCCAGCCTCCTATCAGGGTACGTTGTTTAGAAAGGGGAAATCGCCCATTGCGGATTTGGAACCACGGGAGAAGACCAGCGATCTCCAAACTGCGAAGTTGGGTTTGTTGAAGCGTTTGAATCAGGGGGCGCTCGAAAGGTTTGGCTCCAGCAGCGAGTTGGAGGCAACGATTGCCAACTACGAGCTTGCCTTCCGGATGCAAGCCGAAGTTCCGGGATTGCTGGATCTGAAGGGAGAATCGGAGGTCACACGCAAGCTCTACGGCTTGGACGAAACCGACACGCAGGAGTTTGGCATGCAGTGCCTCCTGGCAAGGCGATTGGTTGAACGCGGCGTACGTTTTGTCGAATTGCTGCCTCCGTCACGCCAGGGGATCGACCGGTGGGACCAGCACGGCGCGCTGGAGAACGGACATCGAATTAACGCCAAAGCGACGGACAAACCGATCGCAGCCTTGCTGAAAGACTTGAAGGCGCGCGGGCTGCTGGATTCGACCCTCGTGATCTGGGGAGGCGAATTTGGCCGGACGCCAACCGCACAATATCCAGATGGCGCGTACGTCAAAGAGATCGGCCGGGATCATGATCCTTTCGGCTTCACGATGTGGCTCGCCGGAGGCGGGGTCAAAGCAGGCACGATCTTCGGTGCCACCGACGAATATGGTTACTTTGCCGTCGAGAACAAAGTGCATGTCCACGATCTGCACGCCACCATTCTGCATCTCTTAGGACTGGACCACACCAAATTGACCTACCCGTTTAGCGGCCGCAATATGCGGTTGACCGATGTTCATGGCCGCGTGGTGCAGGAGATCTTGGCCTGAGAAATGTCGCAACAACCCACCTGATACAAACGCGATAAGTAGCGTGACATCGGTTTGTAAAACCAACCACTGGCGTGAGCCAGTGGTTGACACAAGAGATTGAGGAGATACCGACCCGCGTGAGCCGAGGCTCTCATTGGATGCGCTCGACAGAGAGGCCACGACGCCGTGTGTCACTGGCTGACGCCCAGTGGTTGGATGTGGCCTAATCTGTCACATTCTTAAATGCGTTTGCATATGACGAGCGCGCGCAGTCGCTCACTTACATTTGCAATCTACGAATTCCCCTTGAAAGTTAGTTAGATATCTAGCGCGGAAACTTGTTAAAAAAGGCAAGAAGCCACCGCACTCTAACCCTCAACGCCTTCAATAGCTGCTGGACTACTGACATGTCACTTCCTGCTTGACTTCCGTTTTTATCTTCGAACATAATCCGACAGTTTTTCCTTACAAAACGGATTGAGCCCGGTCCATGGATGGCAACATCCTGGCCAAGGAGGAGGCTTATGCAGCGCATTGTGCGTGCGAGTTATGTGCTTGCATTGATGGTCATCTTTGCATCAGTGAGCTTGGCACAAATCGGGACATCGACCATCACAGGTCGGGTGACTGACCCATCAGGCTCGGTGGTTCCGAACGTCACAATTACAGTGACCCAGGAGGAAACCAACTTTACTTTCCCCGCGACCAGCAACAACGAAGGACTGTACCGTGTGCTGTCATTGCAGCCGGGAAAATACAAGATCACCTTTGAGCTCCAAGGCTTCAAGAAACTCGTCCGCGACAATGTCGATCTGCGCGTCGGCGACACACTGGCCGTGGATGCGCAGCTCCAGGTCGGCGAAATCGGAGAGTCGATTGAGGTCACCGCGCAGACGCAACTGCTCGAGACGGAAACCTCGGCCAGCGGCGCAGTGGTGGAAGGCGAGTTCCTCTACAAGATGCCGCTGTATCAGCGGTACATCAACTCTACTCTCAACATTATTCCCGGCATGACTTCAGGCGGCTACGCGTATGGCGGCGACTTGGGTGCCTATCACTTAGCGGGCCAGCGCAACGGTGCCATCGGTGTCTTTGAGGATGGCGTCGTGGGTAACGATCAGATGGGCGGCACGGGAACCATCAAACCGATTCAAAATTCGACAGAGGAAGTGAAGGTTTTGACGACGGCCCTCCCTGCGGAGTACGGCCATTCTGCCGGCGGTGTGATTAACGTCGTCAAGAAGACCGGAACCAATGAGTGGCATGGCCTGGCCTCTTACTATGGACGATTTCGACGTATGCAGCATCGGCTGTACTTTGATCGGCTGCGCACATCCGATCCGACTCCGACGAATCCCGAAGGTGTGCCGACCTACTTCATGATGCCCGACGCAAACGTGAGTGGCCCGATCAAGAAGGACAAGACCTTTTTCTTTTTTGGCTACCAGCGGCTGCACGAGAAAAAGATCGCACAGGACAGAGCTGGAGTGCCGACGCCTGCCATGAAGGCTGGTAACTTTACAATGGGTGGCAATGGAAATCCCATCTATGATCCAGCCACCACTCGGCAGCTTGCCGATGGCACCTGGGTCCGTGATCCTTTCCCGGGCAATGTCATTCCGACCAGTCGCTTCGATCCCGTGGCGCAGAAGCTTCTTTCCATCAACCCGTGGCATTCACCGAATATCGTGGGCGGCAACAGCTCGACAGGTCCCAGCCGTTCTGATCCGAACCTGGAATACAACGAATTCGCGAAGGTCTTCTTCGACGACTTCAATGTGCGAATCGATCACCAATTTAGCAACAACCTGAAGGCTTATGGCAGTTGGACTCACAATCGCCAGAACGGTCTGGGCCGGCCACGCAACGTCAGTATTCTTGATTTCGACGCGCGCGAAGGGAACAATCAGCCGTTTCATCAGCATAACGCCTCGACGGGTATGACCTGGGTGGTGAATCCGACAACGGTGAACGACGCTCGTATCGGATTCTTCCGGCGACGGAATGACCGCGAAGTGCCTTCGTACAAGAAGAACTATGGCCAGATCCTTGGCATTCCCAATATCACTGATGATTTGCTTCCTGCCTTTATCAGTGGCGGCGGCGACAACTTCTCCGCAGACACGGCTTATGGTCTCGATGTGAGTGGACCCAGCCGGACCATCGGCGAAACTATTTCATTCCGGGATGATTTTTCCAAAACCCGCGGTGTGCACGCCTTCAAGATGGGCTACGAGCTCCTGAAGCACCGTCTGAACCTGACGGACACTGGACGACCCAGCGGAACGTTTAGTTTTGCCAATATGACGACCGGGTTGCAGCCGAACGGCACCAATCGTTCCGAACACAGGAAATACCTTCGCGGGGTTGTTGCTGGGCTATTTTAGCCAGGCGAGTTTCAACACTGAGTTAGCCAGCTGGCTGCCTCGTTCTTCCATTCATAGCTTTTACTTCCAAGATGACTGGAAGGTTTCACCAACCCTGACGTTGAATCTTGGCGTCCGCTACACTAACGAAAGCCCGTTCGACACCAAGTATGGAAATATGAGCAACTTCGACCCGAACGCAACCGATCCGGTTACGGGGCGTCGAGGTGGCATCATCCATCCAGACTCAGCCTTGAGCGCGCGAGACAACAACAATTTTCAGCCCAGAATTGGTGTTGCCTGGCACCCGGCACAGAAGTGGGTATTCCGGGGCGGCTTTGCGCTCAACACGGTGGATGTGAAATTCCCTTCGTCGCGTGGACAGTTTGAAGAGTACGTCTCCAATTTGGTTCAGCAGCGCGCGCCGGGAGATCCGCGGCCATTGAATCGCTTGAGCGTGGGTCCAGACCCGGTGGTTTACCCCATTCGGCCGGATGGCACATCACCGTTTTTCGGCACGAACTTTGGCGGCCGCAGCTCAGAATGGTGGGATCCCAGCCTCCGCAATCCCTATGTGTTGAACTGGAACATGAGCGTTCAGTATGAACTGACTCAGAACTACCTGCTGGAGTTCTCGTACCAGGCGTCTTCGGGAGTTGGGCTGGTAGAGCGCTGGCAGGCGAACACCTTCCCAATTGATTTTGGAAAAGGCGACTTGGCCTTCCAGAACACGGTAAATGCAGCGGCACAAAACTACCGTCCCTATACCCATTTTGGTGACATCCGAATGCGGTCGAACTTCGGCCACTCTACATTTCACTCAGGTACTGTGAAACTGGAGAAGCGCTACTCCTATGGTTTGACGTTCACTAACTTTTACACCTGGTCCAAAGCTCTCGATAGTCAGGACAACGACAACGACGGGACCGGCGTGGCCCCAATTCAGAATCGAGCCTGGGAGAAGGGAAGGGCCGGTTTTGATCGAAACCATCGCTACATCGCTGCCGTCACCTACGAGCTTCCAGTGGGCCAGGGGCGGAAGTGGATGAATACGGGTGGATGGAAGGACTACGTCCTGGGTGGATATGAGCTGGCGTGGCTGCAGACCATCGAAAGCGGCAACCCGTTGAGCTTTGGCTTTGACGGTAGTCCGAACAATTACTATCCCACTTTTGCCGGCAATCGTCGTCCAAACCTGGTCAGCCAGCCGGTCTTGCGGGACAACTGGATCGATCTCGGGCCGGATCGGTTTACGGCAGTCAACATCAACCCAATCCTCGATATTAACCATTTCGCATATCCGGCAGCGTTCACGCCTGGCAATGCCGGTCGAAACATTACCACAGGAACCCGGTTGCTCTGGTCTCAGGTTTCTGCCTCGAAGGGCTTCAAGATCACCGAGAAGCTGTCGGCCAAGTTCCGCTGGGATTTCCAGAACTGTCTGAAGACGTACAATTTCAACACGCCTACGACAACAGTCGATTTCAGGAATCCGCGGACGTTCGCCAAGCTGTCCACCGATCCGAGAACTGCATCACTCGGTGGCCAGCCGTTGATGAACATTACGTTCGCTTTGATGTTCTGAAGCAAATGATGTCGCGCAGACCGGCCCTCTTGCCGGTCTGTGCTGGCAAGCCAGAAAAGCAGATCAGTTGGCATCCAGCCCGGCTTCCCGCCGGGCTTTTTTTTGAAGGATCCTCGTATTGATGCAAACGCACCTAAGAATCCTATAGGTTGGGGGTAAATCCAACCACTGGCGTAAGCCAGTGGCACACGGCGCTCTAGCCTCCTTTGAGATACCGACCGCATCAGCGGTCGGAGCCTCACCTCAGCAGGAATGTGCTGAACCTCCGACCGCTCACGCGGTCGGCATCCCCACAATCACTTTCGTCAACCACTGGCTGACGCCAGTGGTTGGGTTAGGCAAACCGATGTACTGCTACTTATCGTGTTTGTATTAGTTTCAGAAGACCTTCGTCGTTCACGCCGACCGCGCATTTAACATCGACCCTCTCCGGTCCGCCCGTCATTCCGGCGCACGCCGGAATCCAGGTTGCAAGTAGATCGTGGACTCCGGCTTTCGCCTGGGTGACGACGGAGTGCGCTGAAGGGCCTAGGAAGCTAGACTGCCGACTCTCGCCCTCATTTCTTTTGCTTCTGCTTAGCATTTCCTCTACACTCCGCCTTTCAATCCCATCATCTTTCTCCGGGCTATGAATCTCTTTTCGAAAGCGGACCTGGCAGCAGTGAGTGCTGCGCCGCCCATCACGTCTGTCCGCTATAAGGTTCTGTGGCTCACGGTGCTTCTGTACGCAATCACCTACATGGACCGGGTGTGCATCTATGCCGCGATGCCAGTGATCGCGAAAGAGTTTTCGTTTGACAAACTGACTCAGGGACTCATTTTCAGTGCCTTCGCCTGGGGCTATAGCTCATTGCAAGTTCCCAGCGGGTGGCTGGTGGATCGGATCGGCCCGCGTCGCATGCTGTCGGGCATTGTCCTGTGGTGGTCCGCATTCACCATCTTCACCGTTTCGGCGTGGAATGCTGCTTCTTTTGTTGTCATCCGCTTTCTGTTCGGGGCGGGTGAGGCCGGAGCGTTTCCCAGCGCGACACGCGCGTTCTCGCGCTGGCTTGCCACCTCAGAGCGCGGATTCGCTCAGGGTGTGACTCACTCTGGCTCGCGTCTGGCTGGGGCTCTGACTCACGGGGTGGTTGCTGCCATGATTGTGGTCTGGGGTTGGCGTCTCCCCTTTCTCCTCTTTGGCCTTATCGGGGTTCTCTGGTCGGCTGTGTGGTTCTTATGGTATCGGGATCGTCCGGAAGACCACGCGGGTGTCTCGGCCAGCGAGTTAAAGTGGATCAACGATGGCAAGATTGGCGGGGGCAAAACAAGGAGTGTGCTTTCCTGGAAGAAACTTCTTGCTCATCCGAACATGTGGTACGTCTGCGTGATGTACTTTTGTTATGGCTACGTTCTTTGGATCTTTCTGAGCTGGCTGCCTACATATTTTGCCGAGGTACGCGGGTTTGGGCTCGTGAAATCGGGCGTGTACACGATGATTCCGCTGCTTGCGGGAACGGTGACGAATTCCCTGGGAGGCTGGCTCTCCGATAGACTCTATGTGCGGACGGGCGATCTGCGGTACAGCCGCAGGCTCGTGGCGATCACCGGCTTCGCCATAGCCGTAGTGTTCGTTACCGTGGGCGTCCTGGCGCCTGATGCAACTTTAGCAGTGCTCGCCATGTCGGTGGCGGTGGGCGGACTGGAACTTACCACAGGAGTGTCATGGGCAGTTCCGTTGGATATTGGGCACGATCATTCCGGAACGGTTTCGGGTGTCATGAACATGTTTGGCAACTGGGGAGGAGCCATTTCTCCTCTTCTGGTGGCCTGGCTGGTCCAGAGATTCGACTCCTGGACGCCGGCATTCATTCTTGCGAGCTTTCTGTGTTTGGTTGCCGGGCTCTTATGGTTTAAGATTGACCCCACAATTTCAGTTGTTGAGGAAAGAGTCTAGAGTCTCTAGAGACATTGGACCCAAGTTGGAGATCCTATGTTGATCGATGAAAAAAAGTGCGTGGCGTGTGGTAATTGCGTTCCGATCTGCCCGATGGGGGCCATTCACATTGACCCTGTGAAGCGTCGAGCTACCGTGAACCAGGATGAGTGCGTGGAGTGCTACACCTGTTACAGGGGAATGAGCAAGGAACACTTGAATCCGGTTATGGTTCGCACCATTCGCAAGATCGGCGGATTTCTTCGGTGGCGATTCGATCCCGAGCCGGATGTTTGCCCGACCGATGCCCTGACCGAACCCGAGCTGTCGTGGCCGCGTGTAGTTCGGCGCGCATTCAGCGATCCGGTCGTCCCACATGAGAGTACTGGCGTCCATGGACGCGGCACGGAAGAGGTGAAGACCAACGACGTGACCAATCGGGTTGGCCCCGGCGATGCGGGTTTCACGATTGAGTTCGGCCGACCGACAATCGGCGTTCGATTCTGGCAGATCCAGGAGATGACGCGGGAGCTGGCCAAAATGGATTTGACGTTTGAAAAAAGAAATCCCGTTACAAGTTTGATGGCGAATACAAGCACCGGCGATCTTCGTGAGGATATTCTTGGCGAAAAGATTCTTTCAGCGATTGTGGAGTTCAAAACCTCGATTCGCAATGTGCCGGCCATTCTGCGCAAGGTAAGGGAAGTGGCAAATCGCCTGGACACGGTTGTGGCCATTGGCGCCGCGACACGATGCGATGCCAATGGAGACAACGACCTCGAGGAGATCCTGCGCCAGGAAGAATTTCGCTTCGTTCGTGGCAAGACTAACCTCGGACTCGGCCGTGCTTCGAACGCCGTGTCAGCGCCGCAAGAAGCAGCGGTTAGCGTGATGTAACAACTGACGCGTGAAACGTTATGCGTGAGAAATACTCTTCGGTCTCACGTCATCACGAATCACGTTTCACGACTCGCCTTTTCCGAGTCAAATTCGGGAGCTATCCATGACCAACACCCTTCATCGCTACGGGGACGAACGCAGCCTCCGCAACGATTTTATCGTTTTTGCTATTCCGTGCCGGGGTCATAACGATCAGGATTCCGTGCCCAAACTTCGAGAATTTCTCAGAATGGCAGTGAAACATGACCCGGTGAATATCGGCGACGGCTCCAAAGGTGGCATGTACCGCCCGAACAAGAGCCTGAATCCGTTGGCGCACTGGTCGCGCGATACGAAGCCCGATATTGAGGAAGTGGTCGAGAAGGTCTCCAACCCCACCACGGTTGCGGCCGTCTTTGATAACAAAGAGGCAGTCGAGAACTTCGTTCAGGAGTTGCGGAAGGCGGATCTTGGGTTATCGATCAACATTAGTGCCTCCATCGAAAACGCTCAAGCCTGCTGCCACGACATCAATCTGCCGCGTCACAGCGTGGAATACTCGCTGGGCTTCATCGGGAAGACGGACCGACTCGCAGACAGGCAGGTGCTGGAACTGTCCACGATGTGCGGACACGGTATGATCTCATTCACATTCGCGCGCAAGATGATTGATTGGGTGCGCGAGGGTCGACGCACACCCGAGCAAGCGTGTGGCTACATGTCGCGCTTCTGTTCTTGCGGCATCTACAATCCAACGCGGGCGAAAGAAATTCTAGAAGACGCTCGATTGCGCAATAGTTAACCAACGAGTGACTTAGCAAATTGTCATTGGTCGATGGTTATTTGTCCCTATTGACCGACGACCGGTGAGAATTCAGCCGGTCGCTGGACCTTCCTTCAAAGACTGACGTTCCAACATAACCTGCTGAATTGGAGAAAGTGCCGACATGACTCTCTTGCGCCGTTCGTTCGACAAACTCTCCTATTTTGTTTTGATGGGAGTCCTGCTCTCATCCTGTGCCGAGAAAGCCGTTCAAGCTCCGTCCAGCACTCCGTCGGAACCGGTGGCCGTCGTGATTGACGGTGCTCGAATCTGGGATGGCGTCGGAGGCCCGCCCGTAGAGGACGCAGTCGTCGTCATTAAAAGTGATCGCATTGAGGCGGTCGGACCGCGCAGCGCTGTGACCGTTCCCGCCAATGCACGCAGGATCGATGCGAAAGGCAAGACTGTCATTCCGGGCCTGATCAATATGCACGGCCATGTTGGAATGACTAAGGGTCTCAAGCAAGGGAAGGAAAACTACACCAAGGAAAACATCCTGGCACAACTGCAGCAGTACGCACGGTATGGCGTGACAACTGTGATGAGCCTTGGCACCGATTTCGAGGCGATGTTCGAGTTGCGTGGGCCTGCGACGGCCAACGAGTCGCCGCGCGCCACAGTATTCACGGCAGGGCGCGGCTTCACCGGCAAACAGGGGTATCCGGCTGTGCTACCGGGCAATGCGGGGATCCCCGTGGAAGTGGACACGGTTGATGAAGTGAGGGCTCACATCCAGGAACTGGCGCAACAGAAGGTCGACATGGTGAAGATCTGGGTGGACGATCACTGGGGGCATTTCGTCAAGATTCGCCCGGAGCTGTACAAAGCTATCATTGAGGAAGCGCACAAAAGCAATCTGCGTGTCATGGCGCATCTGTTTTATCTCGGCGACGCCAAGAGCCTGATTGGCGCGGGACTGGATGGAATGGCTCACAGCGTGCGTGACCGCGAAGTGGATGATGCGCTGATCAAGGCTCTAAAGGAGAAAAACGCATTTGCCGTCGCCACGCTGACTCGCGAAGAGTCCACGTTCATCTATGCCGAGCCGCCGGCGTTCCTGGACGATCCGTTCTTCGCCCGGTGGGCAGACCCAGAGGTGATCAAGGCACTCAAGGATCCGGCCTGGGGTAAGAAGGTCAAATCTGATCCTGACTTCGCGAAGTATGCCGGCCAGCTCAAGATGGGACAAAAGAACCTCAAGAAACTATTTGATGCGGGTGTGAAAGTGGCGTTTGGAACGGATAGCGGACCGCCAGCGCGTTTCCAGGGATTTTTTGAGCATCGAGAGCTTGAGCTCATGGTTCAAGCCGGCCTGACACCAGCGCAGGCCCTGCAAACGGCAACCTTGAACGCGGCGCAGTGTCTCCGCGTCGAGAAGGACTTTGGCACGCTCGAAAAGGGTAAGCGTGCAGACTTGATTGTTCTGGATGCTGATCCGTTGGAAAACATTCTGAACACACGCAAGATCAATCAGGTCTGGATTGGCGGAAGAGAAGTGAACTTGATGCAAGCAACAGCCCACCGCGGAGACGCAGAGGCTCGTACACCCCTGCGCGAGCACTCTGTCCTGTCATTCCGGCGGAAGCCGGAATCCAGCTGGACCCCGGCTTTCGCCGGGGTGACCGAGCAGTTCAAAGCAAATCTGTTTCTATGTCGGACGCAATGTTGTTCTAACTGAGGAGGACGAACATGTCTCAAAGCACACTTTCACGACGCAACTTCATGACGGGTATTGCCGTAGGAGGTACTGCGGCTACATTGGCAACTCCTGCTGTGGTAGTTGCGGCCGAGCCCGTGGTGACGGCGACCTATCCGCTGGCGATGCCGGCGGCATCGGCAGGACCGATCAAGATGCTTTGCACGCACAAGGTTTCTGCGGCGGAGGAGCAACAGATTCGTTCGGCTGGAAAGAACCTGGACTTCGTGATCGTTGGCAGTCGCGCCGAGTTGAAGGCGAAGATCGCCGACGCAGAAGCCATTTTCGGACCGGTGGACGCCGAGTCACTGGCGGCCGCAAAGAAACTCAAGTGGGTCCAACACACCGCCGCTGGTGTGGAGGTTTTGCCCAAGGAGTTGATGGAACATTCTTGCGTCCTGACGAATATGCAACGCATTTATGCGCCAGTGATCGCTGAAACCGCGTTGGGAATGGTGTTGAGCCTGACGCGTGGCCTCGTTCAAGACGCGTTCCCCAACTTCAAGGCTCGTAAGTGGGGAACTGAGAGCAGCGTCCCGTTGGCTGATCTCTATCACAAGACCATTGGGTTGGTGGGTCTGGGAGGCATTGGGACGGAAATCGCCCGTCGGGCGCACTACGGTTTTGAAATGAAAGTTCTCGCGGTTGATCCGAAACCCCTGCCCAAACCCGCCTTCGTGGCCGAACTCCGGGAACCTGGCTGGCTGCTAGAGATGGCTTCGCAGGTTGACGTGTTGGTGAGTTGCGCACCGCATACCAAAGAGACCCTGAAGATGTTTAACGACAGCGTGTTCAACCGAATGAAGCCGAGCGCTTACTTTATCAATGTGTCTCGCGGTGGGTTGGTGGATCAGGAAGCACTGGTCCGAGCGCTTAAAGAAAAGAAAATTGCCGGAGCAGGATTGGATGTCACCACACCTGAACCCTTGCCGGCAGAGCATCCACTGTGGGATTGCTCGAACCTGATCATTACTCCTCACAACTCAGGCATGGCACCGATGCGACAGGTAAGGCTCATCGCGTTGGTGACCGAGAATGTGCGCCGTTATTCCAATGGACTTTCTCTGTTGAACGTCGTGGACAAGGCTCGAGGATATTGAGTCCGAGCGCAGAAAGTTTCAGTTGAGAAAACGGGCTCTTGAGAGCACGACGACCCGCACGTTGATTACCACGTGATTCATTGTCGTGCCGCTCGTAGAGGTAGGAGGTGTTCCCATGAATCGCACTCTCACTCGCAGAACCCTTCTTCAAACCACCTGCCTGGCAGCGGCGTCGCGCCTGATTCAAGCGATTCCGCCGGCTCAAGCCAACTTCAGCATCGGCATAACCACGAACACTCGTGGCGGATGGGAGAAGGATCTTATTAAGTCCTTCAGGGAAGCTGCTGAGGTCGGTTACCGGGCGGTGGAAACGTTTTACTCTTACGTCTTGCCCTATTGGGACAAGCCGGAAGAGATGAAGATGATTTTGGACGAATTCAAACTTCGGTTCGTGACGGTATCGAACGGCGGACCAATGGCCATGCAGTTTGAGGATGCGGCGCTCGCAGAAAAGATTATCGACGAGCATGTCAAATTGGTTCGCTGGATCAAGGGTTTTGGCTGTACGCATCTGAAGATTAACACAGGCCAACGGCGCCTCGAAGGCACGACGGACGCAGATCTAAAGCAGATGGCGAAAACAATGAATGAGCTGGGGAAACGTATCAGCGATGAAGGGTTGAAATTCGGAGTCCATGCGCACCTTTGGACTCAACTGCAAGATCGGAAGGAGATTGACCGGTTGATGGAGTTGACGGATCCGAATCACGTTTATATGGTGCTCGACACGGGCCACATCAACATGGCAGGGATCGATCCTGTTGAACTCACTTCCGACTACGCCAACCGGATTATTGAGTTCCATATGAAAGACTGCAAGCCTGAGGACCGTGGCGGGCACAAAGGGCCAACACCGAAACGTGAAGGTTACGCTGACAAAGGGAAGCGCATCTTTTATGAACTTGGCAAAGGCGGCGTCGACTTTCCTGGCATCCTTTCCATTCTTCGAAAGAAACGTTGGAGGGGATGGTTGACGGTTGAATTGGATTCGACAGACACGACTCCCAGGGAGAGCGCTGCGCAGTCGAAGAAGTATTTGAACGAGACGTTGGGCCTGACTCTCTGACCTGGTGTGGACTTACTGATGGAGTGACGTGGAGTAACTTGTCCACGTATCGCAGGCAGGCTTCAAGCCGCTTGGCCAACCGCAACAGGGTTGCCAGGGCATGATTAGGTTGCTTCGACCTCCCTCCCGACGAACCCTTGCAGAATTGCTTGTCGAAATTGGATCTGATAGTTTGCCTCCGCCGGATTGTGGTACCCCAATCGGCTGCTTAGGACTTCTGTGACCCTTCGGCATTTCGTATTCTGCGTTTTTGCTCTTCTCGCTGTATCTCACCGCTCCCAAGCTGAAGTTCCTCTACCCACTCCCAAGGACCACTATGGGAGTTTTGACCCGGCCGAAGCAGGCTTGAAGCTATTCACAGAAATGATGGGTGAGGCCGATCCTTCGATTCAGAAGATGATGATGGATTTGGCCAGCGCCCCAGAAACTCTCGCCAAGATTCCCCGAGCCGAGGTTCGGTTGCTACTGGGCGCGGTGGATTGGAAAAAGTGGAAGGCGCCTGTGCTCGAGGTGTTCCTCCACTATTCCAATGTGCTCGACGTCATTCCTGAGAATCCGGACAAATGGACCCCCGTTGTCCACGATGGGCTACTGTACTTCCTCGATCATCTGGACCAGGAGCGATTGATCGACCGGTTTCTGGATTTGGTTTATCTGCCGCCGGACAGTTCCCGGGGCGAGCGGATCTTGCAGTTTGCCTCTCGAACGCCCACCTTTCAGAAGATCGGCCAGATTCTGGGCAGAAACACAGGCGTGGAAGAAGACATCCAGAAGTCGCTGCAGAGTCTGGAGAATACCATCCAGACCGCCTCATACCAGGAACTGGTGAAGAGCATCAATGACTCACTGGGGCGCGAAGTCATGGAAATGTACGACATCAAGCTGGCCGATCGCATTCTCGCGGAAGCCAGTGTCGGGGCGGTGATCCGGGCCAGTTTGCAGATGCCTGGAGAGAAGGAGCGCCGTGACGTGGTGTGCAAAGTCATAAAGCCTTATGTGTTCCGGGCAATCACCGAGGAAGGAGAAATCATCGATCAGTTGACCCGGTATTTTACCCAGCACAATGATTTCTATGACCTGGGTGGCATGCCGTTGACTGAGATGTTTCAGGAAATCCGTAAATCGATGGCTGACGAAATTAGGACGGAAGGAGAACAGCAAAACCTCGTTCGCGCAGGCAAGTACTACGAGAGTAACCCCAGGATTCTCGTACCGCACCTTTACCCTTTTTCAACGAAGCAAGTGACGGTTATGGAATTCGTGCGGGGAGAAAAGATATCGAATGCCTTCGCTGGCGATGAACGCCAACGGGCCATCATGGCCCGGCGTTTGAGTGACGTGTTAACGACCGATGTGATCTTTTCGAAGCAGGAAGAGGCTTTGTTCCATGGAGACCCGCATGCAGGCAATGTGTTTCACACGCTGAATGACTCCAAAGATCCCTATCGAATTGCTCTTCTTGACTGGGGGTTGTTTGGCCTGTTTCCACGCGCCCAGAGGGCGCAGATGATTCAGCTGATGCTGGGGATCCAATTGAACGATGCACAACGGCTGCGAAAACATCTCGGAGCCTTGGTTCAGGGCGAGTTACCGACGGATCCTGTGAAGTCAGCTCGGCTCGACCAAGCGATCAAGGAAACGCTACAGCAACGATCGAAGCGAAGCAATTTCGATACGCTGGGTGATCTGATTTTCCGGCTAACGAAGGAGGGCTACGTCCTGCGTTTCAACCTCGCATTGTTCATCAAGTCGCAAGTCACCATCGCTGGCATTCTGGCGGGTCTTGACCCAACGCTCAAACAGGATGACTATTTGATGAAACGGGCAGGCAGCCTGGTGCGGCGCGAACTGCCTAAGCGGCTGCTAAACACCCTCTGGATTCCAGGCTGGAACTCGCACAGCTATGGCAGCATGCTCTCTAATGAGGACGTCAAGGACGTGGTATTCAATAGCGTTTTCGCCTGGTTCAGAAACTGAGAAACTTCTTGACCTCGGTCAACCGCTCAATTCTTTCTTCCCGACAAGTGCCGTTCCAACGTGCTTTGCAGTACTCTGCCAAGATCATCGACGGAGTGTGGCTTGGAAATGACTTCCTGAACACCCGCCTCCAACGCGGCTGCGGCATCCTCTTCGCGTATATAGCCTGAGGTCATCACGATCGGAATGTCGGGACGAATCTGGAGGAGTGCGCGCGCCAGGTCGTGGCCGGTCATCTCCGGCATTGCAAGATCAGTGACCACGGCATCGAAACGGCCGGGGTCGTTCCGAAAAGCCTGTATCGCTTGGCTGGCGTCCGTGTAACCGGTTACCTCATAGTCCAGCCGTTCAAGCATGCGCGTCATGAGGTACACGAGCAGTTCCTCATCATCCACATACATAATGCGTTCCCTGTGTCCCTTGAGCGGCTTGGTTGTTGACGGCTGTGGCCGAGTTGCACCTACTTGGGCGGCCGGGAAATAAAGCCTGAAGGCCGTGCCTTTGCCAGGCTCGCTGTAGACGGAAATGGCGCCCTCGTGGTTCTTGATAATGCCGTGGACTACCGAGAGACCCAAGCCCGTGCCCTGCCCGGGTCCTTTCGTCGTAAAGAAGGGTTCGAAAATCCGGTCGACAATTTCCCTCGTCATGCCGCACCCTGTGTCACTGATGACAATTCGTACGTAGTGACCTTCACGCAAATCTGCGCAGGTGTTTGCGAGGTCTTCGTCCACCATCAGCTGATCCACTTCGACTTTCAACAAACCTCCCTTCTCCCCCATCGCATGGGCGGCATTTGTGCCCAGATTCGTGACTATTTGATGGATCTGCGTCGCATCGGCCGACACGTTGGGGAGGTCATCGGAATAGATGGAACGGATATGAATCATGGCTGGCAGGCTGGCTCGCAGCAGCTTCAAGGCTTCCTCGATCACTGGCTGAAGGGGTGTCACCACGCGGGTAGCATCTTGCTGACGGCTGAACATCAGGATACGTCTGACCAACTCGGTGGCGCGCGTGCCTGCCTTCGCGATTTCGGTCAGGCTGATCTCTGCCGGATGGTCCGGGGAGAGGTCACTCAGTGCAAGGTGCGTATTGCCGACGATCGCGGTCAGAATATTGTTGAAATCGTGCGCAATACCCCCAGCCAGTGTTCCCAGCGCCTGCATTTTCTGCGACTGGCGCAGTTGAGACTCGAGTCGCTTTTGTTCGACCTCGGCTTGTCTCTTCGCGGTAATGTCTTCCACCATCGCGATGGCATACTGAGGGCTTGAGCCCTGGACGAATGACACCGTCAGAAGTCCCCAGACAACCTTGCCATCTTTGCGGATGTATCGTTTCTCCATTTGATAGTGATTTCGCTCTCCAGCGATTAACGAACGATAGAACTCCCGATCGATGGCCACGTCCTCCGGATGTGTGAAGTCCGTGATGGGTGTCTTGGTCAGCTCGTCCTTGGTGTATCCGAGAAAGCTCTCAAGGGCAGGATTGCACGCCACTACATGCTGGTCAGAGCCCACGAGTGCAAGACCCAGTGCGGCGTGCTCAAAGATCGATCGCAACTCGGCTTCTCGATGGGCCAGCGCATCCGATGCCCGTCGATGTTCGAGATAGGCCTCCAGCATCTCGGCTAGGGATTCGAGGAGCGTCCGTTCTTCGGCGAGAAAAGGGCCTTCAGCTTCGGGTGGTTTCTCGATCAAGTAGATAACTTCGATAATCCCATCTCCGCTGGCAGTCGCGAACGACACAGACTGTTTCCATGCAGACTCCAGCCAGTTCGGGGTTGTAACCTCGATGCCACCATAGGCGATGCGCGCTTCGCAGCACTCAGGATACTGCCAGGCCGGTGGCAGGAGAGCAACGAGCTCCGTCAGCAAGTCGAGGTTGAACGGGCGATCGCTTTGTAGCAGGCGGGCCACGGAATGCACCAGCCGCAATTCTTTGACGCGCTCTCCCAGATCATGCACCAGTTTTTCGCGCTCGCGCTCGGCCTGCTTCTGCTCCGTCACATCGATGTTCATTCCAACCAGCCTTACTGGTTGGCCTCTGTCGTCAGCGATGACTGCTGCGGCCGATTGAATATAGCGCACTGTTCCATTGGGCCGCGTGATTCGGAAGTAACGGCGACGGCGTTCGTGCGTCACCAGGGCCGAGTGCGTGCGGCGTTCGTCGTCTGTTGCAAGATGACGCAGGACTGCTTCTTGCCGGGGCAAGTCATCCGGGTGGACACGTCTCGCCCAATCCCGATAGAGGACCACTCTGTCAGACGTTGGCTGCAGGCCATATATTGCAAAGAGACGATCGTCATAGACCACCTGGTTGGTCCGCAGATCCCAATCCCAAACGCCAATCTCCCCAGCATCCAGCGCCAGCTGCAATCGTTGCGTGATAGCCTCCAGCCGCTCCTCCGTTCGTTTGCGGTCTGCAAGTTCTCTCTCGGCACGGTCCAGCGCACTTTTGACAGTTCTGGTGGCAAGACCTTGGAGGGTAATGACGACTCCGATGAATAGAGCGTTCAATACCCACAGTGAAGTAGCCGTATGTGTGACTGTTGGCGCTGGTAATACGCCTCGTGCTTCCACGAGGACCAAACCGAGGCCGACTGCTACTGAAATGGCACCCGTGAGGATGCCAGCTCTCTCTCCAAGCAACAGACCTGCCGTCAGCACGATCGGAATGCATGCAGTGACTGCAGGCGCACGAATGCCACCACCCGTTGAAGCCAAGGCAGGTATCAGGATTAAAAAGCCGCCCACAAAAAGAATACTGGCCTCCCGGCTGCGTCCGTTCCGGTTCAGCCACATCAGAAGTATCCCTAGAGTATTTAGGAACCCCACAACTACCAGGACTCGCAAAACGTTCTGCGGCAGGACCATCAGGCCAATAACTAGGAACAAGGTCGTGACGAGAATTGTCGTGCCAGCGATCGCATGAAACATTCTTGCTCGCTGAGTTTGTTCTTCGCTGGCAAGGATTGGAGGTTCAAAGAAATGAGGCATAGTCTTTCCAGTTGAATTGGCTCATGTCCTGAATGGAACGGCTAATTGGCGGGCCTATGATGTCTCAGATCGCGGCCGCCCTGCAAAAGCAATTTCTGTGCGCAAATGCAACTCTAAGCAGTGGGCCGGCGGGCTGTTCCGAAACTCGACTTCAAAGTGGCCGAGGACTGGCTCCGGAACGGTCTGGATTCATGAGGCTTGATCGTGCGAAAATGGGGCAGCTTGCCGAGCGTGACTTGGCAGACAAAATTTAGAGGTGGAACTTGATGAAAAAGCGGGATTCTCAAACGAAGCTCAGCTTGTCGCGGCGGGAATTTTTGGCTCAATCGGCAACGGTGGGGAGCTTGGCTGCGGCGTACCTCAGCTTTCCTCAAAAAACCTACGCAGCCAATGGCGATACGCTCAAAGTGGGACTGGTGGGCTGCGGGGGCCGGGGAACTGGCGCCGCTGCACAAGCGCTGGCTGCTGATAAGAACATCGTCGTAACGGCCATGGCTGATGCGTTCGAAGACAGGTTGAAAAGCAGCTTGGGCATCTTGACGAAACAATCCCAGGATCGAGTTCAGGTAGATCCTGAACATTGCTTCGTAGGATTCGACGGGTATCAAAAGGTAATTCAGAGCGGTGTGGACGTGGTATTGCTTGCCGCCCCTCCGGGATTTCGCCCGGCTCATTTGAAGGCTTGTGTCGAAGCCGGCAAGCATGTCTTTTGCGAGAAGCCGGTTGCTGTGGATGGCCCCGGCGTGCGCTCCGTGCTGCAGACCGTTGAAGAAGCGCGCAAGAAGAAATTGGCAGTGGTTTCAGGGCTGTGCTGGCGTTACAGCACTGCAGAGAGAGCAACGTTTGAGCAAATTCACGACGGCGCCATTGGAACGATATCGTCGCTGGCTTCCACTTATCTCACCGGGCCAATCTGGAATTTCGCGCGTCAACCCGGTTGGAGCGACATGGAGTATCAGATGCGCAATTGGTACTACTACGCCTGGCTTTCCGGGGATCACATCGTCGAGCAGGCCGTGCACAGCATTGACAAGATGGCTTGGGCAATGAACGACGAGATGCCGGTGAGGGCCAGCGCCGTTGGTGGGCGCCAGGTGCGCAACACCCCGGAATTCGGGCATATCTACGATCACTTCAGCGTTACGTATGACTACGCAAGCGGCGTCAAAGGATTCCACAGTTGCCGCCAACAGCAAGGCTGTGCGAACGAAACGAAAGACTACATTTACGGTTCGAAAGGCAGCTGCGAGATTGAAGGATCGCGCCGGATACACGTCATTCGCGGCGAGAAAGAGTGGAAATATTCCGGGCTCTACAACAACATGTATCAGGCCGAGCACGATGAACTGTTTGCTTCGATTCGGAAGGGCGAACCCATCAATGACGGTGTTCGGATGACGCACAGCACGCTCATGGCGATCCTGGGTCGGATGGCAGCCTACACAGGCCAAGTCATCACCTGGGAGCAGGCGCTGAATTCGCAGCAAGACCTGATGCCGCCTCGACTGGAATGGACGGTGTCGCTCAATGAACCTGAGATCGCGATGCCTGGCGTCACCAAGTTTGTTTGACGGATCGGGAAACTTAGGCACACAGAATCTACCTTGACTCCGTAAGTCGTCATTCCCGCGAAAGCGGGAATCCAGGGTTGCGAGCAAGTTTCGGGACTTGACCTGGGAGAAAGGTATCCCCCTCACCCCCGGCCCCTCTCCCGCGTTGGGGCGAGGGGAGCCGACGCTTGCGACTTGTAGTTGTCGCAGACCGGTTCGTAGAACTGTCACTATAATTTTCGATCTTCAGTAATGGTCGGCTTCCGCGGGAATGACGAACGCCCTCCAGAAAAGATTCAACTCCCAACCGACGGAGTAGCCACTTTATGAGTCTTACCCGAAGACAGATGCTGAAAACCAGCGGGACCGTTTTTGCCGGTGCGAGCTTGGCCCTGGGCCGGTTAGCCGCACGCGCACAGAAGCGTCCCGGCATGAAGAAGGCTCTCATGTTTGGAATGGTGAAGACCGAAGGAACATTGCTCGACAAGTTCCGAATGCTCAAGGAAGTGGGCTACGACGGCGTGGAGCTCGACAGCCCAGGCTTTGATGTCAAAGAAGTGCTGAAGGCGAAAGACGCAACGGGCCTGCAAGTTTGCGGAGTGGTTGATTCAGTTCATTGGAAGCAAACACTCTCCGATCCAGACCCGGCGGTGCGTGCTACCGGTTTGACCGGACTCAAAACGGCTCTGCGCGAGTGCAAGGAGTACGGTGGCAACTCCGTGTTGCTGGTGCCGGCGGTGGTGAACAAACAAGTGTCCTACGCGGATGCCTACACTCGCTCGCAGGCGGAGATTCGTAAGGCCCTGCCTCTTGCAGAAGAACTCAAAATCAAGATAGCTATCGAGAACGTATGGAACCAGTTTCTACTCAGCCCGCTCGAAGCGGCACGTTATGTAGACGAGTTCAAGAGTCCCTGGGTGGGCTGGCATCTGGATATTGGCAACCTCATCACCTTTGGCTGGCCCGAACATTGGATCAAGGTGCTCGGAAAGCGCATTGTCAAACTGCACATCAAGGAATTCAGCCGCAAGAAGCGTGATGAGGAGGGTCTGCGTGCAGGCTTCAACGTGAACCTTTGGGAAGGCGACTGCGATTGGCCTTCAGTGATGAAAGCCCTGGATGAAGTTGGATTTCAAGGCTGGGGTTCGGCTGAGCTGTCCGGGGGAGGTCGCGAGCGGCTGAAGGATATTGCCGAGAGGATGGATAGGATTTACGAGAGCTGAGGCTTACAAAACGAGGGTGTGTAGTCTCAGTCCGTTTGAAGGAATGCCTAATGACGAAGCCCTAATGACTAAAGAATGACGAAGACCGAATGTCGAAACCGATTCTTCGTCATTAGGACTTTAGGCTTTATTTCGTCATTGGTGCTTAGTCATTCGTCATTCTGCCTTCATCAAATGCAGTTCGCACACGCTCATCGAAACCACCCTGGCAAGGCCCCCTCGCGAACTGCCTGATTCACCAGCTCCTGCTTTTCCTGCTCACGCTTTTGATTTAGTTCCTTTATCTGAATTTCAATGTCGATTACGCGAGGGGGCGCGCCCAAGCCCAGCGCCCCAGTAGCTGTCGGTGTTTCGCCTTCCTTGAGACTTCGGCGATGCACCAACTGAAACCGCTCGGTTTCCAAGGGCGTGATCATGGCGCTGTAACGCTTGTCGATGGCACTGAGTTTTTCCTGCCAATACTTTTGATCCTTAACCTTCGGTTCTTCCGGTTTGGCGTCCTTAGGGTCAGGTTTTAACGCAGCTTCAGAATTCTCCCAGGAAGCAGGGTCACCGCTCTTGCGCAGTTCCTCTCGAAGGTCTTCCAATCCTTGCTGTGCTGCCACTGCTTCGCCTTTGTTCTCCTCGATTTGCTGCTTGGTCTGGGCGATCAGCGGCCCGTAAACGTTCTCTCGATCGAGCACGTCGGACTGTCGTAGCAGCTTCAGGTTCAGATCGTTCAGCTTGGCCTGTAAGGCATCGGCCTTGGTTTTGCTCTCCTGCACGCGTGCTTTCGCTTCAATAAAACGCTTGCTCCAGGCTCGTTCGCTGCTCTCGTCGGGCCCAGGCAACGCAGTCTTTGCGGACTGCACCCACGCTCTCGGACGGCTGAGCGACTGGATTCGCCGGGGTGCTCGTGCGCAAATCTTCGTACTTCGCCAGATCGTCGTTGGTGTAAACCTTTCTCGGCTTGCCCTGCTGTTTCTCGCGTTCTTTCTTGGCCAGGTCGGCCAGGCTTTGACATAGCCCTGGAAGCCCCAACAAGAGGCTGAAAAGGCAGGCATTGATTAGGGACTTTCGCACCATATTCCACTCCTGATCCATCGCTTTTGACTCATCTTATCGGCCAATCTCAAAATTGCCGCGAGGAAAATCGTCTCTTGATGACGCTGACACTCGAACACACACAACTATCCAGCCATTTCCTCCAGTTTTCGCAGACTTTCGGCGGTGCCAAGAGCGATCAGGCAATCGCCTGCTTCAATTCGAGACTCAGCAGCAGGATCGAAGCCCATGGCACCGTCCTTTTTCTTCATCGCTACAATGATGATACCAAGCTTTCTGCGAATTTCAGATTGTTGCAGCGTACTCCCTGCAATTCGGGAATTCGGAGCGATAGCGACTTCTTCCAGTTGGAGGTTCAATTTGGCCATGTCGCCAGTAGTTACCGATTCGATGAAGTCGGTCACATTGGGTCGGAGGATCGAATGAGCGAGGATCTGACCCGCAGACTCGTAGGGCATCACGACCTTGGTGGCACCAGCCTTCAAGAGCTTCTTCTGCGCGCCCTGTTCCTGGGCGCGCGTCACAACCGGTAAATCGGGGCGAAGACCCTTGGCGGTGAGCGTGACATACACGTTGTCAGCGTCGGTGGAGATGGCTGTGATGAGCCCGCGTGCTTTATCGACACCAGCCCTTTGCAGCACCTCCTCATCGGCGGCGTCGCCCACGATGGTCAATGCGCCCTCTTGAGAAAGTTTCTCTGCCAGCCCAGGGTCTTTCTCAACCACGACAAAAGGCACACCCGTGAGCTGAAATTCCTTGATGACTCGCCGACCCACTCGTCCTGCGCCGCAGACGATGTAGTGCCCTTGAAGTTTCTTGGTTTCTTTTTCCATCTTTCTCCTACCGAAATAAT
The DNA here is from genome assembly GCA_963791795.1 of uncultured Acidimicrobiia bacterium. Taxonomy (GTDB): domain Bacteria; phylum Acidobacteriota; class Terriglobia; order Versatilivoradales; family Versatilivoraceae; genus VFZK01. The sequence goes on from CAWBTP010000030.1 coordinate 141,199, forward strand.
CGCCGAGTTGATTTTCAAGAATCCTCTGACCGATCGCATTGACTGCCCAAGCGCCTGTTACTGCGCCGAAAGTAATCAGTAAAATAGTAAATAGCTTGCCCGACTCGTGCAGCTCTCGATTCGTTCCCAGCCCCACTGTCGAGAGAATCACCATGGTCATGTACAAACTGTCGAGAATTGGCCACTCCTCCAGGTAGCTATAACCCAAGGTTCCACCCACAAGTAGACCGAAGAGAACCAGCAGAATTGGCAGGAGTTTTCGTTGAAAATACAAGCTCTGGACCCTTGGAGGAGGTTTGCGCGCGCAGTATAGGGCATCCCTGGCTATTTGACAAAAAGCGTTGTTTCCAAGAAAGTTATGTCGTGTCGCCAGTTCGTGTTTTCATTCAAGGCTGAGCTCCTGAATACATCTTGCTGCGAAATTCTCTATGGAGTCTCTCATCAGTGGTGTGGTACCCACGCTCGATGAAAAGTGTAAGCTGCTGTGCGAGCGGCGATTGGCTACTTCAGCCAGGCGTTGAGATCGCCGCTGGGGAGAGCGGCTCCTAGGAGTCTTTCATGTGTCCGCTCGAGGGGTGAAACTAGCAAGCCCGTGCTTTGTGCCGGTCTTCGTTTTCGAATAGCCAAAACCGTAGACCTCCTTGAAAAACAGGAGATCGTAAGGAACTCTGATCAGTTTTCTGAGGAGATTCATGAAACCAGAACTTCCACATTCTTTGCGCACGGTCAACATCGATGGTGTGACGCTGCATCTCGCGCATCCTGACGAACTGCCCATTCGCTGGGTGGGTCAAGACGAATTGATGAAGCAGCTCATGGCGGCCTGGATGATCGTCGAACCGCGGGACGTTCCGATGAGTCCTCGTTTGCTCGGCAAGCCAGGAGTTGGGAAGACCACGCTGGCCTACGCAGTTGCGACTCAGATGGGCAGGGAAGTCTACATCCTTCAAGCGACGCTGGACACGCGCCCTGAAGATCTCCTGGTGACGCCTGTAATCGAGTCCGAGGGCAAGTTGAGGTACGTGGCGTCTCCGCTAGTCACCGCCATGATTCGGGGAGGGATCGTTATTCTGGATGAAGGCAACCGGATGAGCGAGAAGAGCTGGGCCAGTCTGGCTCCGCTGCTGGACAGCCGACGATATGTCGAATCGATCGTGGCGGGGCTCAAGATCAAGGCGCATGCGGATTTTCGACTTGTGGCCACGATGAACGACGACGCTTCGACGTTTGAATTGCCCGAATACATCCATTCCCGCCTGCAGCCGCAGATCCTCATCGACTTTCCCGAGCGTGATGAGGAACGCCAGATTCTGAAGGAGAATCTGCCCTTTGTTGAGGAGCAGATTCTGGACTATGTAACTGACTTTCTTCAGGCGGCGCACGAGGCTGACGAACGCTACACCGTGCGCGACGGCATCAACCTGGCCCGATTTGCAACGAAGCTGATTTCTGCTGGAAGCGTGAGCCAGAATGATGCTTTAAGAATCTCCGTCCGCCAAACTCTGGGTGAGGAAGCCTTGCGCTATGTTCAGAAGTAACGATCCCGGAAACTTGAAAAGGGGCCGGCTTCACTATTTGCCCGTTGTGCCAGGACGAATGGAGTTTGCCGAGGAAGTGCGCAAGGCCATTCTGACCGAGCGTCCCCAGGTGGTTGCGGTTGAGTTGCCTGCTACCCTGGAGGCCTCATTCCTACGCGCCGTGGAGCGTCTACCGGAGCTGTCCGTCATTCTTTATTCCGCGAAACCGGACGAAACCGTGTACGTTCCCGTCGAGATCACGGACCCATTCATCGAAGCCATCCGCAGCGCCCAGGAGATTGGCGCTGAAGTGTTCTTCGTTGACCCCGATGTTGGCGACCGGCCGCATCTCAGCGATCTATATCCCGATAGTTACGCTGTTCGCCGTTTAGGGCATTCGGCCTACGTGGAGCGTTACCGTATTCATCCGCAACACTCCTCGTTTGAACTCCAACGCCACGCAGGAGGCATTGCCTGGAAGCTGCAAAGTTGTGATCCGTTGGCCGAAGTGCTTGTGGTGATTTCCCTGAATCTGCTCGATCCTGTGCTGGATGCCATGCAACAGCCGCAGGCAGAACCGTTGGCTCGCGTGCGCCGCGAAGGGGTACAAGTGTTAAACCTGCATCCCGAATGTCTGGCCGAGATTCTTGTGGAGTTTCCGTTTGTTCAGTCGGTCTATGAGGCCCGGCGTTATGGCGTTCGCCCTGTAGTTCAGGAGTCGGCAGAGCCACCTAACGAAGTGAGCACCCAGGGCGTCTTGAAATTGCTGACACAGACGGTCGAGCCTCCAGAGAAGGACCTGGAGGCAATCGTGAAGCGCAGTGCCTGCCACGTGGATTGGCATGACGGCGAAGATCCCGAGCGAGTCCGCTTGGACACTCTGGAACTGGCAATTCCCACACCTCCCGAACGGTTTCGTTTCATGGACCGCCAACGCTTGATCTTTCGACTGTTTGCTGAGGCTGAGAGGCACTACGAAAAGAGTACTCGCGAGAAGCTGGCGCACTGGCAACGGAAACTGTTCTCACGCTACTCGCGGAATCTGGCACTGATCGGCAAGACGCTTGTGGCAGGACTCTTTGATCAGTCGGTGGCGGCGCGTTCCATTGTAGACGACAACTTTGCCTGGGAACTGTGGGACTTGGGCGCCTCGCATCTTCATCAGAAGGCCAGTTCCGACCTGATGACGGTGAACATTTCTGGAGAAGAGATCTGGCTGAATATGAAGCGTATTCGGCTGCGGAGACGACTGCCGCGCGAAAAAGCGCGCATACGCCCCTTGGGACTGAAGGGACGGAAGAAAGAGCGGTTTCCCGGTGAATGGGCCAATGAATTTGACGGACAGGGGATCTGCTCTTATCCTCCCGAAGACATCGTGCTGGAGAACTACGGACTGTTCCTTAAGAAAAAGGGTAAGAGCTTGCTGTCGGAGGAACGTTCGCACACCGAGCCCTTCTCCACCTCACTGCTGGACGGCATCGACATTCGAGAAACCTTGCGCAATTGGCACGAAGGCCGATTGTATGTGCGCCAGTTTCAAAAAATTTCCGGCGAAGTCGGAGCTGTGGTGGTGATTTTTGATGAGGATCGCGAGAATCAGTATCCCTGGCAAATGACCTGGCTCGGCGAACACTCTCAGGAATCAGATATGGCGTTCTACTCAACGGACCCTTATGAGCAGTTGGTGGGGCCGGGAATTACTCGCGCGGAGTATGGGGGATTCCTGCTATCCTACCCGCCGCGCCGCATGATGGACGTTTGGCACGACCCGGACTACGTGTTTGCCGAGTCGAAGTCGGAAACTCTGTTGCTTGCCGCTCTGGACTACACGCTGGAGCGCTTTGTTGTTTATGTGGCCGCCAGACCGCCACGTTCGGTTTTCAAGACGGTCGCTTCACGCCTCGGGCGAAAGATCATCTACATTCCCATCGGTCAACTGTCACCTGTCAGCCTCAAGAAGATTCGGGCTGTTCATATCCTCGACGGGCACGACAAACGGCCCAAAGCGAAGGATTATATCTGGTAAAGGCGGAGCCGCGGAGTTCGTCTAGCAACGGCGCAACAGCGTCTTTGGAGAATCCGCACAGTCTTACCTGCGTCTCTGAGGACACCTTCATCGGGGTGAGAAGGGTGAAACGAAGTGGGAGATTGGGTATGCCAACTCAACACAGATCTTACTTGAGTTCAGCTGGAGTGACGCTCGGCAATCGTTGGCTCGCATTCGCTGCGATCGCTTTCGCCTGCGGCTTTCTGGTGCTCTGGGTCACTGCATCGCCGCGGGTCTGGCAAGCTGCGGTTCCGCGGCTGGTGGAGCAAGTTGTCGATGCAAACTTCGGCATTGGCTACGCCGTCAGCGTGGCGGACATCAACCGTGACGGGAAGACGGACATCGTGGCCATTAATCCAACCCAGGCCGTTTGGTATGAGAATCCAGTTTGGAAGAAGCACGTCATCATGGACGGCCTTACGAAGAAGGACAACGTTTGTGTTGCCGTTCATGACATCGACGGCGACGGAAGAATGGACTTGGCGCTGGGAGCGGAGTGGATGCCAACGAACACTCAGACCGGAGGAAGTCTGCAGTGGCTGCGCCAGCCGGAAGATGCCAGTAAACGTTGGGACCTGTTTCCCATTTCAGCCGAACCTACACTGCATCGCATCCGGTGGGGCGACATTGATGGCAATGGGACAAAGGAATTGATTGTGGCGCCGTTGCAAGGCAGAGGCACTAAAGCACCGAAATGGGAGGATGGAAAAGGTGTGCGTTTGCTCGCCTTTTCAGTTCCCAAGGATCCAGCTCACGATGAGTGGAAATCTGAAGTTATCGACGACTCATTTCATGCGCTGCACAATTTTGTGGTGAGTAACTTCGACGAAGACGCTTCCGAGGAGCTCATTTCCGCAAGCCTCGAAGGGGTCTTCCTCCTCGATCGTGGTGAGGGGGGAATTTGGAAGCGGACGCTGCATTGGCGAAGGAAACGATGACTTGGAGACTCCTCCTGGAGCTGGCGAGATCAAGGTGGGGCGCTTTAAGAGTGGTAAGCGCTATCTGGCCACAGTAGAGCCATGGCACGGCCATCAGATTGTCGTGTATGTGCAGCCCTCGGAGGCTGGAACTTTATGGACGCGCCGCGTTCTGGACGCCAAAGTCAAACAAGGCCACGCTTTGGGTTGTGCCGATTTCGATGGCGACGGCGATGACGAACTGGTGGCGGGCTGGCGCGAGGCGGGTGAGGCTGGATTGCGACCGGGCATTGCAATGTACGATCCGCAAGACGAAGGGTGGGGCAGCGGCCGAAAATCCACGGTGGACGACGGCGGTATGGCGACCGAGGACCTGGCGATTGCTGACTTGAATCAGGATGGGTTACCAGACGTCGTCGCTTCCGGTCGAGCGACACACAACATCAAAATCTACTGGCATCCGGGAAAATAGGTAGCAGGTGTCGGGCGCGGGGTCTCAGGCGCGCTTCCTAACACCTAAAACCTGATACCCGACACCTAACTAAACCCGTGCAAATCGCTCTTGTTCTGGCGCTGCTGGTTGTTGCCATCGTCCTGCTCTCGCTAGAGTATTGGTCTGTGGATGTTGTGGCGATCCTGTTGATGCTCACGCTCGTGTTGACAGGAATCATCACTCCCGACCAGGCCATGAGCAGCTTCGGCCATGGAGCTCTGGTGATGATTGGTGCGTGTCTCGTCATGAGCGGGGGGATCATCCAGACCGGCGTGGCTAACCGTTTGGGCGTTTTCATCGGATCCATTTCCGGCGATAGCCGGCTCCGTTTCTTCCTGCTGAACCTGATTGCAGTCACCACGGTCTCAGCTTTCATCAACAACGTTGCTGCCACCGCGATTTTCGTGCCCATTGTTATGGCGGTGGCGCGGCGCAAGCACTGGAGTCCTTCGCAGTTTCTGCTGCCGGTTGCCTTCGGTTCTATTCTCGGTGGAACGTGCACGCTGATTGGCACGTCCACAAATGTTGCCGTCAGCGGCCAGCTTCCGCACTACAGCCTTCCGCCATTCGAACTGTTTGAATTTGCGCCCATCGGTCTCTCCATTGCTGTGGTCGGGATTGTCTATCTGACCGTGGTCGGCCGCAAGCTGATTCCAGACCGAGTCGGCGAGGATCTGGTGAAGGAATATCACCTGAAGGAATACCTCACCGAAATTACTGTCGCTCCAAAGTCGGCGCTCGTGGGGCAGACGCTGCGCCAGGGCGATTTGCAGGACCGGTTTGACATCAACATTCTCGCCATCATGCGGGAAGGTCGCCACCTGTTGTTTCCCCATCAGGAAGAGCGATTTCAGGTCAACGATCTGCTGCTTCTGGAAGGCAAGCTCGAAAACATTCTGCACCTGAAAGAGCAGACCGGCGCTGAGATCCGTGCCGAGGGCGACCGCCAGGACTTTGTTTCGGACGAAGTGAAGATGATCGAAGTCATGGTGTCGCCAACCTCAGATCTGGCGGGTCAAACGATGGTGGAAGCCAGTTTTCGACAACGCTTTGGCTTGAACGTGCTCGCGATTTATCGTCAGGGAGAGTCGTTGGTGGATAAGTTAGGGCGCATCCGTCTGATGGTTGGCGACACGTTGCTCGTGCAAGGCGAGATCGAGAAACTTGCGGAATTGCGCTCGACTCCCGACTTGATTGTTCTGGGCGAGGCGTCGGTGACGAACTACCGGAGGAGTAAAGCCACCTGGGCGATTTTGATTTTCTTTGGGGCCATCGGGTTGGGGGGCACGGGCTTGCTGCCCATCTCCATCACATTCCTGATGGGCGCCGTCCTCATGGTGATGACGGGTTGCCTGTCGACGCAACAAGCCTACGAGAACATTGAATGGCGTGTCTTGTTCTTGATCGCAGGCATGTATTCCATGGGAATGGCCATGGAAAGCAGTGGCGCCGCGGAGTTCCTGGCCGAAAGCATCGTCCATCTCTTGGGAAGTTTCGGAACTTTGACGGTGTTGGGGGCGTTTTTCTGGATTACCGTGTTGCTGACGCAGCCGCTATCCAACGCGGCCGCAGCCCTGCTGGTATTGCCAACGGCTATCAGCGCAGCTCACGAGCTGGGCGCCAACCCGCGCGCGTTTGCAATGATGGTTTGCATCGCAGCTTCTGTGTCCCTGATCACTCCGTTTGAGCCAGCTTGCATTCTGGTTTACAGTCCGGGGAAGTATCAATTCCTCGACTTCATCAAAACCGGCGCCATTCTTACCCTGCTCATTTTCGCCATCTGCATGGCTGTGATCCCCAAGTATTGGCCGCTGTGACGGAGCCCGGTGGACGGGCGGGTGAGAGCTACTCAGGGAGACGAGAACTAACCTTCGTTTCAGTGCCGAAGCAGTAGAGCGATTCGCTGGTGCGGAGAAAGATTTGGCCTTTTGAGAGTGCTGGCGTGGCGAAAGTGTCTTCCTTCAGGTCATTCACCGTGATTACTTCCCAGTCCGCACCCGGTTTGATGACAGCGATCTTGCCGCTCTCACTGGCCACATAGATTTTCCCCTCGGCAGCCACAGGCGAAGCAGAGAAAGGATCGAGGGCTCCTTGAACACGGCTTTGCTTCAGGGTCTTGCCCGCGTTGGCATCGAGCGCTGCCAGGATTCCACCGTTCTTCACGTAGTAGAGCACATTTTGATAGACCAATGGCGAGGGGATCACCCCCATAAAGCTCTTCTCGTCTCGCCAGAGCTCGCTGGCACGTAGGGTTTCGCCGCCAGCATCTGATTCCAGACGAAACGCGACTAGGCTAGAAGGACCGGCACGCTCCTTCATCGCGTCATCCCACTCCTCCCGCGTCAGCGCACCATCTCTATTGCCCGCAAACCTCGTTAGACCGTTCATCCAGGCGTCGTCGTTCGTCTCCAGAGCGGAAATCCTGCCGTCGCCATCCTTGTCGAATTTGCCGATCTGTTCTTCAAAGGGTCTCGGACGGTCTTCGTTGTTGTATCCAAAAGCGTAGAACATGTCGCCGGCAACAACGGGGCTGGCCACAATCGCGCTCGCCAGAGTATCGGTGGTGAAGGTCCGCTTCCCAGACTTCGATTGGTAGGCGCCAAGGAGCCGGTCGCCGACTGTAAGGATCTGGGCGTCGCTCTTCTCTCTGGTGCGATAGACGACAGGTGTTGACCATCCTTTGGTTTCGGGCCGAGGAGTCTTCCAAAGTGTTTCGCCAGTGTCGGGGTTGAACATTGCAATGTAGGCGTCGAGGTATTGATCGACTTGGAGGATCAGCCGGCCATCAACCAAGATCGGGGAACTGGACAAACCGATGGCGTTCGTGAAAGGACCAAGCGCCCTCTGCCATCGCAGTTTGCCCGACTTATCGTAGGAAAGCAGGCCAAAATCCGGGAAAAAAACGTAAACGTTGGCACCGTCGGTGACGGGCGTAATGGCAGCAGGCTCATTCAGCTTGTGGATCAACGGTTTTCGCTGGCGGTCGATCGATTTCTCCCAAAGGAGTTTGCCTGTTTGCCGGTCGAAGCATTGGGTGTAGAGCTTGTCGTCCTCGTAGGCCGTGAGGAACAGCCGTTTCTCGGTGAGCACTGGGGACGACTTACCCCGGCGAACACCTGATTTCCAAACCACATTCTTGCCGGGGCCGAATTCCGTGGGGAACCCGGTATCGTTCGAAATGCCAGAGCCGTTGGGCCCTCGGAAGCGAGACCAATCTTCGGCATAGACCAACGACGCGCCAAGGAGAACGATCAGAAAAAGACCTGCCAGTCTGAAGCGCAGATGCATGGGCATCACCTCTTGGTCTGCTAGATCTTGATGAAAATCCTTCTTTGATAGAGCCAGTAGCACAGGTACCACAGTAGCGCCCAAACGGTGAGGCTGGCGGCAATGTTTGCTGGCAATTCGCCGGTCCAGCCGAAGAGCGCCATTACAAATGGCTTTACGATTCTCGCGCAGCCAATTCGCCCCCCCAGTTTCGGTGAAGAGATAAATGAAAAGGGAGTTCATGCCAACATAGCACAAGAACCTGGCCCAACTTTGGATTCTCTTCACATCAATCAACCAATAGGACAAAGCCAGAGCAAGCAGACACCAACCGCCACTGACAATCACAAAGGAACTGGTGCAGATGCGTTTGATGATAGGTGTTACAGGATTGAGAGCATAGCCGACTGTGACTCCGATCAGTCCTGCAATCAAGAGGAACTTGATCTTTTGCCATGGGAGACGCTGACTCTTAAGGAGTTGGCCAGCGAGAACGCCCCACATGGTGTGCGCTGTGGTGGGCACGGCGTTGAAAGCGACCCAATGGCCGCGCGAGAGCTTACCCATCAACAACAGGTCCACATAAGAGCCGAAGTTGCGGTCCGGCACAAACGCTTCATTGAATCCAGGTACCGGCCATAGTCGATACGCGAGCTCGGTAATCGCCAGCAGTCCAAAGGTAAAAGTAATTTGCGTTGCGCTCGACTTCCGCATCATCAGGAAAGCAACCAGATACGTGAAGGAGAGTTGAGCCAGCACATTCCATAGCTCGAAGGTCAGTTTTCCCGGCCCAATGCAGTAGAGCCCCCAGCCGAACAAGAGCAGCAGGAAAGAACGCTGGAGCGCATGCCGAAAGGTGGTTGCCCAACTGTCACCGTGCTCCCAGCGCCTGCCAATCGAAAATGGCATGGCGACTCCGACAATGAACATGAAGAAGGGTTGGATGAGGTCCCAGAACCTAAGCCCGTTCCAGGGATGATGATGGAACTGCATGCCGATGGTGCTGATGAGGGTGCCATTGAGTTCAGGAGCGATCAGCAGATCATAGATATCGGTGCTCTCGGCAATCAGCAGAAACATGGTAAAGCCCCGGAAGAAATCGAGCGACATCAGCCGACTTTCGGGGCCAAGGGATACTTCAGAGCGTCGTGACAGCAGCCAGCGGTTTTTCGGATTGCGGCTGAGTGTCTGTAGCAGTCGTTTGCACTGTTGTCATCAGGTGGTTCCCCTGCCAGCCCAATTCACCGCGAGCGCATAGGCTTCACGGTCTGAATGAACGCGCCGCTCAATTCATTGCTCAAGCCCACCAGGCTTCCGTCAGCAACACCAGGCCAAGGTTCTTTGGTTTCCTAACAATGACAGTCTTTCTGGGTGGAGGCACATCATACAACGACTCTCACATCTTGTCCCAGTTCCAGATGGCATATCGAGTGTCTTGATCGAGGGGGTGGCCGCTCTGTTTGAGCGTCAACAAGATGCTTCCGCGGTGGTGGCTCTCATGCGCAATGAAATAGGAGAGGTGCGACAGCCATCCTTTCCGCATTCCCCTCCGTTTCGGCTTCCCGCTCATCACGTCCCCAAGGAACAATCCAATAGCATCGCCGGACGCGATCAAAGCTGACTTCAATGAGCTTCGCTCAGGGGATGCCTTCGAAGCGAAGAGTTTAAGTCCGCCAGCGAGATCTTTTGCCCTGGTCTGGAGTGCCCAAACGCGGACGTCATGCATGTGGGCGAATTGCCGCGCGACATCCCGCCCTCCTCGGGACGAGAGAGTACTGCGGAGGCCCTCGTCGCTGATGCGGTCGATGAGGAAGAGATTGATTCGGTTATTTGTGTGCCAAGCTTCAAGCATCTGGTCAAGCATGCTATCTCCCATCTCGGCTTGGAAGGGACTTCTCTCTTTTAGGGCGTGACGACTCAAGCTAACGGTCTCGGCGCTCTTTGGAAGGCTCATGTTGAAATTGGTCACGCTCTTTGTTTCATCCGCGTCGCCCCAGGGGTGCAGGGCGTGCTTCCGACAACATCAATTGTGCGTGCACTCCGGTTCCGATGTCGATTACAGCGTCGCTTAGCGAGCCGACATGATAGTGCAGAACGACGCCATAAAGCGATAGACTGAAGCAAACCGGTGAGGAGGACATCCGATGAAGGACAAAATGAATAGGCGGTCGTTCCTTGCAGCGGCGAGCATGGCTGGCACGGCGACGGCCATGAATGCTCTTTCTTATGCACGCATCAACGGGGCAAACCAGCGAATCAATCTGGCATTCCTCGGTTGCGGCGCCCGCAGCCGGGGCCACCGCAACATGGTGGAGATGTGTCAGAAGGAGAAGAACCTTGGCGTCGTGGCGGTTTGCGACATCTGGACTTTGAATCGCGAACGAGCGGCCTCCGACTGCAAGCGCCGCTTCGGCGGGTGAGGTGAAACAGTTCAAATATTCCGAACAATTGCTGGCGATGCCGGAACTGGATGGAGTGATGATCGCCACCGGCGATCATCAGCATGCCAAGATCCTGGCGGAGGTAGTGGAAGCCGGCAAGGACTGTTATTGCGAGAAGCCGATGGGCATTGACTTGGAAGAGGTCCGGATGGCTCGGGAAGCGGTGCTGAAGTCCAAGCAGGTAGTTCAGATGGGATCACAGTGGCTGAGCGATCCCTATCAAATCAAAGTGCGAGAGATGGTGCAGTCTGGAAAGCTGGGCCAAATCACGAAGATCGAGCAGGTCTGGAACGACAATGGACCACGTTGGCATGATCCGAAAGACCCCGACGTGGCGGCGATTCACAAGGAAGATACCGACTGGAACCGGTGGCTGTTCGGCAAACCGGACACGCCTTTTGATCCTTGGAAGTATTTCGAGTTTCGGATTTTTCGGGATTACTCAGGTGGCATCACCAGCCAGTGGCTGAGCCATGCCATCGGACTGGTGCATTTCTACACCGGCACGGCCATACCGGACTCGATGGTTGCTCACGGAGGCATTTTTGCCTGGCCGGACATCCGACAGAATCCGGATACGTTTCAGTGTCTGGCGACCTACGAGGAAGCTCGCCTGCTCTATTCGTACTCATCCAGCTACGGCAATCGTTTTGGAGACTACACCTGCATTCGCGGCAAGGAGGGCACGTTTTATGCGCAGGGCGGAGAAGGTAGCCCACGTTGGTTCTTCATTCCTGAACAGGCCAAGGAGGATGGGTTCGACCGATTCGAAGGACTGGGGGCAATGGTAAAGAAAGGGAAGGCTCAATTGGTGACCGTTCCAGGAAGTGAGCGAGAGCTGCCACCCACACATTTGAGCGATGACAGCAAGCCGCACCTCAGCAACTGGATTGACTGCATGCGCGCGCGGAATCCCAAGACGAATGGGCATATCGAAACAGGCTTCTGGCATTCGGTTGGGGCCATCATGGCCACGCGCGCCTACAGGGAAGGGAAGAAGATCTATTGGGACCGCAGTAAAGAAGTGATCGTGGATCACCTTTGCGAACATCCTAGATGAGCGTGCTTCAACACGCCTGCTCACAATTTTTCATGAGTAGCATCAATGAAACCGAGCACCTCACCCCCTCCGTCCCCTCTCCACTCTACGATCACTTCCATGTCTGGTCGTGCCGTTGGCGGAGAGGGGGAAGATTACACTGCTCTGGTTCCCCGGGTAGACGAAGGTCGCGTCCTGCGACGTCGTCTACCCGGGGCTATCGGTATGGGCTCCTCCGGAGCTCTTTTGGAAAACGCGGGCTCCTGCCCGCGACCCTTCCCTTGAAGTGTTACCGCGGAGGGTCATGAGTAATCGGACTGCCCAAGGGGAGGGTTCCAAATAACGAAAGATTTTCCACGGAGGACTGGCGTGCAGCGATTCCATAGATTTGCGTCTGGGGTAGGCGCATGTTTCTTGATCGCCTGTTTCTGCATCAAGAATGCTACGACTGCGGCGGGACAGGCAGTTCACACGCAGCAGCGCTTCACGACAGGCTCACTGCCGCCGCCACAATTTGCCGATCCGGATCGTGCCCGCAAGCTGGCAGCTGCTTTTCCGGACGTAGAACGTCTCTTTATTGCTTGGGCAAAGCAAAGACACATGCCCGGTGCCGTCGTGGGTGTTTTGATTGACGGCGAGCTGGCATGGGTGAAGACAGTGGGGGCGCGTGAGCTGGACAGCCGTGCGCCGGTCACGCCGGATACGGTGTTTCGAATTGCATCGATGACGAAGAGCTTCACGGCACTCGCGATCCTCAAACTACGCGACGAAGGAAAACTGTCCCTCGACGATCCGGTTGCGCGTTATGTGCCGGCGGCCGCGGACTTGCCCTATCCGACAAAGGACTCGCCGGCTCTGACCATCCGCCACCTGCTGACACACTCCGAAGGATTTCCGGAAGACAATCCTTGGGGGGATCAGCAACTGGCCAGGAGCGAGGAGACGATGCATGCGTGGATCCGTGCGGGCATCCCCTTCTCAAATGCTCCGGGTATGGCGTACGAGTATTCGAATTTTGGGTTTGCGATTCTCGGGCAAGTGGTGGCAAAAGCTTCCGGCAAGGGCTATGACGACTACGTACACAAGCAAGTCCTGGAACCGCTCGCAGATGCGTGCCACTACCTTCGAGGCATCGGAGGTTCCTCGCGATCGCGTTGCTCAGGGATATCGCTGGGAAGACAACACCTGGAAGAGCGAACCGCCGCTCGGACATGGCGCCTTCGGCGCGATGGGCGGGCTTTGGACTTCAGCTCGCGATCTGGCCCGCTATGTCGGCTTCCTGATGTCGGCCTTTCCACCTCGCGACGACCCGGAAAAGGGTCCGGTGCAGCGAAGCAGTGTGCGTGAAATGCAACAGGTGGGGCGTTCCCAGCTGGCGTCGGCGTCTCGTAGAACAGTGGACGGCCCGCTGGAACTCAGCGTTGGAGGTTACGGCTACGGTCTCGGAGTGTCGCAAAGTTGCCGGTTCGGTCATTCCGTCGCACATGGTGGTGGTCTGCCAGGCTACGGGTCGTTGATGCGCTGGCTTCCAGAATACGGCGTTGGACTCATCGCGATGGGGAACGTGACCTATGCTTCCTTTGGCGAACTGTTCAACGATTCATTTGCCGCGCTGCAACGCACCGGCGCGCTTCAGCCTCGCGCAGTGGTCCCTTCACCGGCTCTTTTGTCGGCGCAGAAGGACGTCTCACAGTTAGTGATGAAGTGGGACGACGCTCTCGCGGCGCGGATTGCAGCCGACAACCTCTTCCTCGATGAAACTGCGGAGCGCCGGGCGGCACGTATTCGGGATTTGAATGCGAAACATGGCGACTGCCGGCCTGCAGCAACGATTGAGGCCGAGAACGCGCTGCGAGGAAAATGGCGAATGCCATGCGAGCGGGGCTGGGTGGATGTGGCAATCACGCTTGCGCCGACGATGCCACCGCGAGTTCAGTATCTTCGTGCGCAGGGAGTCTTGCCGCCGGGCACAGAAACGGTTAAGGTCATCAACACGATCATGAAGCTTATGAACTCCTGGGATGGGGCGATGGCGGAGTCGCTCGGTGCGCCTGGCTTCGATATCGCGCGGCTGAAGCGTCAAGTGGATGCGGCGGCAGCCTGGGGAACCTGCAAGATTGGCGAAGCCGTGGCGGGTGACGGCAACCGTGAGAGCACCGTGAAGCTTTCCTGTGAGCGAGGAACACTCAGCGCGAGCATCTCGCTCGATCCCAACACGCATCGATTGACAAATCTCGAGCTGGCGCCGACTCGCGATCAACGATGCGTTCCATAGGGATGGCGTGATTGCCGCTTCTCGATCCGCCGCGAGCTTGCGGTTACGCAAACCCCCTGAAGTCCCCCCTTGTCCAAGGGAGGACAAGTCCTTCGTCTGTCTGCCCGCAGATTCGCTATCCGGCTTTCCCTCCACATCAAGCACTCCGAAGCGTGTACGACACCGAACTGACTGCCGACACCTTAACAACGCTACTGGGGAAGTCGGGCTGCATGCCGGGAAGCAAACTGCCAGCCTCCCTTGTTTTTTACCCACACGTGCGTCACAAAGAGGTTCGAGACTCCCGTTTGCTTCGTCTTAATGACTGCTTTGTGGTTCGTAATGATCACGTCGCCGTACTGACGAACGGTGGTATCTCGGAATTCCATGGATTCGTATGTTGCCGAACCCGATGCCATTACCTGCAGCACCTCAGCCTTCGTTTCAGCTTTACTGCTCGAGTGCACGTAGACCAAGTCGTCGGCGAGCAGCTTTTCCAAAGCGGCTTTGTCCGCTTTGATCATCGCGTCGACGAACGCCTGTTCAGCGGCGAGAACAGCTTTTTTGGCATCAGGTTTCGGCGTACCACCGAATACAGTCGCTGTTGCCGAAGCGGCAAGAATCAGAATCAACCACGTCTTCATAGCGTCTCTCCTTATTTTTCGGTCCTGTCGGTTTAGGCTGTTTGTATGTTGCCTCAGACCTGCATCGAGGTAACCGCGATTCCTTCGCCTCTCTCGGGGGAAAGTCTCGAGTTTAACCTCGGTTGAACTTCATGTGGTGTCCGCAGTGCGTTGCCGAGTGGTGCGGGCTCTCCAAGACCTGTTCGCACAGAATCAGCCTCACCGAAAACTCGGCAAAAAGGCGCCATCGCCTGTCCGGTGCCCGGGCACACCTCCGTCGTTGACTACGCCGTAAGCAATAAACGGATTGTTTCCCCCGACACGGGTAATGCGCACGTATCCATTTTGGAGTGGCGGTGAATAGGGCGACAAGATCGAACTGAATTGCACGAAGCCCCTTGCTTTCAAATTGACTCCCTCGATCGTATCGACTCGCGTCCCGGTGCGCCCATCGAACAACTCGACGCGGAGCACGTCAGTGCTTTCATCGGTCTCACCCGTGTTGACGAGCGCCAGGTTGGACCGATTGTTGGTATCCTGTTGCAGACCGAAAACCCAGGCACTGTTAGGCGAAGCCAAACCTTGTGGCACAGCCGGGTAGGAAAGACCAAAGCGGCCGGCTCCGCTCGGTGCTGGTGCTGAGGTTCGAGCCGAAAGGGAAAGGCCAGAAATATCTCCAGTGCTGACTTCAGCAAACATTGCGCCAGCGTAGCTGGGTCCTTTCGGTAGGCCGGAGACGCCGACATCCCTCAACCTTTGAAGAAAGTCTGGCCAGATCAACTGCTCCCCCGGGTTGGCCTCAATATTAAATTCAACGCTTGAACCGGGCAGCTCGATGCCCTCAGAGTGGTAGGTGCATCTCAAGGATTTTCTGACCGACGACCAGTTTGTAACGATGAGCTCCGTGCTGTAGGAATTGGCCTCGACTACGGCAGGAAGTGTCAATCGGTTCCGTCCAACTAGGGAACTCCCGAGTAATCGGCGGAATGAAAGATCCATCAGAGCTTTTCTGGTCATTGATGACAGCGTACGCATAGTAAGGAGCTGTCCCGTGAACACGTTCAACACGAACGTAGCCTTGGTCCAATGAAAGGCCGTCATAGGCCAGAATTCCGGAGATCTGCCGGAACCCACCTGGGGGTAAAATCTCGTCGGGAAGAGTTCTTGACGTCGGATTTGTAGCGCTGCCAGAGAAGACCGTCAGACGTAAGGTAATGTTGCCGGCATCGCCCTGCCCCACATTCTGGAAAGCCACGTTTGAGCGATCCGCATCGTTTTGACGCAATCCCGTGAGATACGACGGCTCAACAAGAGCGGCAGCTGGAGAAATGCCAGAGTATGCCAGGCCCGCTTGACCGCCTTCCACCCCAGCCGTCGTTCTAACCAGTGCGACAGCATCAGACGGGGACGAAAGGCCATAGAAGCCAATCGAAAGCGTACCCACTTGGTTTCCCGCGCTCGGAATTGGAAGTCCCAGCGTTCGCAGAAAGCTTGATGGTGTCGGAAATCACTCCCTGTTGGCGGGGACCCACAAAAGTAGCGATGTTTGTGCTCCCAGTCCCTGCGCCGCTAGCCGAAGTATAGGTGAATCGAATTGCGCCCGGCCGATTTCCGCGGTTGGCTAGAATCATTTCCGAATTGAAGTGAGCCCCGCCCGATTGAGCGAACGCCGACAAGACGACAGGAACGAACACTGGGGTCGCTATGTATCGAAACGCGTGGATTTGTCCCTGAGCGTCTTCACGGATGTTAGACCAACCAGCTCCCAGACCGGCAACGTTGAAGCGTTGTATGTGGTTCAGGTCGGGCACGACGGTCCCCCCTAGGTCTGTCATCACACCGCCGTTGGACACAAATGCCCGATCGCCGTTCGGTCCGGCGGAGTGACCAAAGACAACGCCGAGGTCGTCAATTGATGTGGCAAAACTTGATGTCTGGCCGGGCAGTGTTCCAAGATCTTTCATCACTCCGTCGCTGAAAAAGAAAGCATGGTAGTCGCCAGCGGGAGTGTCGGCGTAGCCAACGATCTGGCCCGAATTATTGATGGCAAGCGCATAGCTCGACAGCCCCCCTGGCAATGTCCCGAGATCGCGCATTTGACTTCCGTCAAATAAGAAGGCGTGGCTCCTTAGCGTTCCGGGCTCACTAGCATGTCCCACGACCTGCCCCGCCTCATTAATGTCCGTCGCCACGCTGTCACCGAAGCTGAAGATTCCGCCGAGCGTCCCGAGGTCGCGCATCAACCCATCACTGAAAAGAAAGGCATGAATCGGTCCGTTGTTGGAGGCACTGGAATAGCCAACGACTTGGCCTCGGTCGTTGATCGCGCTAGCGCTACTGCCAGCAAATGGGTTGCTCACTCCGGGCAGCACCCCCAGGTCAAACATGACGCCATTTGTGAATAAGAACGCATGGTTGGAGGTATTTGCGGTGCTCGACTCACCAACGATCTGACCGCGACTGTTGATATCATTTGCCCGGCTAAAATCTCCACCAGGAAGCGTTCCTAAATCGAGTGTGAGGGTTTCCGAATTCTGTCCAACCAACTTCCAAGCCCCAGAAACTGCGAAGAGCAACAAGACGACTGGCGCAAGGCGATACGGCCACGAACATTGTCGAGTCCAATTCATTCGATCAAGTTGACTCTGGTTATCTGGCTATTGGAAAGGCTTTAAGCTTTCTCATTTGTAGCACACTTCGCCGGATTGATCCACACAACAGCGTGCCAGTTGGGGCTAAGGTCGAAGGGCGGGGGACAAGCCTACGGAAGTCCGATGGGCGAGTTGCGCGCGAAATTGATCAGCAGGTCTGGAAAGATGCCGAATTGCAGAACTCCAAAGACAGACAGTGCAACCACTGAGAGGGTAGAAGGTGTCATTGCAACGGGAGACCAGTCGTCCGCCGGTTCTTTCATGTACATCACCACAATGACGTGAAGATAGTAGTAAACCGAAATGGCGCTGTTGATGACGCCGATGATCGTCAGCCAGACGAACTGGGATTCGAGCGCGGCGCGGAAGATGAAAAACTTCCCCGCAAAGCCCGCTGTCAGTGGAATTCCCGCCAGAGACAACAGAAGGATGGAAAGAGCAGCGGCCACACCGGGTTGCTTGAAACCGAGGCCGGCGAAGTCGTCGATGTGCGACTTCTGATCGCCTTTCTGCCCCACCAGCGCGACGATGGTGAACGCTCCAATGTTCATCAGCGCATACGCCATCGTGTAGAAGAGGACTGCCGCAACACCCTCCTGGTTGTGTGTCGTCACGGCGACAAGAAGATAGCCGGCATGGGCAATGGAGGAATAAGCCAGCATTCTCTTGATATTCGACTGAACGATGGCGACACAGTTTCCAACGCTCATCGTGAGTACCGCCAAGAGCCACACGAGTCCGAGCCATTTGCCATAGGTTGCGGGGAAGGCCACCATCAGAACGCGGATGAGTATCGCAAACCCCGCAGCTTTAGGACCGACAGACATAAAGGCTGTGATCGGAGTCGGCGCGCCTTCGTACACATCCGGCGTCCAGACATGAAAGGGAACCACAGCGACTTTGAAGCCGAATCCGACCAAGAGCAAACCGACCGCAGCGTAAATCAGCGGCATACTGGCCGACCCCGAGGCGATCTCGCGTCCGATCAGCTCGAGATTCGTCGTTCGAGTCGCTCCGTAGGCGAGCGCAATCCCGTAGAGCAGAAAGGCTGAAGAAAACGAGCCGAGCAGAAAATATTTCAGTGCTGACTCATTCGACTTTGGGTCGGTGCGCCTGATACCTAAAAGGATATAGGATGAGATGGATAACGTCTCCAATCCCAGGAAAATCATGATGAGTTCATTGGACGCTACCATCAGATTCATCCCGACAATCGCGAACAGCATGAGTGCCTGGAACTCGCCTACAGCCAAGCCTTCGCGCTTGATGTAGCTGGATGAAGCCAGGATGATGAGACCGCCAATGATGAGGAACGTAATACGGAAGAAGATGCTGAAACCATCGACTACAATCATTCCTGAAAAGAAGCTTCCGTCTTCGCCCACCAGCGCGAGCGTAAAAACCGCCGTCACGGCGATCCCGATCAGCGCGATACTGGTCGCGACATGGCGCTTGGATCTTGGCAGTAGTGTATCCAGCAGAATGATAGCAATGCCGAAGAGCGACAAAGTGATTTCCGGAAAGATGTGTTGAATTTCGAAGGCCAGGCTTCCTTGCATGAGCTCGATTTAATTAATTAAGAATGAATCAGTTAAACTTACGAACCTCTAGTTCTTCACGACTACAGCCGCCGACCTGAGATGGTGCAACACCTGGTTCACTGACGCGTCCATCTTTCTCAAGAACACCTCGGAGTAGATTCCCATCCAGAAAATGAGCGCCACCAAAGGCAGCAAGATGAGCTTTTCTCTGAAGTCCAGATCGACCAGTTGCTTATTCTTCGGATTTGTGACCTCGCCGAAAATCACGCGTTGATACATCCACAGCATATAGACCGCGGAGAGAATGACTCCCGAGGTGGCGAGGACTGCGAACGTGACATTTGCATTGAAAGCGCCGAGTAGGATCAGGAACTCGCCAACAAACCCGTTTAGCATCGGGAGACCGATTGAGGAAAACGTCACGATCAGGAAAATGGTGGAGAAGGCGGGAAGGGGCTCTGCCAGCCCACCAAATTCGTCAATGAGGCGCGTATGCCTCCTGTCATAAATCATGCCGACTAAGAGGAATAGGGCTCCAGTTGAAATGCCATGGTTTAGCATTTGGTACATCGCGCCCTGCAGGCCCTGCTCGTTCAATGCAAAGATTCCCAGAACAACAAACCCGAGGTGACTGACAGACGAATAGGCCACCAGCTTCTTAATGTCGGTTTGCACCATCGCCACCAGAGCACCGTAGATGATACCCACGACGGCCAGCAGCGAGATGAGAGGTGTGAGTTCACGCGCGGCTTCCGGGAACAGCGGCAGGCAAAAACGCACGATTCCATAGGTGCCCATTTTCAACAAGACACCCGCCAGAATCACAGAACCGGCCGTGGGTGCTTCAACGTGAGCATCGGGCAGCCAGGTGTGCAACGGGAACAACGGAACCTTGATGGCGAAAGCGAAGAAGAAAGCCAGGAAGAGCCAGTATTGCTGCGATGGGTTGAGAACCAGATTTCCACTCTGCAGGTTTGCTAGAATCGAAGGGAAGTCAAAGGTCGTGGCGCCGTTCAAAAAGTAAAGTGCGATGATAGCCACCAGCATGAGCACTGAGCCCACCATGGTGTACAGGAAAAACTTGACGGCTGCGTAGATGCGACGTTGCCCGCCCCACACGCCAATCAGGAAGTACATGGGGACGAGCATCACTTCCCAAAAGACATAAAACAGAAAAAGATCGAGTGCGACGAACACGCCGATCATTCCCGTCTCCAGCATAAGCATGAAAACATAGTACTCCCGCACCTGCTTCTCGATGGAATTCCAGGAGCTGAGGATGGCGATGGGCGTGAGAACTGTTGTTAGCAGGACCAGGAACAGGCTGATTCCATCAATTCCGACGTGGTATTGAACACCCAGACTTGGAATCCACGGAACTAACTGCTCAAACTGCATTCCCGGATTGGAGGAGTCGAAGCTTGAAAACAGTGGAAGCGAAATGAGGAGCGTGAAGAGCGAAACAATCAGTGCGATGTTGCGGATTGCGCCTGTGCTGGCGTTGCGCATGAACAGGAGCAGCATTGTGCCGGCAACAGGCAGGAATGTGATCAGCGTGAGTATGGAGTGTGGCAAGTGTCAAACTCCCAGGCTATTGCTCTAAACGTGTCCCGATCGTGCGAAAAGCATCAACGCGGTACTCATGCGAAGGCCATGTAGGCAACAATAGCCACGGCCCCAAACAAGATCCATGCACCATAGGCTCGCGCATAGCCTGACTGAAAACGCTTGAGCCAGGAGCCGTTCGCGCGGACCAGCGTGCCAGCACCATTCACGATGCCATCGATCACGATCACGTCAACAAACTTCCAGAGCAGGTAGGTCGAGATGAACTTTACGGGTTGCACAATCAACGCATCGTAGATTTCATCCACCCAGTACTTGTTCAGCAGGGTCGTGTGCAGGCCGCGGAATCGGTTCATCAGATTCTCGGGCAGGGCCGGGTTCGCCAGGTAGAACTGCCGCGCTACCAGCAACCCCACCGTCGCAATTCCCACCGACACTCCCATCAATCCCCACTCCGCCGCTTCACTCCCGTGACTGCCAATCTTCACCGGGTGCTCAAACACCGGCTCCAGGAAATGCTCAAACGCATTGCCCACATGCACCAAATGACCAATCACGTGCGGAATCCCCAGCCATCCCGCCACCACCGATCCCACCGCCAGCACCTGCAGCGGCACCGTCATGCTCGCCGGCGATTCGTGCACGTGGTGCTCGACTTCATGCGTCATCCGCGACTTCCCGTAAAACGTCAGAAATAGCATCCGAAACATGTAGAACGACGTCATCCCCGCCGCCACCGCTCCCACCACCCACAGCAGCCAGTGCCCTCGCTCGCTGGCAAAGGCCTTCCACAGGATCTCGTCTTTGCTGAAAAATCCTGCCAGCGGTGGAAACCCCGCAATCGCCACCGTCCCCACCAGCATCGTCCACCATGTGGTCTTGATCTTGTCCTTCAAGCTGCCCATCTTCCGGATGTCCTGCTCCCCGCCCAAGGCATGGATCACACTGCCTGACCCGAGGAACAACAAGGCTTTGAAGAAGGCATGGGTCATGAGGTGAAATACGCCGGCCGCAAAGGCGCCCACCCCGCAGCCCAGAAACATGTAGCCCAACTGGCTGACGGTGGAATAGGCCAGCACCTTCTTGATGTCGTTCTGCACCAGACCGATGGAGGCGGCAAAGATCGCCGTCAGCGCGCCCACGATGGCGACCAGCAGCATAGCCGTGGGCGCCAGCACAAACAGGGCGTTGCAGCGCGCCACCATGTAGACCCCGGCGGTGACCATCGTGGCGGCGTGGATCAAGGCACTGACCGGCGTCGGGCCTTCCATGGCGTCGGGCAGCCAGACGTAGAGCGGCACCTGCGCCGATTTACCCATCGCTCCGATGAACAGCAGAATGCAGACGGCGGTGAGTACACCCAAAGTGCCCAGCGGCTCGAGGCTGTAGGTTTTGGCTTGATTGAAGACAGTCTGGAAATCGACGCTCCCGAACGTCCAGAAGATTAGCATTACAGCGAGTGTGAACCCGAAATCACCCACACGGTTGACGATGAACGCCTTCTTGCCAGCATCCCCTGCGCTCTTCTTATGAAAATAGAACCCGATCAGCAGATAGGAACAAAGCCCCACGCCTTCCCAGCCCACAAACATCAGCAGGAAATTGTTGGCGAGAATCAGCACCAACATCGAAAACATGAAGAGATTCAGGTAGGTGAAGAATCGGTAGTAGCCGTCTTCATGCGCCATGTAGCCTGCGGAGTATATGTGGATCAGAAAGCCGATACCCGTGACGACAAGAAGCATCACTCCAGTCAGTTGATCGAACTGAAAACCAAAATTCGCGGTAAAAGTTCCTGCGTGAATCCAGCGGAAATAGTTGAAGCTGAGATGATGTACCTCTTCAACAGGGGTCTTGATGAGTTGCGCGAAAGCGAGCAGCGCCAGCAAGAACGAAAGTCCGGTTGAGACGCAGGCCGTCATCGTGACGGCGCGTTTCGACAGGCGCTTCCCTAGAAGCCCGTTGACCACAAAACCTGCCAAGGGCAACAAAACGAGCGTGAGAAGAATTCTGGAAAGACTCATTGAGAATCCGGCGAACAGAGAGAGAGGAACTGGCTCACCATTTCATCAGATTGACTTCGTCGACGTTCAATGTCTGGCGATTGCGAAACAACGCCACAATGATGCCCAGCCCGACCGCAGCTTCAGCCGCGGCGACAGCCATAACAAAAAAGACAAACACCTGACCGTCGAGTAGCGAATAGAATCGCGCGAAGGCGACGAAGGATAGATTCACGGCGTTCAGCATCAACTCAATGCACATGAAAACAGTGATAATGTTACGCTTGATCAAAAATCCGTAAGCTCCTATGGTGAAAAGAATTGCGCTTACGACAAGATAGAATCCAAGCGGGATCATGAGGGGTTTAGATCTCCTTCTTGGCCATGACAATGGCCCCGACAATCGCAACCAGCAACAAAATAGAAGTGACCTCAAAAGGCAGCGCGTACTGCGTGTAGAGCGCCTTCCCGATGAGCTGGGTGTTTCCGCTCAGATTGATGGAGGCGGATTCGACAGAAATCCCCTCATTAGAGAAGGTCCGCGAAACGACGAGTCCGATTTCCACGATCAGCAAACCTGCCAGCGGAAGCCCAAAATATTTCACAACGTGAATTCTCTGGGGAACTCGCTGTTCAGCACCTGCATTAAGCAGCATGATGACAAAGATAAACAGCACCATGATCGCGCCCGTGTATACAACAATCTGCATCACCGCGATGAACTCCGCATGCATCTGGATGTAGATCCCAGCGAGTGCTATGAAGGTAACAATCAACGACAAGGCACTATAGATAGGGTGACGTTGAATGAGAATGTTGGCAGCCGAGACAATGGCGACGCCTGCAAGAAGAAGAAATATTGCAATTTCCATTGTTTCAGCTAGTGGCTCGACGAAGGTGCGCGGAGTACTACGTCCGCTCCTTTAGTTTCTGGAGGACTTGGTCTACTTTTTCGAAAGTTAGATCGTCGTGGTAAGCGTAGTTCACCTGCATTGCTGGCGCGTTACAGCAGGCTCCAAGGCACTCGACTTCAGTTAACGAGAACTGCCCGTCGCCAGTAGTTTCACCTTCCGTTATGCCCAGTCGCTTCGACAGATGTTCGAAGATTTCATCACCACCCAGCAACAAGCACGAAATGTTCGTGCAAACCTGGATGTGATGTTTACCGACTGGCGTCATTCGCAGCATGCTGTAGAAAGTGACGACTTCATAGACTTCGATCTCGGGCAAGTCCAGATACCGGGCGATTTCGGAGATCGACTCGTCGGACAAATGGCCAAGTTCTTCTTGCGTGGTCAGAAGAATCGGAATCAGAGCCGATCGTTTGACGGGATAGTTCTGGACGATCGAGTCAAATTTTGCAAGGAGCTGATCGGGAATCATGAAGTGGAGCAGGCGATTTAGGGGGTGAAGCGCGCGATTGCGAAATCGAATGCCAGAGACCGAGTTCTCGGATGCCGCTTCCAATAGGATTTCCGAGCGTTCGTACCTTGAAACCGATGAGCCTGGAGGCGCGATGGAACTGACGTCTGAGCTCGTTCTTTAAAGTTGAGATCGTACCCGACGAAAAGCTTTAGGGTGCTTGTTAGTTGAGTGCTCAAGAATGCGGAGGATGCGGGACCAAATTTCTATGAATCTTACAGATACCGCTTGTCGGAAGCGCCGCAAACATAACGAGCAGCGGGGGTTTTGTCAACATTTTTTTAATCTCACAGGGAGTTTGCGTATACTAGCGCCCGCTGGATTTCAAAGTCTGATTGGCTTCCGCGATTGCTTGCTGAGATAGTGTCACCAACCTTCTCGTCTTCCTCTCATGATCACTGGATTCAACACTGACGTAAAGCACGGTGATACCGTCTATCATGTGCAGACCGAAGACAAGGGTCTGAAGAATCCTCTGATCCTGTCGTTGATCTACGTCAAGGGCACGATTCTGGATGCGTTTCGGATTCGCTATGAGGATTTTCTTGCCTCGGACCGATTTAGTGAAGCGCTGCTCCAGAAGATCCTCGAATCTCAGCATCGTCAAATCGTGGGCGCGATCAAGCGCGGGAAATACCACAAAGGGATGCTGCTTGACGACTACGTAGAAGGCGATTTCGTTTTTCCTTTGACCTCAGTTCCCGACCCAGCGGCACAGCGCAAGCCTGAAGCTCCAGCTCCAATTGTGCCAGCGCCCTCTCCACCCGCGCCTGCCCCGGTTGAGATTCCTGAGACGGTTGTTCCTCCGAGTGCTCCTCCTTCTCGTGATGACGCTCCGCTCGCCGCGCTACCGCCGGTGAATCGAGTTCGGCCAAGCGCCAGCACCCTTCAGGTTGCAGTGCCGGAACCCGTCGTTTCTCAGGGACCGCTAGGAGTGGATATCAGCGAGCTTTCGGGCAATGAGGGCATCGAGATTTGTGTGGAGGGCTCGAAAGATTTTGTGGCAGGAGAGCAGGTGGATTTGCAGCTCTATGTTCAGAGTAGGCAAGGACGCATGCGACTTGAGAATGTGCAGGTCGTCATCAAGCTGATCGGAACAACGTTCTCTCCCAGGCTCTATGCTGGCAAGACGGATCGGTTTGGACAACTGCGGATGAACTTCAGTCTGCCCACATTTTCGGGTGGCAGCGCCGCACTGATCATTCAGGTTTCAACATCCATCGGAAGTGATGAAGTGAAGTACCTCGTGCGAAGACGGAGGTAACAACGGGTGATCGCCATCGTGGTCAATGGTGAATCGAAGCAGATTGCCTCGGGGCAGAGCATTTTAGATCTCGTGCAATCGCTCAATCTACCCACCGAGAGACTTGCCGTCGAACACAACCGGAAAATTGTCAAACGCGATCACTGGAGCACCCAGGTGCTGGTGGATGGGGACAAAGTGGAGATTGTTCAATTCGTTGGAGGTGGGAGCGGAGGGAATTGTTGAAGAGTTGTCGGTGCGCCGACATCAGCATCACGGGATCACGAAGTGGGGAAGAACCTGGACATCTGCCTCTTCACCGCGCCTTTGGCGATGTCTAGCTCCTCGATCCGCATCAACTGACACGCACCATACAGAGTAGCCAATCCCAGCCCAATTGAAAGCCCCAGGACCAGAGCCTCAAAACCCAACCTCATCGGCTTACCTAGTTCAAAGAGCCAATTGTGAATCTTCATGGACACTGCCCCCATCGCTATCGAGGCGATCAACATCTTCATGCCGAGAGTCAGAATCTGCGCCCTTCCAAGCGGCCCCGCAATACTTTGAAATTGGCGGAATAGCAAAGCAAAATTTCCAATCGCAGCGAGAGAGGTCCCGAGGGCCAACCCAAGGTATCCGAGGGGACCGATCAGCCACAAATTCATCGCGATGTTTCCGGCGACGCAAATCGCGCTGACTACTACCGGAACACGCGAACGACCCAGAACATAGAATGCCGGGACCAGGACTTTGATCCCGGAATACGCAAA
>CAWBTP010000031.1:0-257514 GCA_963791795.1 uncultured Acidimicrobiia bacterium
GTCTCGGTGAGAGCGCGTTTTGCCGTCTTGCTGTTTGCTATCCTGCGGGGCGCTGGGACCATCTACACCCAAACACCGTCATTCGACCAACTCGTCCGGTTCTACGATGACAAGAGCGCGCCTCTCACGCTGGAGCAAAAGGAAGTGGATAACCGGAACGGGATTGGCATCTATTGGGTCAGCTTCACCATCATTGGGGAAAACCGCGCAGCGGGAATCTTGATTGTCCCGAAGGGACAGGACCGTCGTTCTGGCATCGTGTGGATGCACTCAAGTGGTCCATTTTTTTGGCTCGCGGATGCGATGTTGATGGCCGAGGTGGGAGCGGTTTCTTTGATCGTCTCGCCTGATTTTGGTTCTCCCGACTTACCGGCAGAACAGTATCGTGACGCGATGATTAGAGCCGTGATCAGTATTCGCCGTGGCATCGATATCCTGGAGTCGCGGACTGATATTGATTCACGGCGAATCGGGTATGTCGGTCATAGCTTTGGTGCCCTGATGGGTGCGGTCGCAACCGCCGTAGATAAACGTTTCAGAGCAGCTGTCTTTGAGGTGGGTTTGCCGGGGATGAGCTATCACTTGCGGACCAGCCCCGTTCAATGGGCGGCTGACCATCGTAAGAGGCTTGGTGCCGGGCTGGACGACTATTTGAAAGTGCTCTCTCCGATTGATGCGATACGTTACATTAGGCACGCATCTCCAGCCGCGTTGTTATTTCAGTCAGCCCGACTCGACCCTGGAGTTTCTGAGCAGGATGCGCTTGAGTTTTTCAATGCGGCTGGTGAACCCAAACAGTTGAAGTGGTACGACACAGCTCATGAGGTGACAGATGTCGCCGCTATCAGTGATCGGGCTCGATTCTTATCCAAGGAACTGAAACTGCAAGCGATTGATCCCGTATTAAGGAAAAAGACAGGGCTGAAATGAGGAGAGACTGACCGAAGGTTTACCACAATTTTCCCGCTAATGCCGTCTAACGCCGCGTCGAGCCGACCGCTGAGAAGCGCGACGGCTCACCCTGAAGTCGTTAGTGCGCCAAGCGAAGCTTGGCGCTTTCCGCAGGGTGAGAATCCCTGCCAGGGAAGGGCTAACCACCCACCTGTACCGAGTGTTGCAGTGGTGGAGGAGGTTCAGACGAACTGAACGAAATCACTGAAGCGTACACAGGGATCACGTAGACCGCAGGGGAGACCGCTCTTCCCAAAGCTTGATACAGCCCCGTTAGCAAGGTTAATGCAGATGGCGATGGTGTTAACGAGCCAGAAGCCGACACAGAGGAACCGCCAGGGTGAGGTTTCCGAGGATCTGCCGGGGTCCACCATAGAGCGTGGTATGCGTGAAAGGAAGCGTCAGGAACTTGGGAGATTCTTCAGATTCCTGATTCCGCAGAAGTGACTGGAAGACGACTGCAAGGCAGACGGATATTGCGCCACAGAAGGGGAAACCCGGAAACGGAAGTAGGCCGGAGCCTAAACAGACGAGGGAAGGTCAGGGAGGCAGAAGACAGGTAGGCGAACCTGACCCAAAAGGAAGGGAGCCGAAGGTCTGGAGGAAGTCAGATCCGCTCATAGTACTCAGAAGACGGGAGAGCCGTTTACAGGGGAAAGGGGCGGACAGCAATCCGTAGCCGGCAAAGGAAACAGGAGCCGGACAAGAAAGGCTGGAACACCTCCTGCCAACCTCACTGCTGGGAATAGCCAAGAAGGCGAGAAGCGAGCAGAAGCACCGGTTTCGCGATCTGTATCGGATGATCAACGGGCCGATGTTATACCGTTGCTGGCAGCGGATCCGGAAGAACGCCGCCTACGGCGTGGATAAGGTGAGTGCTGAAGAATACGGGAAGCATCTAACCGGCAACATCAGGCAACTGGTGGATCGACTGAAGCGGAAGAGTTACCGGGCCAGGCTGATTCGACGCCACTATATACCGAAGGGCAATGGGAAGATGCGCCCGCTAGGGATACCGGTGGTGGAAGATAAGCTGTTGCAGCTAGCCGTCGTCGAGATACTACAAGCCATCTACGAGCAGGATTTTCTGCGTTGTAGTTACGGGTATCGTCCGAAAGTGGGTGCGTTGGATGCAGTCGACAAACTGACCATCAAGTTGCAATTTGGGCGGTACGGGCGGGTAGTGGAAGCGGACATCAAGGGGTTCTTTGACAACATTGATCACGATCGTTTGCTGGCGATGTTGGCAGAACGCATTGATGACCAGGCGCTGTTGCGGCTGATCGGGAAGTGGCTAAAGGCAGGAGTGTTGGACACGAATGGCGAGGTGATCCATCCGGCGGCGGGAACGCCGCAGGGAGGGATTGTCTCTCCCATCTTGGCCAACATTTATTTGCATTACTGTCTGGATGAGTGGTTCCAGCATGTGGTGAAGAAGCACTGTCGAGGCGAAGCCTGTCTGATTCGATACGCAGACGATTTTGTCTGTGCCTTCGAGCGGGAGGGTGATGCGGAGCGGTTTTACCAGGTGCTGGGGAAGCGGCTAGAGAAATTCGGGCTGGAGCTGTCGGCAGAAAAGACGCGAGTGATCGCGTTTGATCGCGGACAATCCAAGCAAGAAGGCTTTGAATTTCTGGGATTCGAGTTTCGCTGGGGCCAGGATCGCCAGGGGAAGGCTCATGTCGAACGGCGCACCTCCCGGAAGAAACTACGGAGCTCGCTAGACCGCTTCACCGAATGGTGCCGCCAGAAGAGGCATTGCCCAGTCAAAGACTGGTTCAAAGAGTTGAAGCCGAAACTTCAGGGATACTACAACTACTATGGAGTGAGCGGCAACTACGCGAGCCTGCAGCAATTCTTTGGGGAAGCGATGCAGATTCTGCGGAAATGGCTCAACCGGCGCAGTCAGCGGAAGAGTTACAGTTGGGAAGGGTTCCGCGCGCTGATCGAACATTTCCAGGTGCCTCGGCCACGCATCCGCCCACGACCTCGGGGAAGAATGGCAGTTTCTACAAGCTGAACCCTTGAGCGGAAGCGAGGATTGCTGAAGAGCCCGGTGCGGGAAAACTGCACGCCGGGATCTGTGCGGGGGCGGTCAGGCAACTGGCCGTCCTACCGCGATGGCGCACAGTCCAAGGAGGGGAGAGATGGCAATCGCCAACGCGAACGGGGTTCGGCTCTTCTACGAAATGACCGGCAGCGGACCAATTCCTTTGGTCCTCGTCCACGGGTCGTGGGTGTCGCATCACAACTGGGACTTGGTTGTTCCTCGATTGGCGGAGTCCTTCCGCGTTGTGACCTACGATCGCCGCGGCCATAGCGACAGCGAACGCCCGACCGCGCAGGGCAGCGTGCGTGAAGATGTCGCTGACCTCGCTGTGCTCCTCGAGCAGCTTGGCCTCGCACCGGCGTTCGTAGTGGCGAACTCCTTCGGCGCCTCGATCGCGCTAAGGCTCGCGGGCGATCGACCGCACCTCCTACGGGGACTAGTCGTGCACGAGCCTCCGTTGTTCCAGCTCCTAGCGGACGAGCCAAGTTTCGCCCCGATGCTCGCAGAGGTCGGTCGGCGTGTTGTCGCCGTAGGGGAGCGCATCGCCCACGGAGACCACGCTGGGGCGGCCGAACAGTTTGCTGAGACTGTGGCGCTGGGCCCCGGATCGTGGGTGCAACTCCCACCAGAGAATCGGCGAGCGATGATCGAAAACGCTCCTACTTTCCTTGACGAGACAAGGGACTCAGAGGCGCTCGCGCTCGATCTCAACGCGCTTCGCGACCTTGATCGCCCGGTGCTGCTTACGAAAGGAGCGCACAGTCCTCCGACGTTCGCACCTGTCATCGGGAAGCTTGCCGAAGCGCTGCCGCGGATGGAGGTAATCACCCTTGAAGGGGCGGGGCACATCCCGCACGTCACCCATCCCGATCGCTACGTCGAGACAGTCACAACTTTCGTCCGCAAGCACGCGGCTGATTGAGGCGGATGTTCGTTCGCTTGATTCGCTGGAAGTTGGCTCGGAGGTCTAGACCAAATTCACGTACCACCAGTCCGTGTCAGGCCGAACGATCGCTGTGTTGGCTGCTCGCGAGGCGCAACAAAATCGAACTCCTTCGCCACTCGTTCCGACGCTAGGGCAAGCGCTGCTTGAGGTGAAGCTAGGTGAACTCCGATCTGTACCGAACGGCGGCTAACACTCAGCTGAAGCTGCCCCGGCTTACGCGTTGTCTTTGGAAACCGGCGAGGATCTTTCCAAAGCTATCTCCGGCTCCACCGCAGTCGCAAGCCGGGCAGCTTCGCCGTAATCGTTAGACCGCATGAGCGGACATTTGTGAAATGAACCGTACTAAAGGAGGGACACGATGATCGCTTCTTTCGCCGTCAACCAACTGAAGTCCCGCTTTCGCGGCGAGCTGATTGTCCCGGGCGATCCGCAGTACGATGCCGCACGCACCGTATTCAACGTCACGATCGACCGGCGGCCCGCACTCATCGCCCGGTGCGCTGGCCAGGACGATGTGATCCAAGCTGTGAATTTCGCACGCCAGGAGAACGTGCTCCTTGCCGTCCGCGGCACCGGCCACAACGTCGCCGGCTTCGCGATGTGCGATGATGGCTTGGTCATCGACCTGTCGCGCATGAAAACCACTACGGTTGACCCTCAGGCACGCACGGTCCGAGCGCAAGGCGGGTGCAACTGGGGCGAGGTGAACGACGCGCTCCAGCCTTACGGTCTCGCCGCTACCGGCGGCTTCGTTTCGGTCACCGGCGTTTCGGGCCTCACCCTCGGCGGCGGACTCGGCTGGCTCGTGCGCAAATACGGCCTCGCGCTCGACAACCTGCTCTCCGCTGAGGTCGTACTTGCCGATGGACGCCTCGTCACCACCAGCGCTCGCGAGAACGCCGATCTCTTCTGGGCGATACGCGGCGGCGGTGGTAATTTTGGCATTGTCACCTCCTTTGAGTTCCAGGCGCATCCCGTCGGCACGGTGCTGGCGGGCATCGTCCTCCATCCGGCCGCGGCCGCAGCAGGGGCCATCCGTCGATGGCGTGACCTTGAAGTCACAGCGCCGGACGAGTCGACGCAAGGTGCGCTTCTGTTCCATTTTCCAGACGACCCTTCGACGCCCGCGCCACTGCGTGGAGCGGCGATCGTCGGCCTCGGCGGCGTCTACGCCGGGCCGTTGGAAGAGGGCGAGAAGGTCCTGCGGCCGCTGCGGGAGTACGGGCCTCCGCTCGCCGACATGTTCCAGCCGATGCCGTACAACGCCGCACAGCGCATGGCAGATTTCCTATGGCCGCCCGGCCTCCATAGCTACTGGAAATCGAGCTACCTGACGGAGCTAAGCGATGACGCCATCGATATTCTGGTCGATTTTTTTGCGCGGGTCCCGTCGCCGCGGACAGTGATCGTGTTGGAGCACAACGGCGACAGCGCGTGGGATCGCGTGCCCGACTCGGCCACAGCGTTCGGCCATCGCGCCTGGCCGTACAACTTCGTGGTGACCTCCGCGTGGTCCGATCCGAAGGACGCGAAACGGAACATTGCCTGGACGCGCGAGCTCTTCGACGCCATGCGCCCATTCGCGGCACAAGGTGCCTACGTGAACTACCTCGGCGGCGACGAAGGCACCGATGGACTCAAGGCGGCCTACGGGTCGAAACTGGCGCGCCTCGCGGCGCTGAAGGCGAAGTTCGACCCGACGAACCTGTTCCGAATGAACCAGAACATCACGCCCGCCTCGGTTGTCGGCGCGGATGCGGCCGTAGTCTGAAGAGGCCTATTGCATTTGGTGACTGTCTTTGCATCTTCAGGCGGCAGTCTAACAGGGGTTCCAGCCGACTGGCAAAAAGGCGCCAGCGCCGTGAGGCGTTCGGCGGCTGTTGAAAAAGAGTGCAGCAAACAGGAGGGGTAGAGTGATGCGCAAGCGGATAGTTCGTCAAAGCGTTCAGGAGGTCTCACCCACCGATCAGCACTGGTTGGATTTGGACCGCCTGTCCCAAGTCGAGATCACCTCCGAGGATGCCGCCCACCCGATCGAGGCAGCGCTGCTGCCTGACACCGGGCCTGGCTGGCAGGCGGCAAGAGGCGGGGAGCAAACGCTGCGCTTGCTGTTTGACACGCCGACGCGACTCAGCCGTATCCGTCTCGTGTTCGATGAAGAACAGCACGCGCGCACGCAGGAGTTTTCGCTGCGGTGGTCACCCGACGGCGGGCGGTCTTACCGGCAGTTGGTGCGTCAGCAGTACAATTTCAGTCCGCCGGCGACGACCCGGGAGGTGGAAGACTACACGGTGAACCTCGACAGGGTGACGGCGCTCGAATTGAGCATTGTCCCGGACATCAGCGGGGGTGAAGCCCGGGCGTCGCTGGCTAGGTTGCAACTCGCGTAAGCTTTCTACCCCCTCGCCATATCGCTTACGGCGGCGCAGCCCAGCATCGCTTGCACCCGACCGCTTAGAAACGCGGCGGGTGAAGCGCAAGTCGTTAGACGGTAAGTTCACAATAGAATATATGGCGCGCTATATCATCCGCGGGGGCGTTGAAGGAAAGAAAAGGCTAGAAGTATTGGCGCGCGTGATGTGGCCGACCACATCGCGTGTGTTGGAGCAAGCAGGTCTCGCACCAGCCATGACGTGCCTCGACCTGGGCTGTGGCGGCGGAGACGTGACCCTCCAGCTCGCTACTATCGTCGGCCCCAAAGGACAAGTCGTCGGACTGGACATGGATGAAACCAAACTCGACATGGCGCGGCAGACCGCCACCCGGTTAGCGTTGGCCAATGTTCAGTTTCGCAAGTCGAACGTGCAGGATTGGATCGAAGAATCTCGATACGATTGCATCTATTGCCGATTTCTCCTCACGCATCTGACCGATCCGCTTCGCCTGCTCCGACAAATGCTTCGGGCAGTCCGGCCCGGTGGCATTGTTGTCGTAGAAGACATTGATCTCGGCGGCTCCTTTTGCCATCCGCCGTGCGCAGGGTTCGATGCTTATGTGCGTCTCTATCGTGCGGCGGCGGCACGGCAGGGAGCCGACGCGGACATTGGGCCGAAGCTCTATGGAATGTTGCTCGATGCGGGGTGGCGGAACGTCAACGTCAACGTCGTCCAGCCGACATTCGCTTCGGGCGAGGGAAAGCAGCTTGCCGTGCTGACGCTCATCAACATCACCGACTCGTTACTAGCCGAGGGATTGGTCACCGAACCGGAGTTGCAGTCAGCCATAGACGACTTGAACCGGTTCACCGACGATCCCAGGACGCTGGTCAGCTTGCCCAGAGTGTTCCAGTTGTGGGGACAACGAGAGTGAATATGCCGACTAACCACTTACAAGGACCTCCCGGAGTCAAGCAAACAAACTTCACCCTGGGGCTGGAAAAGCAAAAAACCACAGACGAACTTTTCGCTAGATCACTGGCGATGCCGATTCGGGGCTCGACCCGTTCCTGATTTTGTTTCAAAGCGGGCAACACTCGGCTGAAGATGACCCGGCCTACGCGTTCTTTTTGGAGGAGGCCCTGAGAAGTTCCAAAGTCATCTCCGCCTCAAACAGCCGTGGGAGGCGGGGCAGCCTAGCTGTAATCGTTGGAGGCAAGAGAAGGCTGTGAGGGCGTTGTCTAACGCGGTCGTCGAATCGGAGGCCTGGGCCTTACACCGGCGCTAATTGAACTCCTCGTCTGTGAACTACGGGTTCATGTTTGCGGCGGTCGTGAAGCGTAAGAACCAGCTGTAAGAAGGCTGGGCGAGCAAAGGCCAATAAACAGAGCAGAACGGCAAAGACAGAAATGCAAAGAGAAAAAGACCTGAAAGCAATACAACGTGAAGAACTACTCGGAGCATTGAAGGGCCGCTTTGAGACAAACATGCACCGCCATAAAGGTCTTGAGTGGACTAAGGTACAAGCAAAGCTGGAAGCTAATACTGACAAACTGTGGTCGCTCAATGAAATGGAAAGAACTGGTGGTGAACCGGATGTTGTTGGTTATGATAAAAAGACGGGCGAATACATTTTTAATGATTGTTCAGCGGAAAGTCCCAAAGGCCGAAGAAGCCTTTGTTACGACCGCGAAGCGCTGGAGTCAAGGAAAGAACATAAACCCGAAGATAACGCTATGGATATGGCAGCTGCCATGGGCATTGAGCTTTTAACGGAAGAACAATATCGAGAATTGCAGAAACTTGGAAACTTCGACGCGAAAACGTCGAGCTGGGTGAAAACACCTTCTGATATTAGAAAACTCGGCGGAGCCATCTTTTGTGATTTCCGCTACGGCAAAGTCTTCGTGTATCACAATGGTGCGGACTCTTACTATGCCGCCAGGGGCTTCCGTGGCTCGCTAAGTGTCTAGATTCTGCACAGACGGCTAAATTTAAATTTGAGAATGCCCCATTTTGCATCTGAGAGGTTAGCGGCCCAAGGCGCGGCGAATACGTGCCAGGTGGTGCCAGCTGTGTCTTAGTGCGTGGTCCTCGATGACAAACTGCGCGGTCATAGGCGCACCGAAGCTCAGAGAGAAGGGCGCTGCCCGGTCCAGTTCATCATCCGTGAAGGTGCGCACCGCGGCGGCCGCCTCGCGGCTGTTGCGGCGCAAGAGTTCGAGCGCGGCGGCCTTCGTTGCTCCTGCATTTTCGCGGGCGTGCTTGGCATTCAACTCGGCCACAGCTTCCCAGGTGACGTCCGTAACGGCCTTGCCGCTGGCGATGGCTCGAGCGACATCGATCTCAACCGGGTAGATGCTGGCAACGTGGTGCACAATGACGCCGATCGAACGGGCGTCCGTCCCCGACACGGGTGTGCGCCATTCCGCCTCCGAAAGTCCTTCAGCAAACGCGGCCAACCCGGCAGCACCTTCCTCGATGCGGTCAGCCAGAGATTCAGCACGACCACTCATGTAGCCTCCTAAGTTCTGAGTTGTTTAGTCTGTGATCCAGATCCTTTTAGCAGCGAGTCGCGACACCCTCAAGATATTCAGCGTCAACCTCAGCGGGAAGCGGTCAAATCGATAAGGCTGCTTGCAGCATCGCTTTGGTATAGGCCACGTTGTAGATCTCAGCGGCGAATCCTCCTCCGCCGGGATATTGATTCCGGATCTGCCCGCGTTCGCGGTCGACATCGATGGCCCGGGGGTGTTCGGGGTAGAGCCCTCGAGGATACTTTTGCCGCACTAACTCGCGCATCACCGCGAACATGTTTACCTGACCTTCGTCGAGAAACACCTCGGTATAGTCAACATAGGGCTTTCGGACCACTACGTTGCGAAAGTGAACGTGGTTGATGCAGTCTCGTTCTCCCAGATAGCGGCAAACCGCGACCGGGTCCTCGCCCATCTCGCGGGTGACACCGCAGTCGAACGTCATGCCGTTGTAAGGGCTCTTGACCAGGTTCAGGTATTTCTTCCATTGTTCAAAGCTGGCCATGATCTGTTCGGAGC
This sequence comes from uncultured Acidimicrobiia bacterium, assembly GCA_963791795.1. Taxonomy (GTDB): domain Bacteria; phylum Acidobacteriota; class Terriglobia; order Versatilivoradales; family Versatilivoraceae; genus VFZK01. The sequence continues at coordinate 9,379 of CAWBTP010000031.1, forward strand.
CCCGGCTCAGAGGCACCGGGGGATCGTTTGGGTGCAGCGCCAGACGCACGTTCGCCTTCTCGGCCTCCGGCACGACGGCTTTCAGGAAATGCTCGGCCCGCTTGAGTTGCTCGGCCCGGGTGTGGGTTCCGACACCTTCACGCGGCGGGAGAGACTTTGACAACTCATAGTCATAGGCCGTGTTGCCGGCGCCGGCCCGCCCGATCTCTTCTTTATAGCCTTCCGTAAGACGATGCGCGTAGAAGTTGTACTCGATCACCGGCAAACCGGCCTTGCCTGCGGCGCGGATGGACTTGATGACATTTTCGATTTGCGCGTCGGCTCCTGGCCGTCCCCAAATGACATCATTGAATCCGGAGATCATCAAGTTGCACAGAGTGATGCCGCCCTTCTTAAACCCTTCAATGCGGCTGCGGATGTCGGCCTCTTCCCAGGGAATCCTGGGACCACCGCCAAGGAAATAGTCCACACCCACTTGCTTCAGCCGGCGCATAGCCGCGTCGTCCAGATTCTGCCCGCCTCCCAGACAAATTTTTGGTGTGTTCGGACCCAAGGGCGGCGGCCAGGATGGAGGTGTGAGCCGCAGACGCCGTTTTAGAGAATAGCGCGGGAGACACTGCAGCCGCACTCAGAGCCTGCATCAGTTTTCTTCTTGAGAATTCAGATTTCATGCTCGCTCCTCCTCGTCTTGATTTCCTAGAAACCCTTGATCATGGTTGCAGGCTGCCAAGAGTTTCCGCAGCGATAGGTAGTTGCTCTGGCGGTGCCGCAGAGCTGAGGGAAGCTCTCAACGATCGAGCAGATCACGAGTTGTTTGAGATTGTCAATCGACCGGAGTCCGTGTGCGTCCAGCTTCACTTCTTGGGTTCTTTCTTCTTTTCCTTCATCTGACCCATGATGTCTTTGAACAGCCCCTCCAACCTTCGGGCTTGGGTTCAGCGGGTTTCTCGCCGGTAGGTTGGGCAGAGTTTGCTGGGCATCAGGCGATGGCTGGCCGCGGCTTTCTGGTCCTTGTTCTTTAGCAGACCTTGAAAGGTGTCCATCGCCTTCGTCACCCCGCCCTGGCGAATGCTGTTCTTAAAATTCTCTTTCACCATCTGCGTGTCCAGTGACAGGCGAGGCCGAGAAATGTCTCCTGTCATGCGAAGCGGAATCACGACGTTGCCATTTTCATTCTGGAAGAACGTGGCACTCGCCAGGTTCAGGAACTGGTTAATGTTGGTCTTTTTAGCTCATCGAAGCAGGAAGTTCGGCAGAAATCTGATAGTCTGCGGAACGGTCCAAACCCAGGCTGCCGCGCACCTTCAAAGCCATTCCCGAAGCCCTGAAGTGCATGGTATTGGTCGTTACGCGGCCATTGGCGACGTCATTTCGCTCACAAGGTCCTCAAATTCGGTGCTCCACCCTGCCCGACATTGAGGCCGGTTAGCTTCCCGAGCAAGGCAACCTGCTCCGAAGGTTAAACGAAGTGATCGTTCCTTTGGTAACGGTGATCTTTGCCTCCTCCCTTGAGCTGTTTGGAGATCTCGTCGAAACCACTGCCACTGCCTTGCAGATCGATGTCCGATGAAAGCTTTCCGTAAAGCAGGTTCTTCAGCGAAGTGTTTTGCGTCAGAAACTCGTTGGCATCGACGTCACGCAATTTTGAATTGAACGTGTACCGCGGCTGGGCGCCATTGAAGTCGAAAGAAGCTGCACCCGAGTGCGTGCCCTGGTTCATGTTGAATTTCAAATCCTGAAGCTGTAGAACCCGGTTCTTCATCTGGATCTTTCGAAGAGACCTTGGTCAGCCGCAAGTTGTCATAGCTCACCGTGTCCACCGCCACCGAACTGTCGCGCACGGTCAATCGTCCGAAGGGATCCTGCGCCGCTGGAACAGGTTTCGGTTTCGAGGGAGAGGTTTTCGCCGCGGTAGCGCTGTCCGGTGACTTCGCTGCTGGCAGACTAACCGGCTTGGCTGGCGCTGCGCCTTCACTCGTGTTGATCATCTGTTCCAGCTTGCTGAGATCGAGACGATCCGCATTCAATGCGAACTGCAAGGTAGGAGCTTCGAAGTTGTTGATTTGAAGTTTTCCTCCCAGCTTTGATCCTGCGAACGAGGCTGAGAGCGACGGAATCGAAGCGGACTGGCCGGTAAACTGAAGCTGGACCTGATGCACTTCCATGGGCGCTTTCAAAAGAGCCGTCTGCACCTTGCTGCCGCTTAGCGTGGATTGCCCTTGAAGAGACAGGACAGGCTTGTCGCCAAAGGCTTGCCTGGCAGTCAGCTGAAGATCGATGGAACCATCCTGAACCTTCATCCCATCGGGAAGGGACACACCAAAAGAAGAAGCAATTGCGAGCAGGTCGGAAACTGGAACCGGCTTGGCCGTTCGAACTTGCGCGTCAACGGAAACCGGGTCGCCCAGAGCGGCTGACCACTGCGCCTGGAGGCGGGTGCGCTCCCCGGCGCTGATCTGAATCTCATTCGACGCGACGGTGTTGTTCTTAAAGGCCAGCAGCACCGGCGACAGGGTAATCCTGTCCGCCAGCCCGGGATAACGAATCGAGACATCGGCCAGTCTGGCTTCACCAGCTACCTGCGGTTTCTTCGAGGACCCGGTCACTTGGAGGTTGAGCTGACCGTTCCCTGAGGCCTGCACCCCATCGGGCGCACCCTGTCCAAGGACCGCCGCCAACTTGATAAGGTCGTCGAACGCCAGCCGAGGAGCCTCGATATGCAGGTCAAGCGCAGGATCTCCGTCCAGCCCTCGAACGCTGCCCTTCACGCTGAGCGTTGAAGCGGGCATGCGAAGCTCGCCTTGGTGTAGTTGCAACGACTGAGCCTTGTAGTCGGCCTTCAAGTGCAATTCCCCATCCACCTGTGGCGATTGGAGAGCGCCTCGCTTTGCTCCCAGCTTGGAATACACCGTCTTGCCCTCGACTGAGAAGCCTTGGTCGAGGTTGCCTTTCAAGCGCGTCGCCGTGCTGAGGGATCCCTGCCATTCAACGCCTTCCACCGGCGTCGAGGAAAGAGAGACGAGCCGGGCAATCGGCAACTCGGAAAACTGAATCTCGCCATCCACCGGTGTCTTCGCAAACGATGACAACTGTACGGGGCCCATTTGACCTTTGAGTTGGAGCGCATGGGCTCCAGGTGGAAGCTGCAGTTTCAGGTCGAAAGAGCCTGCTGTGTCGGTGGAGAAGTCCCGTAACTTCAGGTTGATGTGGTCATAACGAGACTCTTCAACCGTACCGGAGCTGTTGCGTTTTTGTATCACTACGGCACCCTCGTTGAGGTCGAGCTGCGATATCGCAAACGCCTGCGACGATTTGCCCGTCGAGGTTGCCGGCGGAGTGGCTGCGGGTGCCGGGCTGCCGCGGCCATCGGCTGGCGCCCCGATCGTCTCGAAGTTCCAAACGCGCTGAGGATTCTGGATGAGCCGGATCTCGGGTTGCTCCAGCTCGATGCTGGCCAGTTCCACGCTTCCGCGCAGCAAGGGTAACAACCGCGGCCGGACGGTGATCGAACTAAGCGCGACAAAGGGTGCGTTGGCGAACCGAAGGTCATCGAAAATCACGGCGCGGTTCAGCCGAACGCCGAGTCCCGTAAAAACGGTGATCTCTACATCCTGGACTGACATCCGGCGGTGCAGGACTCCTTCAGCTTCAGTCACCAGCTTGGTTTTCAAGCTTTGCTTATCAACGAGAAAAGGGACTGCAGCTAAAGCAGCGACGAGCACAAACACAATGACCGCAGCAATGATGACAAGTTTTTTCGCTTTCATATTCAGGTTCCTCCGAGTCTTCACAGCATCAGGCTTGCCTTCTCCCTAGTCAAGGATAGGGCATGAAACTGCCGATTGGTATCGGGTGAATTCCGTATTTTTTGGAAAAGACTCCCCTTAGGAGCCCAAGAACCTGCTTGGGAACCCGCGAGACTGGATCAGCTAGCTGAGTTGGCCAGCGGTCGGACGCACCGAACAGAAAATGAAGTCGGGACGCTGCATTTTGGATAGAGCCGTCGGGTTGAATGCCTTGCGTTGCTGCAGTAGTCATTAACTACTCTTCGTCGCGTCAAGCGATGGTCGGCTGAGACTGATCAAGTCCCGCCACCGCGTGCGGCCTCTCTGCATTCCTGGAGAAAAGCCTCGGGCGGCACAGAAGTTGAGATTTCCTGTGCAGGTTGGTTTTTGGCGAGGATGAGAAATGTAGGATAGCCACGCCCTTCGAACTTCTCAAACAGAGCTTCTTCCCCCTTTCCGTGCTCCGGGTTCACGCTGACGTAAAGAATCGAGTCCAAATATTGCTTCACCTCGGGCCTGCTGAGGATGTCACGTTCCAGCCGTGCACAGTACTTGCACCAATCGACATAGAAATAGAGGGCCATCGGCTTGCCGGTTCTTTCATGTTCGCGCAGCGCCTCCGCATAACCAGCTGCGTCCTGGTAACGGGTGGACCGAGCACTGGCTCGGGAGTCAGCCGCGACATTGTGCAACATGAAACTGCCGAGCATCAGAACCACCGCTCCCAATCCGATTCTCTTCGCTTGCACAGGCTCACCTCAAGACTAGAGTGTCTGATATCAGGCCAAGCTTGGCGCACTGCTGTCGCAAAGTCAATGGCAGGAGCCTGCTCGCGAACATCGATGGACCTCACGACAATCAAAGCTTTCCTCTGTTCGAGCTCCTTCGAGGCGAGCAAGGTATGGTTACGATGCGGGTGGTATACTCGTAAAGTGTCATCAAACTTTCATAAACTGGTCTCTGCATCGGCCGCTGCGCTTCTGCGAGATACCATTCGACAGGCACGAGGCAACGAAGTCTTCTTCCTCGCCAAACCTGACGAACACGGGGTCGTGGTTGAAGTGACACCACTGGCGCGAGGCAACGACTCAGCGGTGCCTGCGCTGCTGCAGGTCACCGGTCCCGGCGACGTCGTCATTCACAACCATCCTTCCGGCTACCTCTCTCCCTCCAGCGCCGATGTCAGCCTGGCTTCCGAATACGGAAACCAGGGAGTGGGCTTTTACATCATCAACAACGAAGCAGACGACATCTACGTCGTTGTCCAAGCCTTCAAACGCCAGCAGCGGCGGCCTTTGGATCTGAACCAACTGTCGAAACTGATCTCAAGCAAGGGAGAGGTTGCGCACCGGCTGACGGGCTTTGAGTCTCGGCCAGAGCAGCAACGAATGTTGCGCTCGGTTGCCACGGCCTTCAATGACTCGAAAGCGGCGCTTATCGAAGCCGGGACCGGCACGGGCAAAAGCTTGGCCTATCTGCTGCCAGCCATCCACTGGGCGGTGCAGAACAAGCAGCGTGTGGTGATCTCGACCAACACCATCAACCTGCAGGAACAACTCATCCACAAAGATCTTCCGTTGCTGCAGCAGGCCCTGGACTTGAAATTCAAAGCGGTTCTGGTCAAGGGCCGCCAGAACTACGTGTGCCTGAGCAAAGTGGAGTCGCTGGAAAAGGACGGAGACTATCTGATCGAAACCGACGAGCAAACGGAGTTGAAAGCCATCCTCGAGTGGTCGCACCGCACTTCCGAAGGCAGCCGCTCCGACCTGGCCATCCTTCCGCGGTTTTCGGTCTGGGAGAAAGTGGCCTGCGAAAGCGATAACTGCACTCGCATTCGCTGCAGCCACTACAACGAATGCTTTTTCTACAACGCCCGGCGCGAAGCGACCTCAGCGGACCTTCTGGTCGTCAATCATCACCTTCTGTTTGCAGACCTCGCAGTGCGCGGCGACACGGGCCGTTACAACGAAGCGGCCATTCTGCCGGCCTACGGACACGTCATTCTCGACGAAGCCCACAACGTGGAGGATGTAGCCACCGACTATTTCGGCACGCAGGTCGCGAAGCTGGGATTGCTTCGGCTGCTGGGACGTTTCTACAGTCTGCGTGAACGCGACAAGGTTCGTGAAAAGGGATTGCTGCCCCACTTGCTGGCGCGGTTGCGGAACCTCGATAGAAAAATCGAGCCTGGCCTCTACAGCCGCATCTACGCCCATGTGCAAGGCAGGCTCCTGACCCTTCGCGAAGATCTGGCTCATGCCGTGGCGCAGACCTTTGACGATCTGGCGGCCTGGCTTGGAGGTGAAGAACCGGGCGCTGAACAGAAAGTCCGGTTTACACCGCAAGTACAGGAGCGTCCGGAATGGAGGGCTTCCATTCTTCCGGCGGTCCAGAATCTTATCCGCGAAATGGGAGAGTTCCACCAGCAGCTATTGCTTCTTGAGAAATGGCTGGAGTCTCTTGACGAACCGGTAGCCGAAAGCCTGTTGTCGCTCACCGTCGAACTAAACGCCCTCATTGACCGGCTGGAGATGGCTGCTGCAACGTTGGGTGAGATTTTCGGTGAACCTGACGGCAGCCGGGTGCGCTGGATTGAAATCACAACAGGCCGGACGGGCCAGCGAATCACCTTGAAGCAAGCGCCGGTGAATGTCGCGAACCTGTTGCGAGAACGGCTGTTTGAGAAGCTGCAGACCGTCGTGCTGACCAGTGCCACGCTGACAACCGAGAAGAGCTTTGACTACGTCAAAGGGCGCCTCGGGCTCGACCAGATGCAACCCGGGCGAACGCTGGAAAGCATTTTGCCCTCATCCTTCGATTACACGCGCCAGGTAATTCTTGGGATTCCGCAGGATATCCCCTCACCAGACCACCGGCAGTTCGCCGCTGAATTAGGACGTTTGGTGCTGGAGTCGATTCAGATCTCGCAGGGTCGGGCCCTGGTCCTTTTCACCTCGTATTCGATGCTGCGACGCATTCACCAGGAGCTGGCGCCAGCCTTAGAATCGGCCGGTATTAGGGCGCTGATGCAGGGCGAGGGGCCACGGCATCGGCTTACTGAAATTTTCAAGCAGGACAAGACGAGTGTGCTATTCGCTACCGACAGTTTTTGGGAGGGGGTCGACGTGGCCGGCGAAGCCTTGGAGAACGTGATCCTCACCAAGCTTCCTTTCAGCGTCCCGAAAGAGCCGGTGATCGAGGCGCGCATCGAAGCCATTGAGCAGGCCGGCGGTAATCCTTTTCTCGAGTACAGCGTCCCGCAGGCTGTCATCAAGTTCAAGCAGGGCTTCGGTCGGCTGATTCGCAGCAAGAAGGACCGGGGCTCGATCATGATCTTCGACCGTCGCGTCGTGGACAAAACTTATGGGAAGGTTTTTCTGCGTTCGCTTCCTGAATGCCGCCTGGCCCAGGGAAAGCGCGAGCAGGTCTTTAACGAAGTGAAACAGTTTTTTCAGGAGACGAGCCAGCGAGGAAGAGGCGCTTGATCGTAAGGGGTGGGGGCGCTCTCAGAGCGGCGATGATGGTGTGACGAAGAGCCTCGATGCCGCTGGTTCTCGCAAAATGAGATCGAACACGATGGTCACCGGAACAATCGATTGCTCAGATGCTGGCGACGGTGTACCGCTGGTCCAGCATCTCATTCAAGACCTTCTGAATTTCGCTAATCTGGAACGGCTTGGAGAGAATCACATCCACACCCTTTTCGCGGGCGCGATCTTTGTCCAAGGTGATTCCCCAACCGGTCATCAAGATAACGCTGGTTTTCGGGCTCAACGCTTTGACGCCGGTTGCAACGTCCCAGCCGCTCACTTCAGGCATTCCCAAGTCAGTGATCACCAAGTCGGGCATTCGTGCCTTGAAGATCTCCAGTCCTTCCTTCCCGCCTGACGCTGTGTGGACCTCGTGACCCTGCTCGACGAGCATCTCGGCCAGCAGGTCTCGGATGGGGTCTTCGTCATCCACAATCAGAAATCGCCCCGTTCGCTTCTGAGGCTTCACAGCAACTTCTGCGATCTGGCGCACAGCGTGCAAATTCACGGGAAGGAAGATCCGAACCGTTGTTCCCCGTTCCACCTCGCTCTCAATCTCGATGTCTCCCTTGTGGCGGTTCACAATGCCATAGGCGACGCTCATTCCGAGCCCGTTGCCCTTCACGCCTTTGGTGGTAAAGAAGGGATCAAAAACACGGCGGCGGATCTCCTCGGTCATTCCACGTCCGGTGTCGGTCACCGACGCGAAGACGCGGTCATTCTCTGTCCCCGCACGAATGTGCAGACTGCCACCGGCGGGCATGGCATCCAGCGCATTGAAGATGATGTTGGTCAGCACCTCGATGAGTTCTGAACTCTCCCCCGCAATGGGCAAGACGGTGTCGAACTGTGTGGTCACGGTGTACTGAATGCCGCTGACGTGGGCGCTGGTTTCCCACCGAGTCCGCGTCATCGACAACGTGTCTTCGATAACCTGAACGAGATCGACGTGTTTGAAAACCTGGTCGGTCCGTTTGCGCGTGAAGTCCTGCAGCCTGCGGATGGTTGTTGCTCCGTCGATGGCCGCCTTCTCGATGATGTCGAGGCCTCGTAAAATAGCCGGGTCGAAGACCTGACTTTTCATCAGCTGTGCGCGCCCCAGAATGGCGCCCAACATGTTGTTGAAATCATGAGCCACGCCGGCCGACATTTCTCCCAGGGCCCGCAGTTTCTCAGACTTGATCAGCTGATCCTGAGCCGTTTGCAGTTCTGAGTAAGATTGCTCGAGGGCCGTGTAGAGCCGGGCATTCTTCAAGGCGTTGCCGAGACCGTTGGCAATGGTCTGCGTCAGATCGATCTGGTCAACGGAGAATCCGTCCTCCTTCTGGCTGCCAAGATTCAGCGTGCCCAGGCAGACGTCTTCGGAAATGATCGGAATCGAAACAGCGGACTGGATACCTTGTGTAATGAGATACGGCGAGCTGTTGGCGACATTCTGATTCAAGCTGCGGGTGTAGTAAGGCTTCTTGGCGTCGTACGCAATCTTCATCACCGTTTCCCGTCCGGGAATTTGCATTCCTTTGTAGAAGCCGGCGGTGATGTTTTCCCCATAGACATTGATCAGCGAGAACGTGTCCGTTTCGTGCTGGTAGATGGCAACGCTGCTCTTCTCAAATGAAATAACCCGCTTCAACTGAGTCGTAATTTTTTCAAACAGTTTGTCGACGTCGAGATTCAAACTGGCTTCCCGCGTAATTTCGTTCACCACAGCCAGGCGCGTGGCGCGTTCTTGCGCTTCACGGAATAGTCGTGCATTTGAAATCGCTACTGCAGCCTGGTCGGCAATTGTCGAAAGGAAGTTCAGATCATCGCGATCGTAGGCTCTGCGGGTTCGGATGTTCTGCAGAACGATCACGCCTAGCGCTTCGTCGCCTAGAATCAACGGAACGCCCAACCAGGACTGCGCGATCAGGTGTGGCTTGCGCCCTGTGATGGCCTCGTAAACCTTTTCAAAGTGGTCTTTCACCAGGAATGGCGTCCGGGTTTGCATCACGTAGCCGACGAGACTGTCCTGCGAGAGCGAACGGATATAGGTGCGCCGTCGTCCGTTGGACACCTCAAACTTGACTTCAATCCGGTTGTGACCCCTTTCCAGCAGAGCAATAAAGAAGTCTTCGCTGTTGAGCACCTGTCGTACCTGGCTGTAGATCAGTTCGAACAGGTTGTTGATGTTCAGTTCGGAGCTGATGGCTTTGCCAATGCTGTTCAGGGTCTGCAGAGCGTTGGCTTTTCGGCCAATGTCGGTGTACAGGTTCGCATTGTTCACCCAGGTGGCCAGGTAATCGCCCAAGGTTTCGATGACCGTGACATCCTGACTGTCAAACGCCAGATGCTTTTCACTCTCGATGTTGATGACTCCTACCGTTTTGGAGGTGTGCTGGAAAGGAATACAGATTTGCGACTTGATCCCGGGCAACAGCGTTCCTTCCAGGCAGGGTTCCCCCTCGGCTGCGTACCTTTGCACCGTCTGGGCTTGTTTGAATGCGCGGACAATCGCCGAGTCCTCTGACAGTACGAGTTCCATGGGGATACCGCTTTTTTCACTCTGCTCTTCGACCTGCGCGCCGAGGACCAGGCGGTCGCGGTCGTCCAGACTGTAGATGCTGAGGTGACGGAAGTGGAAATGGGCCTGAAGCAGATTTGCGAATTCCCAGAAGACCGAGTTGAAATCCAGGATCGACGAGATTTTGCGGCTGATGTTGTGGATTACAACGAGCTGCGCCGTGCGCCTCTTCTCACTTTCAAACAAGCGAGCTTTATCCAAGGCTGCCGAAATAGGTTGAGCCAGGTCGAGCAGCAACCGGAATTTTTCGTCAGGAATCCCAGACTCGTGAGGACCGTAGTCGGCAACTAACACCCAGGCTGTGATCCCGTTCTCTTGCAGAGGCACGACAGCCAGGGCCTTGGTTTGCAACTCATCGAGCAGACGTCGCTCTTCCGGTCCGCATGCGGTCGGGCCTGAACCCCTGAGAATTAACGGCTCACCCGTTTTAGCCGCCCTGGAAAATCGTGCCGAGGCCTGGAGGGTCGTCCGCAGCACCTGGAGCTCACTACGGAAGACCTCGTCGGCATCGAGCAGAACGGGTTCTCCCGTCATGCGCCCCAGCGTGTCACATCGGAAGCAAGCGGCCCGATCGAACCCAAAATTCTGTTTGATCAGCTTCAGCACCGACAGCAAAGTATTCTGAGAATCGAGGCTGGAGATAATCAGGTTGCCTAGATTGGAGAACAGCAACGTCTTCTCCTCATCCAGGGAAGTCAGCTTGTCATTGGTTTGAGACAACTGGAGACGCGAGCGAAATTCATGAAAACGCAACTTCTGAGAATAGTGCGAACCGGTTAGAGCAATAACGATGGTTCCAAGGATGAAGAAGTTATTGTTTAGAAACAGCTCTGGCCGGGTAATCGTGTTGACGAAAAGGTTTGGCAGCACATAGGTCGAATAGACCAGGAAACAAGTCAGAGCTGACTGACGCAAGCTGAACGGCATGACGAGAGTGACACCCAGAATCACGAGGTTCAACCCGGCATAGTAAGGGCTCTCATAGCCGCCCATGCGAACGGTCATCAAAGACACCGACCCGCCCACAATGGGGGGACCGATGATTCCGAGCAGCGCAGGATGCTGTTTGCCGATTGCTGGATAGGCGACAAGGAGAATCGCCAGAAGGATGACCGCAGCCACCAACCGCAAGATCAGGAAGGAATGCAAAAGCGGTGTCGGGGCGATGAAATAGTCAAGAATTCCAAACAGCGGCAACAGGGCGATGCCGAGATAGTAGAGGACTACAACGCGCTCGCTGCAAAGTCCTTTGATGTGGGTGCGAAAGGCTTCCTGAAGCTGCCTGTCCTGCCCCGGAAGTCTATGCGTTTTGGGTTTCATTGATCGCGTAAGGTAACACAAACTTTCTTCAGCAATTCAAAATTCGCTGACCTACAACCTGCCGGACACGAGCAAGCTCTTCTGGGCAACTCACGCCGCAACTACAGGGATCGGCTTGGCCGACAGCAGTCCCGAGATAACAGGTCACATTGAGAGCTAGCTCTGCTCAAAAGATGTTCCACGCTGAGTTTTTTCTGGGAAGCTGGATGTGCCAAATCAGGCTTCTGTAGTCGGAAGTCAGTTTGGCTCGAAGAACATGCCGTTCAGGGTTTCTTGTCGTCAGAAAGTGATCGCGCAATTAGATATTCCAACCTGAAGAGGAGAACGGCAAAGGAGGCTCAAAAAGTGCAAGCGGTGACGTCGGACGCCAGCAAACGACTGCAGTCGCTGCCGCATCGGGACTCCAGACTTGATGCAAAATGAACCTCATGAGCTGGCAAAACACATAAGCTGAGGAGTTTACTGGATGGCAGACGTCTTGCATTCAATACCAACGCCGGGGCTTGTTCCAACCTCGGTCAAGGAGAAGAATCGACATGAGTCAACTCAGCTTTCAGGACGCAAAGCGCGAACAGAACGGAATCCTCGCCGCTGCCGAAAGCCAAGCCCTGCGCTGGATGGCGCAACATTTGCCGGCATCTGTCCACTCCGACCATCTCACCAGCCTTGGGCTCATAGCGATGTTGGCTGCTGGCGTTGCTTACGCTTGCAGCCAGTCCAACAGCCTGTTTCTTCACGCCGTGAATCTATGCCTGCTGCTCAACTGGGTGGGCGACAGTTTGGATGGAACCCTGGCGCGCTATCGAAACCGGTTGCGTCCGCGCTATGGATTCTATGTGGACCACATCCTCGACACGTTCAGCATGTCGTTCCTTTTCGGTGGGTTGGCACTTTCAGGCTATATGAGTCCCAAGGTCGTGGCCTTCGTACTGATTGCCTATTTCATGTTGTGTATCAACGTCTACCTGGCAACCTACACTCTGGGAACTTTCAGAATCTCGTTTGGAAAATTCAGCCCGACCGAACTCCGCCTTCTTCTGGCAGTGGGCAACCTGGCGTTGCTCTACAAGCCGACGGTTCACCTTCTGGGGGGGAGTACCTTCTCTTTGACATCGGTGGGACGATTGCAGCAATTCTAATGGTCGGGATTCTTATTGCTTCAACGGCACGGAATATTCAGGTTCTCTACAATGCAGAGCGGTTGTCGTGAATTGAAGGCGCGACACGCCTTAGACGGTTGCCGCCTGCCAACCGTACGTACGATAGCTCCACTCTACCTGGTCGCCTTGAATCGTATAGACGGCAAAGCCCTCAGGGTGACCCATGCGCACGCCCTTCCACCAATTGCCGCACACCGCGCCTGACGTAATGTACCGGCTTCCTTTGTAGCGGTGGTCCTCCACGACGTGCAGATGTCCTTGCAGCAGCAACTTGATGTTGTAGTCGGCGCAAAAATCGAGCACTTGCTTGGAATTCGCCACGACGACCGACGATGAAACCGCTTCGGTGGATCCGTTCTGCAACGCTGGAAAGATTGAAACGAAGGGAATGTGCGTCACCAGCACGACCGGACGTTTGCTCCCCACCTCCCGAAGATCTTGCTGCAGCCAGGCAAACTGGTCCTCGTCAATGCGACCTTCGTAACTGGAAGCCGGTGTGACAGAAATCGAGTCGAGCAGAACGAAGTGCCAGTCACGAAAATCGAATGAACGATAGGTCTTTCCCTGTCCGATGCGATTTGCAAACATCTTCTTGCCATACTCCGGATGTGTATCGGGAACGCCTGCTTTCGGGCTGATTCCAAAAACGTCATGATTGCCGATCACGGCGTGAACGGGCATGTCGAAACCAGCGGTGACACGAGTGTAGATGTTGAAGAGCTGGTCGGCGCGCTCATACCCGGTTTCAAACACATCAAACACCAGGTCACCTCCGGCAATCGCTAGCGCTGGTTTCGGTTTCAAGCCATTCATCGCCTTTACTGCCTGCCGGTAGCCTTCTTCTGCCCGCAGCTCGGGCTGCACATGAACATCGGTATAGTGAACAAAGCTCCAGCTACCCTTCCGAGAGGCACCGATAGTTTGCGGTTGCAGTGGAGTAGCGAGGCTGCCCAGGAACCCTGCGGATGCCAATCCACTAGCACGAAGAAAATGACGCCGGTTCATGAATGTCTCCTCTGAAATACAGGCTCCCCTCCTCAGTTGAGGAGGGGATGTCGGGGCCAACGGCCACGGCGGGGGTGGTTGGTGGGCGGTGCTTCGGGCGACAGATCGAACCACCCCGGCAGTGGCGCGCCGCGCCGCTGCTCCCCTCCTTATCCAAGGAGGGGACTCTCGCTTTTCATCAAACGTGGAGTGGCCTAGGCGACATGAAAAACTCCTCTGGAAATCCCCCTTTCCAAAGGGGGAAACAAGGCGAAACGACTGCGGTCGTGAACACGACGGCGGTCGTGAAGCTTTCAGGGGGTTGTCATGATGGGGTTGATAGAGCCGACCGGACAACCCACTCCCGAATGCCCCTGAAGTCCCCCTTGTCCAAGGGGGACGCTGTTTTCATCGAACGTGGGGCCGCCGGGCGGGTCATCGATTTGCCGCCCGGGCTGAAATGCCTTGGCGAATAGCAAACCGTCGGACCAGGCCCGTTGCTTCGTTCGAGATCATGACTTCAATCATGCCGCGGGCATCACAGCGATATTGTTCCTCAATGATCGTATCCGGCTGCCCACGCCAGCTTTGCACCGCAACCTCGTTTAACTCGCTCCCGGCAAGTTGCGGATCGAACGGAAAGAATACCTGGTCCCAGGCAACGATGTCGCCCTTCGGTTCCCGCGATTCATCAAGATGGCTGCACTCCAGAAAACGAAAATGGCCGATGTTGTGTGCCGCCTGGTACCGGCGTGTTACCGTAAGCGATTTGCCGGCAGCCGGCAAGGCACGTGCCCTTCGAAAAGATCGGATCAAAGACAACCCGGGTTCCGGCATCGCTTTCACGCCAAACGCCAAAGTGACGATGAAATCGATCCTGCAATTGATAGCCGGCGTCCTGGTCCGAAACGATGGCAAGACCAATCGCTGTTGCCGCACTCGGGTAGGGAGAGCGACGCACGCGCTTCCCGAATCGCTCGCGTAACGCGCGCGCCAGCACGGGCAACTCGCAGGAGCCTCCAACCAGGTACACACAAGCAAGTGAGGACAGATCATCGAAGTCTTCGCCCATCACAGCAGCGAGAGCCGATTCAGTCGCTTTCACGGTCTGCTCGATGAGCGGGTCGCACTCTCTCATAGAAGGCGGCGATCGGCACGGAAGCTTCTCCGCCGACGAGACTGATCTGACCGAGATCGACCGTAATTCTGCGGGTATTCGGGTTGATGCTCTCCTTGGCTTCGCGGCAAAGGTTCAGCAGCCGGGCACGGTGAACGAACTTTGCTGTGCCCCGGGCCACGGAAGGCTCGTCCAGCGTCAGCTCCAACAACAGCTCGTCCAGGTCATCTCCACCCAGCTCTTGAAATTCCTTCGCTGGCTGCGATTTCATGGACAGCGCCAGTCATCCGAATCACCGACACATCGAAGGTGCCGCCGCCGAAGTCATACACAGCCACATGCTCGCGGCGTTTGGTTACATCCGTTTGCCGGTAACGGTGCGCGTACTCAATGCCCGCTGCGGCCGGCTCATTCACCATGCCGAGCACTTCGAAACCGGCAGCGCGCATGGCCTCCAACGTCAGGAAACGCTGGTTGCTGTTGGCATTCGCTGGCACGCCTGCCATCACTTGCAGCGTAGCCCCAGGCGCTGCCTCCAAGTTGCTTCGGTGAAGCAAGTCATGGTGCAGGGCGCCGAAAAAGCGCGCGAGCCACTCCATGAGCGGCAATTCCAGTCCGCCAATCGCAAGCACAGCCTGGGGATCGTGATCCTCCAGCCGGCGCTTGAACGAACGGCAAAGTTCCCAGCTCGCGTCATACTGCACGCGCAACGCATCCAAACCGAACAAGGTGCGGTCGCCCTGGGTTGCGATCAGGGAAGGATACCAGTCCTGACTATCGCTTTCCTCGGAATGAAAGCTGATCAGTGGATGGTTTCCTCCCAGCGCGGCAGCAACACGGGTCCGCGTGGTTCCGAAGTCAATTCCCAGTCTCATGTGAATTCCTACCAGGCGATCTGCTTTGGGAAATACTCAGCAATAAGGTCGTCGTAATAGGGCTTCAGTGCCTTGACATTGGGAGGCTCGTGGCTCTTGGAGTATAGATCGTAGGGGTTGAAGGCCCGCACCCATTGGAACATCTCGCGGTCGTGATCATTCATCAGGTGCTGGTAAGCACCTTCACGATGGATGGGATAACAGGAGTGGTAACGAATCATGTAAAGCGCTTCTTCGGGCAGGTAGTCCTTAACCACATGGTAAAGGTATTCGTCGTGTCCCCAGGAGAGCTGCACGTTTCGAGTCCGCAGCCTTCGGAATAGATGCCGAGGGGAGTTTGGTATTGGGGATTCTGTTTGTCGGGATTGGCTTCGAAGAATTCGTGAAACACAATCTTGTCGGAATATGCGCAGCCTACTGGGAAAGTGTCACCGACCACGGCCCACTGCGGTTCGCCGTGCAGGCAGAGAACCTTGCCAACATCGTGAATGAGACCTGCCGCGATGAACCAGCGCGGATGTCCATCTCTGCGGATGGCTTCAGAAGTCTGCAGCAGATGCTGAATTTGCGTCAGGTCCGTGTCCGGGTCGCTGTCATCGACCAGTGTATTCAGAAATTCCATCGCTTCCCAAACACTCATCATCCGCGTCCGGTTGGACAAGTATTCCTTCTTCTTGGCCTGCACGAACTCCATGGTCTGGTGTTCGTGATTGAGGCGGTAAAATTCCTTAACACTGTCGCGGGCCTCTGCTTTGTAATCGCGAAACTGCTCCTCCTTCTTGTTCGGGTCGGTAGACTGAAATGGCTTGTTCGAGGCAGTCGCAGTCTCCTCGGGGTAGCGGGTCTTAACGAAATCTTCCCACTCATCCAGCCCCTTCAACGGAGATTGCTCCACGTTCTGCAGGTCCCTCATAAAACCCCTCCCGAACACCGATTTTAGAATTCTACGGCGCTAGTTTAGGTTCAAAATGCGATGATGACCAGAAGATTGTTCAAACGAGAAACAAACGAGGCGAGTGCTGGCGGCAAAGATGGCGTCGGCGAGGAAGTCTATCCCGCTGAGTCTTTCAAACCGGTGAGCGGGAGGCTCAACGTAACTACAGTTCCTGCATCAGGTTGGCTTTCAATCTTAATCGTACCTTGGTGCTTCTCAACGATCTTCTGGCAAGTCGGCAATCCGAGCCCGGTTCCGACGCCCACACCTTTCGTGGTGAACCCCGGGTCAAAAATCTTATCTATATGTTCGCTTGCGATTCCATGACCCGAATCCGAGATGGAAACCATCAGGCGATCCTCCGATTGCCAGGTTCGAATTCGAATCTCTCCTGCCCCGAAATCGCCTCGATGCTGTTCATCAAGAGGCAGGTAAACAACTGGTTCAGCTCCAACGGATAGCATTCAATGTGAGCCGTGCTGGCAAAATCCTTAACAACTCGAATTTCACCTCGAAGTTCGTGATTCAATAAGGCAAGCGTGCTCTCAATACAGTCTCGAATGTCTGCTTGACGCAGCGGGGCGGAATCCAGATTCGCAAAACGCCGCATTGTTCTGACCAGTGAATCCATGCGCTGGCAAGCCGACCGGGCCACTTGAAGGGTTTGTTCCAGCGTCGACTTCAAAGTTGCCGCCTTCTCGGCGACGGCAGGCCCGGCCGCAGTTTCGGAACCAAGCAATTCGGTGATACGAACGTAAGCACGGCCGAAGGTATCGACGGCACTGGTAAGCGCTCCGAGCGGTGAATTCACTTCGTGTGCCACACCCGCCACGAGACGGCCCAAAGCGGCCATTTTCTCCGCCTGGATCCTCTCGGTTTGCGAGTTCTTTAACTCGAGCAGAGTTCTTTCCAGATCTGCGAGGTAACGGCGATTCGATTCCAGCAGTCGCTGCTTCTCAGCCGCATTTCGGACGGCTTTGCGCAGGTCATCTACTTCGAACGGTTTGGCAAGATAGTCGTACGCGCCGGCACGCAGCCCCTCCACCGCCACAGACTCTGAACCATGCGCCGTGATCAGTATGACCGGAGCTGGAACCGCGAGACGGCTCATCTCTTTGAGGAGGGTAATGCCGTCCATTTGCGGCATGTTGACGTCTGAGATGACAACGTGAGGAGCAAACTCGCGAATCTTGTCGAGAGCTTCCTGGCCATTCGCAGCCAGTTCGACTAGATACTGTTCTTTTTCGAGGGCCTTGCGAATCCCGAAGCGGGCGGCTTCCTCGTCATCAATGACAAGAATGCGGGCTCGTCCGGCGGTTGAGGAGGGCTCCATGTCAGGGTCGTGGCAACTTGAAGAAAGCGCGGTGAGTGTACCTTGTTGACCTGAACAAAGCAAAACGCTCAAGCGTGCGCTTGGGGCTGGATCGGATGTGAAAGCGGCAGGAAAAAATCCCAACGCGGATTCAGGGGGAGGGAATCGCATTTTGTCGATTCAGGTAGATGGTGATGGGTTTGCGAGCGATGTCTCTTCCTAGCAAGCTTCCTCCAACCGCACCTCCGATCGAGGTTCCCATCGGAATGAGGAGCACTCCAGGATGCTCATCGCAACAGGAGACACCCGCAATGGCACCCAGAACGAATCCGCCAATTCCACCGAGAATACCCAGAGTGATCGGAGCCGCCACGCTACCGGGCTTCTTCATGTGAACCACGGAAATGGCGGATAGGGGGAGCAAAGCTTCGGGCCGTGTCAGCCGATCCTTGGGCTCTGATTTTCGGACTCGCAAGGTGAGATCTGTTTCGCTTGCTTTCACAACTCGTCCTTCCCCATAGGTCCCGTCGTGCATCATGAAGCGAATGTTCTGGTCCAAAACCAAGGGTGCGAGGTTACGAGGGTCAATTCTCATCTCCAAAGATTGAAGAGCTGCAGCCTTCGGTTCAGGCTTCTGCGCAAACACAAAAACTGGAAACAAAAAGCCAGCTGCAAGCATCAGGCAACGGTGTTTTCTCATGGATGCTCCTGAAGAAGCGGGTCTGAGGGTTTCACCACACGATGTTCAAGTGACGACGCTTTTACACCGACATTGAAGCAAGTGCCCAACCAGACTCGGTCAGTCGCTTGCGTCCTAGCTATTGGGCGAAATGGTTGGTTGGTCAGCTATTTGGTGGAGCAGGGGGCAGGAAGAATGAGCAGGAGCACTTGAGTGGTGCCTGTTTTGGCGGGCTGTGGAGTTTGTTTCAGGCAGCTAGAATCTTCTGGCGAAGGGTCCTGGCGAGTTGAAGGACAAGTACCAATGGGACCTAGAGGTTTCCGATGTGCTTGAGGCCGTCAAAGACATGGGCGCCTTCATACACTCCGGACGAGCCGAGTTCTTCTTCGATCCTCAACAACTGGTTGTATTTGGCCAGGCGTGACGAACGGGCAATTGAGCCGATCTTGATTTGGCCTGCGCCCGTGGCAACCGCGAGATCGGCGATAAAGGCATCCTCGGTTTCGCCTGAGCGCGCCGAGATCACTGGAAGATAGCCGTGGCGGCGTGCCATCTCAACCGTTTCCAGTGTTTCAGTCAGCGTTCCAATCTGGTTGACCTTGACCAGCACCGCATTCGCGATGCCGCGATCAATGCCTTGCTGCAATCGAGCAGCGCTGGTTGTGAAGAGATCGTCTCCGATAAGCTGCACTTTGCTTCGAAGCTTTTTTGAAAGAGTTCCCCAACCATCCCAGTCTTCTTCGGCCATTCCATCCTCAATCGAAACCAAGGGATACTTTTCAACCCATTCTTCCAGCATGTCGGCCATCTGCAACGAACTCAGAGTTCGCCGTTCCGCAGCCAGTTCGTAGTGGCCGTCGACGTAGAAGTGGGATGAAGCCACATCCAAGCCGATCGACACTTCGTCGTTAGGTGCAAATCCTGCCTTGACGATTCCTTCCAAAAGAATCTCCAGCGCTTCTTGGTTGGATTGAAACTGCGGACCAAACCCGCCTTCATCGGCCAAACCTGGCAGCGCATATCCCTTTTCCTTGATCAGCCGCCGTGTCGCGTTGTACACAGCGAATGTCATTTCGAGCGCGTGCGAGTACGACTTTGCCCCAACTGGGATCATCAGGAAATCCTGAAACTCAATTTGTCCGCCCGCATGCAGGCCACCGCTCAGAATGTTCACCATCGGCATCGGAAGACGGCGGGCGTTGACGCCGCCCAAATAGGTGTATAGCGGTACACGCACCAATGCAGCACCCGCTCGCGCTGCAGCCAGAGACACTCCCAGAATCGCGTTGGCTCCCAGAGAGCTCTTGTTCTCGGTCCCATCCAGCTCCACCAGGCGTTGGTCGAGCCCCGCTTGGTTTAGCACATCGCAACCCATGATCTCAGGAGCAATGCGCTGGTTTACATTGGCCACCGCCTGAGAGACGCCCTTGCCTGAGAAACTCGCAGCATCGCCGTCGCGGAGTTCCAGGGCTTCGAACCTGCCGGTGGAAGCTCCGGAAGGCACGATGGCCCTTCCAATAGCACCGGATCGCAGACACATCTCCACTTCGACCGTGGGATAGCCGCGCGAATCGAAAACCTGGCGCGCCTCTTAGGGATTGGATTCTGGACATCGCAGTGCTTTCAAACCACTCCTCCGTCCAGGACGGCAGTTAGACTCTGGAGCGAAAATGACAGGGAGGAGACATCCGGGCGCTAATTGCGTTGGGCGTTAACATTCAGGAAGGTTGCAAGGGAAGAACGTTCCGGCCGACCAGATGCTCTTCTTGGGCCCTCATTTCCCTGAAAGTAGAAATCCGGCCCGAAGGCGAACTGGATTCCCGCCCCGGCTTACGATCCGCCGGGGTGACGTTCTTTCGTGGGAATGACAAGAACTTCTGTGTCGAGGTCTCGGGAACTCATCCAGACTGCGTCTTATTTCTCCCTTATAAGGGGAATTCTCAAATGAGTTCCTTCACTTTTTTCACGATGCAGTTTGCACTCAGGCCGTAGCGTTCCAGGAGCTCGTCCGGTTTGCCTGAGCGGGGAATTTCCTGGACCGCCATCTTGAAAACCCGCACGCCGTTGTTGGCCACCGCGTTCAAGACTGCGTCTCCCAACCCGCCTTCAGAGTAGTGCTCCTCAACCACAACCAGCTTGTTGTTGGTTTGGGTGGCGGCTTTCAGCAGCCCCTTGGCATCAATGGGCTTCACAGAATAGGCATCGACAACTCGAATGGCGATTCCCTCTTTGCCCAGAAGATCGCAGGCCTTCATGGCTTCAGCCAGAGTGACGCCGGCCGCGACAACCGTCAGACGATCGTTAGCGCTCGAACGCAGCGTTTTGCTGCCGCCAATTTCAAAGGTTTCCTCGTTTGGATAGAAGACGGGATTCTTGGGCCGGCTGGTGCGAATGTAGACCATGCCTTCGTGGTCAGCGGCCAGTGCCACCAATTTTTCCGTGGAAACCGCATCCGATGGATAAAACACAACAGCGTTCGGGATCGAGCGGAACATGGCCAGATCCTCCAACGCCATCTGCGAAGGGCCATCCTCACCGATGGAAACGCCGCAGTGCGATCCCACGCACTTGATGTTCGCCATCGAAATGGCGCCCATCCGCAAATGATCCATCGCCCTGCCGAAGAACGCGCCAAACGTTGAAGCAAAGGGAACCTTGCCGCATTTGGAAAGGCCAACTGAAAATCCAACGAGGTTCTGCTCGGCAATGAACCCCTCGAAGAATCGATCCGGATACATCTTCATAAACTTTTCAGCAAAGGTGGAATTCTTCGTGTCGCCATCCATCGCAACAACGGAGCTGTTGGCGGCGCCCAGTTTGGTTAAGGCTGCACCATACGCCTCGCGCGTCGCCACCGGATCGCCAAGCTTGTACTCGGGGGCCGCCATCGGTTTCTTTGACGGCTTGACCGCAGCGGCAGGAGATGGTTGCACAATCGAGACAGGTCGAGGCGTCCCGCTCACCGGCAGTTCACGCAGCGCCTTCTCAACTTCCTCGCCCTTCTTCAGCGGTTTGCCATGCCAGCCGTCCTTGTCTTCCAGGAAGGAAACCCCCTTGCCCTTCTTGGTAACCGCGAGGATCGCCGTTGGCTGACCTTTGGTGTTCTGTGCTTCGCCAAAAGCCTCAACGATCCGTTCAAGGTTGTGGCCATCGATGACGACTGTGTGCCACCCAAAGCCGCCAAACTTTCTCGCGTACGCTTCGCCATCGGCGCCATGCATCGTGGCCTGGCTCTGTCCCAGACGGTTGACGTCCACAATGGCAACCAGGTTGTCGAGCTTGTAATGAGCGGCGAGCGCCGCTGCTTCCCACACGCCTCCCTCAGCGGTCTCGCCATCCCCCATCAGGACGTAGGTGCGGTAGTCCAGCTTGTCCAGTCGCGCGTTCAGCGCCATGCCCACACCGGCCGAGAGCCCCTGACCCAGTGAGCCCGTAGCCACATCCACCCACTTCAAACGAGGTGTCGGATGGCCTTCAAGATCGCTATCGATACGTCGCAGCGAAAGCAATTGCTGCGGTGTCACGATCCCGGCTTCGGCCCAGGCTGCATAGAGCACAGGTGCCGCGTGTCCTTTCGAAAGAATGAACCGGTCATTGTTCGGATGCTTCGCATTCTGCGGGTCGTAGCGCATCACGTGAAAAAACAAAGTCGCAACGACATCCGCCGCCGACATGCAGGAAGTCGGATGTCCGGAACCCGCCTCGGCTGTCGAGTTGATGGAGTGGATGCGTAACCGCGCAGCTTTGTCTGCCAGCAACCCGATCAGATCATTGGTCATGAAGCCCTCACTCAGTTCGTGCGTCCAAGAAGAAAACGGTAATGAAACAGGGCGGCATCTTAGTATGAATCCAGGTCGTTTTCAAATGAGCTCCGTCCCTGTCCGCAGTGTGAAGTCGCGTCTAGGAATCATGCGATTTTATTTCCGCTCCATACCCGAAACGGGACAACTCCAGACCCCGTGCCGATCATCCAGCCTCTTGGAACCGTCACCCTTGGACAAGGGGGTTTGGCAAGGGACATGCGAATCAATAGGGTGAGAAAACGTGGTGAAACTTGTTAGGTCTTTGTCCTAAGGGGTCTGCAGGAATGAGGGGGAGTCGCCCCGATGGCAGTTCTTACACGGCACAGTAAAAGCCACCAGGAGGCATTCAATGAAACTTCGACAAACGGCAGCAGTCTTTGTTCTGGTTTTAAGCCTCATCACTCTCGGCAGCGGATCTGCGCTGGCTCTGCAGAATTCCGAAATACCCGCCGGAACTCGATTCATGGTGGAGCTTCGAGACAAGCTTGAGGCCAGGGAAATCAAGAAAGGCAAGAAGTTTGAGGTTCGAACACTGGAAGCGCTCACCGCCAACGACGGCAGCCAGATTCCTGCCGGCGTCAAAATCAAGGGCCGGGTGACATCAGTGAGCAACAATGAGATGGTTCTCCGATTTGAAGAAATCGATACCAAGAATGGCAAGAGTCCAATCATCGCTTCGGTTGCTGGTGTTGCCGGGGAGAAAGACGTGAAGGCCAAGGTTGGCAAAGAGGGTGAAATCAGCAGCTCTGGCGGTCGAGGCAAGTCGGCAGCAATCGGAAGTGCGGTAGGGGCCGCTATTGGCGCCGGGGTAGGCGCAGCAAAAGGCGGGGGCACCAACACAATCATCGGAGCTGGAATCGGTGCCGGTGCCGGCGCCGGTGTGGGAGCCGCTGCCGGCGGACGCGATTTGGAGCTGACGAAAGGCACCCGGCTTGACGTCGTGCTGGAGCGGCCATTGTCCTTCAAAGCCAAAAGGTAGCTTCTCACCCATGTTGATTGCTATCCGGTCCTGCGGTGCAACGGCACAGGCGCTCGCTACCGACCGCAGGACTGGGCTTCCGCGACTTGATTCTCCAGCCGTTTCTGGTCCCCTACCGTTTGGCCTTGTTAGAAATCTTTTCAGTTCAGTCCGCCACACGAACGACCGAGCTGACCCGATGCCTCACTTCTGCCTGTATCCGCGTAGCCTCCTCATGAGTGAACAGAAGATCTCCTTTGCTCATGTGCCTGAGATGCTGCTTCGACCACTTACCGGCCATGATTCCGCGAAGAGCGTGGGAGTTATCACCCAATAAGTGATGACCGATCTCATGAGCGATGGCGTGACCCAGCACCTGACCGGCCGAAAGCTCGCCAACCGTGAGGGGTTCTGTCACCCGATTCATGAAAACATTGGCAATCCGAAAGGATAAAGCCTCGCCCATCGCATACTTGGCCAACCCTTCCCGTGACTGTGTGAGCAACCTCAAAACGAAATGGGTGCCGTTCCAAGGCGCAGTTGGAGCTCCTGACGTCCTTGATCACCAGCATCTTCCACCGGGTGGTCTACCCAGAGCGCTGTCAGACCCGCATATCTGAAGATGCGCCCGGCTTCTTCCTTTGCTCTTGCCACAGTTTTCTCGGACACAGCTGCGTAGTTATAGACGTGAATCGTGATTGTGAACCCGAATTTCTCCGAAACTGAGGCTTCTCCCGCCGGGCAGATCAAGACTGATAGAAGCACACTGACAGTTGAGACATGTTGAATGTTTCTGATTCATGGCATTTCCTCCGGATTTCATTCGCCTCTGCCCCAGAAGCGAGAACCGGAGGCAAAAACTTGAAACGCCATGCGCTTTTTTTAGAGGAAGTCTCCTTTTCGGTAATAGCTGGAAGGTGGGAGCCGCTGTCCTCAGTCGGGCATACTAGTGCGGACGGCGGCTGGGTGGTCTGATACATGCGGCTGGCGGACCGCGGGTCGGCAGGAACCTCGCTCATGCCGGCGAAGCGCAGGCGTGTCGTCGCCCCCAGGCTGGGCTCTGGCTAAGCTCAGCGCGGCAGGACTGACTGGGTCTCACCGGGTGATGGATTTCGCGGTGCCACCCCTCTGTGGGCTTTCGACAGCGTGAGTCGGAGTGACGGGAGAAAGGAGCGTTTACCGTCAGCTGCAACTCGGTTGATGCCCCTGCCAAGAGGAATGGTATGATTGCGACATTCACGGAACACTCAAGTGAAGCGTCCACAATGATTTCGTCTTCAGCAGAAGTCACCGAGCTGCTCGTCGGCTTGGAGTGACGGAGACAAGTCAGCCGAGAAGGAATTGTTTTCTCTGGTTTACCGGGAGCTGCGCCGTCTGGCACATCGGTACATGCTGGGGAGAACCCCGGTAACACCCTCCAGACCACCGCACTGGTCAATGAGGCCTACTTGTGCTTGATCGATCGCAAGCACGCCGACTGGCAAAATCGAGCTCATTTCTTTGGCTTTTCGGCCCAAGTGATGCGGCATATCCTGGTGGATCTTGCCCGGTCGAAGAATTACCAAAAGCGTGGAGGCGAACTGCGAAAGGTCGATTTCGATGAAGACTTGGTGATGTCTCCAATCAAGGATGGCGACATGGTGGCACTGGACGATGCCCTGAAGGCTCTGGCTGAGGTCGATGAAAGGAAGAGCAAGGTCGTGGAACTGCGTTTTTTCGGCGGGATGAGCGTAGAAGAAACTGCCGAAGTCCTTAAGGTCTCGCAGGACACTGTGATGCGCGACTGGCGACTTGCCAAGGCGTGGCTGTACCGGGAATTGTCGAAGACAAGTGACGAGTGATGAGCAAAAGCCGGACGACTCTCACTAGGGAGCGACCTCATACTGCCCAACGGTTTTGAATAGGATCTGAACAGAACTATCGACTTGGTAAAGCGGAACCAAAGAGGGTCAAAGGCACCGATGACCAGAAGGCTCTTTTCAGTCACAGGTCGCTTGTCATTGCTTCTCACTCGTCACTTTGTCACTCGTCACTAGTCACTCATCACTGCTTTCATGACACCTGATCATTGGCAACAAATCGAAGAACTCTACCACGCGGCGCTAAAGCTGGGTGCGAACCAGCGAGCAGCGTTCTTGGAATCTGCATGCAATGGTGACCAAGACTTGCGCCGCGAGGTAGAGTCTCTGCTGGTTTCAGACCAACAGGCAGAGAGCTTCCTGGAATCTCCGGTCCTCGAAGTAGCTGCTGAAGCGATGGCTGCCCAGGGCCCTCCTTCCTTGGTTGGGCGCGCTTCTCGGCCCCTATCAGATTCTCTCTGCTACTTGGCGCAGGCGGTATGGGAGAGGTTTACAAGGCCAAGGATACTCGTCTCAATCGCACAGTTGCCATCAAGATCTTGCCCCGACATCTTTCCGAACGAGTCCGACCTGCGCCAGCGCTTTGAACGCGAGGCGCGAGCGCTGGCCAGCCTCTCGCATCCTCACATTTGTCCTATTCACGACATTGGGAAAGAAGACGGAATCGACTTTCTAGTGATGGAGTATCTGGAAGGAGAAACCCTGGCCGGGAGACTGAGGAAGGGAGCGCTTCCGCTGGAGCAAGCCTTACAGGTTGCAGTGGAGATTGCTCAGGCGCTAGACGAGGCACACCGGCACGGTGTGATTCACCGAGACTTGAAACCCGGCAACGTCATGCTAACCAAGTCAGGGGCGAAGCTGCTGGACTTTGGACTGGCGAAGCAGCACGTTTTGAGCCGCCCTCTGGCACGCTTGGAAGGCACGCGGGTCAAACGGCGACGGAAATCGAAAGCCTGACAGAAGAAGGAATGATTCTCGGCACCCTGGAATACATGGCGCCGGAGCAAGTGCAAGGGAAACCGGCCGATGCGAGAACCGATATTTTTGCTATGGGAGTGGTCGTCTATCAGATGGTCACTGGGAAGAAAGCCTTTCAAGGGGAAAGCAAGGCAAGTCTGGCGGCAGCCATTCTGACGTTCGATCCTGTCCCATCACGAAAATTCAGCCCTCGGCCCCAATCGCCCTGGAACGCGCGCTAGGAAAGTGTCTGAACAAAGACCCGGAAGAGCGTTGGCAGAGTACCAGGGACTTGGCTGGCGAGCTGAAATGGATCCTTGAGGACTTGGCGAGCTCCGGAACTTCGGCAGCTTCAAAAACAGAAGGTGGGCCAAAGGCGTCACGGGCGAAGCGAGCGACGCTCTTGGTTGGCACCGCTGCCGCCCTGGCACTCGCGGCTGCAGGGGCGCTCTGGTTCTATTTCGCCGGAATAACTCCAAGTCTTCCTCCAATGAAGGTCAGTCGAGTCACCAGCTATCCTGGGCTGGAAACGGAGCCTGCTCTCTCGCCAGATGGGAAGATGGTGGCCTTTGTTTGGAATGGGGAGAACCAGGACAATCGGGACATCTATGTGAAACTTGTCGACGAGGGAGTTCCCGTCCACCTGACCCACGATCCGGCTGATGATCGCAGTCCGACCTGGTCTCCCGATGGCCGACTCATCGCTTTCCGACGTGAATCTCGTGATCGGGGAGGGATCTATTTGGTGCCTCCGCTGGGAGGGGGCGAGCGGAAGTTATCTGACCTGATTTCGGTAGCTAATCCAACTTGGGGTGCTCACACCAAGGCCCTAGACTGGTCTCCCAACGGAAAGTTCCTGGCCTCTTCTGAACAAGCATCCATCGCGCTTCCACGACGTATCGTCTTGTTAGCAGTCGATACGGGTCAGAAAAAACCGTTAACTTCGGGCCCGACTGACTCTGGTCCGGCATTCTCACCCGACGGTGAGAGCCTTCTATTCCACCGAAACGATGGGGGTCGGTCTGACCTTTATCGTGTACCAGTCGCAGGTGGGGAGCCGCGGCCGGTCACCATTGATCATGATGGAAGAACGGATGCCGGGGCATGGACTACAGACGGCTCAGAGATCATTTTCGCCGGCGATTGGTATGAGGGCGGTCTGTTCAGAATCAAAGCCCAGGGAGGAAAACCGCAGCCTCTCTCGCCCGGGGGACAGTTCGGCTACTTTCCGTCGATTTCTCGTCAAGGTCATCGGCTTGTTTACAGCGAAGAGACCTATGACACGGACATCTGGCGACTCAATTTGTCGCCGGCGCCGAGTGGCAAGCCACCTGCGTTGACCCGGCTCATTTCTTCTTCTCGACGGGAGGATACCCCCAACTTCTCCCCCGACGGCAAAAGGATTGTTTTTTCTTCGAATCGCGCTGGACACTGGGAAATCTGGGTCTGTGACAGTGACGGTCAAAACTCTGTGCAGTTGACCTCTTTTGGCGGGTCCTATGTCACGGGAACACCTCGCTGGTCTCCTGACGGTAAAACCATCGCCTTTGATTCCGGGCCCCGAGGTAAGCCCGACATCTTTGTGATTAATGCCGAAAGTCGGGTGCAGCAGAACCTCATTGCGAGTACCTACGCGGATTTCGCATCAAGCTGGTCTCGAGACGGACTATGGATTTACTTCTGCTCTGATCGAGCGGGTGACCTGCAGGTATGGAAAATGCCAGTCGAAGGAGGTCAGCTCATCCAAGTCACGAAAAAGGGAGGAATCGAGGCCTTTGAGTCGTTCGATGGTACCACTTGTCTATTATTCGAAGCTCGGGCGATCCTGGCGCAATTTAGAAAGTTCCCACCGCAGGCGGCGAAGAGACGCGTTTCCTCGCTAACACTTTGTTCCGCTACTGGACGGTCGGCGACAAGGGAATTTACTTCATCACTCGCGAAGATCGGTTCCTGAATGTCAACTTCGTCGATTTTGCTACCCGAAAAATCACTTCGCGAGGCCGGTTCGAAAGGAGTCCGGCCAGGGACGGTCATGCTGGGCTGGCTCTTTCTCCGAACGGTCGTTCTCTCTTGTGGACGCTGCCGGAAGGTAACAACAGTGACATCATGCTGGTGGAGAATTTTCGGTAGAATCCTGAGACACCGAAGGACCACCATCATTGCATCCTCGGAATCGGTTTCGAGGAAGCTCGGGAACGTTGGCAATAAGACTCTAAAGTCGCAGGAATTCTCTTCCGGATCGAATCCTCACCGGCCTGTGGCGACAATCCTAGGTCTAGCGTGGCAGCCGATGTCCTCAGCGGCGAATCGCGGGAGACTAAGTAGTACGTTTCATACTCGATCACATATTTTGCTCCCAGCTTCATAGCATCCCCTCCCGGGATCCCGCTGCGATAACAAAATACGTTAGTGTATTTCTGAAGCGGGATGTACTGAGACATCCGTCAGATCGTCGCTCGGAGAGTGGCTCCCACGCTAGGTTTTTGACTATGTGACCGAATTTTATGAAATGAAGTACTAAGGCGGGCTGTTCAATTCTTCAGCATGGAATGCACCGCGGCAATGACCCGGTCTTCCACCCCAGAAGCGAGCGGAGCTGCCCAGCCGTAGAAAAGAACGTTGCTCGTCGCTCCCGGCACTCCGGGTCCCTGATCGGCGTCCCAGCCGGCTTCATAGCCTCCCTCTTTCAGAATGCGCTCTGAGGGAATGTAGCACGGCACCTCGTTCGCATAGGCGACCACCCAGGTGCGGTCTGCTCCGAGTTCCTTCTTGAGACGCAAGGCATAGTCCACCACCACCTCACCGGACAAAGCGACGAGAGTGAGGTCTTTCCCGAACCGCCAGATCTGAATCGGGAAAGGAACTTCCCTGGGAAGGGTTCCGGCATCCATCTGCGCCAGAACGTAGCGAGCGTGCCGCTGCCGGTAGGAAATCCGGCTCTGAGAAAGCTCGACGTACTTTTGCCGGGAAGGAATCGCGGCCAATGGCAGCGCAATCTCACGGTAGGTGGTTCTTACCGGCCCTCGGATCTTACGGTGCGCGCGCTTGAGTGTAGCGAGCACCTCGGCTGATAAAGCTTGCCCGTGCAGCTCTGCCTGTCTGACTCCACCTTGAGGCTGCGGATCAATTTCCCCGGCGCAACCCGTGGCGTATAGCGCAGTCGAACCGGGAAGCTGCCGCTCAATTTGCTCCGCGGCCACGCCCGCGTAATCCGGATGATATTTGTAGAAACCCTCCTGCCCATTCCGAATCGAGGTGCAGTGGCATGCGTAGGTGAACACGACGGCGCGCGGCACGCCCTTGGTCGACTCGATGAGAAGAACAGGCACATCGGGATCGGCTACACCGGCCGGGTTAGCCCCGAAATCATAGCTTCCGTCTTCCTTGCGAACGCGCCGGTTTACTCCGAACGCCATCTTTCCTCGCGCGAATGAGAGCCTCGCTGGTTGAAGGTCCGAGAGCGCCCGCGCGATCGCATCGAGAGTCTGCTCCCGGACTCGATCCGACGCGGCATGGAGCTTTCGCATCTCATCCTGGTTGAGGCCCCAGGAGATGCCAGGATCGAAGCCCCTCGGCAGGGCAGGGCCGCTATGCGTGTGGGTCGCAATCAGCATCAGATCGCGTTCTTCGATCCCATGCCGTTTGCGCACCGCCTCCGCGATTTCGCGATGCTGGACTGCGGGTGAAGATGTGAATGTCCGTGCTCACGAGGACGCGGCGATGTCCCAGCTTGTCTTCGAGTGCGAGGGCGCGCGTCCAGAGGTCCGCCGCAACACCTTCCGCCGGCCGATTCCGGTGGCCATAGCCTCCCAGCCAGCCAAGCTCCTCGGGGGTGATCTTTGCCTTGGCGGCTCCTGCTCGAAATTCCTGCGAGAATCCATTGCTGGAAGGAGCCTAACCACACAACGAGGAACACACACTGCAGCCCAGTTCGTAGCACAACGGCTAAATCCAAGCGGCTTAGTCTCCGGTATTCGTGTGTCAATCGAATCGACCTTCCGGATCTTAAGGTTGCTGCTCAGACGTGGATTAGGAAACCGCTTTTCGAGCGGCCCGAGATTAGCATAGATTGTCCGCGGAAACGCGAAAGTGGGACGATGCAGCCGCTCCGCAGGTCTGTGGACACGAAGCTTACTGACAGCTCAGGATAGCGCTTCAGCCGCTGAATGAAGTTCCAGAGCACCTACTGAAAATGAGACTCATGAAGAGTCACCAGCATTGCTGCCTACGAACGACCTGCCCGGGTTGCGTCTTATGACGCGGACATGGACGTGATGCATCCCAACCGTCACAAGATGGTGGCTATTGCGCTTGAGATCCTTCCTTTCGATCCAGCGGCTGCCAATCACTGCCCTGGATTTGGGAACTGGCACTGGATTCTTCACCGCAAAGTTTCTGGAGCGGTTTCCTCAAGCGAGTGTGATCAGCGTTGACGGATCGAATTCCATGGTGGATCTGGCGCGGACCCGATTGGGTACTCTGGTAGCGAAAGTCGATTTCCGCATCGGAGATTTCCGCCAGCTTCAGAGCCTCATTCCGGAGAGCTCGCACGGTGACGTCGTCTTCTCCTCATACGCACTGCATCATCTCAATCGCGGCGAGAAGCGCGACGTCATGAGCCAGGCGCTCCGCTTCCTGAAACCGGGAGGGTGGCTGATCAACGCCGATATCGTGAGCAACGAGAGCAAAGTGATTGAGGAGCGTGTTCAGCAGGTCCGAGTTGACGGTATCGTCCGTCGTGGACATGCCATTGATCCCCGGTTCAGAGATGCTGCGTCCAGTTCGCCAGTTTCTCGACCAGCTCGAAGCGACCGATGGGGATCAGCCTCTCACCCTTGCCGAAGATCTCCAGGTTTTCAGGGAAGCGGGATTCATTCACAGTTCCGTGTTGTGGTCGGAGTATCGCGAAGTGGTGATCGGCGGACGAAAGTAGGCTGCTGCCTGCTCTGTGCAGACAACTCTGAGACTGCGGAACTCCCTCAACAGATGAGGAGTCGCTGCGCTCGCCGCAACGTGGGAGCAGGGCCACGGGGGTGAGTGGGAGTCCTGCTCGGTATCACTGCCGATGCTCGACTCCTGCATGACGGTTCGAATGCTCCAGCTCGGCCTGTGGCTCGTCGGCTTACCCCTAGCCTTGTCCAAGCGACTGGGGTCGCAGCGAGCGCGACAGAATCCATCGACGGATGAAGCGGTCGTCACGATATTCTTTAACTCGCAACAGAAGAGGCTCGACGATGAAACGTAGAGAGTTTATGGGTGCACTCGGGACCACTTTGGCGGCAACCTTGTCTCCACAAATCTTGGCCGGCTGCGTCGGGCAAGCTGCACATCGTCACATTGAGCTTCGACGATGGATTCAAGAAATCCTTTCTTCGCACTGCGCAGATCTACGAGAAGTTTGGTCTTTCGGCTTGTTTCAACATCGTCGCTGGAGCTCATCTGCCTGGCACTGTAGTGGTCGATGACTATATGCCACGAGAGCAGTTCGGCGATTTTGGCGTATGGAACGAGCTTCAGGATCGCGGTCACGAGGTCATGATTCATGGTTACCAGCATGCCCACCTGGCTCGCCTGCCGTTGGAAAAGGCGAAAGAGCTGGTCCTCAAGAGCCTGGATGTTTTCTCGAAGGAACTGCGTGGCTTCGACCCGAAGAAGGCCGTGTTCAATTTCCCCTACAACGAATCCACTCCGGAATTGGAGGAGTGGCTTCCGTCGGTCGTGATGGCCTTTCGAGCGCGTGGAGGGACGCTGAACCCTATTCCAGGGCCCAATACCCGCAAGGTCACCACAGGAGGCTGGGGTCCCAGCAATGCGGAAAAGCACGTGGACGAGACCGTGGAAAAGCTGTTGGCTCAACCCGAAGGATGGATGGTTTACAACCTGCATGGCATGGACGAGGAAGGTTGGGGACCCATACGTCCTGCCTATCTGGAAAAGCTCTTGGGGAGGCTTCGCGCGATTGAGTCCGTGCGAATCATTCCAACCGGCCGTGCCTTGATGCAGGCCAAGGCTGGAAGTTTTGCCGACCGCTGAGCAGGCTGAAGGGAGGGGTTCCGCTCAACAGAGACCTTCTCGCTCCACGAGGACTCCCAATGGATGAGGTTGAGGGCAGCTGACTGAAGCAAGACATGTTTAGATAAGCACACCTGACAAAATAATTTAATGACTGCTATTCTTCTGCTTGCCGATGGCTCAGAAAAGTGTTTAAGATCTCAACAGTCAGATTGAGTGAGAGAAGTGACTCAGACTGAAGATGGACCCAGACTCACGCAGTTGTCAGAATCACGATGTTCTGCATTTCACTCAACGTACTCCTCGAAGCTCGAAGGTCCTCTAACAGTCATCTGCGTCCAGGGTGCCGTGATCACAAGGTTGCCCTAGCTGATGGCAACCAGTCGATTTTCAGGGCTGACATGTCGGCACTGAAGATCCCCGATGAGACTGGTCAAAAGAACCTCGCTCATCCCATGGGAGTCGAGAGACTCTTGAAGCATTTTCTCTGGTCGGAGTCTCCGACAAAGTTACTGTCCACAAACCAACTGGGTCACTCAACACTTGCTGTCCCGGATGATAGGTTCGGCTGGTATTGAGGTAGCAGAAAACACCTTCAACAGTTGCGGATGTGCCCTCAACGACTCTCATTCTCTAAGAGCCATACAGGCCGCAGATCCACCCACCACCGACGCTCGGTATTTCATGCAGGCGTCTGTCTTCCCGTCCCCTTTCATTTGTCATCCAGTACGAACCGCTGAAATGGAGGAACCATGCAACTCGTCACGATCCAAACACCTGAGGAACTGAAACAGCGACTTGAAGCCGAGCGTGCCCGACTGCGGCGTGAAGCCGGTTTAACCCCATCGGAACACTTTCATCGGCCGGTAGAAAGAGCATTCACTGCTGAAGAGCGCAGCCAGGTAACGCTTCTGTTCGGTGGACTCACTTGGAAGCACGAAGATCTGATGAAGGCCGTCTTTCAAGGGAGCGGTTATCGCTGTGAAAAGATTCCGACTCCGAATGTAGCTGCATTTCAGATTGGCAAAGAGTATGGCAACAACGGCCAGTGCAATCCGACCTATTTCACTGTTGGAAATGTGATTCAGTACTTGCAGTGGCTGGAAACTCAGGGGATAAGCAGACGCGAGATCCTCGACAACTACGTCTTCTTCACAGCCGGTTCGTGTGGTCCCTGCCGCTTCGGCATGTACGAAGCAGAGTACCGCTATGCGTTAAAGAACGCAGGATTCGATGGTTTCCGGATTCTTCTTTTTCACGATAGCGACGGCTTGAAAGCCTCCTCTGGCGAGCCAGGATTGAAGTTCAACGTTGATTTTGGTCTGGGAATGCTCAACGCATTCCACCTGGGCGACGTGATTCAGGACATGAACTATCAGATACGTCCGTTTGAGGTCAACAAAGGCGAGACCAACAAGGTCTTCAGGGAAATGGTCGACATCCTGTGCAACATTCTCCGTGAGCGAAAGCCGTTTGAGATCATGAACGCCGCTCCGGGATGGAGCCATGGCTTTCTGGAGAAAAAGAAAGCAGTGCGGAACACGCTCAATACCTTGGGCAAGATTCGGGAGCATCTTTTTGGAACCGTCTACGTCGATGCGCTTCATCAAGTGAAGGAGCTCATCGACACGATTGAAGTAGACCGCACTCGCATCAAGCCCATCGTCAAGATCACAGGCGAGTTCTGGGCGCAAACGACCGAAGGTGATGGCAACTTCAATATGTTTGCCTTCCTGGAACGTGAAGGCGCGCAGGTCCTTCCAGAGCCAATCGCTACCTGGGCTGCCTATTTGATGTATCAAGGCAAATACAATCACGAGCGCAATAAGGCCGTGGAAGAACACCAGCGGCAGCTCGCCTGGTGGAATCTGAAAGATCGGGCCAAGCTGGAACTGAAATACGCAGGAAAGTTTGCCGGGATAACTGTCGGTGAGACGTTGTGGCGCTATTTCTACCATCGGGTGATTCGGGAGCTGGGTGGACTGACACACGAACTGATCCCGCAGAAACAACTAGCGCGCCTGGCTGCTCCTTTCTACAACAAGTTCGCGCGCGGTGGTGAGGGGCATCTGGAAGTCGGAAAGAATGTCTATTACACCGTCAACAATCGAGTCCATATGGTGCTGGCGTTGAAACCTTTTGGTTGCATGCCTTCCAGCCAGTCGGACGGTGTCCAATCTGCGGTCATCAACAAGTACAAAGACATGATTTTCCTGCCTATCGAGACTTCCGGCGAGGGTGAGGTTAACGCCCATAGCAGAGTTCAGATGGCGTTGGGTGAAGCAAAAGCCAAGGCCAGAACGGAGTTCGAAAAGGTCCTGGAATCGACCGGCAAGCGGCTCGACGATATCAAAGAATATGTCGCTGAACACGCGGAGCTGCGACGGCCGCTGTATCACGTTCCGGAGCGACCCGGTGTTGCGGGTACGGGCGCTCAGTTTATCCTCCATGTTAGCGATCGCATGGACCACGATTCTCGGTCCTGGCGCCGGACGCGCTCGTCGGTTCCGGCCCAGCCCACAGAATTAGGCGTAGGAGGATAACGCGATGACTCTTCACAATTCTCAATACATGGTCGGCCTTGATGTCGGATCAACAACGGTGAAGGCGATCGTGGCAGAATCGGCCACAGATCGCATTCTTTGGCGAGACTACCAGCGTCATGAAACCAAGCAGCCGGAAAAGACCCTCGAGTTTCTGCAGCGCATCGAAACTGAGGTCGGCGTCAACACAGAGAATTCACGGATCTTCATGACAGGTTCGGGCGGCACGGGGCTGGCCGAGCTGATCGGGGCGAAGTTTGTCCAGGAAGTCACCGCTGTTTCTCTGGCGGTGGAGAAGCTTCATCCCGAAGTGTATTCCGTGATTGAGCTGGGGGGCCAGGACGCCAAGATCATTGTTTTCCGAAACGATGCCGAAAGTAGCCGCAAGAAGAAGATCCCCTCGATGAACGACAAGTGCGCAGGAGGCACAGGCGCGGTGATCGATAAGATCAACGCGAAGCTGAAAATTCCTCCGATCGATTTATGCGATCAGCGCTATCACGGGGTCAAATTGCACAAAGTGGCGGGCAAGTGCGGCGTCTTCGCCGAAACAGACATCAATGGCCTGCAGAAAGTGGGAACCCCATCAGATGAGCTGATGGCTTCATTGTTTGAGGCCATTGTGCTGCAGAACCTGACGGTTTTGACCCGCGGGCACACGCTGCTGCCTCACGTCCTGCTGCTGGGCGGGCCGAATACGTTCATCCGCGGAATGAAGGAAGCGTGGCAAGCGAACATTCCCAAGATGTGGCACGACCGCAAAGTCCAGCTGCCGGATGATGCGGACCCGGAGAAGCTTATTAAAGTACCCGAAAATGCGCAGTACTTTGCTGCGCTCGGCGCGATTGAATTTGGCAAGGACGAGGAGGTCGAAGTTGGGCGTTACGTTGGCGTCGAGAAGCTTCTCTACTACATGGACTATGGCCGCGCCGAAGAAAAGGCCAAGGCGGGCGGCCACGGTCTGGTGAAGACTCCAGCGGAACTCGAGGCGTTCAAAGAGGCGTATCGTCGCCCGAAGTTTGTTCCTGCGACGTTTCCACGAGATCAGGCTGTTCGCGGGTTTGTCGGCGTTGATGGAGGCTCTACATCCACCAAGGCGGTTCTGCTTTCAGAGGAAGGCGAAGTGCTCTGCAAGGCCTACCAGCTATCCAATGGCAACCCGATTCAAGACACCATTGACATGTTCGATAACCTGGAAGGTCAGGTGCGGGCCCAAGGCGCCAGCCTGGACGTCCTTGGTGTCGGTACGACGGGTTACGCCAAGGACATCCTGCGAGATGTCTTGAAAGCTGACGTTGCGTTGGTGGAAACCGTGGCGCATACGGAGTCGGCACTCAAGTACTACGACGATCCGCATGTCATCGTCGATGTCGGCGGGCAGGACATCAAGCTGATCATTCTCAAAAACGGACGTGTCAAGGACTTCAAGCTGAATACTCAGTGCTCCGCCGGCAATGGCTACTTCTTGCAGTCCACCGCCGAAGGGTTCAGCCTGCCCGTGGAGCAATATGCCGACAAGGCCTTTTCTGCTCAGGCCATGCCCATGTTCGGATACGGTTGCGCTGTCTTCATGCAGTCAGACATCGTCAATTTTCAGCGGCAGGGCTGGCGCGCTGAGGAGATTCTGGCTGGACTGGCTGCGGTGCTGCCAAAGAACATCTTTCTCTATGTCGCGAGTGTTCCAAATCTGGCGGCCCTGGGAACTCGGTTTGTCTTGCAGGGCGGAACGCAGAACAACATTGCGGTGGTCAAAGCCGAAGTAGATTTCATCCGGAACAGCTTCCGGGCAGCGGGTCGTGAACCTGAAGTTATCGTCCATCAACATTGCGGCGAATCGGGTGCGATTGGCGCCGCCGTAGAGGCTCGCCGTCTGTGGCAGAACGGTAAGAGGACCACGTTCATCGGTCTGGAGGGAGTTCGTACCATCAGCTATCGCTCAACCCGCAACGAAGACACCCGTTGCTATTTCTGCAAGAACAACTGCCTGCGGACCTTCATTGACGTGAAGACTGTGGGGTCGGCGGACTTTGTTCCTGTGAATCAAATCTCCAAGGTCCCATTGCAGGCCGGCGAACAACGACTCATCATCGCTACCTGCGAAAAAGGCACCGTCGAAGACATGGAGTCGATGAAGGATATCAAGTCCAACATCGACTCGCTCAAGGCGGCTTATCCAAACTTCGTGGAAGTCGCCTCTCGCGAACCTTTCCGGTTCAGGAGCTTGCCCAGTCTGGCAGATCCTGTCCCGCAGGTGAACTGGCGGACTTCTGCTGCGACACGCCAGCGGATCGAGCTGATGAACAAGCGCAAGGATTTGCGAGTGGGTATTCCACGGCTGCTGAATCAGTATGTGTACGCGCCGCTGTTCAATGCCTACTTCGAAAGTCTTGGGCTCAAATCGCAGAACATCATCTACTCGGACTACACCAGCAGCGAGCTGTATCGAGCCGGTTCCAGCCGGGGGGCCATTGATCCCTGCTTCCCAGCCAAGATCGGCATCGCCCACGTCCACAACCTGCTGACCGTCAAGTCAGAGCACAAGAAACTGAACATCATCTTCTTCCCCATGGTCGATGTGCTCCATTCGCCGTTGGTGAACCTTACGGGGATTAATGCCTGTCCAACCGTCACGGCCACACCCGAAACGGTGAAAGCGGCCTACACGAAGGAAAACGACGTGTTTGCCGAGGCCGGCGTCGCGTATGTGAGCCCGGTCCTGAACTTCACCGATCGAAAGCTCCTGGCCTATCAGATGTTCCAGGCGTTGGAACCCATACTCGGACTTTCCCGAGAAGAGAATGAAAGAGCGATTGAGGCAGGGTTCAAAGCTCTGGAAGACTATGAGAAGGGCATCAAGCGCAAGGCTCGGGAGGTCATGGATCAACTGGAGCGCGAAGACCGCATCGGCATCGTGATGCTGGGACGGCCTTATCATCATGATCCGGGCCTGAATCACGAGATCATGGACGAGTTCCAGAAGCTGGGCTACCCGATCTTCTCGCAGAGCACGCTGCCCTTGGACGAGGATCTGTTAGAGCGGCTGTTCGGAGAGGAAGTGCGGGCGGGAGCGATCAAGCATCCGCTCGACATCAACGACGTTTGGAAGAACTCTTACTCCGCCAGTACGAACCATAAGGTCTGGGCCGCAAAGTTCACGGCCCGCCATCCCAACCTGGTTGCCCTGGAAATATCCAATTTCAAATGCGGGCATGATGCTCCCATCTACGGCGTCATTGAAGGGATCATCGAGAAGTCGGGCACACCCTACTTCTGCTTTAAGGACCTGGATGAAAACAAACCCTCGGGATCCATCAGGATTCGTGTCGAGACGATCGATTATTTCTTGCGGCGCTATCGTGAGGAGATCGTCCGGAGAAAGGGCAAGGAACAAGAGATCGAGGCGCGTCTCGCGGAACTTGAGCGTGAATTGCAGCAATCTCTGGCTGGCACGGGAGCTTCTGGTATGGCAAGCATTGATTCATCGTCCGATCAAAGTGGAGTCCTCGTGGCTAGCGCTTGATGATTCTGTTCTGAGATGTTTGTTTTTTGTGAAATGGGTAGCTGGCGGCTGTTTTCTACAGCCGCCAGCTACCTCCCTCTCCGCAACTCGTCCACGTGTCCCAACCAATTGGTCCCCCAAGTGCTATCCTGACGACAATTCCCCCAGGATCGCCAGCGGATGGAAATGCCAAGCAGCTGCAGCCTGAAGCTATGGGCGAACTAATCAGAGTTGCAAGT
Source organism: uncultured Acidimicrobiia bacterium (assembly GCA_963791795.1). Taxonomy (GTDB): domain Bacteria; phylum Acidobacteriota; class Terriglobia; order Versatilivoradales; family Versatilivoraceae; genus VFZK01. The sequence continues at coordinate 47,508 of CAWBTP010000031.1, forward strand.
CATAGTGACACTTTTGCGTGATTAGTCTCATGCCACACACGCTCACAATGATCGGTTCCCCTCGCCCCAACGTGGGAGAGGGGTTGGGGGTGAGGGGGAGTTCCAAGAGTGAATCAGGTCCGCGAAACCAGCTCTGGGTAAGGGTTTCGCAGACCTGAAAGAAGCACTCAACGGCGTGTTGCCCCCGTGCTCCAGGAACCTCGGTGACCCCCAATTCGGATTGGTGTTCCGCCAGGCCTGATTCCGTGTGTCTTGGCATGACGCCGATTTGTACTTAGCTCTAGCTACAGCGAACTACTGCTGATCCAACGGTATTGCGACATCAACGACGGGCTCGTCAAAATTGCCGAGGAACGTCGCAGCACCGGTCAACAGACTGACCTGATAGAACCCATAAGTCTTGTTCACCGCAAGAGTAGCGAACGCGCGGTTCTGCATTGTCACGCCGGAGACGAGACGGCTGTAGATGTCGAAGCCGGCGTGCGCGTCTGCATCGAACCCGAGCTTCCCGGTTGCCACCAGGATGCCGTTTCCAGGCGGCGATTGGATCACGACTTGGTCCAGGGTCGTGTCGATGTCGAAGAGCGTCGTCCCTGTGCTCGGCTGGTTTAGATCGTTGTTCGTGTAAGCGGCACCCGTCAGGCCGAGGGCGGCGGCGGTCGGAGTGGTGGGGGGTGCCGTGTAGGTCAAGTTGGAATTCACGGCCGTCGTGCCTCCCGCATTGACATTGTGGGCAAGGTTTTGGCCCGTGTCACTTATGATCCGCAGACGGTCAGCAGCGGGGTTGAAATCCACGCCAAAGAAGGAGCCCGAAAGCGGGACGGTCAGCGAGTTCACAAAGGTCGCCTGGGCGTTCTCCGTGTCGATCGTATAGACCCCGCCGCCGTTGGCGACGCCGTAGAGGCGTCCACCCTGCACTCGATAATCGATGCCAACAAGCGACGTGTCTGGACTGATCAGACCGAACACAGAGCCGATCTCCTTCATTTTGTCGGGGGATCCGGCCCTGAACCGCACTAGTCGGTTATCATCTGTGAGCCCAATGACGACCAGTCTCTTGGACCACGCATCCCCAGGTCGCTTTCGGTCATCTCGGTCATCGGCACGCAACGGCGACACAGCAAAGAGCGCCGCGATGAACGCGGCAGCAGCGACGAATTTTCGCCATCTACGTTTGTCGTGAGTGATAGGAGATCTTCTTTCTGTTATGGAATATTTTCCCCAACTATAGAGTCGTGCAGAAGTCTCAGACATAGTCATCTCCTTAGATAGTTCAAATTACAAATCAGCATGGCGCCGAGTGGCCGGCTGTTTCTCTCAGCGCATGCTGCAGGGAGATACGTCCTTGACCCGACCTTCGGATTTGCGACTTCGCAAATATTTTCCGTCTGAGGTTTGATCCAGATTGTTTCGGTTTGCCTTCTGAGCGGATGCGGCGGTGGATGCGAAGACGTGAAAAACCGGCTCCTCCAGGGAGAAACCCTTCCAGAGGGGTAAGGGTGCAGCCGAAAATCTTTAGTCCTTTCGCATGAGCACGCTGAATGATTTGCTTATGGCCCTAGATGATCTGCTCAACCGTGACCTTCTCGGCCATCGCTGGCCACATTCTGCAAATCCTGCCAGCAGCCCACCGAGCAATTCGCTCCCTTCAAGAAACCCAGACAACGCGCCTGCATCATTGCTCTGAATGCTGTCCAAACCCACAGAGTCGGCCTGAAGCACTGACCCCCGATCAAACGAGTCTGCAGCAGTTTGTTCTCTGAGGGCTGCATCCAAGCCAAGGATCAGAAGCCACTCTGCCTCTCTTCGAATCTACAAGGATCCTTTGTATGCTAGTTTCTGTCGTGAAACTTGCCCTGCGAAGACGAAACCGCAGGGGAGTTCATAGCTGACCCTTCCAGATCCTTCGAAAACTACCGTGGACCCAGGCCAAGCGCAATGCACAACAAACTCAGAAGCAGTACCGCTTTAGCTGGAGTAGCGATTCTTTTGATCGTCTCGACGGTCGTTGCGCAAGAGAACACCGCGCCACCGCCACGACGACGAATCGGACTCGCCTTGAGCGGTGGAGGAGCGCGCGGGCTTGCACACATCGGAGTGCTACGGTACCTGGAGGAGCACCGTATTCCGGTAGACCGCATCGCAGGCACCAGCATCGGAGGGTTGTTGGCAGGCCTGTACGCTACGGGGCGCAGCGCTGCCGATCTGGAGAAGACGGCTCGGAACACCCAGTGGAATGACCTTCTTCGCTCGGCACCGAGCTACGAGGATCGTCCCGTCGCGGAGAAACAGGACTGGAATAGGATTGGAGGACAGTGGACTCTCCGGTTTGGCAAGAAGCTGTCCTTTCCAGCGGGAATCAATTCCGGGCAGCAGCTTGCGCTCATGCTGAGTCGGGAAACGATCGCCTATTCTGGCGTGCAGAGTTTCGATGAGCTGCCGATCCCATTCCGCTGTGTCGCAACGGATCTTCGAACGGGCGATGCCTTTGTATTACAGGAGGGTTCCTTGCCCAAGGCTTTGCGGGCCACGCTATCCCTTCCGGTAATTTTCACTCCTGTGGATTGGGAGGGACGGGTGCTCATCGACGGTGGGCTCGTCAACAACCTGCCCACGGACGTCGTGCGCGACATGGGCGCAGAAGTCGTCATCGCCGTTACGCTCAGAGCCCCAACGGCCGAAACCGCTGAACTAAAGACCTTCACGGACGTTCTGCGTCAGTCGGTCAGCATTGCCACGCTTCAGAATGAACGGCTGAACGCCCGGTTGGCCGATCTCGTGGTCGCTGTGCCGCTCGACAGCCGAGTGTTTCTGGATTTCGGAAATGTACCTGCAACCATTGAGAGTGGGTATCGCGCAGCTCAGCAGAATGCCGAAGCCCTCAACGCGCTTTCTCTTTCACCGCAGGAATGGGAGGCTTACCTCCGGCTCAAGAACTCTCGCAGGCGCACCGGTCGAACCTCAGGACCTCTGGTTGCGGTCACATCGCCGCAACCTAACATCCAGGCAGACGCTACCGAAGAACTGAACCGCAAGTCGGGGTCGCTAGTCTCAGAACAAAAGCTGGAGGACAACCTGACGGGATTGACCGCCGCAACAGGTCTACCGAGTGCGTCCTATCGCTGGCAGAACGCTCTTGGGACAGAAGGTTACCGCGTCGATCTGGAACCGCGGCCGGACCGCTTGTTCCTGCTCCGGCCCACTCTGTTCTATGGGTATTCCAAAGGGGAACCCGACCGGTTTACTTTCCGGTTCAATAGTACGGCCGTTTTAAAGGATGCCTACAAGTCTCGCTTTCTGACCGATCTCTTCATCGGCTACAACCCGGGCATCCGTTCGGAGTACTACCATCCGTTTGATGGCAGCCCGTTTTTCATAGCCCCGGGACTGCAGGTTCAGCGTACCACTTACCCCTCGTACACCGGGTCGACACGGGTCGACTCAACACGAAACCGGTTTGCCGCATCCCTCTATTTTGGCATCGGAACGTGGCGATACGGGCAGCTGCGGATGGGCGCTCAAGCGGGGTACGACGACTATAGCGAGCCCACCCCGCCGGGCACCGTTGCCACGAAGGGCACGGCATTCGTGAATCCCGAGATTGTGGGGATCCTCAACACGCAGGACTCTGGGGAGCTCCCAACTCGTGGAACCCGCATCAACGGCTCTCTGGGCTGGAGTGCCCGCGAGCGTTCGTTCCCATTCTTGAAGGCGGACTTTGATCACTTTCAACCTGTCGGACGCGCAGGCACTTTCTCTTTGTTTGCTTTGGGCAACATCGGCAGCGGCTTTGGGAGGCAGCTTTCCTTCTACGACCAGTTCACCGCCGGGGGTCTGACCCACCTGGACGCCTATCGATATCAGGAGTTTCGTGCGGACTCCGCACTCACAGCGGGGGGAGGGCTCATTTACCGTGGGATGAACCCCAGGAATATCGCGTTCAGGCCCTTCCTGGCAGCTTGGTATGAAGCGGCACGGCTGGATCTTAGCGAGCAGGGTTGGCAGACGCATCAGAGCACTTCGGTGGGCCTGTTGGCACCGACTCCGCTGGGCCTTACGGGCTTGATTCTGAGCTTCAATGAAAAGGGAGAGGCTCGGTTTCGCTTGTCGCTGGGCAGTTTTTGGAATCGACCCTGAAGCATCCATGCCGCCGCTGGCACGCGATGTTTTCGCCGTCGTCGCAGGATAGGGTTCCGACTGAGGAGAATGGGAGCAGTTGCGTCTACCGGACTTGTTGCCGATCGACGTTCGTGAAGCGGCAGGAGGCTGCTTCTTCTCGATGGAGCCCTGACGGGGCGTCGGGGTCAGCGTGCCCAGAATTTCTTCCCTCTCCCCAGCACGTTTTTTGTGTCTTGGGAGAGGGCAAGGGTGAGGGGCAAGAGTCGGAGGGAACCTTGGAAACTCTCATTGCGGTTTCCAAAAAAGGGGCCTAAGCCGGGCTATCTTCAGCCGCTGGTTCTCATTTTCCCTTCTTACGTCTTCGTTAGCGTTGAACGAGCCCCGCTACTCCACAGCACGTTTTGTCCACTGCCACAGGCCGCCGGTCACTGCGGCTGGCAAGCGGCAGCCGATCTGCCTCGCCACCAGCACGATCTGTCCACGGTGATGGCCCTCGTGGGCGACGAAGTAAGTCAGCACGTGACCCACGTCCAGCGGCAGATTCCGCCACACGTAAGCCCGAGTGGCGGGAACCTCGCCGCCACAGCGGCAGCCCAGCCGTAAGAGCGCCTCGATGCCCTGGCTACTCTTGTTCAGTGCGGCGATCAACTCGCGGCGGCTTACTTTCCGGCGGTCCACGGCGGAAGGAACCGGGATGCCATGGGGCCGGCCCAGAGTCTTGAGCCACATACAACGGCGTTGTGGAGGTGTCCGGCTAGCATCCGAATCGTCTTCCGCGGGGCCCCGGGGACCGCAGCCTCCCAGAGTGCCGTGGGGATATGGTTGACGAGAAAGACTGTGACCTGATGATTGGTCCGCCAGGCTGCGAGGATGGTTTCGGCGAGATCACGGGTGACGGGCATTTCGGGTCCCTAAGAGTTCGCGCTGACGGGTAACGACGGCTTCCGCATCACCCACCACCGCGCTGCTGCAGCGGGCCGGGGTACGCTTGGTCAGCAAGATAGCCTGAATGGTTACTGTCGTTTACCGGCAGCACGTTTTCGGGAGGGCGTTTTCTTGGCGGACTGCCGGCTCGGCGCTTTCGGGATCTTCGTGAAAAACTGGCGCGTATGCTTTGAGACCGCGTCTAGCCACTCGAGCTGAAGCTGCGTGCCGGTTCTGAACAGGTCCAGCATTGGTGCGGGCATCTGTGAAAAGTCGACCGCCAACCTTCCCCAGTCGGGCCGACGGCCGTCGTAGTCGGTGAACTTGTATTTCCGGCTGAGTTCCCACGAACTAAGCAGTTGACCCGAGTGGTTGAGAACGTTCGGGTCCTGCGCGAGCGCGGCCACCGCCCGGCCGACAAACAGTGGTGATTCGGACTCGAGAAAGTTCTTGTCTTGCTTTCCCGGCGTCTCGCCAGTTCTCCTCGGTGACTCCCAACCCCTCCAGCATCGACTCGGAGCGGAGGAATCCCGGCGTGAGGGCAACCGCTGCGACGCCATGTGACTTGAGCTCGGCGGCCATGTTCAGTGCCAGCGCTTTGAGCCCAAGCTTCACGACTTGCGCCATTGGATTGCCACCCCCGCCGAGGATGTCGCTCTCGGTCACCTCGACGATCAGGCCCCGGCGCTGGCGAATCATGATCGGAGCAGCGTGCTTCGCAGTGATGATGTGGGAGATGAGGGACTGCCTGAAGATGGCGTCGGCGTTAGTTACGTCGGCCTGCCAAAAGGAACCCCACTGGCCCATCATCGGATCTTCACCGGCGATGCTGTTGACCAGGATGTCCAGCCGGCCCTGCTCACGATCGACCTGCGCGAAGAGAGATTCCACCTCGGATTCAACGGTGTGGTCGACTCGAAGCGCAATCGCAATGCCGCCTGCCGCCCCGATCATGTCGGCGGTTTCGTCGATGGTCTCCGGGCGCCCGTAGGCGGAGAGATTGCCGCGCACACTGCGGCCCGTACAGTACACCGTCGCACCGGCATCACCCAGGGCACGCGCGATACCGCGACCGGCGCCGCGCGTGGCGCCAGCAACAACAGCCACCTGCCCCTTCGGAGGTAAGGCTGGTTCCCGTGACTTTCTCATATCATTTCCCCGTGGCCGCAATTGCCGGCGCTGTCGCCGTTCTGTCAACCGCCACCCGCGCGCAGCCTGAAAGGCTACATATGATACCGAAGGGTTGACGGACTGACGTCCGCGTTTCAGCTGCGGCGGCTCATGATCGCACCGGCCGCCGTCGGCTGCAAACGTTCGTTAGGCGGTAGCCGAGTTCGTCGCTTTCGTTCGACTCAGATGGTCGAGGAATCGGGTCCCATGTCGCGGATCTTTACGGCCGCTACCGCAAGCCAAATACAAAGAGGCTGTGACCCGCGGCAATCGCGACATACTGTTTGCCGTCGACTCCGTAGCTCATGGGCCCCGCCGCCACATCGGCGCCAAGGCTCGTCTTCCAGAGCAGCGCACCACTCCGGGCGTCGAGCGCGTAGAAATAACCCTCACGTCCGCCGGTGAAGAGCACGTCTCCAGCGGTCGTCAGGATGCCGCTGGACGTTATGTCGTGCATTTCGAACGTCCACTTCTTCGTCCCTGTCGCGGGATCGATGGCCGACACGACGCCGTGTGCGTTCTTTTCATGCCAGGTGTTGATGCTGACGAATGGTGACGCTATCCCTGCTATGGGGGCTCTGCCTGGGACGGGCATGCCAATCCCCCCGCGGAAGTCTCGCCCCGGGACGAATGCGACATCAACGGGTACGATGACCATGGCGGCGTTCTCCTGGTGGGAAAGATAGAAGAGGCCGGTGCGCGGACTATAGGACGGGGAGAACCAATTGGTCGCACCCGGCCCGTTCACGCCTGGATATATGGGCGCGCCGGGCGGCGGCGGCGTCATAATTGGCCGGCCGTTCTCATCCAGACCGCTGGCCCAATTGACATAGGCAAACGGGTGCCCGAGCAGAAACTTGCCCGTTGCGCGATCCAGGACGTAAAAGAACCCGTTGCGGTTGCCCCAAAGCATCAACTTACGCGGGCTTCCGTTCCAGGTCGCGTCGACGAGGACCGGAATCTGCACCGAGTCGTAGTCGTACGGATCGTTGGGCGTAAATTGGAAGTGCCACTTGAGATTGCCCGTATCAGCGTCGAGCGCAACGACGCTCTCCGTGAACAAGTTGTCGCCGGGGCGCTGTGCCGGGTTAAAGTCTGGTCCCGGGTTCCCCGTGCCCCAATAGGTCAAATTGAGCTCCGGATCGTATGAACCTGTCAGCCACGCCGACCCGCCGCCGTGCTTCCATACGTCGCCCCCTTTGGCCCAGGTTTCGTGCCCAGGTTCGCCGGGCCCAGGAATCGTGTAGAACCGCCAGGCTTCCTTCCCCGTCTGCGCGCTGTAGGCAGCGATGAAGCCCCGGATACCGAATTCCGCACCGGCGACTCCTACTATGACCTTGTCCTTGATCACCAACGGTGCGAGCGTCATCGCGTAATTGTCCTTCGCCTCCGCCACCTTCGCCTTCCACAGGAGCCGTCCGTTTATGGCGTCAACGGCCACCAGGTTGGCGTCGATCGTCGCCATGAACAGCGTGTCGCCGAGGATCGCGACGCCGCGGTTGACCAGCCCGCGACAACACACAGTGGGGACTGGAGAAGGAGTGTGCCGATACGTCCAGAAGACTCGTCCCGACTTGGCATCGAGCGCTACGATGTCGTTCGGCGGCTGCGTGACGTACATGATCCCATCGACGACGAGCGGAGTCGCCGAGACACTTGTCAGCGTCTGGGCCTGGAAGACCCACTTCAATTCCAGAGTGGTCGCGTTGCTAACGTCGATCTGCTTCAGCAGGCTGTGGCGCTGGCTGAAATACGTACCCGAATAGGTCAGCCAGTTTGTCGGCTCGTCGCTAGCGCGGAGGAGGCGCTCGGACGAAACCTGGGCGGCGACTGGAGGGGACGCCACCAAGAGGACTAGCAGAAAGAACGCGGGCGCAATCACGCGCTTCATAACCTATTGTCCTTTCAACATCAGAACGTACGCCACTATGTCGGCCACCTCTTGTGAGGTGAGCTTGTCCTTGTATGACGGCATGGCCGATTCTCGGTTGACCGAGTACTCGCGAAGGTCGGCCTTTATGAGCCCAACCAGGCGCTCGCCATCGTCGACGAGCTGTACCGTGTGTGTATCCTCATTGAGTCTGCGGCCGGTAATGACCTTTCCGTCCCGGGTCACGGCGCGAATCCAGTTGGAGGGGAGAATCGAGCCAGTCGGATCGAGAAGTGCCTGCTGCAGCGCATCAGCAGAACGAATTGCGCCGATGTCGCTAAGATCCGGCGCGACGCGGGGCCCTTTCCCGTTAACCCGATGGCAGCGCGTGCACGCGGCGGCTCCTTCGAAGAGCGCTTTGCCGCGAACGGCGTCGCCCAGGTTGACGGCCCGGGCATCGAAATCGCGCATGTTGCGGATGTAGGCCACGAGCATCGTAAGCTCGGACGCGGAAAGTCTGAAGGGCGGCATGGCGGTACCGGGGACTCCGGTGGTAATGGTGTTCCGCAGATTGGCGTCCGGGTTGATGCCGATCGCTCGCCGCAGCTGTCCTGTTCGCAAATCGACCCCCGGGACCAAATCCCCCGTCGGCCCATGGCAGCTTGCGCACTGTGAAGCGTAGATCCGAGAGCCGTGTTCGATATCGGTTCTGGGGTACTGCCCTGGGACAGTAGGGGAGACACCCTGCGCCGTCGGATATTCCAGGGCACTGAGCACTACCAGAAGCAGTGCAAGACAGACCGTCGCCCGCCGACATTGAAGCACACCGAGTTCGATGTTCATCGTTGACCTCCGGATGAGAACGTCCGGCGTGACGCAGCCACCGCGACGTGTGAGTCAGCGCGGCTATTTGACTGTCCGGCCACTTCGACCTCGCCCAGTCCTGCTGCCACGCCAAACGCAATCAGTAGACGCGCGTTACGCTCCCATAGGCGCCTCCTTCGTGGGATGACGAACAATCTATGATCCGATTCTCACGATTCGAGCCCGCCTAACGTCCCGGTTCAGCGGCGGCGCGCTGCAGCTAGTGCCTTGGCACTTTATCCATCACCGTCCGCTGCAACCGGTCGTTCGGCGCTTGCGTTGACACAACTAGAATTCTGTCACCAGACGCGGGGCACGAGCCGTTTCGTTGTCTTCATGTACGCTGCGTACTCGTTGCCAAACGTCTCCAGCATCATCTTTTCCTCGGGACCAACGCGAAATGAGAAGAGGATTGCAATGACCAAAAGGTACGCCGGTCCCGCCACCCAGTTCGGGAGCACAAGCGCTTGGCCCATGGCGTACACGAGGAGAGCCGAGTACATCGGGTGGCGGACCGACTGATAAATACCATGTGTCACTAGTTGATGGTTTTCCCGTACCTCAAGGGTGACAGACCAATAGGCGCCGAGGTCCGCGTGCGACCGGTAGAGCCACCAAAGACCGGCGACCAAGCACACGACTCCGCCGACAAACGGTCCGAGGCGAAGCGGATACTCCGCGAACGAAAACGCCGGCGATACGACCCAGACGAGCGGAATGAGGAAGCCGATCCACGCGAAAGCTAGTAGAACAACCTCCCTCGCATTCTTCCAACTGTGCACGACACTGATTGTTCGACTTCTACGCCCGTGACGTGCACGAATGGCGATCGTCGAGACGGTGGCGGCTAGAATCACAGCCTTTGCGATCCAAGGATCGAGTTGAATCATAGGGACTGCGCCGAACGGCTTCAGCGTAACCCGCCGCCTGTTTTGTGGGCGGCCGGGTTCACGCTGGGGTTAGGCTTCACCGGTGCACCAAGGAGAAACCGTGCATCCACGGATCTTCAGATGTCGAGGCGTGACACCGCGCCAGCCAGTCGGCCGACAAGTGTTCCTTCTCTGCAGGGTGCCGTTGCTGTCCACTTCACCGTTCCCCCTCACTGCTGTGGGGCAGGCAGCCCAGCACGCATTCGCCTCCTGCTTCCAGGAAAGCGCTAATAGCCTCTTGGCGGCGCTGTTTGGCGCGGTGCAGGATGGCCTCAAATTCCGGCGTGGTGCGAAGCGGCATAAGCCAGGGATCAAGCTCCATCGCCGGAGCGCAGCAGTAGCCCTGATCGACGGTCTCGCCGAGCGCTTCCAAAGCGCGTCGTGGCTCTCCCACGCGGATGAGAATGCGCGCCCAATAATACAAGCCTTCCGGATCGCGGAACTTTTTCGCGAGGAGGTGCTCCAAGGCCTGGAGGCTTTCGCTTCGTTTTCCCTCCAGCATCGCTCGCTGAGCAATGGTTAGGTAGCGGAGCAATTCGGAGGGCGGCATGCGCGCCTCTGCCTCTCGGAGCAGGGCCAGGGCTTCTTCCTCACGCCCCATCAGGACCAGCGCCAAAGGGCCCACGTAACTGAGGTCGCGTCCGGCGGTTTCCAACACACGTGGGTAATCGCCCATCATGAAACAGGTGTGCGCCACGCTGGTGGAGATTTGTGGGTCGATGCGCCGGGCTTTCTGATGGGCGGCCAATGATGCTTCCAGCAGGCCGGAGTATCGGCAGAGGTGCACTAGTCCGGCAAAGAGATCGGGGTCATTGCCGGCTACCTGGGCCCGCCGCAGCAGGCGGTCCATGCCCTGCTGAGCGCGCCCGCGATCCGCCTCCAGACGTGCATGCAGATTGTGCGCCAGCGACAGGTCGGGATTCAGTTCAAAGGCTCGGCGGAAAGCCTCCTCGGCCCGGGGAAAATAAGTCTCCGGGGCCTCACCCCACTTCGCTAGCATCCAGTGGCATCTACCCAACCTCGCCCAGGCCGGCGCATATCGTCGATCGAGCTCCAGGCACCGCCCGTAAAGATCGCGAGCTACTTCCACATTCGCATAGTCTTGGGCGACTTGGTTGGCGCGGAGATAAAACTCATAAGCTGTAGCGCTGGCCGGCACGTCATGCCTCAGCATGCGGTGCTCGCGAGCGGTCAGGGAAAGAGAGAGCGCATCCACAATGCCGTGAACGAGGTCGTCTTGGAGTTGGAACACGTCGCGCAAGGGCACCTGCGCTGTCTGCGACCAGATCAAGGTGCCGCTCGGTGCCTCGACCAGTTGGGTGCTCACCCGAATCTGGTCTCCGGCCCGCAGGAGCGTTCCCGTGAGGGCGACGTCTACGTCAGCTTCGGTGGCGATGGCCTTGAGGTCTGGGGACGACCCGGCGAAGCGGGAGGCTGTCAGGCTAGACCGTACTGTCAGCGAGCCTAGCCCCGATACCGAGCCCGTGATTGCGTCCGGCAGGCTGAAAGCTAGAAAATCCGTGTCCGCATCGGGCCGCAGGATCCGAAACGGCAGGACGATTAGACGCCCCATCCGGCGCACTGGCGGGCCTGCGCTTAGCTCCGGCTTTAAAGAAACCGCTCGAATTTCCAGGGCCATCGCCACAGCGCTCGGGTAACGCTCCTCCGCCCTTCTCGCCAGCCCGCGACGAATGATCTGATCGAGAGGGGCAAGACCCGGTGAGCTACCGAGCGTCGGGGGAGGTTGGTTCAAGACGGAGTGGAAGACCGCCATCGCCGATTCGCCCGGAAACGCTCGCTTGCCCGTCAGCATCTCAAAAAGGATGGCCGTTGCCGAAAACAGATCAGATGGGCAACCGACCGGGTGTCCCTGCAATTGTTCTGGGGACGCATAGCGAGGGGTGCCTAAGAAGGTGCCAGGCAACGTCAGAGCCGTGATAGTTGACACCTCCGTTTCCGTCGATGCGGGGTGAATCGCACGGGCCAAACCAAAATCCAACACCTTGGGCCCGTGTACAGTGAGGAATACGTTAGACGGCTTCAGATCGCGGTGTACGATCTCCCGGCGGTGCAAGGCCTCCAGGGCGGCCAGCAATCCCAGCATGACTGGTATCGCATCGGCGGCCGAAAGGGGACCACGGTGCAACCGCTCGGCCAGCGATTCTCCCTCCAGCAGCTCCATGACGATGAAAGACCGCCCATTCTCCTCGCCGATCTCGTATATCTGGCAGACGTTCGGATGATTCACTCCGGCGGCCGAACGGGCCTCGCGCCAGAAGCGCCGTTGAGCCCATACGTCCTCGCTACTCTCGCGGATCATCTTGACCGCCACATGGCGGTCGAGGCGCTCATCATGGGCCGCATACACCACACCCATACCGCCCTCTCCGAGTTTGCGGAGAATTCGGTAATGTTTGATGTTTTCAGGCGTGGGTACCAGGCACATAAGTAGGATTTCAAGCCAATGCGAAGCCTGGAGCTACGATCGTACGCGGCAGATATTGTATTTCGGGTCGGACCGAGCCAAGGTAGCGTGGAATAGAGTTATCGGTTCCAGAATCAGATGTTCTTCAGGCTTGGAGCAGTCTCTTGTCGGTAACAACTCATTCTTTGCTGTCACGCGGTAGAATCGCCGATAAAGTGTAAAGAGTCTCCGCGGCGAAAAGGTCTATGCCGACGGCTGCGTATCCGCGCTGGGCCCGTAGATCGCGGGCACTTTCCCACCCATGGCGCGCAAGTACGAGCTTAGTTGGCCGCGGTGGTGAAGGGAGTGCTTGAGCATGAGCGACAAAAAGCCGATGCCAGGCATCTGTAGCTGCCCTAGGTAATCAATTTCCCCGCATAGCTGCTCGCCAGACATCGCACGAACACGTTTGATCCCCGCAGGAATGTTCTCTTTGTAACGAGCGATGGCATCGGCCGGGGTCATGATTCCGCAGGTGTCGGATTCATCCGAACCCGGCACAAACGCGCCATCCGCCGTACAGTTCAATATCCGTTCGTCCTCCAAAGTGATGTGCCGGAGCAATCCGAGAGCAGTCATCGAGACCGGGTCAGGCTGGTAATTGAGCTTCCCAACAGGAACCGCTCCAAAGACGCGAAGCGTCGTTTGCATTTCATTCTCAAGTTCTCCGATAAGAAAATTGGCTACGACCTTTGCTTCATGGGGTTCCATATCTATTCTCCCTGAGGAGTTGGTTAGCCCGCAAGGGGTTTGAATTCAGGTGGTACTGGAACCATCGACTTGAGGCGAGATTCCAGCCCGCCAGCCCATCGCGGCAGTGTATCTGCATGGGGAAGTCGAGATAACCCGCTTTGGCCAGTGACGGAAGTAGTCTTCATATAATCCAAACCTCAGTGTGGTCCTTCGTTCGTCCGAGTCCACGCCTTGGCACGGCGATGTCAACTGTTGCCAATTCCGCCTGTTGGCTGAGATCTTTTGCATGACCACACTAAACGCTTCCAAGAATGGTTTTAGAGCCTAACGGCTTAGGGTTCAGCCGCTGGCGCTTTTTGCCAGTCGGCTGGAACCCATGTTAGGCCCTTCCCGTTTGTTTGAGTGTCAATCCTTCTATTTTCATGTCGGTTTGTCCGTCCCATAGGCAAGAGAACTCTCTTGGCCCTAACTCAGCCGGGGACTGCAAAGTGCACCGTTACGGCGTGGGTGAACTGACCGACTGTACGCCGTGACAAGCCTCGCACAGGTGAGTCATGGCAAGCTGGTTCATTCTGTGCTGGGCTTTCTGATAGGGATACAGTTCGCTGTGGCACTTTGAACAGGTGTAATTTCGGGATAAGACCTTGGAGTGCGACTGTTCGTAGTGCCAGTAGCCGGGGTGGTTTTTCTTGATGTCTTGGGCTACGGCGTGGCAGCGCAGACATTGCTGGTCGTCAAAAGACCGCTTTGAGCTGGGCGGAGCGAGTTCACGAAGCATCACCGGCTTCGACGCCGGCGATTTGCCAACAGCTTTCCCGGCAATGCTTCCCATAAAAATGGCGGGACCCAGGAAAGTGCCTTCAAGGGCGGCTTTGCCATTGATGCCGCCAAAGCCTGTCACTTCGCCTACAGCATAAAGCCCCGGGATTGCTTTGGCTTTCGAGTCGAGAACTCGACATTGCAGATCCACACTCACGCCGCCCATGCTTTTCCGAGTGATCGGAAAAAACTGCGCCGCGTAAAACGGAGCCGTTTCGATTTTCTTGGGCTTGGGTGTCGTCTTAGCGCCAAAGGCCTGGAAGTCGTGGTCAACACCCTCAACAGTCAGATGGTTGTAGCGCTCAATCGTTGCCTGAAGACCCTCCTTAGGAACCTTCATCTTGATGGCGAGTTCGTCAATCGAATCGGCCTTGAGAATGACAGCTTCAGTGCCATACACCAACTTGGAGACTTCATTGAAATTCTCCCAGCCGGCGAGTGTCACTGAGAAGCCCCGCTTGCCGCTTTCGTCAAAGACAGACCAATAGGTAGCACCCGGCTGCCGCAGCAGTATGCTGACGCCAGTTTTGGGATCTCCGAATTCCTGCGTGAAGCGCTTGCCTTCTGCGTTGACCCAAATGGAGTTGAAGTTAAAGGCAGCCAGGCCGCGTACGCCTGTCGGGTCGCGCGGATCGGGAAGGCCCAGCACATAGTTCCATTGGTGATCCATGCGAACCAGCACTCCACCGGCTTTTTGGACGAACTCGTGCCCTGATGCAGTAGCGGTGTGGGCAGCTCCAGCCAGCAGGCGTACTGGTTTGGGCAGATCTGCAGGCCAGTTGCGGCGGACCAAGTCAAGATTGCTCTGGAAGCCGCCTGTTGCGACGATAACGTTGTGGGCGCGATAGTCTTGGCGTTGTCCACTTCGAAGGCTTCGAATGGTGACGCCTCTCACAGAGCCCGCTTCGACGATCAACTTCTCCGCCTTCGAGGTCCACAAGAAGGAAATGTTGGGATGGCGCAGGCATTCCCTAAGAAGCGGACCCACCAGCCCCCAACCCTTGCCGCGTGCCAGATGGAGCCGGGGCAGCGAGTTGCCGGGTGGCTTAACAAGCGCTTCAAAGACGACGCCAGTGTCGCTGAGCCAGTCGTAGAGCCAAATCTTGGAGTTCCTGACGTAGGCACTGACCCATTCAGGATTGGCATCCTCACCGCGAGTGAGAAAGTCTTGCTGGGCCAGTTCGGGAGAGTCGACAACTTGATTCTTCGCCTGGAGTGGTGTGGCGACGATACAGACCGCCCCGTTCGACAGGATGGCGTGCCCACCGCCCACAGTGGACATGTCGATGATCACAACCTGCGCCCCTGAGCGAGCAGCCTCCAGTGCGGCACTCAGACCTGCAATGCCTGCTCCAATGATGATGGCATCGAGTTTTTTTGGTGCCGTGATTGCGATGGATGGCATGAGCAGAAGACCAGCGATTGGGAGGATTGTCTTGAGCATCTTCAGACTGTCACCCCCGTCTTGGTTCCTTTGAAGGAATTTGATTCATCCGCATGTGGGGATGCGAGGCCTAACGTTCAGGCTAAGCTGCCCCGCCTCCCAGTGCCGTGTCTAACGGAGACCGATGTGGAAGCCTCAGCCGTAGTTTGCAAAAAGAACGCGTGGGCGGGGTCAGCTTGAGCCTGCGTGTTAGACCGCTCCGCGTCGCTGAAACAGTAAGGCGCCGTGCGCGATGAGTGCAAGCAATACCGACAACACGAGCCAGCCAATCAAAGAAATGAAACAGCTAATCGGCCAGCCCAACCCTTGAAGCCAACTCGGCAGCTCCTTCGGATAGAATGGCTGGACAAGCAGATTTGGCCACATCGCAAGCCAGTAGAATGGTAGGTAGACATACTTGCCAATCAACTCGTAAGTAAAAAAGCAAAACAAGCTGCCAGCTTGTGCGACGCACCACACGACCGCTCCAAGCAATAAACACGAACAATCTTCGAGTGAAGGTCATGCGGTTGGAGGTCTAACGCTCCCGCTCAGCCGCGGCGGGCGCACGCCTCGTGAACTCAAGCCAGCACCTGCCGCCCGCCGTCGGCCTGCAGCGGGGTGTTAGCGGGCCGCTGGCAATTCATCTCGGGTCCCGCCTGCCAGAGATAATGGCGATGAGGTTCACTACCGAGGTTGTGGCCTCTGCACAAAGAGCCGCTGACCTGAAAGTGGCTGTTCGCCGATGCTGAAGATCATTCGCGACGTCAAGCGCGGCTCGGGCGTGTCGACGAGTCGCCTCGTTGGGCTCGCCTTGGAGCTCGCTAGTGAGGAACGCTTCGAGCATTCTTTTCGCATCGGTCGCGCTGGGGATGACACCATCGGGAGTGTGGTGTCTTGCCGAGTCGAAGACCATCTGGGCCACCGTGATGAGAATCTCGCGAGAAAACAGGCCAACCGCTTGAAATTGGGGCTCTGTCTGCGCTTGCTCGAGAAGTCGACGCATTTCCTGCAGGTCTCGGTCGGCCCGCGGCCAGCCTGTGGGTTCTTCAAAAACTCGGGCAGCTGCCGGCCCGGCACCTGCCCCTATGCGTTCGAGCAATGGCTGGCAAAGCCCCGAAATGTATTCGCGCCGTGACTGATACGTCGGCAGGTCGCCACTGCTCCATTTGCCATACCAGGCCCAAAGGTCCCAGTAGGGGATTGGATCGACGAGACCTCTCGTGTCGAGTTCAGCTTGGATGCGGCGGCGACGCGCCAAGTATTCAGGGTTCACGGTTTCAATTCGAGGGCCACCCGTAGCCACGGCCATCATTAGCCCACGCTGGCACTCAATTTCCCGGATCAATTCTTCGTCTGTCATGAACGCCCACTCTGTCCCGCTAACGCTGGCGCTGAGCCGCGCCCGGAATCAGAAGCGCAGAGTAAGCTGTAGGGCGTCGGCTCCAGCGCTTGGTTCGGCCCGGGGACTGGTAGCGACACCAGACCTCCCCCTCAACCTTGGCAACCGGGACAGCGGAGAGGCTGACGAGCCTTTGCTCTCTACGGCCCACTATACTCGAACTGTCCAATGAGGGAGGATCGCCCCGAGTATGCAAAGCCAAGATTGGGGTCTGTCAGCTTCAGCGTCGTGGAACGCCGCACATAGGTCGGTCCTGTGTGGAATGGGACGGCCAAGCCACTGACTTGAGGATCAAGCGGTGGCGCTCCCGGCATGGGATTGGGCACCCGTTCTGACCCCACCTCTAACAACCCTGGCACGGTGATGCGATGCTCACCATTGACCGTCTCAAACGTGATGGGAACCTGCTTGGGCTCCAGGTGATGCGCGATCAATCCACTCAAGACGGCAGGCCAGCCGCCCGCCTGACCAGAGAAAATGGCGCCTAACGCCTGGATCTGTTCCGGGGTCGCCCGTGCGTCCAGATAGGCACCAGCCGTCCAATCCCCAGCAAAGGCATAGCCGGGAATACGCACATAGAGCACCACGTTCATGCCATCCAGCCGAAGGTTCCCATACTGGCCCTCCTGAATCCGCCACCCAAGGACCGCTTCACAGGGAACCTGGGTGGGGTTGCTGCCAAAGTTGCAGGGACACGTGGTGTCGCAACTACAGGCCTCCAGTATGTCACCCCGCATATGCCAGGAAGTCTCTGTTACCATGATTCCCCTCCTCTTGCATCATTGTGGATCTCAGACGAAACAGCGGACGATGGCCGTGAGGTATTCTGTTCACATGAGCTATCTCCTTTGAAGCCGAACGGCTCAGGGGTGAGCCGCAGCGCTTTTCAGCGGTCGGCTCCACCCTGTGTTAGACCCGTTTGTGGTCGCTGTTCTATGGCGGATTGTTCCGGCGGAAAATTCATGCGACGGAGCAGCGCCTTCCAGCGTGGATCGGAATGCAGATTCTCAAGGGCCGGCTCTTCCTTGAGGGCAGCAAGGTTCTGATGCTCCTCAACTGCTTTCCCCAGAATCCTGAATGCTTCATCCTTGTCGCCGAGCGCCACGTAAACAGCGGCAATACCAATAGAGTCCCCTTCCACCCCGCTGACCATCTGCCGCGCTTCGCGTTCTCTGCCCATCAACGCATAGACGTGCGCGATTTCGGCCCGGATGAAATCTCCGGCTTTAGGCGCCAGCTCTCTGATTCTCTCGAACGCAGCAATTGCTTCATCATACCTGCCCATCTGCGCGTATACGATGCCCAAGCGGGAATTCACTACAACGCTGCGAGGCTCCAGTTCAAACGCGCGCTTCAGATGCAGGACAGCTTCCTCATAGCTCCGCGCGCGGTAAAGAAACCAGCCCAAAGCTGCCTGAGTCCCCGACGACAGTGGATCCAGTTGCACGGCGATCTGGCCTTCCCTGACCGCTTCGTCATGTCGTCCCAGAAACATGAGCCAGTGGCCATAGTTGCTATGCGCACGAAGGCTGCCAGGGTCAAGCGCCAGCGCGCGCCTGAACTCCTGCCCAGCCCCTGCCCAGTCCCAGTCATAGAGGTATTTGATAGAGGCCAGTGAGATGCGCGCTTCAGCAAGTTGCTCATCCAACTCGATCGCTTTCAGGGCGGCGGCGCGCGCAGGTGATTGGACTTCTTTGGAGTCTGCTCCTCCAAAGCCGCCTCGTTGCTGCCACGCATCGGACAGCCCGGCATAGGCGGGGGCGTAATCCGGGGCGAGCTCAATCGCGCGCTCGAAGTATGCGATGGCCTGTTTCCAGCCCTGTTCATTGCCCTTGCTGAAATGGTACCGCCCGAGCAGGTAAGCTTCGTGGGCTTGAGGATTGACGCGGCGGGCCGAGGCCAGCCGCGCTCTCTCCTCGGCGGTGACTTGAACGCGGATCTCCTCCGCGACCGTGCGCGCGACTTCGCTCTGCAGCTTCAGCACGTCGGTCAGATCACGCTCATACTCACGCGCCCACAAATGGGCATCCGTCGCCGCGTGAATCAGCTGCGCCGTGACTCGCACCCGCCCGCCCGACTGCTGCACCGAGCCTTCGATCACCGCATCCACGTTCAGCTCTCGCGCGATTTCCGGCAGCAACTTGGGGCTCCCCTTGTAGCGCATCACCGACGTGCGCGAGATGACTCTGAGCGCGCGAATCCGCGCCAGATTGCTGATGAGCGATTCGGTCATCCCGTCGGCGAAGTATTCCTGTGAAGGATCGCCAGAAAGATTCTCAAGCGGCAGCACTGCAAGTGATGTTATGACCGGTGCCGTATGGGTCTGATTCTTGTTCGTAATTAACCACAGAATAATTGTCGTGATCGCTATGGTGAGGGCTGCGCAGGCGGCCAAGACTATCCGGCTCACGCTCCACTTCGACATGCTTTTCCCTTCGCTTCCTTGCGCGAAAGTCTTTTCTATGGAAGCCGATTCAAGCGAGGCTGGCACGGCCGGCGCGCTGGTCTCCTGCTTTTCCTCAATCAACACACGCGATCTTGTGCGTTCCTCAACAATCAAATCAGCATTTTCATCGCCCACTTCACGCACGCTTGCCACAAAGCGATAGCCTCGCCAAGGGATTGTCTCTATATATTGATACTGGCCTGGGCTTTCGCTTAATGCCTTCCTCAACGTTGAGATGTTCTTAGTGAGGTTGCCTTCTTCAACCACAGTCTCCGGCCAGACTGTTTTCATCACCTCGTCTTTGGTGAGGATGTGGCCGGAGTTTTCAACAAGGACTAAAAGCGTGTCGAATACTTTGGGGGTGAGCGGGACGACCTGACCGTCTCGCAGCAGGAGGCGCTCCGCCGGGTCAATGCGGAAAGCGCCGAACTCATAGAACTGCTTTGCTTGACGAATCATGGCTACTTTCCGGCCTTTTTCAGCACCTTTTCAGAAACTTTTCAGAACTCTTCAAGGACTTCACTCACCCTTCCAAGTATTCTCCGCCGCAAGGTGAGCCGGTCATGTCGAGATCGGTAGCTACGGTGCTGCTCATCTTAGCCATAGCAATAGTCTGAGGCAACAGAGATCAGAAGCAGAATAAAGACCAGCAGCAAAACAGAGATCATCGTCGAGACGCACAGGATTCTCACAATAAAAAGAGATGGCCGATACCGGCTTGCCTGGTGCGACGAGTGCGGCGGCCAGGTGCGAATGGTGACTGCGAAGGAAGCTGCAATTCTCGCCAGCGTTAGCTCGCGCGTGATCTATCAACTGATAGAGGCGCGGGAGCTTCACTTCATAGAAACACCCAGCGGAGTGGTCTTTATTTGCCTTAACTCGCTGGCAAAGTAGCCGGCACATCTGTGCTCCAGACAAACCGGCTTGCTTTCACCTCAGCACTGGTGAAGTGAGTACAAGCGGGTTGTTGGGAATCTGTCGCAAAACTGGCGCTCCGACAGTTTCCAGTCCAACTTTAGCGCCCTTCTCGAACATAGGAGAGACGATATGAACGCAAGAACGAGAAAACTTATGACACTCGTAGCCATCGTGTTGAGCTTTGGTTTGTTCTGCATGGAACAATCAACATCAGCGCAATCACCGAACAGCAATTGCAAACAAGCTAAAGGCAAAGAGGTTGACGTTTATCCTGGTAGTGGCAATGCCACGTTTGGAACCATCACAAATGGGGGAATCCTCAACGGAACGACAGAACACGTCTTCACCAGTGGCGCCTTTGCTACCCCTGACCCTACTACTGTCTCCTTCACTGGCGACTTTACCTTGACAACTAATGGCGGGCAGTTGAAGACCAGCAATGTGTACCTTTACGATGTTGCAACGGGATTAAGTACCGTCATCCAGCGCATCAATCCCAACACCAGCACCAGCAGATTCGCCGGGGCGACGGGTGTGCTTTTCGCCAGTGGTAAGTCCTCCGATGGCGGTATCACCGTCTCATTGGAAATCACTGGTGAAATCTGTTTCGCAAACGAGTAGGGACAGTAACTTTAATCAGAGGCGCTGCCCGGTAATTCATCTATTGGGCAGCACCGCTTCAAGTTAACGAGCGGGCGGCTCAAGTCACGCGGGCATGGATTTGGCAAATGTAAGAATATGCGTTGTGGGGTTTCATCAGCGGGCTGCCCAAGCGTGTCGTTCGAGCAGAGCGCCGGAAAGCAGGGCTCTCAAATTGCGTCTTTCCTCGCGGCTTGGTGCCAGTCGCTCGCCCCCCGGCTTAATTCACCAAAAGCTGTGACTGCCTTCTTCGGCAATCTGGTAAGTGGCACAAATGTTTAGGTCCGATTTGGTGGCGGCTAGCCCTCTCTGATAAGGCGCCTCTTAGATCATTCATCAGCTAGGGGTGGAATCTTAGCGGTCATCGCGGTAGGGACGCCGGTTGCCCGACGCCCCCCGCACAGATCCCGGCGTGCAGTTTTTCCGCACCGGGCTCCTCAGAAAGACTCGCTTCCGCAAAAGACGCTGCCGTCTTCGTCGCTATTCCCCTCAGTGAGGTTGGCCTGGGTGCTCCGACACGGCAGGCCGGACCAGGTTTCCTGTGTGGGCTGCGTCTTTCTGTCCGCCCCTTCCCCGTGTGAACGGCTCTCCCGTCCTCTGAGTACTACGAGCGGATCTGACTCCCTCCAGACCATCGGCTCCCTTCCTTTTGGGTCAGGTTCGCCTACCTGTCTTCTGCCTCCCTGACCTTCCCTCGTCTGTTTAGGCTCCGGCTTACTTCCGTTTCCGGGTTTCCCCTTCTGTGGCGCAATATCCGTCTGCCTTGCAGCCGTCTTCCAGTCACTTCTGCAGAATCAGGAATCTGAAGGATCTCCCAAGTTCTCGACGCTTCCTTTCACGCATACCACGCTCTAAGGTGGACCCCGGCAGATCCTCGGGAACCTCACCCTGGCGGTTCCTCTGTCTCGGCTTCTGGCTCGTTAACACCATCGCCATCTGCATTAACCCCGCTAACGGGGCTGTATCAAGCTTTGGGGAGTGCGGTCTCCCCTGCGGTCTACGTGATCCCTGTGTACGCTTCAGTGATTTCGTTCAGTTCGTCTGAACCTCCTCCACCACTGCAACACTCGGTACAGGTGGGTGGTTAACCCTTCCCTGGCAGGGACTCTCACCCTGCGGAAAGCGCCAAGCTTCGCTTGGCGCACTAACTACAAGTAGATCCCCTAAATGGGCTATTTTTTTACGTCATCATGGGGCAGCGTAGTTGCTGCTTGATTTGGTGTCAAGCACTTACTATAGTCTCGCGTCATGAATGCTGCAGGAATAGAGCCCAAGCAGGCAGCCCCGGAAAAGGTGAAGCTTTTGGACCAGGTTCGAGAGGTCATCCGGCTGAAACACTACAGTATTCGTACTGAGGAGTCCTACGTCGGATGGATCCGAAAATTCATCCTCTTTCATGGAAAGCGCCATCCGGCTGAGATGACCCAAGCCGAGGTAAGAGCCTTTCTGAGCCATCTGGCCACCCATAACAACGTTACCGCATCGACTCAGAACCAGGCATTCAGCGCTTTGCTCTTCCTCTATCGCCAGGTCCTCAAACAGGAATTGGGGCAAATTGAGGGCGTCGAGCGTGCCAAACGGCCAGCTCGTCTCCCCCTTGTCCTGACTCGCCTGGAAGTCAAAGCCGTGTTGTCTCACTTGAAGGACACCGAGTGGCTTATGGCCAGTCTGCTTTACGGCGCTGGACTGCGCCTGATGGAGTGCCTTCGCTTGCGGGTCAAGGACATCGATTTCAGCTATCACCAAGTGGTGGTGCGAGATGGGAAGGGTCAAAAGGATCGTGTCACGATGTTGCCCCAGGCCCTGGAGCCACCCTTGCAGCGCCATCTCGAACGGGTGAAGGCTCTTCACCAAATTGACCTGCGCCGCGGGTACGGAGAGGTCTACTTGCCCTTCGCGCTGGAACGCAAATATCCGGTGCTCCCAAAGAATGGGGATGGCAGTATGTTTTACCTTCCGACCGGCTATCGAAGGATCCGCGAAGCGGCGCCGTGCGCCGGCATCACCTTGACGAGAACACGCTGCAACGGGCGGTGAAACGAGGAGTGAGGCTGGCGGGTTTGACCAAGCCTGCCAGCTGCCACACGCTGCGCCACAGTTTTGCGACCCACCTGCTGGAGGCCGGCTATGACATCCGAACGCTGCAGGAGCTGTTGGGCCACCGAGACGTGAGCACGACCATGATCTATACGCACGTCGTCCACAAAGGGGGCCAAGGGGTTCGCAGCCCTCTGGACCTTCTGTAGTCCTGAGTGATGAGTACTGAGTACTGAGTGAAGAGGATCAATCCAGCTTCTTTCGGAATCGCAGGGCACTGCCGCTGAAAATGGCAACGCCAAAAACGGCCAGCGCTGCCATTTGAGGCCAGAGGATTGAAGGTCCGGTGCCGCGGAGGAAAATGCCGCGGATGATCTCCATGAAGTAGCGAATGGGATTCAAATAGGTGAGCCACTGCACGGGCGTGGGCATGCTGTTAATCGGGAATGAAAAACCACTCAGCAGAAACATGGGCATGAAGAGGAAGAAGAAGGTCATCAGGGCTTGCTGCTGGGTTTGAGAAATCGTGGAGATGAACAGACCGGCTCCGAGCGTCGTCATCAGGAAGAGAGCCGTGCAGACCAGCATCGCCAGAAAGCTGCCGCGAAAGGGCACCTGGAAAACGCCCAGTGCCAGGGCTGTCATCACGGCTACCTGCAGCATGCCAATCAGCGCAAATGGTAAGGTCTTGCCCAGCATGAGTTCGAGTGGGCGAATCGGCGAGACCATGAGTTGCTCCATGGTTCCGATTTCCTTTTCCCGAACGATGCTCATCGCCGTCAGCATCACCGTTACCAAAGCCACGATGTTAACCAGAACTCCCGGAACAAAGTAGTTGCGGCTCTTGAGATCCGGGTTGAACCAAACCCGCTGGCGAGCCTCCAGGGAAGGCATGCTGAGCCTGGCAGGGCCGCCGGAAGCCTGAGTGATCGCAATCAGCTGCTGGCGCTGCACCTGCTGGAGCGCTTCGCTGGCGAAATGCCCTATGATCTGGCTGGCGTAGGACCCCACGAGAGACGCGGTATTGGAGTTGGTTCCTTCCACGAGTACCTGCACCGCCGATGTCTGGCCGCGCTTGACCTCCTTCCCGAAGCCGGGAAGGACACGCACCACCGCCATGACGTCCCCGCGATCGAGCACTTCTCTCACTTCTCTTTCGTCGGCTATCACGCGACTCACTGTAAACGTGGGTGAAGCGTCAAAGGCGGCACGGAGATGAGTGCTGGCCGGAGTCTGGTCCATGTCCATCCACGCGATTTGAGCATCGCTGACATCCAGGTTGACGGCGAAACCGAAGAGGAGAAGCTGGAGTACCGGAGGGATAAATAGCACGATGCGCATGCGCGGCTCACGCAGTGCCTGACGAAATTCTTTGATCGTGATGACTCGAATGCGTTCCCACATAGGTAGGTGTCGGGTGTCAGGTGTCAGGTGCTAGGTGTCAGTCGAGAGTGTCAAGACTCGGGTGCGGAGATCGGCGGGGAATTCGCTCAGTTCTGCCCCCTCATCGCCCTCTCGGCGATTGCTGGAGCCCTCTGACGTGTTGGCCGTTGGCCACCCTCTCCTCCCAAACGGGAGAGGGAGTTCTCTAGATTGCCTACGCCAGCTTGCTGCCTACTTTCCTGGTGGCGGCCGCAAAGACTACGGTGCAGTAGACCAAGAGAAATCCAAGCTCTGCCCAAAGCAGAGTTACTCCGATGCCTTTCAGGAAGATGGCCTTTAACAGCGTGACGAAATACCGTGCCGGGAAAATGTGGGTCACGGCCTGGACTACTGCCGGCATGTTTTCGATCGAGAAGATGAAACCTGAAAGGAGAAACGCCGGCAGGAAGGAGCTGATGATTCCCATCTGGCAGGCCAGCAGTTGCGACCGGGCGATGGCCGAAATCAGAACACCCCAGCAGAGGGCGCCGAACAGAAAGATGCAGGTGCTTACGAAGAGAACCGCGAGGTTACCCCTCATGGGCACGCCAAACAGAAACACTCCAATACCGACGGCAATCAATGCGTCTGCCAACCCCAAAGCGAAATACGCGCTCATCTTGCCCAGCACCAGCTCCGCGGGCCTCAGCGGAGTGGACAGAAGCTGTTCCATGGTTCCCATCTCCCATTCCCTGGCAATGGTCAGAGAGGTGAGCATGGCCGAGATGATCATGAGGATGACCGCAATCAGTCCCGGAATGATGTAGTTCTTCGACTTGAGCTCGCTGTTGTACCAAACCCGCAGGCGTGGCTCGACGGCCTTCGGCATTGTCAACCCGAAACGCTGGTTGATGAAGCGCTCCCGAAGTTCGAGAGCAAAGGCCTGCGAAACTCCATCTGCATAGCCGGCTGCGATGGATGCGGTATTCGAATCGCTGCCGTCGAGCAGGAGCTGGACTTGAGCGATTCTGCCGCTGGTGAGCTGCCGCGAATAGTCGGGGGGGATCACAATACCTAGCACCACCTTGCCGCGCAGAATCTGTCGCTCGATTTCCTGGACATGCTCGGGAAAGTCGACCAGTTTGAAATAGTGCGACGCCGTGAAGCGCTCAAGCAGGTCACGGCTCTGCGGCGTGCGGTCCTGGTCAACGACCGCGGTGGGAATCTGATCCACGTCCAGCGACAATGCGTAACCGAACAGCAGCAGCATCATCATCGGCATGGCGAGAGCCAGGCTGAGGCTGCGCGGATCCCGCAGGATGTGCCGGAATTCCTTTCGGGCTACGGCGCGAGTGCGTCGGAGGTTCATGAGGCTTTGCGTTCCTCCTGCGCGATCATGCCCACGAAGACGTCTTCCATGGAGGGCTCAATGACAGCCAGCCGCTTGATTCCGATGCCGCGCTCCGAGAGTGCTGCGCGCACGGCCCTTTCGGCGGCCGCCGGGTCGCGCACCGTCAGATGCAAGCCGCTGCCGAAGACCGCGGCTTCGATGACTTCTTCGTTGTGCTCCAGAACCCTCAAACTTTCCAATACATCTGTGGACTCCAGGTGCATGAGGGTGTGGGAAACCATGGCACGTTTCAGTTCTGCAGCAGGGCCAAGTCCGATGATCCGGCCTCGATGCATGAGGGCCAGCCGATGGCAATACTCGGCTTCGTCCATGTAGTGCGTGGTGACGAACACAGTGCGCCCCTCCGCCGAAAGCTGGTAGATCAAATCCCAGAAAGCTGCGGCGCGCGATGGGATCGACACCCGATGTTGGCTCGTCGAGAAACAGAATGGGAGGCTGGTGAAGGATGGCGCAACCCAATGCCAGGCGCTGCTTCCATCCGGCTGGAAGCAGATGCGTCATGGTGTCGCCCCGCTTCTCCAGTCCCGACATTTTTAGGACGTACTCTTTCCTCTCACGGCGCAGCGCCTGCGGCACGTTGTAGACCCCGCTGAAGAAATCGATGTTCTCCACGACGCTGAGATCGTCGTAGAGAGAAAATTTTTGAGACATGTAGCCGATGGTCTGCTTGATCTGCTCCGCCTGAGTAGCCAGGTCAAAACCTCCCACGCGGGCGCTGCCAGCGGTGGGCGTGAGCAGCCCGCACAGCATGCGGATGGTGGTGGTCTTTCCAGCGCCATTGGAGCCCAGAAAACCAAAAATCTCCCCACGGTTGACGGTGAGACTCACATGGTCCACAGCGACGAAATCGCGGAAACGCTTGACCAGGTCTTTGGTTTCTACGGCGATCGGTTGAGTGTTCACTGGCGTTTCCTAGAATCGTCCTCGTCGTCGTGCTCGTCCTCGACGAAGTGTTCGTGCCCGAAGAAGGGTGAGGGGAATCAGTCGTTCACCTGAGCTCGCAATTGAAGTTGCGAGCCTCAAAACCCCCCTGAAGTCCCCCCTTGTCCAAGGGGGGACGATATGAAATTCCCCCTTGCGAGATTGGGATGATTGTCGGGGGTTTTGTTAAGAAACGGAAAAGCTGAACCCAAGCGGGAGCAATGCCGAGCGCAATCAGCATTCTGGTCTTTCTTCTGCTCCTTTCAATGACATCTCGTGCTCGTCGTCGACGAATGATGAGAGGGAATCTGTGTGACGTCTGAATCAGAGGTTGCGATCTTCCAAAACCCCCCTGAAGTCCCCCTTGTCCAAGGGGGACGCTTCTGGCAGCAATACGAAGGGCTTCCTTTCGTCGTCGTTCTAGTCCTTGAACACAAACCGAGGGTATCCGTTCTTTATTGCCGTGACGCTTTTCGGACCTCCGAGATGAACACATCCTCCAGAGTAGGAGTGATTCGCTTGAACTGAGCCGGCCCTGCTCCCTGCTGTTCGAGCATCGCAGCCAGATCGGCAGCTGAGGTTAAGGCTGGGTCCAGAAACAGATGCAGTGCCGGGCCAGCCGATTCAACGCTGGTCACACCCCTGGCGGACTGCAACAGCGTGCGGGCCTTGTGCGGCTCTGAGCGTTTCTACTTCATAGCTCTCGTCTTTCCCTTCCTGTTTCAACTGATCGGGTGACTCGCATCGCACCAGACGTCCTTCAAACATAAGCCCGACGCGATTGCAGCGCTCCGCTTCGTCGAGGTAGGCGGTCGTGACCACCACGGTCAGTCCTTCCTTGACCAGTTCATAGAGAATCGCCCAGAAGTCACGCCGGGAAACGGGATCGACGCCATTGGTGGGTTCGTCCAGGATGAGTATCTCGGGATGATGCAGCAGGCTGCACATCAGAGCCAGTTTCTGCTTCATCCCTCCGGAAAGCTGGCCAGCCTGGCGCTGACGAAAGGGTTCCATGCGGGTCATGTGGAGAAGCTTGACCATCAACGGGTCTCTTTCGCTGTCAGGAATTCCAAAGAGATCCGCGTAGAAGAAAAGATTCTCCTCGACCGTCAAATCCAGATACATCCCAAAGCGCTGCGCCATGTAACCAATGCGGTCTTTGACCGCCATCAGATTGCGCTGGACGTTTTGTCCCCCGATCTGAATCTCACCTTCGTCGGGGTCGAGCAAACCCGAAAGCATGCGCAGAGTGGTGGTTTTCCCGGCACCGTCGGGGCCGACTAACCCGAAGATCTCACCCTTCGCCACAGTGAGGTTCAAGGCGTTCACCGCCGTGAGCGAGCCGAACCGGCGCGTGCAGTTTGTGATGGAGATCGCAGGTTCAGTGTTCATATCGATAGCAGCCCGAACCCGTCATTCCCGCGAAAGAACGTCACCCGGCGGATAGTAAGCCGAGCGGATCCGTTCGTTGACTGAGAGACCCCCTGCCGCAAAATAGCGCGGGGAAGCTTTCTCAAAGCTTCCATTCCCTTTCAAGGGGGACAGAAAACGCATGGCAAAACAATCAGTCTGCTGAGGTCGCAACACTGAGGCTGCGATCGCCGAACCCCCCTGAAGTCCCCCCTTGTCTAAGGGGGACGATGATGATGGCTAAGGCGACAGCGGAATCGCGGCGTCGGCGGGCATGTTGGACTTCAGCTCTCCGGCCGGATTTTCCACGTCGATCTTGACCCGATAGACCAGCTTGACCCGTTCCTCCTGCGTCTGAATTTGTTTGGGAGTAAATTCGGCATCGGACGCAATGAACGAAATGCGGCCCAGGTAGGTCTTGCCGGGAAACGAATCGGTGGTGACTTTGACCTCGGTGCCCAGTTTTACCCGGCCGAGATCCTTCTCGTTGATGTAGGCACGCAGCCACGGTTTGGCGAGATTTCCCAACGTGACAACCGTGGTTCCGGCTGCCAGCACCTCGCCGGGTTCTGCCGATTTCACCAGGATGACGCCATCCATCGGAGCGACGATTTCTGAGTTCTTGAGTAAGGTTTCCTGAATCTCCAGTTGAGCGGTTGCCTGGCGAGTGTCGGCCTTCCGGGCCGATTGCTCTTCTTGCAGGCGCTTGAGCTCGAGACGGGCCGCCTCGGCGGCACGGACGTTGGCCTTGGCCCGGTCGACCTGTGCGCGGGCGGCCTCAATGTCTTCCTTGCGAGGGCCTTCCTGAACCATGTCGAATTGTTCGGCTGCCTGCTGCAATTGCGCCTGGGCGCTTTCAAAATGGGCCTTGGCTTCGTCGTATCGAGCCGTTGAGATATCTTTGTCCTTGTATAAAATTTGTGCCCTTTCCCAGTCTGCACGAGCCCGTTGCTCCTCCGCCTTGGCACGGTCTGCGGCCGCGCGCGCAGCTTCAATCTCCTGGCGGCGCGATCCGCTCTGAAGCTCTTTTAGAACGGCTTCCGCCTGGTTGAGTTCGGCCCGACTGCGGCCGATCTGTGCTTCTGTTTGCTGGCGTTGATACTCAATGGCGGTGCCTGATTGCACCAGGCGAGAGCGGGTGGAGTCGAGCGAGGCGGCAGCGCTCTCGCGCCGCTGCAGGAGCTCTTCCTGGTCCAGCCGGGCGATCAGAGCGCCCTTCTTTACCTGATCGCCTTCCTCCACTGCCAGCGCGACCAGTCGCCCTGCAGACTTGAAGGCGATTTCTACCTCGGTCAGTTCGATGTTGCCGGAGACCTTCAAAACTGTGGGGTCTCCGTTTCCCCAACCAAGCCAGCGGACCAAGAGAAGAACTGCCGCTAGAACCAGCACGATGGCTACAATCTGTCGCTTATCGAGCTTGGGCATAACGCTCCCGAAACGGACAACCCTGGAACACACTGGTTTGACTACGAGCGGTGCTTGGCAGATTCCGAGGGTGTTCGATGTCTGGCTCATTCTTCCATCGATTCTAGGATTCAGACTCCTGGATCCGTTGGCTCCCAAGCGGGCGCTTTCATTCCAGCCGCGGTGTAAGCAATGAGCCGCTGGAGAACCCGCTGCACGTCTCGCTCCTGCAAGTCCTCGTGGCTCGCGCTGGAAAGGATCCTGATTGGGACGCCGCCAAACAGAGTTCGTGCCGCCGCGCCAATCGTGAAGTTCATCCGCCACGCGATCTCCTGTTTGGTGAGAGGCACGGCTTTCTGGAACGCTGCTAGAAAACGGGCCGCTACACGCTCAAACTCGCTGCCGGCAGCCTTATCCAACATCCCCTCGGACCCTTGCAGAAGCCGCCCGGCCAACTGCATGAGCAGACGCCCTTGTCCCGAGTGAAGAAGTCCGACGCGGAGCATTGGCGCAAGAAAGGCGTCGAGAATTTCCTCCACAAGCGGTGCCTGACCCTCCCTCCGGTTCTCGTATTCGGCCAGCAGGCGAAGCCGCTCATCGTTGACCGGGGCAAAGCGCCTCTCGATGACTGCCCGAATGAGGCCCTCTTTGCCTCTGAAGTGATAGTGAATGGCGGCCAGGTTCACGCCGGCGCTGGCGATGATGGAGCGCAAGGAAGTGCTCTCAAATCCATGGCGTGCAAAGAGTTTTTCGGCAGCATCGAGAATTTTCTGGCGGGTGGTTGGGGCCATCTATCACCATTCTTGCGGAGCCGATTAAAACGACTGATTGAATCATATGTTCGAATCGCTATGGATGTCAAGTGCCGCATCCGTCTCCTGGCTCGAATCGATGCGCACCCAAGCTGCTCATTGTCCGGTAGCTTGACTCTCGGAACCAGCTCAAGACTTGAGGGAAGCGAGGGCAGGATGGTCCTATGGACATCAGGCTGTGGAATTGTTAAGCTGCCTTTCGCTACTCAGAAATCGACGAAGCACAGCCTCTCACACACAACAGCTCAGATCACGAGAGACTGACCCTCGGTGAGGTGAATCATGTCATCCATCAATGAACAACGAATGCATCCGCGGACGCCGGTGAATTGGAGGGTGGAGTATACAGGCGCGTCGGGTCGCGGGGCTGTGCATGAAAGCAGCAAACTGCAGGACTACAGCCCGTCAGGAGCCAGTTTCTTTACGATGTCGGAAGTGCAAGTGGGCATGCAGTTGACGCTGCATATTTCCCTGCCGGTTCGGATGGCCCGACCTTTGGTGTTGAAGGGAGAAGTGGTTCGGGTGGATGATCGGGCCGATGTTGGCGGTATGTTCAAGGCAGCGGGTGTTCGTTGGCTGCAGAACGGACGGAAAGCAGGACTGGCAGAAAAGTTGGACGCTCGAACCGGGTCGCCCTCTCTTTCCCATTGATTCGTGAAATTTTCACCAGCTGAGTGCGAATGGCTTGTCAGGCCGCCGACTTGGTTGTGGCTGTCCTGCCTACTCGGAGACTGCCATGCAAGCTTTTGATTGGAGTAGCCTGGCACAGGAACAACTCAACGAGAAGTTCTCGCGCAAGTTTGTCTATGGAGAGAAGATCATGGTGGCGCAGATCTTCTTGAAGAAGGGCTGTTTGGTTCCAGAGCACCATCACGAGAGCGAGCAAATGACGCTGGTTGTGACCGGCCTGCTTCGGTTCCAATTTGGTCCGGAGGAGAAGGTGGTCGGCACCAACCATGCGATGAACATACCCTCAAACGTAAAGCATGCGGTTGTTGCCCTGGAAGACACCCTGGCTTACGACATTTTCTCGCCCATCCGGCACGACTGGCTTGCAGGCGATGATGCTTACCTGCGGAAATGACGCGCCAACGCTATCGGCTGCAATCGAACATTTCATTGTAACGATCCCCTGCAGAACGGAGGCATTTTCATGAGCGGGCTGACTAGAAAATCCGCAACTCTCGTGGTGTTGACACTTGTTGCCAGTACTGTTTCTTTCGCACAGCGAAACCCGCGAGCCACCAGCAAGCTCGACATCGCGGGAAAATTCGTGATGATCGAGTATGGGCGTCCTTCGATGAAAGGGCGTGATCCGCTTGCATTAGTCGAGCCGGGCAAGGTATGGCGGATGGGTGCAGACAAGTCCACCACCTATACCTCGGATGGCAGGGTGTCGTTTGGAAAAATGGCGGTTCCCGCAGGCAGCTACAGCTTGTGGCTCAAGAAAGTGGGCGATCAGGCTTTTGAGCTGGTATTCAACAAGCAGATCGGGCAATGGGGAACGCAGTATTCAGGATCGATTGACGACGTGGCTTCGATTCCGATGACTTTTTCCGAAGGCAGCGAGCCCGTTGAGATGTTTACGTTGAGCCTGACGCGGGGGGCCAAGGCCAATGCGGGCGAATTGATGTTGCAGTGGGGCAAAGCGGTCCTCAAGGCGCCGTTTACCGTAAAGTAGGTTCTTGGCAATCCGTTCTTCGCTGGCTCACCAACTACAGCGGAGACTGCTTGAATGGCACGTTACTTTGTCACCGGGGCTCAAGGCTGCATTGGGGCTTGGGTTGTCAAGAATCTGGTGGATCGCGGACAGGAGGTCTTCGTCTTTGATCTGGATCTTGAACCCAAGCGGCTCGGGCTGCTTCTCAGCACGCAAGCTCTCTCGCGGGTGCAATTCATTCGTGGCGATGTCTGCGACTCGGAGCAGACCCACACCGAAGTTCAGCGACAGAAGATCGACACCATTATTCACCTGGCTGGGCTGCAGGTGCCCACCTGCCGCGCGAATCCGAGATTGGGTGCCATGGTCAATGTCGTGGGAACGATCAATGTTTTCGAAGCGGCACGAGCGCGTGGAAAAGATTTGCAAGGGCTCGTCTACGCCAGTTCTGCCGCAGTTTTTGGGCCCGAGGAAGACTATGGCACGGGTCCTCTGGACGAGAGTGCCCCGCTGCTGCCCGAAACGCACTACGGAGTTTTCAAACAATGCAATGAAGGGAACGCTCGGGTGTACTACCGGGATCAGCAGATTTCGAGCGTCGGATTGCGTCCTTATGCCGTCTATGGGCCGGGTCGCGATTTTGGAATTACCTCTGGTCCAACCAAAGCACTGAAAGCCGCCGTGGCAGGCAGAGCATTTGAGATCAAGTTTGGCGGTCCGGTCTCCATGCAGTTTGTGGATGATACGGCCAAAACGTTCATTGCTTGTGCCGAGAGCCGCAAGTCGGGTGCCCGTGCGTACAATATTCGCGGTGCGGTAATCACCGTGGAGAGCTTCATCCAAGCGGTTGAAGAAGTCTATCCCCGATTCAAAGGAATGATTCGCTGCACCTCGAACACCCTTGGAATTGCTTCGAACCTGGCCGAGCATGGTCTGCGCGACGAGATTGGAACAGTGCCCACCACAGATCTCAAGGCAGGAATCGAGGCCACCGTCCAGATTTTTGAGCGGCTCCAGAGCGAGGGACGCCTGGATCTAGCCGATTTGGACACGTAGCGAAAAGGGAGAATCACCTGATGCACGCAGCTGTGTTGGAAGGGCCATCGAAGATAACAATTCGGGACATCCCGGTACCCAAGCCAGGTCCGTACGAACTCCTGGTTCGCGTCGCAGCGGTGGGACTCTGTGGCACCGACATCCATATCTTCCGCGGCGAAGGAAACTACAACATGGACGCCACGGGCCGGGTGATTCCTCTGGAGGAACAAGCGCAAATTCTGGGTCACGAGTTCTGTGGGGAAGTCGCGGAGGTGGGGAGCGAGGTCAAGGGATTCACGCCACGTGACCGCATCGTGGTGGATCAGGGACACAACTGCCACAGTACCCGGCGGACAACCTTGTGCGAGTACTGTCAAACCGGTGATTCACACCAGTGTATCTACTACCGCGAGCACGGTATTACGGGACTTCAAGGGGCAATGGCAGAGTTTGTCGCCGTGCCCGCTGCAAATGCAGTCAAGATCACCGGCGATCTGACGTTCCTTGAGGCAGCCTTGGCCGAGCCGTTGGGATGCATTCTGCATTCGGCGCAGATGCTGGAAAAAACACCAGCGCGCTACACCTTTGAAGGCGATCGCAGAATTCGCACTATTCTGATTTGCGGATCAGGTCCAGCGGGCCTGTTGTTTACGCAATATTTTCGCAATGTGCGTGGCTTTGAGGGCCAGGTGATCGTGGCCGATGTGCAGGAACGAAAACTGGAACTGGCCAAACAATTCGGTGCCGTGACCGTCAATCTCCGGCAACAGACGTTGATCGAGGCAGTTAGGGACCTGACGGGTGGCCGTCGCGTGGAGTGCCTGATCGACGCTTGCGGCAATGGCGCTTTGTTCGAACAAGTTCCTTGGATACTGCGCAAGCAAGGGACCTTTGTTCTCTATGGCCACGGCCATCGCGGCAAGGATATTGGCATCCTGAATCTGGTGCAATTCCTTGAACCTGTTTTGGTATCGCCGATTGGAGCTTCGGGAGGCTTCGACGCCGACGGAACTCCACTCACCTACCGTCGCGCCGTCGACGCCATCAGCTCAAGAAGGGTTGATGCCAAATCGATGATAACCCACGCGTATCCGGGATTGGAGTCAGTGCAGAAAGCTCTGAGCGAAGACTGCCGCGAACCAGGGTATGTGAAAGGTATCATTCAGATGCTGAAGGGGTGAGTCAACCTCACAGCACCTCCCCCTTATCCCTTCGCACACGGTCTCGAAGGTATCCGCTGAATCGTCTGGCAGGGCCAACTTAGTTGACGCGGCTGTTCTTGCTGGTGATGCTGGCGAATGCCGCCAGCGCCTTGGCCTTTTCTTTGTCGATGGGACGGATGGACTTTTCTTCCGAAGATTGTGCCAGCGCTGCAACGGGCTTGGAACTCAGCAGGTTCTCCAAGGCAGCCTCAGCTTGGTCAAGTCTCTGATTGATGTTGTTCAACGCATTCGAATAAGACTGGATGGCGCCTTGGATGCGCTCCAGTGACTTCCGGCTTTCCTCCCGGCACGATTCCACCAGCACCTGGCGTTCGTAGGTCTCGCGCACCTTTCCCAGCAGGGTTTGCACTTGGTCATCAGGCAGATTCAGCCCTTCCAGTCGCTCAATCAAATGGGTAACTCGGTTCTTGAATTCTTCCGAAAGGCTGTACTCTTTGTTCAATTGACCTAGCAAGGTGCTCAACGGACTTTCTTTGGACATGAAACTCCTCAGTCGTTGGAGATCCACGATGCAACTGTGGTGCGTTTTTAAGTGCGAGTCGTAACAGACAGTGTGTGAAGTGCTCGCATTCTACGCAAGATATCCTTTGAATGGCAAGCCAATAGCCAAAAAATTTCCGACTCCGAGTTGGAAAGAAAACAAGGACGTGACGGTCCAAAACTGCTCGATATTGCTGGAGGTTAGGCTAGGAGGGGTACTGCTTATGCTCAGAGGCCGCGGGACACCCCAAGAAGAAAACAATTCCACAAAGTGGTAAAGCTCGGGCAATCCGCGGCAGACCCTGGAGCTAGTCTTTGCAAAGCCATCATAACGGAGACAGCGGACATCCCGTCTTTCTCTAAAGGGCGGAACCTTCAGGCGGCCCGCCTCATCTTGCCTGAAGTCTTTTGCAAAGACATGCCGTGATCGTTTAATCTTAGCCGCGATTTTCAGTCACCCGATGCCCAATCGTTGGATTGGAAAGAACGGAATTCAATGAATCCCAAGAGTCAGTACCTTAGAGGCAAGAGAATCGATCCGGCAGCAATTCATCCGGATCTCAAGATTTCCGACCTGATCGATCAGGTGTTTTGCGCCTACAACGCCGCGCGGTTAAGAGAGGCCTGTCACCTCTATGCCAAGCAGATGCTCGACGAGAGTGTTACGGTAGGCATGACACTCTCCGGCGCTTTGTCCCCTGCCGGCATGGGCATCTCCACATTCATTCCCCTGATCGAGAGTGGGTTTGTGGATTGGATTGTGACAACAGGTGCCAACCTCTACCACGACACACATTTTGGAATCGGGTTGGAGATGCATGTCGGGAATCCCCAGACGAGCGACGTCGTCTTGCGCGAGGAAGGCGTCGTGCGAATCTACGACATCTTCTTCGACTATCATGTCCTGCTCTCCACAGATGCCTTTTTTCAGGGAAGTGATCAGTGCTCCAGAGTTTCAGAAGGAGATGAGCACTGCTGAATTCCATCATCGGATTGGCAAGTACGTAGACGAACGCGAAAAAGTGCTTGGGCTCAAGAACAAGTCGGTGCTGGCTGCGGCTTATCGCTGCGGTGTGCCTGTTTACACCTCTTCTCCCGGGGACAGTTCCATTGGCATGAACGTTGCCGCCAAGGCCCTGGACGGCAACCAGTTGCGGCTTGACGTGTGTGCGGACGTCAATGAGACCGCAGCCATCGTGTTGGAGGCCAAGCGCGCCGGCGGAAAGAGCGGCGTGTTCATTTGTGGAGGAGGTTCGCCCAAGAATTTCATCCTCCAGACCGAACCGCAGCTTCAAGAGGTTCTGGGCATTGCCGAAAAGGGGCATGACTACTTTCTGCAGATTACCGATGCCCGCCCCGACACCGGTGGCTTGTCCGGCGCAACACCCAGCGAAGCGGTGAGCTGGGGGAAGGTGGATCCGGATCAGTTGCCGGGGACGGTCGTTTGCTACTGTGACTCGACGATCGCAGTGCCGCTGATCGCGGCCTATGCCATTGCCACGCGGACGCCCCGCAAACTGAAGCGCCTTTACGACCGGCGCGAAGATCTTATGCAGCGGTTGAGAGAGGAGTATCAGAAGACGAAGTAGCTGCGGAAGTGCGAAATTCGAAGTGTGAACGTCGCAAGCAAGATGCCGGCATTGGAATTTCCTTCTTCCCCTTGCGAAGCGAATGAGGGGGAGATCAAGAGGGGGTTGTTTCGCACGACCCCTGCCGCAAAAAGCGCAGCGTCGCGTGTTCCCCTTACCAAGAGCTGCGCGGACAAGGAGTTGCTGCCCTTAAATGTCAGAGACTCAGACGTGGCTGCTCGGCCAGCGTCGTCGCCACTTCCACCAAGCTACTTGTCACAGGAGCTGAACAATGAAACTGGAAGTCAACAGCGCACGCCTCCAGAAGATCTCGACAGATCTGCTGGTCATTATTCTGGACAAAGAATTGAAACTCTCTGCCGTCGAAGATCCGGAGCTGGCAGGGCTGTTGAAGAATCTGAACAGGGATTTCGAGGAAAAGGCCATCAAGAAGGAGTACTTCAGCCGGTGGACCGGTGGAATCAAACACATTCTTGTGTTCCACACGGCGTTGAATGCTTCCTACAACGTTTGGGAACGAATCAAACTCTACGCCTCCCGCGCCATTTCCTGGGGCAGCGACTTGAATTTGAAACAAGTAACGTTTCTGCTGAACGGCGCGGACGCACCCACCTACTTTGGGAAGGTCGTTGAAGGCGTCATTGTGGGCAGCTATGCCTTCGAGCGGTACAAGATGGAGAAAAACAAGTATCTCGGTGCGGCGGCTGTCTCACTGCTGACGAGCGATGACGCGCTCGCACTTTGCCGGAAGAAGTTCGAACGCTATTCTCTGGTGTCAAACGCCGTCAATGAATGCCGTGAGATAGTCAATGAGCCGGGGTGCGCCGTCTATCCTGAAGTGCTGGGTAACCTTGCAAAGCAGATCGGAAAGAAACACGGCTTGAGAGTAACCGTGTTGGATGAGAAAGCACTGGAGAAAGGTGGCTACACAGGGTTGGTGGGAGTGGGGAAGGGAAGCGTACATCCGCCCCGGCTGATCAGCCTGGAATACAAGGCGCCGAAGAAGTCGGCGGCCAAGCTGGCGTTGGTGGGCAAAGGCATTACGTTTGATACGGGTGGCATTTCGATCAAACCCTCCGACCGCATGCTGGAAATGAAGGGAGATATGGCGGGAGGCGCCGCGGTCCTGTATGCCATGAAGGCGATTGCCCAACTGAAGCCGGCGATCAATGTCGTGGGGATTATTCCGTCGGCAGAGAATACACCCGATGCCAACGCCCAGCGGCCGGGCGACATCTTCACCGCCAAGAACGGCAAGTCCGTCCAGGTAGACAACACCGATGCGGAAGGCCGGCTGGTGCTGATCGACGGTTTTGCGCTGGCAGGCGAGATGGGGGCCACGCATATCGTGGACATCGCCACGTTGACCGGAGCCGTAGTGCGCGCCCTGGGGCAGGGTTATGCCGGCATCATGGGGAACGACGCAGCGCTGATTCAAGCAGTCATCCGCTCCGGGACGAATCACGGGGAGAACTATTGGCAGTTGCCGCTGCCGGAGGAGTACAAGGAGTTGCTGAAAACGCCGTATGCCGACATCAACAACGTTGGCGGCCCCAACGGGGGCGCCATCACGGCCGGCCTTTTCCTGCAGGAATTTCTGCCCGAAAATACGGCCTGGGCGCATCTGGATATTGCAGGACCATTTTTGTTCGATAAACCCTGGAAGTATTACGCTGCAGGCGCTACTGGATTTGGGTTGAAGACCTTCGTGGATTTGTGCGAGAGATTTGAAGAGTACTTTCCGCGATCCTAGCTATACACCGCGTCGTTATTCCATCGCCCCCTCACCCGGCCTTCGGCCACCCTCTCCCATGGGGAGAGGGCTGGGGTGAGGGGGCAGCCGCAAGGGAGCGATGCTCATGAGCATTTACTTATGTCGCCCTGCTTAGATGGGGTCATTCCCGAGAAAGAGGGAATCCAGGCTGTTTTTAGAATTGCGTCATTCCCGCTTACACGGGAATGACGCAAAGAAGGATGGGTCCTACTGCTTGGGCTTTGACTTTTCTTCCGGCAGCTCTTCCACATCCGTAATCTTCACATCGGCTTCGAAACGCTTGTAGTTTTCATACTTCACTACTTCCCGAATCCGCACCTTGTTTCCGGGAAAGTCCAGAATATCATCGGCTTTTGTGTAGACGGGGAACCAGTACTTCCCATCGACGTTGTTCCGATAGGTTTCGAAGCGAGGGAAGCGCGCGTCCTTGTTCTTTTTGGTAACGACGTATATGGTCTTTCCATCCGTCTTCACAATCTGCAAATCCTGATCGTCCACCCAGATCTTTCCCTCAAAGTATCGCTCGTCCTTCTCAACTTTCTTGGGCGACACGTCGAACACATAGCTGTCAATTTCGTCGATCTTCTCCTTCCCCAGGTAGGTCAGATTGTACTTGCCTACATTGCTGGTGGTGAGAACGAATGGGAAAATCTGCTGAATATCGTGGAGGTCCTCTGGCGTCAGGATGACTCGTTGCAGGGTGCTGGGAGGAGAGCGGACCACCTTTTCAATTCGGCGGCCTTTGTTGTCGAACAGGATGTCCGAGACCATGAAATACTCTTCGCCCTGACCGTCGGCCGTCGAGTTCAAGGACCTCAATGCGCACCGTTTGCCGGTAGATGTAGTTCTCGCGGGCCTTCTGAAATTCCTGCTCTTTTTCTGAGAACTTGCGGATGATTTCTTCGACAGCGATTGGCGGATTCTCTTTCCGAACCGCGGCCTTCGCGTCCTCACCAGCCTTGACGAGGTATGGAAGACCCAACAGCACCAGGACACCAGCTAGAAAAGCTTTCGGGATCATTGCCCCTCCATTACAAAATGACAACAGTCAACGCTATTAGAAGTGAAGCCGGCACACGGAGTTGCCCGGCTCCAAGCGTTCAACTAACGTAATGATCCCAGTAGCCATGGGGTCGGGTCAAAGGAAAATATGAGGGTCCGAGAACTTGGACGGACCAAAGGTGGAGAAAGTGAAGGGAGACAAGAGGGGGCGACTGCAGGGGGGTAGGATCGCACCACCCCGGCGCTCCGCGACCGCGTGGAGTCTTCCCAAGACCCCACCTTCGCGCCACCCCTCCTTGTCAAGGAGTGGAATTACTGTCTCGGCGCGTTCGCAGCCCTCACTGCGGTTTTTTCGAGCCTGCCTGGAGAATGTCGATGTTGCCGTTGGCGTTCGTAAGGTTAACGTCGCATTCGCCATTGCCAATCTTCCCGGTCAACGAGTCGTTCCCAAGAGATCCCGAAACCGTCAAGGGCAGTTCGCTGTTGATCCTTCCGAATGAAGTCTTGGCTGAAACTGCGAAGCCTGTGCTTGGAGGGAGATAGATTCGGATGGGAGCAAATGAGGTTTTCAAGATCAAGCCGGGGCAGGACTGAGTCCCACCCGGTTTACCTTGGAGACCGGCGACTTCGATAGATCCGTTTTGATTGTAGACTTCAACAGCTCCCTGCACGCCGTCAATTCGAACCGGAGAGAAGGAAGTACGCACTGAGACGCCGTCGGTCACTCCGGTAGCGTTGACGTTGCCGTTGGCGTTTTCGACGGTCAGCTTGCCCGTGACCCTGTCGGCCCGGACCATTCCAAAGCTGTTCTTGATGTAGGTTTCACCCTGCGCATCAGAGACGGTCACTGCGCCATTCCCTGAAACCACCTTGGCTCCCTTGCCAGCCCCGCTGACCGTGACGGCTCCAAACGAGCCGCGCACGTCCGCGATTCCCGTCACCCGGCTCAACCTGATGGGGGCGTTGCTGCTGGTGGCTGTGACATTGCCGGAAATGCCGGCAGCATCGATCTCTCCAAAGCGGTTTTTTAGCACAGCGCTGCCGCGAATCTCTTGCACGAGGATCTTGCCGTTGGCATTTTCAACTTCGACGGCACCTCCCACATCCTTCAATTCGACAAGGCCAAAACTGTTCCGAATGACTGCGGTCTCACCAACTTTACTTCCGCTGATGCGGCCATTGGAGCCAGTGCAGGACAGTTTCTTGCCAATGTCGTAAAACGTTATAGAACTGAAAGAGCTGTTGAGCGTCGCAGCGCCAGCCACGGCACGAGCATCCACAGAGCCATTGTTGGAATTCACGTTGAGATCACCCGAGACGCGATTCACTACGACAGGCCCGAAGGAGTTAATGACACTGGATGGTCCTCCTGCGCCGGACAGGTCCACGGCACCATTGTTATTCGCGATGGTCACTCCCTGGCTCACTTCGCTGACGCTGACCTTCCCAAACCGGTTCTTCAGAGTCACCGCTCCTTTCACCTGCCGCACGGTGACGAAGCTGTTGCTGTTGGTGACAGCGACATCGCCCGCATTGTCGGTTACTTCAATGCCCCCAAAAGAATTCTCGAGCCGCTGGAGTCCCTGGCCAGCGCTGAAGCTAAGCAACCCGTGCCCATTCGTAATGTCACCGTTTGCCTTCAGTCCAGACACGCTGACGTTCCCAAAGCTGTTCTTGATCATTAGCGGAGAATCAGCAGGCATCAGCAAATCGTAGTTTACGGAGAATGAGACGTTGCGGCGGCCCGAAAACAAACGGGTATCCCCCTGGGGATACTGTGTGCGAATCGAAACTCCTGCGGCATTCTGGTCCACGAGGATCTGGACTTGATTTCCAAATTCCGTTGCTTCCTGTTTGTCCGGGGCTGACACGCGAATGCTGGCTTGCAGCTTCAGTTCCTGGCCAGTGTGTGTCCTCACGTTGACATTTCCGTGCCGATGATCCAAACGGACGGTTTGCCCCTGAGGCAACGTCAGACTCTTCTGGAAATCACGGGTGAAGTCCTCTCGATCTGGTTGGCTGGCTGCCAGAGCCTGACTGGATGCCAGAACTGCTCCGAGGATCAGGGAGGCTGCCACCTGAATTCCGAAAAGCCACGAGATGCCGGTGTGCCTGAAATCGCTAGTTCGCATGAGATCCATCCTTGAGTACTTCCTCCAGGGTGTGCTGCTTCTCCTGATAGATGAGCAGAAGTTCACGTCTCAGGTGAGCGTTGAACCGATTCCGTTCCACCTGATTGCGCAACTCTTCAATGGCTGAATCGATCAGCAGCAGCTTTTCACGATAGCTCGCAAGGATCGGCGACTCTGCGTGTTGCACCTTCGGCGCAGCGAGTTGCGAGAGTTTGTCAATCGACTTCAGATACGCCGTTTCATTGCGCTCAATTTCGTCGAGAGTGCGTTCAGTCAACAGGCGCAGGTCCCCATCCACCGATGCCTGACGCGGTTGACGCAACATCATCCATCCGCCAAGTCCGGAAAGAACCAGGATAATCACTGCGGCTGCCGCCCGCCACTGGAGGCTCAACTGAAGAAACCCTCCTCGGCGCCACCAACGCCATCGCTCTGCTTTCTCAGCTTCCGCCTCCAAC
This sequence comes from uncultured Acidimicrobiia bacterium, assembly GCA_963791795.1. Taxonomy (GTDB): domain Bacteria; phylum Acidobacteriota; class Terriglobia; order Versatilivoradales; family Versatilivoraceae; genus VFZK01. Next base: position 88,901 of record CAWBTP010000031.1, read on the forward strand.
GACTGCCGGATGCGCGCCCAGAGCTCAGGGCTTTCCCACGTCTTGCGCAGGGCTGGAGCTGCTTGAGCCACCTCTTGCCAAGCCTGCCATTCCTCGGCACAACCGCGGCACCCGCGGAGATGTGCGGCCGCCGCGTCGGTAAGTTCGCTAATGCCTTCGCTCAGGAGTTTTTCAAATTCCTTGCAGTCCACGATCATTTTTGATTCCTTGCTGCGGGTTGAGATCTGGCAAGCCTTCCGCGCAGCTCCCGTTTGGCTTGAAACAGTGCGACCTTGGAAGCGGCTTCTGAGATGTTCAGCATCTCTGAGATTTCAGAGTGTTTGAAGCCTTCAACTTCGAACAATAGAAAGACGTTTCGCAGCCGTTCGTCCAGAGAGGCAACGATCTTCTCCAGAGTCAGACGCAAAGGGTGATTCGCCGTGAGTCCCTGCGGACTTGGAACGTCTTCCTGGCTGCCAGCGGGTTCTGGTAACTCCTGCCTGCGTTGCTTGCGCTTCAGGTCAAGGCAGGTATTGACGAGAATCCGGTACATCCAGGTCGACAGCGAAGAGTGGCCCTGAAAGCTCCGGATGCTTCGGTACACTTTCAGAAAAGACTCCTGAACGGCATCTTCTGCGTCCGAAGTATTCCCCATCAGGTTGCACGCGATGCTCTTCATGCGTCCGCCATGCTGTTGGTACAGCCGTTCGAATGCTGGCAGGCTGCCGCGAAACAGGGCTTCAACATGCTGCCAGTCTTCGTCTGCAATCGCCGCTGGTTTGGGGGAAAGGCTCAAGCCTGTCTCCTGCGCAACCGCTTGAAAGATCAACGCGTTTTCCAAGGGAAGTCCATTCTCCAAACCCGGATCGCTTAATGTCAACGTCTCTTAGACGATTAAAAAACGACAAACGTTATAAGTATGCTCGGGAAGGCGAGATAAGGGTTGTGGGTGTCTTGCGTTTCGGGCTGGAGGATTGGGGTTAAGTCGGAGCTTGTTTGGGGGCACGAACCGACGACGTGATCTGGTAGGGACGCGGTGACTCCGCGTCCGTTTCGGGTTTAGCGTCTCGGACGCACAGCAGCGCGTCCAGGCCAGACCGAAGCTCTGGCTCTTTTTGTCCCCCTTACAAAGGAGGACCACAGGGGTTCTCAGCATTCTCGGCACCCCCTGCCGCAAAGAACGCGGCGTCCCCCTTGCCAAGGGGGACAAATTGTCTCTCCTTGCCCGAGAAATCTACAAACTCGAGAGGACGCGCAGCAGCGCGTCCCTACCGTTTAGTTTTTCCCAGAGCGGCTGCGACGATTAGCCGCGAACTCGTTCCATGTATTCACCCTCGTTGGTATCGATGCGGATTTTCTCGCCCGCATTGATGAAGGGAGGTACTTGAACAACCAAGCCGGTTTCCATTTTTGCGGGCTTGTTGACGTTTGAGGCTGTGGCGCTCTTCAAACCGGGCTCGGTCTCGATCACCTCCATCTCAACGGTTGCTGGAAGCTCAACACCGATTGGGCTGCCATCGTAAAACTCTACTTTAATTTTGATATTGGGAATCAAATAGAAGACGCTGTCCCCCAAAGTCTCTTCGTTGAGATGGATCTGCTCGTAGGTCTCAGTATTCATGAAATGGTAGTCCGCCCCATCCTTGTACAGGAATTCCATCTCCTGCTCGTCGAGAGAGACTTTTTCGACCATGTCCACGGAACGGAAGCGGAATTCTTCCATGGCGCCACTCTTCAGACTTCTGATCTTGGCTTGTACAAAACCGCGCAGGTTCCCTGGCGTCTTGTGTGTTGCTGAAAACACGGTATAGAGCTGGCCATCCTTCTTGATGACCATCCCGCGTCTTAGGCCTGTTGCTGGAATCATGAAATCACTACCTCCAATAGATTAAAAATAAGTCTGGTTGAATATTCGCAGCTCTGCTCGGGAATGAGAGCGACTCGTCCTCAATTTTGAGGCTGCCCCTTTGCCATCATCCTTTCAATCTCCTCCAGCGTTCGAGGCAAATCCCTGGTGAGCAATTCGTATCCGGTTTCGGTAATCAAAACCACATCCTCGATTCGCACTCCCAGGTTCTCGTCGGGAATGTAAATTCCGGGCTCCACCGTGATCACCATGCCGGGCTCCAGAACTCGGTTGGGCTCGCTGACCGCATCGTGTACTTCCAACCCCAGATGATGACTGGTGCCGTGAATGAAATACTGGCCCAGCGAACTGCCGTGCAGGTCTTTGCCATGGGTGTCTATGTATTCATAGGCGGCGCGATGAATGGGACCCGATTTCCCGATGGTCACCCCAGGCTTGACAGCCTTGAGAGCGGCCTCTTGAGCGGCAAACACAATGTTGTAGATCTCCCGCTGCCGTGACGAAAACTTGCCTCCCACCGGATAGGTGCGCGTCACATCGGCGGCATATTCGTCGAACTCTGCCCCGATATCGACGACCACGAGTTCTCCCCGGTGCATTTGACGCGTGTTCTTGTCGTAGTGCAGGACGACGGAGTTTGGCCCCGACCCAACGATGGAAGGAAACGCAGGCCGTGCTGATCCTGCTCTTCGAAATTCGAACTCCAACGCAGCTTCTACCTCGTATTCATGACGGCCATCCGCCACGGTACGACTTGCAACCCTGTGGGCGGCCAGCGTGATCCGGATGGCTCGCTTGAGAAGCGACAATTCGGCGGCCGATTTTGTCATGCGGAGATGGGCGATCGGCGTCGCTGCAGGCGCCACTTCGGCGAAGGGAAACAATGCCCTCAATTTCGATACATGACCTTCTTGCGTGGATGGTGGTGCTGTGCCCTTGCGGTTCGGCAGCACCGTATAGAGCTTCTTTTGGCCGGCCATCAGCGCCGTGATCTCTGACTGAAACTGTTCCAGTCCCAGGACCCGCTCAACTCCCAATTGTTTGGCTGTCTCAACACCGGGAGCGAGTTTGGGCCCAGTCCACTTTTCCTGGGCCAGATCGCGCTTTGGAATGAAAAGCGTCTCCTTGTGCTGCGAATGTGCGGGCGATAGAACCAGGATAGCATCAGGTATCGCAGCACCTGTCAGGTAATAAAAGTTCTTGTCGACGGCGAACTCGCGAAGGTCCTCTTCCAAAGCATTGAAGAGAACAGTGACGCCGTCGGCAGCACGGGCAACATAGGCCTGGCGCCGACTTCGAAACTCGCCGGCATCGATCTCATTGGCAGAGATACTTGCGCCAAGAGTCCACAGGAGTACTGGTATGAGTAGAGCGTAGGTTTGGGCCTTATTCGTCATACGATTTCAGCAATCAGATCCTGGGACTGTTCAAGGCACGCTGATTCCTTACAGACAGGCGCTCCCTGCAAAATGCGCGCGTCGAGTATTTCCGAACACCCAAACTATCGGTGAGGAATCTTGGGGCCAAGGAAGCGCGCGAAGTAATTCTGAAACAGAGACATCGCGCCCGTGTAAAAGAAGCCCACGACAAACAGCATGAGGAAGGGCAGCGTCAGATAATTCTCGTTGGAGAAGGCATAGAAGACCGTGATTGCAAAGTAGGCTCCCAGAATGAGCTCCAAATAGGGGGTATAACCACTCTTTCGCCGGTACTTCGTCCTTGGCGCAGGGCGGTCTTTCGCGGACTCAATGCAGTATTTGGGCGTACGTTTGAAAGAAGTCTGGATTCCGAACAGCGCTTCGATCACAGCACGGGAATTGCTGACCGAGAGCCCGATGCCGACAGACATCATGAAGGGCAAATATTTGAGCCGCTGCTTCCAGCCTTTAGGATCAATTTCCCGCTGAGAAATCATGTAGAACGAAGACACGGACATCGTGGCGGCCATGAACAGCGGCAGGTCGATGAGCAGCATCTGAAACCAGCCCTGATAAAAACGCACAATCATTGCCGGCAGAAAAATGAAAGAGAACAGCACCATCAGGGGATAGGAACAATTCGCGCTGAGGTGAAAAATGGCTTCACTCTTGATCTTCCAAGGAAGATCGCTGCTTAGAATCCTAGGGAGTAATTTGATACCGGTCTGTACCAGTCCCTTGGCCCAACGGAACTGCTGATTCTTGAAAGCCGTCATTTCGACAGGCAGCTCGGCCGGGCAAACCACGTCCATCAAATAGACAAACTCCCAGCCCTTCATCTGAGCGCGATAGCTGAGGTCGGTATCCTCGGTGAGCGTGTCGTGCTGCCACCCGCCCGAAGTTAGAATCGCCTCGCGCCGCCAGATGCCCGCGGTTCCGTTGAAGTTAAAGAAACGGCCGGAATGATATCGTCCGCCATGCTCCATGACGAAGTGTCCGTCAAGGATCATCGCTTCCACTTGCGTCAAGTGGTTGTAGTCGCGGTTGAGGTGTCCCCAGCGAGTCTGGATCATGCCGACCTTGGGGTTGGTGAATTGGTGGATTGTCTTGTTGAGGAACTCCGGATCTGGAATAAAGTCCGCGTCGAAAATGGCGATGAACTCGCCGGTGGCAACTTGCAGGCCCGCTTCCAGTGCACCGGCCTTGAATCCAGTGCGGTTGTCCCGATGCAAATAATGAATGTTGACGCCTTGCTTGCGCAACGCTTCAACCGCCTTGCGAGCCACGTGCTGCGTTTCATCGGTTGAGTCATCGAGAAGCTGAATTTCCAGAAGTGCAGCGGGGTAGTTGATCCTGGCTACGGACTCTACCAATCGCTCAACCACAAACATTTCGTTGTAAATCGGTAGTTGAATGGTGACCGAAGGCAGCGTCCCAAATCGAGCTGGCTCGGGTATACTCTTTTTGTTTCTCAGATACAGATAGACCAACTGATAGCGATGCAGCCCGTAGATTGCGAGGATAACCAGGATCACGAAATAGGGGACCAGCACGAGCACGTCAAAGCTGTCCAAAACGTAGTGCTCGCGCGTCTGGTCGAGGAACTGTTTGTAGGGGCCTGACGGAATGAAGAGATGCTTCAAATCCTGAAAGAACCCTTGGGCCAAGAATTGCAGTCCAACCACAAGTCACCTGTCGAACAACGAGTCTTTACACCGACATGATGCGAAAGCCCAGCGGGAGCCCTGGGGTTTGTACGTCTGGTTCTATTTTTATGGGCGGCCTAAGCCTTCCAAATCGTACGAACTATACAGACCGAACATCAAAAGATCAACTTCAAAGTCGTCCTACTTTCAGTGTTATCAACCTTATTTTACTTGGATTTGCGTCGATTGCCATCTATCTTCAGATTTTCCTTCTCGGTGACCTTCGCCAACGGATTCCTGAGTTTCTCTTCTACTATTTTCTGACCTTCACAGTCTATCTCTTGGCAGCATTTCGCGTCCACTGGGACCCTGAGCAGAGCAGGCTCTCCACCATTCTCGGTTTTGCCCTTCTCTTTCGAGCCATCTTGTTCTTCAGTGAACCGTGTCTGTCGGACGACATCCACCGTTATCTCTGGGAAGGGTACCTGCAGAGTCAAGGAGTGAATCCCTTCAGCCATGCTCCACTCGCGCCCGAGCTCATGCCATTGCGAAACGATGCTTGGGCACGTGTGAACAACAAAGATGCCGCGGCGATCTATCCGCCGCTGCTCCAAGGGCTTCATGCCGCGGCCTTCATCGTCTTTCGTTCCGTTTGGGGATTCAAGCTCCTGTTCCTGCTGGCGGAGGCGGCGCTGATTTGGGTTCTGTTGCAGCTCTTGAGGCACTACGGGCGGAACAGCAGCGACATTGTCTTTTACGCCTGGAATCCATTGGCGGTCGTCGAGATTGCGGGCAGTGGCCACCATGATGTTTGTGTCGTGGCGCTGCTGCTGGCGGCCGTCCTGTTTGCCCTCACTGTACAGCGGGGAAAAGCGACGCTTGCTCTGGCGGGTTCAATTCTTTGCAAGTTTTACCCGGTAGTGACTCTGCCTTTCTTCCTGAAGCGGATTGGCTGGCGGCATTTGGTGTGTGTGCCTGTCGTGGTCATTGTCGGCTATCTGCCGTACGCATCCGCTGGCGCTCGCTTGTTCGAGGCGTTGCTGTATTACCGCGAGAAATGGCGCTTCAATGGATTTCTCTTCATGCAGTTGAGCGAGCAGCTCAAAGACGACCGGCAGGTTGAGCAACTGATGGTGCTGACAGTCGGTGTTGTGATCGGTATCTGTCTCTATCTGCGACTGGACTTATTGGAGAATCTGTACTGGACGACTGCGACCGTTCTGTTATGTGCCCCAACCCTGTTCCCCTGGTATCTGATTTGGATGGCGCCGTTTCTCTGCTTCTTCCCGAGTCCTGCATGGCTGCTACTGACGGCGCTGGGTCCGCTCTCGTACTATGTTCTAATCGAGTGGTGGACGCTGGGATTGTGGCGGCAAATGGATCTTTTTCTCAATCTGCAGTACGTTCCATTCTATGGAATGTTGATCTGGAATTTTTTGCGAGTTTGGAAGGCAAGGACTAAAGTAAGATGCGCAAACCATCGTTGACGACGCGTTCACCTTGAGTTGAGGTAACAACCTATGACACTGCTGTTCGAATCCTTGAAGAGTGTTGGAGCCTGTTTGATTTTCGCAACCTTGACCGTACTTTCTGCAAACCATGTAGTCGCAGCGCCGCCCGAAAGCAGTGGGATTGCTGTGTACTTAGGCACCTATACCGGTCCGAAGAGCAAGGGCATTTATCTGAGCCGGCTCGATCTGGCTTCGGGGAAATTGTCAGCGCCAATCTTGGCCGCGGAAACCGAACAGCCCAGCTTTCTGGCACTGCATCCGAACCGGCGATTTCTCTATGCGGTGAATGAAACCGGCGGGGGTCGACGAGGAACAGGACAGGTAACAGCGTTCGCCGTTGAAGCAGACGGCAAGCTCAAACTGCTCAACCAACAACCGTCGCGGGGATCCGCGCCTTGCCATCTGGTGGTTGATCGCGCTGGCAAAACGCTTCTCCTGGCCAACTATGGGGGTGGCAGCGTGGCTGCATTTCCAGTCGCTGCTGACGGCCGTTTGGGAGAGTCCACGGCCTTCATCCAACACGCTGGCTCCAGCACGAACCCCCAGCGTCAAAAAGAACCGCATGCCCATTCGATCAATCTCGACGCGGCCAACCGCTTCGCTGTCGCGGCAGATCTCGGTCTGGACAAGGTTCTGGTCTATCGTTTTGACGCAGCCAAAAGCACGCTTGAGCCCAACGAGCCGCCGTCGGCTTCGGTCAAGGCAGGCAGCGGCCCGCGCCATTTCGCATTTCATCCGAAAGGACGCAACGCCTACGTGATCAATGAACTTGCCTCCACCGTGACTGCCTTCGGGTACGACCCAGGGAAAGGCGTTTTGAAGGAATTGCAGACGCTCTCGACGTTACCTAAAGATTTTACAGGAACCAGCCACACCGCGGAAGTTCAAGTGCATCCTTCTGGAAAATTCTTGTATGGTTCCAACCGTGGCCACGACAGCATTGCCGTGTTTGCGATTGAAGCCAACGGTACGCTTCGCCACATCGAAAACACGCTCACCGGTGGCAGTACACCGCGGAACTTCGGCATCTCTCCAGATGGCAAGTATCTTTTGGCCGCGAACCAAAAATCAGACAACGTCGTGGTCTTCAGCATCGATCCCAAATCCGGGCGCCTGACTGCGAGTGGTCACACCTTGGAGGTTCCCTCCCCAGTCTGCGTGAAGTTTCTAGCCAGCAAATGAAAGCGGTGGCACGCCTCGGGTTTGATTGTGTAGCTCACCGCTGACAGCCTTGCTGACATTTTGAACCGCCTCATGAAAGCGCTCGTCAAGAAAAAAGCCGAACCTGGACTTTGGTTGGATGATGTACCGGTCCCATCCGTTGGCATCAATGATGTTTTGATCCAGGTGCACAAGAGCTCCATCTGCGGTACCGATGTTCATATTTATAATTGGGACGCCTGGGCGCAGAAAACGATTCCTGTGCCGATGGTGATTGGGCATGAGTACGTTGGTCGCGTCGCCGAGGTGGGCAGCAACGTAACGGGTTTCCATCCTGGCGATCTAGTGAGCGGTGAAGGACATCTGGTGTGTGGTCTCTGCCGCAACTGTCTTGCCGGCCGCCGCCATCTTTGTCCGCATACTCTCGGGGTGGGGGTCAATCGTGACGGCTGTTTTGCCGAATATCTGTGCATTCCGATGAGCAACGTGTGGTATGCGGACAGGCGGTTGCCAATGGAGGTGCTGTCTTGCTCAGATCCGTTGGGCAACGCCGTCCACACGGCCTTGTCGTTTGACGTGCTCGGCGAAGACGTGCTGGTGACAGGGGCCGGGCCCATTGGCTGTATGGCGGCCGCCATTGTGCGCCATGCGGGAGCCCGGCATGTGGTGGTGACGGACGTTAACCCTTACCGTCTCGAGCTGGCGCGAAAACTGGGAGCCACGTTAACGCTCGATGTTCGTTCGGAAAATCTCGAAGACGCGCAGAAGAAACTCGGCATGAAAGAGGGATTCGATGTGGGGTTGGAAATGTCTGGCAGCGCGGCGGCGCTGCGCAGCATGCTGGCCAACATGTGCCACGGCGGCAAGATTGCAATGTTAGGCATCCCCGAACCCAATACCCAGATCGACTGGAATCTGGTGGTGTTCAATTCGCTGACGATTCAGGGGATCTATGGGCGGGAAATGTACGAGACCTGGTACAAGATGACGGTGATGCTACAGAGCGGATTGGACATTTCCCCAGTGATCACGCACCGGTTTACCTATGCCGAATTCGAGCAGGCCTTCGAGATGATGCGATCGGGCCAGTCAGGAAAGGTGATTCTGAACTGGATCGAGGAGTAGCGCGGAAGACGTGTGGGACGCAGATTCCTCAGATGAACGCAGATTGGGCCGATGCCTCCAAGACGAGAACGCCCCTCGTTTTGAACTGCGTGTATCTGAGAAATCTGCGTCCTATTTTTTCTTACGGCACGGTGAGGGGTGTCGGCTCTGATTCGCGAGGGTCGCGTGTTGTGAGAATGCCGCTGACAAAGTACTCGCCTTTCTGAATATCGTTGCGTTCGTTATCTTTGAAATCCCAAAAGAACTTGAACTCCCATTCCTCTTCAGGCAACAAAGCCTGGTTGTGCACAACCTGCGTGAAGAAATTGCCTTTGGACCAGCGCCAGATTTCAAAGCCGCTCTCTTTCTCTCGAACAACAAAGTCGAACTTCTGACTCGAATTGAAGTTGAAACTCAAGAAGCTCTCAGTAGGATTCTTCACCTTCAGTCGAAGTTGAGCGCCATTTTCCTTTTTCTCCACAGTTAGGCTCAGCGTCGGATCCGCACGGCTAATGACAGGTCCGGTTGGCTTCGCTCCGGGTTCCTTCGGTTTGTTCACGGGAATGGGATCGCCAAACTTGCGCTGATTCACTTCCGCCGACTTGAGTTCGTAGTTCTCCGTTCCCCAAGAGTGGGTGACCTGGATGGCCGTCACTCCCATGCCTCGATCGAAAACCATTTCCATACCGGAATCCGCGCAATCGGCGCACGTCAGATAACTCATGCGGTTCGGAACGGCGCGACCATTTTCGTCTACCGAAGCCTCAATGGAAGCATCGCTGTCCTCCCCTACTGGAAACAGAGGCAGTTCCCCTTCCTGCGCCAAGCGCAAGAATCGTTGGGTGTCGGGGTCATAGCGAATAGGAATGTTGTTTGCGCTCTCCAATCCTGGTGCAAACGGAAGCTGGCTGAAGATGTACCAGGTTTTCCAGCGGATGATAGGCGTACTGATAATCTCAATGCGAATGGTATCCGTCTTTTTGAAACGACTTTCCCCCTTCTGATAGATCCATCGATTCCCGAGATTCAGAGGGAGATAGTCCGCCGCAAGAAAGCTAGCAGTTTCGGAAACAGCCGGTGGAGGCGCGGTAGTCTGCGCGCTCTCACTGAGAGCCGGCACGGGAGCCTGGAATGCTGCGAACATCATTAAAGCCAGACGCAGCGACGCGACCTGCTGTCTCGTTTGCCTTCCTCTTCCCAAGGAAAACATTCTTACCTTCACTCTTTGATCACACGGGCGACGGTCAGTACCGCGATTTTCGCGGCCCCACTCTGCTTCAAAATTCTAGCACATTCATTGAGAGTGGCTCCGGTGGTGAAGACGTCGTCAACTATGAGCACGGTCGTGCCGCGGATTTTAGCGCTCTTGGACATCGCGAATGCCCCACTCACGTTGCGGCGCCGCTCGCGGCGCGTCAGGCCTGCCTGGACCTCGGTGGGACGCGTTCGCATCAGCCAACGCCGAGCCAGGGGTACTCCAACCATTCGACTCAGGTGCCGGGCGATCTCGCTGGCCTGGTTGAACCCTCGCTCACGCTCGCGGGCCGGATGCAGCGGCACGGGAAGCATCCAGTCGGCCTGAAGTCGCTGCCGGTGCGTTTCATAGGTGGTGGCGAGCCGCACCGCCAGCGGCCGCGCAAGGCTTGGATGGCAGCCGTACTTGAGCTGATGAATGACTTCCTTCACAGGGTCCTGAAAAGGGGCCCAGGCCCGCGCGACGTCGAAGCGATACAGGTTTCGCCGGCAAGGCCCGCACAGCGCCTTTTCAGCGGAGATGGCCTTCGAAGCGAATGCATAGCCGCAAGCGGTGCAAAAGGGAGCTTCAATCAATTTGGCGCGATCCCAGCAAGGCTGACAAACGACTCCAAGCCGGAGATCTTCGACAACGCTCTGGCACAGCTTGCAAGTGGCAGGAAGTAGAACCGTTGAGAGGGAATTGAGGGCGGTGAAGAGGACTTGAAAAGGTTTTTTCAAATCGAGAACGGCGCTGAAGCTGTGGGGTCAAGCGGCTCGCGGGCTCTAGGCCTCTTCGAGAAGACCTTGTTCCTGCATTTCCTGACAACTGATGCAGTGGCGAGTCCAGGGTACGGCTTCCAAACGCTTCTGGTTAATCTCGTTCTCGCAGGCGACGCAGACGCCGAAGCTGCCATCCTCAACGCGATCCAAAGCTTCATTCACCAACTGCAGCGTACTTCGTTCATTGCTGCTCTGGCTGAAGAGAAATTCCTTTGTATATGAATTGGCTGCTTTGTCGGCAATATCCTGCGTTGCGTCCTCGTCAGCCTCGCGGCCGTACTGCTCTGTTTTTGAAACGGTCTGAAAGAGCTCCTGCTTCTTGTCCATCAGCTTCTTCTTGAAATGATCGAATTTCTTTGAATCCTTTATCATGAGCTCCTAGCCTCTCTTCGAGTCAGTTCATTCTGCCCTTTTTATCCGCATTCAGAGTCTAGAACCGCACTTAACCCCCCAATGAAATTGGGTATTATAGCCAAAACCCGGAAAAAGACAAATCTTCTATTTATGGTACGGGAGCCCCTGTATCATGCTGAAAGCACGGTAGATCTGCTCCAGTAAGAGACAACGAGCCATTTCATGAGTGAATGTCAGGGGAGATAGCGAGAGAGAGAAATTGGCCCGTCTTCTCAACGCCTCCGAAAGCCCTTCGTGACCTCCGATCACAAACACCAGATTGCGCGTGGATTGGTCACGATGTTTGGAGAGCCAGGCCGCAAACATCTCAGTGGTCAAACTCTTTGCGGAGGAATCCAAGAGGACAAGGTAGTCGGACCTTTCAACCCGCGCTAACAGTTTCTCGCTTTCCAAGTCTGCCAAGCGGTCTTTGCCAGTCTCAGACTTCACAGGCCGCACTTCACGCAAGGCCAACTCGCAGGAATGCTCCAACCGTTTCCAATAGTCCTCAATGAGACTCTTCAAATGAACATTGCGAGTCTTGTCTACCCACAGAAACGTAATCTTCAATCGACTAGCCCGTAACGCTTTCGCTTTTCCAGCAGAGTTTTGCGGCTAATGCCAAGAATGGTTGCGGCCTTTCCCTTCTTGCCCCGCGTGAACTCAAGAATCTCGGCAATGTACTGTCGTTCCAGTTGCTCCAGCGTCGGCCTGTGACTGCTCGACTTTGAGGCTATCTTCAGTCGACGAACTGCATCCGGCAATTGCTGAGAGGTAATTGCTTCGCCCTCTGCCAGCATCACCAGTCTGTCGACCAGATTGCGCAACTCCCGCACATTACCCGGGAATGGATAAGACTTGAGTTCCCCGAGGACGTCTCGGTCCACCTTGACTTGGGACTTGCCGTATTTCTCGCCAAACATCCGCAAGAAATGTTCCGCCAGTGGGATGATGTCATCAGTCCGTTCTCGCAAAGGCACCAGTTGAATCGGGATGACATTCAAGCGGAAGAAGAGGTCCTCCCGAAATGTTCCGCTCCTTACAAGGTCTCCAAGCCGCTCTCTCGAAAGCACCACCAAACGTGCGTCTACAGGGATAGTGTCGTTGCCGCCCAGGCGGCCGAAGGTTCGGTCTTCGATCACACGCAACAGTTTGGCCTGCGTTTCGATGTTGAGAGCCGTGATTTCGTCGAGAACAATCGTTCCCTTGGCGGCAAATTCCAGTTTGCCGAATTTCCGGGCATACGCACCCGTGAAGGCGCCCTTCTCGTAGCCGAATAGTTCACTTTCAAGCAATTCCGTAGGGATGCTGGAACAATCAATCCTCAGAAACGGCTCGTCGCGACGAAGAGAGGAATAGTGAATGAGACTGGCGAGCAGGTCTTTGCCGGTCCCGCTTTCGCCCTGAATGAGCAGAGTAGATGCAGTGTCTTTCACTTTGTCGACGGTTCTGAGAATCTCGACAGAGGCAGGATCTCTTGCTATCCAGTTGTGAGTGGTGAGGGTCGAAGCGGACAAGAGTCGTCTCGATATCTACGTTGAAGGCCTGAGCGGCTGATGCGAACGCGAGACCTACTGCCGGGAGTCCAGAGGAAAATGAGAAGCCTAAACCGCTTCAGCAATATCCTGTCTTGGCGCGTCCCGCCACAACCGCTCCAGGTTGTAGAAGGCACGATTCTTCGGCGAGAAGATATGGACGATGAAGTCGGAATAATCCATCAAGATCCACTCGGCCTGGCGGTAGCCTTCGATATGGTTCGGAGCGCGGCCTTGTTCCTTCAGCTTCAGATGAATCTCGTCGGAAATAGCTTGATTCTGTGGGGAAGACGTCCCTGAACAGATGATGAAGCTGTCGGTGAATGATGCGATTCCTCGAACGTCCAAGAACGTCAGATCGAGTGCTTTCTTGTCCTGGGCGGCCTGAATGGCACACTGCACAATCTTGTCGTCAATCTTCAAAGGCCCCTCTTAGTTTATGTAGAGCATCGTTTTCAGAATGTATTCTTCCACATCCGGTGGAACCCACTGGCGAATGCTACCTCCTGCGTGAACCGCGTTTCGAATTTCCGTTGATGACAACGGATTCATAAAATCCTTCAGAAAGTAGAACCCTCGGCCAGAGCCAGCAAGCGCCATAATTCCCGTTTCACTGCCGATGGGCTTTGGTCGGAACGCCTCTGGCAAATCCTGCGTCAGTTGCTGCGGATCGTATCCCGGACGGCCAAAGACTATGAAACTACACAGCTCAGAAAAACGATGGTACTCCTTCCATGTGGGGAGTTCGATAAATGCGTCCAGACCAATCAGAAAAAAGATTTCTGTATTGCCTCCTGACAATTGCTTCAATTGCTGCACGGTATCGATTGAGTAGGATTTGCCTTCCCGATCGAATTCGACACTCGAAGGAATCAATCTCGAGTCGCCCCTCAGCGCCAGGGCCACCATCGCATGTCGATCCAGAAAGTTGGCATGCGTCCTTTCGCTCTTATGAGGCGGCTTGACCGACGTTACAAAATGAATCGCATCCAGCTGAGCTACGCGGAGGGCGGTTTTGGCGAGTTCGAGATGCCCGAGATGAATCGGATCAAACGTTCCACCAAGAAGGCCTAAGCGCAATGTTTGCCTCGCTCTTGAAAGCTGAACGATGGAGGATTGAGCGCCAGGCATCGAGGTTTCCTCTTTCGATCCTCTATCCTCGATCCTCGACCTCCAGTTCTCTTCCTCGATCCTCAACCCGCAGGCGGATTGGCAGCCGCGACCTCGCTTCTTTCCATACCCGTCGCGGTCACCAACATGCCGGCGATCTTGTACTTCAAATCCTGAATGCCCACTCCGGTAGCTGCGGAAATCGTATGAAACTCCAAACCCTGCCTGGAAGCCACCGACCTGAGCTTCTCGAGACGCGTCGCGTCGTCCATCGCGTCCAGCTTCGACCCCACAAGGAGCGTTGGCTTGGCGAGAATGGCGGGGTTGAATTCGTTCAATTCGCGATTGACCGTCTCAAAATCCTCAACCGGATCCCGTCCTTGCAGATCCGACAGATCCACCAAATGAACCAGTACTTTGGTTCGTTCGATGTGGCGTAGAAACTTCAACCCGAGGCCGTGCCCAAGATGGGCACCCTCGATGAGTCCCGGCATGTCAGCTACCACGTAGCTCTTGAAGTCGTCCATCTCCACCACGCCCAGATTGGGCTCAAGCGTCGTGAACGGGTAGTCTCCAATCTTCGGACGAGCCGAAGAAATGCGGGAAATCAAAGTGGATTTGCCGGCGTTGGGAAATCCCACCAATCCGACATCAGCCAGCAACTTGAGTTCGAGCCGCAAATTGCGTGCTTCGCCGGTGGAGCCATACTCGAAACGCCGTGGCGCCCGATTCACCGAGGTTGCGAACTGTGCATTGCCTCGCCCGCCGCGGCCGCCGTGGCACATCAGTATTCGCTCATTGGGTGACGCAAAATCATGCACCAGTTCGCCACTCTCATCATCGTACACAACCGTACCCACCGGCACCTGGATCAACAGGTCGTCAGCGTCCTTGCCATGACACGAACTCCCTAACCCATGCTGACCGCGTTTGGCGTGAAAGATGCGGTTGTACCGAAACTGAATGAGGGTGTTGTGGTGCAAAGTCGATTCCATATACACGTGACCACCGCGTCCGCCGTCTCCCCCGCTGGGTCCGCCTCGCGGGACAAACTTCTCCCGTCGAAAGGCCATGCATCCGCAGCCCCCATCACCTGCCTTCAGTTCGATTCTCGCCTGATCCAGAAACATGGTGTTATCCCTTGGCTACCTCTCGGCATCCCTCCAAAAGCAAATCCCCTGCCTAGTGGAATCTCGATCCAATAGAGCAGGGGATTTCGATGATGCAGCGGATTAGTTCGAATCGATCATCTAGCTGGCCACCGGATATACGCTGATAAACCTTCCCTGACGACCCTTGTCTTCGAATCGGACCTGCCCAGTGACTTTTGCAAACAGCGTGTCGTCTTTGCCAAGACCAACATTCTGGCCTGGCTTGAACCGAGTTCCGCGCTGGCGAACCAGAATGGACCCGCCGGACACAACTTCTCCTCCAAAACGCTTTACGCCGAGCCGCTGGGCATTTGAATCCCGGCCATTTCTCGAACTGCCAACACCCTTTTTATGCGCCATTTCCCTCTCCCAGGCTTACGACACTAACTGCCCTTGATGCCATCAATCTTCACGGCGGTGAACCGCTGCCGGTGGCCTCGAAAGACCTTATATTGCTTCTTCCGCTTGTACTTAAAGATGAGGACTTTCTTCGCCTTGCCGGTCTCGACAATCGTTGCCGACACACTCGCGTTGGCAACCAAGGGAGAACCCACGACCAATTTCTCGTCGTTGTTCAAGGCCAGCACTTCACGAAATTCGACAGTGGCTCCGGCTTCTTTTTCCAGCTTCTCAATGCGGACAACATCGCCCGGAGAAACCTTGTATTGCTTTCCTCCAGACTTGATCACTGCATACATGGGGACATCCTCCGCGAATAGAAAGCGGGATTATAGGGAGCCACTCCCTCAAAGTCAATAGGATTGACGGAGTTGGGCGTGCTAGATGTTTCTACCCGATGACGTCAATTTTCTCGTTGATCGTAGGATAGAAACTCAATGAGAGGACAACTTTTCCAGGCGTAGGGCGACCGAACAGGGTGGCGGGGTCAATCCTGACCTCGAAGTAAAGGAACTGATCCAGACTCCTCAGCGTGGCCGGATCGCTGGGCCCTTTGAGCACGGTGTAGTTGCGGACCGTTCCATCTTGCCTTACCTCTGCTTCCAGAGTAATGGGCTCCTTCACCTTCTGGAAGTTTTCCCACTGCACAATCTGCGAAGGGTACAACAATTGAGGGCGAGGTTCGGTAAAAAGGCCGGATGGGATGTCTGCGTCGCTGGCATTAAGATTTGCCCCCGTAAAGAAAATGCTGAGCAAGGGAATGAAGAACACACAAGTCAAGACAACACCGCTCACGGCGGGGATTGCAAAGGGCTGCAGAGAATCTCTCAAGCGGTTAATGGCACCCGCCGGTAGCCAAGCGCCCGTGTGCTTTGAGGCGAGAATCTTCAGGCGCAAATCAAGCTCCTCGGGTGCTTCCCGGCGCCCCAAGGAACGCATCACCTGCTGCAGCGATTTCAGCTCGTGCAACTCTTCTTCACAGCCGGAGCAGGATGCCAGGTGCCTCTCCATGCTTTCGGCCTCCCGCCAGGACAATGAATCATCAACATATTCGTTCAGTAGTTTCAGAACTTGCTTGCATTCCATAGCCCACCCCTTGACGACAAAGGCTCAACGACCTCGTGCGTGAAAAGCATCCAGCTTTGGCTCTCGGTTTTGGCACTTAAAGATCGACTCCAGCTTGGTCTTCATTTCAGACCGGGCCCTCCAGAGTCGGGACTTGACAGTTCCCAGCGAAACACCCAGCGTTTCTGCAATTTCCTCATACGAAAGTCCTTCAATGTCACGCAGGACCACAGCCACGCGATGCTCAAAGCTTAATCCATCCAGAGCTTTTTGAACCTGCCGCTCCATTTCCCGTCGCGCACAGACTGCTTCTGGATTCGGTCCGGAGTCTCTCAGTTCCACTAATCGGGTACCATTAGGGGCGGTGTCATCAATTGAAACCGGAGCATGGAGCCGCCACCGTTTCCACCACCGCTGGCGGTTCAGGCTTTCAGAGATCGCAATTCGGTAGATCCAAGTCTTGAGACCAGATTCCCCGCGAAACGTCTTGATTCCCTTGAAGATCTTCATGAACGTTTCTTGTACCGCATCGGAGGCTTCCGAAGGGTCTCCGAGAATCCGGTAAGCAACGTTATAGATTGGGGCTTGATAGAGATGAATGAGCGTCTCGAAAGCCTCGTCAGAGCCAACCTGCAGCCTGTCCACGAAGGCGACTTCATTCTCAACGAACTCAAACCCAATCTCGAAATTGCTCAAGACTGTCGCTCCTCAACGAGGAATGATGCCAACCACTTTCCCTAGATTGTACCGCACCTTTTCCGAGAAGGACATTATCCTTCCGGTGCTGGCCCCTACCCTTGTGCCGAGTTCCTGAGAGCGCTGAAGCATTAGACACCTGAAGTGCCGAAAATGTTCCCGGAGTTTGGGATGCCACACCCGGGCCAGCGAAAACGACGCCTCTGAACACCGGAAAACCACATTGTCTTTTTCGGACCAAAGACTTAAAATTGTCTCACATTGATGCCCCAGGATCACGTTCATCACCTCGCAGGAACCTGAGCTACTCCCAAAAGGTTAGGGCGAGGCGAAGTTCAACAAGATGCAGACAGGTTTCATGAGAAGGGCGCAGTGAACTTTCTTGAGGGAGACTTACGATGAAAACTGTTCGCCAGCTTTTGCAAGTCAAGGGGAACCATGTTTGTTCTGTCGCGCCTGACACAACGGTCTATTCGGCGCTCAAGGTCATGGACGACAACAACGTCGGCGCCTTACTGGTCCTGAGCCAAGGGGTTCTCATTGGCATCTTCTCCGAGCGCGACTACGCCAGAAAGGTTGCGTTGCGCGGGAAGTCTTCGAAGGATACCCGCATTGAGGAGATAATGACTGAAAAGGTCGATTGCGTCAGCCCTTCTCAGTCGGTACATGAGTGCATGGGGCTGATGACTCAGAAGCACATTCGCCATCTGCCCGTGATGGAAAACAGCCAGCTGGTGGGTGTGATCTCGATTGGGGACGTCGTTAAAGCTGTCATCTCCGAGCAGGAGTTCACAATCGAGCAACTTGAGAGCTACATCACGGGAATTCCGGCGACGCGGGGCGTCGGCGTTTGAAGGAGAAAAACAGGACAAATGCAGCCCGCCTGGTGTGATGATTCGCTGTTCGACCGCCGTCAGTGGTTGAAGTATGGTGCGCTGCTTGGCAGTACGCTCGGAGGTTTTGCCGCTTCGGGGCAGGCAGGGGCCACCTTGCCAGCCCCTGCGACCTCACTTCAGCGGTCCAGCCGACAATACCCGATGAGGAAGTCCATCAATCTGTGGGCGTTTCCTTATCCCGCCAAAATGACGCTCAAGGAGTGTTTCGAGCTAGCCAGGCGCGCCGGCTACGATGCAGTCGAAGTGAATTACAACCTGGAAGGGGATCTGTCGCCTGCTGCGGGGGAAAAGGAACTGGCCGGGATCCGCACCATGGCCGACAAGGCAGGCATCGCCATCAGCGGGGTCTGCTCCTTTCTCTTCTGGCCGTATCCACTCACCGCCAATAGCGAAAGTGTTCGCACCAAGTCCCTGGAAATTGCTGCAAAGATGATCCATGCAGCGCATCATCTCGGAACCGAGAACCTTCTGGTTGTTCCGGGCGCCGTCTACATCCCTTGGCTCAAAGACTCGGAGGAAGTTCCCTACAAAGTTTGCGACGAACGGGCTCGCTCAGCCATCCGAAAGCTGTTGCCCGAGGCTGAAAAGATGAAGGTGTTTCTCAATATTGAGAACATTTTCTTCAACGCTTATCTGATGAGTCCGCCGGACATGATTGAGTTCGTGGATAGCTTCAAGAGCCCCCACGTCCAGGTGCACTTCGATACTGGGAACATCATGCCGTTTCAGTTTCCTGAGCATTGGATTCCAATGTTGGGAAAGCGGATCAAGAACATCCACTTCAAGGAGTACACAAAGAAGGGCACCGATTTCAGTCTGGAGAGCTTTCGTCCCTTGCTCGACGGTAGCACCAACTGGCCTGCGGTCATGGAGTCTTTGGATCAGATTGGTTACCGGGGCTACCTGACCTTCGAGTACTTTCATGCTTTCAACCACTACCCTGAGGCTCTCGTGTATCAGGCCTCCGACGCTCTGGATCGGATGCTTGGACGAGTGGGTCGCACTTGATGAGTCCTGTGAAGCATCCGACTACCGCACAGATTGTTTGTATCTTGCTGATGTTCATTCCTTGTTTGTCGGCGCTGGCTCAGCAACCCGCATCGCCTCGGATTAGCCGCGAAGACATTGTCTTCTTTGAAGAGAAGGTTCGCCCGCTGTTGCACAGCCAGTGTCTGATGTGTCACAGCCGCGAGAAGAAAACGAGCGGACTGTCTCTGGAAACGCGCGAGGAAATTCTGACTGGCGGCAACCGGGGACCGGCAGCAGAACCTGGAAAGCCAGACCACAGCCGCCTACTCCAGGCGCTTACATTCACAGGCGACCTGAAGATGCCTCCCACCGGAAAGCTGAAGCCGGAAGAAATCGCGATATTCCAACGTTGGGTCGAGAGAGGACTGCCTTGGCCGGAAGATCAAGCGACCCGGAATGCTCAACAGACTCCGTCGACGCATTGGTCGTTTCAACCCATCAAACAGTCTGCCGAGCCCTTATTGAAAGACAAGGCTTGGGCACGCAACTCCATCGACAAGTTCATTCTGGCACGGCTGGAGAAGGAAGGCCTGAAGCCATCGCCTGAAGCAGACAAAGCTACCCTGATCCGGCGACTGAGCCTCGATTTGCTTGGGCTCCCGCCGGCCCCGAAGGAAGTGGACGCTTTCCTGGCTGACACCCGGCCCGATGCCTATGAGCGGCTTGTGGATCGTGTGCTGGCCTCGCAGCACTATGGCGAGCGCTGGGGACGACATTGGCTTGATATGGCGCGCTATGCCGACACCAACGGATTCGGCTTTGACCGCGCCCGTGTGATGTGGCACTACCGCGACTGGGTGATCCGTGCGTTGAATCAGGACATGCCCTTTGATCAGTTTGTCATCGAGCAGCTCGCAGGCGATCTGCTGCCCAATGCCACCCTTGATCAAAAGATTGCGACGGGTTTCCACCGCAACACCATGATCAACGAGGAAGGCGGGGTGGACCAGGAGCAGTACCGCATCGAGGCAGTGTTCGACCGGGTCAAGACCACCGGTGCCGCTTTTCTCGGTTTGACAACGGGTTGTGCCCAGTGCCACGACCACAAGTATGACCCCATCTCGCAACGTGAGTTCTACCAGCTCTTTGCTTTTTTCAACAACCAGGATGAGCCCAGCCTGCAGATTGTTCGACCCGGGCAAGTAGACGACTACCGGAAGATCTCGGCCAACTACTCTGTGGAACGGCTGCGGCTGCAGAGTGCAATCGCACAGCGCAGCCAGGAAATCGTTTCGTTGCTCCCGGTTTGGGAAAGTAAGCTGTCCACAGCGGAACGGCAAAGTTTGCCCAGCAACGTTCAAGCGATCTTGAAGGTGCCGCCCGCTGCCCGCGAACTTGCCCAGGTGGAGGACTTGGAGAAGTTTTACAAGGAAGGTGACACGGAGTATCAAGCACGACTGCGTGCGCTGGACCAGTTTCAGGAAACGCCCAGCCCCCAGAATCCCAATCAGTTTACCACCATGGTCCTTCAAGAGAGGGACACTCCACGCCCGACTCACATTCTGATCCGTGGCGATTTCCTCAAGCATGGCGTGAAAGTTTCGCCCGATATCCTTGCCATATTGCCTCCGCTGGAAAGGCAGGGCAGCGCTGAGCCCAACCGTCTGGATTTGGCACGTTGGCTTGTCTGCGACAAGAACCCCCTCACGGCCCGGGTAACTGTGAATCGAGTTTGGCAGCGTTACTTCGGCAGAGGCCTTGTGAAAACCGTGGAGGATTTTGGCACGCAGGGTGAAAAGCCTTCACACCCCGAGTTGCTTGATTGGCTGGCCTCGGAGTTCATGCGGCAGCGATGGAGTCAGAAGGCGTTGCATCGGCTGATTGTCACCTCCGCCACCTACAGGCAGTCTTCAAAAGTCTCGCCCGAACTGAAGGAGCGCGACCCCGAGAACATTCTGCTGGCCCGCAGTCCGCGTTTGCGCGTGGAAGCCGAGGTTATTCGAGATATTGCACTGACCGCCTCAGGACTCATGCAACATCGCATTGGCGGCCCCAGTGTGCTGCCGCCCCAGCCTGCGGGAATAACCGATCTAAGCCGAGGCAATCTCATCTGGGTGACAGCCACAGGACCGGATCGCTACCGCCGGGGCATGTACACCTTTTGGAAGCGGACTTCACCGTATCCTGGAATGACTGTCTTTGATGCGCCGACCGCGGATGAGGCTGCTGTACAGCGCATTCGATCCAATACACCGTTGCAGGCTTTGACGACGCTGAATGATGAAGTATTCGTGGAGGCTGCTCAGGCTCTGGCGCTACGGGTCATTCGCGAGACACAACCCGACGATGCAGCACGTTTGAGCTATGGCTTTCGACTTTGCGTGGCGCGTGAACCCGACGCATTTGAAGACAGCACGCTACGAAACGTCCTAAGTCAGGAGCAGAAGCGATTTCGGGAGAAGCCCGATGCAGCTAAGGCCTTGATGCCCAAGGACGCTCCGGCTGGCTTGCAGGCGGCTGAATACGTCCCTTGGTTCAGTCTCGCTCGTGTCCTGCTGAATCTGGATGAAACGATCACCAGAGAGTGAACGCGGTTCTTTGCTGTTATTCCCGCGAACGCGGGAATCCAGGACGTAAACTTGAAAAAATGACTAATGACGAAGCTCTAATGACGAATCAATGACGAAGCCCGAATGTCTAGGATCACTGCGACGCGCGAAGTTCAGACTGCGGTCAAATAACTTCCTCTCCCGTTCGTGGGGAGAGAGCGGCGGCAGTCGCGGAGGCCGGGTGAGGGGGCAGAAGCCAACGGAGCAATGTCCCTCGGCGGTCTGAGGCTGCTCGCTACATCTAGCTTCGTCATTCGGATTTCTTTAGTCATTCGAGCTTAGTCATTAGTCATTTCCGCCATCTCTGTGTTCGGAGTCTTGTATGAATCCTTGGCCAAAGATTGAACCTCTGAAACAAGTCACTCGCCGCTATTTTCTAGAAGATTGCTGGAGCAGCATTGGTGCGATCGCTCTGACCTCGTTCTTCAACGAGAAGCTTTTTGCAGAAGCCGTGAACCCGATGGCGCCGCGAAAGCCTCAGCTCCCGGCAAAAGCAAAGCGAGTATTGTTTCTAGGTATGTCGGGCGGACCCAGCCAGCTGGATCTATTTGACTACAAACCCAAGCTCAACGATCTTCACGGAAAGCCCATTCCGAAATCCATCGTTGGTGATCAGCGGTATGCGTTTATCAAACCAGAATCACCGCTCCGAGGCACCGAGCGGAAGTTCAAGAAGCACGGTAAGTGTGGCATGGAGATGTCAGAGTTGTTGCCGAACATTGCTTCCGTGGCTGACGACATTTGCCTCGTTCGCTCAATGACCACCGATCTGTTCAATCACGCTCCTGCCGAGCTTTTTCTCTTCACCGGTTCCGGCCGTCCGGGCCGTCCCAGTATGGGAAGCTGGGTGACCTACGGACTCGGCAGCGAAGCAAAAGGGCTACCCGGGTTCGTGGTGCTACATTCGACCAGCCGGGGTTGGAATCCCGGAATTCAGGCGGGAGCTTCCTGCTGGTCCAGCGGATTTCTCCCCACCACGCATCAGGGCGTGGTGCTGCGCAACAGCGGCGACCCAGTTTTGAATCTCTCCGATCCGCACGGCGTTGACCTCCAGATGCAACGTGATTGCATCTCAGCCATCAACAAACTCAATGGACACCGGCAGGAGATTACCGGCGACCCGGAGATTGCGACCCGCGTGGCTGCGTTCGAAACGGCCTACCAGATGCAGATCGAAGCGCCCGAAATCACCAACATCAGCCGTGAACCCAAGTCGGTTCTCGAAATGTACGGCGCCGTTCCTGGACAGATGTCTTTCGCCAATAACGCGCTGCTTGCCCGCCGTTTGCTCGAAAACGGTGTGCGCTTCGTCAGCCTTTACCACAAGGGCTGGGACCATCACGGCACCGATCCAAATCAAGGTTTGATCACGTCCAACCTCGAACAGGCTTGCCTCGATGTTGACCAGGCCTGTGGCGCGCTGATCAAGGACCTGAAACAGCGGGGCATGCTCGAAGACACACTGGTGATTTGGGGAGGCGAGTTTGGCCGCACTCCCATGGGCCAGGCGCCACACCCAAACGACCCCAGCAATTTTCAGGGACGCGACCATCATCCCAACGCGTACACAATCTGGCTGGCTGGCGCAGGTATCAAAACGGGACAAACCGTTGGCGAAACTGATGAACTCGGATTTCACATTACCAAGGACCGGATTCACGTTCATGACTTGCAGGCGACCATTCTCCACCTGCTTGGCATCGACCATACCAAGTTGACTTTCCGGTTCCAGGGACGTGATTTCAGGCTGACCGATGTCGCCGGGGAAGTGGCTCACAAGCTGCTGGCCTAGCCCGGCCACCTGGGAGCGCGGGCGTCTCGCCCGCCCTGGTAGCCTGCGGCCACGGATTGCAGACGGGACGTCCGCGCTCCCAGCGTGGGCTTGGGAATTTGAAGCACACATCGCAGAATGTGACATTGTTCAGCCCCTTCACTGAAGGATGAGGTCCACCCATGTCGCGAATATTGATTGCTTGCGTCTGTATCCTGTCTGCTATTGGAGGTTCCTTGCTCGCCCAAACGCCTTTTGTGAATCCTGTTAAGAAAGCCCTGAAAGAAGGTAAGCCCGTTATTGGCGCCACGATCACCACGGCGAGTCCAGACGTGGCCGCCACACTTGCCTCGAGCGGGTTTGATTTCCTCTGGATTGAAATGGAACATAGCCCGCTCACACTGGAGACCGTTCGCTCCATGATCCTGGCCACGCGAGGCATGAAGGCGATGCCCTTCACGCGCGTTCCGGTTAACGAACCGTTCATGGCCAAGCGGGTGCTCGACGCCGGTAGCCTTGGTGTGGTGTTTCCTTTCAGCAGTACGCGCGAATTGGCCGAGCAGGCCGTGAAGTCCTGCAAGTATCCGCCATTGGGCATTCGCGGTTTTGGACCCAGTTTGGCCGCGCCGCGATGGGATTTTGTGGGGCAGAGTTATCCTGAGTTCGCCAACGAGAATGTCATGGTCATTCCCATCATCGAGCAGAAGAAGGCAGTCGACAACATCGACGCGATCGCTTCAGTTCCGGGTATTGACGTGTTGTTTATCGGCGCGAGCGATCTGTCCTACTCGCTGGGCGTTGGCGGGCAGCGCGAGCATCCTCTCGTGCAGGAGGCGCTCGCGAAGGTGCTGGCTGCAGGGAAGAAATACGGTGTACCCGTGGGCTATCCGAGTGGGAACCCGGCAGAGATCAAGAAACTCATTGCCCAGGGATTTCTCTTTTTCCAAGCGACAACCGATCTGGGGATGATGAAGAGCGCTGCGACAGAGATGCTCAACGGCGTCCGAGGATCGGCTCCGACTCCCTCCAAGCCCGGTTCGATCTACGGGGACAAGTGACAACTCCCCTGAAGCTGTGAAAAATTCAATGGTAGGGACGCGCTGCGGCGCGTCCGCGATGATAAACCCAACAGGGACGCGGAGCACCGCGTCCCTACCAACCAACCGAGTTTTTTCACAGCCTCCCCTTTTCTAAGGGGGAATTGCTCGCCGCGACGTTCAGACTGACGTTGGGACCTGCTCCTGCACGAAGCGTGCGCAGGAGCGCCCGCTCCACCTTGGTGGAACGCGAGCTCCGCGCGCGTTTGGCTGTAGATTGAGAAACCCAAAAACCCCCAATCACTTCGCCAGTCTTTCATACACAGCCTTCGCTTTTTGAAAAAGCGTGATCATCGCCTCTCGGTGACTTGCGTCTTTGAAGCCTGGCTCGCGTCGATAGAAGTCAATCTCACGTTCGATCCACTGCAACAGGAACTGCGCATCCTGGGCCACAACTCCCGCGTCGCCGTCAAATGTCAGATAGATGGGGCTGGTATGAGCAAACTTGATGGTGGATCCAGGGCGCTCAAAGCAGCGTGCTACAAACCAGCCTGATTCACTCACGTCGACGCTGAAGCGAGAGCGCCACTTGCCTGAGGAATCGGGCTTCCGACTGGTGTGCACGACTCGGCCTTTGAAAAGAACTTCCACGCGATCCAGCGGCTGCATGGTTGCAGCTTCCACCTCAACGTCTACCGAAACAGACCGCCGCCTACCGAGACTCAAGCTCGCTCCTGTCTCGGCACCGTTGACCTTCAGGAACAGCATGGGACCATTGGTCGCAAAACTACGGCCTTGCTTGAGGGCCTCAAACCACGCGTGGTAACCGAAGGTGTTGGTGGGCTTCACATAAACCCGATTGTAGCCCAGCGGCGCGGCCTTCACTCCCGAAGCGCTGCCAGCTGACACCGGCAGGCGAAAACCGCAATTCAGAAAGCGGTAGTAGACCTCCATGCTCCACAAAGGCATTCCGGCAACGGTGTTGAACTCCGGACGGTCCTTCGGGATCATGCCCCAGGAATCGGTTTCGAACTCCACGTCGTGCCGGTTGAAGTGGTTGTACACGATACCCGCAAAATCGATGTGACCCAGGGCCACCAAAGCGGCAACGTCGCGCCAGACGATCTTCTCCGCGTCCACGTACCCACCTTGGGCATGGGCTGCCTCGCAGAATCGGTCGTTGGGAGGATAAAGACGATAGCCGTCAAATGGCACCACCGATTTCAACCCCAACAGGTCAACGGCACCCGGACCTGCCTTCAGCCGTTCTACTTCTTTGTCGAGAAGGCTGTAGACATGCGTTGAATCGACCTTTCTGAAAGGTTCGGTGGTGGTTGGTGCGTTGGATCGCTGCCCGTCGTCCCAGACCCAGTCAGCGAGTACGGGAGCCAGGTTCAGGTCTTCGGCAAGAAGCAATTGATCGATTTGATCCGCCGGACGGTGATTGTGCAGGTCGCCTGAATACCAACCTCGCCGATTCATGTCGATCCAACGAGTCAGCTGGACAGTTTGGGAATGAGTCTTACCGGCGTGAAGCGTCAATCGTGATTCCCAGGCCTGATACTCGGGTCCGCGTTCAACCCGAAGAAGGTAAGGGCCGGGCGGAACGGCAATGTCAAAGGTTCCCTGGGTGATGAAATGATGCTCCTGCCGCTTGTCATACGCGAACGCAGCCACCGGCGTCCACGGTTTGCTGTTTTCATCCGTGAGATAACAGCGAGCCGCAACCCGCTGGCGGTTGCCCGCATCTCGCACTTCAACCTGCAAGGAGGCGATTGACGCGTCAGGCAGCGGCCGCTGTGTGGCATGGGGCTGCGAGACCAGCAAGGCAAGAGTACAAACGACCATCAACCCGATTCGCGAAATTCGCAGGAATTCTGAATGCCGCTCGCTGGTTCGTCTGAGAGGCCACGTCCTGCGATTATGTTGGGGTCGAGTCCATCCTTTCACGGCTTCATCCTTTCACGTATGCAAGTTTCTCTGCCACTTTGCCGTCCTTTACTCGGAAGACATCGACGCCACGCAAGTCGCCACGGTTGGCCGTCTCTTGTTTTCCGATACACCCAGAGGACCACACAGCGATCCCTGACTGCGAATATCTCTTCTGCTTCAAAAAGCGCGTCCGGTGAATTCTGGAACAACGCCTCCCAAAACGCCCGTACTTCAGCCTGACCTCGATAGACCTTCCCATCCGGCGCGGGGTTGGTATTCTCAAAAATACAGTCGTCTGTCATGGCAGCCATGACGGCATCAACGTCGTGACGGTTGAAGGCTTCGTTGAAGCGTTTAACGGATTCAAGGGTCACGATTGATTGGGCATCGGTCACTCCGCCATTCATGCTCCCTCCAGAGTTGTCTCTTTGAGAAAAACTGCCGCTGAGAGGTTACAGGCTTTCCTGCGTTTCGTGTAGACTCTTTGAGGAGGAGCGATTCATGTCGATCTGGGATCTGTTTCGAGTCGAGCCAACGCAACGTCCACCTTCCGCGAGCGCCGAAACGGAAAGCGTGCGGCGGATCACGAAGGTCTTGGATCAAATGCAACCTGATCACGCTCGCTACATAGCGGCTTTTGCGTACATCCTCAGCCGCGTGGCGCGCTCGGATCAGGATGTGAGTCCAGAAGAAACACGGGCAATGGAAGAGATAGTTGCCAAACAGGGCGATTTTGGGGAAGAACAGGCGATCATCGTAGTGCAGATGGCCAAAATGCAGAGCACCCTGTTCAGCGGGATTGAAGACTATGTGGTGACACGCGAGTTCAACGGCATTGCCAGCCGGGAGCAGAAGATTGCTCTGCTTCATTGCCTCTTTGCGGTGTCGGCAGCCAATCACTCGATCTCCGGCCTCGAAGATGCTGCCATGCGGCAGATTGCGCGAGAGCTCAAGCTGACCCACAAGGACTACATCGACGTGCGCCTTAACTACCGAGATCACTTGGACGTTTTGAAGGGCTAGCTCTGATCTGAGTCTGCCAACTGAATAGAGCAGTCAATCGCTTTTCTGCCCTGCGCATGGACTGACCCGTGATGGCTAGCTCGCTCGTTTGAGGCCACAACGTGAGATTCTCGCGCACACAGCAACTTGGCGTCTGTCTGCTCGCCACCGTACTGTTGGCATACTTCTTTCTGCGCTATTTGCTCCTGCCTCGATGAATGCTCCTCTGATTGTTGTTGCCGGACCGACAGGCAGCGGCAAGTCGGGCCTGGCAGTGGACTTGGCCCTCGCGTTTGGCGGAGAAGTCGTCAACTGCGATTCCGTTCAGGTCTATCGCCACCTCAATATCGGCGCGGCCAAACTCCCTGAACCTGAGCGACACGGTGTTCCGCATCACCTAATCGACGTTGTTGAACCGGACCAGATCTTCACGGCCGGCGAGTACCTGCGCCTCGGACGAACTCTGCTGAACCAGATTCGCGAACGGCAGCGGATCCCGATCGTTGCCGGTGGCACAGGGCTCTATTTGAAAGCTCTGCTCGAAGGGCTCTTTGAAGGTCCGCAACGATCCGAATCATTACGTGCGAGGCTATACCGTCGTGCGGAGCAAAGAGGTGCAACCTATCTGCATCGTTTGTTGTCACGAGTCGATCCCAGTTCGGCCAGGAGCATCTCACCAAACGACAAGCCAAAAATGATCAGAGCACTGGAAGTGTACTTTCTCACTTCGGTGCCGATTTCGCAGCACTTCACGCTGGGGCGCGATCCGCTGCAAGGTTTCGAAGTACTCCAAATCGGATTGAACCCACCGCGCCAGCGGCTCTATGAATTCATCGACCAGCGTGTGACGGAAATGTTTGCGACGGGCCTGGTGGCGGAGGTGCAAAGGATCTGTTCGACTTTTGGTCCCGATCTCAAGCCGCTTCAATCGCTCGGCTACGACCAAACCGTCTCCTATTTGCGAGGCGAAATCGACCTGGCAGAGGCAGTTGCTCTTACGCAGCGCCAAACCCGCCAGTACGCCAAGCGGCAGCTGACCTGGTTCCGAAGAGACAAAGACATCCATTGGTTCGAAGGTTTCGGCTCAGAACCTTTGGTCCGAGGGGCGGCCAGAGATCTCGTCTCGAAATTCCTGGCGAGGTCTCAAAGTCCCCCTTAACAAAGGGGCACAGCAGTCTCGCAGAGACCGCGCGGGGGTTGTCTTAATTCAGTCCACCAACATTGCTAAGATAGTCCCTGACCTGTGTGGCCTCTTTCGCTGATAGGAAACTTTGACGCTTACCTATCAGCCTTCCTTGCCACCCTTTCGCCCAACAGTCGTTGCGGAAAGCGTTGCTGGACTGTTAAGCTGGAAGCCGCAAGGCGTATTAAACATTGATTCTTAGGAGATCGCTCGATGGACGACCGAACGACCGGAGATGTGCAAAATGATGGCGGCCAAACTACTGAGGAGTTGATTCCGCAAGCTGCGGGCGACGCGACGAACTCCTATTCATTGCTCGAACCCCGGATGAAGAAGATCTATGGGATGTTCTACAAGGAGCTTTATTACACTCCTGAGCGGCGCATTCTGGATCCCAAAGTTCAGGAGTTGATCTCGATTGCTGCGTCGCTGGTTGCCAAGTGCGAAGGTTGTATCGATGGTCACATCAAGAAGGCAGTGGCACTTGGAGCGACCAAAGAGGAAATCAGCGAAACGATTTGCATCGCAGTGGCCATCAACGCAGCGGCCGTTGTGGATTTCAGCGACCAGTCTGCCTCCCGCCTCGGTTTGAACAACTTTCCCACCAAACCCGCCCCGGCCCGCTAAATCGGGTGCAAACGACCCCAAAAAACGGACCATGTCTGATTCTGCATCTCACCAAATGACGTTACACAGCTGCTGGTGAGCGACCCCAAGGCGCTTGAAGCTCTGACGCCGCTGGTTTATGACGAGCTTCGAAAGCTTGCCGGCCGCTACCTGCGGCGGGAGCGTCCTGACCATACCATCAAGCCCGCCGCTCGATGGCAAATGTGGGCTACGGGCCTCTGGAGATTTCTGTCGCCCGCGACAAGATTGTCTTCAACATGGTCGAGCTGACCGGCAACATCTGGATCACCCAGCTCGAGACGAAGTAGTCGCAGTAGTGGAGGTTTGCTGGAGATGAACGGCGACGGCAAGAGCCTTCGCTCCTTGGCCTTCACCAGAGACAAAGTCAGCAATGAACGGAGGGCCTATTCCATTCGATAGTTTGGTGCTTCCTTCGTGATGATGACGTCGTGGACGTGACTTTCTTTGAGGCCGGCGGCGGTGATGCGGATAAACTTAGACTTGGTCTTCAGCGATTGGATATTGGCGCAGCCGGAGTAACCCATGCCCGCTTTGAGGCCGCCAACAAGCTGCGTGACCATCGCAGCTAATGAACCTTTATACGGGACGCGGCCTTCGATACCTTCAGGCACAAGTTTTTGCTCGTTGGTTTCTGCTTCCATCTGATAACGATCGCGACTGCTTCCGCCCTGCATCGCGCCAAGGGAGCCCATGCCACGGTAACTCTTGAAACTACGACCTTGAAAAAGAACGATCTCGCCGGGGCTCTCGTCCGTTCCTGCAAAGAGGCTTCCGATCATGACGGTATCCGCACCCGCTGCTATGGCTTTGGTGAGATCGCCAGAGTATTTGACGCCACCGTCGGCAATCAACGGCACTCCGGCATCTTTGGCTGCGCGCGCACAATCGGAAATGGCGGTGATTTGTGGCACCCCGGCGCCTGAGACCACACGAGTAGTGCAGATTGAGCCAGGACCGATGCCGATCTTAACGCCGTCGGCGCCGCACCGGATCAGATCGGTGGTGCCTTCGGCGGTGGCCACATTGCCCGCAACGACTTCAATTTCGGGGAATCTTTTCTTGATCAGCTTCACGGTGTCCATGACCCGTTTGGAATGACCGTGCGCGGTATCAACGGCCAAAACATCCACTTTGGCTTTGATTAGGGCTTCGGCGCGTTCGAGATAATCGCCCGTGACACCGATGGCGGCGCCCACCAGGAGCCGGCCATGGCTGTCCTTGGCGGAATTCGGATACTGGATCTTTTTCTGAATGTCTTTGACCGTGATGAGGCCCTTCAACATGTAGTCCTTGTCAACCACCAGCAGTTTTTCCACTTTGTGTCGGTGCAACATCTCGTGCGCATCTTCAAGCGTGGTTCCCACCGGCACGGTGATGAGGTTCTCCTTGGTCATCACTTCCGATATGGGCAGGTCGAGGCGAGTTTCAAACCGCAAATCGCGGTTGGTCAGGATGCCTACCAGCCGACCATGCTTTGTGATAGGGACCCCGGAGATCTTGTAGTGCTTCATCATCTCCAGCGCTTCATGGATGCGGTTCTCGGGCGACATCGTGATGGGATCGACGATCATTCCACTTTCCGACCGCTTGACTTTGTCCACCTCAGATGCCTGTCTATCGGGAGGCTGATTGCGATGAATGAATCCGATTCCACCTTCCTGTGCCATGGCAATCGCGAGACGTGAATCGGTTACGGTATCCATGGCAGCGCTGACAATCGGGATGTTCAGGCGCACGTTCCGCGTCAAACAGGTTTCGGTCGACACTTCGGCGGGCAACACATCGGAGTGCTGCGGCACCAGCAAGACGTCATCAAAGGTCAAGCCCTCTGGCACGTTCTCGGCCATATCACCTCCTAAAACAAAAAGGGCGGCTTGTCAGCCGCCGCTTCATGCCCCCTTCAGTTCACAACACTTCTTGTATTTCTTGCCACTGCCGCAGGGACAAGGGTCGTTCCGCCCGACCTTCGGTCCTTTAATGATCGGCTTGGCGGCCTGAGGTTCCGCTTCGCCTCCGCTGCGGAGCGTCATCTCCTGCTTGCGTTGCTTGCGTTCCATTTCCTGAACGCGTTCCTGTTCTTCCACAGGCTGCAAGAGATAGAGATATCGTAGGCTGTCCTCGTCAATCGTGTTCATCATGTCCTGGAACGTGGTGAACGATTCCTTCTTGTATTCCACCAACGGATCTCGCTGACCGTATCCGCGCAGTCCAATGCCTTCCTTCAGTTGGTCCATCGCGAGTAAATGGTCCTTCCAGTAGCCATCCAGCACGTTCAGGAAGATCACCCGCTCGTGCATCCGCATGGCCCCAGCGCCGATCTTTTGTTCTTTGTTCTCGTACCGCTGTTTAGCCTTGGCCAGAATCACCTGTTGCAACTCCTCGCGATTCAGCTGGGCAGGTTGGATCTTCTCGTGCAGAACGTCGATGCCAAACTGGTGCATGATGTCATGCCGCAGGCTGTCCACGTTCCACTCCTGGGGATTGACTTCGGCGCTGCAATGCTGGTCGATCGCATCTGCAATCAGATCTTCCGTCAATTGCAGCAGATAGTCTTTTTGTTCGCCCTCTCCCAGGAACTTGTTCCGCAGACCGTAGATGGTTTTGCGCTGCTGGTTCATGACATCGTCGTATTCCAGCAGATGTTTGCGGATGGTGAAGTTGTGGCCTTCCACCTGTTTCTGCGCCGCTTCAATCCGGCGGGAAATAAGGCGCGACTCGATGGGGACACCCTCGTCCATCCCCAGCCGCTGCATGATGGAGGAAACCTTCTCGCTGGCGAAGATCCTCATCAAGTCGTCTTCCAGTGACAGGTAAAACCGCGACGAGCCGGGATCGCCCTGGCGTCCGGAACGTCCACGCAACTGGTTGTCGATGCGGCGCGATTCATGGCGTTCAGTACCGAGGATATGCAAACCACCTGACGCGATCACCTCTTCGTGCTCGCTTTGGACTTCTCCCTGAATGCGGCTGTAGACCTCGTCCCACTGCTCCTTGGTAGCCAAATCGGGATTGATCCCTTTCTTGCGCAGCTGTTCCTTGGCTGAATACTCAGCATTGCCACCCAACAGAATGTCCGTTCCGCGACCGGCCATGTTCGTGGCAATCGTGACGGAGCCTTTACGGCCGGCCTGCGCTACGATCTCGGCTTCCTTTTCGTGATACTTCGCATTCAACACCACATGTTTCACGCCTACTTTCTTCAGCATGGCGCTGAGCCGCTCTGATTTTTCAATCGAGATGGTGCCGACCAGCGTCGGCTGGCCGGTGGCATGCAGCTCCTTGATCTCTTCCACCACGGCATTGAACTTCTCACGCTCCGTTCGATACACGATGTCCGCAAAATCTTTCCGGACCATCTGCCGGTTAGGAGGAACGACCACCACTTCCAGGTTATAGATCTTGTTGAATTCCACCGCTTCGGTATCCGCTGTGCCAGTCATGCCGGCAAGCTTTTTGTACATGCGGAAATAATTCTGGAAGGTGATGGTGGCGAGCGTCTGGTTCTCACGCTCGATCTTGACTCGCTCCTTGGCTTCCACGGCTTCATGCAGGCCATCGCTCCAGCGGCGTCCGGGCATGAGGCGCCCTGTGAACTCATCCACGATGACCACCTTGTTATCGTTGATGACATAGTGGACGTCCTTTTGATAGAGCCAGTACGCCTTGACCAACTGCTGAATGGTGTGGATGCGCTCGGTCACCTCGATGTAGCGTTCTTCGGTGTAGTGCGGATCCTCCGGGTCGGGAATAATGTAGTCTTCCATCTTTCCCGCCGCCAGGTACTCACGTCCCTTCTCAGTGATCTCGACGTTGTGCGATTTCTCATCGATGTAGCAATACAGCTCGTTATCGAATTCAGAGAGCTGCTTGTTCGACATCAATTGCCCTTCAAACTGATCGATCTTCTTTTTGAGGCTGCCATTCCTTACCAACAGATCCAGGTACTGGGGATTCTTGGGGTCGCCGCGCTTCACCAGCAGCAGTTTCTCCAGCAGTTCCTCGGAAAAGTCGCCGTTCTCGCCGATCTTCTCAATGGCCTCATGCATGTATTGGCTCATCTGGCGCGACTGCTGCTCCCGCAGTCGTTCTGCCAGCGGACGCATGGCGATGTAGTTTTTCTGCTGCGAACTCTCCACCGGTCCGGAAATAATCAGCGGCGTTCGTGCTTCGTCGATCAAGATCGAGTCGACTTCGTCGACGATCGCATAGTGATGACCCCGCTGCACGCAGTCCCGTAGGTCAAACTTCATGTTGTCGCGCAGATAGTCGAAGCCAAACTCGTTGTTGGTCCCGTAGGTCACATCGCAGGCGTAGGCTGCGCGTCGTTCCTCGTCGTCCATGTCGTGCTGGATGATGCCGACCGACAGCCCCAGGAACTTGTACAGCTTTCCCATCCACTCGGCATCGCGGCGGGCGAGATAATCGTTGACCGTGATGACATGGACGCCCTTGCCTTCGAGGCTGTTCAAATAGACCGGCAGCGTAGCCACGAGCGTCTTGCCTTCACCGGTCTTCATTTCAGAAATCTTGCCTTGATGAAGAACCCGGCCGCCGATCAGCTGAACGTCGAAATGCCGCATTTTCAGAACGCGTTTGCCGGCTTCACGCACAGCGGCGAAGGCATCTGGAAGCAGGTTATCCAGAGTTTCGCCGTTCGCCAGCCGCTGCTTGAACTCGCTCGTTTTCCCCGTGAGTTCGCTGTCGGTCAGCTTGGAGTAAGAAGGTTCGAGATCTGAAATCTCCTGGACCAGTGGCTGTGCTGCTTTGAGATCCCGTTCATACTTACTGCCAAAGATCTTCTTTAGGACGGTATCAACGATCAAGGATGGCGTGCTCCAGTACCCACAATAGAAAAACCTATTATGAAGGGAAGAAAATCAAAGTCAAGGCGGGCAAGGTGCGAAGAAGTACGAAGGCCGAAGTGCAAAGTTCGAAGGGACATTTTTCTTCTCTATTACACAGCGTCGTTAATTCCATCGCACCCTCACCCGGCCTTCGCGACCGCGTGAAGTCTTCTCAAGACCTCACCTTCGGCTACCCTCTCCCACGGGGAGCGGGGCTGGGGGTGAGGGGTAGCCGCACCGAAGCGACGATCATGCGAATTTACTTATGTTGCCCTGTTTAGCTCGCACAGCGCACCGCGCATTACAGTTTGGTGCTCCGATTTGTTATATTGAGGCGCTGCTAGGTGTTCTGAGATTTGTCCGATGAACCGACTGTCCAAATTGTCGCGCCTGGTTGCCAGCGCGAAGAAGTACCGCGTTAGGCTCACGCTCGGTGTCGTTTGTACCACCCTGTCGAACCTGGCAGCAACAGTGTCGCCGTTGGTGCTCAAGCACGCCATTGATTCCTTAGGCACAATGATCTCCGAAGAGCGACTTCTCTACTTTGGTAGCTTGGTCGTGCTGTTTGCCGTTCTGGAGGGGATTTTTCTCTTCCTCATGCGCCGCATCATGATTGGCGCGTCGCGCCTCATGGAGTACGACCTCCGCAACGACCTCTTTGCTCATCTGCTGGGGCTCTCGCGCAGCTATTACCAGAACCATCGCACGGGCGACATCATGTCCCGTGCAACCAACGACTTGAATGCCGTTCGCATGATGCTTGGGCCAGGCATCATGTATTCGGTGAACACCGTCATCCGCATGGCGATTGTGTTGTTCTTGATGCTGCGTATCAACGTGCCCCTCACGCTGTTCGCGTTGATCAGCATTCCGGCCGTGGCGTTTGCTGTCCGCTACTTTGGCAAACTCATTCACCAGCGCTTTGAGAAGATCCAGGAGACGTTTTCTGAAATCAGCGCTCGTGTTCAAGAAAATCTGTCAGGAGTTCGTGTCATCAGAGCTTTCACTCAGGAAGAGAGCGAAATCGGCGAGTTCAAGCGACTGAATCAGGAATACATTCAGAAGAACCTGCAGCTCATCCGGGTTTGGGGACTGTTCTATCCAGTGCTAGGTCTGCTTCTCGGGCTGGGAGGCGTCTTCGTTTTGTGGTACGGCGGACGCGAAGTGATTGGCGGCCGTATGACATTGGGAGAGTTCGTCGCTTTCAACGCCTACCTCGGAATGCTGACCTGGCCAATGATCGCGTTGGGCTGGGTGATCAACATCGTGGAACGCGGCTCGGCTTCTGCGGGCAGAATGAACCAGATCTTCGACACGCAGCCCGAGATCTTCGACGAGTCAGTACGGGTCAGCGTGGCAGAGAGTGTTCACAAGAGAATCCCCTCCGTGGGAGGGGTGGCCGCCGACGCAACAGGCGCGGCGGCCGGGGTGGGTCAGTCCCTTACCCCAGCACCCACCCCAGGGCCTGACGGCATTCCCTCCCAGGACGAGACCCTGCCCCCGATTCAAGGTGAGATTGATATTCGCAACCTGTCCTTTGCCTACAATGGGCAAAAGGTTCTTAAGAACATCAACCTTCGAGTTCCACAAGGAGCCACTTACGCGATCGTTGGAGAGACGGGATCAGGGAAGACCACGCTGGTGAGCTTGCTGGCTCGCATCCACGACGTGACCGATGGAGAGATCCTCATCGATCGTGTGCCATTGCAGAAATATTCCCTCCACGCGCTGCGCTCAAGTCTGGGCTACGTCCCGCAGGAAACGTTCCTGTTCAGCGAAACGATTGCCGAGAACATCGCTTTCGGTGTCGATCAGACTTCACCGTCGCAGATCCAGGAGGCCGCCCGGCTGGCAAACATTTTGCCTGACGTGGAAGAGTTTCCGAAGCAATTCGATACGATGATTGGCGAGCGAGGCATCACCCTTTCCGGTGGCCAGCAGCAGCGCACGGCCATCGCCCGAGCGCTGATCCGCAATCCTCGAATTCTCGTGCTTGATGATGCCCTTTCGAGCGTCGATACCGCGACCGAGGAGAGAATCCTGAGTCACTTGAAGGAGGTAATGCGCGATCGGACATCGATCCTGATCAGTCATCGTGTTTCCACCGTCAGATTTGCGGATCAGATTATTGTCCTAAAAGGCGGGGAGATCGTCGAACGAGGCACTCACGACGAACTGGCCGGACGAGATGGCTACTATGCGGATTTGTATCAAAAACAGTTGCTGGAGGAGGAACTGACTGAGAGTTAGCTGGTTCCTGTCGCGAAACTCGACGCTAAAGTTCCCCTCCTTGGACAAGGAGGGGAAGTCCGGCCGGAGCCGCGGCAGGGATGGTTCGAACGGCTGCAAGAACTACAGCAACAGGGATTCCAGCAAGTCACACCACCCCCGTGGCGCTGCGCGACCACTGTCGCTGCGCACCACATCCCCTCCTCAATTGAGGAGGGGAGTTTTCGAGCAATCTTCCGAGTTTCGCGACGGAAATCAGCTAGCTGTCAGTGCAGGCAAAGTCGCCGCGGCTTCCAGCCGCGGGAGGAAGCGGCAAGAGGCCGCTTCACTGCTTCACGCCAGCAGCGGCTTCACCAACTCGCCGTGGACGTCGGTCAGTCGAAAATCGCGTCCCTGGAAACGATAGGTCAGCTTGGTGTGATCGAAACCCAGCAGGTGCAGCAGGGTTGCGTGCAGATCGTGCACGTGGACTCGATCCTTCACCGCATTAAAGCCAAGCTCATCGCTTTCGCCCAGCGTGATGCCAGGCTT
The DNA here is from genome assembly GCA_963791795.1 of uncultured Acidimicrobiia bacterium. Lineage (GTDB taxonomy): Bacteria > Acidobacteriota > Terriglobia > Versatilivoradales > Versatilivoraceae > VFZK01. Next base: position 125,603 of record CAWBTP010000031.1, read on the forward strand.
GGTTCCGCCACCCGCCAGCCACATCGTGAAAGCGTTGGGGTGATGGTCGCGACCGTCCTCTCCTCCTTGAACCATCGGCGTGCGGCCAAACTCGCCTCCCCAAATGACCAGAGTGTTTTCCAGCAAGCCGCGCTGCTTGAGATCCTTGACCAGGGCCGCACTCGCCTGGTCGGTGTCCTCGCAATTCTTGCGGATATCTCTCACGAGGTTCCCGTGCTGGTCCCAGGCTTCGTGGTATAGCTGTACGAAGCGCACGCCACGTTCCACCAGCCGTCGGGCCAGCAGACAATTGTTGGCGAAAGACGGCTTGCCGGGCTCGGCACCGTACAAGTCCAGGACCTTCTTGGGCTCCTTGGAAAGATCCATCAGTTCGGGAGCGCTGGTTTGCATCCGGAAGGCCATCTCGAAGGAATTGATACGAGTCGCGATTTCCGGATCGCCGGTCGCTTCCAGGCGCATCTGGTTCAGGCGGCGCAGGCTGTCGAGAGAGTCGCGCTGTAGTTGCTGGTCCAAGCCGCGAGGATTGGACAGATACAGCACCGGGTCGCCACTGCCGCGGAACTGAACGCCTTGATAAACCGTGGGCAGGAAGCCGCTGCCCCAGCAGGAATTACCGCCGCTTGGACCCTTTTTCCCCGAACTGAAGACCACAAACGCCGGCAAGTCTTGAGACTCGCTGCCCAGGCCATAAGTAACCCAGGAGCCAATGCTTGGGCGTCCGAACTGTTGCGAGCCAGTGTTCATCAGGATCTGGCCGGGTGCGTGATTGAATGCGTCGGTGGCCATCGACTTCACGATGGCAATGTCGTCAACCACGGTCGAAAGGTGGGGCAATAACTCGGAGAGTTCGGCGCCACTCTTGCCGTACTTGGCGAATTTGAACTTCGGACCCAGCAGCTTGGAATTGGGATTGATGAATGCAGCCCGATAGCCTTTGAGCAAATCGGCGGGCGGCAGCGTGCCATCAAACTTGGCCAATTGAGGTTTGAAGTCGAACAGTTCCAGGTGGCTGGGTGCTCCAGCCATAAAGAGGTAAATAACGCTCTTGGCTTTCGGCGCGTGGTGCGATTTCTTGGGCGCAAGAGGATTGAGGGGTGCCTCCTGTAAAGCGGCTGCGAACCCTGGGTTCTGCAATAGATGCCCAAACGCCATGGCTCCAAGGCCAACACCGCACTGTTCAATGAACCAGCGCCGACTAACCTGTTTCGGGTCCTGGTTTCGATAAAGGTGATCCTGGCAGTTCATTCGAGTCTCCGTAGGTGCTACGATTGCCGAGTCTCTCGACCTGAGCAAGTACACTGTACCCAGAGAGATCGTGTGTAGTCAATTGGCGATTCGGAGCAAGGCTCCATCACCAAGGGGAGGACGGGCGACAAGTCCCCCTTAAAAAAGGGGGAAGGCCGCAGGCCTTAGGGGGTTGTCCTGGCAGGCTGTCAGCGGAAGGCCCGACAACCCCCGCGCAGCTTCTGCGAAACTGCTGCCCCCTTTGTTAACCAAGGGGACTTCGCGACAGAGTCGAACACGCAACCAAGATCCCGTAAGAGCGCAGGGACAGTCGCGATAAACAATTGGAGAAGACATGATCGACATTCATGCAGTTCAGGAACAACTTCGAGAGGCAAGGATTGACGGCTGGTTGCTTTACGATTTTCAGGGACTCAATCCCATCGCCAAGAAACTTGTGGGACTGCAGGCTGGCATGCTGACCCGCCGGTGGTATTACTGGATACCGAAGCAGGGAGAACCCTGTGTCCTGTGCCACAGGATTGAGCAGTTCGGATTTACGTCACTGAACACTCGGGTGCTTACTTTCAAGAGCTGGCAGGAAATGATTGAAAGCTTGAAACAGATGCTCGAAGGTCATGAAACCATCGCGATGGAATACTCGCCGCTCTGCTCGATTCCCTATGTCTCCCGCGTGGATGCCGGCACGGTGGAGGCGGTTGAGAGCCTCGGCAAGAAGGTGACTTCCTCGGCAGATCTGGTCCAGTACTTTCAGTCCCGCTGGAGCCAGCAGCAGTTTGAAATGCATCTGGACGCAAGCCGCCTGCTGATGCGTATCTTGTTCGAGACCTTCCAGTCCGTGGGCAACGCACTGAGGCAGGGCACTCGCTTAAGGGAGTACGCCGTTCAGCAGGAAATGTTGGAGAGTTTCCGTCGCAGTGGCCTCATCACTTTCTCGCCGCCCATCGTCGCTGTGAATCAAAACAGCGGTAATCCGCACTACGAGCCTTCAGAGACTTCATCGGCGGAGATCCGCCGCGACGATTTTCTTCTGATAGACCTCTGGGCGAAGTTGGACAAGCCAGAATCGGTTTACGCGGACTACACCTGGGTGGCCTATCTGGGGAATGTCATTCCTGAAAAAATCGTGAACATATGGCAGATTGTCAGCGGAGCCCGCGATGCAGGTGTGGCCTTCGTCAAGGCAAACTACCCGTCAAAAAAGATTCAAGGGTGGCAGGTCGACAACGTGGCTCGAAGCTACATCGCCGAACGAGGCTTTGGCGACTTCTTCATCCACCGAACCGGTCACAACATTGGCGAAGACGACCACGGCACTGGCGCCAACATGGACAGCCTGGAGACCAAGGACGAGCGACACCTCATCGCCAATACTTGCTTCTCCATTGAGCCGGGTATTTACTTGCCGGAATTTGGGATTCGTTCTGAGGTCAATGTTTACCTGGAACCGAATGCCGTGGTGGTAACCGGCGATCCCATTCAGACTGAGATTCACAGGATTGAATGTGGATGATGCACCCATTGCTAGGTTCCGTTTCTAGGAGGAACGTTTGCGCTTTGGTGGCTCACTCCGATGTAGCAGGGGGCTCGACAACTCCATGTCCAGCCGCGACAGGCATTCGGTCAACTTCCTGCGCACCGCGGCGGTGAATCGGTTCATTCGATGCAAATCCTGGAAAAGCTGCAGCGAGTCATTCTGAACGTCTCGGAAGTCCTCAAACAACTTCGCAGGTCCCGGAGTGGAGAGACGGCCAACACGAATGCCCGTTTCGGCTACGCCACGAGCGAGGAAATGAAACAGAGCTTGGGTTCTGGCCATTTCGAAGTCATGCCTGGCGGGCGTCGTCACAATCACTTGCAGCCCTTTACCTTCCAGCCATCCTTTGACCTTTGAAACCCTCTGGCAGCGCACCGGGCACAGAACGATCTTCAGTCCGCGAACCCCGTTCCGGGCACTGTCGGGCCCGAACAAAGGGTGGGTGCCCAGAATTTCGACAAACCTAGGTAGCAGGCGCTTCATTTCCTGAAGCGGGCGTTCCTTCACTGAGCAGGTGTCGATGATGAGCTGGCCCGGGGTGAGGTAGGGCTTTATCTCAAGGCAGGTCTTCGAAATTTGGGAAATCGGAACGCACAAGAGCAGCAGGGGGCATTGAAGCCACTTCTTCGAGAGTGCCCGAGCGGATCCCTTTCAAACTTCGCACTCTCTTTCTTGTCGAAGACAACAACTTGAAAGTCCTTCTTCAATCGCTCGGCTGCAAACTGGCCGAAGCGGCCAAAACCAATGATTCCAATTTCCACTCGTTCCATCCCAGTTGAGATGACTGCGCGCTAAGTGTATTGGAATAAGGATTGGCTTTCAAATGGAGGGGAGGGAGCGGGCGTGGCTTCATTCAATAGTGCGAAGGAAGGTTGTGAGGAGTCCCGTTATTGGAGATCGACCGTGGAGCTCAGAACAAGAACGACGACCTACCGGTCCAAGTAGATCGTCAACCGTTCGCCAATTCGTATGTTCCCGTTCTCGGAGAGGTTGTTCCAGTCGCGAATCGAGTTGATGCTGGTGTTGTAGTTGGTGGCGATGGCGTACAGGGTGTCGCCCTTCTTAACGCGGTGGACAACTCGGATAGGCTCGGAAGCGGAGACCTTTGCAGTACCGTTGGAGCTGGAGCGCTTTGGAGGCTGTGCGGCAGCGACCGACGCACTGGGCAAATCTGCGAGAATCGACAACGTTTTGCCCGGTCGTAACTTCGTGCGGCTGCTCAGGCTGTTCCACTTTCTGATCTGAGCCACAGTGACATCGAAGTCCCTGGCAATGCTGGCTACCGTGTCGCCGCGCTGTACGGTGTAGCGGATTCGAGAACCGCTGGCCCCAGCCGGCCCGCGACCCCCTTGTCCTGGAGTTACCGGAATGATCAGTTTGTCGCCAAACTGGAGCCGGGCGTCCTCGCTAAGACTGTTCACCTGGGCAATCGCCGAGGATGTCGTGCGGTAACGCTGGGCAATCTGCGACAATGTCTCGCCTTCCTCGACGCGATGCTTCCGCCAGTTGACCCGCATGCCCTCGGGAATGGCTGCGATTTCCTCCACTAGCTTGTCTGACATGCCCTCAGGAACATAGAGATTGAAATCGGGGTCGTCGTTGGGAGTCGTGAGCCGCTTCACGTGGGGATTCAGCTCCTGGACCTCAGCCAGGGTCAAGTCCAGTGATTCGGCTACAAGCCGGAGATCCAGCGCGCTGGTGAGGGGGACCTTTTCCATGCTCGCCGGGGGATCGGGAGTCACCTCAAACCCGTAGCGAGCGGGGTCCTTGGAAATAATCGTCATCGCCAGGATGATGGGAACATAGTTCTTGGTTTCAGCCGGCAAGTTGTTCCGCTTGAACAGTTCCCAATAGTCGGCATATCCCGTATAGGCAACCGCCCGTTCAACACCACCGGCTCCCCAGTTATAAGCAGCCATCACCAGGAACCAGTCCCCAAACTGATTGTAGAGGTCCTTCAAATGCCGGGCTGCAGCTCGCGTAGACTTCTCGGGGTCCGACCGTTCATCGACCCACCAGTTCTGTCGGAGCCCGTAAAGAGCTCCGGTGCCGGCCGAAAACTGCCAAAGGCCTTTGCACTTCGCACGGGAATACGCCAGTGGCTTGAAGGCACTCTCAGCCTGGCAGAGGTAGATCAGATCCTGCGGCAAACCCTCCTCCGCCAGGATCCTGGAAATCATGGCTCGATACCGCCCGGCGCGCTGCATGCCAATCTCAAGACCTTTCCGGCCACGCTTCTGGAAATAGTCCAGATAGCGCAGCACCAGATCATTGATTGGCAGAGGAATATCGTGCGGCGTTTCCTGAACGGTTTGCTCGGCCATCTGTTTCGACTTCGGGTCGAAAGTCAGCGGCACCTCACCGGTGGCGATTTCGTCCAGCGGAGCTTGTTCTACTTTTTCTTCGTTAAAGCCGTCCCCTTCCTTCAGAGCGGCCAGTTCATAGTTGTGAATGCGGTCGATAAGGCTTTCATAATGACGTTCAAGCCGTTCCTCCTGGCTAATCACCGCGCCTGAGCGGAACAAAACATCCAGAGACTCGTCGAAGTCCTTCTTGGCTTTGTCCATGAACCCGGCTTTCAGGCTTTTCTCGCCACGAAGGAAGCTCTCCTGGGAACGTGCGATGAGGCTCTCGACGGGGTCGATGAGCGGTTGCTGAATCATCGGCAACACAGGCTTGGCAGGGGTATCGGGAAGAACCGGCAGCGAGGGTTGAGCCGCAGGTTTCGGCACATCGGCTACCGGGGGCTTCGCAATTGGCGTGCGGGTTTGCTGCGTGGTTTTGCACGAAATGCAAAACGAATCCAAGCAGCGGCACTATCGCCGCAAGCCGCCAAATCCTATGGCTCAATCGCGTCATCCCCAACCTCCAGGCACCCGTGTAATTTTTTGGACTCAGTGACTTGCAGACTTTCGTGGCCGAGTCCCAGCCTCACTTTTCGGCGTCGCATCCGAAAGGAATTAGGCAAACCAGCATGGGAGCAACCTACTGCGAATGAAACAAGAAGATTGGAAGGTTGCTGAGAGTTCAAGCAGTTTCGCGGGGAGGATGCACCTTCCAAACTATTGATTGGCAAAAAAAGAGTACAAGGTTGTGAAAACAGGGTCAACCCCCCTTTTTCAGACAATCATGGAAAGCAAAGGACACGAGAAAGGTCGTCAAACAGATGGGGATCATGGAGCTTTGAAAGACACGGGCGAGACTATTGAAGCCCCCTTCGGCGACTGGCAGGGCTCGAACCGGTTGCTTTGCGACTCGGACACTCTGCACCAAACCAGAAGAGCTTCAAGCCTGCCACCGTCGCGAGGCGTTCAGTTGCAAGAGTTAGTACACGCCTGACCTTGAAGTGCCACGACACCATCGGAAGGATTTGGAAGAATCAGCACGCTCTGCTCGTCAGAATGAACAAGGTTTCGAGAACAGAAATGAATTGGCTGCTGCAGCGAGGCGAAGAGGTGCTGAAATGAACGCAAAACCCGTGAAGGCGATTGTTCTTGGGGTGCTGGCCTGGCTTTCACCGAGGCTAGAGGCTTCGAGCAGTGAACTCGTGGTGCACGAATGGGGCACATTCACCTCAATTGCCGGGGTTGATAGCCGGATGCTCGAATGGACCCCCTATCGGGGCGGCGCGGAGCTGCCGGGATTTGTCTATGGCGGCAAGCACAACGCAAGAGGAACCGTTCGCATGGAGACTCCAGTGATTTATTTCTACACTCCGAAGGAGCTGACCTGCACGGTCAAGGTCAGCTTTCCTCAAGGGGAAATCACCGAGTACTATCCGATGCCTGACCGTCTGGTCTATCCAGTGAAGGTCGTACAGTGGAACGGCGTCGAGCTACTGCCAGGGCGCGCGGTCAGCCTGCCCCTGGAGAAGGGCTCGAACCACTACTACCAAGCGCGCGCGACAGAGTCGGTGCCACTCCGGGTCTGGAAGGGAAATGTTATTGAGGAATATGAAAAGTTCCTTTTCTATCGTGGCGTCGGCACGTTTGCCATGCCACTCTCGGTCCAAATCGGACAAGACAAGGTTGCGGTGCGGCGAACTGCGACCCCGGGCATCGGAGAGGTCATTTTTTTCGAGAACCGCAATGGCCGAACGAGTTGTCTCCGCAATGGATTGCAGTCCTCAAGTGCGACGGTCGGCCGGCTTCTACCTGACTGTTCGGTGGAATCGGTCAAGCATGACCTCGAAACGCTACTCGCCGGTCACGGCCTCTATCCGAAGGAAGCCGAAGCGATGGTCAAAACTTGGGAAGATTCATGGTTCGAAGAAGGCTTCAGAGTTTTCTACGTACTGCCGCGCCAGCAGACGGACGCCATCCTGCCTCTTGAGATCACACCAAGGCCTAACAAGCTGGTTCGCGTGCTGGTGGGTCGTATGGAAGTGATGACCCCGGAATCTGAACAGGAAATACTCGGGCTTCTGTCCCGATTGAAGAAGGCGCCAGGAACTCAGAATCCAGAGGTTTCCGAGGTTCCGAAAACGCTACGGCAGGTTCTTGGCGCCGATGATCCGAACCGTCCTCGAGAAACACTCAAACCTTTGGGATCCGGCGCTCGAAAGTTCTCTCGAAAGCCTCGGTGTCCCACCACGGCAGAGGAGACTTGCCAGAGCAGCAGCAGTGAGCCTGCATTGAAAATGGTGTGGTCCTCTCCTTGCACAAGGTGGGAGTCTGAGGAGGTTGCGGGGTACAGCCCCTAACCCCCCTGAAGTCCCCCCTTGTCCAAGGGGGGACGCTGTTTTCATTGAGCATGGTCCTGAGAAAATCCCCTTGGAGGGGTGGCGCACAGCGACAGCCGTCGCGCAGCGCCGGGGTGGGTTCCCGGACCCACAACCCACCCCAGGGCCCTTGGCTGAAACCTATGGGCAGAGGCCGGAATTGTTAGCTAGATCGCTATCATTGATGATCCGTGTCGTCCGGGTGATGAAGGAATGGACGAGCGCGAGCGCTCTGCGATTGGTAGGATCAACGAAGGCTACCAGAAGTCGATCCAGACTCTGACCACCCATTCCCCGATCCAGGAATGTAACGCGATTCGAATTCACCGTGACGCCGCCGGTGCCTGTGAGTCTCGAAGACCCGGCGCAATCGGTAAACTCGTATTCACCCGTCGTGGAACTAAACCGTAGAATAGTAGAGCTGATGTCATCCTGCAGATGGACATCATAGTGAATGACGGCAATGTCACGAATGCTTTCCGACCCACCGAGCGTACCGACCAGGGCCGTGGAGCCGGTATTGAGATCCACCCTGTAAAGGCGCGAAACCGTCTCCCCAGCTACCGAAAACGCCGCGAATCCTGCACTGTCGAACCCGGCAATATCAAAGCCGATCACGTCCGAGACATCCACCCCGAGAGAGCCCACCGTCGTCAGAGCGCCAAGATTCGGCGAAGGGCTGCCGCCTGGCCCCCCTTGCCTGACAAGCGCGTTCAGACTCGAATCAATGCCGTAGAGCGTCGTCGAAGTGCCGCCGGCGAAGTTGTTGGTATACGCCACGCCAACCACACGAGGGTTCTGGCCAAAGTTGGCATCTCCCTGCGCATAGGCCAGAGGGTTGTCGGTTTGAATTCCGTTGGTATTGGGATCAAAGTCCACTACCGCGCCGTTGGTTTGGTTGAGCCGTTAGGTTCTGGCCGGCGTCGCTAACCACTCGAATTCGATCGACGGTGGGATTGAAGTCAACGCCGAAGTTTGTTCCGTTCAATCCTGGGTTGAAGGCAGCTCCTGATCCTGCCTGGGTGGCTAGACCTGTCACAGCATTGATGACGTAAATACGGTTGCTGCTCCCAACGCCGTAAAGCTGCCGGGTGGCAGGGCGAAAGTCGATGCCGACGATTGATTCGCCAGGTTGAAGGCCACTGACTTGGGTGGTGCTGATGACCGTGGAGGGTGACGAACTGCTGAATCTCAGCAGGTTGTTGCTCGGGGTGATTCCAAAGATGGTTGTCACCCGTGGCGCTGCGGCAATACCGCGAACTAGCTCGCCGCCTCCGATGTTTCCCAGCGAGGTCGCGGAACCATTCGCCAGATTGATGGAATATAGCTTCGAGGCGGCTTCTCCGGCCACGGTCAAGGACGCAAATGCGGTGGCGCCTCCTGAGGAAATATCGAATCCCACCAAGTCTGAGGTATCCACGCCCAGCGAACCCACCGTCGATAGTGTGCCCAGGTTCGGCGAAGGGCTGCCGTTGACTCCTCCTTGCCGGACGAGAGCATCCCTGCTTGAGTCGATACCATACAAGGTGGTGGACGTCGTGCCTGCAAAGTTATTCGTGTAGGCCACTGCGACGACATTCGGATCCTGGCCGAAATTGCTGTCGCCTTGAACATAGCTCAAGGCAGTGTCAGGTTGAATACCGCGCTGCGTTCGTGTCGAAATCGACAACCATGCCGTTGGTTTGATTCAGTCGAAGATTCTGATCGGCATCGCTCACCACACGAATCCGGTCAACTACCGGATTGAAATCTACTCCAAAAGCACCACCTACCAATTCCGGGCTAAACGCAGAGGCCGCGCCCGCTTGCGTCGCGGCGCCTGTCAGCCGGATTGATGACGTAGATACGATGGGCACTCCCGACGGCATACAGCTGTCCATTAGCTGGACGGAAATCCATGCCCACAATCACTTCGCCCGGCTGCAGGCCGTAGATTGGCGTAGTGCCAAGAACAACGCCGGGAGCGGTGCTCTTGAAGCTAATCAGATTGTTCAGCGAGGTTATTGCAAAGAGGGTCTCGCCGCTCTCACCTTGCGTAATGGCAGCTTGCAGTTTCCCGAGAGAGAGCAGAAATAGTGTGACCGTTAGTGTGAAAGATCTATTCATCATGGGTGACTCCCGAAAGAAAAAATGGGGCGCTGTTTCAATAGCCGCTACTGGGTTCGAAATGTCTCTGTGGGGAAATTTGCAACGCCTCAATTGATCGCTTTGGATAGCGTCTCTGACCCTGCACCTTCAGCCAGCAATGGCTGCAAAGCCATGCGAGCTTGTTCGGCATGATGTGGATGAAAATGCGGATTCGCCGCTAATGCCCGTTCGAGTGACTTTGCTGCTTCTCTGTCTTGGCCGAGTTCCCGTGCGATCATGCCGTAGTGGTAAAGCATCAGTGGGTCTTTGGTGCCGAGCCTTAGCGCTTGCTGGCTCGCCTGCAGTGCTTCCTGCGTTTTTCCGTTCTTGAACAAGACCCAGGCCAAAGCATCCAAAGTACGAATATCGCGCCGCTCGCGGGCTTGTTGCCGCGCAATCTTGAGAGCCTCGTCGAGCTTCAGGCCGTGGTCGGCATAAAACATCGCCAGCTGAGCCTCAGACTGCACCCCGTTGGCTTGGTTGATCTTCTCAATCGTTTCGACCAATTGCATCTGGCGAGAGGTTTCGGTCGTGCGCTTCAAGTGAGCGTAGAGATCTGCAAGGCCGAAGACCGCCTCGTGCGTGGGCACGAGATCAACACTGGCCTGATAGAAACGGATTGCCTCGTCAAACTGCTGCTGTGCCGCCTTGACGCGGGCGAGCCCCGTGAAGGCAAAGTGGTAGTTGGGAAAAATCTGCAGCGCAGCTTGGTACTGAGCCTCAGCGTCTGACAAACGCCCAGCCTGGAACAGAAGGTGGCCGAGCTGCACGCGACACCAGGCGCTGTGTTCGTGGTCTCTGGAGCTGGCAGCTCTCACGGCCCTGCCCATGATCTCAATCGCGCCTTCAATGTCACCAAACAGTTCGCGCACATAGGCCGCCCGTGTGTAGGAACTGACGTCGGGCCGGAGATCCACCATCTTCTGAATCGCCTCCGCACCTTCCCGATACTCACCCAGTTCGAGCAGCGCATCGCCCAGAGTCCCATAGTTCAAAGGATCCCTGGAATCACGTTCCAGCGCTCGCCGAGCAGCAGCGAGTGCTTCACGAAACCGGTGTTGTCCGCTGTACACCCAGGAGACCAGCCGAAGAGCCGCGTAATTGTTCGGAGCCAGCTCCAAAGCTTTCTGGCAGGCGGCTTCGGCACGTCCATAGAAAGCGCCATCGCCTGTCTCGCGAGCCTTTTCCATGTAGGCGGCAGCCATCTCGGCGTAAGCGTCTGGGTCCTTGGGCCGCAACTGGAGCTGTCTTTCCGCGGCCCGCAGGCGCCGCTCAGTGAAAGAGACCGGTACGGTTAGCTGCGATGGTGAGTGCGCTGTTTCCGAAGCCGGTCCTCTGCTCTTCCAGAGCCACCACGCCGCTGCACCCGTCAGGAAAATAAGAACGAGACTTGTCCGAAGCCATGAGAGTGAAAACCATCGAGTCATGTCAGCTCCTTGGAAAATCCCCCTTAGCAAAGGGGGAAAGAAGGCGAAACGACAGCAGTCGTTGCGCCTTCAGGGGGTTGTCGTGAAGGTTTGGAGGGCCGACTGGAGGAACCCACTCCTAACCCCCCCTGAAGTCCCCCCTTGTCCAAGGGGGGACGCTGTTTTCATCGAACGCGGCGCCGCAACGCGACGACGCTGCACCCTCTGTGTATAGGGGGTCGCTTTGTCACTGGTCACCGCTGATCTCACGGCGTGAACTCAGACGCCAGGATGAAGTGACCATCGTTGGTGGTGTTGTTCACTACGACGGCGTAACAATAGGCCGGCTGGGAAGGCCTGAAGCGTACGTAGCCTCCAGAGAGGCTCGCCGGGATGGCTGCTTGCGCCCAGGCGTTGGGCGGTACAGAAAGAGTTACCGTCGTGACGAGATTGTTGGATCCATCAAACACGTCAGCCACAACAACGTTCGTGTTGCCAGAATCGTTGAAGCATCCAACGTTAGACCGAAAGTCGGAGTCAACGCGAACACCTGCGCTGAACGCGTCGGAAGTGGAAGCGCCCCCGATAGTCGTGGTGACGCTGGTACCGTACCGGCCAGTGCTGACAACCGTCCAGACCTCTGCGTTGACGACGAACTGAAAGTTCGGACTTCCGCCTGTGATCAGCCGGCTTTCAAATCGCACACTGCCCGCGCCGGTTGTTGAGAACACGTCACCCAGGAAATCGTCGTACACACGCAACTGTCCGGGCGCCATCGTGATGTTTACGCTGGACATGTTTCCGGCGGTATCGTGAAACGTTGCCCGGATTGGGTAGGTGAAAGCCGTTGGATTAAAGAGCGAGATTCGTGACCGGAATACGCTGCCCGTCACCCCGGTGACGTTGGCTACCGACGGCACCACGACGCTGGTGGAAGCTACCTGGATAGCCTTGCGACCGGAATCTGCGCCGCTTGCAACAGCGACACCGGTCAACAGGGCGGTAAAAGCAAGAACCCACATCATGATCTTTCGCATTCGAATTTCCTCTCTTTGTCTGAATTCAGACAACATGCGTTCCCACTGGAAGAGAACGCATGTTGAAGATTTGCATTCGATCCTTAGTTGACAGGGCCACCGCCCGGTTCACCCGGGTTGATGTGGCGGCTGTTTCGGCCATCCCAGGCGTATCCGAGATAAGGGAAGGTTTCCAGGTAAGGTTCATCGTTGACATTGACGCCATCGCCGATGCGGTTGTACGGAAAGCTGGCAAACGCTCCACCGGCCAGAATCCCTGCGACGGCCCGTGCCGAGATGTCCGTAACGTCATCTGAAACGCGACGGCCATTCGGGAAACCGGCTCCATCGCCGGCCAGCAAGCCCATGCGCTTCCTTGCTGAAGCTGCCGTGGGTGCAACTCCCGTATTCAGGCGAAGCAAATCAGCCACCGGACCAACCGCGGTTCCGGGAGCGGCGATGGGAGGCACATACTGAACAAGCGGAAGCAAGTCGGTGCGCGGAGCATCGGGGACAGGGATGCCGTAGATGGCATTCAGGACTCTTGCCAGCAGCGGGTCGAGCGCGAAGTTCGCAAATTGCGCATCGTCCTTGGGTTCACTCATGCTGAACTTGTCTTTCGAGCCCGTACCGATGATGAGTTCGTTAAACAGCGGATTCCCCATACGCTGAATCTGAACCCAAGGGCCTTGGTTGTGAGTCTCCCTGCCTGGCGTCCCAGGCAGCACCCGCACTCTCTGCCGCGAGGTAACACCCCAGGTTCCGATCGTCGCTGCCACATCGGTGGCGGCTACTTTGGTTCCCGTTCGGGTCAGCATCGAAATGGGGACCTCAATCGCGATGGAATTGACGTTGTAGCCAGAGACACTGTCGGACGCGAAGTTGCGCGTGTCGTCGGCTTCCTGACCGTCCATTAAAACTCCAGGCAGCGCAAAACCTGTGGCGCGGAAGTTGAGCGAGTCAAACGCGGCGCCGAGATCGATCCAGAATGCGTCGTCCGTGGTGCCAGCGAAGACTTTGATTCCATTTCCCAAGCTGTAGATTCCCTGTCGAGCCAGCGCCGGATAGTCGGGCATGGTTCTCGGGCCGACGTTCGAAGGGACTGCATATAGGGGCTGTCCGCCGGTCAGTTCAATCCCTGGCGAAGGCCGCGAGGACGGGCCTTTCACCATGGTTACTGTGTACGATTGACGGATGCCCAAACCGATGGAGCCGGGACCGTCGAGGGACGTTATGGCGGGGGGAACGACGATCGCGGAGGTGGGCGGCTTGACGCCGTTCAGGTCCTTTGGAGCATTAGCGGGCGCAAAGAGGCCATTGCCGGCACCCACGAAACCCGTGAATACCCCAGGCAGACGTAGCTCGGTGTTGAATCTGAATTCGAAGCTAATGTCTTCTACTGCATCGTTGTCGTTGTCGATCTTGATGGCATAGCGGATGTCCGGATCGAACGGGAAATAGTTGGGACCATTCGCTGGCTCCAGCAGTGGGTCCACAGAGAGAATAAAGGTCACTTTGTTGGGTCGTCATAACTGACAAACGCATAATAGTCAGTGATGTCAGCCTTATGGTCCAACGCCGTGAGTGGCGCTTCGCGGTGGTTGGCGGCCCGGGAAATATTCCAGTCGGGCAGCGTACCGCACAGAACCAGCGTCAAGGCCAGGAAGCCGGTCAACGCCGTTCGGAGTGGCGGGTTTCTGAGCATGGCTGTTCAATGCCTCCTTGGTGTGAATGCTTAAAAGTTTCATGGAGTCCGACTGAACTATCGACCCCTCGAGGTAGATCGAAGTTCAGTGCGTTCGGCTACCTTACGAATGGAGGAGCTGGTTCGGATTGGATTGGATTGAAAAATTGGTGGGGCTGTGTTGCGGGTGGCTGGATCTTCAGAATCTCAGGATCTTCTGAAGGAATGATGGAGCGTAAAGATCAAATTCGCATATTAGGCAACAGGCGCGTTGGTACGTGGGGGCGCACCCATGAGTGCGCCTTGGTGTCTGACTGACGGAGCTAACCAACCTACTGTCCACTCTCCGTCATTCCGGCCAAGCGCAGCGCAAGCCGGAACTCCAGGCCGCTTTGGAGGTAGCGACTGGCGTTTCCCTCAAAGACGAACTGGATTCCCGCCCCGGCTTACGATCCGCCGGGGTGACGTTCTTTCGCGGGAATGACTCACTTGGGGCGATCCAGTCCCGCAGGCCCTCAACGCCGTTCACTTCTTTCAGAGGGAGGCCAGACGGCCCAACGCCTACCGGAAATTTTCAATCATCATGATATCGGACTCGGCACGGTCGATCTGGGACCAGGCGATATAACGACCGTCCCAAGTGACGGAAAGGGAACCAGAGGTACGGGAGACCTCTTTTTCGATAGTCCCAATCTGGGTGACCTTCCGTGTTCGAAAATCGTAGAACATGATCGGAGGCGAAACAGTTGAGCCGGGAAGCCACCTTCCCAGGCGATAGGCATCCGCATTCCTGTCGTCGAACTCGGCGAAGTAAATTCCTTTTTCAGCAACAGCCCAGTAGCCCGGTCGGACCGATGGCAGCACCACCGTTCCTTGCTGTGCCGATGAAGATCCTGTCGGAATGACCTGAAGGCCTTTGACACCATAGTCTTCGTAATAGAGCATCTTGCCATCTGGTGACTCAAAGGACTCATGTCCGCCTCCGGTTGTCACCTGAACTATTTCGCCGCCCTCAGCGGGGACCTTCCAGATCTCTGTTCGTCCGGTACGATCGGAATAGAAGTAGATCCAGCGCCCATCCCGCGACCAGCTCGGTCTGCCTTCCTCCGAAGGCGCCGAGGTGAGACGTCGCAGAGAACTGCCGTCAGGTGAGACGATGTAGAGGTCCCGATTACTGCTCTGCACAGAAGCAAACACAATCCGCTTGCCGTCCGGAGACCACCGCGGCGCATTGGTGAAGCCGGCTGAGAACGACGTCAGAGGCAACAAGTTTGAGCCGTCCCGGTCCGCAACGTAGATCTGCGTGATGCCGGAACGATTCGAGCCAAAAGCGATCCGTCTGCCGTCGGGGGAGAGTTGTGGGTTAGTCTCGGCCCGAGTTGAAGCGATCGCTTTGCGGGCACGCGGGGGTGATTCCTCCATATCTCTCAGCCAGATGTTGGTATCCACAATGCGGGCGGCGTACGCAAGGCGGTCCTGTGATCCCGTTCTTCGAATAACCGGCTGGAGGGCGCCTGGTCCAGCGCTCTCAATGCGTCTCGATGGAGCGTCCACTGGAGCGTCCACCGAACGCCTCCACAAAGTCTGCAACGATGTGACCCGATCTGAGTCATACACCAGATCACGTCCGTCGCTGGTCCAGGTTACTCCCTGGATAACGCCTTCGTTTTGCGTCAGGCGGCTGGGTTCACCTCCAGCAAGAGGCAGCAAATACAGGTCAGCCGCGCTGACGCTGCGAAACCGGGCAAAGGCCAGCCTCCGGCCATCGGGCGAAATCGCGAAGGCGCGGTCCCCCAAGACGAAACCATTTCGAGACAGCGAGGTTAGCTCCTTCGTCTTTCCTGTCTCCACAGACAGCAGCAGAAGACGGCACTCTCCAATCTGGCCCGCGCTGGCAACCAGCGACCTGCCGTCATGGGTCCATTCAATGTGGTTGGCCTGCAAATCCGCCACCTTAGCTGCGGCTCCTCCCAACGGCGAAATAACAAACACGGTCCCGTCGCGGACAAACGCAATCCTGCGCCCGTCGGGCGACCAAGCGGGCGACCCGTCGTGGGCCGGATCTCGGGTTAAGCGCACAAGATCGTCCCGATCGATGACTTTAGTGTAAATGTCGAAGTTGTCCTGATGCTCGCCATTCCAGCTGAAGGCCACCTGGCTGCCATCGGGAGAATAAGTCGGACTCAGCTCAGCCCCGGGGTAGCTGGTGAGTGGGATGGGCGCGGATGACGAAGGAATTGAAGGTGACTTGGGCTGGAAAAGATACCAGCCCACGCCAGCTAGTAGTAACAGAATCAAGCCGGCCGCGAGCCCCCATACCCTCGCTAATGACTTCTTCGCCGGTTCTCTCCGTTCAATGCCACGCTCCCGCTCTGTCGTGATCTCACCCTCTCGCCGCGCGCTGCTGTCGCCTTCGGCTGCCGCAGCCACGGGGCGCGGCTTGGCTACGGTTCCGCTCACAGGCTCCACAGTGCTCGCCGCCGTTGCCTCCCTCAGTGTGCTCAAATCGGCCCGCACCTCCCGAGCCAGTTGATAGCGCCTCTCAGTGTCCTTCTCCAGACACTTGCGAATGATCCGTTCCAGTTCCGCCGGCACTTCATAGTTGAACCGCGCCATCGCTTCCGGCTGAGCATGCAGAATCCGATCGGTCACCTCGCTAGGCACGCCTCCTGAGAAAGGCAATCTCCCAGTCGTCAGCTCATACAACACCACACCCAGACTGAACAGGTCGGTCCGTCCATCCAGCTCTTTCCCCAGCACCTGCTCTGGACTCATGTAGCCCAGCGTCCCCATGACTCTACCCTTCGTCGTGTGCATCGAGGTGCTGACATCACTGCCTGCCACCTCACCTTCCGGCCGGGTCATCTTGGCCAAACCAAAGTCCAGCACCTTCACCTGTCGCCTGGGCGTCATCATCAGGTTGGCGGACTTGATGTCACGATGAGTGATTCCTTTCCGGTGCGCTTCCTCCAAGGCGTCAGCGGTTTGAATGCCGATATCCAGGATTTCCCCCAGTTCGAGAGGCTGCCCGCGCAGCTTCTGCGCCAGGCTTTGTCCTTCGACATACTCCATCGCAATGAAGTGGACGCCGTCGGATTGGCCAATCTCGTAGATGTGGGCCACATTGGCGTGGTTGAGGGCGGAAGCTGCCCGAGCCTCTCGGACAAAACGATGCAAGCGCTCGTCGTCCTGAGCCAGCTCCTCCGGCAAAACTTTCACTGCGACGGTGCGCCCTAGCCGCGTGTCCTCAGCCCGATACACTTCCCCCATCCCGCCCGCACCCAGCAAAGCGGTGATCTTGTAGGCTCCAATCTGTTTCCCAACCAAAACTCGATCGGTCTCTTCTGCCATCACCTTGTCCGCCACCTCCAGGGCCGGCATTTCAAGGAAAGGTTTCGCTGCTCAGTTGCGGGCCAGTAGGGTTTCAGTTTCAGCCGCCCTTGCACCCAATGAGTCTTTCAGCGACCGCCTTCCTGTCTAAACAACCTCCCGCCGGTCAGAATGCATGATTCTTCGGCCCACAGGGCCGTCAGAACCCAGCCCAGGGCTGAGCGCAACGCGCGATGCCCTGGGTGACCAGATTACGCAGGCCCGTGCGCCTTGAAAAGGCGCCAGACCACTCAGTCCCACACGTACCGTTCGTCAAACTCAATGCCGTAGCGCCGGAGAAATGCCCGGAATTCATCCTGAAACGTCAGCCGCTGATGATGCTGGCGTTGATTCCGGATGTACTGGCGAACTTCCTCAACTAAAGACTCGCTCACGGAGAATGCCCCATACCCGCCCTGCCAGAAGAATTGAGCGAACTGCTGATGCTTCCCTCGCAGCCAGTCATTCGAGCTCTTCTTGAGTTGCCCGACGACGTTGCTGATGGTCTCTGTCCTCGAGAGGACGAACAAGAGATGCGCATGATCGGGTTCCGTATTGATCTCGACGGGAACACAACCGAGGTGGTTCAGAATGCCCCCGAAGTATGCATGCAAGTCGGACCGCACATCGTCAGCGATCACACGCTCGCGGCCCTTCGTTGAGAAGATCAGGTGAACATAAATCTTGGCCAAAGATTGCGGCATTTCCGAGTCTTGCGCCCTGTCAGGGCGCGTCCCTGTCTTCTGTCTGCCGACCCAGGGCATCGCGCTCCGCGCTCAGCCCTGGGCTGGGGTCTTCAGGCCTTTCAGGCCTCTTCTGTTCTGAAAATGCCGGAGTGGGTTCCCACAACGCGGCGTTGCGCGAGGGACCGCCGTCCCCCGCTTGCCGCCGCAGTCCAAAACAGGCCGCTCAAGAATCATCTCCGGAATCAACTTGATTTGATTGTCTTGTCCAGGTGACGATTACCGAAAATTCTCAATCATCATCAGATCGGATTCGCCTTGATCGACTTGCGACCAAGCCATATAACGACCGTCCCAAGTAACCGTGAAACCAGGATAGCCGCGAATGACTCCCTTTTCGATCGCGCCAATCTGGGTGCTCTGGCGCGTTTGGAAATCGTAGAACTTGATAGGGCTCGGGATGCTCGCAGCCGTGCCGACGTTGAAGTAATAGTAGGCGACCTGCGGGGCAGCGGACTTGTCGTCAAGCTCAACGAAGTAGATTCCTTTCTCCGCGACCGCCCAGTACCCGGGCCGTACCGAAGCCAGCACAACGGTTCCTTCTCGAAGCCCAGGCGAATTCGCAGTGGATACACTGCACAGGCCCTTGACACCATAGTCCTCGTAATACAAAAGCTTGCCGTCCGGAGATTCAAACGATTCATGCCCGCCATCCATGGTCACTTGAATCTCTTCACCGCCCTCCGCCGGAATCTTCCAGATTTCCGGGCGGCCGGTGCGGTTGCTATAGAAATAGATCCAACGACCATCCTGCGACCAGCTTGGTCTGCCTTCCCTGGAAGGTGCTGTAGTGACGCGGCGCAGTGGACCACCTTCGGCAGGGACTGAATAGATGTCCTGATTGTTGCTCTGTGTAGAAGTAAAAACGATGACCTTCCCGTCCGGAGACCACCGTGGGGCATTGATGAAGCCCCTGGCCAAAGTCGTCAACTGCAACGGGCTCGAACCATCACTGTTGGCAACCCAGATCTGCAAGCTGCCGGAACGTTCGGATGTGAAAGCAAGCTTCCGGCCGTCGGGCGAAAATTGTGGGTGAGTATCCGGCCTAGTGGAGCCAGCCACCTTATGAGCAGGCGGGGACAAGGGGGTTGTCTCTCTCACCCAGATATTGGTATCGAAGACAGGGCGCGCGTATGCCAGGCGCGCAGGCGATCCCGCTGGGTGCGAGAGGACAGGCCTGAAGGCGCCTGACTCGACACCTTCGATGCGTTTCGCTGGCGAGCCCGGTGGCGTTTCCACCGAGCGCCTCCACAGGGCCATTGCGTCTCCTACCCGACCCGCGTAGACCAGTTCGCGTCCATCGGCTGTCCAAGCCACTCCTGGGAAAGCGGACCCAAACTGCGTCAGGCGGCGGGGTTCCCCACCCGCCAATGGCACTAAGTACAAGCCAGCGATTCCAGAAGTGGTCTGACGAACAAACACCAGCTTGAGACCATCGGGTGAAACCACAGGCGCCTCGTCCCCGAGGACAGGCTCCTCTCCGAGGGCGGCTGTCGTCAGCTCTTTCACACGTCCTGTGTCCACAGACAGCAAAATGAGCCTGCGTTTGAAGAATTTGCCCGAACTGACCACAAGCGATTTGCCGTCTCGCGTCCACGCGATGTCGTGCGCTTGAACATCAGCCACCTTGCGCTCGGCACCTCCCAACGGCGGAACCAGAAATATCGTTCCATCCCGCACAAATGCGATATGCCGGCCATCGGGAGACCATGCCGGAGAACTATCGCGCGCCGGATTAGAGGTCAAACTTACGGCATCGGCCCGGTCGACCAGTTTGACGTAGATATCAAAGTTGTCCTGGCGCTCGCCATCCCAACTAAAAGCCACCTGACTGCCGTCCGGCGAGAAGGTGGGACTGAGTTCCGTGCCGGGATAGGTGGTTAGCGGGATGGGCTGGGACGATAGCGGGGTTGAGCTCGGACGCGACCGGGAAATGAACCAGCCAAGGCTACCCACTAGCGCCAGCGACCCAACAGCAAGTCCCCACCGCACCCACCGTGAGTTTACTCGCGGTGTAGGCTCGATTGCCGTAACTCGATCCTCGGACCTCCCCTCGATTGAATGCACCGCCCCGATGAACCGGTATCCCCGCCGCGGCACGGTCTCGATGTAAGAGGGCCCCTCCTCGCCGTCGCTCAGTGCCTTGCGAATGGCCGCGACATTGACAGCCAGAACGCCTTCCTCGACAAACGTGTCCGGCCACACTTCCTTGAGCAGGACGTCTTTCTCTACAACATGGCCGGCGTTGCGAACCAGCACAACAAGTGTGTCGAAGGCCTTCGGAGTTAGTGGAATGACCTGGCCATTTTTGGTTAGAGCACGATCGACTGCATCCAGGCGAAATGCGCCGAAGTCGTACAACTCGCGGCTCTGGAGGGGCTTAGACACTTTAATCCCTCTTGAATGTTTCTTTAATCGCGATTTAGGACGCCTTTCGAGACTTAAAAGCCTCCGCCTGTTTAAGGTCGCGGAAAAAACCAAGGAGGCTCCCGTGAAGGCGTTCATCCTGGATACCGCAGCAAAAGCCACCGCAGAGACGTTGAAGCGCAGAGAGATTCCCTTTCGGCATGGCCAGCATCAGGAGACTGAAAGAAATTTTATTGGAACGAAAACCCAGGTGCTTAAGAGCTTCCTTCCCTCCTCTTTGCGCCTCGGCGTCTCTGCGGTTAGTACAGCTGGATTTCTCGCGTTCGTCATTCTACACCTTGTGTCCTTGGTTGTGGCGTCAGTGATAACCATTCAGGCTGAGGAGTCCCAGTGGAGGCAGTTACAGGCATCGGGAGACGAGTTGTTCAGCCAAGGCCGATATGGGGAGGCGCAGAAGGCCTTTGAGGCAGCCCTCGGAGAGGTGGAAAAGTTGAGCGCGACGGATCTCAGGCGACTCCAAACGATGAACGCCTTAGGGATGGCTTTCCAGCAGCAGGGTTTGCTCAACCAGGCTGACGCTCTTTACACTCAGGTTCTTGGGCTTTGCAAGACACTCCCAGAGGACGGTCTGGAGGCAAAAGTGTTGAACAACCTGGCCCATCTGAGAAATACACAAGGGCGCTTCGTCGAGGCTGAAGCGCTCTATTTGCATGCATTGAGCATACAAAAAAGGCTGTCTGGCGAACGTCACCCATTGGTTGCCCTCACCTTGGACAATCTCGCCATGCTGCAGGTCAGCCTGGGCAGGTACACGGAAGCCGAGAAAAACCTTCTTCAAGCCCTGGACGTGGCAAAAAAAACTGAAGGCGCGGAGCACCCGCAGACCCTGACCAAAATGAACAACTTGGCCTTTCTTTACTCGCGGCTTGGCCGGTACCACGACTCGAAACGGCTGTACAAGAAGGTACTGACTATCCGCGAACGAACCTTGGGACGGGAGAATCTCGCGGTGTCAATCAGCCTAAACAACCTGGGTGAGATGCTCCGGCTTGAAGGGCGCTATGATTTGGCGGAGCCACTCCATCGTCGAGCGCTATACATCATCGAAAAGGTCCTGGGCGAAGACCACCCGCGGATGGCCCCAGCGCTCAACAATCTTGCCATCATTTCAAGAACCAAAGGCCGGCTGACCGAGGCTGAGGATCTGTTTCTCAGGGCGATTGCCATCAACGAAAAATTTCTTGGGCCGCAGCATGCAAGCCTGGGAATGCCACTGATAAACCTAGCTGAAGTCTACACGCAGTTGCAACGGTACGCCGAGGCGGAGAGGTTCCACCGCAGGACCCTCACCATTCTGGAGGCGGCGTTCGGGCCGGATCATCCTGAGATCGCGTTTACCCTACTCAGCATGGCAGTGAGCTATCACGCCGAGCGACGCTACGAGGAAGCTGAGCCACTCTTCCAAAGGGCGATAGCCATGACCGAGAAGACCCTGGGTCCTGACCACCCGCAACTGGCCAGGACTCTGGCTGGCTACGCAGCGCTACTGCGGGCGACGAAGCGGAAGAGTGAAGCGTCCAAGCTAGAACAGCGTGCTAAAGCCATTGCATCGAGCCGGGGCACGGAGACTGCCGCTGGAGTTTTAACCGTCGACTATGGTGATCTGCGAGATTCCGCACTTCGGGAACGAGGAAGGTAGGCAATCTGGAGGATCTCGACAAGAAGCCTGGATTCCCGCCCCGGCTTACGATCCGCCGGGGTGACGTTCTTCCACGGGAATGACTAGCAGGCGGGATTGGGTCAAGTTTGCCGAGGACGAGTACGACGACGAGGACGAGTTTGAAGGCCGGGTGTGTCTGTCACGACAGCGACACTGTTCTCAAATCGCCCAGCGCAGCAACGCCGTGCCAACCGTAAACCCTGCGCCAACTGAAGCCAGCAGAACCAAATCACCTTCTTTGAGCCTGCCTTCGACTAGCGCGTCCTGCATTGCCAGGGGAATCGTCGCGGCCGTGGTGTTTCCATACTTGTGCAGATTGATCACGAACTGGTCGTCTCTAAGACCGAGACGCTCGGCCGTGCCCCGGATGATGCGGGCGTTAGCTTGGTGTGGAAGCAACAAGTGAATGTCCTGGGGAGTCAGTTGGTTCTTCTGGAGTATGATCCGGCTGGCTTCCTCCATTTTGCGGGTCGCAAACTTGAACACTGCGTGACCTTCTTGCTTCACGTAGTGCAGACGGTTCTTCACCGTTTCACAGCTTGAGGGAAGGAGACTTCCTCCGGCGGGCATCTTCAAATGCGCACCCCCCGAGCCATCCACTTCGTGATGAAAATCGATGAGGCAATTCTCTGTTTTCTTGGCGGGTTCCAGCAGCACGGCCCCGGCCCCGTCGCCAAAAATGACGCAGGTGGCGCGATCCTGATAGTCGATAATGCTAGACATGGTATCTGAACCGACGACCACGACCTTCGAGTGCAGGCCCGCGGCAACAAAAGCAGCTCCCACCGACAGAGAGTAGACAAATCCGCAACAGGCAGCCGAAAGATCAAATCCCCAAGTCTGCTTGATCCCGAGCTTTTCCTGCAGTAAGCAGGCCGTGGACGGAAAGAACATGTCCGGCGTTACTGTGGCGACGATCAGCAATTCGATTTCGTTCGGATCCATTTGGAGGGAAGCACAAAGCCGTCGTACAGCTTGCTCGGCCATGTCGGATGTGGCCTTCCCTTTGTCGACGATGCGGCGTTCTGAGATTCCGGTTCTTTGCAAAATCCATTCGTCCGAGGTGTCAACAATCTTGGAGAGATCGTGGTTGGTGAGCACGCGCTCGGGAACATAGCAGCCAATACCGCTGATCTGCACAGGACGAATAGACTTCATGAAAGACTTCTCCTTGTAGCGTTCTGCCCTGCATCCCGCGAGTTCGACCGCTGCGAAGTGCCAAGAGACGGCATATCTTAGGGCAAGGTTCGCTAAATGTAAACGAACGGAGAAGATGGCATCGCTGCGAGTGAATCGGTCGAAGCCTGTCGGCGTCAAAAGGAAGTACTAGAGGTGATAATCCGGGTTGGGTTGCCGCTTGCTATGAAGAGCCCGAGCGGACTCATCGAAATTGGAGGGGCAGGGCTTTCCTATTTAAGGGACACAGTCGTTCCCGATTACACAGTTTGCTACGGAGCCCCCCACCATGCCGCAGAGCAGGTATTGATATAGGTCGGCCAGCGAACAGTCTGTGGGACTATGTTAGGCCATTTCGAGGGCGTAAAGCATGATTCCGATCATCACGCCGACTACGGCGAGAATGATAGCCCCTTCGATGATCTTTTCTTTCAGTGTTTTCTTTCCAAGCGCCTCGTGATTGATTTGATCGAACATGTTCCCATTCTCCTTTGGCCAACAACAGGGTTGGCTCGGTTCGAGATGTCCGCAGAAGCCACAAGACTCAGGTAAATGTTCTATTGTGATTTTACCCTGATTTTCGGGAAAGCGAAGAAACATTTGGCGAAGGAAAACTAGAAACGAAGGTCGCTCCCAGGAAATCTGGAAGAGCCAGTTTCAATGAAGATTGGAGTTAGTCTGCTGAAACGCTTGCCGCGAGCGCGCCCCGTGTGTTCCGGCCTGAGGCATTGCTTCAGTCGAAGGTGAGTCTTGCGTCTCGATAGTCGATCGTTACTTTCCGCTGGCTGTAAAAGTCGGCACCCAGAATCCCAGAGATTTCGGTCCTGAGTTCCTTGCTGATCTCCTTCAGCTCTACGGCGAGGATCTTGGCGTATGGTACTTTCAACGCCTGCAGACTGAGGTCAACACGATCCACGGACAGAACGGATTGGGTGACTCCGCAAGCACCAGCAAACTGAATATCGACACTGGCGTTGGGTGTGTCATCGCGGACACCCAGAAACGCGGCTTGCCGCTTTGAAAGTGTGCTCGTGACTGCTCCGGTGTCGAACAAGAAGTTCTGAGCCGGCTGCTGGTTGATGGAAATCGGTGCCAGAATGAGGTTTCCCAGAATGCGAAACGGGATTTCTACTCTGCCGGCCAACAGTTCACTAGCTTTCTTCGGGGCCGGCTTTGAGGGTCTAGGGGCGAGGAGAATGCGGCGATCCGGATAGTCAAGCGTGATCAAGAAGTCGGCCAAATCCGCAGTACTGAGAACGCCGTCGATGAGTTCGGCAAAGATCGAGTTGTCGAACGAGGAAATCGGGAGATTGCTGATTTCCAGCTCTCCGATTCTGAGTTTTTCCACTTTCGCCAGCTTTGTTCCTGTTCTTCCTGTTCCTCCCACGCAACTCACAACGGCGGTCGACAGAACGGGAATCTTGAGCGAGTCGAAGAGGCCGTTCGAGAGAACAGTTGAGGTTGCACCACTGTCCACCAGAAAGCGAAAGGGCCCCTGGCCGTTTACATGCCCTTCAACGAGCATGAGGCCAAAGAACGGCTGGAAAGGAATTTCGTACGGTCGCTCCGCATCTGCAATGGCGGCGACAGGTCCATCCTCAAGATGCCGAAAAAACGTGAGCAGTGCCTTTGCGTTCTCAACCCGCTCGGCGTTGAACTTCGGTTTCAGTGCCAGGTACTTCTCCAAGGATTCGACCTGTTTGGCGAAATCCTTGGTTGCACCGTAGGCTTCGCTCGCGAAGAAGTAGTTGTCCTCCTCCTCGGGGGCAAGGTGAATGGCCTGCTGAAAGGATTTCAAGCTTTGCTCGGGTTGCTGGCGGGTGAGGTGGATCCGACCCAATCCAAGATGCGCGCCGGCCTGCTTTGTATCCAAACGAAGACTCTTCTGGTATTGGGTCTCGGCCAAGACAAAGCTGCCTTCCCGGAACAAAGAATGCCCGTAAAGCGCAAGCGCCTCTGGGTTCGTCGGCGCCAGCTTGAGGGCGTGTTGAATTTGCGTCTTGGCCTCGTCAAATTCGTCCTCTATCAGGAGTATCCTCGTCAGCAAGATCAATTGCCTGACTGCCCCCGGCCTTCTCTGCAGCTCTGCTGTCAAGGCCTGCTTGGCTTCCGTCAGCTTGCCCTCTTGCAGCAAATTTTCGGCTCTCTCAGTATCGGAGGTTTTTTGAGCCGCACCCTCAAACACCCAGGAAACCAGGCAAAGACTACCCATGATGAGAAAGAAGGACAGGAAGGAGCGGTTCAAAGCGGGTCTCATGGCTTCTTGCTATCTCCAGTTTTATCCGTTGCGTATCGATCAAGGATTCGCTTGATTTTCGACGCTTTCCGCATAGAATGGCAGCACGCCGCAGATCCAAGGCGTTCAGTTCAGCGCAAACAGCTGCGGAAAGAACTCATGCCTCAAAAGCATATTCTGGTTGTCGACGACGATCAAAATATTCTCAGCCTGATCAAGACGATTCTGAGTCAAAAGGATTTTCGTGTCTCCACTGCCTTAAACGGTGAGGTTGCTGTTTCCATGCTTCAGAAGGACAAGTTCGACGCCATCATTACCGATGCGATGATGCCGCAAATGGATGGCAATGCCTTGGCGCAGTCTGTGAAGAATGATCCCAAGTTGAAAGACCTGCCGATCATCATGGTGACCGCCAGCAAGGAAGTCGACCTGGTCAAAAAGAGCTTTTCCTCAGGCTGCGTCCTATTCCTGCCGAAACCCTTTACTGCTGCAAGTTTGCTGTCACTCCTACAGCTGGTTTTGAAATAAGACAACCGATAGAAGGTTGCTTCGAGGATGTTTTCTTCTTGGAATCAGTCGAAGTGACCTCTCGACAATTCCAGAGGTCAATGCCTGGATTATGAAACGGCGGGAACCTACTTGATGTCGAGCTTGCGGATCTTGTTCAGCAAAGTTTTGTAACTCACGTTGAGCATCGTAGCTGCCTGCTTCCGGTTCCACTGGGTTTGTTGCAAGGCTTTAAGGATAACTTCCTTCTCCGCAGTGGATGTGAGATTCCGGCTCATACTCTTGAGGCTCATGCCTCCAGCCTCGTCAGTGGCAATTTCAACCTGGGATGCGTCAAGTGTTATCTTGTCGGGCTTTCTTCGATTCTCAATCTTCAGGGTCAGCTCGTCGATGATTTGCTGCTCGTTACCCAGGATCACCAAGCGCTTAATGACGTTCTCCAATTCGCGAATATTCCCCGGCCAGTCGTATGCCAGCATTTGATTCAGCACCAAAGGCGGCACCGTGAGCATGCTGCTGTTGTACTTGCGATTGTGCTTTCGCAAGAAGTGTTCGCATAGAAGAGGGATTTCTTCCCGCCGTTCCCGGAGAGGAGGGATTGAGACGTTGACAACGTTGAGCCGGTAGAAGAGATCCTCACGGAAGCGGCCGTCCTGCATAGCCTCCTCCAAATTTTGGTTGGTTGCTGCCAGAATGCGAACGTCAACCACCACGTTCTTTTTCCCGCCCAACCTTGAGTACTCATTGTCCTGGAGCACATGCAGCAACTTGGCCTGCAGCACCGGTGCCATGTCGCCAATTTCGTCGAGAAAGAGGGTCCCAAAGTTTGCGAGTTCAAACTTGCCCTGCTTCAGACGGAACGCACCCGTGAACGCTCCCCTTTCATAGCCGAAGAGCTCGCTCTCGAGCAGCTCCGAAGGCAGGGCTGCGCAATTGACTTTGATAAAGGGCTTGTCCTTGCGAGTGGAGCCACGATGAATCTCGCGGGCTACAATCTCCTTGCCCACGCCACTCTCGCCTTGAATGAAGACGGTGACGTCGGTATGGGCAATCTGGTTGATGAGTTCCTTGATTCGCACCATCTTGGCGTTGGAAGCGACGAACCGATAGTCTTCTGTCAAGGTTTCGTTCTGCTCGCGCAGTAACTTGTTCTCTTCCACGAGCTTCTTGCGGTCTAGAGCCTTGAGAATGGCGATCTCCAGCTCGGCTTCTTCAAACGGCTTATTAAGATAGTCGGTGGCTCCGGAGCGCATCGCTTCGACAATCGTGCGCGTTTCGCCGATGCAGGACAGCATGATGACCGGCAGCTCTTTTTCTGACTTGCGCAGCCTCTTTAGAGTCTCCAGGCCATCAACTTCAGGCATGAGGATGTCCATCAGGATCAGAGACGGAGGTGGGTTTGAGCTGAAATACTCGATGGCCTCGCTCCCGCTGGCTACCGTTGAAACCTCATAGCCTTTCAGTTTTAGGAGAGTCTTCAGGTAATTCCGAATACCCTCTTCGTCATCGACGACCAGGATGGAGGTGGGTTCACTCATAGTCTGTCCAAGGCATCCTTTAAGTGCCAAGTCGCTGCGAATACTGCGCAGTCATTACGGCAGTCTCAAGCGGGTCCAACGGCATCAGGAAGGTGAATCGGCTTCCTGAATTCACCTCGCTGTCAACCCAAATTCTTCCACCATGAGCTTCGATAATACGCTTGGTAATTGCCAAGCCCAGACCCAAGCCAGACCGGTCCATCTGGTTTGAGGACACTTGAGTGAACTGGTCAAAAATTTCCTGGTGGTGCTCCGGTGAGATTCCAATTCCGTTGTCGCTCACTTGAATCACAACAGCATTCGCTGGCCTGGAAGACGGAGTCGGGAGCCCCGCCTCACCTGTCCTTCCCGCTGCGCCCTTGTTCCAGAGATAGCGTCCGGCCGAAATATAGATTTTCCCGCCTGCCTGGGTGTATTTGATTGCATTCTCGAGTAGGTTAGTCACTACCTGGTTAACTTTTTCGCGATCGCAACGGAGACTAGGCAAGCCTTTTTCCACTCTCACAACGACCGAGAGCTGCTTTCGTTTTGAAAGTTCCTTCATCTGGTTGACAACGAACTTCAAGTTGGTGGCAAGATCATAGTCCTGATAAAAGAGCTCCAACTTTCCGTTCTCTATGCGCGACAAATCCAAAAGTGAGTTAATGATCTTGATGAGCCGGGCGCAGCTTTGCTCTGACTCCAACAGGACTTCGCGCTGCTGCGGGGCAAGCTCTCCGAGTCGCCCATCAAGAAGGATGCGGTGATATCCCTTCATGACCGTGACCGGAGTGCGTAACTCGTGAGTCGCCGAAGCCAGGAAATTGTTTTTTTGCTGATTTAGCTCCTGAAGCTGTGCATAGGCGAGCAACAGTTCACGATAGGTCAATTCCTTTTCCGTAATAGCCTCTTTCTGCCGTTCGAGGGATCCGTAGAGTTCCCGTTGCACACGGGCGGTTTGATCCTGTGCGGCGCTCGCCAAGGACCTGAGTTGGGCCTTGTTCAACAGAGGAATCAAGGTCAACTGCAAGAGTTTTGGACGTACCGGGGCGGTGAAATAAGCCTCCGCTCCCAAACGCAATGCTTCCGCAATCTGTTCGTCTGAGCCGTCACCAACAACTGCCAAAGTCACAGCCGGATTTCGCTTCTGGTGATCTTCGATCAGGGGCAGCCACTGTGCGGCACTCTGGGTCATTTCCAAGACAATCAGGCCCGCCTCCCCGCTTTGACTGTCCAGTGGTTCGCTTCTGTTGGAACAAAGCAATAGAGAATGCCCGAACTCGTTTGAAAATTCTTCTAAAGCTATGGCAGTTTGTGATTGCTGGCAGATCAAAAAAATCTTCACTGATCTATGGACTCTATCGGCGCTGGTCACCCGACCCTTTAGGAAGGCGAATGCACATAGTCTCTCGTTGTCTTATAGTTGACGACCACGCTGTGAACGAATTCCCCAACGCCACACAGCATCCTCGCCGCTGCTCCCCAACGTTCGCAGACGACTCATATAGGTTCGTGGAATCCCTGCCTAGTGGGCCATGAAGCGGGTTGCCCAGCAGCGGCATCCGGAAGCAATACCGCGCAGCCGGTCCGGACTTTCGAGACCCCTGAGTCCGATTGGATCACTCGCATTGCTGACGCGCAGACTATAGCATATTCTGTTTCCGCCGATGAACTTAGCATGCCCCCTGTTTCTCGCAACCCTATGCCGGGGCTCTTTAATTGGTGATACAGCTTTTGATTTGGAGTTTATCGAATGATTAAGATCAATTTATCTGGGTTGGGCCGGATACTGCTGGTGAATGCGGGAATCGTCGTGCTTTCTGCGAGCGTTGGCATCTCGATCAATCGAGCGTTTGTGGCTGGACCGCAGGAGAGCGTTTTCTCCTATTCAAATGAGGGTGGAAAAGTCGAATTCAAGCCGGTCCCGGCCAGTCAGGTCGAACCTGCAGAGGTTCAGCTTTCCGAAGTCCGGCAAATTGTGGCTTCAAAGTCCATGGTTCTGGTGGATGGGCGGTCTCAATCAGAGTACGAAAGCGGTCATCTGCCGGGTGCGTTCTCACTTGGCGTGGCAGACTTCGACAAGCGGTTTCCCGAATTCGCCGCTCAATACTCGAAGGACGGCGCTTACCTGATTTACTGTGGCAGCGGTCAATGCGGTCTGTCCCGGCAGTTGGCTGGTCTCTTGAGGAAAAAGGGATACCAACACACAAAGCTCTATTCGGCCGGGTACAATGAGTGGTTCCTGGCAGGCAATCCAATTGAGAAGGGCAGAGGAGGTTCCTCGAAATGAAGCTCCGATTGCCTTCCCAGCTGATTTGCCTTCTTCGATTCCTGCTAGGCCTTGTGTTCCTCTATGCGAGCATTGGAAAGATTCTCGGTCCCAAAGAGTTTGCCGAGAACCTGATCGCTTATCGGATCTTTGACTCTCCACAGATGCTCAAGTATGTCGCCGTAACGCTGCCCTGGGTAGAATGGTTTTGCGGAATTTTTCTGATCTTGGGCGTGTTCGTCCGCAGCGTTGCTACGCTCACGACAGTGTTGCTGCTGGCTTTTCTCGTCGGCATGACTTCCGCTCTATGGCGCGGGCTTGAGATTCACTGCGGCTGCTTTGGATCTCCACAGGAAACTATCGGGGTAGTCAGCCTGCTTCGCGACGGGTTCTTCTTTCTGGCCAGTCTGGCTGTTCTACTATCTCCCGTCGATCCGTACAGTCTACAGGGCTTCCTTCATAACCGACGGACCCGTCTCGCAGATTCTTCAGGTTAGCTTGTTTTGGAACTCTTTGTTGCTCGGTTCACCCGCCCGAGCGAGACTGCAGGCGATGCAAACAGACGACCGGCAGTTCAGGATCCGGTCGAGTCATTTTCACCCAAACCGAGGCAACTCTCTGCTCATTTTCCAATGCCTCAAACCGATACCTCAAGACCGGCTGGTGAAAATCCGGTTCTGCTGAAGTCGACACTTTTCCGCCGAACATTCCAAGCCCTCACTTATCCTGAGTTTCGTGCGCTTTGGTACGGTGCTTTTGTGTCCACGGTGGGGACCTGGATGCAGAAAGTTGCCCAGAGCTGGCTTGTTTTCACTCTGACGGGGTCGGCATTCCTGCTGGGAGTCGACTCTTTTTTGGGTGAGGTGCCGATCCTGCTGTTCTCTCTGGTCGGCGGCGTCGTGGCCGACCGGATGGACAGGAGGCGACTGCTGCTCAGTTCGCAGTACCTGCAGATGGCTTTCGGCTTTGACACTGGCGGCACTGATCTATTTCGATCGAGTGAGCGTTTGGCACATTCTCTCGCTTTCCTTCCTGACTGGGACCGCCCAGGCCTTTGGCGGACCGGCTTATCAGTCGCTTGATTCCCACTTTGGTGGAGAAGAAAGACATCTCGAATGCGATTGCGCTGAACTCAATTCAGTTCAACCTGGCACGCATCATCGGACCTGCCGTGGCCGGATTCGCGTTTACGGCGCTGGGTGCTGCCGCGTGCTTCCTGTTGAACGGCGTTTCCTTTCTCGCGGTGATCTTTTCGCTGCTTTCTTTCAAGAGTCGGATGGTGCTGCCCGAAAGCCGTGGCAAGCTGCTCGACGAGCTACGAAGCGGACTTTCGTTTGTACGCCAACAACCCGTACTTCTGACTCTAAGTTTCCTGGCGTTCTGCAGCACGTTTTTCGGAGTGCCTCTGATCACCATGCTTCCGGTGTTCGCCAAAGATGTCCTTCACCTTGGGCCGAGAGGATACAGTGGGTTGCTCGCATGTACAGGCCTTGGCGCGGTGATCGGGGCTCTGATCGTCGCTGCTTTGGGGAACTTCCCGAATAAGGGAAAGATTGCGCTGATGCTTCAGTTTGTATTTGGCACCCTGGTGATTCTTTTCTCATTCGCTCCGGTATTCTGGTTGCGTCTGGCGGCTCTTCTGATGGCAGGAACGGCCCTGGTCGCAGTTTTTGCGTTGATGACGTCATTGGTGCAGCTTCGCGTACCTGAATCCATGCGCGGCCGTGTGGTCAGCATCTACATGATGGCGTTCCGCGGAGGAACGCCACTCGGGAGCCTTGCCACCGGGTTTCTCGCCAGCCACCTGTCTCCGTCCTGGGTTCTTGCGGGAAACGGTCTGATGATGTGCCTGATCGGAGGGAGCTTTCTGTTACTTCGGCAGAGAGTGCAGTTGGAGTGAGGTTCTACGGGATCAGTAAAAGTTTCCCCGTCGTGCGTCGGGATTCCAATTCTCGATGAGCGTCGGCGGCGTCGGACAGGGCCATGGTTTTTTCGATGCGGAGCTTCAATTGGCCCTTCGCCACCCAGCCAAGAACGTCGCCCGCGCGATCAAGTACCTCCTCGCGAGTTGCGCTGTAGTGACCGAGCGACGGTCTCGTCAAATACAGCGAGCCTTTGGCTGCCAGGATCGCCGGATCCAAGGGAGGCACGGGCCCGCTCGACTGGCCAAACAAGACCAACATGCCGCGCGGTCTCAAACAGTTGAGACTTTTTTCATAAGTTGTCTTTCCAACCGAGTCGTACACAACCGGCAAGCCTTTGCCTTCCGTTAGCCTTTTAACCTCGGCTTCAAAGTCGGCTTGGGTATAGAGAATGACTTCGTCGACGCCTGCACTCCGTGCCAGGCGGGCTTTCTCCTCGGTGGAGACGGTGCCAATCACGCGGGCGCCCCGATGCTTCGCCATCTGTGCAATGAGCAAGCCCGCGCCACCGGCTGCTGCATGCAGCAGTATGGTATCCCCAGGCTGTATGGCATACGTGCTGTGCGTCAGATAATGAGCCGTCATTCCTTGAAGCATTGCTGCCGCAGCGCTGGAGAAATCAACGTCGGCGGGAAGCTTTACGAGCTGCCAGGAAGGAACGACGGCCACGTTCCGCATAGGCGCCCACTGCCATGGCGTAGGCGACACGATCGCCAGGCTGCACTTCGGTAACATTGGCTCCAATCGCTTCCACAACCCCGGAACCTTCCATGCCAGGAGTAAATGGCAACGGCAACTTGTAGAGCCCGGTCCGGTGGTAAACATCGATAAAATTCACTCCGATGGCATGCAGCTTCACCAGAGCTTGTCCGGCTTGAGGCTTCGGATCTGGCACGTCTTGATACTTCAGAACATCCTGTCCGCCATGAGCTTGAACTCGAATTGCTTTCATAAACGAAACTCCTTGGGTTCTTTGAAGGTGAGTGGTTCCGTATGGGTCAGGTCAACTCGAACGGCAGCCTCTTTTCTTTTTGCATTCTACGCCGAAGTTCGGCTAAAACTAGCCCGCATTCAGCGCCGCCATGACACCTGAACAGTTCCAGCAGCAATTGCAGCGGATCAGAGAATCTCGCACCCGCGAGAACCGCAGCCGCGGCGTCGTGCAAGACGTCACTGCTCTCCTTGAAAGCGTGATGCACGATATCTTCGCCGATGCAATTACTGTCCTACCTCAGGGGGGTGCCCAGATCTCGATTCTAGCCACCGGAAGTTTTGGAAGGCGGGAGTTGCATCCCCGCTCTGACGTGGACCTAGTTCTATTGTTTGAACAGCAGCTTCAGGTCGCGGATGAGGAATTCCTGAAGGCCTTCCTTCATCCATTGTGGGATTTGGGGTTGACGGTTGGCCATCATGTGCTGCATGCCGGCGAATACCGTTTCGACCCTAGGAACCTAGAGTTGGCCACCGCGCTTTTGGATACTCGCCTCTTGGAAGGAAATCCAGAGCTTGCGATCCGATTTCAATCGCAAGAGGTGCCGCAGATCCTTTCACAATGCAGGAAGGAATTCTTGCGGGTGTTGGTGGCCAGACATGGGGAGCGCCATAAGAAGTTTAATGAAACGATCTATCAGCTTGAACCCGATATCAAGGAAGCTCCCGGCGGATTACGAGACTTCCATACGGCTCGCTGGATTGGACGCATCTTGTTCGGGCACGAGTCGCTAACGCAGTTTGTGCAGCACGGGTTGGTTGCCGAGAGTGAACTGGAACAAATTCTCGATGCACAGGATTTCTTGCTCGCCCTGCGAAACGACTTGCATTTCCTGACAGGCCGGAACCGAAACATCTTATCGCACGAACATCAGGTGGAGATCGCTACAGTCTTGGGGTATCCCGGCGATGCCAGCCGGTCTGTTGAGATGCTCATGAAGGCCTATTTCCTGCGCGCCAAGCGGATTCATGGTTTTTGCGAATCGATGATTCGCCATGCCTTTCCCCCGGCTCGACGTATTGGCAGATCCTTCAAGTCGACGACGTGGACAACCACCCTCGTCCAGCGAGGCGCACTGGCGTTCCCCGATGAAGAGACAATCATCGGGCATCCGGCCAACATGCTGAAGCTGTTTTATCGGTCAGCCAAGTACCAAATCCCCGTCAGTGAAAAGGCCCTCGGCCAGGTGAAACAGCATCTGCATTTGATCGACAATGCGGTTCGTGGTTCAGGCGAAATGCGCGATCTGTTCTTCAAACTGCTGCGCCAGCAAAAAGGGGTCTATGACGTATTGTTTCTCATGCACGATATCGGATTCTTGGGGCAACTCATTCCCGAGTTTGACAAGATTCGCTGCCATGTCATTCAGGACTTTTTCCACAAGTACACCGTTGACGAGCATTCGCTCCTGACCATCAAAAACTTGGAGGATCTCTACCACGCAAAAAGACCACGTGAACACCGCTTTGCCAGTTTGCTGAGGTCGCTGGCTAGGCCGGAGTTGGTTCTGTTCTCAATGCTCCTGCATGATGTGGGCAAAGCTGATCCGGGGAACCATTGTCGGAACAGCCTGCGAGACTTTGAAACAATTGCCGCTCGCATGCATCTGGCCGAAGAGGATATCGAGAAAGTACGATTTCTGATTCAGCACCACATTGAGATGTCAACCACGTTCCAAAGACGCGACGTGACAGACGAAGCAGTCGTGAAACGGTTTGCGGATTTTATTGGAACCCAGGAAAACTTGCGGATGCTTTGCCTGGTGACCTACGCGGACATAAAAGCGGTGAGTCCGGAAGCCCTGACGCCTTGGAAGGAGGATGTACTTTGGCAGCTCTATGTTGAGACTGAAGCTGAACTAACCCGTACTTTTGCGGACGAACGCTGGGATGTGCACCAGGACACAAACCTGGCTCGGGATGTTGCTGGGATGCTGGGCAATGAAGCCTCTTCGACGGTCGAACGTGTCGAAACCTTCCTTGACGGGTTTCCCCGCAGCTACCTGAAGTACACGCCGAAGCAGAAGATTCTGGAGCACTTCAAACTGGCCGAGAAGGTTCGTCTGTCCGAGGACCTTACCTTTCGTTTGAAGCGTCATCGCTCGACTTATGAATTGAGTTTGGTGGCTTTTGATCGGCCGTTTCTTTTTGCCAACCTCACGGGCGTACTTTCATACTTTGGGATGAATATTCTCCGCGGGCAGGCTTTTGCAAACCGACAGGGGCTGATCCTCGACATTATTCAGTTCGAAGACCGGCTGCAAACTTTCAAGTTGAACAAGAGCGAGATCGAGAATTTTCGCGAAACACTCCAAAAAGTTTTGGCCGGAGAACTGGACTTAACCGAGTTGCTGAGGCGACGTGAAAGTAGTATTCTTTTCCACCGTAAAACGAAAGGTTCTGTTTCCACCTACATCACTTTCGATGACCAGTCCTCCGAGAAGTACAGCATCATGGAGATTGTTACCCGTGACCGCTACGGGCTGCTCTCAACCATCGCCAAAGTGATCGCCCAGAGCAAATGTAATATCGACGTGGCTTTGATCTCTACGGAGGGTCAACGCGCCATCGACGTTTTCTATCTGACTCAGAACCAAAAGAGGCTCTGCCCAACAGTCCAGGAGCAATTGGCCTCAACCATGAAGGAAACCTTAGATCGAATCGCAGCTTGAGTTCGGCAGCGAGTAACTCGGAAGCCTCAGTTGCAATTCGATCGGAACCGAGAGAAGGAATCTTTATGAAATTGGTCAAGTGCATTATCCGACCGAACCGGCTGGAAGAGGTTCGGGAGGCTTTAAGCAAAGTGAACGTATCGGGAATGACGGTTTCAGAAGTGCGGGGTCATGGTCGCCAGAAGGGTCACAAAGCCATCTATCGGGGCAGGGAATATAGCGTCACCCTACTTCCGAAAATGATGATTGAAATGGTGCTTCCGGACGATCTAGTAGATGAAGTATTAAAGGTCATCACCGAGACGGCGCGGACCGGCGAGATTGGGGACGGCAGGATCTTCGTTTTGCCTGTGGAGCAAGGTTACAACATTCGTACAGGTGAGAAGGATATTACTTAGCTCAGCGGTAACGGTTTTGGACTCTCGGTTACGACATCGTCACCCCGCAAAGGGGGGCGGTTCATTTTTGACCATTTTGCTCCGGCCAATTGTGCGCTGATTGGATCTGGAAACGGGAATGCATAACCGCTAGTTCACATTCACACTCGAGGAGGAGAGATGTCTCTTAAGCTGCGAAAACGTTTGGCGATTCTATTAGCGATCGCATTTACCTCTTTGGCTGCCCCGGCGCAACGCTTGTTTGCTGATGATCATGCGGTCAGCGCTGCTGATCTGCACCAGGTATTAGTAGATTCCGCCAAGACTCGTCAAACGAATGTCGAAACAGTCCAGAAGTTCTTTTCGTCGCAAATTGTCAAGAATGCCTTGAGCAAGCAAATAGTGACTGCTTCCAAAGTAGAAAAGGCCATTCCTCTTTTGAACGACGAAGAATTGAGCCGGCTGGCATCTCAGTGTCGCCAGGTAGAAAGCGACATTTCCGCGGGTGCGTTGAGCAATCAGGAAATCACTTATATTTTGATCGCGCTGGCGACGGCAGTCATCATCCTTGTTATTGTCGTTGCCTGAGGCCGTTCCCAAGTCTTAAAGGCCTGGGTTTGAATGCCTCGTTTCCGATTCGACAGTTAAAGTCCTTCGCTTCCTTCTTGCGCAGGACTTCAACTACTCATAAGCCCGTTGCATCTTAGAATACTGACCACCCGCAGACTTTTCCATATCACAGGACAGCGGCTGTTGTTCGCTTGGAGCCTGACTTCGTTCCTGGGAGTTACGCTGAGAGCAGATCCCGATGCACCAGGATTCTGGCTCGACGTTCCTTTCGTTCGCCAGGACAGGAATCTTTGTGGCGCCGCTTCGCTCTCGATGGTTCTGCAGTACTGGCAGAAGGCCAGTCCCGCCGGCAGTTTCTTCGAGGTTCCTTCCTTTCCCGACATTGCAGAGGCTCTCCGTTCGTCGGAATCGAAAGGCGTACTCGGCAGCCAGATGAAACGCTATCTGGACTCGATTGGGTATCAGGTCTTTGTTTTCAAGGGTCGCTGGGAAGATATCGAAAACCACCTCTCGAAGGGGCGGCCGCTGATCGCAGCCCTGGGAAATCGTGGCGCTCTGGATCACTACGTTGTTGTCACAGGGTGGAATGATCCTGAGAACGTGGTCTTGGTGAACGATCCAGCCAGGCGCAAGCTGCTCAAACTCGATCGCAAGGATTTCCAGAACGCTTGGTCGCGAACGTCATGCTGGACGTTGTTGGCTCTCCCTCCTGGCCCTTCTTCAACTCTACCAACCTCCGATGGCCGGTGAGCGTCTGCGCTGGTTGATGCTCCTGCTCCTCTTCAGCCCGCAATCTGGCTCTGCGCAAGACGCGATTTCCCAAGACCCCTGTACCCGAACAGCTTATCGAACTAAAGAAGTTTCAGGCTGCGTCTGACTGGGAAGGGATTCTGCGACGAGTCCCATCCGACAACGGATCGGCCGAAGAATGTTTCTACCGAGGGTTGGCGCTGAGCCGTTTGCAGCGATGGGAGTTGGCCCGACAGGCCTTCGAGGCTGGACGAGTACTAGCGCCGAGCGACCCGCAGGTTCCCCGGAGAACTTGCGGGAACATTGTTCCAGCTGAAGCGATACTCCGACGCGAAGTATTGGCTGGGAAAGGCGCTAAAACTCAATTCCAATGACGCCTATGCCCAAAACTTCCTGGCCACACTGTATTTCATGGAAGAGAACCTTGAAGCGGCGCTGAAGTACTGGAACCTTTCTCAGAAACCGTTTGTGGAAGAGATTGGCAGCACTCCGCAGCCTCGACTTAAGGCTGACCTTCTCGATCGGGCGTTTGCTGCAGCACCTGCCAGTCAATTATTGCTGAAAGATTTTAGAAACACCCAAGCCTGGCTGGAACACCTGGAAATTTTCCCCAGCTACCGCTTTGAGCTGACGCCAAAGCCTGGAGAAAAGTTTGATCTCTTGTTTCATTCGATCGAGAAGAACGGTTGGGGAAGCAGGGCGGACCGAATCTTCGCACTTGTTCGGGGCATTCCTCTCCTGACTGCGCACATCGACCTGTTCAACCTCAAACGGCAAGCTATCAATCTGGAGTCGTGGGCGAGCTTTGATGCCCAGAAGCGCCATGCCTTTAGTGAGATCTCGGCCCCTTTGGGCGGCCGGCCTTCATGGAGAGGACGCTTCTACGTCGATGCTCGCAAGGAAAACTGGGATTTGTCCAGAAGCTATCAGGGAGATGCGCCACTGCCGGGCGACTTGCGTCTGCGGCGGCTGGCTGCGGGTTTCGAACTAAACAACCGCACGAACTGGAACTGGGGATGGAAAGGCGGGTTCGAGGTCTCGTACCGGGACTTTCGCAACCTTCCTGCGGTCTCTTCCGAATCGGACGGGTTGTTCACGCCAGGCGTGGCCGTAAAGTACATGGCCAGCGTCAACAAAACCGTTTGGAGCATTCCGGAACGCCGCTTCATGCTCCAATCCGCGGCCGGGTTCGATGCCGGGAAGCTGTTTCGCGAGGGTTCGCAACGGTTCACAAAACTTCAAGGGAGCGTGGAAGCCGAATGGTTGCCACAAGCCAAAGGGGACGACTATCGCGTCACCGGTCGATTTCGCGCCGGACGCGCTTACGGCAGCCTGCCCTTTGACGAGTTGTTCATTTTCGGATTGGAGCGCGACAACGATCTTTGGCTCAGGGGCCATATTGGCACTGAGGATCACAAGCGGGGCAGCGGCTTTCTGGGACAGGACTACCTGCTGTGGAATTGGGAGATTGACAAGCGGATCTACCAGTTGCCGTTTCTCGATTTGCGACTGGGCCCTGCTGTGGACACAGGAAGGATCTATGATAGAGACCACAATTTCGGCTCAGGTTCTTGGCTCACTGACCTCAGCCTGCTGTTCAAAGCGCGATTCCGCCACAATGTCTCCATCATCTTTTCCTACGGCAAGGATCTGCAGACCGGCCGCAACGCCTTCTACGTCACCACCTCGCGGGGGAATCGCTGAGTGACCCTTTGGTTGTGGGCGACTATACTTGAATTCAAGGACTGAACCTCAACCTTCCCAGTGGCAAGTCCTGCTTGCAAGAAAGAAGGGTTCTATGGGCTCGGTGACGCCGATCGTCAGTTCCGACTGTCGCAGGTGCAGAATCTGGACGCGACCAGAACGGCCAGTGAGCATAGTGACCTTTCGCAGAGAACGCAGACTTGGAACAGAGTGGTAGAACCGAAATTGAAGAAATGAGGTCGTCTTGCGATTGAATGCATTTGCTCTTTTGCTCTGCTTTGGGATAGCACTGGCAGCACTGTTCATCGCGTACCCATGGGAGGTGTATCAGCGGAGTTTTCATTTTCCGTGGCAGCGTACGCTGATCTCTTACATTGTGCTCGGGATCATGGTGACGGTGCTGGGTGCGGCAACGCCATCACTGGTTCTAGGGAGAATTTTGTCGCTCGGCAGCGGTCTGAAGGCTGGGATCGTTTTTGCGGGTACGAGCCTGGTATCACTTGTCCTTCTAGCTTTTTTGTTCAGCGGGCCCGGCCTCTCCCTTGATTTGCCAGGTACACGGGTTCAGGGAATCTTCTTCGCGGAGTGGAAGTTCATCGACTTCCTGTTCTATGTCGCGCTGCCGTTCTCTCTGATCGCGACAGGGCTGTGTTTATGGTTGAACCGCCGGTAGCGCTTCTGTCTGAAAGCTCTCTCTACGCGCTCTTAACCGCGAAAGAACGTGACACGCAACACGGGAGGGCAGAAACACAGGTTTGTCACCCTTGAGCCGTCGGCGAGGATCTCTGCGACCAGCTTGCCCTCCAGCGTCATGACGTCCACCGTCTCGTTCACCCAGGGTGCCAACTAAAGAGTTCGGGAATCGATAAAGCGTTTTGGTCCCTCACACCCGGCTTTCCAGCAGCCCACCCTCTCTGCGATCCGCGCGGCGCAGCGCCAGTGCTAGTCCCAGACCGATCACTCCCAGCGTCGCAAACATCAACATGCTGGCGGTGTAGCTCTCGGTGGCGACACGCAATCGGCCGTTGAGCCACGGGAAAACCATCAAGCCGATATTCTGGATCATGGTTAGCAATCCGTAGGCAGTTCCCACACAATTCTTCTCGACGATCAGTGGTACCGAGGGCCAGAGCGCCGCAGGAACGATCAC
Organism: uncultured Acidimicrobiia bacterium; assembly: GCA_963791795.1. GTDB lineage: Bacteria > Acidobacteriota > Terriglobia > Versatilivoradales > Versatilivoraceae > VFZK01. The sequence continues at coordinate 165,377 of CAWBTP010000031.1, forward strand.
GAAAGCCGCTCCCAGGACAATCATTGGAATGGCCGGAGGCAGGGTCGTCAGGGCCAGCATCAAGTAGGCGGGGATCATCAGCAGCGAGCCGAGGACCATCAGTGTGGTGCGTTTGCCCACTCGATCCACAATATTACCCGCGAATGGTGCGAAGATCATGGAGGCAAACATCACGATGGATGATGTCCCTGGGGCCGTGGAAAACATATGCGCGAAGTTGAAGAATACCGCTTGGAAAAATCCTAGTCCTTCGCCTGAGGCGTTGGGCAGCCCCCATTTCTGTGCAAAGAAATCCGTTGAAAGCGCGGTGAACGGGAAGATGGCCGAGTAGAAGACCAGGCAAAGAAAGGTGACGTACCAGAACGTCGCTGAAAAGCGCCGGATGTCGGCAAAGACAATACGATCTCCAGCGCTACCCTCCTCTAGTTTCAAGATGCGCTCACCGTAGCGATCCAATGCAATGTAGATGAAGTTTGCAAGAAGGCTGACGACGCAAAATACCGCCGCGGCCCACAAAGCCATCGATGGTCCATAGCGCGTGGCAATGAGCGCTTCAGTATTAAAGCTGAACAGCGTGCCAATCCGGCTGATAGCCAGCGTGACCCCAAAGGCCAGCGCCAGCTCCTTGCCCTTGAACCAGCGTGCGAGCATTACATTTTGCGCAGTGATGAGCGACTCAGAGCCCGCTCCAAAAAGAAAGCGCCCCACGTATGCAATCTGGATACTGGGGGCCCAAGCCACGATGCAAGCTCCCAGCGTTACCAGGAGAGAAAAGGCGAGGCTCGATGTTCTGGTTCCAAAGCGGTCGATGAGAATGCCACCGACGAGCAACGTGACGATCGCTGCGAGGCTGTAAAGCGAGTAGAGAGCTCCAATCGCGGCCTGATCGACACCCCAGACCTTCATGAGCCGATCCGGAATCGCGCCCACGCTGTCGTAAGCGAAATAGCTGCCGTAGGTGAGAAGGCTGACGAAGAGCAGCACCACGAAACGGTAGCGCCGCCCTGCCGGGTGGAATCCGGAGGTTTCGGGTCTTTCAATGTTTACTAATGTCATTCGGAAATTTCTCGTCTAATCAGAGACATCGGGCAACACGGATTTCTTATTGGTTATCGGGTATTTTCTATAATTTTCTATTGGCTATTTGGAAGAAGGGAGCACACCAATAGCAAATAGCCGATCACTACTGTCCAACTATAAGTGGAATAAGCTTAGTTGGTTGCTCATAGGGCGCTCAGCAGGTAGAAGCTGAATCTGTGAAAGCACCTGTAAAATCGGCCTTCTTTCGAACAACGTCAGACTGAGAATTTGCAAAATTGTGTAGAGACTGAGGTCGAGACTGAGCTGTTTTTTGACGATCGCGACTAAGACGTACATTGAAACGGCAATCCAGATTTGAGATTTGACGGCGTTCTCGCTGGTTCCATAGAACGCTTTGATTCGAAGATGTTGTTTGATCCACTTGAAGAACAACTCGACCTGCCATCGGGACTTGTAGAGCTGGCAAACGGTCAGCGCAGGCAGCGTCAAGTGGTTGGTCAGCAAGATCAAGTGTTTTCGACTGATGGGGTCGCAATAAACGATCCGCCGCAGCTTTTCCGGGTAGAGCTGCGAGGTCAAGGGACCGGTCAGGGAGATGGTTTGATCGCAACGCAAACCGGTGCTCTTGTCGATCGGATGCGAGTAGATCCGGCGGAACTGGAGCTTGTCTCGGGACCGAAGGACATAGAAGGCCAGCGATTGGGCCAACAGGCGAAGCCGCCTGAAGTCGACATATCCCCGATCCATGACGTAGAAAGCTCCGGGCTCGGCCACCAAGACATCGAGGACATTCACATCGGCTACCTTGCCATGCGTGATGTAGATGAAGGTGGGGATACTGCCGCGAAGATCCAACAGCGTATGCAGCTTGATGGCGCCTTTGTTCCGACGGAAGTGAGCCCAAGGAAACAGTTGCAGACAAAGATCGATGGTGGTGGAGTCGAGCGCGTAAACGGAGTCTTTCAGTTCCAGCCCCAGATCGTCTTGGCGATAGAGCTTTTGCGCTTTGGCGATCAAGCTGTGGGCGAAGTCGGCAAAGATGCGCCAGTCGCGGGTGTCGTTCGCATAGGCCAAGGTGTTGCGTGACACCGAGGCCCGAATTCCCATGTGATACAAGTGGCTGCCCATGGCTCGCAGACAGGCCTCGATGTCGCGCAAGCTTTCTCGATAGGTCAGCTGGGCAAAGGCCATGATGAGGAATTGATCCCAGCAAGAGAAACGTTGAACCTTGTAGTCTCCATCGTATCGATGGACACATCTTCGAAACGTAGGAAGTGGGAGCCAAGACATCAGTTGGGCGAAGACCGTGCGGCCAGAGTTCATGGGACATTCCTTTTTTAGCCAACGCGATGGAATGCCCCGAAAATAACGGTAGTCCTGCCGCTACCTTCCAAAAGATTTCTCGAAATGGTGGAGTGTCGATCACTGTGCCAAAACTGACTTCCAGGTGGAGATTCTGAAGAATGAAAACAAATTGAAATCGGTTACTACCAAAAATCCTCGTTACTGAACTGACATGAACGACTTGCAGACACTGGAGCCTCAAACAGTTGGACACCAGTGATAGCCGATAGCAAATGGATCTTCCGCTTCTGAGTACCAGGACATTGACGGAACCCGGCTCAATGGACGATTCCTGCAACATCGGCTATGCTGGACGCCCACCGAAGTAGAACCCTTGTCCGACGAAATCATGGATCCATTGCTTATCTTTCGGCTGGCGTTCAATTTCTTCAGCAAACTCCTTCGTCATAAGAGTCTCATCAGGAACATGGTGTTGCGCGACTTGAGGAGCCGCTACGTCGGGTCTGCGATGGGCTTTTTCTGGTCAGTCATCCATCCTCTCGTACTCCTGGCAAGTTACACGTTTGTGTTCTCAGTTGTGTTGAAACAGCCGCTTGGGGAATCGACTGGCACAACGAGTTTTGCGATCCATCTGTTCTGCGGGATTCTCCCCTGGCTGGTGTTTCAAGAGACTCTTAGCCGATCCAGTACCGTATTGATTGAAAACTCAAACCTCATCACCAAGACACTCTTCCCGTCGGAAATCTTGCCCGTGTCAGTCTTGATCGCCAACCTGGTAAATCACTTGATTGGTCTTGGAATTTTTCTAGTAGTGGCGATTATTTACCTTCAGAAATTCAGCTGGCTGCTATTGCTCGTGCCGGTCTACTTGCTCGCGCTTTCGCTCTTTGCGCTGGGCTTGAGCTGGTTTGTGTCGAGCGTACAAGTATTCCTTCGCGACACTGCTCAAGTTCTTACTGTGGTTCTTACCTTCTGGTTCTGGTTGACGCCCATCTTCTTCGACGAACAGCGCCTGCCGCAGAGTTTGCGAATCTTGATGCAGTTGAATCCGCTGGCCGCTGTGGTGACCGCCTACCGGAAATGTCTGCTGCGATTTGAGACGCCGTCGTTGGAAGCGCTGCTGTATCTCTACCTGTTTGCTTTGGGATCGTTCCTCGCTGGAGGGTTGTTCTTTCGCTACACGAAGAGATCCTTCGCAGACGTTCTGTAGGGGATCATCGTCTGGCGTGAATCACGGCCCGCTTGTAGGCTCCGCCGCCAGGCCGGACGCGGCCTGTGTGATCACCCACCTTCGTTGCTTCCTGAAACCCCAGCTTTCGTAGCATTTGTTCGAAGCATTCTTGGTTGGGCCACCACCACGTGACCTCATCTTCGCCAGGTTGATCGCCTCCGACGTACAGCATCATCGGCCTGGATTCGGTTGTTTCAGCCAAGACCTGGGACACAACGAGCGTGCCCTTGCACAGTGCGGCCACAGCCGCGAGAGCTTGGAGGGGATTGATTGTGTGGACCAGAACGTCGCCAATGAACACCAGATCGAAATCGGCCTGGCCGAGGTTTTCCGGGGACACGTCATAGATGGTTGAGTAACGCCGTGCCACCCTTGACTTCAGTCTGCTGTGGCAGAACTTGAACGGGCCGTCGAGGTGAGTCCGGTGAAGTTCCTTCAGCGCCTCGATACCAAAAATCTCCTTTTTTTGTTCCGGACTATAAAGAGCATGCTCTCGCATCATCCCCTCGACCTTGCGAATGGTCTGCTCCAGCGTTTCTCCTGGAAAGCGGTCCAGGTTGGCCATGGAGGGTAGATCGACCGAAGTGACTTGGGCTCCACGCCTTTCGAACTCGAATGCAAAAAAGCCGGTGCCTGACCCCACGTCCAAGACTTTCATCCCAGTCATGTCTTGGGGGAAATGAAACTGGTCGAGGTTGAATCGATAGTCATAGGTTCCTGGAGTGATGAGGCCGTCACCCAGGTCGATTGTGTGGTACCAGAAATAGTCGCTCACATCTTCACAGTTCAGCTCTTGAGCCCTCCGGTGAAACGTTACAGCCATTTCCAGGTGCTCCTGACGCAAGCCTTGATACGAGAAATCTTCCGGTGTAGCGGCGTCCATTCAGTGTCCCCGTGCGAGTGATCGGACAAAAACCGGCCTAAGCTATTACGCTATCGCTTTATGATTTTCAAGGCGAAACTGCGAGGCAAATGATCGGTATGCGCTCGGTTTGAGTTTCTGAAGAACCAGAACCTGCTTGTCAGACACTTGTTGGATTCCTGTTTAAGTCGAGGTGACAGCAGTCCACACTGGGACTGCGTCCGTCATGCTCGGAGTCTGGGTTCTTGCTAGTCTGAGATCGCGAACCTTCCAAAATTGACCCACAACCAACTAGGTCAAAAACATTGACCGCTCTTGGGCCGATTCATATACTCTCGCGCTTAAAGGCGGTGTCTGTTGCTGCTCCAAACCCCATCGGAGTTCTCTGAGTTTCCCAACCGCTTCCGAGATCGACCTCACTTTTGCTTTGTCGGCTGTCTTGAAAGCAGGCCTCCGACTGATCTGTTGGTTGTGACGAGCCTTTTCTGATGGATGCCGTCATTGTCGAAAATGGTTCCAAGAACTACCGCATCTACGCCAAGCCGGCAGACCGCTTGAAGGAACTGATCTTTCGCAACCGTAAGTTTCACACGGACTTCTGGGCGCTCAGAAATGTCAGCTTCAGCGTACCCAAGGGCACCACCTTCGGTGTCATTGGTGAGAACGGTTCCGGGAAGAGCACGCTTCTGCAGATGATTGCGGGCACGCTACAGCCGACAGAAGGCAGGATCAGTCTCGACGGGCGCGTTGCCGCCCTGCTCGAGTTAGGTTCAGGTTTCAACCCGGAATTCACGGGCAGGGAGAACGTCATTCTGAACGCGGCCATCATGGGGTTGACCGAAGAGGAAACCGTTCAGCGACTTCCTGAGATCGAGCGGTTTGCCGAAATTGGCGACTTCATTGATCAGCCGGTGAAGACGTACTCCAGCGGTATGTATGTGCGACTGGCCTTTGCGGTAGCCATTCATGTTGATCCCGAGATTCTGCTGGTCGATGAGGCGCTCTCCGTAGGGGACGTTTACTTCCAGCAGCGCTGCATGCGAAGGATCCGCCAGATGAAACAGGACGGGAAGACCATCCTTTTTGTTTCACACGACGTTACCGCGGTGAAGAACCTGTGCGACGCCGCAATCTGGCTCGAACACGGAGAGTTGAAGGCCATTGGAGAGCCTGATTCGGTCGTCGGGAAGTACCTTGCTGCAATGACATTGCGCCGGGATCCCTACGCGAATGATGGAACCCGACGCGGCACCACGATGGTCACAAACGGCGATGGATTGGTGGTCCAGACGCTTCCCAATGTCGATCATCGTTGGGGTAACCGGCACGCTGAGATTATCGGAATCCAGATTCTGGATGGGCGAGGAATGCCTTGCGAGTCGGTGGAACATGGCGCGTCGATTGTGGTGCGGGTCTCGGCGGCGTTTCACGAGGATGTTGCACAGCCGATTGTTGGCATCATGATGCGCAACCGCCTGGGTGAGGACATCTGCGGAATCAATACTTCGGCCGAAGCGGTGGAGCTTCCGCCAGCGCGGGCCGGTCAACGCTTCACGGTGGACTTTCATTTGAAGTTGCCATTGTTGGTGCCGGGAAACTATCACGTTTCACCGGCTGTTGCCCAAGGCACGCACGAAGATTTTGTCGTCTGCGATCTTGTGGAAAATGCAATTCGACTGGTGGTCCAGAAAAAGACGATTGTCTACGGATATATGAAATTCGATTCCCGAGTGGAGCTGAAGTACGTAGGTTGATCCGGGATCGGTCGGGGACGTGAAGTTATTCGCGAGCCAAAGCCGACTAGATTCCGGCTCGCACTGCGCTTGGCCGGAATAACGGTCAGCGGCACCTGTCGTCGACAGTGGTTCTCAGGAGTCTCTCAATGGAATTCACCGGCGAGCGAGTGGTACCTGGCAAGGTCGAGTCGGATCTGTGGAACGAGCACTTGTCCCGCTACCTCTTCGCCCGCCCTCTCGTCGAGGGACGATGCGCTCTCGATGTCGGTTGCGGAACAGGATATGGCACCGCTGTTCTTGCTCAAGCAGCCCGGTCGGTTTGGGCGCTCGATGTCTCGGCCGAATCGGTCAACTTTGCCAAGAGGAAGTATCCGGCGCGCAATACGCAGTTTCTCATTGCCGATTGCCGCCAGATCCCGCTTGGCTCCCAAACCGTGGATGCGGCGGTTTGCTTCGAGGTCATTGAGCACCTTGCAGAACAGGAGACGTTGCTCGAAGAGATTCGCCGGGTACTCCGTCCAGACGGGTTGCTGGCCATCTCCACACCGAACCGGATCTACTACACAGAGGAACGGAAGGAAGTAAACCCGTTCCATGTCCGCGAATTCAGTTTTGAGGAATTCCTGGCTCTTCTCAAGCGCTCATTCGCGCATGTTGAGATTGCCTTCCAGAATCATGTGGCTTCACTGTATGTTGGAGATCCCCGCCAACAGAGGTCGCTGAGGTCGGAAACCGAGCCTGCCGAGGGGGATTTGGAGAGATCGGCGCATTATTTTGTCGCCGTTTGTTCCAGTACTCCGCTGGGCAACCGGAGTTGCGATCCGCTGGTCTACCTGCCATCAAGTGGCAACTTGCTGCGGGAACGTGACCGCCATATCGAGTCTCAGGGAGAACGAATTCGAGAATTGGACCGGAGGGTACTTGAACAACAAAAAGAATACGAAGCGCAGAGCCAGTGGTGCCTTCAGTTGAATCAGCAAATGCAGGAGCGGACGGAATGGGCGCAACGGCTGGAACAAAGAATTCATGAATTGGATGCGCGAGTCGAGGAACTTCAGCAGCAGCACCGCAGCTTGGAAAATGAACTCCAACAGAGAACCGAGTGGGCCGATCGACTGAATCAGGAAGTCGCAGACAGAGATCAGAGGCTCGCCAAGCTGCAGTCTGAGTTCGATGAAAGAACGACCTGGGCCCTTCGGCTGAACGAAGAGCTCAAGGACACCCAGCGCAGATTGGAACGCATTAAGCAATCCAAGTTATTCCAGATTAGTCAGACCCTCGGACTTGTTCCCAAGGACTAGGGATCGCCGCTCTAACCCCGCCCCACACTTCAGTATTTTCACCAAGCATGCTGAGGCACCTCGAAGGTGCAGCTTCCTTTAGTTTAGTTCGCAGAAATCTATTGAATCTGGTACTAGGTTATGCCGTATACTGGCCATTATGGACTACGTTGATACCGAGAAGGAACGGCGGGTTACGCAGCTGAGAAAGGGTATCCTGGAACTGGCTATCATGGGAAGTCTGTATGGCCAGCAGCACTATGGGTATTCGTTAGTCCGTGTACTGACGGGGGATGGTTCGCTGTCGCTCAAGGAGGGTACCGTCTATCCGATCCTGACGCGCCTGGATAAGGAAGGGTTGGTGCGGTCTGAATGGATCGAGTCTGATCAGGGACCACCTCGGAAGTATTATTCGCTGACAGCCAATGGCCGGAGAACATTTGAGTCGTTAATGCCTGAGTTCGATCAATTGGTGGCGCTCGTGAAGCACAGCAGGAATGGCGCGAAGAGCCGACAAGATGAACCTCTGGGAGAACGAATCCTAGTCAAGAGGGAGGAGAGGAAATGAGAAACTATCCCGAAGCCGTCGAGAAGATTGTCCAGGACTATCTACAAAGGGTCTCAATCCAGCTGAGGAGATTCCCTAACTCCGACCGGGAGGAGGTACTCAAGGAACTAGGTTCCCACATCTATGAATCCTATTGTGCCGAGAGCGATTCCGAACCTGTGGGCCGTATTCTGAACGTATTGAGGAAGTTAGGGGAGCCTGCGGATGTGGTTGCCGAAAAGTTGCAGGAGTCTTTGCTGAGCTTGAAGAGGCTCAAGAAGGTTCCCCTATCGGTTCTGGGTGGCATCGTTGTGGGGATGTTTGGTTTGCCTCTGGGCTTTGCCGGCGTTGCGGTGTTGCTGGGTGCGCTGGGAGCCATGCTGGGACTGGTGGCGGCATTTTTCGCGACCGCCACTCTTCTCCTGGTCACTGGCGTCGTGGGCATGGGATTGGGATTGCTCCGGATGCTCAATCCTGACCTCTGGGATCAACTAGTGGCGCAGGGATTCATTCAAGTTGATGGGCGTGTGGGGCAGTTTTTCGACTTACTCTCGCCCGCAGCCCAGGGAGGCCTCCTGGTGTTCGTTTTCATGGCGGTTGCCGCGGCCGGGCTGGGAATGCTATGGCTGAGCAAACGCATTTTCAGAGGGTTAAGATTCATTTTCGGCTTGATGCTGGACAGAGCACGGACCCTCTTCAGGAGGCGCCGCCGTGATGGGTTTGCGGGGAACACAGGTAGCCTTAGTCCTCCGGTCAGGGAGAGTCCTCTTGACCGTGAACCACTCTCCGGTCCAGATTCCTATGCAGTTCGTTGAATTAATTAGTAAGGGATTCTTGCGCCAATCCTTTATAATTCCACTCTTTTTGATCGGAGGCACTCATGATTCTGGTGGTGGGTGGAGCGGGTTACGTTGGTTCGGTCCTGGTCAGGGAATTATTGCAACGCGGCTACGCCGTGAAGGTGTTTGATCGACTTTACTATGGCGATCAAGGAATTCGGGACGTGGCAGAGCGGATCAAACTGCAGCCGGGAGATGTCCGTACCATGGACCTCTCGATGCTTGACGGCGTGGACGCAGTCATCAACTTGAGCGGTCTCTCCAACGATCCGACGGCTGAATACAATCCCAAGGCCAATTTTGAGATGAACACCCAGGCCACAGAGTTCCTGGCCGGACTCTGCAAGAAAAAAGGGATTCGGCGCTTCATTTTTGCTTCTTCGTGCTCGATTTATGACGTTGGCATCGGCAACGACGAAAAGGACATCGTCCTGGATGAAGAGTCACCGGTGAATCCGAAGGCGGCCTACTCCAGTTCGAAGTATCAAGCCGAAAGAAGTCTGCTGGCCTTGAGTGGCAGCGATTTCTCACCGGTCATCTTGCGCAAGGGCACCATTTATGGATTTTCTCCGCGGATGCGCTATGACTTGGTGGTGAACACGTTTCTGAAAGACGCACTGTCGAAAGGTCATCTGACTATTCACTATGGCGGCGAGATGTGGCGACCATTGGTCGATGTGCGCGATGCGGCCAGGGCCTACATCACCTGCCTTGAAGCCGACGAGCACAAAGTGAAAGGCGAGATTTTTAACGTCGTCTACGGCAATTTCCGGATCTCCGAACTGGCCTTGCGTGTGGTTGACGCTTTGAAGGAAGTGGATGTGAAAGTGGAGATTCGGCCCGATTACCGCTACCACGGCGTGCGCAGCTATCGTGTTTCAGGCAAAAAGCTGGAACGCACGCTGGATTTCACGCCTGCCGTTTCAGTTGAGGAAGCCGTGAAGGACATGGTGGAGAGCATCGCTCGTTATCGATACAGTGATTTCGACAATCCCCGCTATTACAACATTGCCTGGATGAAGCTGCTGGAGGAAGCCGACCGCATCATTAAAGTGACGGGTTCGGTCTTTGAGGCGGCCGCTTCGACTGGATTTCAACCGACTCTCATTCAACGCAAGAGCCAGGGGAACTGACCGTTGAAGATTCTCTTGATCGGTGCCAACGGCCAGCTCGGGTGCGACCTCGTTGACATTCTTCGCGGGCATGAGTTGGTGAGGACGACCCACCAAACCCTGGACGTCGTGGATTTCGAGCAAGTCCAGCGAACAGTGCAGGAGTGCCAGCCTCAAGCGATCATCAATACCTCGGCGTTTCACAAGGTAGATGTCTGCGAAACTGAGATCATCTCTTCGTTTCAGGTGAACGCATACGGAGTCAGGAACCTTGCTCTAGCAGCGCGAGAAGTGGATGCCCGGCTGGTTCACTTCAGTACTGACTATGTCTTTGAAGGCAACATTCCTGTTCCGCGCAACGAATCCGACCCGACCAACCCAATCAGCGCGTATGGTGTTTCGAAACTCGCTGGAGAGAAGTTTGCGAGCTACCTTTGGCCGAAGAGTATCGTCATCCGTAGTTGCGGGCTCTACGGCCATGCCGGCAGTAGCGGCAAAGGCGGCAACTTCGTTGAAATGATTCTGAAGAAGGCGGCTAATGGCGACGCGATCAAAGTGGTCGACGACCAGCGTCTCACGCCTACCAGCACACGGGAGTTGGCTCGAAAGGTTGCTGATCTGTTGTCAGCCGACACCTTTGGATTGTTCCACGCCACCTCCAGCGGAGACTGCTCCTGGTTTGAGTTTGCTCGTGAAATTTTCTCGATGGCCGGCATCAAAGCTGACTTGTCACCAACGACATCCGCGGCCTTTAAGTCGCCTGCGCGGCGCCCATCGTACTCTGTGCTCGACAATGCCCGGTTGAGGGCGTTGGGCTTGGACGACCTGAAGGATTGGCGAACTGCTTTGCAGGACTATTTGCAGAGCCGCCCTCAAGGCAGATAGCTGTCCAATCTTTGTTCTAGAAACTGTATGACTCCTGGGGTTGAAGCTGTGGAGGATTGCCGTTTGCCTCGCGTTTTGTAACCTGCCGAAAGGACCTGCCGTTCCTTTGAAGCCGCCCAAGCTAAGCGTCGTCATTCCGGTATACAACGAGAAAAAATCGCTCCTGGAAATTATTCGAAGGGTCCAGGCAGTCCCGATCGAGAAGGAAATTATTCTCGTTGATGACTTCTCAACTGACGGCACGCGCCATCTTTTGCGCGACCTCGAGAAGCAACAGTTGAAGGTGCTGTATCACGAAAGAAACCAAGGCAAAGGTGCAGCCCTGCGGACAGGTTTTCTGCACGCTACCGGGGAGTTCGTAATCGTTCAGGATGCCGATCTGGAATACGATCCCAATGACTACCCCAAGCTCCTGAAGCCGATTCTCGATGGCACAGCCGATGTTGTCTATGGGTCGCGTTTCTCCGGCCATCGCACTAACATGACTTCGCTCCATACGCTCGGCAACCTGTTTTTGACGGCCATCACGAACCTCTTCTACCGTACCTCCATCACAGACATGGAGACCTGCTACAAGCTTTTTAGACGCGAGACAATTCAAGGAATTCGGATTGAATCGAATCGGTTTAACTTCGAGCCAGAAGTGACGGCGAAGCTTCTCAAACGCGGGCTGCGGATTCTTGAAGTTCCCATTTCCTACTCCGGGCGAAGCTTTTCGGAGGGTAAGAAGATCACTTGGCGCGACGGCTTTTCTGCGGTGTGGACGTTGATCAAGTACCGTTTCCGCGAATAGGCGTATGCGGCGACGTGACTTCCGGGCGAGCGGATGAGAAAGTCGGTGGCCTTGGTCACATTTCGGGCGAAGTCATTCCCGCGAAAGAACGTCACCCCGGCGGGTCGTAAGCCCGGGGCGGGAATCCAGCCAGCTGTGGAGAACCACCGGATTCCCTCTTTCGAGCGATTCGCGTAGAAGGTATATCGACAGTTCACGAGTTGTTTTGATAGTTAACATGACATTTCCCGCCAAGAACCTTACAGCGACCCGATGAATAGGATCCTGGAAATAGGCACCAGGCTGAGTGACCGCCATTGGATTCTTCTGCTGTTCCTTCCTTTTGATCTTCTAGTCGCACTGATTCTTCTTTTGGCCGACGTCGCGAGTCTGCCGCTGCTCTTGTTCCCGGCAAGGAGAAAGTCTCTGCCCAAGCCCGACCTCAGCCGGGCTAGTATCATCGTGCTCAACTGGGAAGGACGTCATTTATTGGAGGAGTTTCTGCCGTCAGTGGTGGAAGCGGTGAAGCACGATGGACGCGATCACGAAGTTATGGTGGTAGACAATGGCAGTCGCGATGGCAGCGTCGATTTTATCAGGAGCCACTTCCCATCGGTCCGCGTGATTTCACTCGATCGCAACCGGCGATTTACGGGGGGTAACAACGCTGGGGTAGCAGCCGCAAAGAATGACATCGTCGTGTTCCTGAACAACGACATGCAGGTCGATCCGGATTTCCTCAAGCCGCTACTGAATGGGTTCAAAGACGAAACGGTGTTTGCTGTCTCCTGCCAGGTGTTTTTTCAAGACAAGACCCGTCGGCGTGAGGAGACGGGAAACACCAAGGCGCGATGGAGGCTTGGCTTCATCGAACCTTACCACGGCGAGGTTCCCGAGCAGGGTGCTGCGGGAGATAACTATTCACCAATTTTCTGGGGTGGGGGCGGTTCATGTGCCTTCGATCGGAGCAAGTTTCTCGCCATGGGCGGGCTCGATACGTTGTACGATCCTTTCTATCTTGAAGACACCGATCTCTCGTACCAAGCCTGGAAGCGAGGTTGGAAGAGCGTGCTGGCGGTCGACAGCGTGGTCATTCACAAGCATCGCGGGACGAACAAGCAGAAGTTCGGGGACAATTTTGTAGATAACACAATCCGGAAAAACCAGTATCTCTTCATCTGGAAAAACATCACCTTCTTTCCATGGACCCTCACGCATGTGCTCTGTCTGCCCATCATTCAGGCGGGCTTTCTTCTTCAGACTAACTGGCTTTTTGAAACGAAGGCTTTCTTCAGGGCGCTCCAACAGCTTCCCGAATCGCTCCTGAAACGCTACCGACGAAGAAATGAATATGAGATGGGAGATCCAGAGATCTTCGAGAAAACTGGAGAGCCTGCGAACTGATCTCGCGTAACCGATGGCGCTTTCAACTCCGGAAGTCGCATTCACCCAACCTGACACCAAACCACTGCCGCCGCCGTGGCACGCTCAAGTCATTCGAGCTGTGCTGTTCTGGGCCGTTGGATTACTCGCGCTTGTTGCGCTGCTGCCGCTTTGGATTGGCGACGCCATAGCGTGGCTGGTTCGGCGCCTGCCACGGCCTCGTGACCCGGCAACGATGCCGAACCGGGAAGAAGCGAGCATCGTCGTGTTGAACTATGATGGCCGTCACCTTCTTCAGGAATGCCTGCCGTCAGTCCTGACAGCTGCCCGGCAGGAGGGTCAAAACCACGAGGTGATCGTGGTTGACAATGGCAGCCAGGACGACAGCGTCGAATTTCTGCGTAAGGAATTTCCGGACGTCCAGGTCGTTTCTCTGGATCGCAACTACCATTTTGCCCATGGAAATAATATCGGAGTTGCTGCCGCAAAGAACGACGTGGTCGTCCTGCTCAACAACGATATGTTTCTCGAGCCTGGTTTTCTGCGGCCCCTGCTCGATGGCTTTGCGGATGAGCGAGTCTTTGCAGTTTCGAGCCAGATCTTTTTTCAAGATCGCGAGCGCCGTCGCGAAGAGACCGGCAAGACGGGTGGAGAATGGCGGCGAGGTGAACTCGAATTGTTTCACGGTGAGGTCACTGCCGGTGATCTGCAACGCAAAACCGTGCCGGTGCTGTGGGCCGGCGGCGGCTCCTGTGCGGTAGACCGCCGCAAGTTCCAAGCATTGGGTGGCTTCGACAAACTGTACTACCCTTTCTACCTGGAAGACACGGACCTCTCGTGGGAGGCCTGGCGTAGGGGGTGGACTGTCTGGATGGCTCCGGCGAGCACGGTGATTCACAAGCATCGAGGAACCAGTGCGGCCAAGCACTCTCACGAATTCATCGAGAATACGATTCGACGAAACCAGATTCTTTTCGTGTGGAAGAACGTGGAAAAGATGTCCTGGCTTTTCTTCCATGCATGGGGCCTTCCCGCACGCCTTCATGACGCTGCACGCGGTGGCGAGTTTAAGCCTGAAATTCGGGCATTCTTTCGGGCGCTTGCAAAGTATCCCGAAGCCTTACAGAAACGGTTTCGCAGCCATCTGGCTGCGGGTTGGAGCGCACAGGAAGTGCTCGATCGTACGTCCTATGTTCGACGTTGGGTGGGAGCGCCTTCGATCGACTTTGCGCAAGGTGGATTTGATGAGCAACTGGGTGATGGTTGGTTCCCGGTTGAGGCCAATCCCGACAATGTGTATCGCTGGACAGGTCGAGAATGCTCAGTGGTGCTGTATCCTCACGGTCAGGAAGAGTTCCTGCAACTCCGCGGTGCCATTCCGGGGATCGAGCTGTCTCGCCGCCAGGAGGTGGGTATTGAGATATTCCAGGACGGGGCACTGATTTATTCCCAATGGTACGACCGCCCGCAATCCCTGTTTCTGAAAGTCCGAGTCGGCCTTGTCCCCTTTCAACCACATTGGTTTACAGTTCGCCTCAGTTCGACGTTCTGTCCGATTGAAATCGGGACAAGCAATGACATCCGCAAACTGGGGATGACGATTTCAGAACTCAGCCTCGGATAGGTGTGCGCGCAGGCTGCCGACTGAATTCAGCAGCGCACTCCCTTGGCGTTTGTTGGTTGCAACGAGTTCACCTGTCTCACTCCTCCATGCCCGTACTCGACATCCTGGTCCTGACTGCCCATCCGCCGATCCTGGGCGCCAGCGGCGGTGCTGCCCGGATGTATCACAACCTCAAGATTCTGGCTTCAAGACATCACGTTTCTCTGATTTCGTTTGTAGAGCAGGACTCCGAACGGCGTTGTCTTGGAGACCTGGTCGCGATGGGCGTCGAAGTGAAGACGGTGCTTCGTCGAGCAGAACCGGCCCGTCACCTCTGGATGCCGAAGCCGCGTGAGGTTGATGAGTTTGCTTCGAAGGAGTTTCGTGCTCTGGTTCAACAGACCCTTAGCAACAAGCAATTTAACGTGGTTCAGGCCGAGTTTTTCCAGATGGCGCAGCACGTACCTTCCGGGCTACCTGCTCTGCGAGTACTCACGGAGCACGAGATTATCTTTTCCAACTATCGTTCTGCTTTCGAAGCCGAAACACGCTTTTGGCATAAGTGTGGGAAGTACTACGACTGGTTGGTCCAGCTTAACTATGAAGCGCGTGTTTGCCGAAGCTTCCACCGCATCGCCTGTATGACCGACGAAGACCGGATGATTCTCAGCCGTTTCGTTGATCCCTCCCGATTGAGGACAGTGCCGATCGGCGTCGATAGCACTTACTTTGATCCGACCCAAGTACCAGCTCAGGAGTCGTCACGACGGATGTTGTTCGTTGGAAACTACCGCCACCCTCCTAATGGTGACGCGATCCACTTTTTCGTGCGCGACGTGCTCCCGCTCGTTCGGCGGGAAGTTCCTGACGCCGAGTTCTGCATTGCCGGCAGTAATACGCAACTCCTGAACCAGAAGGTTGTGGCCGAGGCCGACGGCGTTCGAGTAGTTGGCTACGTTCCGGACATTCGATCGTGTTACCGCAGTGCCGCCTTGTTTGTTGCCCCAATTCTTACCGGAACGGGCATGCGAGTGAAATTGCTCGAGGCGCTGTCGATGGGAATGGCCGTCGTCGCCACTCCCTTGGCAACGCAAGGATTTCAGTCAACTCACGGCCCCACGATGCTTACAGCCGAAACCGCTGAGGCCTTTGCGGAGCAAACGGTGACGCTGTTGAGGAATCCGGATCTCCGCTCGAATCTGGGAGCCAAGGCGAGGCGGATGATTCAGGAGCGATACGACTGGAATGTCATCGGACGGCAGTTTCTCGATCTCGTGGAGGCGTAGCGTGATTGACAAGGTGTTGGTGGTTTGCAGCTCCTCCCCAGCGAATGTTCGCAGAGCTATGGGGCGCTTTCCGAACGACGCGGCCTTCCAAAACTACGACCTTGATCTGCTCTGCACTGCTGGCGACCTGCCAGAACTCGAAAAATGGACCGAGGTCCGGCAACATCTGGTTTTTCCGAAACGTCATGAATATACAGCGGCGGCCCGTTTGTGGGCTCGGATCGTTCGGGAACGCTACAGCGTGGTAGTCGTCCTCTGGTGCCTGGAGTCCGGCAGGTCGGTGGCCAAAGCTTTTGCCCTGGGTTGCCTGGGTCGGCGGCTCCTAGTGTTTAATGAAAACGCGGACTGCGCCTTCTTAAGCGTGCCGTTTCTTTGGTCGTTTACGAAGTCCAGAATTGAGTCGGGAGCTTTTAACAATAGTCTGCTGTTCAGGACCTTGGTAAGCCCTTTAAAGCACGGAGCGTGGGGGGTGCTACGTCTGGCGCTCTTTCCGATAAGACTCCTAGTGCTGCTGGCTTCGGTCGGCCTGTTGTACCTTGGAAGGGATTCCGGGGAACGGAACTAAGGAGACGAGCCCAAAAAAAATTGTACGCTTCGTCTTTTAGGCATTCTTTCCCATCTTTGGTAGTGAGGAGACCAATTGGCGCTAGTCCCGCTGACTGACAAAGATTTGGCGCAGAGGGTGTTGCGCGGGGATGGAGAGGCATTCAATCTCCTGGTGGGGCGTTGGGAACAAAAACTCTTCAGTTACTGTTTGCGCCTGACTGGTGATCGAGAAGACGCCTTTGATGTCTGCCAGGACACCTTTGTTAAAGCTTATGAACAACTTGGACAGCTTCAGAATCAGGACAAGTTTTCTCACTGGCTGTTCAAGATCGCGCGCAACTTCTGTATTTCTCTTTACCGGGAGAAAAAGAACTTTCCCAGACAGGAACCAGATGCTGAGGCAGACGATGCAACGGGATTGGAGAACCTCCTTTCGGAAGACCTTCAGGTTCGGATCGACAACGCCCAGCGTTTCGAACCCGCCGAACTTCGACTGATCGTCGAGCGGGCCCTGGAGCATTTGTCGTTCGAGCAACGTGAAACGGTGGTTTTAAAGGTTTTCGAAGGGTTGAAGTTCACTGAAATCGCTGAGATTGCGAATTGTCCGGTGAGCACGGTCAAATCAAGGTTATATCTCGGACTCAGCGAACTGAAGAAATTCTTGAGTAGAAACGAGCGAGGAGCATCATGAATTGCGAAAAATCTCGTGAATTATTCGCGGATTACCTGGGAGAGGAACTGGCAGGAGGCGAAGCGCGCGAGCTTCAGTTGCATCTGAAGACTTGCCAGGCGTGCCGGCAGGAACTGGCGTTGTTGGGTAGCACCAGGACCACCCTGATGCGGGCACTGCCTGAGGTTTCTATACCACAACACCTCTCATTCAATTTTTCCAAGCCTCGACCGCAGGGTTGGCTTCAATGGCTTCGGCAGTCGCGTTACGCGACTCTGGCGGCAGTCACCGCCGGGTTTGTGGTTTGTGTGGCCAGCCTTTCCATGTTCCGCACACAACTGAAGATGGGCCCCGAAGGCTTTCAGATCTCCTTCGGCTCCTCGAATGTACAGACTGCAGCTCCAGCGCCAATTGCTCCGCAAGTTGCGGTGGCCGGTCTTGGGAAGGAAGAGGTCCAGCGCTTGATCGATACGAAGCTCGCCGAGATCGGCCAGGCTCAAACGGCGCGCCTTGAGCGCACGTTGATGGAGGTCAGAAACCAGTGGCAACTGCAACGACAGCAGGATTGGCAGCAGATGACGGCCGGGTTGCGATACCTTGAAGCCAATCAAAAATCGATGGTGCAGGATGCGGCGCGGAATAGTACCTATATTCAATCTCTCGCAAACAACTTCTACGCAAGGGCCGAAAAGCCTGCGTCGCTGCAGTAGTTTTTTGGACTCAGGAGGCTAAGACTTTCATGAAGGAAAAACCAATGCACAAACAAAAGAATCCAGTAGTTGCTTTCCTTGTTGCTCTGCTTGCGTTTTCGTCAGCTGGATGGGCACAGGGTGCTCGGGCGTTTACACCCGATTTCCCGGAGCTGCGGCCGGAGCTGGAGGGATTTCAAGAGATGATCCAGAAGACGCTCGTCGCTAACTTACAAGGCCCTTTGCCAGTTCTCAGTACCCCAAAAGGTACCTATTTGCCTGACTATGGTGCTGTATTTCACGTTGAAGGGAACATGTACGAAATTCGTGCCGTGTCCCCCTTTACCCCAAAACCGCTGACGCAGCAGGAATTGGACCAAGCCTATCATGCGATGCTCAAGCGTGTGGACGCTCTCCGCGAGCGAATGCTGCAGACTATTGCCGATCATGGATCGTCCCTGCAGCACTTGAAGCCTGAAGAAACCCTGGCCGTCGTGGTTCATCTCTTCAATGGGTATGCTGATCCCAACCGACCATGCCCGTCTCAGTTGATTTTTCGGGTCAAGAAAGCCGCCATCAGTGAATATCAAGACAAGAAGATCAGCTTGAGCGATTTTACCAAGCGAATCGAGATTACGCGGTTCTAGCGGCTTGTGAAAATGTGCCTTCACTCTGGTGAAACCGACCCAACGCAACGGCCTAATCTTCACTGAAGATCCCCGAGGAAATTCCATTGGTCAGAAAACTCATAGGACAGCTCCTGGTGGAGAAGAATCTGCTGTCACCTCAGGAACTTCAGAACGGTCTGGCTCTTCAGCGGGAACGTCGGGAAAAGATCGGACGCATTCTGCTCGACCTGGGATACCTCGCAGAGAAAGACCTGATGGCTGTCTTGTCTGAGCAGCACAAAGCTCCACTCATCTCAGCAACGGATCTTCCCGTGACGCCTTTAGAGGTGGAACGGCTTTCGTCCAAGTTTTTAAAGCAGTTTAACGTTTTGCCATTGGATCTGAAGGAAAACGTGTTGACCGTGGCGATGTCCGATCCCTCGGACATCGACACGCTAGAGTCGTTGAGGATGTTCACGGGTTACACCTGTCGGATTCGACTTGGCAACGAGCACGACATTGCCGAGGTCCTGGAGCGGTTCTATGGCGGCGCCGAGTCAGCGGCCAAGGTTCTAGATGAAGCTGGTGACGGGAACTACGCTGAGGGTGGCGAAGACATTGAGCATCTCCGTGACATGGCCTCGGAGGTGCCGGTCATCCGCCTTGTGAATAATTTGATTTCCCGCGCGGTTGAGCGTCGAGCCAGCGACATTCACATTGAACCCTTCGAAAAGGAATTTCGGGTCCGATATCGCATCGATGGCATATTGCAAACTGTGGATGCTCCGCCGGTGAGCCTCAAAGCGGCCATCATTTCACGTGTCAAGCTGATGGCGAAACTGAACATTGCTGAGCGCCGGCTTCCCCAGGACGGGCGCATCAAGCTTAAGGTTCTCGGTAAAGAGATCGATTTGCGTGTTTCGACATTGCCTACTCTCTACGGTGAAAGCGTCGTGATGCGCATCCTAGACAAAAGCGATTCAAGCGCTTTCGACCTGCGCCGTCTTGGATTCCCGCAGAGTCTGCTAAGCAAGATCGAGAAACTGACGTCGATGCCGCACGGGATCCTGTTGGTCACCGGACCCACCGGAAGCGGAAAATCCACGACGCTTTACAGCGCGATGAAACGGATCAACCTGCCAGACAAGAAGATCATCACCATCGAAGATCCAGTTGAATACCAGATGGATGGAATCAACCAGATTCATGTTAACGCACAGATCGGCCTGACGTTCGCCGCGGGTCTCCGCCACATCGTTCGTCAAGACCCTGATGTGATCATGATCGGGGAAATCAGGGATTTGGAGACGGCAGAAATTGCCATCCGTTCGGCTTTGACAGGGCACCTGGTTTTTAGCACCTTGCACACGAATGACGCTCCGAGTGCGATTACCCGGTTAGTGGATATGGGCGTGGAGAACTACTTACTTTCCTCCTGTCTGATCGGGGTCCTCGCGCAGCGGCTGGTTCGCATCATTTGCAGGGAGTGCCGAGTGGAGTACTTGGAGGAGGCGGAAAGGCTTCGAGCTCTCGGTATGGAGTTGAAAAACGGGGCGCGAGCGGTCGTCTACCGTGGCCAGGGCTGTGAGCGGTGCGGATTTACAGGGTACGAATCCCGCAAAGGAATTTTCGAGTTGATGGAGCCAGACGATGACATTCGAAAGATGATCGTTGCCAACGAATCCTCGAACATCATTGCGAACTATGCGCGCAGGCAGGGGATGAAGACGTTACGAGAGGATGGCGTTGAGAAGATTCTGGAGGGGACGACGACAGTAGAGGAAGTCTTGCGAGTAACGCAGGATATCTAGCGAGCAGACAGAACCGAGGGCGTTTGAAGAACTGAGCCAGGGACAAGGGCATTCTGAAGAGGGTTTCGCATCCCGTCTTCATTTCGAACAACAACTCCTCCCCCTTGTCCCAGGCTCAGCTTTTCAATCTGCAAGCTCGTAAAGCTCACAGCAATCTGAGCTCTCAGGCCATGGCGACATTTTTTTACAAAGCGATCGGGAAAAACGGCAACGTCATGCAAGGGACGCTCGAAGGCGCAACTGATAAGGCGGTTGCGATTCGCCTTCAGGGCATGGGAATGACGCCCCTTGAGATTGGGGCTCGGAAGGCCCGCCACGGCTTGAATTTGGAACTGCGTTGGGGATTCGGCGGCATCAGTGCCAAGGAGGTAATGTTTTTTACTCAGGAACTCTCAACGCTCGTGAGCGCCGGGCTGCCTCTGGACCGCAGCCTGACGATTTGCAAGCAGCTGTCTGGACGGCCCAAGGTCCAGGCCATGGTGGAGGATGTCCTTGAAGGCATCAAGCAAGGCAAGACTTTTGCGGAGAGTCTTGCGGCCCATCCGAAGGCTTTTTCGAAGCTGTACGTCAACATGGTGAAAGCAGGTGAGGCGAGTGGCTCGTTACCCTTGGTTTTGGAGCGGTTAGTGGAGTTTCAGCAGTCTGCCGACGAGCTGAAAAGCTACCTTATTTCCTCGCTAATCTATCCCTCATTGCTCACCGTCGTTGGGGGTGCTTCTATTATCGTTCTCTTGAACTATGTGGTCCCCAAGTTCGCAGCGATTTTCGAAGATGCTCGCCAGGCGCTGCCCCTACCAACCCAAATCCTGCTGGGTGCCAGCAATTTCACCAAGACTTACTGGTGGTTGTTTCTCTTGCTTTTTGTAGCAGGTTCCGCCGGCTTCGCTAGCTTCATTCGTACGGAGAACGGGCGTTTGTTTTGGGATCGGATGAAGCTAAGGATCTTCCTGCTCGGGGACGTCCTTCGCAAGATTGAAGTGGCCCGGATTTCCAAGACTCTCGGAACACTTATCCACAATGCTGTCCCTCTTGTTCATTCACTCAACATCGTTCGCGAAATCAGCGGAAACAGTGTCATTTCGAAAGCCATCGGCGACATTGCGGATGGCGTAAAAAAGGGAGAGGGCGTAGCCAAGCCGATGCTCAAGACAGGAGTCTTTCCGCAGCTTGCGGTCCATCTTGTGGAGGTGGGCGAAGAGACCGGTAGGTTGGATGCTATGTTGATTGAGCTCTCGAAGGTCTACGACAGGGAAGTGCGCTCGGCCATCAAGAATCTGATTGCCCTGTTCGAGCCCGTCATGATCCTCGTGATGGCACTGGTTGTGGGCATTATCGTGATTTCCATGATGCTGGCGATCGTCAGTATCAATGATGTACCGTTGTAGCTCCAGGGCGTTGGCAAACCAACGCTCGGTGCTACTCGACAGCCTGCACGGAGGAAATCAAACGATGGAAAGCGCTAAACAGACACCTGCTCAGATCGCTCAGACCTCGGCACCTCTCACCACCGAGCAAAGAGGGGCTTTACGCTGATTGAACTGCTGGTCGTCATGGTGATCATTGGCTTGCTTGGCGCGCTCGTCGGGCCACGGCTTTTCCGTAACGTCGGCAAAAGCAAGATTACGGCGGCCAGGGCGCAGATCAGCATGTTGATGTCAAGCCTGGGGCAGTACAAGCTCGAGGTAGGTACTTTCCCGACAACGGAGGAGGGGCTTTTGGCATTGCGGGTAAAGCCCGTGTCCGCGGCTCGATGGGACGGACCCTACATTCAGAAGGACATTCCCCTTGACCCATGGGGCAATCCTTATGCGTACAAGCATCCCGGCGAACATGGGGATGAGCCTGACATCATTTCGTATGGTGGCGATGGTCGTGAGGGTGGCGAAGGCGAAAATGAAGACGTCGTCAGCTGGAAGTAGAAGAGCGCAGACGGAGGCTTTTCGCCGGCTTCGACTCGGTGCCTCGAAGGACGCAGTTTGCACCTTGAGCCGATCGGTTCGCATATTGCAGGCAGCTCCTCTCAAGGGTTTCACGCTGATTGAGGTACTAGTCGTTCTTGTCCTTCTGGCAGCATTGACAGCAGTAGTCGCCCCTTCGATCGGACGAGGGTTCGGAGCTATCGAGTTGCAAACAACCGCACGCCAGGTCGCAGCGACACTTCGTTTGGCTCGAGCCCGGGCGGTGCGTGAGCAACGGGTCTTCCTTGTCGGATTCGACCTGGAGAAAAACCGGATTGAGCTTATGCGCGAGGATCTCAGCTTCCGACGAACCTTCGAATTGCCTGAATCGGTCATGATTCACAAGGTGACACGCAAGGGTGACGTACCTGTCGACGATGTTCGGTTCAGCTGTCTTTTTGTTCCAAATGGGTTGAGTGAATCTTTCGAGGTCTGGCTGCGCAACAAACGTGGGAAGGAATTGAAGGTCGTGCAGGACTCGTTCCAAAAGTCACCGCGCGTTGAGGATGTTGAAACGAATGCGACTGACACCAGCCGCTGAAACCACGTGGATGAGACGGAAACGGGCAGGGGCACTGCGAGATGGTCAAAATCCCTCGCCGGGGTTCAGCCTCCTGGAAGTGCTGGTTTCCATGATGGTGTTGGGCATTGCTTTCTCGACCCTCTTTGGGCTGATTTCCGGATCGATGAGGAATGTGGACCGGCTTCAAGAGTTCGAAAGGGTCTCCCGCATGGCTCAGATGAAGCTGAATGACTTGACGATGCAACTGAACCAAGGGTTGACTCCTGAGCTCTCAGGCACGTTCGATTCGAAGTATCGCTGGCAGAGCCGGTTGGAACCATTGTCCCTGGAAGTGGGTCCAAACGCCAAGCCTGGCTATTCTCTATTTCGGGTTTGGCTTTCCGTTCAGTGGAGCGGACGCGACCATGAGAACGAGTTCACGCTTGAAACCATCAGCTGGCAGCCTCATCCAGTGGAGGTGGCATCGTGAGATCGAGAGCGGAAAAAGCCGATCGTCAGGCGAACAACGGTTTTACCCTGATGGAATTGCTGGTCAGCATCACTCTGATGAGCTTGGTCGCAGTGGCCATCCATTCCGGCTTCCGCCTCAGTTTGAGTTCGTGGGAAAAGAGCGAGAGGGCCCTCCAACGGCAGAGGACGCTTCAGTTCGTTCTAGACTTGATCACTCGACAGGTCGGCTCGATGGTGCCGTTCTATTCGCGTCAACAACTAGATGGAACTCCGGTTGACGTGTTGCTTTTTCATGGCTCAGCCCAAGGCATGAGGTTTGTCTCATCATTCTCATCAGAAGCACGAGCGGCAGATGGTCTTCGTCTGGTGGAGTATTTTCTCGCGGACTCTCCAACGGGTGAAGGCAAAGCGCTGATGATGAACGAAACTGCGTTGCCGGAGAGTTCAGGACTGCTCGGAAAGGTTTTCAGCTCTTTCTCTCGTGGGGAGGACAACTATGTGGTTCCCGCATTCAGCAGCTTCGTCGCTGGCCCAAATTCGGTTGTCTTGGCGCAGGATCTGATCCAGGCACAGTTCGAGTATCCCCGGAAAGCTAAGGATGAGGAGGTGCCGCCGCCCGGTACCAGCAATGTTTTATTACCGGGAAGTGAGGGCATGCTGATGGCGTTCCTCAACCGAAGAGGACGAGCCGGCAACAAGAGAAATCAACTTCCACTCGGCCTCCGTATGAAGCTTGGCTGGAGGGAGACGGGGTTTTTTCAGATGCAGGAGTTTTCGATCGCGGTACCAATCCAAGCGGGGATTTGAGAATGGGTTGCAAAGATCTCAAAAAACGGAATGTTGCCGGCCGTTCCAATGAGACAGGAATTGTTCTAATCGCCTTACTGTGGGTGCTGGTTGCCGTTTCTCTCCTGGCGGTGAATCTGGCGTTCGTGGTCAGGGGGGAAACCGTTGCTGCGCAAGCTGCTGGAGAGGCAGAACGCTGCTATTTCTATGCTCGTGGCGTCGCTGAAGTAGCCCTCTATCGGCTGTGCTTTGCCGATGTCGACCCGGAAAAGAGGAAACAACTTTTTCCCTATGGCGGTGGAATGCACCACTTCTGGATGAATCGGGATGCGATGTTGGGCCACGCTGCCATCTTTGATGAGGCGGGGAAAATGGATCTTAACGCGGCCAAGCCGGAAATTCTTCATCGACTGTTCGATGTCTTAGCAATTCCGGAAGAGCAGAAAAATGGTTTGATGGAAGCGATTGAGAAGAGGCGACCGACCCGAGCCCTTACTAGCGAAGAGCAAACTCAGCCGAGGCCTGGTCCTTTTGGGTCCGTTGAAGAGCTACTGCAGATCAAAGGGGTCAGCCAAGCAACCCTCTACGGCAGCTTCCGTCAAGAAGGGGAAAAGGTAGTTCGCAAGCGAGGTCTGATAGATTTTGTCACGGTGCTTTCCGGATCACCACGAGTCAACGTGAATTCAGCGGAACCAGAGGTGCTGGCGTCCCTGCCAGGAATGGATCAGGGCATCGCTGCCTCAATTGTGCAGGGACGGCAGGAAAAGCCCTTTGAGACAAATGACTTGGCTGCCCGCACCGGCGGTACTTTGTCAGGGGAAGTTCTTTCACTCGTCAGCACAGACTTCTCGAGCAGCTACTGCCTCGTCGCAACCTCAGGAATCAAAGGTTCACCGGTTCGTCGAAGCATCAAGCTAGTCATCAGCCTTGACCGTAGGGGAAGGTTAGGCCACCACCGGCTGGCTTGGTACGACGAGTACTGGCCCTCAGAAAAGGTAACGCAGTGGCTGGAGTCTCAGCCGGCAAATCTGACAACGAGCCAAAACGCCATGTTGGACCCCAGTTCAATCTGGAGATTCAATGATTAGGAGCTTATCAGTCGGTGTCGAGTTTGTTGGCGAGACGATTCGGCTATCTGTTGTGGACAGACAGCTAAATCGTTTTCGGGTTCGTGATCTTCTGCAGATTCCAGAAAGGTCATCGAAGCCGATGCCTGAACTCAAGAAGCAGATCGCCGAGTTTTTGGCCCGGCACAAAGCTGCGAGCTGCCCCGCGGTTTTGCTTCTTCCACGTCAGGAAACGGTGATGAGGCAGTTGGTTCTTCCGGCTTGATGCGGAAGCAAACCTTGCCAAAGTGGTCGAGTACCAGTTGGTTAATCTTCTGCCGTGCGGAAGATGCTTTGGTCGCCTACGACTATGCAGCTTTCCGGCAGGAGGGTTCCCCCGGAAGTCTTCGAGTTTCGGTGTTCCTGGTTCTGAGAGAGGTTTTGGACCGCTATCTTGAACTCTGCGAAGGCCTTGGCATTCGCTTAGCGCGAGTGGTGCCTGCCAGCGTAGCCTTTGCAAACTATCTTTGCGTCCTTGGAGAGCACTTCAAGGTGAAGGCTGCGTTGTTCCTGCGTCTTGAGGGGCAGAGTTGCGAGGTTGTTGGTGTCCTGGAACAACGGGCCTTGATTTGGCGCGAAGGCCCGTTTCCTGAGGAGGTGAAGCTTCAGGATTTCCTGAAAACAGAGGCGGATGACTTTCGCGAGTCAAGCCCGACTGGCAGAAGACACGACGATTGACGTGCTCCTCTCAGGCCCATTTGAGGTGCCTGATAGCTCGATTTCATCACAATTGAACCTGCGGTGCCAAATCCTCTCGCAGCCCGCAAGTTTTGGGCTAGGCATAGGGACCCGCTTGATCACCTCCCATGAAATGCAGGATCACTTCGGCTGCCTTGCGGCTGGGATCTCAGCCCTCAGGAAGAAGGTGCCCGAACCCGTGAACTTGCTGCCGGCTGAGAAGCGGATTAGGAAATCAGCTTGGCAGGTTGTGCCGACGTACGCGCTGGTCGCCGCGAATTGCCTTCTCATTCTTGCCTTGGTACTTCGCGGCCGGATACAGCAGAGCCTGTTCTCCGCTCAGCTCCGTCAGGAAATCTCTCGCATTGAGCCAGAGGTCAAGAAAGTACGTGGTGTTGAGGAAGAACTGGCCCAGTTGGCCCAGCGTGTGAGCCTCGTGGCAGATTTCAAGGAAAAAAACACACAGGTCCTCGCATCGTTGGTCGAACTTTCGGAGATCTTACCCAAAGATACTTTCGTTGGAGACCTAATCTTCAAGGAAGGGCTTTTTGAGATTAATGGCCTCTCCGGACAGGCGGCTGCTCTCCCTCAGATTATTGAGAATTCCCCTCTGTTTAAGGGGGCAGAGTTCGTCTCGGCGATTACGCGCAGCTCTTTGGCACCGGACAAAGAAGGATATCGGGTGCGGATGAAGATGGAGCTGCCGGAAAAGACCGACGGCGGGGTGCCAAGTCAAATGCCAGCGCAGGCGACTTCATCGGTTCCAAAGATAGACAACCGAGCAAATTCGACTGCGCAGGGAGCACGATGATGCAAATCTCTGGGCGTGAGAAAAAGCTGTTGGCAGCAGGCGGAACTGTAGGTGTTCTCTATCTTGCCTGCACTCTTTTGATTTTCCCATTTTGGGACAGACTCGCGCAGAGTTCGGAACAGATAGAGATCCAGACAAAGCGGCTTATCAACTACCGCAAGATACTCTTGGGCCAGAACACAGTGAGGGCAGCTTTAAGCGAGGCACAACGTCTGGTGTCCGACGCCGAAAAGCGATTATTGAACAATAGCAGCGACTCGTTGGCCGCAGCTGAACTTCAAGGGCTCGTGAAGCAGCTCTCCAATGCACAGTCTATGCCAATCTTGCGAACTGAAGCGCTGCCCGTAAAGGCCATCAGCAAAGAGTACAGCAAGCTTTCAGTAAGGCTGGAGGTATCGGGACCAATCGACCGATTAGTTGGCTTGATGGCGAGTTTTGATACGAGTGAGAAAACGATGTTTCTGGAGGACATGAGAATATCTCCCACTCACATCAACGTGCCCAAAAAGAAAGACGTTCGGGCGACCCTCACTGTGTCGGCTTTGAAGAGGCAGGAGCGGCCGCTAGCGCCGTTGACGAAGAAATCTTGACGATGAAACGAAACTGGATGCTCTTGAATCTCGCGCTCTGCGTTGTAGCCCTATGGTTGGGTTATCAGCTGAAGAAGCAATGGCGAGCCTATTCGGACACCCATAGCTCAGCAAAGATTCAGCCCCCGAGGCTATCACCATCTCAGCTTCCTGCGAACGTATCGAAAGGGAATGTTGTGCCCAACTACTCAAGCATCGTTGACCAACACCTCTTCAATCTGGAGAGGAACAATGCGATTCCCGTCGATCCTCAGGCCACTGCTGAACCGAAAGTCCTCGCTCCGAAACCAATTCTAATGGGGACGATGGGGCTAGCCGGTAGCACTTATGCCCTCATGGTTTCGGGCTCGGGCGGGGACTCCACCTTGTACCGCCGGCTGAAGATCGGAGAACAGTTGGACGGTTACACGCTTGTCAAGGTGTTGCACGACAAGGTCGTCATGAACGCGGACGGCAAGGAGTTGGATGTCAGCATCGCCGACCAGCCTCGCCAGCGCTCTCAGCAGTCCGCCCCTGGTGGCACATCTTCGGCGGGAAGCGGAAGCAAGGTTTCGGCCGTGGGTTCCGCAGCTGACGCACGCGCGACGGCCCCTTCGGATGCCCCCCAAGTGCCGCCGGGTGATGCCCCTGACGGCACGGTCTTCAACGGCCGGCGGAAGCGCATCGTTCCTTCGCCGTTTGGGCCAACGATCGTTTGGGAAGATGTAAAGTGAATGCTCAATGATTTTTCGCGAGGAATCCAGCGGATCAAGTGGCTGACAAGGACTGGAACTTAACTTAAATGACAAAAAAATGGTCGGGCTTTCGGAAAGTGCGATTTCTGCTGGTTCTACTGCTTTGGGGCAGCTCTGCCCTGGTTCAGCTCGGCCAGGAAAAGAACGACAAAGAACAAAAGAAGCCTGACCCGGCTGCACCGCCAGCGTCTCAGAACACACCCAACAAAGAAACGATCGAATACGACGAGGTTCGTTCGCCGTTCGGCATTCAACGGGTTCCTCGCCGAGCGGGAGGGAGTCCGTTCCAACAGCCCACACTTCCGGCGACGCCACCCTCGGCTGCCCCGCCAGCAACGACCGATCCGGCTACACCGGCCACTCCTGCAGGTTCTCAAGCACCGACGCCGGTTCAACCCGCTGCTGGGCAGGCTGCACCCGCGGCAGCGGCAAGTCCGGCGCCTCAAGGTGCTGCGGCACCAGCAGCAGCCGATACTGCCCCGGGCTTCGTGTGCGTCAACTGCGACCTGTTGGAGTTTATTCGCCTTGTCGGCGCGGAACTCAGGTTGAACTACGTCATCGATCCGAAAGTGAAGGGCGTCGTCACAGTCCACACCTACGGTGAACTTAAGCGCGAGGACCTGCTGCCCGTGCTAGAAACAGTCCTGCGCATCAATGGTGCCGCGATGGTCAAGACGGGGAACTTTTACCAGATCGTGTTGTCAGCAGGCGCGCGCCAACTGCCCGTGGAGGTTCGAAAGCCTGGGCAGGGAGAACTATCGAGGAGCGATTCCAAGGTCCTGCAAATTGTGCCCATGAACTTTATGGGAGCCGCGGACATGGTCAAGATTCTTGAGCCCTACCTCTCTGAGGGCGGTCACGTGGCCTATCATGCTCAAGGCAACATTCTGCTCATCACCGAGAACAGCGCCAATCTGAGAAAGCTGATGGAGTTGATTGAGCTATTTGATTCCGATGTCTTTTTGAACAAGAGAGTACAGCTCTATCAAATTAAACACAATCGCGCCAAGGACCTGTTGCCTGACCTGGAGCGAGTCTTTGCAACGTATGCGTTGTCCGGCAAGGAGTCTGCGATCAAGTTCATTGCCATCGAACGTTTGAACGGCATCCTGACAGTTGCTCCCAATCCAAGCGTGGCCTCCGAAGTTGAGAAGTGGATAACGAGGTTGGACCAACCTGTACAAACTCTGGGCATCCGGAACTTCGTCTATAAGATGGAGAATTCCGAGGCTAAGAAGTTAGAGCCCATCCTATTGAGACTCTACGGACAGCCGCGCGGCGGTTTGTCTTCATCGGAGAGCCAAGGGGTGTTCCCGGTGGCCGCAACGGTTCCTGCCCCGCCGGCAACAGGCGCCGCTCCATCCTCCGCTCCATCCTCCACAGAACCGAGCAAAGACCTGGCCGATGAAATCATTCAGGGTGACATCAAAATCGTTGCGGACGAAATTAACAATGCGTTCATTGTTCGATGCAGTGCGCCAGACTACGAGATCGTGAAGGAAACCATTCGGCAGCTGGACATTGTGCCCAGGCAAGTTCTCATCGATGTAAAGATCTTTGAGGTGGTCTTGACTGGAAACCTTTCGATGGGAGTTTCGGCGTTCTTGCAGCAGCGATCGAGTGATCCGAAACTCACGACCGCATCTTTTTCAGCGGCACCGAGTGCCCCAGGACCCGCAGGTTTGAATTTCATGACCTTTGCTAATATCGGAATGACTCGGGAGTTGGTTGCATTCTTGAACGCGCAGGAGACGCGGAGCCGGTCACGGGTTCTCTCGGCACCTTCCGTGGTTGCCTCCGACAATGTCGAAGCTCACATCCAGGTTGGGCAGGAGATCCCGATTCTGACGGCCCAAGGCGTCGTACCCGGGGGAACGGGAGGTGGAAGTTTGTTTACTAACAGTGTTCAGAATCGAAGCACCGGAATCATCTTGAACGTGACCCCACGCATCAATCCAAGCGGTTGGGTCACGTTGAAAGTGAATCAGGAAGTGAGCAGTCCGGGGCCTCCGCCCATCGGCTCATCAATCGAGTCGCCTTCAATCAACATTCGTTCGGTCGGCACACAATTGACCGTGAAAGACGGGGAGACGATCGCGATCGGCGGCATCATCTCCGAAACGAAGGGGTCGACCAAGAATCGGGTACCGCTGTTGGGCGATATCCCTGGACTTGGGCTGGTGTTTGGCAATTCAAGTTACACAACCAATCGTACAGAGTTGATCGCATTGATCACCCCGCGATTGATCGAGGACATCGACCAAGCCCAGGATCTTACCGAAGAGCTCAAGTCCCAACTGAAAGCGCTGAGAAAAGATTTGCGCAAGTTAGATGGAGCGCAGAACTAGCGCTGCAACTCTCTTTTCATGGAGTTTTTCTCTAAAGTCTTACCGCTGGCTTCCGAAGACATTCTACAGGTTCGTGGCAGTCTTGTAATTCGCGGGCTAGCCCCGCGATTTAACATTCGAGTTTGAACTTGCTTTCGAGTTCAACCTTGTCATAAAGTCCCGTCACCGGGGCGCAGCAAGGAGCATTGATACCGTCCTAACTCCAATTCTTCGATGGTGTTAAGTCAGCCAGATTTAGCAGGAAAACACCAAAAAAACCTTGACACCATCTTTCGACAGTGTTAGTTTACCGCAGATTTTCAATGTTTTTAATAGTTTAGGCCATAGTTGCGTAGGGAATTTCTATGTCAAGGAGGTGATAGATTAGAGTCTTTCAACATTTCCGGAGTGGGTGTTTGAAAACGTCTAGTCTGTCACCTAATTCTCCGGTGTCCTGAAAGCAGCTGCTAGGAGGTGAAAGCTCAGAGAAACTAAAATTTAGGAAGGTAGTCAAACACCGGAAAGTCCAACCTTAAGTTTTGCAGTATCGCCAAGCGCCGTGAGCAGGATGGCCAGCTTGGTCATGTCTTGTTCCAGGGTTGAAGGTCTTAACCATCATTAAAACGAGGAGAGAAAATGCGAGCAAAAACCAGGATAGTGTCGTTTGTGTTTTGCGCTCTCGTGCTGGCTTTGGGTGCGACAGCGCAAGCGCAAGTCATTCACAATGTCACGCAGCAGAACAACGAAGTTGTCCAGTATGGATTGACTGAGCTCATGGGTGAAGTGACGTTTACTGCGAACCCGCTTTGTGCCCCCTGTACCTCAGTTGCAAGCAGCATCACGATTACCTATCTAGGAGCCCAGATCGCTAACACGAGTCTGGCTGGAGCTGTCGTCACAGGCGGCAACACCCTGGATCATTCGGCTGGCCTGCAGTTGATCGTCTCGGGCGGCTACGCAACGAACTTCGGCACCCCCACCGGTGTTAACATCAGTGCCATCAACACGCTACTGGGTGGTCAGGTCATCCTGACGATCCCGGCTGGCCTTGCCATCAACGCAAATGATCAACTCCGCATCAACGGCGCTCGCACTGATGTTTCAGCGAAGGCTGTGGGTGCTTCGATCAATGCGCTCATCAGTTCGGCACCTTCAAACGCGAACACGTTTAACAGCGTGAACGTCACGGTCGCGACGGTGAACAGCAGCATGACCGTTACAGTGACTGGTGCGGCTATTCCGATTTGTGTCACACCCACCAATCCCACGATCCGGATCACTGAGGGCTTTGCAACCGCCTTCGTGGAATACACCTCTCCTGGCACCGGTGCCAGACCGCGGTTTGGTGCGACGGGTGACACTCGAGTTAGAGTTCAGGTGAATAGTCTTCCGACTGGCGTAACACTCAGCTGGCCGGCGACTGTCACTGGATCGTCATCGACTGGAGCAGCCACAGGTGCAACACTGGTTCTCGAAAGTGGGTCGACTTCTTCAGTCGCAGTCTATACGTTTAACACAACCGACCAGGCAACCAGCGACACACTGCAGGAGTTCTTCAGTATTACTCCAGTCGTGAGCGTTGCGGCGACCGCAGGCTTTGGCGTGGCTACGGGTCAGGCTCAGTTGTGGCCCGATGCTACCTCGACGACGATTATCCGGTTTGCGCATCCTTTGAGTAACGATCCAGCTGACAACTTTATTGCCGTCAACCGATGCGTTACCTATCTGCTGTTCCCATTCGTTACGGGCAATAAGGTCCCCGGCTTCACAACTGGGTTGGCGATTGCCAACACCAGCTCTGACGACGCTGCATTTGTTACAGGCGGCGGCGTTGCGGCATCCAGAACGGCGTCTCCTCAGGCAGGCTCTATTACTCTGTACGGATGGCACGGCAGCACGTTGGATGCAACTGGCAGCAGCACGACTACCTTCGCCCCGGCTACCTTCACGGCCGCGGCGGTTTCGTCGGTTGTCAGTGCAAACCTGAATGCGGGCGATTCATGGACAGGGGTTATCGATGGAGCCCCTGCGTTCGCTGGATTCCAAGGCTACGTCATTGCGAAGTGCGACTTCCAGTTTGCCCATGGCTTCTCCTTCATCGTGGGTAAATACAATGTCGGGACACAATTCGATGTGGCACACGGCTACCTTGCTCTGGTGATCCCGGATCCGAGTATTGTCCAGAGAATCACACTCTCGGGCGAGTCATTGGATAATTAATCCTAAGTCTTGCTTATTGGTTTGGGCAGCCACTGAAAAGTGGCTGCCCTTTTTTGTTTTTCTGTCGACTTTTCCAAGCTGCAGTGTGTCTTAACTGTAGATAGTTTTTTGGAAGGATTCAGGATCTCTTTGGATGGAGTTATGATCATCAATCATCGGCGTTTTGCTCTAACCACGGCTCTCATCGTTCCGGCCATTCTTCTAGCCAGCGGCACTTGCTGGGCTGGCGAATCCGCCGGTCCAGCCGAAACGATCAAAGATCGCGTCACCCAGTATTTCGCTGCTGTTCAAGCAAACGATATCGGCAAGGCGAAGGAGTATGTCCTGGAGAAATCACGGAGTAGTTTTTTTCCGCAGTTCGATAGCAAGTTGATTAGTGTCCGTGTAGCACAGGTCGATCTTCAGCAGGGGAGCACGGCCGCAGTAGTTAGAGTGCTTTGCCAAGTCATGATTCCGACAGCGATGCAGCCAGTTGATGTGCCTCAATTACTGCGTTGGAAACTGGATGCTGGAAACTGGTACTTGGATCCGGCTGACCCCCCTCCCTCTGAAGCCAGCATCATGAGGAAGTACTATTACGACAAGCTGAAGAGCAAAGAGGGCAAGGATCCGAGTCTGTGGGATGTGCGGTTCGACAAAGATGCTCAGAACTTTGGCGTTGCCGTAAAAGGCACAACGATCACCCTGAGATTCCCCTTCACAAACCAGAGCAAGCAAGAGTTAAGAGTGGACAGGGTTGTTCTCCATCAACTCATGAAAGATGTCACCACCACTCGTGTGGTTCCTCCCGGAAAGAAAGGGGAAATCCTGATTACGCTGGATACAGCGCCGCTTTATCGCGACTTTGATCAAGATATCTTCGTCCAGTTCGAGCCGATTCAGGAAATGGTTAAGCTGAAGATTCAAGGCCGGGTTTTCACCGCCAAGGATTTGGAAGCATTCAATCCAATCACGGGTGAAAGCGGAAAGCCGCAAGTGAAGCGGTAACCGAGATCTACAAAATCAGGGTTGCCCAGAGACCTATGGCAGCTCCGCAAGACTGCGCTTTGCCTCAGCCACAAAAGGACTGTCTGAAGGTCCGCGCCAGTAGTTCAGGAATCGCTGGAACGATTGTCTAGCTTCTGCGTTCTTGCCCGCCCGACGATAAACCAAAGCGAGATTGAAATGAGCCTCAGGATAATCTGGCATGCGGTTGACGGCCTGACCATAATGAAAGATGGCCGAATCGAGAATGCCCTTGCTGGCGAAGATTGCACCCATGTTGTAATAGATTTCTGCCGAGAAGGTCCCGATTTTGGTTTCACGAAAGTCCTTGATTAGAGAATAGGACTCCTCCACCTTCCCTTCATTCTTCCAGAGTATCGCAAGGTTGACCCGCGCCGGCGGATACTCAGGCTCGCTTTCCATGGCCCGCTGGAAGGCCTTTTCTGCCATCGAGGGCTGCCCGCTCTTGATGTACGCCGTTCCCAGGTTATTCCAAGACCGAAAACTGGCGGGATATTTTTGTACATTGTCCGACCACAAGGAAATCTCGTCCCGCCAGTCCTGATTGCGCCTAAACGACAAAGCGCCCGAACAGAGAATCAGCAAGGAGAATGCATAGTGGAGATGCTTGTTGGAAATCTGGGGCTGGTGTTTCAGGAGAACAACCACTGCCTGCGCCAGTGCCAGAAACAGCCCGACCGAAGGCAGATAGATTCGGTGCTCATAAATCATTTCCAGAGGTAAGAAGGTTGACTCAACCAGTAAGTTGGCGAAGAACCACGAGATCCCGAAGCATACCAGAGGCTGTTTCCTTCTCAGAACAAACCCCATCCAAAAAAGCGCCCCCAGAAACAGAATCGAAAGAATCGTTGTGGGAGGCGCGATCCACGAAGTCGATTTCTCGACTTCATGCCGGAGAGCGAGGCGAGTCGGAAGGGGCACCACCAGCTGAGATAGGTGAAACGCCACGATCCTGGGCTGGGTGAGGAGTCGTTCTTTCATGGTGAATTCGCGCCCGGAATAGTCCGTTTCTATTTTCTTCACCAAATCGTAGCGAGCGATGGTGAATCCCACAAGGCAAACGGATGCTGTTATACCCACCGCCAGATTCCTTAGTCGGAGAAGCTTTCGATCTGTAAACAGCCATTCGTACACGAGGAAGGAGAGAGGCAGGAGAAAGGCATTCTCTTTGCTTCCAACGGCCAATAACCAGGCGGCCAGGCTCAGCAATGAATACCACCTTGGTCGAGTTCCAGCTCTCCATTGAACGTACCAGTAGAACGACAAGAGCGAGAACAATGCCGCCAGCAGAGTCATTCGCTGCACAACGTAGAGGACTGGCTGGGTTTGAATAGGGTTCACTGACCATAGTGCCGCGGCCAGACCGGACAAAAGCCACACTTGATGCGTCTCTCTTTGAGGATTTGCCTTTAGGAGTAGGGTCGAAAAAACCCTAAACACGAGCAGCGCATTCAAGATGTGAATAAGAAAATTGACGACATGAAACGAGAATGCATCTTCGCCCCAGACATAATAGTTGGCGGCGAAGCTGAGATAAGAGATGGGCCGTTTTCCTCCGGGGCTGGTAGAAGCTGCTTGCAGGATGCTGTTCCAGGAAAGATCGGAAATCTGTATGTGGGGGTTTCCGATGATGTTGGGGCCATCATCAAAGTGCCACCCGGTCTTGAAGGAATTGGAGTACGCAATCCAGTTGATGAGGAATAAAAGGAGCACATATGTCCAAGGATGCCACCTTTCTTGCTTGGTTAAGGTTGGCTCGGTCGAACGGAGTTTTGGAGCTTTCTGTTTGATTGACGTCCTTCGTGCGCTCCTGGCTCGGTTCATTTAGGACGATTCCCGTTAACTTGACCCATGCTTTGACGACGGGCTCGAGCAGTCGCAATGCCGGTTTCCGCTCTGCGCGGAGAATTCGAATCCAGCGACAATGCCCTCTGGTAAGCGGCCTCAGCCTCTTTGTATCTGTTCTCGAAAAGGCACGCATCAGCCAAGTTATACCAAGTTCGAAGATCGGTGGGATTCAATCCCAGGCATCTTTGGAAAGCTACTATTGCCTCCGGGTATTTGCGTTGAGCGAAATGCAGATTACCCAAACCCGCGAAGATTCGTCCGTCACTTGGATTCAGCATTGCTGCAGTCTCGTAACTTCTTTGGGCCTCCGGAAATTGCTTGGCAGCAGCATAGATATGCGCAAGGTTAAAGTAGATTTCCCATCTGGACTCCAGTTCTAGCGCTTTTTGATAGGCGAAAATGGCTCCCGTGAAATTGCCTTTAGCACCCAAGATGTCTGCTTGATCGCAGAAAAGAGAAAATCTGGCAGGGTTCAAGATCGCCGCTTGCTGATAGGCTGCCAGAGCTTCGTCTAAACGTCCCATCTCGCGGAAGACGCGTCCCAGATTCTCGTGGGTTTGCCAAGTGCTAGGCCGCTTTGCCTTCGATTCCTCCAACATCTGCAGGGCCTCTTGCCTTCGTCCCCGTTGCAGATAGGCATAGCCCAGATTCGTGAGCAGTTGTGGATGCCCTGGAGTTGCTCGGAGAGTGGATCCGTAAAAAGCCAGGTCATCTTGCCACACCTGGTTGCGTGCAATGGTTCTGGTAGCAAGCAGCAAAACAATAAGAACAATCACACCGCTGATCTTCGGATATCTCTCTTGAAAGCTCAGAAGACAAATCGACACGACAAGAGAGATGCCGAGATCCGGAAGATAGAGATATCTTTCTGCGAAGGCGTTCTCGCCAATCCGCCTGAAGAAAACCAGCACTGGAGAGAGGGTGACCAGGAACCAGATGCTTCCTAAGATCAGCAGCCGCCGCCGAGCAGGATTCAACTGTTGCGCAAGTGCCCAGCAACACCACCCTGCGACACCAATCACCGCCACGGCTCCCAGGAAACGAGGATCCCAAATTGTGAGGACGGGGCGAAGGATATGAAATGCATTTAGCCAAAACGGGAAGAAATACGTCCTGATGTAGTCGGAAAAGAGCACAATCTGGTTAAGGCCAGACTGGAAGCGAGTGAGAAAGACAAGACTATTTTGAGACTCGTACGTGAAGGCGCCAATGGCATGAATCCTGAAGGCCAGGTAGGTTGCGAACGCTAGCAGCAGAGGCACGTATGTCGTCACCAGCGCCTTGGCTTTCGGAAACCGCTTCGATTCCAAAACTTCGAAGAGCAGCAGAAGTGGGATCAGCGTGATCATGAATTCTTTGCAGAACAGGCCTACGAGGAATGAAAGCTGTAGGCCGGCCCAGTCGGCGATGGAATTACTGACTCTGTGTCTTAGGAAGAAGACCCACGACAACAGGAAGAACAATGCACAAGACACATCAGTGATGCCGGAAATCCAGGAAACAGCTTCCGAGTTGGCCGGATGTGTTGCATACAAGATAGCGCTTAAGAAGGCCAGCTTGGGGTCCTTCCAGTAGCTGTTGACAATCCAATAGAGCAACAAGCAGACGGTCAAATGTCCGGTTAGCTTAACCAGGTGAAATCCCCATGCTTTGGCGCCAAAGACCTTGATGACGATCGCATAGGAGAGATACTGGACTGGGCGATAGTAGTTGGATTTGACTGTGGATTCATTCGAGCTTCCGAAACCCCATGCCGAAGTGCTCAGGATTTGAGACACGTGCGAGAGATCCTTTACGAACGGATTTCCCACGATCTCGATGAGGTCATCGTGAATGAAGTCGTTGTCGAGGGTATTGCCGTAACAGAGCAAGACTGCCAACGTAATGGCTAGCAAGGCCAGAAGCCTGTTGGTTTCAAGACCACGAAGCCACTGGATGTCGGAGACTTCCGTTCGAACCGGAAACTGACGATTGCCTTGATTGGCAGCTTCATGGTGTGAGGCCCTTGACTTAGGTCGCTTCGCCATTACGCGTACTCTCGATGCGTCAACAAGGCGCACATTATACAACGGTGGTCCTGAGGATTACCGGGCTGAAATGCCTTCTCCGTTTCCCAATGTGCTGTCGACCACAGGAGCGGCTGGTTGCGAGGGGTTGGCTGGTTTCCATCTTGGCGAACATGGCGAGAATTCTTGCGCTGCCTTGACACTCGTCAAGTGGATTATCTATTCTGTTCCCGCTGATAGGATTGTGCTTCTCGGTCCTCTTAATCATGTCCAAACGCCATTCCAAGGCGAAATCCATACCGCAACCCAGGTCGGCGGCCTTGCCGGATTCCTCAGTCCGGGCCATTCAACGTCGGCATCATGCAATCGGGTTTGGTGTCCTCGCCGTTCTCTGTGTATTGGCCTTCGCCAATACCCTCAATCACGAATTCGTCTGGGATGACAATTTTCAGATCGTACGAAATCCCTTTCTTCATGGAGACGAGCCGCTGAGTCGTCTTTTTGTCACTGACGTCTGGGGCTACACTCACCCAGATCAGAAGGGCACCAGCAACTATTACCGCCCGCTTCAAATGGTGACCTACCGCTTGATAGGGGGAATAGCCGGCCTGAATCCATCGCCGTTTCATGTGGTCAACCTCGTCTTCCACGTCCTGGCGACCCTGGCAGGTTATCTGGTCGTTTGGCAATTGACCAAGACGTATTGGGTCGCGGTTTCTGCCTCGGCGCTTTTCGCTCTGCACCCGATCCACACCGAAGCTGTCGTTTGGATTGCGGCTCTTCCTGAGCTGGGCTGCACCCTTTTCTTCTTTCTGTCTTTTTGGCTCTTCCTGCGCGCGGAGGAATCCTCGAGCGGTGAACATTCCAAGACTGCCCAGACGCAAACGCCAAGATTGTGGAGCCTTTCTCTGCTGGCGTTTGCAGTTGCTCTTTTCTGGAAGGAAATGGTTCTGACCTTGCCGATTGTGATTTCAGCTTATCTCTTTATGGTTTCGTACACGGACCAGCCTCTGGTTCCCCGAATCGCGAAATCCGTCCGGCGGGTGCTTCCGTATCTAGCTGTCGTTGGCGGCTATCTGTTGGTCCGGTATCTCGTCTTGGGCTTCATTTCACGGGTGCAGCATGTCTGGATCCTATCGCCAGCAGAGTTTGCGAGCAGTGTCATCTATCTGGCAGGGAAGTATTGGTTGAAACTCTTTCTTCCGTTGGATCTCAACAGTTTTCACTTGTTTGATCCTGTCCGCTCGCTTGTGGATAGTCGCTTTCTTGGAGCCTTGGCACTACTAGCGATTGTTGGTGGTTGGATCGTCTTTGCCTGGCAACGGTTCCCGGTGTTGGCGTTTGCAGCTGCGTGGGTTTTTCTGACATTGCTTCCGGTGTTCAATATCCGCGGCGTGGGCGCTAATGTATTTTCCGAACGATACCTCTACATTCCTTCCCTCGGTTTCTGTCTGCTTGTGGCCTCTGTGACCCAACACGCTTTAGGCCGGCTGCCGTCGAATGTGAACTGGCCAGCCGGACTGGCAGCTCTGGCGCTCGTTTCGGGTTTTTATCTTGTGCAGACCTTTAAAAGGAATCTCGACTGGAAGGATGAATTTGCATTGTTCTCAAGCGCGGTAGCCGAGTCACCGCAGTCTGCCCAAATGAGGACTTCCTTAGCGCAGAGTTACCTGCAGAAGGGGATGCCCGCTGAGGCAGAGCGCCAGTACCTGGAGGCCATTCGAGTAGGTTGGGAACGGAAGCCGCCCGACAAGGATCAGATCGCCAACGCCTATGGTGGGTTGGGAGGGATTTATGTTGGCCGGGGAGAATATCAGAAGGGACTGGAAGCAGTTGAGACAGGTTTGAAGATTGGCAATTTTGAGATCAAGGGAGCAGCCTACGGAATTGCTCTGCTGCGAGTCGGACGGTTGGACGAAGGAGCCAAGGCGCTCTATGACTACCATCTGCGGAACCCGAACGACGAGATCGTCTTGGATGCCCTGGGAGTGATTGCACTCAGCCGGCGCGATTACGACAAGGCAGTCGAGTACTTGCAGAGAGCAGTGAAGATCGTCCCCGATTTCGGCAGTGCTCGAAACAATCTCGGGAAAACCTACCTTGAGATGGGCAAGCCTCAGGAAGCCTTGCCGCATTTGAAGCGAGCAGCCGCTCTGTCTCCGAGCGATCCGATAGTCCAGACTAATCTGGGAAGCGCCTTCGCTGCGCTGGGACGGTCGTCAGAAGCTCGTACGTTCCTGGAGCGGGCTCTCGCGCTATCGCCGAACTACCAACCAGCCGCTACCCAGTTGCAGGCGCTGGGCCGGTAGGGTGCGCTGCCTTTGATCGTGCGCCACCGCAGACTGAGGTAGCGCCTCAGCGGACGGCGCCCCGACACAATACTCAAGTCACACGTAGTATGCTCCAGCGCCATTCCTTAGCTCTCGCTTTGCTCATCATCCTGGGTGCACTCGCGTATTCCAACTCACTGTCCAACCAGTTCGTTCACGACGATAACTACCAGATCGTCCGCAATCCCTATCT
Organism: uncultured Acidimicrobiia bacterium; assembly: GCA_963791795.1. Lineage (GTDB taxonomy): Bacteria > Acidobacteriota > Terriglobia > Versatilivoradales > Versatilivoraceae > VFZK01. The sequence continues at coordinate 205,148 of CAWBTP010000031.1, forward strand.
TCACAGCGACGAGTCGTTGACGCGGCTGCTTTTCTCCGACGTTTGGGGTTATCAGACGCCAGGGCGGGCCGGCACCAGCAACTACTATCGGCCGCTCCAGATGCTCGCCTATCGATGGATTGTGCAGTCCAGCGGGCTGAATCCATCAGCCTTTCACTGGACTAACCTCGTTCTTCACTTGATGGTGAGTTCCACGGCCTACCTTATGTTTTGGCACCTGACTCGCAATTACTGGCTCAGTGTGTCCGGGGCCATTCTCTTTGTGCTGCATCCAATCCATACGGAAGCAGTGGACTGGATCGCTTCGCTTCCCGAGCTCGGCTGTGCTCTTTTCTATTTCTTGTCATTCTGGCTATTCCTCAGCAGCCAGGCTGTGCCCTTGCCCAAAGTGAAGCCAGCCAGCAAAAAGAAGCAATCCTTGCAGCCACCGCCAGATCAGGCTGGTAGAAGAGCCTTCTGGCATGCCGCGTCGCTGTTTTCCTTTGCCGTCTCCCTGCTCTTCAAAGAGATGGCGTTGACGCTGCCTATCATTGTCGGAGCATATGCCTTCACTTTCGAACTCGGGGATCCAGGGCTGGAAAGGTCGGATTCGCGCATCCCTTCAGAAAAGCTGGCCGTATCTGGTAGTGGCGGTGGGCTACCTGGCTCTCCGTTATGAAGTCCTGGGTTTCATCTCAAAATCACAGCAGGTTTGGTCACTGAGCCTTTGGGCACAATTTCTGAGCATTCTGCATCTGGCAACGCAGTATTGGTACAAACTCTTATTGCCAATAAACCTCAATGCGTTTTACACGTTTCAGCCGGTGCTTGGTCTCAGCGACCAGCGGGCATGGATAGCCATTGCCGTTGTTGGAATTCTCGTGGGTTCCATCTGGTACGGGTTTCGACGATACTCCCTGGCTAGTTTTGCGGCAGCGTGGGTGTTTCTAACGCTGCTTCCGGTGATGAACATACGGGGGGTTGGAATCAATGTCTTTACAGAGCGCTATCTGTACATCCCTTCCTGGGGTTTCTGCTTGTTAGTCACCTGGCTGGCATCGCAAGGACTGGCGCGGATCTCTGTGCCGCTACGGACTTACATAGCAGTAGCCGCGCTTGCCTCTATCAGCTTGCTTTACGGAATACAGACAGTGCAGCGTAATCGGGACTGGGAAAGCGATTTTGTCTTTTATACGAGAGCCGCCGAAGCTTCCCCAAATTCCTCGTCGATGCAAAATTCTCTCGCGCATATCTTGCGAGCTGAGAAGGGCGATCTAGACGGAGCGGAGAGACATGCGTTATTGGCCCTCAAACTCTCTGAAGCGGAAGTTCCCCGCGATCCCAGGCTGGAGGCTTCGGCCTACCTGAACTTGGCCAACATCTACATCCAGCGGCAGCAGTTTTCGAAAGCGCTCGAGATGGCGGAAAAAGGTCTGACTGCCGATAGAAGCCAGACCAATCTACATACGGTTCACGGGGTCGCACTGATGCAACTCGGAAGGACCGATGAGGCTCAGAAGGTTTTCCTCGAAGTGCATCAGCTGTTGCCCAATGATGAGCTGGTGCTGCACTATCTGGGAGTGATTGCGCTGCAACGTCGGGAGCTTGAGAAGGCAATCACTTACTTCCAGAAAGCTCTCAAAATTCTCCCCAGCTACGCCGACGCGCACAACAATCTGGCTGCGGCCTATGTCGAAATGGGGCGGTTGCCTGAGGCACTACCTCATCTGGAGCAGGCTGCGCGTCTGAATGCGCGCGATCCGATGGCTCATACCAACCTGGGAGCTGTTCTGGCCGGACTTGGACGAATTTCAGAGGCGCGGTCGCATCTCCATCAGGCGCTTGCGCTCGCTCCCAACTTCCCGGCAGCAATGAGCGAGTTGGCTGCTCTCGAAAATGCCCAGCGCCGGAGCCCCTGAGAACGAATGAAACCATCCGAGCCGCCGCCCACCAGAACCGTCCTTATCGTCACTTCCTCCTATCCCAAGCATGCGGGCGAGCCTTCCGGTATTTTCCTGCATCATTTGAGCCGGCAACTGGTGACGGTTGGATGGCGTGTTGTTGTTCTGGCGCCCAACTTTCCTGGCGGTCAACCCGTCCAGATGCTAGACGGCGTGGAGATCCGCCGCTTCAACTACTTCATTCACAGCTGCCAGGCACTGTGTTATCGCAGCGGCATGCTACCGAATCTGAAGCAGTCGTTGTGGCTCTGGCTGCAGGTGCCATTCTATTTCGCCAGCCTATTCGCTTCGGTTCTACAGGCCATTCGCAGAGATTCCATTGATGTGATCAACGCCCATTGGGTCGTGCCGCAAGGCATCGTCACGCGCCTGCGTACAGATGGTATGCTCGGTCCCGGTTGTGTTGACAGTGCACGGTGGTGATATGTTTGCCTTTCAGGGGTCGCTGGGCCGGTTGCTAAAGAAACTGGCGCTGCGACGGTCGAATGCTTGCACTGCCAACAGCGCTTTCACGCGAGGCCAGGTTCTGCAGCTGTGTCCCACCGCCAATGTGACATCGTGCCCATGGGCGTGGACGTTGCCGAATTTGAACCTGGACAGAACGGATCTCGGTTTGCGGCAAAAGCTGGGCGTTACTTCCGAGATGATCCTTTTCGTGGGCCGTCTAGTGGAGAAAGAAGGGAGTTCACAACCTATTGGCTGCGATGCAGCAGGTGCTACAGAAATTTCCTAATGCCACGCTCGTTGTGGTGGGTGACGGTACACAGCGACCTGAACTGGAACGCATGGCTGAGCGGCTGGGAATCACCAGAGCCGTTCGGTTTCTGGGCAAACTCTCGCATGACCAGCTTCCGGAATACTACGCTGCCGCGGACCTGTTTGTTGGCCCGTCAGTGGTTGATCGAAGCGGTGACACCGAAGGTCTCGGTGTCGTCTTCATCGAAGCTGCATCCGCGGGCCTTGCGATGGTGGGTACTTCAGTGGGAGGCATCTCCGATGTCCTTATCCACGACGTTACCGGACTTGCCGTCGAGCCAGATCAGCCCGAGGCACTGGCGGACGCCATCGAACGGCTCCTCGGAGACGAGGTGCTCCGAAGCCGGCTGGGTGCGGACGCGCGGCAACACGTGCTGAGCCAGTTTTCGTGGACCCAGGTCGCTGCGCGGTTCTCCAGTGTCTTTAGCGAGGTGCTGGAGCGGCGGCCGGGACACCGGCGATGAGAGTTCTCTATCCCGTCATCGGCGGCTCTGGCGTCGAGATCTACTCCGAGCGGCTGGTGGCTGGCTTAGACCCACTGGGCTGCAAGGGACAGTTGCTGCGATTCTCTTCGGCGTGGGAATACTTTCCGTGGGGTCTGAGATGGGCGTGGAGTAGGGTCGCCCCTGTAACTAGAGATTGCGACCTCGTTCACGTCAACGCAGACTATGGATGCTACTTTTCAGTTGCCGGCAAGCCACTGGTAGCGACGCTGCACCACAGTTCGATTGATGATGTCTATCTCTCGTCCTTGTCTTCGGGCGTTCGCTGGCATCACCGGCTTGTATTGAAACCCTCGGTCGCAAAGACGATGCAGCAAGCCGCCGCTCTAGTGTCGGTGAGTCGGCATACGTGCGATACCATCTGTGACGTTTTTCAGCAGGAGTTGCCAATACGCGTCATTCCCAACGGCATTGACGCAACGCGGTTTCGTCCAATGAGTGGAGACTCAGTAACAGCCGATGGCAACAGCACGGTGAACGACGAGGCTCTCGGCTTGAGTACCCTTTCAACTGAATCCAGCGAGAGAAAGGGGCGGATTGTGCTGTTCTTTTCCGGGAATCCCTCTCATCGCAAAGGAGCCGATCTCTTCGTCCCCGTCATGAAGCGACTGGGCAACGATTACGAACTCCGGGCCACCGGCGGCCTGCGTGGAAGCTCGCCGCTCTTTGATGCCTCTAACATCCACAGTCTGGGACATCTGAGCGAAGACGAATTGATCGGGCAGATCAACCAGGCCGACGTATGTTTTCAGCCGTCACGCCGTGAGGGTTTTGGGCTGTCGATTCTCGAGGGGATGGCCTGCGGCAAGCCCGTAGTGTCGAGCAACGTTTCAGCCATCCCCGAAGTGCTCGAACACGAAAAGGGCGGGTACTTGTGCGAGCCGGGCTCCGTCGATCAGTTGGTGAGTGCGATTCGCAAACTCGCTCATTCTGAGACGCTCCGAAGCCAAATGGGCCGGTTCAATCGGCAGGTTGTGAAGGAGAAATTCACTCTCGAGAAAATGGCGCAGGCCTATCACACGCTTTATCAGACCGTGGCAGGATAAGGGAACCTCTGTGAACATCGGCGTCGATTCCCGATCCTTGGGCCCCATGAAGACCGGCGTCGGTACCTACGTGTCTGAGGTGCTGCGCCATTGGCCCGTCGGGCTCTCGTCCGATTCGTTTTCGCTGTACTCGCACCAGGCGATTAGCTATCCCGAGAGTCCCACAGTTCGACACTCGGTAGCCCAGGTTCGCTGGGGCCTCCCCTGGTACCTGCTGCAGGCCCATGGACTCATTTCACAGAATCCTTCGGCCGTGTTTTGGGGAACGCAGGGCCTTCTACCTCTGCGGCTTTCAAAGCTTCTTCCAGCGGCCATCACGATTCACGATTGCATTCATCAGCAGGGCATCCGCTTTGCGCCGTCAGCGCCATACAACTGGGCGCATCGGGGCCTTCTCCCTCTGGCAGCCGCTAGGGCGCAGCGAATCCTGGTGGTATCCCGGTTTGTTGCAGATGAGGTGATGCGTTGTCTTCGTGCGCCGGCCTCCAAAATAGAAGTCACTCCGCTGGGGGTACGGCGTGAGTTCTTCGGAGAGGTCAAAGCAGGCCCGGAAAGCAAGGCCGGCATCGTGTCCAAGCCTGGAGACCTCGGCGCTCAGCAGGGCGCAGTGTTGGCGAGGTATGGGATCACGAGCCCCTTCGTTCTGGGAGTGGGCACTCTTGAACCCCGCAAGAATCTTCGAACCCTCCTCGAGGCATTCGCCTTGCTGCCTTCGCGGTTGGCAAACCAGTTTCAACTTGTTCTGGCAGGAAAGCCGGGATGGGGAACTGCAAACCTGGAAAGGTATTTGCAGAACTACGCAAAGCGCTCCAGCCTGGTCCTGACTGGCTACGTTGCTGAAACGGACTTGCGGGCTTTGTATGCCTCAGCCAGGATGTTTGTTTTCCCATCATTCTATGAGGGTTTCGGATTGCCGGTTGCAGAAGCCATGGCGTCGGGCTGCCCCGTCATCGCCTCAACGGCTCCTTCGTTGCAGGAAGTCGCGGGATCGGCCGCGATTTTCGTCGGTCCAAAAAGCCCCCCCGAGGAGTGGAGTCGGGCGATGGTGCGGGTTGCCGATTCCGCCGAGCTCAGGCACTCTCTCGCCATCGCTGGCCGTGATCGGGCCGGCAGGTTTTCCTGGGAGACTTGCGCTCAACAGACTTCCGAAGCTCTCAGGAATGTTGCCGAGGGCAAGAGATGAGAAAACGGCGTTTCTGCCGGATTGACAAGGACGGGTGTATTGCCTGCGGCGGAAGGTCTTTCGAAAGACGCGCGGTCATCAGCGAGGCACTGGCCTCCGCTTGGGGACTCTCTGCGCGCGAACGCGCGGACTTTGACGAGCGTGAAGGGCTCGCCTGTGCCAACTGCCAGATGTCGAAGCGAGTCCGAATGCTTCTTTGGAGCATTCGAAAGCTCTTTCCCGTTGCCGGCGGGCTTCGCGTGGTGCACTTCAATCAGATCAATCATCTCGGCCCGGCCTTGCGCACACTTGGAGATCTGACAGAGACCTGCTACCAACCCGGAATGGAGCGGGGCGCCAAAGTAGGCGAGTTTGTGAACGAAGATATTTGCCAGCTTACGTTTCCCAGCGATCATTTCGACCTGGCCGTTCATTCAGAAACGGTCGAGCATTTGTTTGACTTTACCAGGGGTCTGAGCGAAGTTCAGCGCGTGCTGAAGCCGGGGGGAACTCAGATTTACACAGTGCCACTCCTCCACGGCCGTTCTACACGGCAACGCCTGCAAGTGACGGCAGAGGGCCGCATACAGCACCTTCTTCCGCCCAGCTTCCATGGCAATGAGGGAGAGTTTCCTGTGGTGTGGGAATTTGGCAGTGATTTCCTGGAACAACGCCAGGCCAGCATCAGCGAACTCCATTACGACAACTCCTGGCACAACCCGACAGTATTCACCGTCGTCGAAAGGAAGCGCTAAAACATACCGACATAAAGCGCGCGAGAAAATTCCCCTCCTTGGATAAGGAGGGGCAGCACTGGCACAAGCCAGGGCGGGGTGGTTGGAACCCGCGCGGAACGCACCACCCCAGCCACGGCCTGCAGCCGTGGCATCCCTCCTCAGCCGAGGAGGGGAGTATTTCGTCGTCGTTCTAACGTCTGTTATTTGTGTCGCCATGTATAGCAGTCTGCGAAACCACACCGTTGAGTGCATCTGTGAGGTTCTCACTCCTATGAAAAAGCTCTTGAAACCTGCCTTATGGCTCATCATCACCGTGGGAACCTTCCCTTGTGTTTTGCCCGCGCAAGCTCCCGCTGAAGCCAGAGAGTATCAAAGCTCTCCACCCCACTTGCATGCCAACCTGTGGATCCAGACCTCAGCCGAATACCAGGCGTTGTGCCGGCAAACGTTCAACACAGCGCTCAAAGAGATCAAGCAAACGGTCAAGGCGGCGAAGCGCCGCCAGGGTCGCCCCGTGGGTCCAGACAAGAAACCCCTGGCGGTAGTTGCAGATCTCGACGAAACACTCCTGGACAATGGCAGATTTCAGAGCGAAATGGACGCCGCCGTTTGGGTTGATGGAATGGACACTGGGTACAGCCACCAGCGATGGGCCCAATGGGAGCAGGACAATGCGGAAGACGTCGATCTGCTCCCCGGCGCCGGGGCCTTCATTGTCGAGGTTGAAAAACTGAACGTCGCTATGGTGTACATTTCGAACCGTCTCGAACGTTTGAGAGCAGGCACCATTCGAGCCTTGGCTCACAACAGACTTAACACTCAGGGACTGAACGACAGGGCTCAGGGCCGATTACTGCTCTCGGAAGGGACTTCGAACAAACAGGCTCGAATCAAAGAGACCGAGGAGAAGTTTCACGTGGTCGCCTACCTGGGAGACAATCTCAATGATTTTCCGGGAGACACAGTGCAAGTTCTCAGCGCTGTGGAAAACATCGGCGTCCGCGGCAAGAAAGTAGAATCGGTTGCGGATCTGTGGGGAACTCGCTGGTTCATGCTCCCCAATCCAGTCTACGGCAGCTGGGATCAGATACTGCCCAAGACCATCAAAGAACGCATGGACCTTCTCAAGCGCGCCAGCAACGCTGAATTCGTCAAGGCGAAGTGAAGTATGTTCACTAGGGCACCAGGACTGAGCCGGCTAAGCCGGAAGGTGCGTCGCGCTTTTTCAACGCATCACGCTCGGCCGCCGACTGGTGCGTTAAAAAGCGCAACGCATCCTACCCACCTGAACCGAAAGGCTGGTGGTGGTTAAGAGCAACGCAGATGAGGTTGCGCGTTGAAAGTCTAAAAGACAATTGTTGCGCCTGTATAAGCTCAAGACAAAGCGAAATGACATTTCAGGTCCGTCCGTCGAACGATTACGGCTAAGCTGCCCCGTCCTCACACACCGGTAAGCGGAGGTGAGTTTGGAATGTTCTGCTGCGGATTCCAAAAAAGACGAGTGGTCGGTCAGCTGCAACCGGCCAGTTAGAGCAAAATCATCCATATGGAGCCTTTCGGAGTCTGCAGGTACCCGCGCTCGCTCAGCTAGTCACCGCAAAAATGCCAACCGGATGGGTTTCCTTCTTTCATCTCCACGAGCCAGTCTTTAACGTCTTTATTCTTAGGACTAACCACCAGTGCTTTTGAGTAGTAGCCGACCGAGAGTCGCTGCGCTTTCCTGAGCTGACTATCGAGATTGCTCTTGTCCAGGTATTTGGCAAAGCAGTCGTACTTATAGCCGCCTTGATGCTTCCCCAGATCTTTGATTAGCTGAAAGAGGTCACTATAGAAATTACCTAAAAGGGTGTAGGTCTCTTGGATAAAAGGACCTTCCGGAAATTCCTGAACATAGCGAAGAGCCATCTTGAGATTTGGCATTTCACCGAGCCCCGAACTGCCTCCGTGCCCGCCTGTAGCCGAATACAGCGTGTATTCCCGGAACCTGGAATTGGGATCTACCTTGTGAGCCCACGCCAATAGTTTGCCTGAATAGTGGAGAGAATCCGAGTAGTGGCCCACACCAATGCCCATTTCAATCCAGTGAGGTTTCCAATTGACGCCGTCAATCAACTCTTTCCTTTCCTGCCATGGTCTATTAATAAGCTCTCGGAGTTTTTTATCCAAAGCCACAAGCTTTTCAACACTCGGTGGCTGCTTCAGGGCCTTGTACTCTGCATAGGCCTCATCCAGCTGCTGAATCGACTGACTAGGAGTTGAAATCAACGCAACCAAAAAAATCAAGGACGTAAACTTCATAGCGGATGCGTCCATCGTTCCAGGCCTTTGAGCTCTAACGACTCGCGGTTCAGCCGCGCCAGCGTTTTGCCAAGCCTCTGGTGAACGGCTGTGAACAAAAATCGTAAGGATGGTGCCAGCAGTAAAAGACCGCAGGGCCAAATGACAAATTGTCGAAGTCGAAACATCAATGATTCCCTTCAACAGCAGCGTAAAGGCGGATTCAGAAGCCCCTTGAAACAAGAGTCAAAGATTCCCACGGATTGGCGTTACGGCGAACTCGCGATGAACGCGCCGTCCCCAGTTCGTTCGCCGGGAGTGGCGCCGTCGTTGATAACGGCGTAGGTGATGAAACGGTTTGAACCAAAAACCTTTGTGACGCGTGCATACCCCTGATTCATGCTGGAAGCATAGGGGGCCAGAATGTTTCCTATCTGTCGCCAGCTCTTCGCAGGCACGAGGATGATCGCCCGAGTCCCGGTTTGCTGCCCAGTTGCTCCGTCGAAGATCTCAATCTCGAATCGGCTGTCGGTCGCATCGATCTCACCGGTGTTCACGATGGCTAGGTTAGTGCGGTTCTCGGAGTCCTGCCGCAGGCCGTGCAGCCAGGCACTGTTGGTGCTTCCGCTTCCCAGAGGCGTGCCAGGATAGAAGACACCGTATTGTCCACCCGTGCCTCGCGTGGACGTTCTCGCCCCCACGAAGACTCCAGGGAGATCGATCGCCAGCGCCGTAACAAACAGAGGTCCCGCATAACTCGTGTTAGTGGCCTCGAGTCCTTGTGCGCCCCTGCTCCGGAGAAACTGCACGAAATCCGGAATGATCAGCTGCTGAAGCGGATTCAGGTCGAGGGTCAGGCTGGCGGTTTGATCGGCCGTCTGAATGGCGTCAGCACGATAGGCGAGCTGTAAAGTCCGTTTTGTGCCTGATGAGTTTGCGAGAATAAGTTCGCTAGAGAATTGGCTCGTCTCCACCATGACAGGTATGGTCAAGCCGGAGCGTCCATTCATGGCGTAGGAGAGAATCGGTGGAATAAACGATCCGTCGGAAGTTACCTGATCGTTGACGACAGCATAGGCAAAATACGGCGCCATGCCGCTGATACGTTCCACACGCACAAAGCCTTGAGCAAAAGACAAACCTCTGTCAGCCAGGATGCCGGTGATCTGCCGGAACTCTCCCGGCGCGAGACGCTCTTCGTAGAGGCCTCTTGCCGACGAATTGGGGTCGCCCGGGAAAACGGTGAGCCTAAGCGTGATCTCTCCTTCGCTGGTGCTGCCCACATTCTGGATGGCGACGTTTGACCGGTCTCGTTCATTCTGTCGAAGACCATGAAGGTAAGTGGGTTCCCTGAATCCCTGCATGGTTGGAAACGAAGTATAAGAGAGTCCGGCCCGACCACTCGCAGTCGTATTGGCCGTGCGCACAGAAGCGAAGACACCGTCCGGCGCATCCATCCTTAGAGTCCCACCTCGGTTCCCGGAGGCGGGAATGGGGATGCCGATAGACCGCAGATAGGCCAAAGCATCAGGAACAATTCGCTGCTGTCCTGCAGGCAACTGGTCTGAGCCCATGCCACTGCCTTCACCAAATGTTGCTGTATAGGAAAACCGCAGGGTTGCGTTGTTGGTGCTGCGGTTAGTGAGCGTCAGTTCAGAAGTGTAGAACGAGCCGTTCAGGCCCGCTGCTGAGAGAACGATTGGAACGAACTGCGGAATGGTGTCGCTGCCAGAGAGCTTCACTACCAAAGCAGGAAATATACCGAACTCCAATACACCACCGCTCGGACTCCGAAGCGGCGGTCTCAGAGTGGTGCTTCCCGCAGCATAAACATTTCCTGCTGGGTCGAGCGCCAAGGCTACGACATCGTCGCCCGGAGTCCGGGCAACAGATTGTGAGAATCGCAAGACCGCTCCTGCAGCATCCAGCTGCGAGACGAAGCCTCCCGATAGGATATGAGCATTGCCGGCAGCGTCCACTGCGATGTCCCGACCGTAAAGAGAGCGAGTCCCATTGAGAAAAGTGGAATAAGTAAGTGCCGTCCCCGTTAAATTCAGCTTCGTGACAAATGGTTCCGACTCGCGGATTTGCAGGTACCCTTGATAGACTGTGTCGTGTGCGCCAGGCGTCGTCGGGAAGTCGGGCCCATTCGTCGAGCCGGTCAGATAGGCGTATCCATCACGGTCTACAGCGATTGCGATGGCCCAATCGGTAGCCGTGCTTCCCAAAAAGGTGGAGTACTCAAGGGCGGTGCCCGTTGGGTTCAATTTGACAGCAACTGCGTCGTAGTCGCCGCGGAGTGTCTTCTGGAAAGCGTTAGAAGAGACGGGAAAGTCCGGCGAAGCGCTACCGCCAACAACATACGCGCTTCCCGCTGAATCCACGGCGATGTCCGCCAGCCCTGCGCGCCCCAAATACGTCGAGTAGACTGCGGCTGTGGCGCTCGAATTTAGCTTGGTGACGTACGTGAGTACGTCGCCGCGACCACTGGAAGTAGAAGTCGTCAGAAAGGCGCCGGGGGTCACAGGAAAGTCCAAAGAATTGGTGAGGCCGCTAACATAGGCGCTTCCGCTCGAATCCAAAGCCAGGGTCAGAGCGCTGTCGTCTCCGCTTCCACCCAGGTAGCTGGAATAGATCAAAGCGCTGCCCGACGCGTTCAGCTTGGTGATGAAGCCGTCTGCCGGTCCTCGGAGCTGTGTTTGAAACGCCCCAGAGGTCACTGGATGATGATCCGTAGCGCCTGTGATGCCAACGAGAACGGCTTGACCATTTGGGTCGACTGCAATGGCTTGAATGCTTGAGCTCAAGTAGGTCGCATACATCAGAGCGCTACCGGTAGCATTCAACTTCGCAATGAACCCGCGTCCTGATTCAACAGTGATTTCGGTTTGGAAAGCTCCTGAGGTTACGGGGAAGCCGGTTCGAAGCGTTGAACCTGTGACGTACGCGTTGCCTTGGGAATCCACGGCAATCCCGCTGACGTGCTCGCCCATGATTCCGCCAAAGCTTGTTGAATAGACAAGGACCGGGTCAATGACCAACGTTTGACCAACGTCGTAGGAGCCGAGTTCGAAGCTGACACTCGAGCTGGCATCGACGATGTATCGGCCGGCTACCTGATGCCGCTCTTCACCTCGAGTCTGATACACCGATGGCTTTCTCTGTCGCACTTCTCCGAAAGCGGTGTGAATCAGCAAGTCACCGTTCCGATCCACTTCAATACCCTCAGTGCCTTGGAAGGCGAGTCTGATCGCGGCTGGGTTTCCTCCCGGCTTCACCACAAAGTCATATTCGAACTGCTGGGGAGTTCCGTAGTAGACGAGGTCAATCCCCGGATACACATCGCGATACCCGACCTTGGCGTAGTGCGGGATGTTCGTGCGCCATTTGTTGGGATCGTTCCCGATGAAGTAATTGCTGATTCCGGGCAGACAGTCGAGGCCTTCAACGATTGCATTCGGGTTGGCTCCGACGAACCGCATTGTGATTGCCGATTGGCGATTTGTGATTGTCGACTGAGGACTATGGAGTGGACTTTGGAAATCCGGATTCCGGTGACTGGAATCGATGACGTCGAGGCCGAAGCCTCGACTGAGGCTTCGGAGGTCAAGGAGGCTCATCTCCTGTTGGTCGCCTGTGACTGGATCTGGATTCCCGCGTTCGCGGGAATGACGGCCTTGCGGTAACGAGAAAACCGCTTCGGTTGCGGCGAGAAATGTCGCCACTCCGCTGCCACGCGCAATGAACTTCACTTGTGAATCTGTCTGCCCAAGGTTGCGTTCGAAATAGATGGGTAGCTTTCCGTAGTCGGTGTTGGGTTGATGCGCCTTGGTATTCTTCTCCTTCCCGTTCATCAGAGGAGTCGACTGTGGATCGGGGCTGTCCTTTAGGCTGTGCAGCCGATTGTGAACGGAAGTGAACAAGGGCCGGGAAAATGACGCCAGGAGCAAAAGGCCACAGGGCCAAATGACAAAATGTCGAACTCGAAACATGAATGATTCCTTTCATAGGTCACACACTAGCGAATCGGAGATCCTCAGGGTGTGTTACGGCCCAGTGCATTCGCTGGGAGCGGAGCCGTCGGTTATCGGAGATTCACAGCTGCCCTGAAGTACTGGAACAAGTAGACGGCTACTGCCTAGTTGGTTTTCTGGGAGTTGCGTCGATTGGGTGAAATCCGCTCTAGAGTCACAACCTCTGCCTGCGCCAGGAAGAGCCGGATGTAGTTCTTGCGCGCTTCCAGGCGGATCTGTCGGATGTGATATACGAGTGTGGCTAAAGAACCCACCAGGATTCCGACAAAGACTCCAACGAAATTGAATGAGTCGTGCACGCGAGATCCTGCTGCAAAGGTCGTTTTCCCTGGCCGGGGCTTCTTGGGGCTTCGACGTTGCTCGTAAGATGCTGACGACACATGCGATAGCGATTCATTGATTCTCGGTTCTCCTCTCTTTCAGGACACCCCCCGGACGGCTGCCCGATCACCGTCGATGCGCCGTCGCCCCCTTTAAGGGGAACTAGCGAAAGTGGGACCCAAGTGGCAGCTCAATGCAGAACATTCAACTACTACAGTATGCCGCTGAGACCTTGGTTTTGTATCAGCCGAAAAGAGGCCGAGCCACTGGAGAGAACGCGATAGTTACAAGAAGTGCAGGCGTTCGCCTGTGTCGGGAGTGCTATTCTCCTCAGCCGCCGCAAGGTTCTTTCGTCCGAAAGGCGATACTGGAGCTGCGACTTGATCTAAACGTCGGCCTCCTATTTTCGTCCAGATTTTCTGGTCTCGATGGATCCTGAGCCTTTCGTCACCAACGGCAAGAAAATCGAAAACCGTGTTCCCTTTCTCTCCTCACTTTTCACCTCAATGCGGCCGTCATGCTGCTCGACGATCTTTTTTACGATAGTGAGTCCAAGCCCGGTGCCATCGCTTCGGGTTGTGTAGAAGGGCTCGAAGATGGATGGGCGCTGTGTAGCGGAGATTCCCTTGCCGTTGTCTGCCAGTGTTATCTGCACGGAACGCCCATTGCCACTGCGGTCCAGCTGCGTGGTGACGGTCACCCTGCCACCTCGATTCACAGCTTGAATCGCATTCAAGAAGAGATTGGTAAAGACTTGCATCATGCGCACCAGATCCATCGGAACGCGCGGGAGCTTACGAGCGAAGCGCTTCGTCACCGAGACCTTTTTATCTTCCAGCCGGTCCTGCACCATCAACAGGGACTTCTCAAGAACCTCATTGATGTCTTCCCGGGAAAGGTTCAGTTGCAGTGTTCGAGAGTAGTCGAAGATGTCCTGCAGGATTTTTTGCAGGTGATCGATTTCGAAATTGGCGATCTCGAGCCGCCGTCGGTCGTTTGACGAGAGGCCATCCCGTTTGGACAGGATACGAATGTTCATCTTGATCGACGACAACGGATTCATGATTTCGTGCGCGATCTGGGTTGACAGCCGGCCAATCGTGGCCAGACGCTCGGACTGCAGCAATTGCTGGCTGAGCACGCGGAATTCTGTGATGTCGCGAATGATCCCGAGCGACCCGGTCACCTCGCCGCGCTCGTCACGCAACAAAGAAGCCGACAAGCTGGCGAAGATTTTTCTACCATCCTTACCGAGATAGTCCACCTCGATGTTCTTAAGCTGTCCCTTTCTGAGTAGCTGCCCCATGATGCGCCGCGCTTCTTCACGGCCATTTGCATAGAACGGCGCCGCCGACTGGCCCAGCACTTCGGATGCCTTATAGCCAAAAATGTCTTCTGCTCCCTTGCTCCAGAACACCAGCCGGCCGCGGTTGTCGGCGGTTGTGATGGCGTCGCTCGAGCTCTCGATCAATTTTTGCAGACGGTCCTTGGCCTCCTTGCATTCCTGGTACAGCCGCGCGTTCTCAATGGCGACCGCTGCCTGCGTGGCAAAAAGGGAAAGAATTTTCAGGTCGCGCCGCGAGAACGCATTGACCTTTTCACTCTCGACGTCGAGGACGCCGATGAGCCGCTTGCCAATCAGCAAAGGAACGGCAATCTCAGAACGGCCGTGAACGATTCCCTGGATGTAACGGGGATCCTTGCGAACATCGGAAACGACGAGTGGCTTGCGATGGGCGGCGACCCAGCCAGTGATGCCTTCCTTTCCGATGGCGATCTGAAACTGACGGCCGACTTGTTTCCGATAACCGCGGGACGCTTCGAGAAAGAGGTGCTCTTCAGCTTCGTCGGCTAACAGGATGGCAGCGTGAGGGTAGTGAAATAGATCTCGAATGACGTGGAGCAATTCATCGAGCAGTTTTGCGGCATCTGCCGAAATCATGGAAGGTTACAGGTTATAGGGGACAGCTGACAGGTTGACAGATTGAGTGAACCGAGGACACAAAGGGGTGATACGTGAAACGTGAACGTAATCACGCATCACGTATCACGAATCCCGTATCACGGTACTTTTCCTGTCCCCTGTAACCTACATCTGCGCCAGCGCCTTCTCCATCCGGTCGAGACCCTTTTGCAGGTTCTCCATGCTGGTGGCGAAGGAAATACGAACATGTCCCTCCTGCCCGAATGCGGAGCCCGGTACCACCGCCACGCCAGCCTGCCGCAACAAGGCGCTGGAGAACTGAATGGAGTCTTTGATGTCCCCTTTGAAGAACCTCGAGACATTTGGGAAGGCGTAGAAAGCACCCCCCGGATTGGCACAAGTCAGTCCCGGAATCGAGTTGAGTTTCTCGACGATGTATTTTCGACGTCGCTCGTACTCCGCGATCATCGCCAGCACAGAGTCCTGCGCTCCCAGGATCGACTCCACCGCCGCCTTTTGCGATACGGTGGATGCGTTGGCACTGTGGCTCTGTACATCGTTAACGGCTTTCACAATTTCTTTGGGAGCGACCAGATAGCCGATGCGCCAGCCCGTCATCGCATAGGTCTTGGAGGCCGTATTGACGATGATGGAGAGCTGACGGGCCTTGCTGGCAAACTTCGGCAGCGAGGTGTGCAGGTTGCCATCGAAGACGAAATACTCGTAGCACTCGTCAAAGATGATCAGCAGATTGTTCGCCATCGCGAAATCGACGATTGCTTCCATCTCGTCCGGGGGAATCACAGCGCCAGTTGGGTTATTGGGGGAATTAACGATGATGGCTTTCGTGCGGGAAGTGAGTTTTTCCTTCAAAGCCGCAGCCCGGAGAATAAAATTGTCCTTCTCATGGGTTTGCACCTCGACAGGTGTGGCGCCAACGAGCTTGATCTGCTCGGGAAAGGTCACCCAGTAAGGCACGGGAAGCAGCACCTCGTCTCCTTCTTCAAAGAGCACAAAGGCCAGATTGAACAATGTGTGCTTCGCACCACAGGAAATGGCCACTTCCGCCATCGAATAATCGACACCGTACTGGTTCTTGTATTTCAGCGCGACCGCCTCCCTGAGGTCGTTGATGCCCCCCGCTGGAGGATACTTGGTGAAGTTTTTGGCAATAGCGTCATGCCCTTTCACCTTGATGTTCTCAGGCGTGTGGAAATCGGGTTCGCCCACGCTGAAGTCGATAATCTCTTTGCCTTCCGCTTTGAGCCGTGCCGCTTCCGCCGACACAGCCATCGTTGGTGAGCTAGACAATTGGCTCACCCGTTTTGCAAGTTTCATGAGGACTCCTCAATCCCAGATTGCACGGCCGGCACGCTGATGTCAGACCTCGCCGGCAAAGCGGAAAAGTATATTCCGATTGGCGGGTTCTTGTAAAACTCGGCGCCTTCCTAGGAGGGATTGCGAAGTTGACCCGACTCTGACCAATTCGTGAATGCTGCAATGTTGAGAAAGTTTGATGCTATAGTCACAGATCATTTTGAAAGGATTCTAGACTCTATTCTGCGGGTCGAGATTCATTGACAGACGGCGGCTCTGCCCTGCGAGTGAGACTTGGTTCCAGTCTACGAAACCACTATGGCGATCGATTCATACTTGCAGCAGCTATTCTCCCTTAAGGGCAAGACAGCTCTCGTTACCGGTGCCAGCGGAGGACTGGGCCGGGCCATGACGGTTGCGCTGGCTGGTGCGGGTGCCCGCGTTGGCATCCACGGTACCAAAGCCGACAAGCTTGAAGAGACTCGGAAGGCTGTTGAGCAAGTGGGAGGAGAGGGAGTGGTTCTCTCCGCCACGCTTGGCGATGCTGCGCAGTGCCAAAAGCTGGCAGCGGATGCGCGCTCCGCTCTGGGCCGGATCGATATTCTGGTGAACTGTGCTGGGACCAGCCGGAGGAAGCTGATCGATACGGTGACGCAAGAGGAATTTGACTGGATCATCGGAGTGAATCTGCGGAGCGCTTTTTTCCTGAGCCAGGCCGTGCATCCGATGATGCGGGAGCAGGGTGGTGGCAAGATCATCAATATTGGGTCAATGACTTCCCTGCTGGGCTTCGCCAATTTGTCCGTGTATGGCATGACCAAGTCGGCGCTGGCGCAAGCGACGAAAACAATGGCAGTTGAATGGGCTGCGGACAACATTCAGGTCAATTGCGTGGCACCAGGTTTTATGCACACGCCATTGACCGAAGAGTACTACTGGAAGAACCCGGAGCGCAGCCGTTGGATGTTCGAACGCATCGCTGCTAGGCGAGCAGGCTTGCCGGAGGACCTAGCAGGCGTCATCATCTGGCTGGCATCGCCGGCCTCTTCTTATGTGACGGGACAAACCATCGCGGTAGACGGCGGGTTTACGGCGGGCGCTTCGTGGGAGCAGACGTCGAGTTCCCGCTAGACCATTTTTTCCTATTGATGGCCCGTGCGCCCTAATAGCGCTAGAGGGTCACCCTGGAAGCCGCTCGTTTTAACCAAAGACTTGAGATCGCCGCTGGGGACAGCGGCTCCCACTTTCCAGTCCCATTTTTGAGAGAATTCTATGCCCACACTTCCCAAGAATGTCTTGTACTACGGCACCGAAGCTCCTTTACCCGAGCCTTTGGAGCTGAACGCTGGCTCGCTGTCTGTTTTGTTCGAAGATGGTGATTTGCGCTACATCCGCTATGGGGATCGCGAGGTCGTTCGCAGAATTTATGCCGCCGTCCGGGACCGAAATTGGGGCACCGTCATGCCGCGCTTATCCAATCTCAAGATCGAGCGAGGCGCTGATTCGTTCCTGATCACCTATAATTGCCAGAACCAGCAAGGCGCAATTGACTTTTTCTGGAAGGGCACGATTCGGGGGGAAGCAAACGGCAGCATTCGGTTTGAGATGGATGGCGAAGCCCGTTCTACGTTTCATCGCAATCGGATTGGCATTTGCGTGTTGCACCCCATCCGAGAGTGTGCGGGTGTGCCTTGTCGGGTGGAGAAAGTAAGCGGCTCTGTGGAGAAGACCTTGTTCCCAAAGAGAATCTCACCGCATCAGCCTTTCAAGGATCTGCGGGCGGTGACGCACGAGGTCGTTCCTGGCTTGGAAGCGGAGGTGCGTTTCACAGGAGAAACGTTTGAGATTGAGGATCACCGGAATTGGACCGACGCTAACTACAAGATCTACGGCACGCCGCTCGCGCTGCCGTTTCCAGTCGAAATCCCGCAGGGGACGAAGATCGCCCAGTCGGTTACAGTGACGCTCAAGGGAAAGGTGTCGGCGCCGAAAAGGGCACGGGCGGCCAGTGTGCTTTCTCTGGCCGTCGGGCGTTCAGTGAGCCATCCGCTGCCTAAGATTGGCCTGGGAATGGCCAGCCACGGAGAGCCGCTGGGCCCTCAGGAAATCGAGCGGCTCAAGGCTCTGGAGCTGGCGCATCTACGGGTTGACTTAAATCTGTCGCGGCCGGAGTATCCAGCACGCCTGCGACAGGCTTCGGCTGAGGCGCGCAGTCTGGAGGTGCCTCTGGAAGTGGCCGTGTTTATTTCCAACGCTGCCGCTACTGAATTGGCTGCCTTAAAGACATTGCTCGCAGACGTGAAACCAACCGTGGCGACGTGGCTCGTGTTCCACACCGCCGAACCGACGGTACAGGAAAAATGGGCGCGGATGGCGCGTGAAGCCCTGGCGTCTTATTCTCCGAGCGCCAGGTTTGGCGGAGGTTCGAACCAATACTTTACCGAGATCAATCGATTCCACCCGCCGGCAAAGGTTCTGGATGTGGTGAGCTACACCATCAACCCGCAAGTGCACTCGTTTGATATCCCCGCCCTGGTTGAGAACCTGGAAGCGCAGGCCATGACTGTGGAAAGCGCCCGGCCGATTGTCGGAAACCGGCCGTTGGCGATCAGTCCAGTTACCCTGAGGCCGCGGTTCAGCGCTGCGGCGACCGGCCCCGAACTCCCGCCTCCGCCCGGAACGCTGCCCTTCGCAGTCGACCCGCGACAGATGTCGCTGTTCGGCGCTGGGTGGACGGCTGGAAGTTTGAAATACCTGAGCGAGAGCGGCGTGGCGAGTGTCACCTACTATGAAACTTCTGGGTGGCGAGGGGTGTTGGAGCAAAGCAAAGGTTCCTCTGAACCGGCACTCTTTCGCTCTATTTCAGGCGCAGTTTTTCCGCTCTACCATGTGCTGGTGGACTTTGGAGAATTTGCCAACGGCGCAGTGATCCCGGCAAAAAGCAGCGATCCGCTTCGCATCGAAGGGTTCGTCCTGCACAAGGACCATAAGAACCGGCTGTTGCTGGCCAACCTGTCGGCCAAAGCTCAAACCGTCAAGGTAAGCGCTCTGAGCTCGACGGTGCGCCTACGAATGCTTGATGAGCGGAATGTCGAGGAAGCGATGACGTCGCCAGAAAAGTTCAGAAGCCAGCAAGGCGAGGTTCAGAATACAGCGAAGGGCGACCTCGAAGTCAGCCTCTTGCCGTTTGGGATCGCACGGCTTGACTGGATGTAGGTTGGAGAGTAATAGCGTGTGAGCCGGCCTCCGGACGGCGATTGGAGCATGCTTCAACACCGTAGCCGCTGCTCGGAGGCCGGCACCCACGTTCTGAGCTTGGTTACTTCCTTCAACGCTCGGTCTGATCTGGTCGGCCGGCCATGCCTGTTCCAGGCAGGCAGCAATCCACCGGACACACGTCATGACTCGGACCGCTTGTTCCCAAGCTCCGCCGCGTGGTGTCTGGTTCCGTCCGTTCCAGAATCAATTCACGAATCATTCGAATAAACGCAGGGTGCGTTCCCACGGTAGCGGCGCGCACCATGTTGAGGCCGATTGCCTCACAGTGCTGGCGTGCTTCGGTGTCCAAATCGTAGAGCACTTCCATGTGGTCCGATATGAAACCTACGGGAGCGACAACAACGTCGGTAGTTCCCTCGGCCTTCAAGTCAGAGAGATGCTTCAGGATGTCAGGTTCGAGCCACGGCTGGGACGGTGGTCCGCTGCGGCTTTGGTAAACCAGATTCCAGCTCTGCAGATTCAGGTTCTCAGCTACCAGCCGGCAAACCTCCCTCAGTTGCTCTTCATAAGCACAGCCTGCCGCCATCGTCTTTGGGAGACTGTGAGCCGTGAAGGCAACCCGGGCGGATGCCCTGCGATTTCCAGGTATCTGGCCCCAGGCCCGCTGCACATTTTCTGTCGTAGGCTCGATGAAACCGGGGTGGTTGTAAAACACGCGCAGCTTATCCACATCAGGTGCCCCAACTCCTACCGCGGACTGTGCCTTCTGAATATCTTCGCGATACTGCCGGCAGCTTGAATAAGAGCTGTAGGCCGAGGTAAAGAAAGCCAGGGCCCGTTTGATGCCGTCCTGTTTCATCTGCTGCAGGGCATCGACGAGGAACGGCGCCCAGTTTCGGTTTCCCCAGTAGATTGGGAGGTTTGGACCAGAGGCTGCCAACTCGGCACGGAGGGCAGCGATCATTGCTCGATTCTGTTCGTTCAAAGGACTCACACCACCGAACAAAGCATAATGATGAGCTACTTCTCTCAAACGTTCCTCCGGAATGTTGCGTCCCCGCAGCACGTTCTGCAGGAAAGGCATGACGTCGTCCATGCCTTCGGGTCCGCCAAATGAGACCACCAAAAGCGCGTCATAAGGGAAGTTCATATTGCTTCAAGGAAGGAGCCCGGACCAGTTCCCTTTACGCGTTCCAGGAGAGTTTGCACAGCCCAACGCATACCAACACAGGCAATGCCAACAGCATCAGTGGGATGCACACGATGGCTACGGGGATCAGGATCACCATTAGGATAAGACTAAGCACGAAGAATAGCAGCTTGAGTGGAAGGAAGATGACAAACCCGAGAATTCGAAACGGGAGAAAAACGAGAAATCCAAGGATCTTGAAGGGGAGGAAAAGCAGATCAGCCATCGCAACCTCCGTCGTTGGTTATTCCTCGTGCGGCTGGTAGCGCCGACCTCCCGATTTTTCCAGGGAGGTCGGTTTTACGAGCGATGAGACACCTGTAGCCAACATCACCGTTCACAAACCTATGTACGAAGGCAGGGATGAAAAGTTCAATCAAATCCGCCTGGAATCACTTTCCGTACCAGGTAACCTCTCCCGACGGACCCTTCAGAAACTCAGCCAGGTCCGACTCGTCTTGCTTCGAATGCTTTTGGGGCTTGATCTTGGTCGACAACGTTCCGGTTCAGCGGCGGCGATATGCCGTCCGCTGGAACCGGTTCTTAGATGACCGTCTTTCGCCTCCCTATCGGAAGTCCTCGAGGACGTTGATGCTACGATCTGGCGAGGTCGAAGCGATCAAGGTTCATCACTTTGTTCCAGGCCGCGACGAAGTCGTGGACGAACTTCTTCTCCGCGTCGGAACTTCCGTAGACTTCCGCCAGGGCGCGGAGTTGGGAGTTCGAACCAAAGATCAGGTCGACGCGCGTGCCGGTCCACTTCAGTTCGCCCGTTTTGCGATCGCGGCCTTCGAACACGTCTGCGTCTTGCGAGACCGCCTTCCACTCCGTGCCCATGTCGAGCAGGTTCACGAAGAAGTCGTTGGTCAGCGCCTCCGGTCGCTTGGTGAAGACACCGTGCTGCGTCCCGCCGACGTTGGTCTTCAGGACGCGCATGCCGCCCACGAGCACCGTCATTTCGGGCGCGGTCAGGGTCAGTAATTGTGCCTTATCAACCAGCAGCGTTTCGGCCGATACGGAGTATTTGCCCTTGAGGTAATTGCGGAAGCCGTCCGCGATGGGTTCGAGCACGGCGAACGATTCCACATCGGTCTGCTCCTGTGAGGCGTCCATGCGTCCCGGCGTGAAGGGAACCGGCGCCTCGAGACCGGCATTTTTCGCAGCTTGCTCGACGCCTGCGCAACCGGCCAGAACGATCAGGTCAGCAAGCGAGACTTTCTTGCCGCCCGACTGGGCGCTGTTGAACGCGTTCTGGATGTCCTTCAGAGTTTTGAGCACCTTCGCCAGTTGGGCAGGCTGGTTGACGGCCCAATCCTTCTGCGGGCGCCAGGCGAATGCGGGCGCCGTTGGCGCCGCCGCGCTTGTCGGAGCCACGGAACGTGGACGCCGACGCCCACGCGGTCGAAACCAGCTCCGAGACAGACAGGCCCGAAGCCAGGATCTTGCGCTTGAGCGAGGCGATGTCCTTGTCGTCAATCAGCTTGTGATTCGACCGCGGGGATGGGGTCCTGCCAGATGAGTTCTTCCGCAGGAACCTCCGGGCCGAGATAACGCGCGCGCGGGCCCATGTCGCGGTGCGTCAGCTTGAACCACGCCCGGGCGAAGGCGTCGGCGAACTGATCGGGATTCTTCAAGAAGCGCCGCGAGATCTTTTCGTAAGCAGGGTCGAACCGCAGGGAGAGGTCCGTGGTAAGCATGGAGGGCGCGATCCGCTTCGAGGGGTCGTGCGCATGCGGCACGGTGCCGGCGCCGGCGCCGTTCTTCGGCTGCCACTGATGCGCACCGGCCGGGCTCTTCGTGAGTTCCCACTCGAAGCCGAACAGGTTCTCGAGGTAGTTGTTGCTCCACTTCGTGGGCGTCGTGGTCCAGGTGACTTCCAGGCCGCTGGTGATCGTGTCAGCGCCCTTGCCGGTGCCAAAGTTGTTTGTCCAGCCAAGGCCCTGCTCGTCGAGGCCGGCCGCTTCGGGATCCGACTCCACAATTGGACGCAGCGGCAGCGCCGTGGGTCTTGCCGAAGCTATGGCCGCCGACGATGAGCGCCACCGTCTCCTCGTCGTTCATCGCCATGCGGCTGAAGGTTTCGCGGATATCGCGCGCCGCGGCGATCGGATCGGGATTGCCGTTCGGGCCTTCGCGGGTTGACGTAAATCAGCCCCATCTGCACGCGGCCAGCGATTCCGCGGGATGTATGTCGCCAGATCACCGCGGTCACGCCCGGACCGTGAGTAGCGCTTGTCGCCGCCAGCCAGGTCGTCTCGGCGCCCCAATAGACGTCATGATCCGGCTCCCAGACGTCCTCGCGACCGCCACCGAAACCGAAGGTCTTGAATCCCATCGTTTCGAGGGCGACGTTGCCCGCCAGGATCATCAGGTCGGCCCAGGAAATCTTGCGGCCATACTTCTGCTTGATCGGCCAGAGCAGGCGACGCGCCTTGTCCAGGCTGACGTTGTCCGGCCAACTGTTGAGCGGCGCGAAGCGCTGCTGGCCCCGGCCCCCGCCGCCGCGGCCGTCCCCTGTGCGGTAGGTGCCGGCGCTGTGCCACGCCATGCGAATGAACAAGGGACCGTAGTGGCCGAAGTCCGCCGGCCACCAGTCCTGCGAGTCGGTCATCAGCGACGCGAGATCTTTCTTCACCGCCGCCAGGTCGAGGCTCTTGAACTCTTCCGCGTAGTTGAAGTCCTCGCCCATTGGATTGGACTTGGAGGAATGCTGGTGCAGAAGTTCGAGCTTCAACTCGTTCGGCCACCAGTCGCGGTTCGACGTGCCGCCGCCGGCGACATGGTTGAAGGGGCATTTGGTTTCGGTTGACATCTGTTTTCTCCTTTCGAGATCTGAATTGTTGAATTGCGGTATGTTTATAAGTACTCGCTCTTTCTTACTGTCCATCTAGCTAACTACTTGTTCTTATGCCCGCCCTTGTTGTAGAACGAGACCACCTCTTCCAACGTCTTCTGCGATCCATCGTGCATGTGGGGCGCGGTGCCGGCAATCCCACGCAACACAGGAGGCACAAGAAATGCTGCCATCGACCGACAGTACAGTTTCTTGCCCAATTTGATTTTCTCTTCGGTCAAGGCGTTGTCCTTGGGAATATTGGCCGATTCCGGGTCCAATCCAGCAGGATAGGAAATCTTGTAGGCTACCGGTCCCTTGGGAGCCTCTTCTTTGGGCTTCTGTGGACCTCCTGAGTTGTGCTGCAACCGGTCATGCTGAACGCTACCAGGACTGCACCGCCGGCCAGCAATGAGAACCGATTTCGTCTGGGCAATGCATTCCCTTGCTTGGTCGTGAGTCGATCATTTCGCATCATGGAGTTTTGGTTCCTTAGTTCTGAAATTGGTCCAACGAATGGAAGGCTTCTGCCGTCTGCGAAGCCGGGCAAAACTTTCGTGTAACATTATCTATCTCGACAAATGAAGTCAATCCACGGAGGCAACCAAAGAATGTGACACGACAGATGCGATCGCTGGAGAACGAGGAACAAGCGAGGAACCAAACCAGGAGCCTGGGAAGTCTGTCATTCCCGCGAAAACGGGATGGAGTTTCTATTTCAACAGCCGCGTGTTGTCACTCTCTCGGGAATGACATGCTATGACTGTAAGCACTTTGGCAAACTCCGCGGAGGACACGCCAGACGATTGCATTCGATCCTGTATCAAGGTGACGAAAGAACTGAAAGGTACCTTCAGGAACTCGAGATTTTTTCCTGGATCACATCATTCTTGGAGTGGGCTGCCGCTGCAGTTTTGTGACAGAAAGGAATGCTCTGACTAGGAGCGGGCTCTGGACATCCGTTGCGGCCTGCATTTGAAGTACTTCTTTGAAAGTGAAATCAGAGACGCTGGAGCTTTGATTTTCGGGGTATGGATCTAGAGGGGTCGGTCCTGAGACGATCCCATCGTCACTTCTGGCAATGCGGGCAGGTTTTGACCTGTACCCCGGGCGCGCCTTTCCTGCGTTCGACAACGGACGGTAGACATCCCTTGTGGCGTCTGTCGGGGAGGAACCCCAGCTCAATGAGCCTCACCACGATTGCTCCGTAATAGTCCTCTTCCAGCTCCAGGTACGGGTCCAGATCTTCGTTGGTATCGTTGGTCTGCAAGTTGGTAGTCTCTGGTAGCGGAAAATCGTTTTCCTCAACCTGGCAATCGCTTGGAAACAAAGGACATCGTTGTGCCATCCGTATCCTCCTTAGCGTAGAAACACCTAGAGATGGCCAAACCTCCTTCCAGATCCGAGGCAAGGGAAGAGAACGAATTTGAGCCGAGGAATTGGTAAAGACTGAACCTCAGGCAGCACCATCACTCGAGGCACTATCAGTTCAGGTGCGCCACACGATTCATGAAGGGGTCAGGGTCGGAATTGAATGAATGAGTTGGGGGTGAGTGATGGGGATCGAACTCACGACTCAAACTAGACATGAGCGGAGGCCAGTAACACTATTTGACCTTCTTATCCCAGTGAACTGCCGTGTGTCCGGAACTTCAGGCGACCATCTACGGTATGCGCCCGAGTAATTTCTTCAAGCTGACCGGCGTCATCGTCTTCAAGGAGCTGGGAGTGACGCTGGCGGCATAGCTCAGCAGTTGCCTTAGGCCCGATACCTTCTCGTGGTATGCACGATTGTACCCTTGCAGCCACCAACTATCGCTCTTAGGATCGATCAACGGGGCTTGCGAGCGCCTGAATATGGCTGTGTTGCCAACAACTTCAAGCAGGTTGAACATATCATCGGCCTTGACGATTTCGACCATTCTGCTTATCGATGGAATTTTGATGTCATCAATTACCAGCAATCCGCCTGTCTCGATGAGCGGGTAGAAATAATAGTACTCAAGATCCGGGAACGGATACCCATGAGGCCCGTCAATGAGTGCAATCTGAAGTTTGCGACTGAACCTGTAATTTGGAAGGGTCACTTGCGTAGGGCCTTCGACGAAGGTGACGGCCTGAGGATTGAGTAGAGGACTCTCCTTGGCTTGGCGAATGCTTCTTTTAAGATCTATGGCGAAGACGAGGTGGCTAGCAGAAAGGTGCGAGAACAGGAGAGTCGTTAGGCCGGAGCCGGTTTCTGCAGACTGGTTAATTGGGCCGATCTGCTCCGAATGCCGCGCGATAGCGCGTAAGACCTCGGGACTCATCATTCCGGCCTTGTGCCAGTCTGAGGGCAGTCCTGCAATCTTATCAATGAGGTCGGAAATGCCTTGGTTCATTCGTAGTTTTCGTACCCTCGGATAAAGGCTGACCCTCAGCAAGCTTGGTCAGTGTGGCCGTTCACTCAGGCGAATTGCACAGTAATCTAGGAACCGGCGTCCAAGGTGTTGTTGGATTGACTAAAACCGCCGCTATGCCAGGGATGGGGACAACGGCTATGGCGACCACCGAGCAAAAGGGAGAAAACTCGCCCCGATCTTTTTCAGCTACCGGAACGTATCGCATTTCCGAACGCAATTTTTGGTCAATTTTGTACAGAAAAAAAGAAAACTAGGAGGTTCGACTTTCTGAGCTTTCGGGCAATCAACGCTGACGGAAGCCAGGACATGAATTGCCGACGATCCAAGAGGCTACATGAGTGAACCAGAAGCGGCAGGACGGGAAAGCATCACTGAAGGACGGCCACGCTGTTACAGGTCGTGCCCTTCGCTGAGAGCATATGCCCCTGATGGCAATGAGCATTGAGCACCGGGCGAACAGGAAGGATCCAATGGGGAAGAGGTCGGCCATTCTAGTCGCAGACTGCATCGCGCTGATCGCATGCATTACGCTCCTGTTTCCGGTTTCAACAATCCACATTATGCGATGAGGGCAGTCTGACGACTGGAGCGAAGACTGTACTGGTCTCGGTCGAGAAGGATTCGCTCGACAAGCTGCTTCAGGGCTGCCAGGGCCGGTCACCTACTTCACCACAGCTCCTGCGCTCAACTACAACCGCTGGCTGGCAGAACCTCTCAGCCGCTGAATTTCGACCCCTGAGGTTTTGGGTGGTTTCTGTGGCAGGGGTTTGTAAGTTGGGGTGAGTGATGGGGATCGAACAGACGACCACCATTGGGGTCTGCTTCACAGCTATCGAAGCTGGTTCATAGCGAATCCAGTACGCTGTTGACCTGCGCTCTAAGGTCAGGAAGTTGGACCGCGTACCTTGCGTTCCGCATAGCTGATCCGATGAGTGTTCGACTTTGGTTTGTAGAATATCGCCTACGCGCTATCGCGAAGTCGCCATAGCGCTTTCTTTGGCTCCCTGGCAGGGCAGGCAGAGCTTGCTCCACGGAAGCGCCGTGAGCCGCTTGTCACCGATTGGCCCGTGGCACTCTTCGCACAGGCCATACTAGTCGGACTGAATCCTGAGCAAGGCTTCCCGCACCAGTGCGAGCGTTTGTCGATTTACCTCACAGATAAGATAGAGCTGCTCTTTTGAGAAAGACTGCACGCAGAGATCAAGAGGATCTGCTTCCGCTGTAACTCCTTCGCTCCGCGTCTCCTCTCGTTTACGTTCGATGGCGGAGCAAACAATGTTAAGTTGCGTCTGGAGCTCTATCTTAAGGATCTCCTGTTTATTCTTTCCCATATCGATCTCCGTAAGCTGGCTGCGCTTGGGTCAGCCGACTGTGTGCTCCCCCTTCACCCTCTCCCACGCTGGAGCGAGGGGGACCGAAATCCGTCGAGTGTTTCGAGAAATGTCGTCACAATATTCCGTAATTCTCGATAGCTTCAATGCTTGCTATCAGCCGAGCAGGGATGACTTCACGCAATCTGCGCCCGACAGAAAGCGGGCTCTCTACCGATTTGGCGAAGAGTTTCCGTTATGCGCTCAGGATTGCCCCAGTCTGACCAGATCACGTCACGCAGCTCCAGGACGGCAACGTGTTCGGGAAACTCCTGCAGAAGATGTGCCGAGAAGTTCCGGCTGGGCATGACTTGATAGATGCCCTCCAAAACCTCCTCTTCGCACTGTTTCCCAATCGACTCGCCGTAGACTTGGAAGAAACGCATCATTTCTGGAAAACAGCGCCAGCCCACGCTCCACAAGGTTTCTACTTTCGCGGCAATCACCATCGTGTTCCACAGTGCTCCTGACCGCATGGCCCTCTTGCATCCTTCCAGGTTCGGTTTCTCGAGAAATGCATCCGTGCCTCGAATGCGGCACTCGTCGATCCAGCCGAGGTGAGCACCCAGCTCAATCCAGCCGTACTCGGGCTCGGGAGAATCAGGAGAGGCTCCGAGCAGGAACACCCAACGCTTCAGATTCCTGGCGGCTCGAGCCAGGCTGCGGGCCGTCTCAACAAAAGTCTCCTCAGGATAAACAAAGTGGTCGGAAGGAAAAATCAGAACGGTAGCTCGGGGGTTACGGGCCCGAACGTATGTCAACCCCAAGAAGATGCCAGCTCCCGTCTCTCGATTGCTGGGCTGCAGAATCACCTTGCCTGTGGGCCGTGATGACAATTGAGGCCAGGCTTCATCCCGATGGTCTCGTGCGATGACCGTCACTCGTTGTTCGGGTGCAACAATCCGATCCGAACGGTCTAACGTGTGCTCAAACATGGAGCGGGTCCCGATAAAGGTGCAGTACTGTTTCGGTCGCGGTTGCCCCAACCAACTCTGGACCATAGGCCTGAGTCGTTCACCGCTGCCCCCGGCCAGGATAATGGACCAAAGGTCTAGAGCGTCGTGGGTCGAATCCATGATGGTCTCCTCTGTTCTACGGCTTTTTGAAGAAAGACGGCAAATGCACAATGAACTCGTTTCTCGCCGATCTCAAGCCCACTAAGTTCCCGCAGATACACGGTCCGTCCGATCTGTCTCTCGTGAGTAGGGCCGTTGGTTGATGGGAGTTGGGAATGAGGGAAGCGGTGAATCTATTTGTCTCCGAACAGGACTCGGCCCTCAGCTTGGGGAAGACTGATGGCAAGAATACGGGCCAGCGTCGGCGAGATATCGCGCATGTCAATAAAGCCAAGGGGCAAAGCGGACGGGATTCCTGAGCCCGAGATGAAGAAGACCGAGTTCATGTCGGCCTGGTCTGGAAGAAATCCATGGCTTCCCGAAGCTTTGAACGAACGCAAGCGAGGACCAGAGGCTTCCTCAGAAATCTTGAAGCCCTCCCGCATCCCCACCAAGAAGGCTGCGTTCGGAAAGCCACCCAGCGAAGCAATATCCTCCTTTTCCAGGACGCGATGGATGCCGTGGCTGGGATCCACGCACAGATTGCGAAGAACGGACCGAGTCTTGTCTACGAGGGCAGTGTCGTTAGGATTGCTAACCAAAACTGCAGCCGATCCACTGGAACTCCAGGCAAAGGCTTTCCACGAGCCAACCTTGCCCTTCTCATTCAGCTCCAACAGTCCCTCCTCGCGAAATACAGAATTCAATCGAAGCCCCTTTTCCACGCGGAAGAATCCGTGGTCCGAGACGACGCAGATCACTGCTTGGCCGTTTCCCACTCGTTCCGCCGCTGCCCAGACCTGTCCGACCAGCGCATCAATCCGTTCGAGCACCGCAAAAGTGCCCGAGCTATAAGGTCCACTCTCGTGCTGTTCGGTATCGAGACCCGAGAAGTAGCAGAGGAGCAATCGAGGTTTCTTCCTCTCAAGGAGATAAACGTTGAACTTGGCCCGCTGTTGATTGGCTGCGACGGTGTAGTCGTTGCCCTCAGGATAAGATCCGAGCTGCTTCTCGGCTTCTGCCAGCAGACCAGCAGGACGGGAAACGGCGCGCATGATCTTGTGATCGTCTTCGGTTTCAGCTCGCCAATACTGAGGGATATTGTAGGTAATATCGGCTCCGACAGTGACGGGCCAGTCCACATTGGCGGTGGTCAGACCTGCTGCAGCCGCGGCGTCCCACAAGGTCGGCACTCTGATGTCTTCAGCGTACCAATACCAACCACCCCAATTCTTTCCATACGGGTCAAAGGGCGTGTTGGCCAGAATGCCGTGTCTGGAAGGTGAAACCCCAGTGACCAGCGTCGTGTGACTCGGGTAGGTGACGGTTGGAACGACCCCTTTCACTCCCGCAGCGAAAGCCCCTTCCTTAAGAAACCTGCGCAGATGAGGGATTTTTAGGCCGTGTTTGTCGGCATGCAAAACATAGTCCGGCTTCAGACCATCGATGGAAATCATGACAACAGGGACCTGAAGCAGCTGGCGGGCGGGTTGCCCCCGGTAGCCGTAAGCTGCTAGCAAGAAGAGACAGATCACCAC
Organism: uncultured Acidimicrobiia bacterium; assembly: GCA_963791795.1. GTDB lineage: Bacteria > Acidobacteriota > Terriglobia > Versatilivoradales > Versatilivoraceae > VFZK01. The sequence continues at coordinate 234,771 of CAWBTP010000031.1, forward strand.
CAATACCTTCTCTTGCCATTTCCTTGCTGGTTTGAGATGACTCATGCCAATACCCGATTGAGATCAACGCCCCCGGGGCGAGGCTCCCGGCCAGGAGAGGACAGCCCGGCGGGAGTCTCGCCTTGCATTCAACAAATCAAAGATCTCGTCACTACCGCGATCCGGAAGGTGCTGCAGACAAACCGGCGTTAGAAAGATAGTCTTAGCGACATCTGGATCGTTCGCGGTCCTGCCAGGTCTCCTTTCTGCGTGGCCGTAATTCTTCCAAAGCTGCTGGAGCCGATGTTGAGATTTGCCGGGATATCGAGATTCGTGTGGTTGAACAGATTGGACATGGTGGCTTCGTATCTAAGATTGACTTTTTCCGTGAGTAAAAACCGCTTGGCCAAAGACATGGAAAAGACTTCGGTCCCAGGACCGCGAAGGATTCCCACCCCCGCATTACCAAATCGACCTATATTGTTTGCCGGCACCACGAAGGCACTATGATCGAAGTAACGGTCAGGTGTTGGGTTGCTGAGATTTCCATCGCCAATACGGTCCGGCCGCTGTACACCCTGTACACCACGTACAGGCGCGCCGGTACCCGAAGGATCAGCTCCCTGGAAAAAAGGTGTCAGAAAGGGTCCTGTTTGCAGAGTGACGATCCCCGCAACTTGCCAGCCTCCAATGAAGGCATCCGCCACTTTACCGATGCTGCTTGCATATGGCCGACCGATCCCAACCGGCAGCTCCCACAGAAACGTGCTGACGAAGCGGTGTCGGCGCGTATAGGCAACATCGCCGTAGTCCTGTTCAATATCAAAGTAATCAAGCGTTGTTGGTCCGTTCTCGGCTGAAAAGGCGCTGGGCGCCGGGCCGTTCGCGTTCGACAGGTTCTTTGCCCAGACATACGAGTTCTGAAAACTCAGACCCTTTGAGAACCGTTTCGTGATTTCCGTCGTGAAAGCATGATACTTCCCGGTGGGTCCATTAGCGCGGTCCAGAATCGCGTTGAAATCCTTGAATGGCCGCTGATCCCGGACTTGTGCATAACCGACAGTATTCGACTTCACTTGGTTGATGTCCGGACTGTGAACTAGATCAATTTGTCGTTGCCCGTTGTAAGTAAGCCGCAGGCCTGTGGACCACCCTAGGTCGCGCTCGATCGTCAGGTTCCACTGCATCGAGTAGGGATCCCTAAAATCGAAGGGATTGGCGCGCCTATAGTCAGGCAACCCCCCTGCATCTCCAGTCCCCTGAGGAAAAACATTGGGGAGGCGCAACGCCGCGTTCCCGGTTGCCCGCACCTGCGCGGGAGAAGTATTGCTGAACGACAGAAAACTGCCATTCGCCACGCCCTCTAGCGAATAGAGAACTCGCCCCAGAATGGTGATGGTGTAAAGACCAAACCCCCCGCGGATGACCCTGTTGTTGTTGTCCGACAGACGGTAGGCAAATCCAAAACGGGGGTTGAAATTGCTCTTGTCAAGGTGTCGTAGCGTCTCGGGAAGGCCAGCGTCCTTATATGAGACGATCGGTGTTGAACCGATAGACTGGCGAAACGCCGGTGCTATCAAGTTCAAATCTTGCACAACCACTCGGCCGCCCGGAAAATCGCGATCGAAGTTGGCCAGTTGCTTCGTCTTGTCGTTGAATGGTGGATGCAACTCATAGCGCAGACCGAAATTGAGGGTGAGTCTTCGCGAGACTTTCCAGTCATCCTGAACAAAGTAAGAAGACAACGTGGTGTAGGGATTGAAATCGGGGCCATTGAGAGCTTTTGCCGTTTGAATAGGCAGACCAAGCAAGAAATCAGCGAATGCATTGCCGCTGTAGCTCGTGACTCCTGCAGTTCCGGAACTGAAATAGTATTCGCCGTAATCATCGCCCGTGTTGTAACCCGAGATGTCCTTGGCTTCGAGCCGCTGTACATCCACTCCAGCTTTTATCGTGTGGGCGCCTTTGATCCAAGTGAGACTGTCGCTGAACACAATCGATTTGCTGGAGATCGGATTGGTGAGGCCTGGACTCGAAGAAACGCTGATGCTGCCGTCGGTGAAGCTAAAGTAAGGCAACCCACCTTGAGGTGGACTTGAAGGCAGATTTGCAATGCCGAGTTGCTTAATGATGTCGGTGCCCTCTGCAGCTAACGGATAGGTGTTGTCGAAATCAGCGAGCGAGTAGCCGGCGCGAAATTCATTAATAAGATTAGGGCTCACGATCCAGTTGTAGGATCCGGCCAAGTTGCGAACCTGAATAGGACGCGAGTAGGTACCAGCCAGAGTATTGTAGCTCCCACTGCAGTTGGTTCCGTCCCGTGCAGTATTCTTGTGAGTGTAGCGAGTGAACATCTTGTGGTCACTGTTGAATACGTGATCGCCGCGAACGTCAACTCCGTTGATGCTGAAAGAGCCCGGCACGTTGGTAACGAAGTTCGGGACATCAAGGCGTGCTCCCGTGGACTGATTTTGCTTTGGGAAAAGTAACTCCAGCGCCTTGGCTGACGTGGCATTGATCGGGATCTGATTGTTGGGATAGGGCTGGCCGGTGAAGGGGTCGACGATTGGAGTCGAGATGCTCGACAGGTCCCCTCTTCGAAAAGCATCCGGGGGAACGACTTGTTGCAGTGTAGATTGGCTGGGCAAGCGCACGCCCTCGTAATCGAAGAAGAAGAACGAGCGGTTCTTGCCCTCGTAAACCTTGGGAATTGTAATGGGGCCGCTGACAGCGCCACCAAAGCTGTTGGCAATCAGTGAGGCCTTCAGCCTCCGGTTCGGATTTGCAGGATCCACTGGAGCAAACGGGTTGGTTGCATTGAGAGCTTTGTTTTGGTGGAACCAATAAGCCGTGCCGTGGAAATCATTACCTCCGCTCTTGGAAGTGGTCGTGATGTCGCTGGCTTGAGCAAATTCAGCACTGTTGTTGATTGAGCTGACCTTGAATTCCTCAATGCCCTCCACAGACGGAAATAGCTCCGGCACCGGACCATTCAGCCGGACATTGAGCGTGGTGATTCCGTCAATGGAAGCCGAAAGTCGTGTAAGGCTGCATCCCGCTGATGGAAATCTGATTCTCCCGATCGCTCTGAACGCCCGGCACTAGAGTGGCGACGGCCAAAGGGCTGGTGTTTTCTGTTGCGCGAAAATTCAGTGCCAGTTCGTTGATCTCGCGTCCCGATTTTGAATCAGCGACGGTGGGAGAGTCCGTGGTAATGACGCCAACGCTCGCAGTCACTTCAACCTGCTGGCTTTCAGCGGCGCCAACCTCCAAGCGGGCGTCTACCCGGACAGTTTGCCTTGCCAACAGTTCAACATCTGTCCTGTTAAGCTTTTGGAAGCCAGCCGCCTCAACATTGAGGTCATAGATTCCGGGGTCGAGGTTCGGTGCTAGGTAGAAACCATCCGCGCCGCTAAGCACAGTCCTCCCAGCCTCCGTCCGTTTGTTGGTGATAACTACTTTCGCGCCTGCAACAACGGCCCCAGAGGGGTCGGTGATAGTGCCCGTCAGAGTTCCGAAAGTGGATTGGGCTTTGAACGAAGATGGGCAAGCGAGCAGCGCCATCAGCACGCCAATCAGTGAAGATCGGCTCTGGTGTAGAGACATTGCCGTATTCATTTTCTTCCCTCTTCCTTTCTTCGATCCTTTTCTTGGGCTATGAAGCGGCAGGAGAAACTTCCAAAGAGCCGCCATTCAACGCGAAAGAAAGACTAACGGCAGGGAATGACATTGCCATGACCAAAGGATTACGCGTGGGTGAACTTTTGAGGAGACTTATGTTGCCGCGGCGGCGGCTCGTGTGCGTGGTCGGATTGTGATGAACTCTTGGCCAAGTTTATGGTGGAACTTGCACCCAAATTTACAATCCGGACAAGTCCTGGGGAAAATTCATTCCAAGTTTTTTCAGCGTTCACAGAGATCGACGATGATGGCGTTGTTGATTCTGCCGGGAGGGGAAATGTTATGGCCAAGTTCCAGTGCATTCATAGCAGTGGCACGAATGTCATTGTCAATCAGGGTGTTCATGGGTGGCGTGTCCAAATCAATCTACTCGAACCCAATCACGCACCCATGACGATGACCGGCTACGTGACGCCGACTCTGGCATCCGCCAAGGAGCTAGCAGAGAAGGAAATCCTCAAATTCGGTCATGTCTGCAATGGATCGTGCGGAGGATGGCTAGAGGTTTTTGGCACTTCCTCGTCTGAATATCTTTTTGATGGTTCTCCTCAGCTCAAGAAGGAATACCTTTGATCGTTAGCTTCCAGCCCTGCCGTTATCCGTATAGTCCTTTCACCACTCGCGCTTTTCCGTGCTCGGGTTTCAATCCTCCATTGATCCTGCTGAACCCCATCCCGTGACTTTTCCAAATGCGCTCCAGATACAAGGAATCGCATCCCAAAATTAACCTCGATTCAATACTGGCTCAATTCTGAGGACCCATCGCGAAAGTAGACTTCGTCTAGTATTGGGTTCTCTGAGGGGCCACCTGGCTACACTCAGCAATTCTGGCGAATCGGATAAGAGGACTTCAACGAGTCCAATCGATTGCAGGTGGAACAAAAGCCGCACGATTTTGCGAGGGACTCACAAATCCAATTCGGAGGAATCCATGTGGTTCATTTTCTCGCTGATCATGGCAATAGTTGCCTTTGTGCTGGATCGCTTACTTCGTAAGCAAGCTCGGGAACAATCGGAAGAGACAGGGAGGCTATCTGCTGCAACTCGGTTTGTTGGCGTTGTGCTTTCTGTGGCTGCGCTATTCTTCTGTCTAAGTGTGGTTCCTGCAGGTCATGTCGGTGTTGTGGATTTCTTCGGAAAAGTTTCCGCTCGTACGCTAAAAGCCGGCATCAATCTGGTCAATCCCCTGGCCCGAATCATCAAGATGTCGGTAAAGACTCAGGAAACTAAGGCGGTGATGGAGGTACCGTCAAAAGAAGGCCTCTCAGTGCAGCTGGAGGTGAGCTTGATTTATCATCTCGATCCGGAAAAGGCAGCCGAAGTTTACCGGACCGTAGGACGCAATTTTGAGCCTGTCTTGCTGGAACCCCAGTTTCGGTCGGTGAGTCGTGGTGTGACGGCTGGATTTGAAGCCAAGGCGCTCTATACTTCAGAGCGGGAGCTGCTGGCAACTCACATTCTAGAGAACCTCAAGAGATTGGTGGAACCCCGAGGCGTGGTGGTAGAGAGCACGCCGCTTCGTCGAGTTGGACTGCCACAGCGGCTTTCCCAGTCGATTGAAGAAAAGCTTCGGGCTGAGCAGGAAAGCCAGCGCATGGAGTTCGTTCTCTCCAAGGAACGCCAGGAAGCGGACAGAAAACGCATCGAAGCCCAAGGAATCGCCGACTTCCAAAATATCGTTGCCCGTGGCATCAGCGAGCAGCTCTTGCGATGGAAAGGGATCGAAGCAACGGAGCATCTGGCAACGTCGCAGAATGCCAAGATGGTGATCGTTGGCGCGGGAAAGGATGGTCTACCTTTAATCCTGGGAAGCCCGTAAGACATTTGCACGCGGTTTGACGTTCGTTGACTCTTTTCGGCCATTGTGATTGACTACCCGAGCTCTTAAGCAAGAGGCGTCACTAGTGGGTAGGGCAATCGGGACCTTGATTCGAACTGGATAGCTTGAAGGAGCGAGTAATGCCGGAATTCTTGGTGTCTGACAAATACAAGGAAATATTCAACGACTATGATCTCAGCGTGATCAAAGCTGCTCTCGTCTTAGTTTCGCAGGAAAAACCGGCGACTGACCGAGAGCAATTTCTGATGCGCCTCAGAGGTCTCCATCCCCGCACCGCTCAGCTTCCACTCTCCAGACAGGAAACCATTCAGAAGATCCAATGCCTTTCGAAAAATGAGTTTTGTGAACTGTTGGATACCTTCCGCTATGCCTAGGTGACACTGGGAACACGCCTGTAACTTCCACTGCCCGGTTGGATCCGCTCACAGCGGAGAGTTCTCCTGGTACAAACGTCGGCCCCTCTCTTCTTTCTCACTCTTCTCTCTCGATAGTGCCTCGGCAGCTCCCCAGATCAGGGGAACTGCGCTGGCTGTCTCATTTCATTGCGCGATCAAGCCGCGACGCAAGACTCCGAATCTGTTTGACGAGCCCACGGCATACAGTGCAATCGACATGTCGATGATGCATATCGGCGATATGGGAATGGAACGCAGCCACGGTCCTGGACAGTTCAACATTGTAGCCAGGGACCTTTAGACGCTCGAGCTCCCGATTTCGTGCGTATTCCTTTCGATCTGTTTCGAATGCGCGAAAGGCGCTTTGAGCTTTCAGGAATTCCAGAGTGTCTCTATTTAGATAGATGGATTGTGCTATCGATAGCGATGAGCCAAAGCATAGGCAAGACGAGAAGACTATGTGAGTGGTCCAGCGAGCAATTCCAGAAATCGGTTCCATGACGAGTTCCTTCCTCCGGTTGAGTCTTTACCTCGTCCTCAACCATAAAAGTTCGTCATGAAACGAACATGACCACCAAGTGAAGCTTCCGTGAAATGTCGTTTTCAATTTGCGCTGCGGTTTCAACTCTCGCGGTTGCGACAAAGGGACGGAAGATAGTTCCTTCACTCCGGGTCCCGCTGAAAGTCCTTCGGTTGCCAGCAGAACTGGTCGACTCACATTTCCAGAACGACGCGGAACTGTGCGTCGCCGCTCATCATTCGGGCGTAGGCCTCACCTGCTTTTTCGAGCGGATAGGTTTCAATCATGGGACGCACTCCGGTCAGTTCGGCGAAGCGCAGTGTGTCCTCGGAATCGGCCGCTGTCCCCGACGCCCAGCCTTGAATCGTTCGACTTCCGGAAATAAGCTGAACAGGTGTGACCTCAATGGGATCAAATGCCGCGCCTACCACCATCAGCTTGCCGTTCCGCCCCAGACCATCGATTAGCGAGGACATCGCTTTCGAGCTTGGCGCTGTCGCTAGAATGACTTGAGCGCCGCCCAGTTTTTGCAATTCCTCTGCCGCGTTCGTCGCTTTGCTATCAATGTACACGCTCGCTCCAAGTTTTTTTGCAAGCGCCGCGTTTTCGGAACCGCGCCCGATCGCCGCGACCCTGTAACCAAACTTGTTCGCAAATTGAATTCCGAGGTGGCCCAGACCGCCGATACCCTGTACCGCAACCAGATCGCCGGGGAGCGCACCGCTATGCCGCAATGCGTTGAAGGTGGTGATTCCTGCGCAGAGCAACGGTGCGGCCTCGACGGCGCTTAGACTGCCCGGTATCGCCGCCAGTGCCTCCACGGGAGCCACCATGTATTCCTGGTACCCACCATCATAGCTGATGCCCGCAATCTTTTGATTGCGGCAATTGATAAAATCCCCACGCCGGCACGACAAGCAAGTGCCGTCGTGGCCGCCGTGCCAGCCGACGCCGACCCGTTGCCCCTGCTTCCACTCAGAAACACCGTTGCCTAGTTCATCGATGATGCCCGCGATTTCGTGTCCTGGAATGCGGGGATACTGAATTCCGGGCCAAGCGCCTTCTTTCGTGAGCACGTCACTATGGCAAACACCGCAGGCCTGCACCTTGATGCGGACCTGTCCTGCGCCGGGCTTGGGAACCTCACGCTCGACGACTTGGAAATCAGCCCCCCCTTTTGGAACCTGCGCTACCTTCATGGTTGCTGGTGCGACTGCTGTCGTTGCCATAAATCCTCCTTTGAGTTTTCTGACATCATTGAAATGCACTTACCCGTTGGGAGCAAGGCGACTGCTTGAAGATGCGTGAGGTCAGCCGCCGAACTTAACGCCGGTCATCTTCTCGCTCAGATGCCACAGTCGCTCCGCTATGTCGGGATCGATAGCCCAGGGGAGCACTCCCGTCGGTTGTTGGCCCAACTTCTGTGGGGTGAAATCCGAAATGACCTCCGCGATGTCGGCGTTCATGCAGTAAACCCCGCCTTCCCCCTCCAACTGAGGACTCGTCGCGCACCAGACGCTAGTCGCCGCCCCCACCAGTGTGCTGCCCGAGCGCGAGGCCGTTGATAGTGACCGGTACGCCGCTTGCCTCTGCCCAGTGCCAGGTGGCGTCATCGACGGTCACAAACACCTGCGCCGATCGGTTGCGAGCCGCCGGTCACGATCACCGCTTTCTGTCCGCTTGCCGCTTCAAGGCTCCTTTCGATGTTGCATCCTGTGGCGGGTGAATACAGGCACACGGGTGTGCCCGTATGCCGCCACTCGCAGATCAACGCAGAGATTTGAAGGCTCCTCGGCTGGCCGTGAGCCGCGCGAATCATGTCCCGGCCTGTAGGCCGAACTTGCTAGTCCCGGGTGAACGCGAGCAGGCCCTCGGTCGGCGAGGTAGCCATGGATGCCTCCTTGCGGTGTCAGGCCTCGACCAGCTGCTGGCCGCCGCCGATGTCGTAGGTAGCGCCCGTGAGGGCGGTGTTCCTCATGAGGTGGACGGCGAGTGCAGCGACGTCGGCGGGCCGACGTCGCGGCCGATCGGCAACGTCGTGCGGAGCTGGTCACGTCGGTCGCCGAGCGGCGTCGCCGACAGTGGTGTGTCGACGAAGCCGGGCGCGATAAGGTTGACGCGGACGGGCGCGAGCTCGAGCGTCGCGTGCTGGAGGCGCTCCGGGTTGCGGCAGGTGAGGACGACGTCGGCTCCCTCTGCGCCTGCTCGTCTGGCTGTCTCGAGTCCGACTTCGGAGCTGCCACCGATCACGACGACGGTCTGCCCGAGGCGCTAGGGTTCTCGAGGCGTCGGAGAGACTCTGGTTGCGGTGGTCATGCTTTCCTCCGCCGGTCGGTGTAGAAGACGGTCACTCACCCAGCGGTCGACGTACTCGGAGAGTGCGGCCACTCGAACGGCGTCATCGGGGAGGAACATGAAGGACCTCATCCATGTGGCGGTCGGCGGCGGCGGCGGCCTCTTCCGGAGTGCTGCCGTTCTGACGAGCATTGAGATAGGGCGCGTACCAGTCCCACCAGTGGTGCTCGCCGTGCGTCTTCTCGTAAGCGCCGTGGTGCTGCTCGGTCTCGTGGAGGAGTTCGGCAAGCGTCCCGACGTCCGTGGCTCGTGCTCGCGTCAACTTCCATTCGCGGCCGGGAAGCCGCGTCTGGATCTCCTGGAGCAGCCAGCCGTTCCCGTCCGGATCCTCGAACGAGGCAAACGAGTAGTAGGAACGGCCCTCCGGGTCGCGCCCGCTGACGCGTGGGTTCTCCCCCACAGTGAGGTTGAAGGGGCCGCCGGCGTAGTGAAAGACCTCGCTCACGTCAACGCCGCGGGCAATCAATTCGTCGCGGGCGGCGCCGACGTCGTCCACGGCGAGGACCAGGCCCCGCGCTGAGCCGGGCTCGGGCGATGGGATTCCCTTGCCGAAGATGATCGAGGCTGGAGAGTTGTGCGGCGTCACTTGCACGGCGTGGAAGTCGCCCGCAGCGAAGTTGGCGTCGAGCCGCCAGCCGAGCTTCTCGTAGAACGCCTTCGCGCGGTCGACGTCGGAAACGCCGATCATCACGACTTCGAGTTTCACGTCGACCGATTTGGCTTTTGCGAGTTTTGTAGCTTCCATAAATCCTCCTATGAATTTCCAGATATTGTTGAAAAGTACCTCTTCCTACTTTCTTGTCCTTCTATCTATCCACCGACAGCTCTTTCACCGATCCTGCGACTTCAGACTATAAACTTTCGGAGCAAGAAATCGAAACTCAGATTTGTTGAATGCGAGCATCCGCAGACACTGAGGCCTCTTTTGCCAACGCGGTGAATGTCGCCGCATTCTTCCTGACGAACTCCTGCACGCTCAGCGGCCCTTGCCCCGTTAGCGTGAGCACGTCGTCCGACATCCGGTCGTAGCGTCCTGCGCGGTGCAGATTGGCCATCGTCGCGAGGTGGTTCACCAGGTGAACCGGCAAGCCGCGCTCGAGCAGGCCGTCCCGCCATGGCTCGACCGGAATGTCCTGAAAGGTGATCGTGCGGCCAAGCGCCTTCGAATACTCCTGTGCATAGAAATGCATGTTCTCGGACTGCGGACCGGTCAGGTGATAGATCTTGCCGATGTGCGGCTGCGGATTGGTGAGCAGCGCGGCGATTACACGAGCAACGTCTTCCACTGCGACCGGCGAAGTCTTGCCCTCGCCGAACGGCAGTCTGATCTGATTTGATTCCCTGACCGAATCCGAAGTGAAAATCAGGAAGAAGCCTTCGAGAATCACTGTCGGCCGCACGTGCACGACCGGCAGACCGGACCAGTTCAGCGCCTGCTCGGCGAGCCAGTGCAGCTTGTGCTGCGGGCTCGCGGTGGTTTCGGTAATGCTCATCTGTGAGAGCGTCATCTGCGACATATTGATGAACGCCTTCACGCCGTGATACTTCGCCACCGCCGCCGCATTGACCGTCGCGGCCAGATAGGCATCCGAAACCGACATGCCGAAGTACATCGTCTCGCAGCCGGCAATCACCCTATGCATCGAATCGAGATCGAGCAGATTGCCGACCACGACCTCCGCACCCATGTCGCGCAACGCCTGCGCGCGTTCGTCTTCATTTCGCACCATCGCACGCACCGCTTTGCCTTGCTTCAACAGCAGTTCGGTGACCGTGCGCCCTATCCCGCCGATGCGGCCCGCCGCTCCGGTGACCAGAATGGGATTTGCCATGTTCTTTCCTCCTATTGCGTTCATCTAAATTGAAGTTCAGATTTGTTGAAAGCGCGAGTCAATCAATTCATTACCCCTTATACCGGTCAACTTCCCGAGCGTCTTCGGCTGCCACGGAGTTTAAGCCTCGATTATGTCTTTCCGGAGCTGCTGGACGCCGCGTGGTCGGCGATCTTCAAGAGCCGTGCAAATCGGCAATCACCCTGAACCTTTGAATATCGAGCTTCTCGTCCAGAAATGCGAAATGGCGCGTCGTAAAAGCCATCGAAGAGCCTAACCAGACAATGCCAGCCTGTCTCAGGTCTCCGGCCTGGAAGAAGAGCGTATCAATCGCTGTTTTGGCCTTGTATTTCGCTTCATGCTGACCTCAAGAAACCGACCGTGGTGAGCGTGTTGTCAATTGAGCAATCGGTAGAGTTCTCGCAGATCCGTCTTTTAGACAATGGTAGCGAAGAGATTGTTTAGAGATTCTGAGAGGGTGGGGTGAGCAAATACGGCGTCGCGCAGATGAGTGTAATTGAGGTTGCCCATCATGGCAATCTGGAGCATCGACATGATTTCACCGCCTTCGAGCCCTAGGACAGAGCACCCCAAGATTCTTCCACTAGTCGCGTCAACCGTGGCTTTCATGAATCCCCGAGATTCGTCAACTTCCAATGCCCGAGCCACGTAACTCATGGGCATCTTAGCGATGGACACGTTAAAACCTTGGTCGCGTGCTTCACTTTCAGTCAAACCCACTCGACCGAGTTGCGGGTCGATAAAGACCGTGTAGGGAACCAGTCGTCCTCGGGTGCTGGCCCCTCCCCCACCAATAAGATTAGTCTTGAGAATCCGGAAATCGTCATACGAAATGTGAGTGAATGCCGGGCCGCCCTTCACATCGCCCATGGCGTAAATTCCAGGCACATTGGTTTCGAGAAACTCGTTGACACGAATGAACCCTTTGGAATCCGCGGCGATGCCAGCGGCGCCTAGGTTGAGTGATTCGTAATTTGGCACACGGCCGGACGCAACAAGAAGATGCGATCCGGTCAGCACCCGCTCTCCTTCGGGTGTCTGGACCGTCACTTGTACTTTCCTTTCCCCACTATTCGCAGCCTTCACGGCCTCGGTTTTTAAGAGGAGCTCAACTCCGTCTTCCTGCAGAATTGAGGCTACGGCATCGGCCACGTCAGGGTCCTCCCGAGCGAGTAGTTGCTCTCCCCGCTGAACGACCGTTACCTGACTGCCGAATCGGCGGAACATCTGTCCGAATTCCAATCCAATGTACCCTCCGCCCAACACGACGAGATGTTCCGGTATGATGTCCAGCTCCATGATCGACGTGGAGTCCAGCCAGGATAGTTCGTTCAGACCAGGAATTGAGGGAATGGCTGGACGACCTCCGGTGTTAATGAACGTCCTCTTTCCGCCGATTCGCACAACCTGTCCGTCATTGAGCCGGACCTCGAGCGTTTTGGGATCTACAAAGGCCGCTTCGCCGTGAAGGAGGTCGAGTCCCGGCGTTTCCCGAATACGGCGTTCACTTCCCTGACGAAAATTATGGACAATGGCACGCTTGCGCTCACGCACCTTGACCATGTCCATTTCAACCTTCCCAACCGATACCCCGTAGTCCTTCGCGCGCCTGGCAAGGTAGGCCACTCTCCCGCTCGCCACCATTGTTTTGGTTGGAGTGCAACCGTAATTGATGCAGGTCCCGCCTATATACTGGCGCTCAACCAGAGCCATCTTCCAACCTGCGGCAGCGAGTGCCAGAGCCAGCGGATTTCCACCCTGGCCCGATCCAATGACGATTCCGTCGTATTCTTTAACCGTTGCCTGCATAGTGCCCTCCGCTCTCGCCAAGCTCGTGGAAGATGTTTTATGGGCGCAGAGTGATCAACACCGCGCTCAACCTGCCTTTGCCGTCAGACTCCGGTCTCGACTCACGAGTTCACCGCTCCCGACCTTTTGAACCCTCCAGACCGAATCGGCAAAGTAATTCCTCGAATCATAGATGTGCTGTTTGACTTCGAACCCGGTTTCTTCGGCCAACCGGTCAATGTCCGACGCTAGATACTTGTAGGAATACTCCGTATGGAGGGGTTCCCACGGTTCAAATAGAAATGAGCGTCCAATAGCCTCGATGAACACCATCTGCCTTTCCTGGCTGACCAGGTAGCTCTCCATCGCCCCAGACGAAACGTTATAGGTGCCGAAGTGACGAAATTTGCTCAAATCAAAGTTCCCGCCAAGCTCCCCGTTAATGCGACACAACAGATTCAGATTGAACTCCCGAGTCACTCCTTCAGAATCGTTGTAGGCACGCAGCAGCAGATCAATGTCCTTTTTCATGTCAAACCCGATCAGCACGACGTCGTCATGATTGAGGGCATTCCACAAGCTTCTCAAGAAAAAGCAGGCACGAGTGTGGTTGAAGTTTCCGATGGAAGACCCCAGGAACAGGACGAGGTTTCTCCGACGGTGACGGTGGTTCAGCCACTTCAAGCCGTTGAAGTAGTCGGTGACCAGTCCGTTGACTTCCAGGTGCGGGAAACGTTCTCCCAAGGACTCTACCAGGCCGGCCATGGCCGATTCCGAGATGTCGATTGGGACGTACCGAAACGCGAGACCCGCTTTAGCAAAGTGCTCCAGGAAGAGCAGACTTTTCTGACTGAAACCTGCACCCAGTTCAACCAGATTGAAGGGCTGTCTGCCAGCAGCAGCGGCTACGGTTGTCCAGTGATGCTCGATAATCTCAAGTTCTCGTTCGGTCAGGTAGTATTCCGGCAACAGCGAGATCTGACGAAACAGCTCGCTGCCCCGCTGGTCATAAAAATACTTGGAGGAAATGGACTTCGGCATGGATGAGAGCCCCACGAGCACGTCGAGGGCAAAGGCATCTCTGTTGTTAAAAGAATCGGCGTGATCCGCTGATTGCAGAATTTTGTAGGTCGCTGGCATTGCACTCCTCCTAACACCTGTCAGCAGCCAGACGAATCCCCGTGAACTGCCAACGCTTTTCACACGGAAAAAAATTCCGGTACGTCGAACGAATGTGGCTGCGCGGCGTGGCGCAGGAACCGCCGCGCAACACCATCTGGTTACTCATGAACTTGCCGTTGTACTCTCCGAGGGGACCGCGCTCTTGTTGATAGCCGGGATAAGGTAGGTAAGCGCTATTCGTCCATTCCCAGACACCTCCGACCAGTTGATGGAATCGATCCGGTGCATCCCTTACGGTAGCAGCTGGAACGGGATGGAAGCGCTCGTCCTCCAGCAGGCTTCCTTGCGTCGCGCCTTCTGCCGTTGCTGCAGCCACCTCCCATTCGAACTCGGTCGGCAGCCGTTTCCCGGCCCATCGCGCGTAGGCTGCCGCTTCGTAAAAGCTGACATGCGCCATCGGCTCGTCCGCACTCAGTGGCCGCATCCCCGAGAGTGTGAACTGCAACCACCTTCCGTCGGTATGTTCCCAATAGAGCGGAGCCTCCCAGCCTTCACGGCAAACCGCATCCCAACCGTCGGAAAGCCACAACAGGGGATTTCGGTATCCGCTATCGTTTAGGAACTCGAGATACTCGCCACAACTGACCGGTCGGTTCATAAGCCAAAAGTCGTTCAGAAACGTGGTGTGACGAGGTCGTTCGTTGTCCCAGGCAAACCCTTCTGCAGCTGCGCCGACCTCGTGAAGTCCACCCGCCACTCGGAATGAACCGCGCGGGAAGATTCGACCTGACGGACTGTGTTTCAGGTTAGTCACGTATAGGGCGGCCGAAGCGGGTTACATCCGAAGATATGCTTGACGTCCGTAACCAGCAACTCCTGGTGCTGCTGTTCATGGTGCAGTCCCAGTTCGACGAGCGGCGCCACTTTGGCAAAAGTGAGCTTCATCGGCGCTCTCGAGAAACGCCAGCATCCGTTCGTCCACTGACCGACGGTAGGCATAGACTTCCTTCACGGTCGGGCGTGACAATGTGCCTCGAATATCCCGTCGAACCCGATCGCCAAAGCTCTGATAGTAGGAATTGAAGATGAAGGAATATCGCTCGTGAAAGGGTTTATGACCGGGTACAAACTCCTCAAGAATGACGCGCTCGAAGAACCACGATGTGTGCCCCAGGTGCCATTTTGGCGGGCTCACGTCCGGCATGGATTGAATGACGTAGTCTTCGACACAAAGAGGTTCACACAGACTTTCGGTCCTTTGGCGAATGACACGGTAGTTATTCAGGAGGGGAGGTCTTTTCATAAGCTCTGCAGAAGCAAGATTAGAGCAGCTGAGGGCAACGAAGACCAACTGCTAAACGCAGGTCGTTCGAGCTGAAGCTCGGTAAGGACCCTATTGATTTTGAGCCTTGCCAGTTTTGGTGGCTTCCTGCAAAAACATGGCGGCCTCTGTCACTGAGCGGCGCTCCACATCAACCATCTTGTTGGCTTCCCGCATGGTGTGGTCTGAAATGGCGCCAATCACGGCTGCGAGTGCGGCAACCAGCGCGGGCCGCTTGGCAGCATCAGGCGACAGGAGCAGGACGGCGTCATAGGGCGGGAGCGCCCCCAAAGGATCCGCGAGCACTACTAGCTTGTAGTCAGCGATGCGCCCATCCGTCGAATACGCGGAGATCACCTCGACTGACTTCGTTCGGATCGCCTCGTACATGAGGCTGGGGTCGAACGTCCGTTGTTCAGCGAACTGCAACCCGTATTTTGCTTTCAGGGCCAGCCATTCAGGCCGACCAAAAAACTCGTAATCGCTTCCTATGCGTAATACTGGAGCGCGACCAGATAATTCCACCAGAGAGGAGATCTTTTGCTTTTCGGACGTCTCTTCGGAGATAGCTAAGGCGTATGTGTTCTCAAAGCCCAGCGAGCCTAGTAGCTTCACATGATGATTGGCTTCAAGCCAGTGCGTCATTTTGTCCAACAAAACAGCCCGGGGTGGAATATCACTTCGCTTCATGACGTTGGTCCAGATAGTGCCTGAGTAATCAATATAGCAATCGACTTGTCCGCTTGCCAACGCCTCGAAGAGAATGGTGGAACCCAGGCTCATCTTGCTAAGAGCCGGCAATCCCGCCTGCTTCAGCCTTAATGTGAGGAATTCTGCTAGCACATATTGCTCGGTAAAGGTTTTTGCCCCAACGACGACAGGAGTCAAGGCTCCATTGCCACGAACATTGGAAATTAATGGAGTCAAGCCGCCAATAAGGACCACGAGTAGAGCCGCCACTGCAGCGAATCCTGCGCGGCGGCTTCGCCGACGAGCCGCGTTTTCCAGGAGCCGAATCAGCTGATCAAGCGTCACCGCAAGCGCCGCGGCAGCCAGACATCCGACGATGACTGCTGCAGGGTTTTGTGTCTGCAACCCTGAGAAGATGTGATTTCCTAAACTAGTGGCCCCAACAGGAGTTGCCAAAGTAGCGGTACCCACAACCCAGACAGTCGAGGTCCGAATACCGGCAATGATCACCGGGGCGGCCAAAGGCAGCTCGACTCTTAACAGGCGCTGAAATGTGGTCATCCCGATGCCGCGGGCCGCTTCAATAACCGCCGGATCAACACCAAGAATACCTGTCAGGGTGTTGTGGAGGATGGGGAGCATGCTGTAGAGGACAAGCGCGATAAAGGCCGGCAGAAATCCGATCTGCCCCAGGAGCGGAACCATGAGAGCCAGCAGCGCCAACCCCGGAATCGTCTGCACAACACTGGCAACGGTGAGTGCAGGCCACTGCAATCCTTTGACTCGTGAGATCAACACTGCCAGCGGAAAGCAGATGAGAATGCCGGTGGACAATGCTGAAAGACTGAGAAGAAGATGATGGCTGAGGGTGACTGGTAGCAGGGCAAGCTCTGCCAGGACTCTCTCGCTCATGGCCTTGTCGATCGCAGGAGGTCTTCCAAACGTGCCGCGTGGCGACGGGGAGTTTCCAACAAAGCGGCCACGTGAGGATGGTCGGGATGCGCAAGAAGCTGCTGTGGCGTGCCAAGTTGGAGCAATTGTCCCGCGTGCATCACAGCGATGCGATCGGCCATCAGAAGCGCTTCGGTCATGTCATGGGTCACCATCACCACAGTCAATCCAAGTGACTTCTGAAGTGCTTTGAACTCGGACTGGAGCGCATCCCGAGTCACCGGATCAAGAGCGCCAAACGGTTCGTCCATCAATACGATGTTCGGGCGCCCAGCTAGCGCTCGCGCGACGCCCACCCGCTGCTGCTGGCCGCCAGAGAGTTCTGTTGGCATCCGGCGACGGTAATCGTCCGGAGCCAGACCCATCATTTCTAACAACTCAGCCACACGCTCTTCAATCAAGGAGGGCTCCCACTTAAGCAACTTCGGAACAATGCCCACGTTTTCTGACACCGTCATATGCGGGAACAAGCCAATTCCCTGAAAGACATAGCCAATGCCACGCCGTAACTCGACTGCGTCAGTAGTGGAAACATCCTTTCCGTTGACCAGGATGCGCCCGCTGGAAGGCTCAACAAGGCGATTGATCATCTTCAGGGTGGTCGTCTTGCCACAACCCGACTGGCCGACCAGTCCCAGAAGCTCTCCATCGTGAACTTCCAGGGTCACAGCCTGCACAGCGACAGCTCTGCGCTCCACGAACGCCTTTGATACTTGCTCGAGTCGAATCATGACCCGACGGTTAAAGTATTGGTGATTCTCATGAACGCCATCAACGAAAACGGATAAACATGAATTTCTTGTTGGGGATTGGATGCTTCCCAGCTTGGTTTGAGGATAGCACATCTATCGTGAGACCCCGTCCGGTCAGACGAGTTGCCCTACGAACGACGTGCAGTTCGCTCCTGAGTTTCACCGAAAATCATCACGTGGAATCTGTTGGGGCCACTTTGCTGATTTGCGAAATCACCGTGCGTAGCGGCCTCGACGATCCGACGATTTCTTCGTACATCGAAGTGCGATCGATCTCCTCGCGCAACGCCATATTTTCGTCGCGCACCCTTTGTTCAGCCCGCTTGCGATCATCAATGTCGGTCCCCGTCGCGTACCAGCGAAGAATACGACCCTGGTCGTCATGCAGCGGGTTGTAGCGAATGAGGAACCAACGATACTTGCCGTCTCTCCCCAACGCTCGTCGTTCATTTTCAAATGGCAATCCGCTGAGTAACTGGTTGGGAACTTCGTCCTGCATACGCGCCACATCCTCGGGATGGAAGAGTCGGCTCCGAAGACGGCGTTAGCAACTCTTCGAGACTCAGGCCAGAATACTCAAGTATCCACTGATTGACATAGAGAATGGTCCCCTGCGGATCCAAGACGGCAATAGCTTGAGGGATAGCGTCCGTAATATGCCGTAGCTCTCTTTCATCCTGACGTAGCTTCTCCTCCACTATCTTGCGTTCGGCAATCTCCCTTCTCAACTCATCGTTAGCGGCCGCAAGTTCCCGGGTCCGTTGCTCGACCACCCGGTGCAACATCCCCAAAGTACCGGAGCAAAAATTCCCACCCTCTTGACGAGGTCGTTTTAAAGCCGACACTAAGAACAGGGGGTGAACTGTTAAGAGGGGAACGCGTGACCCAGGTTTGAGGGCGTGATCCACTCGGGATCCTGTGAAGCTATCCTGCCTAGATTTCTGACAGTTTTGCGGTTGATTCGAGAGTCTGGTTCAAGAGGGATCGATGTGGATCATTTTCTCGCTGATCGGTGCTTGTCGCTGCCTTCGGTCTGGATCGCTCGCTGACGCGATGAGGCAGGTCTGAATAATGTCCAAGCGACCACCGCCTGGATAATTCATTCTGAATTAACATTCAAGAAATATTACCTCAATCTTCGTGCTCTACCCTCCCATCCTTCGGTCTCACAGTGCTGACATCGCGCCGGACAATTCACTCAAATTCAACATCGATGCAACACCTTGTTAATTATAGGTGTTTAGTATCGTTTCCGTCCAGTTTTGCCCCGTTTCGTGGTGCCCCAGGGATTCCTTAACCGTTTTCCTTAAAACCTAGAGCGCTACGGAGGAAACATCATGAGTCGCAGCAAGTTGATTGCAAACCGGTCATCGTTGTTCCTTTTCATCGCGAGCTGGGTCCTACCATCAGCTATTGCGCAGTCGGGTCCAGCGGGCACGTTTGACCGGTGTGGTTCAAGACTCATCCGGCGCCATGATGTCAGGTGTTGCGGTACACGCCAAGAACGTCGGCACCAGCTCGCTGCGTACCGTAAACACTAACGGCGAGGGTCGTTGGACTTTAGTGCGTTACCCGTGGGTACGTATGAGATTTCGTACGAAATCCAAGGGTTCAAGAAACTCGTTATGGAAGGTGTTACGGTCGAGGCCACTATGTTCCCGGACGCTCGACGCCAAGCTCGAAATTGGTGGGGCAACAGAAGAAGTGACCGTCACCGAAAACGTGATACTGCTCACCCCAGACACGGCATCGACTTTCCGCCAGATTACGTCCCAGGAGTTGCTCCAGGTGCCCACGTCCACACGCAGCTTCACGCATCTCCTCTCGGCGGAGGCCGGCGTGAGCGCGGATCTGCCGCCGGTACTACAAACGGGACCGGCAATATTTCGCCCTCGGTCAACGGCACGCGGACGACGAGCACGAGCCTTTCCTTTAACGGCATCGATGCCACGAACCTGACCTCCAACGAAGGGTCCCTGGCGAATAACATCTCTCCGGCGCCGGAGACCCTGCAGGAGGTCAAACTCCAGACCAGTCTGTACGACGCGTCGACGGGACGTTCGGGCGGGGGCAACTTTCAGCTGATCACCAAGAGCGGTACCAACAAACTCCACGGTGCGGCTTACTGGTATGTCCAGAACGAGATGTTCAACGCGAACGACTTCTTCTTCAACAAGGACGGCATTGATCGTCCCAAAGCCCGCCGCAACGAAGGTGGGTTCGCCGTGGGCGGTCCGAT
This sequence comes from uncultured Acidimicrobiia bacterium, assembly GCA_963791795.1. Classification (GTDB taxonomy): domain Bacteria; phylum Acidobacteriota; class Terriglobia; order Versatilivoradales; family Versatilivoraceae; genus VFZK01. The sequence continues at coordinate 254,257 of CAWBTP010000031.1, forward strand.
CAAAACGGATCGAATATTCTTCTTTGGTGGATACCAGCGCACCGAGGCGATCACCGGGTTTGTTCCCACGGCCAGCAGCATCACGGTCTTGCCCCAGGCGTTACAACTCATCAACGGTGAGCGGACCAGGGAAAACCTTCTGGCCGCGTTTTCCCAGCTCAACCCCGACATACGCACCAGCATTCCAAATGCTCAATGCCAATCGGCTTCCGATCGCGCGTGCATCCCGACGTCGCCGTCAGGCTGCTGAACCTGAGGAATCCGGTAACAGGCAACTATTTTATTCCGGCCCCGCGTCCGGGAGGGCAAGTCGTGGGGAACGATATCAGCGTGCGCGGGATCGGCGGGCGGAAACCCGTTTATCCGGCAGCGCAATGTAGAGCCGGCCTCGTTCCAGCAGGACCAGTTCACCGCCAAGCTCGATGGCCGGATCAGCAGCATGAATACATTGAGCGGTACATTCTTCTTTGCTCAACTTTCCGGGTTTCGATCCCTTTCCCGATCCGCTCAGCCTCGCCTCTCCGGTAACCCTCAAGCGCAACGATCGCAACCGTACGCTCGCGGTCTCGGATACCCACATCATCAACCAGCGCCTCACGAATGAATTACGGGTCGGTTATTTTTCACTGAACAACACGCGCATCCTCGATGACCCGTTCCTGGGAATTACCAATGAATCGGTAGGAATTCCCAATCCCGCCTTGTTCTTTGATCAAGGTCCGGGAACGCAGCGGCTCGGCCACTATGTGGGCCGGCCCGGCACCCTGATAGAGCGCTTCTCCTTCGGGGGCCCCAACGATACCTTCAACCGTCGCGAGCAGAGCACAAACAGCTTGTCCGACAGCCTCTCGTGGGCTGTCGGGCGGCATTTCTTGCGGTTCGGTGTAGAGTTCAAGCGGAGTACGTTCAACTCGGCACTGCCTGAAGAGCAGGCGACGGAGTTTGAGAAATACGATAACTTCACGCAGATTCTGCGCGGTGTTGCGACCGAGGCCGACACGCAGTTCGGGATCACCGAAAAACGCTTTCGTTTCCGGGATTGGAGCGCTTTCGTCGCCGACGACTTCAAGCTCTCGTCCAAGCTCACCTTGAATGTCGGGTTGCGCTGGGAGTGGTTCGGCTGGCCTGAGGAACGTGACGGGTTCATGGGCAACTTTGATCCGGCACTGGTCACGGACCTCAACAATCCGGTCGAAGGCTTAATCGTGCCGCCCGGCGTGGCGAGGACCGGTTTTGCCGCGGTGGATACTGCCGTCGCTGCAACCGGTCAGGCCAACAACAACCACACGCTTCTGGGCCAGGACCTGAACAACTTCGCGCCCCGGTTTGGCCTGGCCGTTCGCCACTGGACGACGGCCGTTGGTGATGCGCGGGGGATACGGCGTCTTTTTCGATCGGCCCTCGGCCGCGTTCATCAACACGATCTTCAGCAACTATCCTTTCTTGCGTGAAGAAGAAGTTACATTCCCGGCCAGTCGGTTCCGCTCACGACCGCCTGGTCACAGCAGGATCCTACGTATCCGTTCAATCAGTACCTCCCCAACCGCATCATGCGGACTGCGGGCGCCAACGGGACGTATCAGGTTCGTGATGGTACAAAGTAACTCTGGGAGCAGACGGCACGCCCAACCCGATCGATCCTGCAACGGGGCTGCCCACCCTGGGAAACATTGCCGAGACTTTTGAGTTTCGCGCGATTGATCGCGACCTGCGCACGCCCTATGTCCAGCAATGGAACGTCGGCGTGCAGTACGAATTGACCAAAGACCTCATGCTCGAGGCGCGCTACGTCGGCAGCAAGGGAACCAAGCTGCTCCAGGCGTCTCATTCACGCAAGGATACGATCTCAACGACCTGAGGCGCCCGACGCGATTTTCGAGCGCTTCAACAAGCTTACATGGCAGCGGGAAGCCCCAACGGCCCCCTCAACGGCGGCGCGACGGCACGCGAGCGCGGCGTCGGGAAAGCATTCGGCTTTTCTAACTCCACGTTAGACGGACTGCTGACTACAATCTCGCCAATGCCACAGGAGCCGTGATCACCTTCGAAGGACGCTCTCCTTTTCTGGGTTTCGATGTGCCGGAGGCGATCCTGCTGGGCAACTCGGCTTTTTCGAACTACCACTCCGCACAGGTCGTCTTAAGAAACGCTTTTCTAGGGGTGCAGTTCAACCTCTCCTACACGTACTCGCGAGCCATGGACAATGCGTCGGTAGATCCTGGAAGCACCGCGGGCGGAGGAAAGCCTGATCTCCCGAATGCAGGCTTTACCGCGCAAGGCGATGCGTTCAACACACGCAACAATTACGCCCGGGCGGACTTCGACCGGGGCATCGGTTCAGCGCAAGCTATGTTCTGAAATCCCCACATTTGGTTCCCAATCCCGCTGGGTCACAGGCTGGGCCCTATCCGGTTTCTACCAGACCCAGTCCGGGACTCCGTTCAGCATCTTCGCCGCCGAAACCACGGTGGGGACGACGGCGCAGTATAACGATGTGCGGCTGGGATCGCCGGTCTGTATCGCCTGGCCTTCGGCCGCCCCAGTCTGTGCGGCGGCTTGATCAGCTCGCAGCAAGGTAACGATAGGACGGAGGCTTATTTCAACCCGAGCGTGCTCTGCTCGCCCATGTCGACGGCCGGTGGATATCCCAACAATCGCGGATTCGGCAACCTGGGGCGCAACGTCCTGCGCGGATCCAGCCAGCAGCGAATCGACCTGGGATTGTCAAAGAATACCCGGGTCACGGAGGAAGTCGCTCGAGTTCCGCATGGATGTGTTCAACGTTTTCAACAACGTCAATTTTGCATACCCAACAACGTCATCGGTGAAGCCGGCACGGATTTCGACAAGATCACCGACACCATGGGCGGCCCGCGGGTGATGCAGTTCGGAATAAGGTTGGTTTTCTAAGGCTAGTCTTCTTGTGCTATCCGCAGCGAGGAAGGCGTCGGGCTCGGCGTCTTCCAAACTCTTCCGCACAGAACCCGATGTGCGTGCCCTTTGCGGGGCGTCCCTCCAGGCCAGGTTTCTTTTTGCACAAGAAAGCCTCTCGATCTGTGGAGCGTTCTGGAAGTGTCGGCTGATCGCTACCTTGAGACTCCGTTGTCTTTGGCGGTCAGATAGCTTGATTGAAACCACCAAGGATCAGAGTGATGAAAAAGCGGATACTCATCGTCTCAGACGACAAAACTCTATTAGAGGAGATGCGGCAGAAGCTTGAAGTAGAGACGGATCTGGTTTCAGTCTCGGCTGTCTCCA
>CAWBTP010000032.1:0-174421 GCA_963791795.1 uncultured Acidimicrobiia bacterium
CCCAGTAGCTGTTATTGAGCAAGCAAGACGGTCACGTTGTTGGTCTCCAGGTTACTCGTGGCCACGTCGGGCTTACCATCCCCGTTCACGTCGCCAAGGCGAGTTGCCACGTGCCTTTGCCCGTGGCGAACGGTAACCCGGGGCCGGTTTGAAGCCGCCGCGCCCGTCGCCGAGCATGACCCGCACGCCGTTGCCCTCCGCGGCAACCACGTAGCCTTGCCGTCACGATTCACGTCCGCGACAGCCACGTGCCACGTGGCATGGCCGAGGTCGAATGGAGAGCCGTTCGCTTCGGTGAAACTCCCGGGCCCTCGACCAGGACCGTTAACTCGCTGCGCTCGGCATGAGTCGCCAGAGGTCAGGTTTCCGGTCGCCATTCACGTCGCTGACGGCCACGAACCACGGATGCTCCGTTCGCAGCGGGACCTGGCTCCGGCGAAAGCCGCCGCGCCCGTCGCCGAATAACACCGTCAACTCGCGACTGGCTGGGTTCCTTCCTTATGCGATCTGTGGTGGTGGCAATGATGTCGAGATGTCCGTCGCCGTTAAGGTCGCCCAGCGTGCCCGGATACGGGCTGGGGCCGACGGCGAACGGTGAACCCGGAGCCAGAGTGAAGTTGCCCCGCCCATCGCCAAGAACCACAGAGACATCATTGTCGGGGTGACTGTTGACGGTGACGAGGTCGAGTTTGCCGTCTCTGTTCAGGTCAGTCATTGAGCCCGTGCGTGTGCGGATGGTGGCCCTCCTTCATCATAATGGGAGAATTGGGCGCGAGGGCCAACCCCCTCTTGCCATCACCAAAGGAGTATCACGCCATAGCTGCCGTGGCTGGCGAGCGCCAGGTCCAACTTGCCGTCGCCATTGAGGTCGCGCAGGACCATTTCGGTGGGATGGTCGGCCACCGCGACCGGTTTCCCGGTGGCGGGGCGGAACCGGCCGTCGCCCTGCCCGAGCAATACGGTGACGGTCTTGTCCTTCCCGCTCGCCACTATCAAGTCGGGCTTGCCATCGCCGTTCACATCGCCGAAGGCGACGTTCCCCGGTCCGCCGGCGACTGCAACGGGCGAGTCTGGCGCGGGTGCAAACAGGGGCCGGTCTGCCCACCCAGAGCCGAGAAGCGCAGTCAGTGCCGCAAGGAGCCAAGGCAATAAAGGCCCCATAGTTCTACTCTCCAAAAGGCCGAACCCTGAGTTCAACAACGCCTGAGGTGAACTGGGCGAAGCTGCTGGACGGCAGGAGCGAAGCTGGCTGAAAACGAGACACGGTGTTTTGTAAAATGGAACGAGTTGATACTCATCAAGGCCTCCCCTGGGAGCAGATCGATTGGATATGCTCCCGGAAGTGTCCAATTTCCATAAGGAGGAGGCCCGATGAGATTCTATACCCAAAGTCACCGCTATTACTGCGGCATCGATCTGCATACCCGCTGGATGTATCTCTGCATCCTGGATCCACAGGGGGAGGTTCTGTTGCACCGCAACCTGCGTGCCTGTCCCGAGACGTTCCTGAAAGCCGTCGAGCCTTATCGGCAGGACCTGGTCGTTGCCGTCGAATGCATCTTCAGCTGGTATTGGCTAGCTGATCTCTGCGCCGAGCACGGCATCGAATTCGTCTTGGGCCATGCGCTCTACATGAAAGCCATCCATGGCGGCAAAGCCAAAAACGATCGCATCGATTCCCAGAAAATCGCCGTCCTGCTGCGCGGCGGCATGATCCCGGTGGCTTACGTCTACCCGTCCCAGATGCGCTCCACCCGTGACCTGCTGCGACGTCGCACTTACCTGATGCGCAAACGCGCTGAACTGCTGGTTCACGTTCAACACACCAACAGTCAATACAACCTGCCCGAGATCGAAGCGCTGCGTATATCTCTTGAGCAGTGCCTGGCCCCCCTCATCCACGGATTGCAGAAGGCATTGGAAGGAGCGGACGGCGAACCGGCTCGGGCAGCCGATCCAGAGCAGGTGAAGGTAGCCGTCGAGCAGTTGTCGCGCTATCTGGCCGAGTCCGATGCGGCTGCGATCGACTATTTCGAGTCTACGGCTCCTCACCTGCGAACCATTTTCAGCGCGCCAGAGTTCGAACACTTTGCGAGTCTGATCGAGAACTTCGCTTTCTCCGAGGCGTACGAGCAACTGATAGCAGCCGGAGAAAAGAATACTCTTACCCCAAAAATCTGACTGGCCGAGTCGTGCCTTTGTGGCGGTTTCTGATTTGACGATGACCAGGACCTTGCAGGCCAAAGACGGCGGAGAAGAGCCAGTTGCCTGGAGGGACTAAAAATCCCACTTACAGCGATTACCCTCCAAAAACGTTAGAACGCTATCTGGAGTGACCGGCGCCGTGAGGCAGCGTCTTGACGAAATGCGGACCGCCGGTCACTTCGGATAGCGACGTTTGAAGGAAGCCGCTCGCGTTTGCGGCGGAGGCGGGCGGCTATGGGTATTGAATCGGATTTAGATGAGCCTGTTCGGTGGAGTGGATGGAGGCAGAGTGGCGCGACAGGCCATGTTGGCTGTGCTGGGCAGGCATCCGAGTCATAGGCCAACCCGTTTCTCTGACAACTTGGAAGGCCGACAGCGATCCTGAGCGGGTCCGGACACACTAGGAACGCGCGCGCGTTCCTGAGCATAGCGCAAGGCTGTCCCTGACGGTCGGTTAAGACGTGTCAAGTGTTGCTCCGATCCTCGTCAACTCCCAGTGGAGCTGTGGGGCCGTGAGCCGATCCACGACGGCCATTGGGCCACCACATTTCGGGCACAGCCAAAGTGGCGCGAGCGGTGGAGATACCGCTGCTGATGTCGATTCTTCGGCCCGGCATGGTGGCGGCTGCGATTGCAGCAACCGGCGGCACAATGACAGCAAGTCCGTGCGGCGGCGGTTAGCAAGAAACCCGAAAGAGCGAATCCGCACGAAGCCGCGAGGTAGAATGTGGAGCAGGAACCGGCGCAAAAACTCCTCGGCGTTGACTGTCATCAGCCGCTTTTTGCCTGGGCGTAGTCTTTCCAGCGGAAGGTGACCTTGCCGTCGGCAAAGTTCACGATCCGGTGGTTGGAGATCGCGACGCGATGCGTGTAGCGGGCCAGATAGTGGAGGACATATTGCGGTCCTCCGAAGGGCCGTTTGGCGTAGACGACCCAGCGTTGTCGAAAGAGCGGCCGGAGGAAGGAGCGAAACGTTTTCTCCTCGGTCAGCGGCTGCAACGGCCGGGGAAGCGAGTTGCCTGGAGGAAAGCGCGCTTCAGGCCGGCGACGAACTTACCGCGAAAGACCGGCTCAGAACTTGCACCGGCAGGAAGAACGCATAGCGTGGGTGAATCCAGCGCTGGTGATCGGGAGAAAGACCACCGGCTGGAATCACGCAGTGAATATGCGGATGAAATTGAAAGTCTGACCCCAGGTGTGGAGCACGCTCAGAAAACCGATCTCGGCCCCAAGATGCTTCGGATCGGCGGCAATTTCCAGCAGCGTCGCAGCGCTGGAGTGGAACAAGAGGTCGTAGACGAATCTTCTGATTCTGGAAGACCAAGGCCAACTCGTGCGGAATCGTGAAGACAACGTGCACGTACTTGACGGGCAGCAGTTCCTTGGTGCGGTTGGCGAGCCAGTTGTTGCGAGCGTTGGTCTGGCATTTCGGCAATGGCGACCGGCAGGAGTTGAACAAAGGAGGTGGCCTCATAGCCGCATTGGCCGCAGCGATCCAGGTGGCCACCGAGCGCTGCCGTGCGGCAGTGCTCGATGGCGAACAACACACGCAGATGAAGACAGGTCAACCAGGATCGGTTCTTTTCGATAAATCTGTTGCCAAGCGCGCGAATGATATCGGCCACCTCGAAAGGTGGCCGGCTCACTTTTGCCCCGCCGGGTTCTTGTGCAGCTTGCGCGAACGCTTCACCTGATCGAGCGGTGAAAGAACGGCCTTGTCGAGCGGTGTTCCTGCAGCTTTCAGATGCCGCTCCGACAAATGGAGGTAGATGGAAGTGGGCTTGAGATCGGCATGGCCGAGAAGCGCTTGTACCGTTGGCAGATCGGCCCCGCCCTCCACCAGATGGGTGGCAAAACTGTGGCGAACAGGTGCGGGCTGACCCGTTTGGTGATACCCGCCCTTTGGCGGCTTCCCGGCAGGCTTCCCACGGCACCTTGCTGGTGATCGGCTTATCGGCACGAGAGCCATTCACCGTGCCGGGAAACAGATACGTTTTCGGCCTCATCCAGCGCTAGTATTCGCGCAACGTCTCGAGCAGATTCGGACTCAGCGGCACAGCACGATCCTGGCCACCCTTGCCTTGGCGGATGTGGATGAGCATGCGATCACTGTCGATATCTTCGACCTTGAGGTTGCACATCTCGGCTCGCCGCATACCGGTCGAGTAGATCGTCATCAGCATGGCCCGATGAAACAGATTGCTGGCCGAATCGATCAGCGGGATCGCTTCGTCCTGAGTCAGGATGATCGGCAGGCTCGTTCCCTTTTCGGATACGGGAAGTCTTCCAACGGGTAGGGCCGCTTCAGAGTCTGCAGAAGAAGAAGCGTAATGCGGCCGTCTGGTAGCCGACCGTGCGCGCATCAAGCTTTCCTCCTCGATCAGGTACGCCTGGTATGCCGGATCTCGTCCGGTCCGAGTTGGTCGGGCGGACGATTGAAGTGCTTGGCGAAATCGCGGACGATCTCAGATACGACCGCGCGGTAGTCTGAGAGTAATTACGACGCTGGAGTTCTTCCAGCATCATTTTGCGAAGTTGGGTCACAGGGACCTCTTTCCTTGTGACCCACATATTATCTCAAAATCGCTATGAAACTATTCCTAACGCACGCGTAGCGTCCGCCGCGCGGGCGGCTTCGTTCAAACGCCGCAGCTGTTTACGAAACCACTTGGACGGATTAAGGGCAAGTCGTAGAAGTGCAGTTCGGCCCAGGTCACGATTGTGGGCGGTTGACGGGCAAACCGGAAGTTGGCTTCCCCGAGGCGACTGCCAATTCCGCATGATAGGGCGATAGGTCCTCACTAACGCCTAGCGTTTACCGATCCGGCTCAGTTCGTATGGTTGTCTAACCGGAAACTGACCCACTACCGCTGAATGTGGTATCTTCACGGCATTGGACGGGCTTCAATTTCCCAAACCCACACGAACCAATGATCACACCGATGGTGGCTCGGCTAGTGCGCGAGCCGTTCGACCGCGCTGGTTGGTTTTTCGAGTTGAAGTGGGACGGATTCCGGGCGATTGCGGAGCGGGACCACGGAGGGCAGGAAGTGAGGGTCATCCCTCAAGAATCAAATATGAAATGAGTTGGTCGGTACAAGTTGAAAATCTGCAGGCCCGCGAAGTGCGAGGCGACATCTTTCATTGAAGCCCGGCGCAGGAGGCGGTGGCCAAAGTGATGGCAGAAGGGACCGATCGAGGTCTGGTAGGGAAACAACTTGGAGTCTACGAAATCACCGGTCTGTTGGGTGTCGGCGGGATGGGAGAAGTGTATCGGGCTGAAGACACACGGCTCGGGCGGACCGTGGCGGTGAAGGTTTTGCCGACGGAGCTGGCTCAGGACAAGGACCGGTTGCATCGCTTTGTCCGGGAGGCTCGGGCCGCTTCCGCCCTCAATCACGCCAATGTGGCGCACATCTATGACATTGGCCAATCCGAGGGATGCCACTTCATTGCGATGGAGTATGTTGAAGGGCAAAGCCTGGCGCAAAAGATGAGCAGTCAACCTCTGGAGGTAGGGGGAATCCTGGATATTGGCATTCAGGTGGCCGATGCTTTGGCGGAAGCCCACGAAAAAGGAATTACTCATCGCGACATCAAGTCGGCCAACCTGATGTTTACGCCGAAGGGGCAGGTGAAGGTGTTGGACTTTGGATTGGCCAAGATCACCCGGCCGGAAGGCGAGGCGGTTGGTAGTGATATTAGCACCTCGCTTCACACAGCGGCGGGCATGACTGATAGGGACGCTGGGGTATATGAGTCCGGAGCAGGTACTGGGCAAAGAGCTGGATGCCCGTACCGATCTGTTCAGCCTGGGAGTAGTGCTGTATGAGTTGACGACAGGGAGGCTGCCATTCTCAGGAAGCCAGGCCAACGAGGTGATGGACCGGATTCTCCACGCTCAGCCGGAGGCGATGGCGCGGTTCAACTATGACGTACCGGCCGAACTGGAACGCATCATTCGCAAGTGTCTGGAGAAGGATCGGGAGCGGCGCTACCAATTGGCGCGGGAAGTGCGGGCCGATTTGAGCAGGCTCAAGGAGGAAAGAGCGGCGAGCACGGTGGAGCCCGTGGGCGAAAGCGTAACCAAGCCGCGAGCACGTCTCCGACGCCCCGTCGCGGTAGCGGCCGAGGACGATATTGGAACGCGACCGAAGGGCGAGATCACGACGGAGCCGGAGCCTGGCGCCGCAATTGAATGGAAAGAACAAGCCCTCGGCAGGATCAAGCGCCACAAGTTGGGCGTGGCGCTCACACTGTTGCTGGTTGCCGTAGCCGTCGCTGTTTACTTCAGCTCCTTCGGCGGACACGGGCTGGCAATCAAATCGCTCGCCGTGCTGCCGCTCAAGTCGCTCGATGCGGGTGAGAATTATCTGGGCTTGGGCATTGCCGATGCGGTTATCCGGAGAATCAATCAGACGGGCAAGTTGATTGTGCGCCCAACCAGCGCCGTGCGTCGGTATCTCAACGAGGACACAGACGCGCTCACTGCCGCCCGGCAGTTAAACGCCGACGCGGTGCTCGAAGGAAACGTCCAGCGCGCTGACGACCGTTTGCGTGTAAGCGTTAACCTGCTGCGCGCTGGGGACGGCGCCTCGTTGTGGACTGATAATTTTGATATGCGTATGACCGACATTTTCACGATTCAAGATACGGTGGCGCAGCAGGTGGCTTCTCGCTTGCGGTTTCACCTCGATTCGCCGCAACACGCGCAACTCACGACATCAAACCCCGTTGCTTATGAGTTTTATCTCAAGGGCGTCTATAACTTAGACCAGCGGATGTCATTGGGCAACCCACAATGGAAAGTGACGATCGATTTTTTCAAAAAAGCAATTGAAGCCGATCGGAACTTCGCACTGGCGCACGCGCAACTCGCTCTCGCCTACGCAGTGATGGCGGTCTTTGTCGAACCGACAGAGCTGTTATGGGCTGAGCAAGCGAGGGAAGAAATCAATCGGGCGCAGGCGCTCGACCCGAAGCTTGCCGAAACTCACCTCGCACGTCAGCGGCTCTTGTTTAGCAGGTATGAGGGTTTTCAGGCCGAAGCTGCCGTTCGTGAACTGCTTTTGGCACAGCAACTCAACCCGAACGTCGGTCACGGTGAGTTGGCATCCGTCTATATACACCTCGGACTCGAAGACCTCGCGGCGCGCACGCTCGAACGTGCGTTCGAGATTGACCCGACGAGCCAGTTTGCCAAAGGTCAGACAGTCGTTATGTATGAATTGAGCGGTAAGTATGATGAATGGCTGGCCGCTCATCAGCGGGTTTACCCTAACGACCCTGTTCCAGTTCAGTATTTCTTGCGCAAAGGTCGTTTGGCGGAGGCACAAAAAGCGATTGAAGAAGGCTCACCGAGAAGTCGTCGCGGTGAATTGCATCTGCTGCTCGATAGGGCTTTGCTCTTTGCATTGAAAGGAGACTTCCGCTCGGCGGAGGCGGCGATTCCTTCCATTCTTAGCCTGCATCCTGTCAAAGACTTCTATTATCATCACGCCGCTTACGGCATCGCCTGCATCTACGCGCTGGAAGGCAAGAGTGTTGAAGCCGTTAGGTGGTTAAGAGAGGCTGCCGCCACGGGTTTTCGGTGTTACCCCTTGTTCGAGCATGATGCCTTTTTGAACCGCATCCGACAAGCGCCCGAATTCATCCAATTCATGGCGGAGATGAAAGCGCAGTACGACAGGTACCGGCGCGAGTTCTCATAGGAGGTTTTCATGCCCGCTGCGGCGCCGCGTTGGATGAAAATGGTTATTTTTAAAAGACAGGGGAAGTGAGGGTCAGCCCTTAAGAATCGGCTGATCCGAAAGGCTCCTCCAGACATGGCGGCTGCGGTAGCAGACAAGACCGTGGCTGAGCTGGGACCGTATGAGCTGAAGTCGCTGCCGGGGCGCGGGCGGCATGGGGAAGGTCTATCGCGCCCGTGACACACCCCGGCGTTACGATCACGACCGGGAAGCCACAGCAGCGGGCGGCGACGTTGCGGCCCATCCTTTTCCGGAGTTCCGAACCAGCGGAACATCGGCTTCTGCGTTTTATCCACCGGCTCGGCGAAATCATGACGGCCGTTAATCATGAGCACCGGGATCTTGACGCGCGGGGCGAAGTTGATGGGGTCAGCTTCGGCCGTGGCCGGTAAGAGGGGAACCCCCCGTCGGCCAGCACGGCGGTGCTGATGTGTCACTCCAGCGCGAGAAAGGGTCCAAAATAGGAGTGCTTTCATGACAGCGAAACCACCCTAAGCCTGACCGCTGCTCATTGCACCTTTTCCAGTCGTGCGCCCTTCCGGTCGTACCAGACCAGCCGCCCCAACCACGCGATCCTGAAAGCAGAGCCGCCAGAGTGGAGTTCGGGGTGGGTCTATCCTCAATCAGACTGATATGTTCCCAAGATCGACAAAACTGTCGTCTTGCCGGACTACACTCGTGCGGATGCTGCCGTGTTTTTCTCCATCAATAAGCGGGTCGGTCTTCAGGCGAACGTGGAGAAATTTGTTCAACAAGAAGGATTACTTCAACGCAGACAACAATAAGATCCGCCCGGTTTCCCGCTTTGCCTTCGTGTTGGATTGACAGCGAGATTTGAGCCGTATCGGTTGTAGCTTTAATTCTTTCATAGCCAACTCCATTGTTGTCTTACCAGTGAACGTGGCCCGAGCCATCACCACACACCGCTCCGGATTGTGGGCGGTTGACGGGCAAACCGGAAGTTGGCTTCCCAGAGGCGACTGCCAATTCCGCATGATAGGGTAATAGGTCCTCACTAACGTTAGAACGCTATCTGGAGTCCGGCGCCGTGAGGTAGAGTCTTGACCAAATGCGGACCGCCGGTCAGTTCGGAGAGCGTTCTAACGTTGATCGTTACGTATCTTCTTCCACGTCACGCGGAATCCTCGGCGGCCTCGTATATTTGCGAAATGCAGTACTTAGTCATGGAGGCGAGCTCAACGGAAACAGCGATCTCCTGCCGCTCATTCAGAAATGTCCAATCGCCATGAGGAGAAGAGAGCGCTCGGCCAACGCTCATGGCTTAATCCTTGCGTCGGGGGCATTGACCTTGGGGAGCCAAGCGGCCAGCTTGTTCTTCACTGCCGTGTATTGCGCGTCGCCGGCCAGGTTTTTCCACTCCAGCGGGTCGGCATCATGATCGTAAAGCTCTTGGCTCCCGTCCGCGTAGCGGATGTAGCGCCAGCGCTCGTCGCGCACAGCATGATTGTTGCGCCCGTGTGTTGTCACCGCCGGCCGCTGCCACGGCGCGCGGGGATCTTTGAGCAGTGACAGCAGGCTGCTTCCCTCCAGGCCCGGTTTCTGCGGCAGTCCGCAAAGATCAAGCAGCGTGGGATAGACGTCGAGTAGATTGACCGTCCGCTCTGAGCGCTCGCCAGCCTTCGTTACCCCTGGCGCGACGATCATGAATGTTACGCGAGTCGCTTCTTCCCACAGGGCAAACTTGCGCCAGTGCTCCTTCTCGCCCAGGTGCCAGCCGTGATCGCTCCACAGCACAATCACCGTGTTGCGCGCATAGTCGCTGCGGTCCAGCGCCTCCAGTAGCCGCCCGATCTGGGCGTCGGCAAACGTGATGCAGGCCAGATAGGCCTGCACAGCCTTCTCCCACTGCTTCGCCTCGACGACGCGGCGATGATCGCCGTTTGGCTTCGCCATGCGGCGCCCGGCCTCCGGGACATCTCCCAGATCGTTGCCCAGCGTCTTCGGCAGCTGGATCTTCTCCAGAGGGTACTGCTCGAAGTATTTGCGCGGCGCGTAGAAGGGCAGGTGGGGACGAATCAGGCCAACGGCGAGGAAAAATGGCTTGTCTTGCTTGCGGCGCAAGAAGTCCACACCCCAAGACGTTACCTTGTAGTCGCCCATCTCTTCATCAGGCGCATCCACTGGCCCCCAATCGAAGTGGGCCGCATTGGCGATGCCGTTCAGCGGCTTCTGCGGCGGTTCGGGACTGCCTTTCTCTCGCTTCCAGACCTCCCAGGAAGCCAAGTCGTTGAAGCTGTTGTGGAAGATCTTGCCCCCGCCTTGCACGGTATAGCCATGCTTCATGAAGTATTGCGGCAACGTGACGGCATCTGGCAGCGCAGGTCGCCAGGGCTGGTTGTTGTGGTAAACGCCGGAGGTGGACGGCCGCAGACCCGTCAGCAGCGCCGTGCGGGATGGGTTGCACGCAGGCGCGGCGGAGTAGGCGCGTGTGAAGAGCATGCCGCGCGCGGCCAGCCTGTCCAGGTTGGGCGTCTTGACGTCGGGCCGCTTGCCCAGCGCGCCAATCCAATCATTCAAATCGTCGATCGCGAGAAAGAGCACGTTCGGCCGTGGCGACGGCGCCGCTTGTTGTGCTGCGGCGCTGGTGGCAGGCTGCGATGTTTCTGCCAGCAGCAGGCTGACGGCGGCAAGCAGAGTGGTGAGGAAAGACCGCCTCCATTCTTTCATTATGATGTTCTCCTGGTTCCGGGCTTTCGCCAGAAACCAATCGCTGGCTTTTTTCCAGGACCCCGGCAAAGTCGCCTTTATAAAAGGGGGACAGAGGTTTCGCAGAAACCGCGCAGGAGCTGTCATGCTTCCGATTGGCTAGTGCCAGGACAACCCCCAAGGTCTGCGGCCTTGCCCTTTTTTTAAGGGGACTTGGCCGTCTGCCGCTGCTTTGAGGCTGACTCTTCACTCTGACGGAGCTTAGCCTTTATCCCTCATTCCTTAACTGGCTCCGACTTCTTGCGATAGCCCTTGGACGGTTGATAGCTTGACGCTGGTAGCCGTTCCCACGGCACCGCGCCCACACGATTCGCCCAGTCTTGCCAGCGCTGATCGAGTTGCTTCACCTTCGCGGGCATGCTTGAGGCCAGGTTGTTCAGTTCCGTGCGATCAACCGCCAGGTTATAGAGTTCCCAGTCACCCCGAAAACGGGCCACCAGCTTCCAGTCGCCAACGCGAATGGCCCGATTGCCTTCGTGCTCCCAGGCGAGGGTTCTCTGGCCGAGACGCTTCCCTTGCAAAACCGGTGCGAGGCTTTTGCCTTCGACGGCCGTTAATTCACGATCTTGAAATCGCCTTGGATATTTCAGGCCAGCCAGGTCGAGTAGTGTTGGCATGAGGTCGATGACGTGTCCGACCTGGTGTGTCAGTTCGCCTCTCGCTTTGATGCCGGCGGGCCAGCTGGCGATGAACGGTGTGGCAATGCCACCTTCGTGAGCCCACATTTTGTGCTCACGAAAAGGAGTGTTGGCAGCGTTGGCCCAGCCCACTTCAAGACAGCGATGCGATTCCCGCGTGCCGAGCACCGACTCCGGTTGATGGCCGCGCGCCGGATCGGGCCAGGAATCGAGAGCCTCCGCGCTTGCGCCGTTGTCGGAGAGGAAAATCACCAATGTGTTCTGCTCGACGCCCATCCGTCTTATGGCCTCAAGCACGCGACCGATGCCCTGGTCCATGCGATCGACCATTCCGGCATACACCGCCATCCGATGGTCCCACTCGTCCTTGTCTACGACGTCAGTCCAGGATTGGGCTTCCGGGTCGCGCGGCGAAAGCTTCGAACCTGGCGTGATGATTCCCAGTTCCTTCTGACGCGAGAAACGCCGCTCGCGCAGAGCGTCCCAGCCCTTCCGGTATTTGCCGCGATACCTGGCGATATCTTCGGGCTTGGCGTGGAGCGGAAAATGTGGCGCCGTATAGCAGAGGTGCATGAAAAAAGTCTTGTCCCGGTGGTCGCGTGCGTGTTCCTCCAGGAACTCGACCGCTCGCGCGCTCAGCGCGTCGGTAAGATAGTAGCCTTCCTCAGGCTTGCGCTCTTGACGGTCGAGAAATAGTGGCTTGGGCAGAAAATAGTTTCCACCTCCGGCCGTGCCGTAGTAACGATCGAAACCCCGGTCGAGCGGAAAATTCTTCGGTTGTGCTTGGTTAAATCCGCCCACATGCCACTTGCCCAAATGATAGGTGCGATAGTTGGCGGGTCGCAGCAGCTCGGCGAAGGTGACGCAACGGTTGTTGAGACCAGACGAGTACGCTGGAGCAATGTGGCTCCAGTTCTGCAGCATGTGACCGACACCGGCCTGGTGTGGGTACAGTCCGGTGAGCAGGGCGGCGCGCGTGGGACAGCAACGCGCTGCGTTGTAGAACTGGGTGAAGCGCAAGCCGCGAGCGGCAAGGGCGTCCAGATTCGGGGTCGGGATCTCTGAACCATAGCTACCCAGATCCGAAAACCCGAGATCGTCGGCAAGGATGAGTAGAATGTTGGGCCGAGGCAGGGAAGCGGCCTCTGCCGCCAGACTGGCAAGCGGAACTAGCGCCAAGCTTGCCAGCACCGTGGCCAAGCGAAACACGATCCGACAGGGGTAGAGTCGTCTGTTTGTCATCACAAATTCAAGTGCTATCCGAGAGAATTAAGCACGGCCACCAGACACACCACACTTCAGGGCCGGACAGGCTTGCCTCCCACGGTGGCTGGCCACCGTGGCGCCGCCAGTTGACGGTTCCAGCGGTCCCAGAGCGTCTGAAGGTCGCGCACTTTTCCCGGTGACTGGACAGCCAGTTCGCGCTGCTCGGCGATATCTGTTGCCAAATTGAACAGCATCGGTTCAGTGGCGATGTCCTCATACTCTTTCAGTCCGCGGCTGGGGCGGACTAGCTTCCAATCCCCCTGGCGGATGGCCATCTGTGAGCCAAAGCGCCAGAACATCGCCTCGTGGGGATCTTCCTTCTTTTTCTCTTGCAGGAACGGCAGCAGATCGATGCCGTCCAGCTTCCACTCCGGTTTCAGCTTTACTCCAGCAGCTGCCAGGGCAGTGGGCGCAATATCCAGGGCAATCACGGGCCGCTCGTAAATTTTGCCCGCCGCCAGATGGCCTTTCCACTGCACCAGGAATGGGACGCGGATGCCACCTTCCCAGGTATCGCCTTTGCTGCCCCGCAACGGCGCATTGCCAGAACCATTAGCGGCAAACTTAGTTGTCGGCCCCCCGTTGTCACTCAAGAAGAAGATCAGGGTGCGTTCCTCGAGGCCGGCTTCGCGCAGCTGCCGCAACAGGGTTCCCACCGCGTCGTCGAGGGCGGCTGTCATCGCCAGGTAAGTGCGGCGTTTCGTGTCGCTGATGTGCTCAAACCGCTGAAGCAACCGCTCTGGCGCATCCATCGGCGTGTGGACGGCGTTGAAGGCCAGGTAAAGGAAGAAAGGCTTCTGTTTGTTCCGCTCGACGAAGGCGGCGGCCTTCTCAGCGAGAACATCGGTGAGATACCCCTTGAATTCAGCCCGCTTGCGACCGCCGAGGATCGGGCCGCGCGTCGGATCGTCGGTTTCAAAATAGGAATGAGATCCGGCCAAGAAACCAAAGAACTCGACAAAGCCGCGCCTGAGCGGATGAAATGGTCCTCCTCACCCAGATGCCACTTACCCACCAGGCCCGTGGTGTAGCCGGCCGCTTTCAGACGATCGGCGAGCGTCTTCTCGGCCAAGGCCAGCCCTTGGCCATGCCCGCCCTGGTTGAGCAACGCCGGATTGAACTCATGCCCAAACCGCTGCTGGTAGCGACCCGTGAGCAGCCCAGCCCGCGTGGGGCTGCAATAGGGACCCGAGACATAGCCATTGCTGCACCGGATGCCGTTACTAGCCAGAGAGTCGATGTTCGGTGTGGAAACCTCCCGGCCGCCATGGAGGCCGATATCGGCGTAACCAAGGTCGTCGGCCAGCAGAACCACGATATTCGGGGGTTGGGAAGAGGACGCCTCAGCAACGGTCGCCGAGGCAAGCAGCAGACAGGAGACAGTCGCAACATATAAAACCGCATTTGAAGGGCAGTACGCAGTGCCAGGGAATCTTCTCATCGGCGAGTCGCTTTCGTTGATGCTGCTACTTTGGCGTCGGTATCGATCCCGCATTAGGATCGCTGCCAGGCCTGGTGACGCCTTTGGCCGCTGCCGACTCTGCAGGTTCTAAGACTCGGCCTTGATCGTTCGACTCGTCAATCCAGCGCTCCAGCGCGGTGCTGAGCCGCTTCAACACCGACTGATGCTCTGTCTGTTTCGAGCCCGCCAGGTTATGAATCTCGTAAGGGTCGGTGTCGAGATCATATAGCTCTTGCACCGGCATCGACGAAGCGACACAAGACAGCCTGCGTGGGCGTCAGTTTGCCCTTGGCGTGCAGCTCTTTCAGCAGGTTCCATACGGGGTAACTCCGCTCTTTGTAGGCGTTCGGCTGCAGGAAGGGACGCTCTGGTGTGAAGTTGCGGATGTAACGGTAGCGCGTATCGCGCACGGTGCGAAAGCGGAAGACGGTTTCGTCACATCGGTCGCGCGCGCCGAAGACGTACTGGCGGGGCGAGTCGGCGCCGTTGCCCAGAAAGACTTCACCCTGCATCGTCGTGGGCTTCGTCACGCCGGCGACTTCCAACATGGTTGGCAGAAAATCGATGGCTGCGATCAGGCGGCTGTCCACTGTGCCTGGCTTGTAGTTCCGCGGCGCCGGAATGTTCTTGGGCCAACGGATGAGGAGCGGGATGTGCAGTCCACTGTCGTAACAAAACTGCTTGGCGCGGACATGTGCCTGTCCGTGGTCGCCGAAGAACATGACAATGGTGTTGCCAGCGAGGCCGTCGGTTTCGAGTTGTTTGAGAATCATTCCGATTTTACGGTCCAATTCTGAGGCGCTGTCCAGATATTCGGCCCAATCCTGACGGGTGACTGGGTGGTCAGGATAGTAGGGCGGAATGACGACCTTGGCTGGGTCGGCGCGCTTCGGGAGCCTGAAACTTCCGGTGTGTCTCCTTGAAGTTGATCTGCGCATAGAACGGCTGGTGCGTCTTCAAATCTTCCCAACGATCAGAATCGAACGGCTGGCCGTCGTAGCTGAAGTTCCAATCAGTTTTGCCCGTTCCTTGGAAACCCCAGCCGGCAGGCAGTTCCCGGAGGTTAGCCGTGAAGTAACCGGCCTGTCGCATCCAATCGCTGGCAACCTTCACGCCTTTGGGCAGTTTGTAACCGTCGTCGCGGTGCGAACGATGGTTGTGCGCACCGATGGTGGTCTGATACATGCCCGTGATGAACGCCGAGCGGCTGGCTGAGCAGACGGGCGCGGTGGTAAACGCCCGGGTGTAACGCATGCCTTGGGCAGCCAGGCGGTCAAGATTCGGGGTCCAGACTTCTTTTGTTCCGTAGCAACCAAGTTGGGGGCCAAAGTCTTCGGCGATGAGCCACAGAATGTTCGGTCGCTTTGGCGGAGCTGGCGGACTCTGGCCAGCGATGGCGCCAGTGCTCACCAGCAGCCACTGCGTGAGGAACAGAGCAAGGCGGCTCAGCCGGAAAAGTCGTAGAACGGAAGCATTGAAGGACTTGGGCTGGTTTATAAGCATGCTCAGTTTCGATTTCCGCTCGCCCGAAGACACTCGACGGCTCTGAGGCGTTTTGCTGACCCTTGCAGCTGTCTCTGCGCGGGCCGCGCGATAGTCAATACACGAACTTCAGTCCGAACTGGATCTGGCGCGGAGAAGCGGCTGAGGTGATGCGGCCTCCCTGAGGTAGATTGACGTTTAGATTCGGGATATCGAAGTTCGGAGTATTCGTGAAGTTGAACATCTCGCAGCGAAACTCCACTCGTTTGCCCTCGCCGAACAAAAAGTTCTTGCCGATTTTCAAATCCAGGTTTTTAAAACCGGGCCCAAACAAAATATCCCGGCCGGAGTTGCCGTAGGTGAAATCGCGTGGAATGGTGAAAGCTGCGATGTCGAACCAGCGCTGAGATGCTCCTTTGGCCGCTGGGAAGAGTGCCATTGCCAATACGATCGGGGTGATTCGCATTGCCGGTGTTTGAGATATCGGTGCTGATGAGCGGCGTGAAGGGCGGGCCGGTGCGCAGCGTGACAATGCCTCCCATCTGCCAGCCTCCGAAAATCCAATCCATCGGTCCTTGCAGGGTCCATTTGCGCTTCTGTCCAAACGGAAGGTCGTAGACACTGCTGGCGACGTATTGATGACGCCGGTCAAAGACAGAATTCCCGCGGTTGCGGCTGATATTGTAGTTGTCCTGTAATCCCTGACCTGCCGTCTGATTCAAGGTCTCCAGCACGTCGTCGATGCTGTGAGACCAGGTGTAGGAGCTGAGGAAGCTGAGACCTTGCGTGTAGCGCTTCTCCACCTTGGCCGTGAATGCCTGATAGCTGGCATTCCCCAGGGGATCGCGCAGGCTGATGGTTCCGTACTGCGGGCGCGGGCGGCGCGACTGTACCGAGCCCGGGCCCGGCGTCAGAGGTTGATTGGCATCGAGCGTCTGCACCAGGTGATGGGTGCTGGCGCCAATATATGAGAATGTCAACACCGTTTGGTAAGGCAACTCGCGCTGAATGTCGGCAAACCACTGCTGGGCATACTGAGAAGGCAGAAAGCGGTAGGCGGCGCGAACGAGCACATTGGGTTGAATCACGGTCGTCGGCAACAACCCGGGCGGAAATCCCACGGAAACGACAGCCGAAGGCTGGACCAGGCGGTCCGTGGGAAAACTGATCTCAGTGAAGTCCGGCGGCTGATGGTAGAACCGTGCATCGCCGTCGTGGGCGATGGAATCAGGTTGTCCGTAGAACATGCCAAAGCCGGAGCGCAGCACGGTCTTGGGCGTTACCTGCAGCGCGAAACCTACGCGTGGCGCGAAGTTATTCAGATCCTTTTTGCAGCCGCAATCGCTTTCGTCTTTAGGGCGGAGGAAGGTATTGAAGTCGGGCCCTGCTTCAATCACCAGGCGACTCACCGGAGCTGTCGCGAAAACTGGAGGACCAAACATATCCCAGCGAACTCCCAGGTTCAGCGTGAGACGCGAGTTGAGACGCCAGTCGTCCTGAAAGTACGCAGAGTAGTTGCGAGCCACAGCGGTCTCGCCGTTCTGATTACCCATCGTAGCGCCGCCGGCCAGCCCGAGGAGGAAGTCGGCCATGCCGTCGCCGGTGTTGCCACGGCTCAAAGGGTCTTGTGTGAATGAGCCGTTGAACGCGAATCTGGCCGCGCGCAAAGCCGGGCCGCCCGCCGGAAAAGATTCTCGCGGCGGAATTCGAAACCTGTCTTCATCACGTGGCGGCCGCGGACCTGTGAGAGGTTGTCGGAAAACTGCCACAGGCGGAGGTTGTTGCGGTTGGGCCAGAAGCTGCGAGTCCCTACTTCGGCATAGCCGGTTGGCGTAAAGCGCGCCATGCCGCGCTGGTTGTCGTCGCCCAGATCAGGCAGCCCTTTAATTCCAAGTTTCTCGTTGAGGTTGGCTTCTCCGGGGACATCTAACAAGCTGTTGATCTTTGAATAGCCGAAGCGAAACTCGTTGTTTAGCGCGGCGGAGACGCGTGGAGTTCAGGTTGAGAACCACACTGTGGGCTTGCAGCGTGGTGGTCGGTCCACAAGCCGCCATCCGCCGGAAGCGGCAACGGGCCTGGATCAATGGAATCGTAGGCGCGGCGGCTGTAGCGGACCGAACAGGCGATGCCTCTCAGAGAAGTGATGGTCGATTCGTCCGTCGATCTGATCGGTGTCATCCTCCAGCGTCCCTGAGAAGAAGTGATTGTTGACAGTGCCCGCCAGGTTAGGCAGTGGATAGAGTCGAATCACTTGCAAAGCCACGGGGTCGAAACGATCGGCGGGAATCAAGTTGCCGGGAAAACGATCGCGCACCATGTTGCCGCCGGCGTCAGGTCGCGTGGTCTTTGGATCGTAAATGGGACGGGTCGACCGAAAATCCCCTTCCCGCATTGCCTGAGTGGGAACCGTGGTGAGGCTGCTCTCGCCGCAGACGAAGGCGCGTGCCTTCGTAGCTGCCAAAAAAGAATGTCCTCTTGCGAATGATGGGGCCGCCTATAGCGCCGCCGAACTGGTTGCGCCGCAAGGCGGGCTTGGGCTGCCCGACAGAAAAGAAGTTGGCGCCATCCAGTTTGTCGTTCCGCAGAAACTCAAACAACGAGCCATGCAACTCGTTGCTGCCGCCCTTCGTGGACACGATGACCGTACCTCCCATGCGGAAGCCGTACTCGGCGGAGTTGTTATTGGTGACCACCTTGAATTCGGCCACGGCATCTATAGACGGGGTCACTGCCTGCGCTTCAAAGCCAAGCTGGCCGCCGGAAGCACGCGAGTTGTTGTCGACGCCGTCCAGCAGGATGTTGGTTTGATAGCCATGCTGACCCAGGGCGCTGAACGATCCTTTGGAATCAGGACGGCTGCCTGCGGAAGGGGCCACAGCCGTGGTCAGCCGGGCTAGTTCCAGGTAATTGCGCCCATTGAGGGGCAATTCGACGATCCTCCGATTGTCGATGACTTGACCCACAACGGATGTCTCCGCATCGATCCGGGAAGCGGCAGCCGAAACTTCCAGCACCTCCGAGAGGTCGCCGACCTTCATCGTGAAGTCCACGCGCGCGGTCTGGCCCACGTCGAGTTTCAGTTTCTCGCGCTTGAGCGCGGAGAAGCCGGCCACCGACGCTTCAATGTTGTAAACGGCCGGAGCGGACAGCTGGGCAGCGTAGAGTCCTTCCTCATTGGTCTTGACGGTTTTCATCACGCCGGTCGCTACGTTGGTGATCGCGATCTGAACTGCCGGCATGACAGCCTTGGTTTCATCGACGACCAAACCCTGAATCGTGGAGTCCTGTGCGCGCGCGGGAAACACCGGCGCCAAACAGAACCCGAGAATCAGAAGAAAGAGTTTTTTGGGCCTCATAAAATCCCCCTTTTCGGTGTGTCGGTCATAGGGATCTGCCAAGAACCTCAGAGCATCTGCGAAAGTCCTGCTAGAGTTTCCGCGTCTGCCGAGCGAAGCCATCAGTGAACGAGGTATTCCTTTGGCCAGATCATATTCCTGTTGGTGTTGGCAAGGAAAGATCTGCGTTACTTTCCTGGCCTCGGGTTTTTCATCGGAAATGGGACCATGACGTCGTCCCGAGCGACCAGCGCCGCGGATCCAGCCCTTGTCTCTTCATGATCAAGCCCGAAATCGTGGTCGCGTGGCTGCACCGGGTGTGAATGTCCAATGGAGAGAACAGGCCAGCGTTGCAGGAGAACGCCAATGAAAGCCATTTTAACGGTGCCAGGCGGGCATCAGTGGCACAGAGCCTTCGTGGTGGGTCTCTTGCCTTTTTTTTCTTCGGACTCATAGGAAGCCTCAGCTGGAAAATTTTGACCGGCAGACAAGTTGAAATTGCAACTGATACGCCCGGTTTCGCAGTCGATGAAGAAATGGAAAGCCTGGGAACCAAGCTGGTCCTACCCAATTGGCTGGAATCGCAATGGAGCCGTATTGAAGCCCATCTCCCACCCCTTCGATTGTCAAGGCAGCCGGCGAGATCGGTATGACTGATGCAACTGCCAGTTTCAAACACCGGTTTGTTCCAGCAACATCACCGTTTTTGCCAACGCTGCTACTCCTTCACGGCACAGGAGGCGACGAGAATGACCTGCTTCTCCTGGGACAAGCTCTGGCCCCCGGCGCTGCACTACTCAGCCCGCGTGGGAAAGTGCTGGAAAACGGCATGCCTCGTTTCTTTCGACGGCTGGCGATGGGTGTATTCGATGAGCAAGACCTGCGATTCCGGTCGCAGGAACTAGCCGAGTTTGTCCGAGCGACCTCGCATAAATACGGCTTTGATTCTCAGAACGTGGTGGCAGTGGGTTACTCGAACGGAGCCAATATTGCTGCGAGTCTTCTGGTTCTTCACCTGGGCGTGGTTCGGGCGGCGGCGCTATTCAGTCCCATGGTGCCCCTCCAGCCTGACCGTTTACCCGACCTTAGCAGCGTGGCAGTCTTTGTAGCGGCGGGTCGTGCGGGATCCCATCGTGCCTCCAGAGAATACCCAGCGTCTTCTGTCGCTGCTGAAAGAGGCTGGAGCCTCTGTTAGCGAACACTGGCATCAGGGCGGTCACGAGCTCAATCAATCCATGGTCGAGGCGGCGCGGCAATGGTTGGACGGTATAGCCCAACATTAGGTGATCCCGGAGTGCTCTTGTCAAGGGAGGAACCATGTATCTAACAAGAGTGTTCGAATAGCCCTCGGTGTCGAGCACGAGAATGTTGACGTCCTTGCCCGACGCGAGAACGTGGTCGAGCTCCCCAATCACTCTGTATAGACTCTTTTGGTTGCGGCTCTGCGCCTTAGGCCACGCGGGCGTGTTAACCGCGGAAGACTGAAGCGTGCTCCTGAACGAATTCGGCAACAGTTCGCGGCGGCCGGCCAATGAGATCAGCGACGGTGTTGGTGATCGTTACTGTTTTTCCGCCGTGGCGGGGGCGCGCTTCCTCTGGAGACTCATCGACAAACCGCAGTTTC
Organism: uncultured Acidimicrobiia bacterium; assembly: GCA_963791795.1. GTDB lineage: Bacteria > Acidobacteriota > Terriglobia > Versatilivoradales > Versatilivoraceae > VFZK01. Next base: position 20,490 of record CAWBTP010000032.1, read on the forward strand.
TTGCCGATTACGGCGCCGATGATCTCCGCAGCTTGGCGATAAGAAATCGCTTCACTTCCCGTAAGCACATATTTCTTGCCGAGATGTCCCGGCTGAGTGAGGGTTACGAAGGCGACCGCGGCAACGTCACGCGGATCGATGTAAGGAATTTTGCCGTCACCCGAAGGCGAGTAGATGACGCCCTCTTTGATGACGTACTCGGCCTGGGCAAGAAGGTTGTGCATAAAGTGGTGAGGCCGGAGCATGGTCCAAGCCATCCCCGACGCTTGCAGTTCCTTCTCGACCTGGTAGTGCCATCGCCCGATGGGGGCATTTGAGTGGTCCGATGCGGCGAAGGCCGAAACCTTCACGACGTGTGTAACGCCCGCGGCGCGTGCTGCAGCAATGGCGTTGTGCTGCAACTCCACCATGTCTTCGAAATAGTGTGTGAGAAGGAATACTGTCTTGGCATCCTCGAAAGCCGTTATTAACGTTTCTGGTCTAGCCAAATCACCGACAACCCATATGATGCCAGGCAGTTTCTGCGCTTTTTGCGGGTTCCGGACAAGGGCGCGTGCGGGGACCCCCGCTTGGGACAGCAGTCGCAGAACTTCACTCCCGATGACGCCCGTACCGCCAGTCACGAGAATCATTGATGCCTCCTCACATTACTTGAAAGGTGGCTGCCCTTGCGCCGTCGAGCTCGATGTCTCGTTCGATGAGAGTGAGTTTTGTCTTACGCGTTTCGCAGACGGCATAATCTTCAGCGCCGACCATCCTCTCAGAACGACGTTCGACCTGCTTCGGTGGTTCAGCGGTTATACGTCAACTGGCCGCACTCGCAATTGATAAACGGTAGGCGACTACTCTTGGGAACGGGCCTCAGACGACCTCCAACTTCCGGATGGCCGACCATACGGGAGTGAGCCGGATCAGTAAACACTAGGGTTTTTCGCGGGTAATCGTCAGCCAATATTGGTCATCCCAGCCAGCTGGATAAACGTTCAAGCGTCTGACGCAGCGAATCAGGCGCTCGAGTAGGGGCGACCAGAAAAGTCTTGAGACCGACGACCCGCAGAATCAGAGGTAACTATGGCCGTTGGCCGGTCAGCAAGCGCTTGCTGGAACCAGCTCGCATCGGGGCGGTTAATCGAAGGGTACTTTTCCGCAGGACAGCCCGAAATGTTTCGGCGCTGCGCGCGCTGGAGTCGAGCACCATCGTCGATAGCCGAGCCAAACGCGCATAGTGTAACAGCGACGTCTGATCGGCCAGGATTCCTCACTAGACCAGCCTGAGCTTTAGAGATGTGGAAGATCTTCTGGCGCAGCGCGGCCTCACAGTCAGCTATGAAACCATCCGACAGTGGTGTCGGAAGTTTGGTATCGAGTACGCCCGGACGCTCAGGCGACGGCAGGGGCGCTTGGGGGACACCTGGCACCTGGACGAACTGTTCGTGACTATCCAAGGTCAACGACAGTATTTGTGGCGGGCTGTCGACCAAGATAGTGACCTGATCGATATTCTCGTCCAACCCCGACGCGATCAGCGGGCCGCCGAACGATTCCTTCGTAAGCTACTGAAAGGTCAGGAAAGGGAACCCAGGCTACTGGTCACCGACCAGCTGAGGACCTATGAGGCAGCGTGCCGCACCGTGATGCCTTCTGTCGTGCACGACACCGAGCGCTACGCTAACAATCGGGCCGAAGTTTCGCATGAGCCGATGCGTGAGCGACAAATGCGAGGGTTCAAATCCGTTGGTCAAGCGCAACGATTCTGGTCGGTGCACGGAGTTATTCAGAATCTTTTCTGAGTCGGACGCCACCTGCTGCGTTCAGCTAACCACCGAATGTTCCCTGCTTGTTTGGCACGTGGTAACGTGTGCCTAATGAATCCGGAGGTCTGCCGCAGACCGTCCCAACTCACTCCAACGACAGTCAAGTTGACAGTGCATTCGGGCCGGAGATGCATTATACTTCCGTCACCGATTCACAGCTGCCACAACCTACACTCGCGGCACCTTTACAGAGTGCCGGCGAAACTCTTCGAGACCTTGTAGAAACGGAGGCTTATGTGGGCGAGGTCGTTTCTCTGGGAGATAGCGAAGCCATCGTCCAGATTCACGATCACCACAGGCAACGGGTTCGAGGTATTCCTGCGCTTTGCTTTCTGTTGGCTACGCGGGTAAATCCGCAGACAACCCCAGACGCGAGGGAAGAGGCTCGCCGCGTGCGCGTCGAGAACGCCCAATGTGTTAGCGGCGAGACCGCGGTTGTCACTGTTTGCTCTGTCTCCGCTCCTCGGGAGTCCAAGAGCACCGAAGCAGACCCTGGTTCGAAAATGCCTGGAGCATTGCTCACTGAAGATTTGCGAGCAGGCGGTTCCCTTTTTGTCCGACAACATGAGGAGGTTCAAAATGCGACGGATTTGTGTGCCACTGTTAATCCTGGTTGGGGGACTGTGGAGTTGTTTCATGCGAGCGCAAACTTCAACCGGAACGTTGCAAGGGTTGGTGACAGATTCATCGGGCGCAGCGATTCCAGACGCCAAGGTGAACGTGGCCAACGAATCGACGGGGGTTTCCCATGACCTGACCACCAGCCCAGAAGGGCGTTACGTTCTGCCGTTACTTTTGCCCGGAGAGTATCGGGTTACGGTGGAGAAGGCCGGCTTTAAGCGTTTTGTTCGCAGCGGCATACGGCTGAACGTGCAACAAAACCGCTCCATCGACGTCCAGCTGACTGTCGGTGAAGTCGCCACAACCGTCGATGTGGTCGGCGCGCCTCCACCGGTTGAGACCAACAGCTCGACGCTGGCAACCGTTATCGAGAGCAAGCGCATTTCAGAGCTGCCCATGAATGGCCGCAATCCGTTTGCTCTCGCAACGCTGACGCCGGGAGTCATTCCCGGCGGTGGCTCCACTCCGTGGATCAGCGGTGGACGGAATGCAACCAGCGAAATTACCATCGACGGAACCTCGATTATCCTTCCGGAGGGTAACGTTTCGATTAACACCCTGGCCTACACACCCTCCGTGGATGCCGTGGAAGAGTTCAGTGTTCAGACCAACACGCTTGCTGCCGAGTATGGCCGGTCTGGTGGCGGTGTGATCAACGTAGCGACCAAGCAAGGCGGAAACACCCTGCATGGTTCTGGATTCGAGTTTCTGCGTAACAACAAGCTCGATGCCAACAATTTTTTTTCGAATCGCGCTGGCGTTCCGCTGCGGACCTTTCAGCGCAACCAGTTTGGAGGAACCATCGGCGGCCCCATCTTCATTCCCAAGGGCTACGACGGACGCAACCGGACTTTCTTCTTTGTGGACTATCAAGGAACGCGGCAACGCCAGGCCAGCCTTTTCACGGGAACAGTGCCTTTGGAGGAGTGGAAGCGGGGTGACTTTTCAAATCTCCGTACCGCGTCTGGCGCACCGATCACCATCTACGATCCATTGACGACGAAACCCGACGGCCAGGGGGGATTCATACGGGATCCTTTCCAGGGCAATCGCATCCCCGAGAATCGGATCGATCCGGTAGCAAGAAAACTGATGTCCTATTTCCCGGCTTCGAACACGACGCCCACCAATGCGTTTACCCAGGTCAACAATCTTCTTATCCAGGGATCTCAGGCCAATGACGACGACCGTTTTGACGTCCGCCTCGACCACGTTTTTTCGCCTGCCTGGCGAATGTTTGGACGGCTCTCGCTGGCTCGGTCAGAAGGAGTTCCTGTCAATTTCTTTGGCAACGCGGGAACACCATCAGGCGATGGCCCCAGCGAAACCCGCAACCGAAGCACGTCGCTCGACACGACGTACACGGTCAATCCCAGCACTATTGTCAACCTGCGTTACGGATTCGGACGCTTCTTCAATTTCCGGCTGCCCTTCTCCACTGGCTTTGACCCCACGACTTTAGGCTTTCCGGGATATATCAAGACCCAGGCAGAAACGCAGAACCTGGAGTTTCCCCGGTTTGATATCAACGGACTTTCCTCTCTTGGCCAAGCTACTTTCACAACACTGCGTTTTGTTCCCAACTCGCACGTTGCAAGCGGCTCGATGACGAAGGTTCTGTCGCGGCACACGATCAAGGCTGGGATGGAATACCGCAAACTGCTGTTGAACTTTCTCCAATTGGGGCAGCCGGCAGGGCAGTACAGTTTCAATCAGCAATGGACGCAGCGCAATCCAGTTCAAGCCAGTGGAACGGAAGGATTCGGTTTGGCTTCGCTTCTGATCGGAGTGCCTTCGAGTGGGTCGGTTTCGCATGATCCTACCCCAGCCTCGGCAAGCACCTACTGGGCCCTCTACTTCCAAGATGATTTTCGAGTGACGAATAATCTCACGATGAACCTGGGACTGCGGTACGATGTAGACGTCCCGCGCACTGAACGGTACAACCGTTACAGTTTCTTCGATATCAACGCGACGTCGCCAATAGCGGGCATGGTTGCGGCATTCCCCAACTTGCGTGGCGCTATGCAGTTCGTCGATGCCGACAACCGGCGTCAGACACCCACCGACAAGAACAACTGGGGACCGCGCTTCGGGTTTGCCTACAAGATTGGCAACAAGATGGTAGCTCGCGGTGCTTATGGCATCATGTACTCCGGTTCGGCGCTCCAGGCCGCCTCGCACACGGGAAGCGCTGGCATGGAAGGCTATCGCTCATCGACGGGCTTCATCACATCTCTGGATGGACGGACTCCGATCAATTTCCTGAGTAATCCTTACCCGGATGGGTTCAACTTGCCGCTGGGAAGCGGCACCGGAGCTTCGACGAACCTTGGGTTGGGGATTGGCGAAAGCTTCTTCGTCGACTACGTCAATCCAGTGATTCAACAATGGAACTTCAATCTGCAAAGGGAACTGCCCGGCAACCTCGTCGTTGAAGGCGGCTACACGGCCAGCAAGGGCAATCATCTGATCGACGGTGAAGGTTCGATGACCTACAATCAGTTGCCTTCGTCTTTCTTCTCGCTCGGCAACTCACTGAACGACCTGGTAGCCAACCCGTTCTTCGGAGTCATAACGAACCCCAATTCGGTGTTGAGCCGTTCAACAGTGACGCGTGGTCAACTCCTCAGGACGTTTCCCCAATACACATCCGTCAATGGCTTCCGCAAACCGCAAGCGAACTCCATCTACCACGCCTTTACGCTGCGCGTCGAGAGGCGCTTCTCACAGGGGCTTGGACTGCTGGTGGCCTACACGGGAGGCAAGCTAATCGACGATGCGTCCCAGGTTGTCACCTTCCTGGGGCCGGCAGGCAACAAACAGGATTTTTATAATCGCCGCGGGGAGCGGTCGATTTCAACACAGGATGTCTCCAGCCGCCTGGTGACGAGCGTAGTTTACGATCTGCCCTTCGGCCGCGAAGGCCGCTTCTTGAGTGGTTCGAATTCTGTAGTGAATGCGGTTCTCGGAGGATGGCAGATTAATGGCATTGTCACTTTCCAGAAGGGGACCCCTGTTATCCTCACTCAGACTCAGAACAATACAGGCTTGGGAACAGCCGGGCAAAGACCGAACAATAACGGAACCTCTGCCGAAATCACGAGTGGCTCCAAAGGCGACCGGGTGAACCGCTGGTTCGACACTTCGGTTTTCAGCTTTGCTTCCGCGTTTGCGTTTGGCAACGTGGGTCGAACGTTGCCCGATGTGCGGAATCCAGGTCAGCGGAACTTCGACCTGTCACTTTTCAAGAACTTTCGTCTGAGCGAAGGCAAGGTGAACCTGCAGGTAAGAGCCGAGGCGTTTAACGCTATGAACACGGCTCAATTCGCAGCTCCGACAGCTCAAGTTGGCAATTCGAGCAACGGAGTTATTAGCAGTACAGCAGTGAATCCGCGCCAGGTTCAGCTGGCATTGAAGATCAGCTTCTAGTTTCCCTGTCTTACCTGTCTATGGCGAATTGCTGATTTACCCACCATTCCTGGGGGATAGCCGTTCTTGCTAGGATGCGGAGATGCGCGATTTCGTCATCCTTTTCGTCCATCTCATCGCTACGCTCGCCCGACTCTCGGGTCCGGGCGGAATCCGTTCTGTCCTCGCCGAGTCCGTTCTCATCAAGCAACAACTCCTGATCCTCAATCGTTCGCGGCAGCGGTCACCCAATCTATGCAACTCAGATCGCCTGGTCGCCGGTTTTTGTGCTCTCCTCATTCGCCCCGCCCGCTTGATCCGTTCAGCAATCGTACTGAAACCTTCGACTCTCTTGAACCTCCACCGAACTCTGAGGAACCGAAAGTATCAGCTACTCTTCTCACCCAAGCGAAGACGCAAGCCCGGTCGAAAGGGACCGTCCAGAGAACTCATCGAAGCCGTTGTCCAAACAAAACAGCGCAATCCCACTTGGGGCTGTCCGCGAATTGCTCAGCAGATTGCCTTGCTTTCGACCTCCCAATCGACAAAGACATCGTTCGAAGGATTCTCGCTAGTCATTATCGACCGGGCTCCGGTGGTCCTTCTTGGCTGACCTTTATTGGACATCTGAAGGACAGCCTCTGGAGTATCGATCTGTTCCAGTGCGAATCAGCCACGTTGCGGACACACTGGGTCTTGGTTGTCATGGATCAATATACCCGCAGAATCATCGGCTTCGGCGTCCATGCCGGAGTAGTCGATGGTACAGCGCTCTGCCGGATGTTCCATCAGGCCATTCGAGGGCACCGGGTGATGCCAAAGTATCTCAGCTCCGACCACGATCCGCTTTATCGGTTCAAGCAATGGCAAGCCAATTTGCGAATCCTGGAGGTAGCAAAAATCAAGACCCTGCCCTATGTTCCCCTGTGTCATCCGTTTGTGGAGCGGCTGATCGGGACGATTCGAAGGGAGTATTTGGATCGCACGTTATTCTGGACGACCGTTGATCTCGAAAACAAGCTGCTCGAGTTCGGGGACTACTTCAACAGTTATCGTGCGCATCACTCATTGGAGGGAAAAACACCCGGCAGGAGGGAACCCCGACCGGTCCTGAATCTGATGTCCTATCGATGGCAATCTCACTGTCGAGGCTTGTACCAGACACCGATCGCTGCTTGATTGTCGGAAGAGTTCGTTCTAGGAGTGACTCTGGTAAGACGACCCGTTCAGAAACCGGTCGCTGCTTGAGTTTATAAACTGGTGTGATCAACTCGTCTAATCCGTTCGCGGCCACTGGGAGCCTTCGGGTGCGCCTTACCTTTGCAGAGCGTGAAAATCGGCCTCGGTATTGATTCGCCAGAGACAGGTCCAATTCAGTCAAACTAGGACGCCATTTTGTTCCTGCGACTGTAACTGTAACTGTAACCGCGAGCACCAAAACTCTAGCCCAACTCCACCCAACCAGAGTTTTTAGCGGTTATGCAAGTCGTTGAATTAACTGCCGCAAGTTATTGAGGTTGGGGTGAGTGATGGGGATCGAACCCACGACCACTGGAGCCACAATCCAGCGCTCTACCGGCTGAGCTACACTCACCATTGACGGGAACTAACCTGCTCGTTGGAGGGAACCACAACAGGCCAGCCTCACGGGGGCGAGTGCAGTCTAATACAATCGTCCCGCTCGTCGCAACTGGATAGCTGGTGCCCAGCCTGAGTGGGAAGTGATGGTACGCTGAGAGGAAGCGCACCGTTCTTTTTTGGCAGTAGTCACGCGACGGGTGTGAACAAAACCTCTCGCTGACTACCACGTGCTGTCCGAGCTGATGCTTCCCTAAATTGCATTGTCGGCCATCAAGACCGCGTCCCCTCGCAGTAGTTGCCAGCCTCAGATCCTTGAGTTCTGGATACTCTTCGCGGATGTACCGGTTTGCATGAACTGCGATGGCACCTTGGCAACAGCCGCGGCCCGATTTGAGCCAACACGTTCACAAGAGCTTCCGGCAGAGTTCAGCAATCATTCGTCATACTTTGCAATCCAATCCTCTATAATGAATGCGAAAGCGATGATCTAGATAGGAACCACGAGACCTCGTCGTTTCCATTTCTCGCATTGTCCGCTGCCCGCCATCGAACGTCGATGGCGCTCTTTTTCCTCAGCTACCAAATCCTCTATGTTAGATGCAACCACGGTTCTACAGGCTTGGGGAAGGATTCTTACCGGGCGGTACCCGACGCTCTCGATTGAAATCACGCGAGAATGTCCTCTTCGCTGCCCAGGCTGTTATGCCTACGAAGACGGGCACGTTGGGGAGGGTGTGAACTTGCGCAGCCTGAGCGACTTTCGAGGTGATGCCCTCGTAGCAGGAGTGCTGGATCTGGTGAGAAAACACCGGCCTATCCACGTGTCCATTGTAGGCGGCGATCCGCTTGTGCGGTTTAGGGAAGTGGAAGTCTTGCTGCCCCAGCTTCATCAGATGGGGATCTTTGTTCAGCTCGTTACCAGCGCCTTCCGGCCAATTCCCAAGAGCTGGGCCATGATGTCGCGTGTGAACGTAGTTGTTTCAATCGACGGCCTTCAGCCTGAACACGATCAACGGCGAAAGCCTGCGACGTACAAGCGAATTCTTGAGAACATCGCTGGCCACAACGTGATTGTTCATTGCACCGTCACGGGTCAGATGATGAAACGATCGGGCTACCTCGATGAGTTCCTGCAGCACTGGTGCCCCCGCCCAGAAATCAAGAAAGTCTGGATCAGCTTGTTCACACCTCAGAAGGGTGCAGAATCTCCGGAATGTCTCTCCACCAGCGAACGGGCGCAAGCCATTGAAGACCTACTGCGCTTGCGCATGCAGCATCCGAAGCTCGACATGGGGGAAGGTACCATTCGAGAGTTTGCACATCCTCCCCGTTCTCCACAGGAGTGCATGTTCTCTCGAACCACTCTCAATATCTCGGCCGATCTAAAAACGACCATTTCGCCCTGCCAGTTTGGTGGAGATCCCGACTGCTCCCGGTGCGGCTGTCTGGCGTCGATGGGCCTGGCAGCCGTAGGTCATCACGAACTGCCAGGAGGCATTTCTCTGGACCGGGTTTATCGCTCCTCCGCCCGAATCGGCGAGTGGGCACAACGGTTCACGCTTTAGCCGAATTCGCACGTACACACAGAGAGCTAGGTACCGCGTTTCATCGATACCGTGACGGATTGCGCACTTGCTGCCTATTTCTGAGAACGCGGCGGGGCCATGCAAGCTTCGTCATGCCGGACGATTCGCTTACACCGATCGCACCAGTAACGAGGTGTGCGGAACGCGAGGATGTAACCGAGCGTGAATAGGGCGACAAGAAAACCTACGATCTCCCCCCAAAGAGTATCGGTGACTACTGACACGACTCCAGCAATATCTGTCCAAACAAAGAGCATCCCATAGCCAAGCCAAGGTTCATAACTGTCAGATGCCTCAAGCCTGGTGGCACAGGTCGGGCAGACAAACTTTGGAAACAGTAGTTGCCAAATGCCCATAAGTAAGAAAAGCAAGGCAACGCCACTAAGCCAGTGCCTTCTGGATCACATTTCCTCGCACGCCGGTGAGGCGTTGGTTGAGTCCCTGGTAGAAATAGGTGAGGCGCGTATGGTCGAGGCCCAGGAGGTGGAGAATCGTTGCGTGGAAATCGGAGATGTGGGCGCGATCCTCCACTGCTTTAAAGCCAAGCTCGTCGGTCGCGCCGATGGCTTGGCCGCCTTTGACGCCAGCGCCTGACAGCCACATGGTGAATCCGTAAGGATTGTGGTCGCGGCCGGGTTTGCCGATCCCCTCGCTGGTGGGCGTACGCCCAAATTCTCCACCCCAGACAATGAGGCTTTCGTCCCACAGTCCGGTTCGCTTCAAATCCGACATGAGCGCCGCAATAGGTTGATCGGTTTCACCCGCGTGAAGCGTGTGGTTCGTGATGCAGTCGTTGTGCCCGTCCCAGGTGTCCTCGATGTGCCCGCCACCGGAATAAAGCTGAACGAACCGCACACCCTTTTCCAACAGGCGGCGAGTGATCAGACACTTCCGGCCGAAGTCGGCGGTCAGCTTCTGATTCAGGCCATACATCTCCTTGGTTTTGGCGCTCTCCCTTTCAACATCGACCACCTCAGACGCAGTCGTTTGCATGCGATACGCCAGTTCATAGGAATTGATACGTGCAACCAAGTCCGAATCACCGGGATGCGATTCGAGATGCTGTCGATTGAGGCGATCAAGCAAGTCCAGGGAGTGGCGCTGAGTGCGATCGCTCGTGCCGGGTGGCGTCGCCAGGTCAAGCAGGGGGACGCCGGTGCTGCGAAACAGCGTTCCCTGGTAGGAGGCAGGCATATAGCCAGCGGTCCAATTCGAAGCGCTGCCGATGGGCCCTCCGCGAGGATCCGTCATCACCACGAAAGAAGGCAGATTCTCCTGCTGGCTGCCGAGACCGTAGCTCAACCAGGTACCCAAGCTTGGCTTCCCGATCAACACACTCCCCGTGTTCATTTGAAGGCAGCCCGAAGCATGCGCCGCCGTGTCGGTGTACATCGATCGAATCACGCAAAGATCATCAGCAAACTTCGCGGTATGCGGGAACAGGCTGCTGATCTCCAATCCGCTCTGTCCATGCCGTTGAAATTCAAACGGGGACTGCATGATGTGGCCGACAGGCCGGCCGTTCGAACCAACCTGTTCGACGTCTCCCTTGTAGGGAGTTCCATGAAAGCGGCTCAAGGCTGGCTTGGGATCGAAGGTGTCGATCTGACTGGGAGCGCCATTCATGAAGAGGAACACAACGCGCTTTGCCTTCGCCGGAAAGTGTGGCTGGCGGGGAGTGAAGGGATTCGAGAGATCCAGGGTTTTCGTTGAAGCAGAAGCTAGTGCGTTTCCGAAGAAGCCATCTCGAGACAGAAGATCGAACAAGGCCAGTCCTGCGAAACCTCCCGCCACTTCCCAAAGGAACTCGCGCCGGGTGTTCCCGCAAGGAGTTGGATTGCGTGAGAATCGGGTTGTTTCAACTCGCATAGGAATCTCTCTTGAAAATCCCCCTTACCAAAAGGAGGAAAGAAGGCGAAACGACAGCGGTCGTGAAGCCGTCAGGGGGTTGTCATGACGGGTTTGGGGCCGACCGGACACCCACTTCTAAACCCTCCTGAAGTCCCCCCTTATCCAAGGGGGAACGCTGTTTTCATCGAACGTGGCGCCAACGCGGCATGAAGAAATCTCTTGAAATCGTTCTCGTCGTCCTCATGGTCGTCATTCTGCCGCCGTACAGACTCAATCCGCATAAGCGAACTCGTTCAGGTTAAAAATCACGCGGCACATTTGCTGCAGCGCTTCTCGACGGGCCTTCGTTTGATCGGCAGCCGATGCAGTCCCCGAATACTCCAACAACCGTTGCTTGGTTTCCCGCTCCAGAAAAGCTCGCATCTCTGTTTTCTCTCGGGCCGTTACGGGTCGGCAAAGCGCTAGCAGGTAAGCTTGTTCGATCTGCTTGCCAACATCCGGTCCGGCTTCGAATTCAAGTCGCTCAGCAAAATGACGCGACTGGCGGTTGACAAAATCTCCATTCAACAAACTTAGCGCCTGGGGGGCCACGCTTGTGACCTGGCGGCTGGCAGCCGTCCTGGCCGTGTCGCAAAAATCAAGAACCTCAAACAACGGGACCAGCATGGAACGCTTGATGAACGCATAGATGGCCCGTCGAGAAGCATCCTTCTCATCAAACGGTTTCCAGATCTTGTCAGGATCGCTGTGGCCCTGCAACGCGGCCTCCGGAACGAAGGGATACATGCTGGGCCCGTGCATCTGGGGATTCAGTTGGCCGCTGGCGTGCAAGATGGAATCCCAAATGGCCTCTACTTCCAGGCGACGCGGCGAGACGCGCCACAGCATTCGATTTTCTGGGTCCTCGGCGCCATACTTTGCATTCCAGCTCTTGGCCATTCGATAGGCGTTGCTTGTCAGGAGCAAGCGATGCAGCTTCTTGAGAGACCAACCTTCCTGAACGAACCAATGGGAGAGCCAATCCAGAAGCTCGGGATGAGTGGGCCGGTCGCCCATTCGGCCAAAATCGCTCGGAGTGCGAACCAGGCCTTCTCCAAAATGGTGCTGCCATACACGGTTGACAATGACTCGAGCCGTTAGCGAATTCTCAGGGCTCGCAATCCACTGGGCCAGGGTCAACCGGCGCAGACTGCTGCGTTTTGGAGTAGGAAAGGCTGGTTGCGCGTCCACGAGCACCGCAGGCACCCCGGGGGTGAGTTCTGATCCCGGGCTGGAAGCCTTTCCGCGAATCAATAGATGCGTAGCGGGCGGCACAGATTCGGGCTCCACCATGTAGTAGCCGCGAGGAAGATCAGGGGTGAAGCTCTTGGCTTGTTTGATTTTGTCCTTGAGCGAGCTGATTGTTTGTTGCTCGGCAGGAGGCGCCGCTGCGTCGATGACTTCATCCAGCAGCGACGCGTGTTTCTCCACGAGCTTCTTCTGGGCTTCGTCCCGCTTTCCGGGTTCAACCAGAAATGCCGTGATTGTCTCGGCGGTCAGGGCGGATGGCTTCGACTCCAGAACTTCCTTGCGTCGAGCGTTCCGAAGTTCAGCCAATTGTTGACTGAGAGCTTCGACGAGGCGATCACGGGCGACGGCCGTGTCTACTTCCAGACGTTTCCCGATGGGCAGATCCAGTTCCGCTCGGCCATTTCGAGGCCTGTGGAGTCCGTTGAAGATCGCCACCATGCGGTAATAGTCGCTCTGGCTTAGCGGTTCAAACTTGTGATCGTGGCAGCGGGCGCAGCCGAGGGTGAGGCCAAGAAACACTTGAGAAGTGGTGCTAAGGATGTCGTCCAGTTGGTCGTAGCGATCTTCCTTGGGATCGGCCGGCTCATCGTCCCAGGGGCCTAACCGGTAAAAGCCTGTAGCCGTCAGTGTCTCGGCGTTTGCGTCCGGCAGTTCATCGCCGGCCAGCTGTTCGAGGACGAAACGATCAAAGGGCTTGTCGTCGTTCAGTGAGCGAATGACATAATCCCGATACCGCCAAACATGAGGCTTCGTGGCATCTCGCTCATAGCCGTTGGTTTCGGCATATCGCACCAGATCCAGCCAATGCCTGCCCCAGCGTTCGCCGTAGGCAGGTCGGGCGAGCAGCTCACTCACAACGCGATCCAGAGCAGCGGGAGTGGGCGATTGCAGAAAAGCCTCTTGCTCGGCCAGTGACGGCGGCATGCCAATCACGTCCAGATAGGTTCGGCGCAACAAGGCCCGGGGCTCAGCGGCAGGCGAAGGTGTCCAGCTTCTGGCTTCGAGCTTCGCAAGGACAAAGCTGTCAATTGGATTTCGCACCCAGGCAGGGTTCTTGGCGGCCGGAACAACCGGAGCGTGGACCCGCTTAAAGGCCCAGTGGTCTTTTGGAGCATGGTCGGCCGACTTTGAACTCAGCGCTTCGTCAGGCCATACGGCTCCCTGGTCGATCCACTGGCTGATCAGGGAGATCGCTTTGGCGTTGAGTCTTTCCCCGGTTGGGGGCATCACCAACTTCGGATCGAGCCCAGAGATGTAACGAACCAGTAGACTCTGCGCACTGTTTCCTGTGACGATCGCCGGGATTCCCGATTTACCGCCGCTGAGGAGACTCTGGCGCTGGTCCAGACGCAGCCCACCCATCTGGACTTCACTGCCGTGGCATACAATGCAACGCGCCTGAAAAATTGGCTGGACGTCGCGAGTGAAGTCGGCAGGTTTTTTCTCTTGAGCCACGAGCGAGAGCTGCAGCGCCAGGGCCGGACAGGCCAAGAGGGCAAGAAGCCAACAGCGCGAGATGAAAGCAGAGGGTTGCATGGCTCGGAAGCTCTTCCCAAATGAATCTATCCTGTTAGCTTACAGAATCCGTGCGTTTTGCCGCTACCGAAATTTGGCTGGAGGAGATCACTAGGAAGGCCTCAAAACTCGACGGTTCCTTTTGGCTGGCGGTTCTACAGCAACAAATTGGGAGGGCGAGACGCCAGCCGGGCCGGACGCTTTAGGCAGATCGGAAGGTGCGGCGCCGGCCCTCTAGTCCGGCTTCTGCTGCAAATGGGTCTTAAAGAAATTCACGACTCTTTCTTCGTAGGCCGCGCCGGTCACGGCATAGCTCTGGACGTGCCCCGCGCCTCGAGTCTCGACAAATTCCTTGGGACCTGAAATTTTCTCGAACAACCGCCTGCCCTGCGTGATGGGAATGAGTGCGTCGCTATCGCCGTGGAAGACCAGCGCCGGGCGTGTTCCCAAACCAGCAACGTTGGTTTCGGGTGCAATCTTGGTTGACTCAACCCCGGTGAGAAGCCACCCGTAGAATCTTGCCAGGGATGCAAAGAGGCGGCCGAGGAAATGGGGCCAGTGAGAGAACTGCCGCTCGACCAGGTCGGCAAGGCGGGAGAATGGTGAGTCAAGCACGAACGCCTTGACCTGCGGCAGGCGTCCAGCCGCCAATACGGCAGCCGCACTTCCCATCGAAATTGCGTAAACACCGACTCCGTCGAACTGCTGAGAATAGCGCTCGGTTGCGAATCGAATCGCGGCCTCGATATCAAGGGCCTCTCGAAATCCAAACGTGGTCCTGTAACCCGTGCTTTCACCGTGGGCACGAAAATCGAATGCCAGAACGTTGAATCCTGCCCTGCAAAGAAATCTTGTCACACCGCGGAGATCTTCCCGATTCGTCCCCACTCCGTGACACGTCACAATGAGAGGAGATCCTTTCTTTCCGTGGAGGAACCACGCTCGAATTACTTCTCCATCTGAGGTGGAGAAGGAGACGGAATCAAACTTCAGCCCGTCATCCGCAGGAGTTCCACGGATGGGGCGCTTGGGGCGATAGACATTGCTGAAGGAATAGAAACAAGGAAGAAAGACACCAAAGACAATCAAGACGACCAGCAACAGCTTCAATGCAGGAATGAGCATTCTTGTCACAAGCAGTGACCTGTCGCAAGCGCTCGTGCGGTTGGCGCGAGGCCGAGCTGGTTTCTGTCGCAAAACTCGAAAGATTCAGGAAAGCGCCCCATCAATTACGGAGGGGATGTGGTGCGCAGCGACGGCGGTTGCGCGGCGACGGGGGTCGCACGGCGCCACGGGAGCGGTGTGATCTGCTGGAGTCCCGCTGGTCTGTCCCCCTATCCGTTCGAACGACGACCGCAGCTGCGATCTGCGGCCGCATTTTGTCTCCCTTGGCAAGGGGGACTACAGGGGGTGTCGTACAAACCAAGGAAGACCCCCTGCCGCAAAAGGCGCGGCGTCCCCCTTGGAAAAGGGGGACAAATGTAGAAACTCCAGAGCCGTGGTCTGCGGCTGCGGCGTCCCCTCTTGTCCCAAGGAGGAGAACTTTTGCGTCGAGTTTCGGGACCGAAACTCGACTAGACGGCCAGCTTCTCCAGCTTTGACTGAAATGCCCTGGGCCGATACAAGAACTCCACGATATTACCTTCGTGCGGTTGCAGCCAGTCGAGCTGGATGGTCGGCACCGGGCCAAGATTGAGCCGGTCAATATGCGTAGCGTCCATCAATTGCCTCTGAAAAGCTGGGTCGTCTGTGATGGCGCTGCCAACCAGCGTCGGGCCAATTCTCTTCAGCATTTCGTTCTGCGGGCATTTCACAACGCTGACGAATGGAAACATGAACTCAGTGTTGGCCATCGAGGGTTCTGGTGAGTCGCAGTGGATGACCACAGGCCGAACATAGCCGCAGTACTCCTTCTCCACCAGCCGCGGGCCAAACTTGGCCGTAACGATGCTCTACTCCCGCCTGCCCGAGGCAGCCTTCGATGCTGTTCCAAATGGCCTTGGCTGCGCCCGGTACCGTGAACGCCGCCAGACTGGCCTTCGGATCTTCGGGCGGTTTTGGCTCTACCGGCCCCAGCCGTTCGGCGAGAGCCTGCGCGATCTCTTGTGTGTGGCGCGAAGCCCAGATGCCCGAGCAGTTGATGCAGCCGCGCCCGCTATTGAGAAACACACTGTCGGCCATAATGTCGAGATACTTCTCCCACTGGTCCACCACGTCGTCGCCCAGCAGAATCTTGCTGAAGCCCGGCCCGTGCACCTGCACGCGCGGGTCGCCGCGATAACGTTCCACTGTAGCGGTGCCGCCAAAAATCATGGTCCGATTCGACAGCCGCACGACTTCGGCTCCCAAATCGCCAAGGCCTGGATATATGGCAATGGCTTCCTTGGGCACACCCGCTTGCATAAATGCGGCCGCCATGCGATAGGGCGTCCAAGGCTCCTGAGGACCAGGCTTCAGAAGCAATCCAATCTGCATCGGAATCACCGGCAGCCACAGCGTATGAACACCCGGCGAGTTCGACGGCAGCACCAAGCCGAGTACCGGTGCCTGCGCCTGGTAACTCACCATCACGCCTCGAGACTCCACGCCGTAGCCGCGAGTCAGGATGTTAAGATCCAATCCCCGGGTCAGGGCATCCAGAATCTTGTCCATGTTGGACAACACGAAGTGGTTCTTCTTCATGTTGGCCTTGGACATGTGCTCCGGCAGCCCTGTGCTGGCCGACTGCTGGCGGGCGAAATCGTCCGGCGTCTGCTCGCCGTCACCGAGCGGCAGCGCCGCGTTGAGGTAGAGGTCCGCCGCCTTTTTCATGATTCCGATCAGTTCCGCGACCGGGATTTCAGTAAGTACCTGACGAGCCCGCGGAGCCAGTCGGATGTCGCGACTCAGCAATCCGGTGTTGGCCTGGCTGACTTTTGCCAGGGTCTCTCCGGTGAGGAAATGCTTCACGTCATCGGTTTCGAGGCTGGTGTAAGGTTGGCCCCATCGCAGAATCGGAATGTTCAGCACTGCCATTGGTTCCTCACAGGTTCAGTAAACTCCCACGGTAGTCTGGGCAGCAATCTCCCGAAACGGACGCACGCCGCTGACGCCGTCCCAGGGATATTTCTCGTAAGGCTTCTCCCGCTCGCCTTCGTCTCGTTCCAGAAATCCAGGAATGAAGGTTTCCCGCGTCAGGGTGGTCAACCGCACGCGCCCGGTTTCGCCGTAGCCAACGACCTTGTCGGCATCGTCAAACGAGACCACTTCGATGACGGCCCGGGGCTGCGGTGCAAAGTAGGTGATCTTGTAGCCGTCGGCGGGTGAAACAGGCTTGGAGCAGGCCAGCCCCATGAGCGTATTGCCGTAGGTCGGGGTTAGATACACTCCCTCGCCCAGAAGCTCCTCCACAGCGAATCGCGTGTACTGCGGCGTGAATTCGGTGCCGCCGGCGAAGATGCCAGTGATGCCCGTTGCCTTGACGTTGGTGCCGCGTTTCTCGAGTTCTTCGGCCAGGGCTTCGAGCAGCTTCGGCGTCGTGAACATGCAGCGGATGTCGTGCCCGGCTCCTAGAATGGTGATCGCCTGTTCGATCACATGGGCTTTGTATTTTTCCAAACCGTCCATGTTGCCCCGCTTGATCAGCTTGATCACCCACCGCGGGTCGAGGTCCACGCAAAAGCAGATTCCGCCTCGATGCTGGCACAAGTGCTCTACCGCAAGCCTCAGCCGCCGCGGGCCCGATGGACCCAGCATCAACCAGTTGGCGCCCTTGGGGAAGTAGTTGTCCGGCAGCGTCTCGCTGAACATTTCGTAATCAATCCGGAAATCTTCGATGGCGAGCCGGCTCTTCGGGATTCCGGTGGTGCCGCCGGTTTCAAAGACGTACAGCGGTTTGCCGGCGAGTCCTTTCGGCAGCCACCGCTGCAAGGGTCCGCCACGCAACCACGTCGTCTTCAAAGGGTGGAAACCTCTTCAAGTCCTGGAAGCTGCGAATCTCACGGCGAGGGTCCCAGCCGAGCTTTGCCGCGAAATCGAGCCAGAACGGACACCCGGTTTCCGGATTGAAATGCCACTCTACGATCTCGCGCACATGGGCATCGAGTTTGGTTCTCGCTTCTTGCGTTTTCAGAGACAAGTCGCCTGCTGCCATGCTCATGAGTATCCCGTTCCGTCCGGGTCGGGCCTTCCGAACCCCGGCCATTTGAAGTCGCAATCAAGTTGCAAAGGTTTAGTCCGAACGAATTCAAGGTCAGGCTTGTCAGCACCCGACCCTCCGCCAAATTTGCAAGGCCGGAATGCTACCTTTTTATCATCGGGTCTGCAATCCCTTTGCGCCTGAAAAGGCTTGCGCTACAGGCACTGCGAAGAATGCTTGGCTTTCACCCCGCTCCAGGTGTGTCGGCTCACATCTCTCCTCCGAAAGTCCGACTGAAGTGTTGACACGAACTCATGAACTTTCCTTCGCCCAACGCAGAAAAGGAGTTGGGGAACAGGCTTAGGCGAGACAAATCCGTTGCCAGCCCCGAACGACTTCCCTAGAATGTGCGCCTGCGTTCACTGCACTTTCCTCAAAGCGCTGCTGGGCACGGCATTAGTCTCTTTTACCCTTGGGAGGGAGCATGGCATTCAATCCGAAGCACAAGAGTCACGTCATTTTGGAGGGCAGAGATCGAGCGCCAGCGCGGTCCTATCTCAAGGGCATTGGTTTTTCTGAAGCCGACCTGGCAAGACCCATCATCGGAATCGCCAACACCTGGATTGAAACCATGCCGTGCAATTTTCATCTGCGCGAGCTCGCCGTCAAGGTGAAAGAAGGTGTGCGCGCGGCTGGTGGCACGCCCATGGAATTCAATACAATCGCTATCAGCGACGGCATCACGATGGGAACGGAAGGCATGAAGGCTTCCCTGGTCAGCCGTGAAATGGTAGCCGACTCCATCGAGCTCGTAGCTCGGGGATACATGTTTGACGCTGTGGTTGCGCTGGTCGGCTGCGACAAGACCATCCCCGGTGCTGCCATGGGATTGATCCGTTTGGACATTCCCTCGCTTGTGCTCTACGGCGGCTCCATTGCTCCCGGTCGCTACAAAGGCAAGGATGTGACGATTCAAGACGTGTTTGAAGCAGTTGGGGCCAACGCAGCAGGACGGATGACTGATGCGGAATTGCTCGAAATAGAAAATGTGGCTTGCCCCGGAGCCGGCGCTTGTGGCGGCCAATACACGGCCAATACGATGGCAACGGTGCTCGAGTTTATTGGGTTGTCACCATTCGGATCTTCAAGTGTTCCGGCCACCGACCCGAGAAAAGACAAAGTCAGTGTTGAGTGCGGCAAACTCATCATGGATATATTGCGTCGTGGCGTGCGCCCCAGCGATGTCTTGACGCCCAAGGCCTTTGAAAACGCTATTGCCAGCGTCGCAGCCACGGGTGGCTCGACCAACGCTGTACTGCACTTGCTGGCGATGGCTCGAGAAGCTGGCATCCCGCTGAGCATTGACGACTTTGACCGGATCAGTTCTCGCACCCCCTTGCTGGCCGATCTAAAACCGGGAGGGAAATACGTAGCTGTCGATGTGGACAAGGCCGGCGGTGTTCCGCTGATCGCCAAGTTCCTGGTTGAAGGTGGTTATGTGGATCCCACGCAGAAGAACGTCGACGGAAAATCCCTGGGCGATGCCGCCAAACCGGCGGTCGAAACACCCGGGCAGGACGTGATTCACTCCCTTGCAAATCCAATCAAGAAGACAGGAGGCTTGGTGATTCTGCGGGGCAATTTGGCTCCGGAAGGCTGCGTGGTGAAAGTGGCTGGACACGAGCGCCTGTCCCACCGCGGTCCTGCGCGAGTTTTCGATCGCGAGGAGGATGCCATGAACGCAGTGACACAGGGGCGTATCCAGGCCGGTGATGTCCTGGTGATTCGCTACGAAGGTCCTTGCGGCGGTCCGGGGATGCGCGAAATGCTCGGCGTAACTGCGGCGGTCGTTGGCGCCGGGTTGGGTGATTCTGTGGCGTTGCTCACCGATGGACGCTTCAGCGGCGCCACACGAGGACTCATGGCCGGGCACGTGGCTCCGGAAGCGGCCCGGCGAGGACCCATCGCCGCAGTTCAGGAAGGGGACGTGATTGTCTTCGACATCCCGAACCGGCGATTGCAAGTCGAGATCTCCGCTGAGACGGTCGAGCAACGTCTGGCGAATTGGAAGCAGCCAAAGCCGCGCTACACCTCCGGCGTCTTTGCCAAGTATGCCGCCTTGGTTTCGTCTGCCGCTGAAGGAGCGATCACACGTCCGACGTTGTGAGCATTACCGAATATTTGGAGCAATGAGACCTCATGCCGGCGTGCATCCCAGTTTGACGGCCAGTCACTCCTGCGAAGGCCGTATATCCATGCCCCCAAGTTGAGAGGGCCACTGACCAATGACAAGTATCTTCTATCCAGAGCAAAAACTTTTCTCGTCGCACCGAGAATCTCACATCACTGTTTCAGCCATACTTCTGACCTGCCTGGGTCTCGTCTTGGCAGGCTGCGCTCCCACGAAGCCCGGCAACACCAATGTTCCCTCGGGAGCTAAGAGTTCGGGTGGAACTCACGCTGCGATCGAAACGGACAAGGGGACGATCGAGCTCGAGTTCTTCGAAAAGGACGCACCAAAAGCTGTTGAGAATTTTCGCTTGTTGGCGGAGCATGGCTACTATAATGGACTGACGTTCCACCGAGTCGTCAAAGGATTCATGATTCAGGGCGGGGACCCAAGTGGTGATGGCACTGGCGGAGAAAGCGCTTGGGGAGGAACGTTCGCTGACGAGATTCAACCGGACTCGGCCTTATACCGGCGCGGCTACCGGCGTGGCATCATCGCCATGGCAAATTCAGGTCCCAATACCAACGGAAGCCAGTTCTTCATCATGCACCAGGACTACCAACTGCCGCCCAACTATGTGATCCTTGGGAATGTTGTTCGAGGATTGGAGGTGGTGGATTCGCTGGCGACAGCCGAAACGACCATGGGTGGCGACGGCGCAATGAGCAAACCACTTTCCCCGCTGAAGATTCAAAAGGTCACGATTCGACCGTGACACCTCGGCGCTAAACGACAGCTCTGATTCTTCCGCCCCTTAGCCCTTGCCGCCAAAGCGCGTGAACGTAGCTACTAAATATGCGTTCTCGCGCTGCTTGGGCCGGATGACGCATGACGGCCCTTCTCACCCTTGAGGACAGGTTCATCAAAGGCAATGAACAGGGTTCGGGGGACGGGAATCATCGCGCGAAACTCGCCACTTAACTTTCTAAGCTATCCAACCAGGAGGTAAGTACGATGAGAAAACTTGGTCTGTCAGCAACACTGTTGGTGGCCTTGAGCGTTGGACCCGCTTTTGGCGCAAGCAAGGAAGAGGAGCGACTGGCAGAAGCTGCCACGACCTTTGGTGAAATCATGGCTGCCCGAGAAACGGGAATTCCGGGGGACCTGCTCGACAAGGCGGACTGTGTCGTGATGATTCCGGGGATGAAGAAAGGGGGATTTATCGTTGGCGGCCGGTATGGAAAAGGCCTGGTTAGCTGTCGCAACACTGCGAAAACGGATTGGGGAGCACCGGCTATGCTGGAGATGGGAGGCGGCAGTGTAGGTCTGCAAATCGGGGCTTCGGCCGTAGACGTGGTGATGCTGGTGATGGACCAAAAGGGCATGGACAGTATGCTTAAAGACAAGTTCACTTTGGGAGGAGATGCCTCAGTGGCTGCCGGGCCAGTGGGACGGGCCGGCACCGCTGAAACCGATGCAGCGATGAAAGCTAAGGTTCTCAGCTATTCACGCAGCCGCGGAGCATTTGCCGGACTGGAGCTGAAAGGCGCTACCTTGAACCAGGATGACGATGCTAACAAGGCTCTTTATGGACGCAAGATCGATGCGGTGGAAATTCTCGCGGGCAAAGTCACCACCACTGCAGCAGGCAAGCCCGTTGTCGATGTCCTGATGAAGTATTCGCCTAAAGGAAAGTAGGAGCCGACAACGCAAAGGACAACTTTTTTGGTGGGTCGATTTCGGCGGCAGCCGAAGGCGCGAAAGCCGACCGGACAACCCACTCCTAAACCCTGAAGTCCCCCCTTGTCCAAGGGGGGACATTGTTTTCATCGAACGTGCCGCCGCTGCGCGGCATGAAGAACTCCTTTGAAAGGCTCTCCTTATCTTGAGGGCGATACTTCTGCGGTGCTTGCACTTCGGCCGACGGTTTTGAAGGTTTCTCCCACCCCTTTTTCATGTCAATTCAAGTTGATGAGGCGCGCCAAACTATTTCGCTGAGCGTGCGCGATCTGTGTGGCGCTGAAGCCTTGGGTGGCAGCCTCAATCTCTCGCCGCTCTCGGCGGCGCGCAATGAGCTGGGCAGGGAAGTCCACACCACGTACCAGGCGACTCAGGCCGCAACCCACGAATCCTATTTGAAGGAACACTCCCTGCGACACACCACGCGGCATGGCAGCTTCTCGGTGGTGATTCATGGCCGGATTGACGGCGTTTACCAGTGCGACGGGAAAACGGTCATTGAGGAAGTGAAGTCAGTTCTGAGTTTTGCAGAGGGCGTGGCTTCAGCATCTCCACCGCTTGCGTATGTGCTGCAACTCCAGGTCTATCTTTATCTGTGGGGTCAGTTACATCTAGGCGCAAGCGTCGTTGGAAGGCTGGTTCTGATTCGATGTGAATCCGAAGAGATCCGTCCACTGGAGATCCTGCCCGACACGGAAGCCGTGGAATCGCTCATTGAACACCGGCTGAAGCAGATTCTGGACGATCACGAGCAGGCATGCCGTCATCGAGCTCTGAAACAGTCTCGTGCCGATTCGATCCTCTTTCCCTTCCCTGGCATGCGCAAGCACCAGGATCGCATGATTGAGGCTGTAACTGCCGCGCTTGAGCAGCAAAGCAATCTTCTGGTCTCCGCGCCGACGGGCATCGGGAAGACTGTCGCAGCGCTCTATGCCTCATTGCGTTTCGCTGCCAAGCAAGGTCTCTCCGTTTTCTTTCTCACGTCGAAGACCACGCAGCAGAAGATTGTGGCTGACACGCTGCGGTTGTGGAATCTCGAACCCCCCTCACAACCCGACATTCCGCAAGAACTGCCCATCTTCAACAGCTTGGTCCTGCGGTCCAAGGAAAAGATCTGCGCCAACGATGTGGTGTTCTGTCACGAGTCGCGCTGCCGGTATGCGCGAGGCTTCTTCCAGAAGCTGGAGGAATCGAGCGTGCGAGAGTCTCTGCTGGCCGAGGGACTCATCACGCCCGAAAGAGTCTATGCTGCAGCCGTGGAGCAGGAACTGTGCCCATTCGAGCTGTCGCTCGAAATGTTGAAGCGGGTGGATGTAACGGTCTGCGACTACAACTATGTGTATGATCCGGCTGCCTTTGACCGCATGGAAGCCATTGACCGCAGCCGAACGATTCTGATTGTGGACGAGGCCCACAATCTCTACTCGCGTGCGCGCGAATATTTTTCGCCGCAACTGGCCTTGGGCCAGATACAAGCGCTACGAGGAAGGCTCCGGCCGCGGCTCGGGCTCAGCAACGAAGAGGTGTCACAGTCAGTGTTTGCCTGGGAAGTCTCGTCCGCGCCGGACTCTGCGCCTCCATCCCAGACTTTCCTGGCGCGGCTGGACGATTTCCTGGAGCAGATCCAAAGGCTCTTTTCAGATCTCCTGGCCGAATATCCGGAGGCTTACGAGTCTGGGAATGCGGTGGTGTCGCTGGACCGGGAACGTTTTGTGGAGTTGCGCAGCGAGCTGGAAGACCTCATGAAACGTTACTTGATCTACCAGCGCCGCAGCGGGCAGGTACAGGACGAAGACGAGCTTCTGCAGTGTTTCTATGCAATCTCCGACTTTTGCCAGGTTGTGATGATGGAAGGCGAGGAGTTCGTTCACACCCTGAGCACCGAAGGCGGGTCTACACGGCTCAAGATTGTTTGTGTCGATCCTGCGCGCCAGCTCCGCAGGGTGAATGAGCGCTACCGCTCGGTGATCGCGATGTCTGCCACGCTGTCACCGATGGAGTTCTACCGGGATGTCCTGGGCTTCGATCGCTACACGGAGGTGCTCGCCTTGCCTTCGCCGTTCCCCCGCGAGAATCGCAGAATTCTGATTGTTCCTGAAGTCTCCACCGCTTATCAGCAGCGTGCCAAACACTTTCCCCGAATAGCCCGAATCATTGAAGAGGTCATTTCCATTCGCCCAGGGAACTACTTTGCGTTCTTCCCGAGCTTCGAGTTTTTAAAGGAAGTGGCGCACTTGGTGAAGCCGAGGCATTCTGAGCTTCTCGTGCAGGATCGAATCATGCCGGATCATCATCGAAGCGCGTTGCTGGAGAAATTGAAGGAACCGGGGAAGCAACATCTCGTTCTGGCGGTGCAGGGAGGTATTTTTGCCGAGGGCGTGGACTATCCTGGAGAGCTGGCTGTCGGTGCCATCATTGTTGGGCCAGGCCTGCCAAAGGTTTCTTTCGAGCAGGAATTGATGCGACAGTTTTATGAGGATGCCTACGCAAAGGGTTTTGAGTATGCCTATCTCTATCCTGGAATGAATCGCGTGGTGCAATCGGCCGGCCGGATTGTGCGTTCGGAATCAGACCGGGGAGTCATTGTGCTTCTCGACAAGCGATTCGGCTATGAAAACTATTCCCGCCTGTTGCCGCGAGATTGGTATGAATCCTCTGCGGCTGAGCTTACAACACAGGAGTTCCGCGAGGATCTGATTGAATTCTGGGCTCATTGACTCCGCGAGGTGAGGTATCCCCCTCCTTTCTCTTCGCCGCCCTGATGCGTGACGCTGGAAATCTTTTCATTGCCGTGATTCTGCCTGTGGAATCACGAAGTTCGATCTCAAATCGGGACGTCGAATTCTGGTCGGATAAGTTCGTATATTCAACGCACCGACGTCCCTACATTCTTCTCCCACAAGGAATCGCGAAAGGCACTACTCTGTTGCTGACTTAAGGGACAGGAATCAGCATTCGCGCCTGCGATCTTGCGGCGCTCAGGTGGAATATCAGCCCAAGAGCCCTCGGTTTAGAAGGGTGTAAAACAAGGTCTCCTGGCTAAAAGGCTGTAATAATCGCCTATAAGTTCACAAGATAACCCCTAAGATACCGGTAAAACACCTAGTAAACAGGTTGACAACCAAACGATGTTCTTATAGCCTGCAGCCACACTGATAGGGACTTATTTGGAGCAGAAACAACCTTTTGCGGGGACGACGGGGAGTGAATTCATCCACCGAAAGGCGACTGTACCCAAGGATCAGCTGTCACGTTCCGATTGCTTCTAGCCAGGCGGATCGTCGAGTTGAGGGGCTGATCACGAATCTCAGTTTGAGTGGGATGAGGGTGCAGACCTCATCTCTTATTAGACTTGGTGAACGGTACGTCTTCGGCTTCAGCTTGCCTTCAACCTCCAGGCCCATCAGCGTCGACCTAAGAGCGCTGCACCTATGCCTGGAGCCCTCCCAGCCTGAAACCTATGGATTTCGGATTGAAAACCTGGCCCACAGAGACATCCGGCTGGTCAAGCAGTTCATTCTCGACCAGATGTCCGTTGATCAGCGCCGGGTCATCCAGAAGGCTTTCAAGCACCTAAGCACGAGCACCATCACTCCGTTTACCGATCAAAGCAAAGTGGAAACGCTTTTGACCCGCGCGATGGTGAGCAGCGCTGTTTTCACGTTGGTTCAAGAGGACAAGCCGCAAGCGGTGAGTTGTCTGCTGGACGAGGTGTCAATCCACGGCCTCAAGCTTCGAGCCCACGACGACTATGCTCGTCGACATTTCACTAGCCAGGCATCTGTCATCCTGGGGTTTTCTATGGACTACAACGCCTACCACGGAGAGACTCTTCTCACGGCTTTGGAAGAAAACCAGATAGGCGTCGAGTTTCCCAAGCTGTTGTTCTTCTCGGAAAAGCGATCACGGGAACGGGAAGCGATACCGGCGCCGGGAAAAGTGCTGCTCGAGATTACGCTGCCCTATCCGAAAGGTACCGTCATTCAACGGGAAGTACTGGATCTCAGCTCGACTGGCTTATCTTTTAAGACAGCGGCAGCCGAGAGCTATTTTCTGCCCGGCACTCCCTTGCGTCAGCTCCGGATTGTGTCTGATGGGAGGAAGATTTTGGAAGAGTCGGGCGAGGTGAAGCACGTTGCGCCACTTTTTGAGGATCCGGGTCCGAGTCACTGAGGATTGGTGTTGAGTTTGTGACTCAGCAAGCTGACATCGTGCTAACCAACAATGACGTGAAAGTCGAAGAGCGCACCGGCGGCGACCGGCGAGCTGCCTCCCGCCGGTTGAATGATCGACGCGCTGGAGAGCGTCGGCAGAACATGTTCCAGAATCTCTCCGAGTTCACGCGCAAGATCGCTTCCCACGGGTTGCAATTGTATCGGAAGGGATGGCAGGCGCCTGCTGAACCGGATTTAGATGCCGAAGTCGGCATTGTTCGTTATTCCAATCGGCGGAACGAAGAGATTGTGGCCATTGTGAACTCGACGGGCGATGGCCGCCGGCATCTGGAGGCTCCGGTTGTCATCATCCCTCCGGCTTATGGACGTCGGAAGGAGTCCTTCGGGGCACTTGCAATGACGCTGGTCGAGAATTTCCGGCGGCTTCACCGCGACATTGTAGTGCTGCGGTTCGACGGCATTCGAAGCATTGGCGAGAGTTACCAGGATCGCAATTGCCGGTATGAAGGGAAAGAGATGATCAACTTGACCCTCAGCCAGGGCATGGAAGACATCCTGACCACTCTTGACTATGTACACGACAATCCGAACTTCACGGCGACCGAGACTATTGTGGCTTCATTCAGTCTGTCGGCCTGCATGTCTCGCAAAGCCATCCTTGCCGATGCCCGTCAGCGCGTGTCTTACTGGATAAGCGCCTGGGGTTCTCCCGACGCACAATCGACCATACGAAACTCGACCGGAGGTGTGGACTTCATCGGCAACTATCAGCGCGGCATCAGTTGCGGTGTGACAAACGTCCTGGGACATCTCATTGATAACGATCGATTTTGCTCTGACGCCATTCGCAGTGGCATGGCATTCCTGGAGGACGCAAAGCGAGACATGGCGAGGATTGGTGTGCCCGTCACCTGGCTCTATGGAAAATACGACGAGTGGATCGATCCGCAACGCATTCGTGAAATCATGCGCGTGAAAGCGCCAGGAACTCGAGAGGTGATCGAACTCTCCACCGGACACTTGCCGACCACTAGCGATGAGGCGATGGAAGCGTATCTCCTGATCACCGGTCGCATCTGGAGGCATCTTTTCCGGGAAGAGGCCGAGATTAGAAAGCCTTCTGCAACGGCTGCCGTCCGGCTGCGTAACGCCGAGTGGGGTCGTACACCGAAACACTCCCTGAAAGATCAGGCCGACTATTGGGAGAAGTACTTGCTTGGACAGGGGCATTTGGAAATTGGCTTTGACGTCATGGCTGAGACGGAAGAGCACCAGCAATTCATGCGACAGCAGATCGAACGCCTGGACATCCGTCGCGGCGAAAGCGTAGCCGACTTTGGCAGTGGAACTGGACTCTTTCATCAATCGTTGTTGAATCTCGACCAGGCTCGGCGGCTGTTTCAGAAATCAGAGCCAAACCGCCCCAGGGTTTGTAGCGTGGATTTCGTCGAAGCAGCACTGGAAAAATCGAAGGCTCGGGTATTGCGCTTGGCGGCGAAGCATGGGGTCGCAGAGACAAGTTTCATCTTTCAGCTGGCGAGCCTGGAAGTCAGCCGGCTTAAGCCGATTTGGCGATTCCTGAACGGTGACTATCACAGCGTGGAGAAGTTCAAGGGCAAGATCGAAGGTTTACCCGACCACTCTATCGATCTCTGGCATGCTGACTACAACGAATTCCTCCATGCGGTCCTTAGAGGAAACCAGCTCGAGGCAACCGATGTACACCGGCTTGGCAAGGAATTCGCCCTAGGCGAGACCGAGATCTTGCTGGATATGAACCTGGCGGCGCGTTTTGTGCGACGGCGCCTGGAGGCCAGAGACTTCGCCGACTCGCGTGCTTTTGAGGCGCTGCTCTGCGGTGATGTGCCCGATTACTCCAAGGTGAACGCCAGGCTTCTGAATTTCAAGAGGCTTAATTTTCGTGGAAGTGGGCTTAGTTTTGGTCTTGATTTCGAAACGGGCCAGTTTGACAAGATCCTGTGCAGCATCGTGCTTTCTTATCTGTTCAATCCACTGGAATCTCTTCTGGAATTTGAGCGTATTCTCAAACGTGGTGGCCGCCTGGTGATTTCGACCTTCCGCCCGGACGTCGATATGTCTCGCATTTACACGCGGTTGATTCAAAAGATTGAAGGAGACCCATCTTACCAGACGCCCAATGGGATGCCACGCGAGGATTTCCTGAATGCTGTCCGAGCTTTTGCCAATTCAGCCGCCTTTCTGCTGCAACTTGAGGAGGAGGGCAGTTTCAAGTTCTTTAGCCGCGAAGAATTCCGCAGCCTGCTGGACCAGGCGGGCTTCAAAGACATTCTGATATCCGAATCCTTCGGCAAACCGCACCAAGCCTACGTGGCTGTCTGCTCGAAGTAAGCTGAGGCGTAACAGCAAGGCAGGCCAAACCACAGAGACACAGAGGCACGGAGAAAACTGGCGCAACATCAGCACCTAATCCTTCCAGACTCAGGTCGCCGATCCTTCGGGCATTCCTGATGACGGGAACGGTGTAGGTCCCCGAAAGTGGGGTTGGCCCGATTCTCGGTTCACTCTCCGTGTCTCCGTGGTTTTGTTTTTCTTTGTGATCCTCCTATTGGGTGTCATCGCTGGATTGCTGGTGTTTGACAAGGCTGGCCGTTTTCGTAAAAATCACTGTTGTCTTACCCCCTTGACTGACGGGAGGGCTGCGTGAAACGGGATAGGCTGAAACATCAACTGCCGGGGATTACCAACAGGATCGTTGCGACTTATGGCCATTGTCAGGTGCCGCTGCATCATCTCGAGCCAACGGCCCTTCCCTCCAGGCACAACATGGTACAGATCATCGAAATTCTGCAGGAAGTGATCTTTCCTGGGTACTTTGGCAAGAAGGGTCTCGATTCTCACAGCATCAAGTACCACGTCGGCGACAGCCTGGAAACCGCCTATGAGTTATTGGTCGTGGAGATTTATCGTGGTATCCGGCACAGTTGCCAACTTTCGCAAAGTGTTTGCGAGAGCATTTGCACGCACTGTGAAGAAATCGCCGAAAACCAAACCATCAAGTTTCTCGAGAAGATTCCGGATCTCCGCCATGCTCTAGCCACCGACGTGCGAGCTGCCTTTGAAGGAGATCCGGCGTCGCGGGGGTATGATGAAGTCATCTTCAGCTATCCCTGCATCTTTGCCATTATGGTCTTTCGGCTTGCTCATGAACTTCATCTGCAAGGCGTACCCTTGCTGCCTCGCATGATGACGGAGTTTGCGCATTCCAAGACCGGGATCGACATTCATCCGGGAGCGACGATCGGCAACTATTTCTTCATCGATCACGGTACCGGCGTGGTGATCGGTGAAACCACGGAGATTGGCGAGAATGTAAAGCTTTATCAGGGTGTCACCTTGGGCGCGTTGAGCTTCCCGCGAGACGAAACCGGCCGGGTGATCCGTGGAAAGAAACGACACCCCACCATCGAGGATGAAGTGATTATCTACGCCGGTGCGACGGTACTCGGCGGCGATACCGTTATTGGCAAAGGCTCTGTCGTCGGTGGCAACGTCTGGCTGACACACTCGGTCCCGCCCCGCACGAAAGTCCTGATCTCAGATCCGCAGCTCGTCGTGGACACATTGCCTGGCGAAGAAAAGGCTGGTGTGCGCGCGTCGGCAATTCCCAACTAACGAAGATCGGCGACGGAGCCGTTCAGGCACAGCAACGCAATGTCGCGTAGACCGCTATCTCTTCGCGGTCTGCGGCTTTTCTTCCCCGGTGTGCGCTGGCGGACATCCTTAAAAAGCTCATGAACGACTTGGCGTCTCTAAAATCTCTAGCCAAGATGATCGATCATTCTCTGCTCCATCCGACGATGACCGACGAAGCCATCATCGCGGGCTGCCAGTTGTCGAAGAGGTGTGAAGTCGCGACTACCTGCGTGAAGCCTTATGCCATCAAGCTGGCAAGAGAGATCCTGCATGGCTCGGGTGTTGAAGTTTGCGCTGTGATTGCTTTCCCGCACGGTAACAGCACGACGGCCATCAAAGCCCTGGAAGCAGAGGCAGCTGTGCTCGATGGCGCTATCGAGATTGATATGGTCGTGAATGTGGGCAAAGTGTTAGGCGATGACTGGAGCTATGTTTCTCAGGACATCAAAGCGGTAAACGACGTTGTCGTTTCCAACGGCGCACTGCTCAAGGTGATTTTCGAGAATGACTATCTTGAGGATGCACACATCATCAAACTCTGCCAAATCTGTGCCTCCCTTTCCGTGGCGTTTGTGAAAACGTCGAGCGGGTACGGATTTGTGAAGCAACCCAACGGGATGTACTCCTACCAGGGCGCCACGGAGCGCCATCTTCGGCTGATGCGCAAACACTCGCCCTCCAGCGTTCAATTGAAGGCCGCAGGAGGTGTACGGAGCCTTGACGACTTGCTGAGAGTCAAGGAGCTTGGCGTTACTCGCATCGGGGCTACGGCGACCGAGACCATCCTGGAGGAAGCCAGGCGTCGCGGCTATCAGTGATTGGTCGTCGAAGCAAAGAGATTCTCGGACCCGCCGTCGTGGGCGTTCCGTATGGAACTCAACTTAGGCTTATGACAATCCGTCAGGAGGAATCTGGGGATGCGGCTGCAATCCGTCGTGTTGTCCAGGATGCGTTCGGTGGTTCTTCGGAAGCGGATTTGATTGACGCGCTCCGAACGCATGGAAAATTCAAGCTTTCGCTAGTAGCCGTCAGAGAAGGCCAGGTCGCAGGCCACCTCCTTTTTACTGAAGTGACCATTGAGAGCGCGGGCTCCAATCTGAAAGCCTTGGGTCTCGCTCCGCTCGCGGTGAAGGCAGAGTTCCAGCGACAAGGTGTCGGATCAGCGCTAATGCAACATGGCTTGGTACAATGCCGAGACCTGGGTTACGGTGCAGTCGTCGTGCTGGGACACCCTCAGTATTATCCAAAGTTTGGTTTCCTTCCGGCGAACCGTTACGGGCTCCGCTGCGAATATGAAGTGCCTGAGGATGTTTTCATGGTGCTCGAACTGCGGGCGGGGGCATTGCGGGGAATCGGGGGGCTTGTTCGCTATCAGCCGGAATTCCTCGAAGTGTGATCGATCGGAATCAACTGAAAGTTGTCAGCAGATGACGCTGCAGCGGGGATTGGACGCTGCAGATGTTACTCTTCGATTTTGGCCTCGTCAATCAACATCACCGGGATGTCATCCTTAATGGGATAGACCCGTTTGCATTTGCTGCATTTCAATCCCTGATTGTTTGGGGTCAACGTTACAGGCTCTTTGCATAGCGGACAAACCAGAATCTCTAGTAAGTCCTGACTGATGGGCATAAGGCACCTCGTCCTGGGAAGGCTGACGTCTTGTCCGCACCGGCTGCGCCGGGGATCGCTCCAAGCTTGCGGCTGGGGGCAAGACGCCCGCGCTCCAGGTTACTTCTCAATAATGTCTTCGGGTTTGAGCTTTAGATCTTCCAGGATCTTTTTCTCAACCTTATAAACGGTTGTCCCCGAGCTCGTCTTTACGAATATCTGCTCTTTGTCGAGCTTGCCCAGAGTGACTTCGGTTGTCTTGCCACTCTTTTCCACAACCTTGACTTGTGCGGACGGAGTTGCGAATCCGTACTTCGCGTCCGTCAGGCTTCCGTTGTCAATCAGTTCTTTGCCTTCGAGATCCTCCAATGGCCAAAAGATCTTGTACTCGCTGATGAACTTGCCTTGGTGTCCAGCGGGTTTGCTCATCTTCCACTTGTCATCGCTTCCACGGAAGAACGACATCTCGGTGTCTGAGACCCTGATATCAATTTGCTTCGCGTTGGCCCGCTCAAAGCGAAGTACTTTCTTGTCGCGAATCTTTGTCGATTCAAAATCCAGCTTTTTGAACAGGTCTTCCTTGATCTTGAAGACGGCATCACGGGACTCATCCTTTGCGTAATAGTTCGTGTCAATCTTGTTTCCGACCAGCAAGGTTTTGCGTGCCCGATTGTCGCCGAGGAATAAATCAACACGCACTGCGGGCGATGCTAAACCATACGTCTTGAGTTCGGCAGGCGAGTCAACAAACTGCTCAATCTTGGCGAATTCGAGATCACTCACAATGGAATTGACCTCGGTATTGTCGGCCCGCGATTCAAACGGCTTCTTCACGCTCCAGTCGTCAGTTGCTTTCTCCAGAGCGTATTCCTTGCCTTTGGTGAGAATGTTCATCGCTTTCAGTTGATCACGCTGAAATTCCAGAACATTCTTATCGCGAAAATCAAAAAGCTTCTTCGTTGCGCTGCTGTGAAGCGACGACGGAAGAACCAGAATCTTGTTCTGGCCCGGAATGCGCGCAAAAACCGAGCTGGAACTGAAATCCTTGTCGCCCAGTTCCAGATTGTGAGTTTGGCCGCTCCCAAGCTTCACAGCGATCTTCACAACAGCGGGCTCCAATCCGAAGTTTTTGAAGTTCGGATTCGGCTCATCGAGCGCCCTTTCGCTTTTCGCCTGGGCTATGTCGCTGGCAAGGCTGTCGGCGGAAGACTTATCTGCTTTGGTGGCCAACGGCTGAGCCAGTTTCCAAGTGTCCTTGTCTTTCTGGAGCACAAATTCCCCTTCTGCATTCTTGACGGCAATCTGCGCGATGTCTTTCTCTTCGAACTGAAAAATCTTCTTTTCCTTCTCTGCGGCTTCTTCCCTCGTTTTTTCTCCCTTGATCTCGTAGAAATAGACCCAGGCAAAGAGAGCCGCAAAAATGGCTGCAACGATTGCGAGATTCTTCCATTTCATCGGCTACCTTCTCCTTAGCCAGACAAGGATTCCGCTCACGAGTGCGCTACCCGGCAGCAGTACAATAGTCACCCAGAAGAGGATGCTTGAACTGGCGCGAGTCATCTGGATCGAACGGTTCTCCTGACTGCGGGGTCGCACTGATATCAGGTCCTCATCTTCAGCGAGCCAGCTCACGGTGTTCAAGAAAAGATCGCCGTTGCGCTGCTGTTGAAAGTAAGCATTGCTGGCAAA
Organism: uncultured Acidimicrobiia bacterium; assembly: GCA_963791795.1. GTDB lineage: Bacteria > Acidobacteriota > Terriglobia > Versatilivoradales > Versatilivoraceae > VFZK01. The sequence goes on from CAWBTP010000032.1 coordinate 53,336, forward strand.
GTCCGAGTCGCCAACCACGACCACGCGCGCTTCTTTGCCGCGTTTCTTCTCTTTGTCGTCGCCGGCAACGGGCATAGTGCTGGCAATACCCAGCGGCACAGGACCCTTTACGTCCGCACCTTCATCGAAGCGTGCCGAGCCGCTCTTCAAATTTGTTTCGCCCCAACTGGCTTCGCTGGTTTTGAACAGGACGGTGGAACTGAATGCTGAGCCCGTATTCTCGACCGTTTTCACTGACCGGGAGAACGGGAAGAAAGTCATGGAGCGCGTCAGGTCTTTCGTGATGGTATGCGTTTCGTAAGTTGTGACCAGAGGTGCCGCAGGTCCCATGCCTAAGAGCTGGCCGATACCGCTGGAATCAACGACGATGTTGTTTTCCAGTGCAATCTTCCATTTCTTGAGGAGGTCATCGATGCCAGCGGTCGTATCGGGATCCTGCAACAACATCACCTTACCGCCCGAGTCGACGAACTTATCAATGAGTGGACCCTCGGTTGGTAGCAGAGCTACTTGCGGACCGGCGATCACCAAAACGGAGCAATCTTCCGGAATCGCTGGATTCTGGCCGAGGTTCAGGGTTTTGACCTCGTAGTTCTGGCTCTCGATCGCTTTCTTGGCTAGCGCAAAACCCTTGGCTTCCTGGCTGTCGTTGATATTTCCTTCGTTGTGCCCTTCCAGAAAATACACGACCTTGTTCTTCTCGCGGGTCACCTTCAGAATGGCATTCGTGATGGACTCTTCCTGCGGAGTCTCCACCTTTTCGCTTTTGCTTCCATACGCAACAACGGTTTCCTTGAAGCGTGTGATCGCGTGTTGCTTGGCTTGGGCGGGATCTTTTTGAGGATCGATAGTCTTGAACTCAATCTTGCTGGAATCGACGCCCTTGTACTCTGCCATCAGGTCATTCAGGCTTTGACTGGGCTCCCGGTCAAAGTAGAGAATTCGGACCGGACCCTTCAGCCCTTGCACCACCTTCTTCGACTGATCTGACAGGCTGTAAAGCTTGGCGCTGGTCAGATCCACCCTCTTGTGGTGTTTCTTGCCCAGGAAGTTCACCATTCCGAGAATGCCAATGACAATCAGGATCATCACGATGGAATTGGTTCCATACTGTGTGGAGCGTCGCCGGAATGCGGCTTTGATTTTGTCCAGGCTAAGGAATATGAGCACCAACGTCAGTGCTGCGCCGGTGTAGAGAACGATTTGCACCTGCAGGTTCCAGATGCTTTGAATTGAGTAGTACACATAGCCGGCAACTAGAATCGCCGGACCAAAGGATGCAAGGTTCTTGAGAAATTTCATTGGATTTACTGCCTCCACCTGAGTGATTCAATGGAACGATAAGTCAGAAACAGTCCCAGAAAGATGAAGCTGCTGTAAACAACGAGACTGGCCGTGTCAATGACTCCCTTCGAGAAATCTTCGAAGTGATTCAGGATGGACAGATAGCTGACAATCTCCTGGACAACCGTGCCCCCGCCCCGAGCTGAAAGATCGATAACCCAGAGTATGAGGAAGGCGCCAAAAGTGATGCTGGCTGCCACGATTTGGTTTTCAGTGAGTGTTGAAATGAAGATGCCAAGGGAGATCAGCGCTCCACCCAGCAACAGTAAGCCTAAATAACCGGACAGCACGGGTCCCAGGGTCATCTTCGGAGAGCTGTATGCAAACACAAAACCGTAGTAGAGCATTGTGGGCAACAGCATGACGATGAAGAATGACAGGGCTGCGAGAAATTTTCCGAGAACGATCTGCACATTTGTAATCGGTGAGGTGAGCAGAAGTTCCATGGTGCCGCGGCGCTTTTCGTCGGCAAACGCCGCCATCGTGATCATGGGCAGCATGAACAAGATCACGGTGCTGATCACGCCGAAAAAATTGCGCGTGACGAGAGAAGGCACATCCATCGCTGGTGGCGGCCCTCCGAATTGCTGCGACTGCATCATCGCCATCATCGAACGCTCCACGAAGATCGAGACGATGTTGTAGAAGAAGTAGCCTGAAATGATGAGAAAGACGGTAAGTACCACATACGCAATCGGAGAAACAAAAAATGTTCTGAGCTCTTTTTGGAGGATTGCAAGGACATTCTTCATTTGCTGCGCACCCCCTCTTCTTTGGTTGTCAATTGCAAGAAAACTTCCTCAAGGCTCATGCTCATGGTTCGCATCTCCAACAGATCGAAGCCGCTTTCGACAATCTTTCGCGCCAGCCGGCCTCGGACGTCTCTCTTGAGCTCCGTTTCCACGGAGTACGAAAAGGCATCGCTGCCATCGAGTTTGTGGGACTCAACTCTCAGCACGCCTTCGATTTCCTTAATCTTACTGGTGATGCTGGGTTCGGGGCCGGCAGCTTCGACATAGATGCGATCGGACCCCTGCAACTGGCGCGTCAGGTTCTCCGGTGTGTCGACCGCGGCTATCTTGCCATTGGCGATAATCACCACCCGTTGGCAGGTCATGCTTACCTCGGGCAGGATGTGCGTGGAAAGAATGATGGTATGGCTACCGGAAAGGCTCTTGATGAGCTCACGGACCTCAATGATCTGGTTGGGATCGAGTCCCACCGTCGGTTCGTCCAGGATCAAAACCTCCGGATCGTGCACCAAGGCTTGGGCCAGGCCCACCCGCTGTTTGTAACCCTTTGAGAGGTTCTTGATGAGCGTGCCGCTGTACTCTTGAATGCTGACCTTCTCCTTAACCTCGCCAATGCGTTTTTTCCGGTCGCCTGAGTCCACACCTTTGATGCGAGCCACGAAATCCAGGTAGCTGTCCACCGTCATCTCGTTATAAAGAGGTGGATTCTCAGGCAGGTAGCCGATGCGGCGCTTAACTTCCATGGGCTGGTTGAACACATCGAAGCCCGCGACTCGTGCCGTCCCCTCCGTGGCCGGAAGAAAACAGGTGAGAATGCGCATCGTCGTGGTCTTGCCGGCGCCGTTAGGGCCGAGGAAGCCCAGAATCTCGCCTTTCTCCACACGAAACGACACGTTATCGATGGCTTTGACGCTGCCATACCGTTTCGTTAACTGTTCGACTTCTATCACACGTCCTCCTTCATCGTACGGGAATAACTACGACTTCTGTCGGTTTGGGGTTTCAGGCGAACGACATCCTGCAGCCTACCGGCCTCGGTTGAGCTCAGAGGCTTTTCGAGCGTGCCATTATACTGAAAATGGATAGTCTGTAAAGACTTATGGACCCAAGCAGGACGCGGCCGAGGTCTTCAGTCACGATGGCAGGACTGCTTCGATTAGTAACCGAAAGGGAGAACCCAGAGGTGTTACGTGATTAAAACAGAGTTGAGGGTTGCACGGGACTTCGATTTCTTCGGGGCAGGTCTCAGTTACGGTTTGTCACGCCTTGCGACACTGAATGGATCAACTGCATCAACTCCTGCGCGCGAATCGGCTTGGAGAGGTAGGCGTCCATTCCGCCATTAACACAGCGTTCCCGATCTCCCAAAAGCGCATGAGCCGTCATCGCGATGATGGGAAGGCGCTGTCGCGTGTGACGCGTCTGCAAAAAAGAGGAATCAGAAGGAGGCTCGACCTTTCCAATCAGTATCTGGGCTTCGTAGTTGCGGATTTCTTGGGTGGCTTCAAGGCCCTTCCCCAATTGAGACGGGACGATTTCTGAGCGGTCGAATGCAATTTTGCTAGTTCGTAACAATTGGGCGCTGACGAATAAGTTTGGCGCAGAAACTGAGACGCCTCGTAGATGACCAGTCTCAGAAGAGGCGGTCGCGGATTTCCATCATCTTCACAAAGACCATGGCCACAAATACGAGCATCAAGGGCAAAGTGAGCTGTTTTCCAATGAAGAACTTCAGAAAATAGGCGCCAGCAAATCCCAGCTGACCAGCCAGAACAATGATACCCAACGTGAAAAAATGTTTCATTCGGATGTCCTTTAAGAAGTTGCGCATTCGTGGCAGGAATGATTCTCCCGATGACGCAGACTGACCTCCTCCAGCTGAATGGTTGTATGGTCAATCTTGAAGCGACGCCGCACGATCTCGCTGAGTTGTTCCAGAATTTGATGACGGTCATCACCGCCACAAACAACGGCATGGCAGCTCATGGCGTGGATTCCCGAGGTCAACGTCCAGATATGCAAATCGTGAATCGACTCCACGCCCTCGACGCTGTTCAGTGCGCCGTGAACCGTTGCCAAATCGATGTGCGCTGGTGTTCCTTCCAACAGAATGTCCACTGAATCCTTCACCAGCCGCCAGGAGTTGTACAGAACCAAGAGGCCAACCCCGACACTGATCAACGGATCAGCCATGTACCACCCCTTTGTCAACATCAGGATTCCAGCGACAATCGCTCCAACAGATCCCAAAGCATCCCCGATTACGTGCAGAAGTGCGCCCCGAACGTTCAAGTTGGTTGAATGTGACCTGTGAAGCGCGGAAGCACAAAGGAGGTTGATAACCAGGCCGGCACAAGCGACCGCCAACATTGGGCCGCTCCTTACAGGTGGAGGACTGAACAGACGCTCATAAGCTTCGTAGAAAATAACGAGTGAAATCAGAACAAGTGTGACTCCATTCACCAGAGCCGCCAGGATCTCGACTCTCTGGAATCCATAGGTTTTTCGGGCTGTTGCAGGACGTGCAGCGAACCTCAGCGCAAACAGACTCAGCCCCAGGGCTGCCGCATCCGTCAGCATGTGACCAGCATCAGCCATCAGTGCCAGGCTGTTGGTTAACCATCCACCCGCAAACTCCACCAGGGTAAATACACAAGTCAGGGTCAGTGCGATCCAGAGAGCCCTGGTTGGTTGCTGGCTCGAACAGCAGTTGGAAGTTGAATGCAGCGAAGAGTGGCTCATGTTAGGCAGCACCAGCGTGGATGACCCTGCGGAAACGTCACATCAGCTTGCGAGCATGCGCGCTCAAGTACCTTCGACTCCGTTGCGAGTGCGGTTCTTGACGCGATACATGGCTTGATCGGCCATGCGCACTAGCTCTACCTTGGACGTTGCGTCCGTTGGAAACGAGGCAACACCGAAACTCGCGGTGATCGTGACGACAACATCCTGCTCCAACTGGATTGGGGTGTGGTTCAGCAAATCGCACAACCGCCGGGCGACCAGCATTGCCGCATCTTTGCTGGTTTGCGGCAACATCACGATGAACTCGTCTCCACCATAACGATAGGCGGTGTCGATGTCTCGCAGGTGACTCTTGATAAGGTCACCGATTTCCCTCAACAGCCGACTTCCGCACAGGTGCCCGTGGGTATCGTTGACGGACTTGAAGCGGTCCAAATCGAAGAAGACCAGCGCGAAATGATAGTTATAGCGCTTCGACCGGCTCAATTCCGCATCAATCATGTAGTTGAAGTAGCGGGAATTGTACAGACTGGTGCAGTCGTCCGTAATCGTTAGTTCCTGGATGCGCTTCACGTACATCGCATTCTCGATTGCGATAGCCGCATGATCTGCAAGCGATGTCAGCATCGACAGGTCTTCGTTTGGGAAAGACTCCTCGAAACAGTTAATCAGCTCAATGACTCCAAGTGTTCGGTCTTTGCTTTTTAGGGGAACGCAGGCGACGCTCTTGATATGAGGATGAATGAGCCCGTCAGTTTCCCGCGAGAACCGCGGGTCTTTGCTAACGTCGCTCACGATTGCCGCTTCACCGGTTTTTGCAACCCACCCCGCCAATCCCTCTCCGATCTTGATCCGAAAGTCGCGGATGCGGCTGGCATCTTTGCCAATGGCAATCTGGAACAGAAGCTCCTGCTTCTTCTCATCGACGAGCAACAAGGACCAGGTGCTCGGCTTGAGCAACTCGCTGATCTTTCCCATGATCAACGTAAGAACCTCTTGAAGATCAAGGGTTGACGTTAAGGCCTTGCCCACCTGGTGAAAGATGGACAGCTCCTCAACTCTCTTCTCCAACTCTTTGATCTGATCCTGTGTCAGCATGGTCAAAAATAGTAGTCAAATGCTCAGGCCAAGTATACAGCATTCTCCGTCTGTTGACGGACAAAGCCTTTGGTTCCAACGGCGCAGAGGCGTAGAGTCCAAACGCCGCGGCCCTGAGTCCTTTGTATCGGCCCGCGGCACGACAAGTCTTATGGGTCTTAATGCAAGCGGCGGGCCCGGTTTTGGGATCATCACTTCATGGAAACAAGTGCAGATATTTAAGGGCGGTCGCCGTATTGAAGAGAACCACCTCATCACGGGCTTGCACAAATCCTGACGTGCGAAGTTTTCTGACGGCCGAAAGGGTTGCAGCACCCTCAGGAGCCATCAGCAAACCTTCCTTCTCTCCTGCCTGACGCACATCGGCGAGCATCTCGGCATCGCTTACGGAGATTGCTGTTCCGTGACTGCGCCGGAGAATATCCAGCATGATAAAATCTCCGATGGCCTTGGGCACGCGCAGCCCCGCAGCCTGAGTGAAGGCGTCGGGCCAGGCATCGGCCTTTGCATGATTCTCCTCAAACGCTTTCACTATCGGTGCACACCCGGCGGCCTGGACCGTCACCATCCGTGGGCGCTTGGATCCGATCCAGCCAAGCTGCTCCATCTCATCAAACGCTTTCCACATCCCAATGAGGCCGGTGCCGCCGCCTGTTGGGTACACAATCACGTCGGGCAGACGCCAGCCCAACTGCTCAGCTAACTCCAAACCGAGGGTCTTCTTGCCCTCGATTCGATAGGGTTCCTTCAGCGTTGAAACGTCAAACCAACCTTCGGCGGTTTTCCGTTCAGCTACCAGCCGTCCGCAGTCCGTGATCAGGCCATCGATCAGATTCACGCGGGCTCCCGCCAGTTCACATTCCTGGCGGTTCGCTGGAGGGACGTCGCGAGGCATGAAGATGTGTGCCTCCATCCCGGCCTGAGCTGCGTATGCAGCCAGGGCACCGCCCGCGTTGCCCGCAGTTGGGGCTGCGAGCTTTCGAGCTCCAAGCAGCCGTGCCATCGTCACGGCGGCGGCCATTCCTCGAGCTTTAAACGAGCCGGTCGGGTTTGCTGACTCATCTTTGATCCAGAGGTTTGCCACTCCAAGTTCTTCGCCCAAACGCCGTGCAGGCAACAGAGGAGTGAACCCCTCGCCCAAAGTGACGATGGCCGACTCTGGTGATGGTAGCAGTTCCCGATAGCGCCACATCGATCGCCCTCGGACGGTGAGTTCCTCACGTTTCAGCGTGGCACCAATCGCCGGCAGGTCATAGCGGGCCAGTAGTGGCATGCCGCAGTCACACAGATTGATCAGCTGATGCGGTGAATGTTGTTTAGCACAGGCGCTACATTCGAGATGCGTCAAATAAGTGTCCATTGCCCTCCAAGACTCGGGTGCCGGGTGTCAGGATTCGGGGGTTCGGCGGCATCCTTCACGCACTACGCATAGGGCTTGGCAAGCGGCCCCTGGCTGCGGGACGAGGGTATCACGCGCCTCACGGATGCTTCAGCGTTTTTGTTTCGGCAATGTTAGGATGAAGGCTATTTTGAAGGCCGGTATCGACTCATCATTACCTGAAGCTCCCAATCATTCATCCATCCCGTATCGCTTATGCCCTGCGAGACAGGCCGTGAATCCTGATGCATAACCTTGACCTGATCATGACTCTGACTGGCGGCTTAGTCGCGGCTCTGGTTTTCGGCTACCTCACTCAGCGCGTAGGACTCTCTCCCATCGTTGGCTATCTCTTGGCCGGATTGGTTGTGGGGCCGAACACTCCCGGATTTGTTGCGAACAAACACCTGGCGGATCAGCTGGCGGAAGTCGGTGTGATACTGCTGATGTTTGGCGTGGGGCTTCAGTTCCACCTGAAGGAATTGCTTGAAGTGCGTCGCATCGCGATTCCTGGTGCGCTCGGTCAGGTTCTGGTTGCCACTGCTTTAGGTTACTTGATTGGCGCCTCGATGAATTGGGGTTGGGCGGCCGGCACCGTTTTTGGGCTGGCGATTTCGGTTGCGAGCACCGTCGTATTGCTGAGGGTGCTGGCAGACAACAACGACCTTCATACGCCGACTGGCCACATTGCTGTCGGATGGCTGGTTGTGGAAGATCTTTTCACGGTGCTGGTGCTAGTGCTTCTGCCGGTGATTTTTGGACCCAGTGACGGAGCGCCGTCGAACGTGCCTGTTGCACTGGCCTTAGCGGTGGCCAAACTGGGAGTCCTGGTGGTTTTCACTCTCGTTGCAGGCGGCCGTCTCATCCCTTGGGTTTTGGGACATGTGGCACGCACCAATTCAAGGGAGCTGTTCACCCTGACCATTCTGGTTTTAGCTTTGGGCATTGCCGTGACGTCCGCCAAACTTTTCGGTGCTTCGATGGCCATCGGCGCTTTCCTTGCAGGGATGGTTGTGGGACGTTCAGACTTCAGCCAGCGTGCCGCTTCAGAAGCGCTGCCCATGCGGGATGCGTTTGCCGTGCTGTTTTTTGTCTCTGTCGGGATGCTTTTCGACCCAAGGCACCTTGCGGAGGTCCCCGGTTTAGTCGCGGCCACATTGGCCGTGGTTCTCGTCGGCAAGCCCTTGGCTGCCCTGATCATCGTCTGGCTTCTACGTTGTCCGCTACGCACCGGTATCTCGGTTGCCGTGGCGCTTGCTCAGATCGGCGAGTTTTCCTTCATCCTCGCGACTGTAGCGAGAGACTTGGGGTTGCTGCCAGACCCGGCGCACAACGCGTTGGTGGCCGCGTCGATTCTTTCGATCTCTCTCAACCCGCTGTTCTATCGACTGATCGAGGGATTCGAAATGAAATTGAAGACGCGGCCAACGATTGTGGCGCGTTCTGAACGCGCGTGCGAGCGGAATGCAGTCCAATGATGGAAGGCCGGTGGAACCTTCGTATGCTCAGAGAGCGCTCGCGATTGTGGTCGGCTATGGCCCGGTGGGACGCACGCTGACCCGGCTGCTCCGGGAGAGCGACATCGAACCCGTGGTCATCGAGCTCAATCTCGACACCTTTAGAGAGCTGAAGGTTGAAGGAATCCAGGCTGTGTATGGCGATGCTTCGCAACGGGACACGCTGACTCATGCCGGCGTGCAAAGGGCGGCAAGCCTCATTCTGAGCACCGCGGGCATGCCGGGTAGCCAGGAGGTGATTCGTCTGCTAAGGAACTCAATCCGAGCCATCCGGGTTTTCGCCCGTTCCGTGCACTTGCGAGAAGCCTCGGCCCTGCGGCAGGCCGGTGCTGACACGGTGTTTTCAGGAGAGGGAGAGGTTGCCCTTTCGATGACGGAATTCATGCTTCGTCAGGTGGGTGCAACCCCAGAACAAATCGACCGGGAGCGCGATCGCATTCGTCGTGAACTTTTCGGCGGCGCCCGTTTCGCGGAATCTTCGGGCGAACCCTCTTGAGACGGCCGCACTGCTTCCGCCAAATGGGTGAGAGTTCCCGGACTTTCAAAGCTCTCGTTTTAGGATTCAACTCAAATCAGCCTGGCCACGTTGGCCCTCAGCAGGCCACCCCAACGGTACTCGGACGGCGACACAGCATTGGAAGTGCCCGCAGCAATCGAACCGCAGCAATCGAACGTTGACGTGCCCTCAGGGACATGTTATTAAAACTCCCCAATCGAGTTTTGGTTATTGAGTCTTGAGCGTGAAGACAGCTCTGAGGATACTCCGGAGGCAAGTGGTGACGAGGGTTCCGAATTTGAGAAAATGGTTCATTCGGGCCTTCATGCTCCTGCTGGTTTTGGCCGCATATGGAGGCACGGCGGTTGGAAACCGAAACCTCATCAAGGTTGCCGAAGCCACCGAGTCTGAAGGCGAGACTTTCGTCTTTCACGAAATCAGTGAAACGCGGCGGCAATCGTCCAGTCCAAAACGACATCGTGAGCGCCGCCACGGCGAGATCGATCGGGACCACGCTCAACCAGATTTTCGCCGCCACGGGCGGCTTTGGTTTGTCAACGAACACTTTCAGCTTCACGAAGCTTTTGGTCCACCCCCTCCTTCCAGGGCTCCCCCCAGCTCTCTCCTAACTAAGTCCATCTCACCGTTCAATGCAACAGCGAGCACGGCACGCGGGTAACCGCGCGGTCTATGTTCGTGCACTGCTCTCATAATCACGGTCATCTCACGACGTTGTTCGTCGAACCTTCTTCGAAGTCGACAGGGGTGCATCCATGGCAAAAGCTCAATCGGCTATGACTCTGGAAGCGAACCAGACGCCGCGAGGAACGCTCGCAGGACTTCGCAGCTACTGGAAGTCTGATCTGCTTTCCGGTTTTCTCGTTTTTCTCATTGCGCTCCCTCTCTGCCTGGGGATCTCACTCGCGTGCGGATACCCAGCGATCGCCGGCATTTTTACCGCGATTATCGGGGGACTGCTGGCCACGTTTTTTAGCAACTCAGAACTGACTATCAAGGGACCCGCGGCAGGTCTCATTGTTATCGCTATTGGCTGTGTCACCGAGTTTGGATTTACCGGGGGACGAGATCCTGCGGCGGATTTTCAGGCCTATCGGCTTGCTCTTGGCGTGGGTGTCGCGGCGGGCGTTATTCAGATTTTCTTCGGGGTGTTTCGAGCCGGCATCCTTGGGGAGTTCTTCCCGAGCGCGGCAGTTCACGGATTGCTGGCCTCGATTGGCATCATCATCATCGCCAAGCAGTTTCCCATCACCATGGGCTTGGGATCCGAAGGGACTCCGTTGGAACTGCTTGCCAAGATTCCACAGTTCATAGTGAGCATGAATCCCATTGTGGGGCTGATCGGAATCATCAGCCTGATCATCATGTTCTGCTACCCATTGATCAAGAATCCAAGACTAAGAGTGATTCCTGCTCCCATGGTGGTCCTTCTTGTTACCGTCCCGCTGGGGATCTACTTCAACTTGAGCCAGGCACATACGTATTCGTTTAATGGCCGAGACCACCTGCTTGGGCCGAATTTCCTTGTCGCGGTGCCTGCCAACATGTTCAGCGCCGTTACATTTCCTGACTTCTCCGGAGTGGCGACGGCCGCAGGGTTGAAGTACATCATCCTGTTCGCGTTTATTGGAAGCCTGGAATCGCTGCTGAGCGCCAAAGCGATCGACCAGATCGACCCCTGGCGCAGAAAAACAAACCACGATCGTGATTTGCTCGCCGTCGGAGTTGCGAATACTGCCGCCGCTCTGGTGGGGGGACTGCCCATGATCTCGGAAATCGTGCGCAGCAGAGCGAATATCGATAACGGCGCAAAAACCCGGTTCGCCAATATGTTCCATGGGGCATTTCTACTCCTTTTTGTCGCGCTGGTACCGGCGTTGATCAACCAGATCCCTCTGGCAGCGTTGGGGGCGATGCTGGTCTTCACGGGCTTTCGTTTAGCTTCACCCCAATCGTTTGTCCACATGTACCACGTCGGGCGCGAACAGCTGATCATCTTCGTCTCAACGATCGTCGGCGTGCTGGCGACGGATCTACTGGTAGGGATCGCGATTGGCATAGGTGTGAAGGTGGTGATCCACATTATCCATGGGGCTCCTCTGGCATCACTCTTCAGATTGAAGGTCGACGTAGTGCGAGGCAACAAGGACGGCCCGAGGGTTGCTGTAAAAGACTCCGCAGTATTCAGCACCTGGATCGCATTGAAGAAGAGACTGGAGCGATTCAAAGGGGAGCCGGTTGTGGTTGTCGACTTGTCAGACACATTTCTGGTGGATCACACGGTGATGCAAAAGCTCAACGAGATGGAAAGTGAATTCAAAGAAACTGGCTCCAAATTGGTCGTCGACGGATTGGAACAACATCGAAGACTGTCCGATCATCCGACGGCAGCGCGACAAAAACGGCCGAATGCTGTTGTCCAGCAGGTGTGAGGAAGGGCGCGTGGACAGAGGTAACGAGACAGTGAGGATCTAATATTGGCTGAATCAACTGCGCAACCGCTTCAAACTCTTTCCGCAGAAGAACGGGAGCGTCTGCGCCATCAGATCACCGAGGCCTGTGAGCCCATCGCACCGTTCTGGCCTATGAAGAGCTTTGCGAATCGCAATCCACTTCATGGGCTGGAACACTTGCCTTTTGACAGAGCCGTTCGCGAGGCCAAGCATCTGTTGGGCGGAAACGGATACCTGCCCAACGGCGAGTATCGCCAGTTGTTTCGCGAAGGACGCATGACAGAGGAGAACGTAAGCCGGGCGTTTCAGCGGGTCGGGCCGTCGATTCACACGCAAACCTTTGTTCAGGTCGGAACTCGTCGAATTGGCTCTGCGGACGTGCTGCGATTGCAACTTCTCTTTGGATTCAACTCGTTGGAACCAGTGCTGTTGACTTGGACGATCGGCGCCGCGGCCGCGACCACGCGATTTCAACACGATCTTCCTGCCGAATCCAGGCGCCGAATCATCGAGCGCGCCGCAGGTGACTCGGCTCTGGCGAGGAAGAACGTGGAAGAATCGTATGTGAGGAGTTTGTGGAACAGCACGTTATCGGCTCTTCGCCTGTCGGATCCGTCCGATCGCGATTCTCACGATCAGCGCCAAGGTGAAAGCGAACCACAGCTACGCGGCGACTCACCCTGCTCCGGACGTAACACTGCCCACCCAACGCACAGTGGGTGATTGGCTGGACTGCTCTGGCTGGCGCTTCGATCGTCGAGCAGATCAACGCCCAGATGACGAAATGGACCGCGGCCTTTGTCGATGAGGGGATCGCCGGTTGGCCAATGCCTTGCAGAGATAGAGGGTTCTATCAAGGCTGGCGAGAGCTTGCGCAACGGGATTTTTCCGGTCGATTCCTCGGCATTAAGAACTTTGCTCAAAAAGTTCGCGATCTGCCCGGTTCGCCGGAGGATGCAATTGTCCGTCGGCCTGAATCGCGCCTCGGGGTACCCGAACAGCGGTGGACGGAATACCTGTCACGGCATTTAGCTCAGTTGCCGGGCTGGGCGGGCTTCATTCGCTGGCTGGGTGAGAACCCAGAATACCCGGGCCAGCACGGACACCCGATCGATCCGGTTCAATACCTGGCGGTCCGCCTGTTTTATGAGGTCGAGCTTGCCGATGCGCTCTGCCGCCGAAAATGGGGAATTGCAGGGACTCTACCCGCAATCGAGTCCTACTGGCGGAAGCATCTCGATGAATATCAGAAGCCGCATGGCTCCGGATCCCCATCCTGTCGACCGCCAGACGAAAGCCATTTGCCCGAGTGCGTGGCGCGTCTTCCGACTCGCACAGTTTCTCGAAATGGCTCCAAGCGAAGTGCATGAGCTTCCTTCATCGAGCATCCAGACGCTGCTTGGATGGTTAGATGCGTTTCCGGAGGACCAACACGGCCCGTGTGGCTGGAGGCCTACGAAGATAGATACCGAGAAGCGGTTAATCGACCAGGTTGTCGGCTCATCGCGGCAAACAGGTTCGGATCGAAGTCGCGTCCGCGAGCCCAGATAGTTTGTTGCATCGACGTGCGGTCCGAACCGTTCCGCCGTCATATCGAGGCCCAAGGACCCTACGACACCTACGGCTTCGCCGGGTTCTTCGGAATGTTCATCCATCATCAGGCGTTTGATAGTGAAGAACGCAATCCACTGTGTCCCGTCCTGTTCAAACCCAAGTTTGCCGTCAATGAAACCCCCCGGCCCGGGCAGGACCAACCGTTGCAGGTTTATGCGTCGGGGACTCGCTGGCGCCGACTCGGGGATCACATGTTTCATGATCTGAAACAGAACCCCATTGCTGCGTTCATGCTGATTGATTTGTTGGGGTTCTTCTACAGCGGTGCTTTGATTGGAAAGACCCTGCTGCGGAGGCCGCATGAAACCGTGAAGGGATGGCTGCGACGATGGTTTGACCAACGCGTGGCGACCCGGATTCCGGTGGACCGGGACGAGTTTGATTTAGAGCGGACCGCGCCCCATTCTGCAGGGACCGAGGTTCGTCCAGGAAACGGACTACCGTGGGGGTTAACTGTAGTCGAGCAGGCGAACTCGGTGGAGTTTGCTCTGCGGATGATGGGGTTGACCAGAAACTTCGGCCGCTTCGTTGTACTCTGTGGCCACGGCAGCGCGACGGACAACAATCCGTATGCCTCGGCGCTCGACTGTGGGGCCTGTGGCGGCAAACATGGTGATCCGAATGCCCGGGCGTTTGCCAACATGGCCAACAATCCCGAAGTGCGAAGGCTGCTCAAGGAACGCGGACTCGATGTTCCGGACGACACCTGGTTTTTGCCGGCGAAACACATCACGACGTCCGGTCGCGTCGTGTTCTATGACGTCGACGATGTCCCGGCGAGCCATCGCGAAGACTTGCGCGTCATGATCAGAGATCTCGAGAAAGCGGGCGCCCAGGACGCCCTGGAGCGCTGCGGCCGTTTGCCGCACGCCCCGAGAGGGCCGTCACCCGAAACGGCATACAGGTACGTCGCCGATCGCACCGTCGATTGGGCAAATGTTCGTCCCGAATGGGGCCTATCGGCGAGCGCAGTCTTTCTCATCGGAAGGCGAGACCTCAGCCGTGGACTCGATCTGGGCGGCCGCGTTTTCATGAACTCCTATGATCCTGAGCTGGATACAGACGGAAAGAGGCTGGAGTTCCTCATGACGGCTCCGTTGGTCGTCGTCAAGTGGCTCAACTCGGAATATTATTTTTCTGCCGTCGATCCGTGGTTCTGGGGCAGCGGCAGCAAGGTCATCCACAACGTGGTGTCAGGCGTCGGAGTGATGCTCGGCGCCCAGAGCGATCTTCAAACCGGGCTCCCGTTGCAGTCGGTGAGCGATGGGCGGAAGCATTTTCACGAACCCATGCGGCTGTTGGCGATTCTTGAGGCTCCTGTCAGCCGAATCTCCCCGATCATTCAAAAGCACACTGTGCTCCAAAACTTATTCCATAACCAATGGGTCACCCTCGTCGCCGTTGATCCGAGCGACTGGCGAGTTTCAGCGGTATAACCCCGATGGGACTTGGGAAGTGCAATGAATGACGGCAGGCTTGGAAACCTGAGCTATAACACCCTGCTTCTTCTACTTGCTGTGGCTGCTGTTGTCGCAGAGCTACAACGCCTTTCATATGGTTCTGGGGTTTGTTGTGTCCTTTGGGGTAGCCCTGCTGAATACTGAACCCGGCAGACTCTCTTCTCGAGAAAGTACGTTGGTTGCGCATGCTGGCATACGTTCCGTGGCTCGTGTCGCGGATTATTCAGAGCGGAATCCATTTGTCGTATCTCATACTGCATCCACGTCTTCCCATTGACCCTAAACTGATCCGCCATCAAACCAGCTTGAAAGGACGGGCTGGCATCGTGCTGTTCGGCAATTCCATCACGCTGACTCCAGGTACGATCACCGTGGAAGTGAATTCCAATGAGTTGCTGGTTCATACGATGGATGACGCTTCGGCGGATGATGTGACCAGTCTGCGGATGGAACAGAAGAGTTGCCGGGGTTTTCGAGGTTCGCGCATGACAGAGATGAACGTCGTTCTTTCTATTTCTCTTGGTCGCCCTGGCGGCATGATCGGGGTGTATCTATATCGCGTTATCAAAGGTCCAACAGTTTTCGACCGCGTGCTTGGGGCTGAACGGAATCTCCACGAAGGCCATCATCCTGCTGGTGGTGATTGGCACCGTCTACGATCGAGTCGACATGTTCGTGGACATTTCAACCGGCTATGCCTTGCTGAATCTAGTTTCAGCGTTGGCCATCGCGAAGTATCTGGAGGAAAGGGGGAGCTGCCTGAATGTCTCTGGTCGGCATCGGCTTCATTCTTGTCGGGCTGTTTTTTGTGTTCGTGGCAGCGATAGGCGACGTGCGCTTGCCCGACGTGTTCACGCGATCGCATGCCGTGGGCATGACAGATTCGATCGGCGGTCTTTTTCTTTTGATTGGGTTGGCTCTTTACCAGGGATTCAGCACGAATCTGGTCAGAATCTCATCGTTCTTGCCTTGTTGTATCTCCTCAATCCGGTGATCACGCATGCGACCGTTCGGGCTGCGCTGCGATCCGGCCTGAAACCGTGGACGAAGGAACAACAGCTCACCGCAAATGTTCTTGATGGTATGGTTGGCGTCGAGTCTTCGAGACCCCAACCAGCTCGGAACGTGCCTGACAACTCGATGCACGCAGAGTGACCAACACTGGAGAATCGAAAACCCATGACGTATTCCTTTGAACTACCCTTGTTGGCTTTGCTCATGATCACGGCGGCCGGTGCGATTCTGGTGAAGGACCTGATCAGCGCGGCGTTTATTCTTGGGTCCTACAGTTTTTTCCTGGCGCTGGTATGGGCGTGGCTTGGAGCGGTGGATTTGGCTTTTGTCGAAGCGGTCGTCGGGGCCGGCTTGGCGACGGTGTTTTTCCTGCTAACCCTCTTCCAAACCGATCCCAAGGACCACAGTATTCGGCGCACGACTCCTCCGTTGGTCGCTTTGCTCGGATTGCCGGCACTCGGGTTGCTGCTCCTCTACGCGGCTGATGATCTACCCGAATTCGGGGATCCAGCTTCTCCCGCTAGCGTGCACGTTTCCCCTGTTTACCTGGAGAATAGCCTGCAAGATACTCGAACCCCGAACGTCGTCACCTCCATCATCATGGACTATCGTGGGTTCGACACGCTGATCGAGACGGCGGTGGTTTTCACCGCCGGAATAGCATGTGCCGCACTGTTGAGGAGAACTCGAACATGATACGCGCCCACGACAGTGTCATCGTCACAACATTGAGCAGGCTGCTCATTCCGTTGGTGCAGCTCTACGCGGTCTACATCCTTTTCTTCGGTCAGTATCTCACCCGGTGGAGGATTTGTGGCTGGAGTGATGTTGGGAGCAAGTCTAATCCTTTCGATCCTCGTTTTCGGTCCAGAAGGTTCTCCGAGCACACTGGCGAAGAAGGTTCTGCACGGTGACGGGCTTGGCCTGATTGTTTTCGCCGGGGTGGGAGGGCTGTGTTTGATCGGGGGAGGGGAGTTCCTCAACTACGCAAATCTCGCAGGTTCCCGGTCTGGAGCCATCTGCGCGCCGTTCGTTGGGCATCGTCCTGACACAAATCGGAGTCGCCCTTGATATTGCGGTGACGGCGGTCTCCATTGTTTTCAGCCTGGCCTTTATCGACCCTGAGGAGGATTCGCATGTTTGAGTTCATCAAGGCCACACTCCAGAGACCCAATTATATCGCCTTCGTGGTTTTGTTTCTCTGGGGCCTGTACATCGCAATCACTCATCACAACCTGGTGAAGAAGCTGATTGGGATGTACCTGGTTCAAACCAGCGTCCTTTTCTTCTTCGTCACGTTCAGCGTCAAGCCGGGGGCGACGGTTCCCATCCTGCATGTCCACGACCGACAAGGTTCAAGCCGCAGCCTATGCGAATCCGCTGCCGCACGCTTTGATGTTGACAGGGATCGTGGTCCAGGTGGCCACGCTGGGAGTCTCACTCGCGTTGGTCACAGCTATTTATCAAAAATATGACAGCCTGGACGAGGATGAGATTTTGAAGAGGCTTGAATGACACAGCACCTTCCTGCATTGTTTTTTGCATTCCCATGCTGACGGCCATCTCGCATGCCGATGGTTGGCCTGAGGCGATCGGGCATGGTGTCGCCCGATGGCGCTGGCGGCCGCTTGGGCGATGAGCGTCACGGCTGTAGCCAATCTGGTGGCCGTGCTGCGTTATGGCAGAAATCCGCTATGCGTTCGGCGGCTGGGCGCCTCCCATAGGAATCGAGTGGGTCGCTGATGGGCTGGCAAGCGTGATGATGGTCGCGATTTCTCTGATCGCCTCCATTTGTTTGATCTATTCCGGCAGGGTCTCTCCGCATCCGGCGGGCAGTCGAGTCGTGCTCTACTACACGTTGATTCTGCTCTTACTCTCCGGCTTGACGGGAACCGTCTTCGCGGGTGACCTGTTCAACGTGTTTGTATTTCTGGAAGTGGTCGCACTATCCGCGGCTGCATTGGTCGGCATGGCCGGCGGCAAGGCGCTGGTGTTCGCGTTTCGATATCTCATCCTGGCCTCATTGGCGCGACGTTCTATCTGTTGGGCGTAAGCTTTTTCTACGCGGCTACCGGGACCCTGAACATGGCGGACCTGGCGCAGCGCGTGCCAGCGCTACTTGGACTCCAAGGCCGTCATCGGCGGCATGGTTTTCATGTTCGTCGGTCTCGGGATCAAGATGGCGCTCATGCCGCTTCATGGGTGGTTGCCGGATGCCTATAGCTCGGCGCCTGACTCGGTTTCACCGCTGCTGTCCGCCCTGGTGACCAAGGTCTCACTCTTAGCCTGGGCCCGAATCCTGTATTGGGCGGTCGGTGTCGGCGGCGAACTCGAAATCACCCAGATTCTCCGGCTGGTATGGGGTATGGGCGCCCTGGCGTCCGTTGTCGGAGCGTTTCTGGCGTTGACGCAACGGGATGTGAAGCGGATTTTCGCCTATGGTGGGATTATCGCACATTGGCCTGATTCTGATCGGTGTGGGGCAAGGAAACCAAACGGGATTGGCCGCAGCCATGTTTTACCTGATCAACGATGCCGTGATGCAAGCCACGCTGTTCGTCGTGGCCGGCGCTGCGATTCACCAGTACGGCATACAGACCTTCGATGAACTCGGCCGGTTGCGTGGGCGCGCGCCGTGGATGATCGGGGCGCTCATCATCGTGGCCATGTCGATGATCGGCATACCGCCCACGGGTGGCTTTTTCGGGAAGTGGTACATCATTTTGAGCAGCCTGAGGGCCGGCAATTACCTTGCCGTTGCAGCTGTGATGATTTCCACACTCCTGACGCTGGCCTATCTCATCAGACTGTGGGTGCGGGTCTTTGCCGGCGATCAGGTGTCGGCGAACACTGAACGAGTCGAAATGCCGTTCGCGCTGCGCGTCTGTGTGGGCACACTGTCCGTCGGCATCATCGCTCTCGGATTGGCTAGCGATCGCATCGTGAGAGTCTTGCTGCATGCGACGACCCCGCTTGGATTGTAGTTACTACTATAGTTCACCAGAAAGGAATAAGCATGTCGGTTTTCATCCTCATCCCCCTTCTGCCGTTGTTGGCAGCTGTCACCATCGCGCTCTGCGGTCGGCGCTTGGGCGAAGCAAGCCACCGCGTGGCGATTCCTGGCGTTGTTCTGTCTTTCGGACTGTCGGTCGCGGCGTTCATCGAGGTTTTGAGAAACGGTCCTCGAACCATCCCCCTTTATCGATTGCTGGAATCCGGCAGCCTCGTCGTGGACTTGAGCCTGTTCATCGACCAACTCACCGTGTTGTTGCTGTTGCTGGTCACCGGAGTCAGCGCCGTCGTCCACGTCTACTCGTCGCGGTACATGATCGGCGATCCACGCTACAGCCGCTTCTTTGCCGTCATTGCGCTTTTCACCTTCGCCATGGTGACGCTCGTCATGAGCAACAACCTGCTGATGACGTACATGTGCTGGGAGGTGATGGGAATTTGTTCCTATCTGTTGATTTCCCACTGGGCCGAGCGAAAGGCCGCTTGTCGAGCGGCCACGAAAGCGTTCCTGGTGAATGCCGTGGCAGACGTCGGCCTGGCGTTGGGCATGTACTTGACCTTTTTCACGTTTGGAACGCTCGACATTCAGCAGATTCTGGCGCGTGCAGGTGAACATCAGTGGCCAGACTGTCAATCTGCTGAGCTGGGCCGGGCTGGACTTGCCGGTTCAGACCAGCACGCTGATCGTTCTCCTCTTGTTTACGGGCGCGCTGGGCAAGTCGGCCCAGGTTCCGCTGCACGTCTGGCTCCCTTTCGCCATGGAGGCTCCGACACCGGTTTCGGCACTGATTCATGCCGCGACTATGGTGAACGCCGGCCCGTTCCTGCTCGTACGGTTCAGCCCCCTGCTGGTACTCTCACCAGCGGCCATGACCGTCATCGCCGTGATCGGGGCAACGACCGCGCTGTTTGCGGCCCTGGTTTCACTCACCCAAACCGATATCAAGAAGCTTCTTGCCTACTCGACGATCAGCCAAATCGGTTTCATGATCATGACGTGCGGCGTGGGCGCGTTTGTGGCGGCCGTCTTCCACCTGCTGGCACATGGGTTTTTGAAAGGCTTCTTGTTCCTGTCGACCGGCAATGCTCTTCGGTCCACCAGCGCTCATGGAAGTCACGAGACCGGTGCGGGTCATGGTTCGCCACCGCTTCGAAATTGGTCCGCAACACTCGGGTCACTGATTTTCGCGTGCATCCCACCGTTCATTCTTTTCGCCGGTCCTTATGAGAGGATGTGGACCGTGTCATGAGTTTCCCGCTGCCCGGTACACTTTCTGGGCGATTGCTCTGATCACGATCTTTTTCACGGCGATGTACCTGTTTCGCGGAATCCACTCGCTCTTTCAACCAGGACATTGCCGATCGGGAATCGGGACCTGCCGGCACTCGTTGATTCAACCCCAGTTGTTCTCTTCGTCCCACGTGCTGGCCGTCGCGGTGGGAGCAGTGGTCTCGGTCGCTCTTCTCGTCGCGCTTTGGTCCGGGTTCGTTGACTTCCTGGCGCCTGCCGTGGGTCGGCCGGCCGCTACACTTCAGGCGCCGGGCGAACCTGCCGGCGTTTTCGGCTTGGCTTGTGGTGCCGCTCCTTGCAGCGGTTGCCGGATGGGGCTTTGCCCTGATGCTTCACAGCCGGCCCGGGGCATCTGTCCTGGGCCAGTCGGTGCTCGCGAAGCGCATGTATGTGTTTTTTCTTAACAAGTTATACTTTGACGAAATCTACGATGCGTGCGTCGTGCAGCCCACGCGTTCGATTCGCTCGCTGGCTGTGGCAGCGGATCGATGTGCTGACGGTTGACCGCGCGGTGGTCGGCATCGCCACTGTGTCGGTGCATTTCGCGCAGTGGCTGTGGCGCGTCTTCGAGCTGCGCGTGATTGGTCGCGATAGTCGATGGGAGCGCAACATCTTCGGTTCGTCTTGCGCAGTGGCTGTGGCGGGTGATCGACGTTCGAGTCATCGGCCAGACGGTCGATGGTAGTGCCTCGTCCTCGGTCCGCCTCGCACAGTGGCTGTGGCGGGTGATTGACGTGCGTGGAACGCAAGGCACGGTCGAACGCCTGGGCCCGCTGGCTGAAGATGCCGGTCACGCACTGGAAGAGCTCGAACCTCGGACGCTTCAGCACCACCTGATGCTCGTAGTCTGCGGGCTTGGACTGGCAATTAGTCTGTTGTACTGGCTCGTGTTATGAAAAAGTGTCGCCATTTAAAAAACCGTCGACCGAGTGCGTCCTTGGGAAACCACGCTAGATTGGAGTCCGCATGAGTTCAGTCATTGCCGAACATCTTGTCAGTTGCATGATTGCTGTTCCGTTCCTCGGAATTGCAGCGCTGGCGTTCGTGCGGAGCAGGGAGTGGATTCGGCGAGTGGCACTTGCCAACACGCTGCTGACTGTGGGACTTGCCGCTCTCCTCTGGTCCCGTTTCGATTTGGCCGATCAGGGCAAGCAGTTTGTGGAACGTGCGGAGTGGATGCCCACTTTCAACATTCAGTACGCAGTCGGCGTGGATGGTATCAGCATCCTCCTGGTCCTGCTTACAGCTCTTCTCTCTCCCCTTTGTGTCCTCTGTTCCTGGAACTCGATTGACACCCGAGTGAGAGCCTTCATGAGCCTGATTCTTTTGGTCCAGGGCGCCATGACTGTGGTCTTTACGGCCTTGGATATGTTCCTTTTCTTCATGGCGTGGGAAATCACCATGATTCCCATGTATTTCCTGATCATTCTCTGGGGCGGCCCAGGCCGCATCGCCGCAGGAATTAAGTTTGTTTTGTATAGCCTGACGGGAAGCCTTCTCTTGCTGGTGGGAATTCTGGGACTGTACTTGGAAGGGGGACATACCTTCGACATTCTCAAGCTGACGGAACAGACCTATCCATCAAATGTGCAATTTTGGATCTTCTTAGCGTTCCTTTTAGCGTTTGCCATCAAGTTGCCGATGGTCCCTTTTCACTCGTGGCTGCCAGATGCTCATTCGGAGGCTCCCACCGCCGGCAGCGTTATTCTGGCCGGGGTACTGTTGAAGATGGGTGGGTATGGCTTCTTGCGGTTTTGTCTCCCAATGCTTCCCCAGGCTTCAGCAACCTTTTCACCCTTTATTCTCTGGCTATCTGTCGCAGCCATTTTATACGGTGGGTATCTGGCCTTGGCTCAGTCTGATCTCAAGAAGCTGGTGGCCTATTCTTCTATCTCCCACATGGGATTTGTAACGCTCGGGATCTTTGCCTTCAACAGGCAAGGCATTCAGGGTGCGGTTTTGCAGATGTTCAATCACGGAATCACCACGGGCGCGCTGTTTCTAGCCGTGGGCCAGTTGTATGATCGCACTCATAGTCGATTGATCAGCGATTACGGCGGCCTGCACAAACCGATGCCTCGGTTTGCTGCTTTCTTGTGTCTGTTCTCGGTGGCTGCTTTCGGCCTGCCAGGTGCCGCTAACTTCATTGGTGAATTCTTGGTACTGGTAGGGACGTCGTACCGAAGCTTCGTGATGGTATTGCTCGCCATGGGTGGCATCGTTTTGGCGGCGGCATACATGCTCTGATGCTGCAACGGGTGACTTTAGGAGAGGCTACAACGCGCGCGGCTGCGCTGCTTCCCGATCTCAGCTTTCGGGAAACCGTAACCCTTGCGCCACTGGCTATTGTGATTCTTGGGGTGGGTCTCTATCCAGGTCCCCTTATGGAAATAATGGATGCAAGCGTGACCCATCTCGTGCAGAAGATGAACGGCGTCCTGCCGCTCAAGGTGACGAGTCTCCCATGAGAATCCTCCTGGCGCTGTGAAAAAATTGACGGCAAGTTGGGCTGGGCAGCAATTCCCCCTTAAAAAGGGGGGCGGCGCCGAAGCGATGGCGGTCGCGCCGGCGCGGGGGTCGTCTTGAACTTCGAAGACAACTCGAAAATGCTGACGGCGCTCGCCATTGCGATTCACTGATTCTGGGTCTCCTGTTTTTCAAGACAACCCCCAGACGACTCTGCGGCCGCGTGAAGTCTTCTCAAGACTTCACCTGCGCCGTCACACCCCTTTGAGGGGGAATACTTTCATCGAACGTCTTGCCGGCGAGGCGGCATAAAACCTGTCCCTTGAAAACTCCAAGTCCCCAATACCACGTCTTAGTGCGAGCCAGTTTCCTGCTTCTTGGATTAGCAGCCTTGAGTGTCCTGTATCTTGGTCCGGGTCTCACTTCCGATAGCCTTGCCGTTGCTTCCGCTGCTGAAACGCCGCCGGGCTCCCCTTCAGAATCAGGAGCTGGGCATGAGAATCCTGTGGCTCTGGTGCTGGTCTCGCTCGTCGTGATCCTCCTTACGGCCAAGCTCGGTGGTGCTTTGCTGGAACGAGTTCGGCAGCCGGCCGTGCTGGGGGAGCTCATCTTTGGTGTCCTCCTGGGCAACTTATCCCTGCTCGGCTTTCACGGGCTGGATTACCTGAAGTCGAATGAAGCCATCACCATTCTGGCTGAGATTGGAGTGATCTTCTTACTCTTCGAGGTGGGGCTGGAGTCGAACCTCAAGCAAATGCTGGAAGTGGGCCTCTCCTCATTTCTGGTTGCTCTCGTGGGTGTGATTCTTCCCATGTTGCTGGGTTGGGGTGTGAGCGCCTGGTTCCTTCCTCAAGCCGGCACGCTGGTGCACGTGTTCATAGGGGCCACGCTCTGTGCCACGAGCGTTGGAATCACGGCGCGCGTGCTGAAGGACCTCGGGAAAACAAGTGCCAAGGAAGCCCGGATCATTCTTGGAGCTGCCGTCATTGACGACGTGATGGGATTGGTGATTCTGGCGGCTGTCAGCGGCATCATCAAGGCGGCTGACCGGGGCGGAGCGAGCATCTCTGTCCTGGCTATTGGTTTCATCATTCTCAAAGCGGTTGCCTTCCTGGTCATCTCCCTCTGGATCGGCTCCCGGCTTTCTCCCAGAATGTTCTCCCTGGCGTCCAAGCTGAACGTGCACGGGATGCTGCTGGTAACGAGCCTGTGTTTTTGCCTCTTTCTTGCCTATCTTGCCAATCGGATCGAACTGGCCCCGATTGTTGGCGCTTTCGCTGCTGGTCTTATTCTCGATCCCGTCCATTATCGGGATTTTCGTGAACGTGGCGAACACTCGGTCGAGGAATTGTTGCGCCCCATTTCGTCGTTCCTCGTCCCCGTTTTCTTTGTCCTCATGGGCGTGAAAGTAGACTTGAGAACCTTCGCCGATTCGAGCATCTTGGGCTTTGCTCTGATCCTCACGGCGGTCGCCATCCTGGGGAAGCAGGCGTGTGCTCTTGCTGTTGTTGAGAAAGGTCTGGATCGGCTGTCTGTGGGAATCGGAATGATTCCACGCGGCGAAGTGGGCCTCATCTTCGCCAGCATAGGCGCCTCCCTGATGTTGCAGGGAAGTCCGGTGATCAGCAGCTCCACTTATTCTGCGGTAGTCATCATGGTGATCCTGACGACGCTGGTGACTCCGCCCCTTCTTAAAATCTCTCTAGCTCGTGGAGATCGCAGGAGGAGGTTGCGAGACCAATCGAAAGCGATGGCGGTTCAGTGAAGCAGGGGTGCCGATATTCTTTCGCGGCAAGGAGGCGAGTTGATTCGAGAGGAGAATGATCGCGAGCGAGATCAGGAGTAGAGACACACGATTCTCATGCCCTGCCCCGGATTCTGAAGGAGAGCTGCTGGTTGCCGAAACCGCTCCATCAAGGTGTCACCGAGCTTGGCCCTCGTGGGGTGTGATCGTGCGCATGTCAAGCTTCCAGACTCAGCTTCTCCGGGCGCGCAAATGATTGCTAAAGCTCTCCTCAACAACACCGGATTATCTATTACTCCAATGGAGGCGCTGTCTATATGGTGAATGAGTGGGAAGGACCTAAAACAACCTTCAAGGAAATTGACAAACTTCTCAACGAAATAATGTTTCGTGCAACGGAGATCAAGGACGATGAGATTTACAGAAATGCTGATAGATGCACCGCTCTTATTCGGATTCTGGTGACCAAGATTGAGATGGAGAGTCACGCGGCTAGATCCACTTAATAACACGGTATCGATTCGGCTGCGATTAGGCTGGCTTGATGATTCTTTCAGAAACGGCAGTCAAGCACGATCTGACCTCATGCTGCTGAAGGGAAGTCCGGTGATCAGCAGCTCCACTTATTCTGCGGTAGTCATCATGGTGATCCTGACGACGCTGGTGACTCCGCCCCTTCTCAAAATCTCTTTAGCTCGTGGGGATCGCAGGAGGAGGTTGCGAGACCAATCGAAAGCGATGGCGGTTCAGTGAAGCAGCTGCGCCCATTACGTTTCACGGGCAGGAGGGTCGCTATTGGCAAAAATCCGATGTTCGTGGTTAGGCTTCATCTTCGTCCTGATTGCTCATCCTGCCTTTTCGCAGAATTCTCAGCGCATATCGACAGTAAACGCCAATGGCTGGTACAACTACTTTGGAGACCACCCCGTAAGCGAGCGATGGGGAGTGCTCACTAGACGGCCTCAGCCCGTTTTGGTTGCGGCTCTTTCACGAAGAAAAGAATCACCAGACTTGAAGTTGTCAACAGACAGGCTGAGAAAACTCCAACCCAGGCGTATCCCCAAGCGGCAAAGAGATAGGACGCGCTCAGCGTCGATGCCGCGATACCCAATTGCGACACAGCATTGCGCAGCGCCAGAAAGGTGCCCCGTTCGCTCTGGTTGACCAGTTCCGTCGTAATCGCCAGCAGCGGAGCCATGCGGAACGCAATGGAGAGTCCGGCCAGCGCCAGGACGGCAAACAACCCGGGGCCCCACACGAGCCTGGGCGCGGCTACCACGCAAGCCGAAAGAACCAAGCCGCTGAGAACCAGCAGGGGCTTCTTGGCCCAACGGTCTGCCACGAAGCCTGACAGCGGCGCCCCTGCCAGCGACGCCACCCCGCAAAGCAGGAAGACGAGGCCGACCTGTTGCACGGTAACGTGCTGTTCAGAAATGAGGTGGCTGGAGAGGAAGGTGATGAAGGCGACGATTGCACCCGAGGAAAGCGGCGATGCGACCAGAACCGACCGTGTGTCCCGGCGCTGCAGGCAGAGGTTGAACACCTCTCGAATTCGGCTGAAGCTCAAGCGATGCCGAGAGTCAATCGCGTGAACCTGGGCCGCCGTCTCGGCCTGGATGAACTTCCAAACCAGGATTCCGCAAACCACGCCTGCCGAAGCCGTGGCTAGAAAGAGGGGTCGCCATCCCCATTGAGCGGCGACCGCTGTGGCCGCCGGAATGCCAAGAATCGCCGCAGCGAAATAGGCCGTCGAGAGTATTCCCATGGCGCGCCCCCGCCGGTCGTAGCTGAAGTAGTCCGCGGCGTATGAGGTTGCAGCGGTAACGATTGCGCCGGTGGTAACCCCGGAAAAAAACCTGGCAATCAGAAACGTCTCAAAGGAGGAACTTGCAAACGTGAACGCACAGGTTGCCGCAAAGCATGCAAGCCCCGCCTGGATAAAGAACTTTCGACCGAAATGGTCGGAGAGATATCCGAACAGTAAAGAGAAAACAGCCGAGGCCACCGAATAGACCGGCACAACGCGGGCGGCTTCACTGGCAGTGACTCCAAACCCTGAGGCCAGCAGTGGCAGCAGCGGGGGAATTATCTGGTAGTCGACCTCACCGAGAAGCCCGATGCAGAAGAGCAGCAGCAAAGTGAGTGCTGGGCGGGCTGTATGGGTTGTCATTCGGCGAGCTAGCTCAGAAGGACACAAAATGCAGGCAAACTTATAACATTGAAGACGTGGCTGGCGAAGGGCTTTCGGCCAAACCAAGTTGCTTTCCTTACTGACGTGCTTCAACACGGCATTTGCAGGAGCGAAATCGTTTACAGTCGCTTTTGAAACCGATACCTTTCATCTGACTAAATTACATTGAAGTTTGTCCAAAACCAGCGACGGTGAGGGGCTGGCGATGATGAACCACTTGGTTATGGATGAGCTGCAGGCGGGGCTCGAGAGAATTCGCCAGTCTCCCAAAGATGCGGGCGTTTTGAAGTTGATCGTGCGCCGGCCGAAGATTGGAGATAGGGAGATCCTCCAGGAGGGGCAACTTGACCTGATAGACGGGCTGGTGGGGGACAATTGGAGGACGAGGGGGTCCTTCCTGACAGCCGATGGCGCAGCACATCCGGACATGCAGCTGAACGTCATGAACTCCCGTGTCATCGATCTGCTGGCCCAGCGCCCCGAGCGATGGTCTTTGGCGGGAGACCAACTTTTTGTCGACCTGGACTTGAGCGCTGAAAATCTTCCGCCTGGAACGCGGTTGGCAATGGGTTCGGCAGCAATTGAAGTCACCAAGCAGCCCCACACTGGATGCGCCAAATTTGTGGAACGATTCGGTCTGGATGCGGTGAAGTTCGTAAACTCAGATGAGGGAAAGCAGCTTCATTTGCGTGGCATCAATGCTCGCGTCGCTCTGCCTGGAGTGATTCGGGTAGGAGATATCGTAAGAAAGTGTGAGCGTGAATGAGCCTCAATGAGCGATTGGAGGCTTCGGATGCGCAGGTAAGTTTCGGTCCTTTTTCGAGCCCCTCATCGCCTACTGGTTTCGCGGCGGATTCCTTGCTGGCATCCCGCTCGAACCCACCCAACTCCTACAATGACCCTTCACCTGGCTCGTAATTGGACATGAACTCATGAGAAAATCTCGGAGTCGTTGCCTTTGAGGGTTGCCATCTGCCGGTCTGATTGCAGATGGCCGGAAGGGAACGAATCAGCGTCGAGCGACTATGGCGGGAATTTTTGTCAGCTATCGGCGAGACGACAGCCGGGACGTTGCGGGCCGGTTGGTCGACCGGTTACGCCGGGACTATTCAGAGGAACAGTTGTTTCTGGACATCGATGGGATTCCAGCGGGGACAGAGTTCGACGTTGTCTCGACGAGCGTCTCAGGGTGTGCGACGTGCTGCTGGCGTTGATCGGACCGCAGTGGGTAAACGCTAAGGACGCGAGCGGCCGGCGCCGGCTCCATGATCCAGACGATTACGTGCGCCGGGAAATCGCCGCAGCGCTGCAGCGCGACGATGTCCGGGTGATCCCCTTGCTGGTCTCCGGCGCCGAGATGCCGCGGGCCGAGGAACTTCCAGACGACCTGAAGCCTCTGGTCTCGCGCCAGAACTTCCAGCTCCGCTATGAGAGATTTAACGCCGACGTCAACGACTTGATCGCGCAGCTCGCCAAAGTGGTTTCGCCTGCAGGCAAACGGCGGCTCCTGAAACGGGCCATGACGCTCGGAGCTTTGGCGGCGTCCGTCGCGGCCGGCATGATCTATTTCATCATGCTCTCGCCTTCAAAGCCGAATGAAATTCGAAGTGATCCCGTGCTGCGCGAAGAAGCGATCAAATTGTGCAGGGAGGCCAGTGAAGTGACGGCGCGATTGGCGTCATCGTCGGATCGAACGGACTGGCTGGCGGCGCGCAGCCGTTTTTGGGTTCTCTATAACGGACCGCTCTACATGATTGAGAGTAAGGAGAAAGAACGCACACCCGATCAAACCAGCCCGCTGGAGGCCGCAATGGTTCATTTCGGCAGGCTCCTGGTAGAAGCCGGGGACCAACCGGAATTGCCGTTGACGAACCTGGGTGAAGGGTCTCTGGCGGTTGCCCGCGCCTGCAAAGATACCGTCGAACGGATGTAAATTTATTTGGCGACGCGGAAGACGGCGTCGTCGGCTCTTCTCCGCTATGAACTCTATCCGACTACTATTGATGATTCTTCGCTCTGACACTAGTGAGTGCTCGTGCTCATGCGCAAGGAAGGGTTTCATTTCGTCCCGAAATGACTTCCGCGGATGCGCTCGTGGAGTGGTCTCTCGATGGTTCCGGCGCCTGGACAATCGCTGAGGGCAAGCTGATTTTAGAAAGAGCGGGGAAACCCGCCGGCCCTATCAGACGCCCTGCAGCACTGGCAATCTTCAAAATGGATCCTCTCAAACGGGTGACCCTGAAAGCTGAAGTCCGATCGACAGCTCCGCAGGATGTGCTTCGCCGGGATGTTAACCTCATCTTCGGCTATGAATCTCCCAGCCGTTTCTACTATGTGCATCTGTCGGGAATCACCGATGCTGTGCATCACGGGATCTTCCTCGTGGCAGACGCAGATCGCAGGAGGATCGACGACGGCAAGGGACAGCCGCAACTCAAGGACCAAAACTGGCATCGTGTTCGCCTGGAACGGGATGGGGCCACCGGGCGAATTGAAGTCTATGTGGATGGGTCCGAGGCTCCGGTTCTAGTGGCATCAGACACGACGATTCGAACTGGCCGGGTTGGACTGGGTTCCTTTGACGACACGGGTGAATTTCGCGGGATCGAGATTGCGGGGTCGAGGTGACTTCGAATTCGTTGAATCACTCTATTGGCGACTACGTAGTCTACTGACGACGCTCAGTGACATCACCTGCAGGCTTGGTTGGGGTGCTCACCCCCCCTCACCCCCGGACCCCTCTCCCACGTTGGGGCGAGGGGAACCGAAGTTTGTTAGGTTCCGAGGCATCGATCCAACGCACTGCAATGTCAACCCTGTTCATCAAGTGCGTTGAATCCCAGAATGCTCTTGTAAAGGAGTTCTAAGGATGGCAAAGCACTCCATTTCTCGCCGGTCGTTTATGGCTTTGCTCGGCGCTGCACCGCTAGCTCTTGCCAAACCTGCCACACCAAAGATTCCGGTTGGCCTGGAACTCTATTCGGTTCGCGATGAGCTTACAAAAGACCTCATGGGTACAGTGCGTGCCGTCGCCAAAATGGGATATGAGGTGGTTGAGTTCTACTCACCGTACTATGACTGGACGCCGAGCTACGCCAAGGAAGTGCGAGAGCTCCTGAACGATCTCGGCATTCACTGCCTGTCCACGCACAACAGTGCTACTGCATTGGGTTCTGAAGGTCTGAACAAGGCGATCGAGCTCAACCAGATTCTAGGGTCGAAATTCATCGTGATGGCCAGTGCCGGCAGCGTCAGGGGACTCGACGGGTGGAAAGCGGTGGGTGACACGCTCACTCGGGCGTCGGAGAAACTGCTGCCCCTGGGGATGCGGGCGGGATTTCACAATCACAAGTTGGAATTTGTGCCGCTCGACGATAAGCGTCCCATGGAGGTCATTGCTGCTCACACACCCAAAGAGGTGATGTTGCAACTGGATGTGGGTACGTGTGTTGACGCCGGTTCCGACCCTATCGCTTGGATCAAAGCCCATCCTGGGCGTATCAACAGCCTCCACTGCAAAGACTGGGCAGCAGGCGAGGGCAAAGGGTATCGTGTTCTTTTTGGAGAAGGTGACTCACCCTGGAAAGGGATTATTGATGCCGCCGAGACGGTCGGCGGGGTGGAGTTCTACTTGATCGAGCAGGAGGGCAGCCGTTACCCGGCTATGGAAACAGCGGAACGTTGCTTGGCCACATGGAGAAAGTTGAAGGGTTGACTATCAGATGTTCAGCTGATTGAGAGCCCAAGTCACTAGACAGGGATGCGATAAACCAGTGCGTCGCCCACCCAGCCGTCTGGAAACGCGAAGAGACGGGTCATATGCACGAGGATCTCGTGCGACTCGGAGTCTTCGCGTGCGTAAAAGTTCGAAAGTGTGAGCAGTTCGTCATCGCCAGTCATGCGGTCGTCAACCAACCGGAGTCCCTCACGTTGCAGCAGTCCCGATTGAAGATCCACCGGACCGATGTAGAACGGATAGCGAGGCCGATTGCCTCGAGGATTGCTTTGGTTGATGTTTCCAAGCCAGTAGAGCTTTCCGTTCGAGTGTTGCAGCAGCTGGGAGCAGGCGCTGGGTGAATAGAACGGCTTGCCATCCGTGTAGGTCCAGGGTTCAGGCTTCGACCATTTCCATCCGCCGTCGGACGAGAATGAAACCCAACGGTAGCTGGGCAAATGGTACTTCTTGTCGTTGGAACCTCGCATCACTGAGATGATCCGGCCATCTTGAAGCGTGGCAATCGTAGGTTCGTCCATTCCTCGCGTTGAACGTTCCGGATCGCCAATAATTCGCTCTGAACTGTTCCAGACGAGTTGGTCTCCTTTCCATCTTCCATGCAGGATAGCGGCGTCTGTGTAGGTGTAGCCACCGCCCGGGTTGGCGAGCCGGCCATCGGCTCCAAGGGGAGAGATTTGCACCGGTAGAAGAATGGAGCCATCCCGCAGATTGATGGGCCGTGAAGGATTGTCACCAATCATCACAGCGTTCTTTCCCGTGAAAACTCCAGGCAGCGGGTGCTGCGCATTGAATTCTTTTCCCTCGTGAATGACCTGGTGGACTTTTCCTCTGGTTCGACCACCATCCTTCGAGAGTGCATAGTAAATGTTCCACTGCCGCATGCCTTCGAGAGGGTCATCGCTGGGAAGAATCCCCTCAATCCAGATCTCGAGGAACCTTCCGGTGCCGGCATCGACATACCCGCCGCGAGGGTGACGCCGCAGCATTCCGCCTGGGTGTTTCTCCCCGGTGGATCGCCGGACGGGATCAGTCCACGTACGGCCGTTGTCTCTCGACCAGCGATAGTAGGCCGCGTCGATGGTGTCCGATCGCGACCAACGCTGCTCGATCGACACGAGAGACCCGCCTTTGGCTTGCGTGTCATAGGCAAACGCCATGACCGCAGTACCCTTGCCGGGAGACTTCACAAAGACCTCACGCGCGACCGGCACCTGAGCGGTTGGTTCGTTCTGAGCCCGAAGATCTCTTGCGGCAAGAGGCGATGCGATGAGGCCAGCGGCCAGATCTTTGAGGAAGGAGCGTCGAGAGACGGATGGAGCCCGGCCTGCTTTGGAATGAGTTCTCATTTTAGGCTGCCTGACTTCGTCCCCGCCAGCGTGCAGTTCAGCGTGCATGCTCACGAAGGTCTTTCGCATGGCGTTTCAAACAGCGCAGGGACTACCGACAGTGCAGATGGCAAGAACAGCTGCCTCACTTTGGCGTTTTCTGAATTCGATAGACCCTGGTCTGGAGCTTGATGAGAACGTCCTCTGGGCGCGAAAGCACCGGATGATAGGGAGCCAGTTGTTTGCGATACTTCTCAAAATCGGGCGAGTTCATGCCAACCAGAGTGGGTTTGTCATCCTCCGGCAAGATGGACGAGTCTTTCCAAATGCCGTCGCTCAAATCGAATCGCTTTCCGCCTACTTCGATGCGGCTGACGGGAGTCATCTCATTAGTCTCGAAAGCAGCTGCTTGACGGGCTGATTCGGTTAGAACCTGCTTCTTTTGCGCAGGAGCGCCCGCGGCGCGAGCTTCTTCCGCATTTGCGACTTTGTCCTGCTCGGTCTTTCTTTCAGACAATGCTCCGACAACGGAATGCGTCCCAGGAGGTGGGGCCGCGGGCATCACCTGGTTCTTGGGCTTGGCCGAAGCTTCATCCGCAACGGCCCCAAGCTGGGAATTCTGACGGCCTGCCACCGACGCAGGCCTCGACTCTTTCTCCAGCGGTGCAGGCAAACGCGGAGAGCTACGCCACGTCGCGACGTCCTAGCCTGTCATTTGCA
This sequence comes from uncultured Acidimicrobiia bacterium, assembly GCA_963791795.1. Classification (GTDB taxonomy): domain Bacteria; phylum Acidobacteriota; class Terriglobia; order Versatilivoradales; family Versatilivoraceae; genus VFZK01. The sequence goes on from CAWBTP010000032.1 coordinate 85,710, forward strand.
TCCTTATTCGACTCCGCCGGAACGAACGGCGGCGGCTCTTCGGCATAGCCGCCTTTCATCTGGCTGTCCCGCTTGTTTGACGTCTCTCTATCCCGCAGGTCTCTTGGCTGGTCCACTGATTCCCTTGCTGCTTCCAGACGATCCTGGCCGGCACGACGGGGAACCATCAATGGTTCAGACTTGAGGCTTGGTTGCTGTTCTTGAGACTTCTGGTCGTTGACGGGCGCTGACGCAGGTGGTTGATCTGCTTTGGGCCAAGCGGAACTCGTGCGGGATGCAGACTCGGTCATGTCCGTCGATGACTCTCGGAGGATTCGATCGTCCCGAAGGATTCGGTACCCGATAACTCCTGTCACCACGCTGACCAGAAGGATTGCGAAGGCGGGTCGGAACGCAAGAACTCTGGTCCAAGCAAACAGTGTCTCCAGCAGATTGCTCGTCGGACTCGGATCGGCTCTCAAGACGGTTGGCATCGACCGAACTTCATTGACTCCGGTCTTCAACAGCAACGCCATCTCCGATTGGCATCGATTGCACTGCAACAGATGCTGCTCGAATGTCTTCTTGAAGTGTTCGCTTTGCGAGCCCTCCAAGTAAGCAGCCATCCAGTTTTCGTCAGGGCAGGGCTCGGCCGCAGGTCGCGCAGGCGACGCAGATAGGTGGTTCTTCAAGATTTGCTCGAAAGGATCCTTCATTTCTGCGCTCATGCTCTCCTCAACCTTGCGAACTTCCTCGACTTCCGGGAGATGGAAGTCTGCCAAATAGTAGACGGTGTAACCCGGCAGAATTGCAAACTATTGAGACAATATTTTCTTCAAGTCGATGTCCAGATCTCCTTGAGCCAGTTGGATCAAGTGCGGAACCTCAGTCTTTCGAACCTTGAACCGCTCATGGAGCTGTTTGTTGACCGACTTTTGCAACTGTGCCCTCAGTCGGTCCAGCAGCCTGCTGGCGGTGGACTCATGCGCCTTTAGGAAGAGTGCAATCCCCTTCAGGTTGACGCCCTCCAGGTAATACAAATTCAGCACCAGTCTCTCTTGAACGTTTAATTGCTCCAAAGCGCTCGTGAGGCATTGAGTTACCAAGTCACGAGCGCGACGCGCATCTCGTTCCTTGATCGATTCATCCGCACTGGCATGCGTGTTGTTTGCTGGCAGTTCCACTTCCAGCTCTTCGATCGGGACATCCCGTTGATGGAGGCGAATCTGATCGATCGCCATCCGGTGAACCACAACTTTGATCCAACCTTCCAGAGATCCGAGGCCATGGTACTGCGCGATCTTGCTTTCTCCGCGACCGCTTTCATGTGGTAGAAACAGGTCGGTGAGCAGTGTGTCGCTCAGTTCGGCAGCCTCGCTGGCACTCGTCGACGTTTTGAGCGCGGCAAATTGGATGACTGACCGATACTGCCTTCGAAAGACTTCCCAGGCTGCACTGTCTCCTGCGGCACACGCGGTGGTGAGGAACAAGTCAGACCACTTCAGATTCTCGAGAAACTCCCCTACCACGTGTGCAGCCGTAACGTCGGCTGTTGCCAAACCCGAGACATGTTTTTCCGCAATCCGCACGACTTTCTCGGCAAACTGGCGAGAAGACAACGAAACGTGCGGATGCGTCTCGCATGCGAGACGCCACTGTTTTTCGGCGCGCGCATGGATCGCATCGACAACTTCCGCACCCAAGCTGCCGTCCACTGTCGGCAAGGCGGTGTTTCGGCCGCAGCTTGGGCACACCTCGTCAGTGCCCCCTGGCAAGTTGCAGGCCGGGCACATGGAACTGGCTTGCATTGCTCGAGTTTAGCCGAGCCGTTGCTTTTATTCTATGCCTTTGCTACACCACACTCGCCGATTCACTATCAACGAAACCTGACACCACAAATGAAAGGTTCAATGCCATGAGGTCAAGAGTTCCAAGCCAACTGGAGCAAGCTCAGCTGGAAGTCGAAGTGAAGCTCAAGGTCCGCAACCTGCAGCGGCTCCACCGAAATCTATTGGCAATAGGTTGTGAGAAGCAGGTGGCCCGAGCCTTGGAAAGGAATTGGACGTGGGACTTCCCAGGTCAGCCCCTGCGGAAGCAGGGAAAGCTCCTGCGCGTGCGGCAGTTTGCAGGTCACTCTCTACTTACGTTCAAAGGCCCGGCAAAAAGGTCCCGACATTTCAAGGTCCGTGAAGAGCGAGAAATGGCAGTTCAAGATCCTGAAACCCTCAGCGTCATCCTTGAACGGTTGGGCCTGGAGGTTATTTTTCGGTATGAGAAATATCGAACCGCATACTCGTTCAAGGGCCAGAGGCAACAATATTCAGTCAATCTGGCTGTCGATGAAACACCTATCGGCAACTACCTCGAGATCGAGGGGAGGCAAGCAGATATTGTTCGTGTTGCGACTCAACTCGGCTTTGGGGGGAGGGATGCTTTCATCACGGAGAGCTATCTCGCCCTTTTTGCCAAGAGCAGGTTGCGGAGGAGTCAGGAGCACATGGTTTTTGCTGATGCGGTGAACGCCAAAGCACCGAGAGTGTAATTTTTATTCGAGACAAATTTAGTTCACATTTTCTTAAGTTATTATTAACTCAATAGTTATGTCGCCTTCGAACTTGGCAGCAGTTTTGCACTGACGGTGGGCGAAGCCGAGTTCGAATAACCTTTTGAGGAGGAACTGTGAAAAAGAATACGACGACACGAATCTGGATTCTGGCAGCTGGATTGGCTACTACCTTGGTGATACCTCCTTCGATGGAAGCCGGGATGGGCAAGCTCTGGCCATTTGCCTCAAAAAAGCACATTAAGAAGCAAGTCGACCCCGTTAGCGGAAGGGTGTCGGAGCTTGAAGAGATCAGTCGGCAACACGGTACACAGATCAAGGAGATTGACGAGCGAACCCAGGCAGCCCTCCGGGCTACGATGAGCCAGGTGGAAGCGGCAGACGTGAAGGCTATGGCTGCTGGGCAGAAAGCCCGTGACGCTGGAGTGGCCGCGGATAGGGCGTTTGCCTCAGTGGGTGATGTGGAGCGACGCTTGGGCAGCCGTTTGGAGAACGTCGAGAACTATCGCCGCGTGCGCGTCTTGCAAGTCGGGTTCAAATCAAACCAGACGGAAATGGACGCTGCTGGACGCGAGCAGCTTGATGCACTAGCGACAGATATCAATGGTTCCAAAGGATATGTTCTCGAGGTTCAAGGTTTCTCCGACCCGCGAGGCTCGCAGCAAGCGAATCTGGAACTCAGCCGCCAGAGAGCCAGTGCTGTGGTTCGGTATCTATCTGAGAAGCACGAAGTACCCCTGTTCCGAATGCGCACCCTAGGCATGGGCACAGCCAATGCTGTCAAAGATGAAAACGGAAGGCTGAGCAACGAGAAGAGCCGCCGCGTCGAGATTCATGTTTTGCGCAACGACTCCACCGAAGTGGCCTCAAACTAGAGCAGGTGAGGCCGTTGAGCTTGACGAAAGGCCGAATCGCAGGGTGATTCGAATCCATGCGGGAGGTATGCAATGAAACGATGGACTTCGACTTCGATAGCTTTATCTCTGGGCATGACACTTGTTTTCAGCCAATCTGGGTTGATGGCCAAGGGAGGCCGTGGAGAAGGACAGTCAGGCCGCGGACATGGAACCGGACCCGGATACGCGCAGAACTCGCACAGTAATGGCCAGGGAACCAATGATCGAGACCACGGAAAGGATCGGGCAGCAGAGGTTGGGCACGGAAAAAAGAAGGGACTGCATAAGGACCAGTATGGGATCGGAGACGGCGGCGACAAGAACCACAATCACGACTCCCACAAGAAAGACAAAGTAAAGAAGCAGCACAAGGAGAAAAAAGAGAAAGACTAGTTCCGTTCCAGCAGTGAAGGATCTGAAGCCGCAGATGCAATGCTTGCAACTGCGGCTTTGTTGTTTCTAGGTGTCCAACCGAACTGTCTTTGAAGGCTGTGGGTGGTGACAGAATCAACCGATGAATCGACGCAATGCTTCTGCAACGCCCCCGGCATCGTTACTGGCGGTTTCTTCAAACCCACGGTCTCTGAGTTCTGTGACGCAGTTGGCCACCACGACTCCGATCCCCGCATATTCCAGCATTTCCAGGTCGTTGTGATTGTCTCCGATGGCTAATATCTCTTCGCGCATCACACCGTAATACCCGGCCAAAAACTCCAGCGCAGTACGTTTCGAACAATCTTTGTTCAGAAGATCGATGATCCCCAGATTCTTGTGCGGATAATAGGTCTTGCTGAGCCTTACCTTGTCCACTAGAGATGTGCTCTGAAGCATCTCTTCAATCTGGATGATTGGCGCAAGCTCTCCACCAAACATTATCTGAATTAGATCTGTATCAGCCCACTGCATGAGAGACTCGGTCTCCATCACCGCAGCCGGGAATTGGCCGAGATAGCCTTGCATCAGCAAGTTCTTGCGACAAGCCGGATGAATGACGGTTTGACCGTTGAAGTCCTGGTCCCGGTGCAACACCAGGTAGCTGAAGTGGTCGTGGGAATGAGCAAGAATTTCAGTTGCAATGCCGGGCTCGATGAAACAGCTCAGCAGGCGATGAGAATCAAGCGGAGATCGAATAAGTGCCCCGTTGTGAGCGACGACAGGAAACGTGAGACCAAGTGCCTCGGACACTTGCCGGGCCATGCTCCAACGTCTCCCGCTGACAAGGACGATCTTAGCGCCTCTCCGGACCGAGGCTTCTATCGCATGTCCGTTCTCAACGGGCAATTCTCCACGGCTGTCTAGTAGTGTTCCGTCAATATCAAGAGCAACCAGCTTGATTGCCATATGGATTCAAAGCAGGCTTCGCCAACCGGAATTGTCGGGGAATAGACTCGCGGAAACAACGCGGAGAGTGTCAGGGACTCAAACTCGACCCAAAAACAAAGAAGGCCAGCTTTGACGCTGGCCTTCTCTGGGGGAGTGAGGAGAGAACAACGCGCTGCGAGACGCTTCTCTGAACTGCCCCTTAGTTGCTATTGTAACTTCGTTACCAATAGAGTCAAGCGGTGTTCTCAGAAAACTTCAGCCTTCCGCGAACATCCGCAAACTTGGGTACTCGTAACAAAAAAGCCGCAGATTGTCCCGATTGAGCAATCCAATCTGACGTCAAGATGCGATATGGCTGAATGTCCCCCAAAAAAACAATGCAGTTACTGGCTTTCCTGCCACTCAAAAAGTGCGGTTTCTGCGACGAACCCCGGCCCAAACGCAGCCATCAACCCGAGATCACCATTCTTGGGTTTCAGGCTGGTCTGAATCTCCCGTAGTACTGCCAACACCGTGACACTACTCATATTGCCCTGGTTGTACAAAACATTCAGCGTCGGGGCGACCTGCTCGGAGGACAGTCCCATCTGCCGGCCAATGATCTCGACAATACGGATGCTACCTGGATGTAGTGCAAAGTGTTGGAGGGATGCAGCGTCGACCTGGCAGGCATCCAGGAATCCCTTCAACGTTGGCTGAATCTGGCTCTTAACAAACGGTGGGATGTCTTGCGAAAGACGAATGCTCAGACCAGCATTGGTCAATTCAAAGCCCATAAAATGCAGCGTTTCCGGAAAAAACCGCGTTGCGCAATGTTGCATTGCGGGCAGTGGCTCCGAAGTTTTCAGCTTGCTCGAAACGACCGTTGCTGCGACTCCATCGCCAAAGAGGGTCGAGCAAACAATATTGGTCATGCTCAGGTCATTGAGCAGGAAGGTCTGCGAGCAGAACTCATGGGCCAGCAAGAGGACAGTGCGACCCGGATAGGCTCTGCAGTATTCCCAAGCTCTCATCAGGCCAACCGCACCCCCTGCACAGCCATGTTCGGTCAGGATCATCCGCGCCGAGCTGATTCCTAACTTGTTCATAATGTACGCGTCCACGCCTGGAATTGAGAATCCGGTGCAGGAGACGCTAATGAACATGTCTACGTCTTTCGGGTGAATCTCATTCAGATCCAGCGCTTCCCGAACGGCTCGCGTTCCCAATTCGATCGATGCTTGAATGTATTGCTGGTTCGTCGTATGGAAGTCCCGCGGCTGGAGGACTTCATCAGGGGAGAGCAAAATGTAGCGGGTTTTGATCTGGCTGCGGTCCAAAAGGGATTTGAGCTTCGCGATCAGCTCTTCGCTTTTCCCTTTCTCACGCAGCCAGCGCTGCAGGTAGTCCCTGCTAATGTCTGCTGAAACCTTGTGTGGGGGATGGACGACCGCGACTCGCCCCGTTCGGATGTGGCTTTGCAATTGAGAAAACCTCCGGTGCTTTTACCGACGGGGACACAACACGCCTCTACGACCCCAGGGCCGGCTTGCAGGCCAAGCAGTAGAATGAATCTGCGACGGCTGAACTATACCTTCAGACATTTCATTTGACAAAACGATTCTTCACAAGGACTTTCGATTGTGGCTGACGGGGAAGGTAGTCAGGAAGACAAACGGAGTGGATTCAAGTCGGGATTCTGTTACGCGTGTGAGCTCTATCGTCCGCGTGGATAGTATCCTTCACGCGTTCTAACGATATGGGAGGGATCCTTCACACGGACCCGGATTTGACGAAACTCCGAGGATTCCGAGGCCGCGCGCTGCGGATAGTAGCCGAGGTAGTACTGCGTTCGCAGTTCTTCGCTGATCTTGTCGAAGGAGGTTCGAATCAGTTCGGGTGAAAGCACCCGGAAGAACCGGCCACCGGTCTTTTCGGCCAGATAGTGCATGGCGTGTTCTCCACCGAGATTCCTTCCAGGTTCGCTCTTGATCGGTTGGACGACCAAGCCGTAGATTGCAGCCTCAGCAATCTGCGCCTGTTTCAAACAATCGTTGATCTTCAGATCACTGGTGGTATCGGTTCCGTCGGTGATGGCCACGATGACCTTTCTACCCTTCGCTTTGCCCAGAATCTCTGCTGCCAGGTAAATGGCGTCATAAAGAGAAGTGCCCCCACCTGGACGGATTGATCGAATAGCGCTGCTCAGCCGATCGATGCGGTTTGCGGCCCGCACAACTTCATCAACATCTTCAGAGACCCGCAGGATCGAGACCCGATCGACGGGTCTGACAATCGAGGCCAGAAACTGGATGGCTGCTTCCTGTTGGGTGCGCAACTCGGGTGCAATGCTGCTCGAGCTGTCGAAGAGCAGGCACAGTTGCAATGGAAGTTCTGATTCCTTTCCGAAAACCTTGATCTCCTGCAGTTTTCCATCTTCGTAGAGCTGAAAATCATCCTGGTTCAGGCCCGGCACCCAGTTTCCATCCGGGGTCGTCACAGTAGCCAAGACGCTGACCAAGCTCACGTCGACCACGAGACTGAAGTCGCGATCCTTCGCTTTAGTCTGCCCCAGAGCAGTTTCTCCCAACAACCCAGGGAGAATAGCGCTGGCCAAAAGAATTCGGAGAGAGAGCAATCTCATGGTGAAGTGTTACCGTGGCAGAGGCCGTGCGATAGGATGGAGGGACTGGGGTTCCGGGTTGCCGGGGGATTTGAGGGCAAACGAAGCAACAACACCTGCATGCCTAGGGTGCAGCACTCGGAGCTTCCCCTTCCACCCAAACTTCACCATCGGCGAAGAACTCCTTTTTCCAGATAGGAACCGTCTTTTTCAAGGTATCGATGATGTACTGGCAGGCTTCGAAAGCTACTTTGCGGTGGGCCGAAGTAACGACGATGACGACGCTGGCTTCGCCGATTTCGAGCCGTCCCAACCGATGGACAATGCCGATTCGATTCACAGGCCATCGGTTCCTTGCGGCCTCCTCAATCTCGCGCATCTTCTTGAGGGCCATTGGTTCGTAACCCTCGTATTCCAAATAGAGCGTCTTGCGTCCCTTGCTGTGGTTGCGCACGATGCCGTCAAACACCACCACGGCACCATCTTCCGGCTGCCGGAGTTGACTTACCATCGGCTCGATCAGGATTGGGGAACGAATGATCCGGATCGGATCCCCGCCCTCAGAGCCCCCGCTAACTGGAGGGAAGAAGGCCAATTCGTCTCCTTCGTTGACTGCTGTGCTCCAGTCGGCGAACTCTTGATTCACCGAAACCAGCAAGCTCTTCCCAAATCCCTCGACCTGGGGATACTGGGCGCGCAAGCCATCCCAAACGTCTCTAACCGTGAGCAACTCCTCTCGTCGAACTACGACGCGATCATGCCCCACCAATTCCCTCAGTCGCGCAAACAAAAGGACTTCAATGTTCATGGCTTTCCATTGGAAGGTATCGCTAGCGCAGGCGTCAAGGCAAAAATCGGCCCAGTTGCAATCGCTGGTAGCGAAGGCAACAAATTCTGCAAAGGAATGGTAAACTTCGGCCTTGCTCTAACTTGGAAGGATTTACCGAGGAGGATTCATGGAAGAAACGATGGAACAAAAATTGGCGCGGCTGGAAGCAGAGAATCAGGCCCTAAAGGGGAGGAGATCTGGAAATCTTTCCCTGAAGGTCAGCGAGAAGGGTGGACTTTCAGTCTATGGCTTGGGGCGTTTTCCTGTAACGCTCTACAAGGAACAGTGGGTGAAGCTTCTTGGGTTTGCCAGCGAGATAGAGAGCTTCATCAAGGAGAACGAGTCCCAGCTCAAAACCAAAGGCGAGTAAGACTGAGATTCTTTGACTGGCCGGCTTCTGGGCGATTTCTTCAGGCTGACCTGAACAGTTCGAGAACTGGTTTCCCTTTTCCGTCCTTGGTTGCATGCACGGGGCGTCTTTCAACTTCGTATGCCAAGTCTGGCGGAATGCCCAGGGCATGGTACAGCGTGGCATGCAGATCGGGAATCGTTACCGGGTTCTCCAGAATCTTGCACGGCCGCTCATCCGCAGTCTTGCCATACAGGAAACCCTTCCGAAAACCGCCTCCAAACACCAGGACACTACCAGCCTCAGTGAAGTGCCGGTGCATGCCGTAGTGTTTCGGCTCAGTCATGATTTCGGGCTGCTGAATTTGCTCCTTCACCGTTTTGTCCGGTTTGCCTTCGATCATCATGTCGCGACCGAATTCGCTAGCTAGCACAACGAGCGTGCGATCCAGTAACCCGCGCTCCTCCAGATCCAAAATCAACTGCGATACCGGTCCGTCGATCGTTTGCTTCATCGTCAATGCTCGCGTATGCCCGTTCTCGTGAGTATCCCAATAGCGAAACGGAATGTATTCCGTGGTGACTTCGATGAACCGGGCGCCCGCCTCCGTCAGACGCCGCGCTAGCAAGCAACCCAGGCCGAACCGGCTGGTGTTGTAGGTGTCATAGATCTTCTGCGGCTCGAGCGAAAGATCGAAGGCCTTGGCCGCCGGCGAATTCAAAAGCCGATGGGCATTTTCAACCGATCGTAACAGCGACTCCTGCTGGTAGTCGCTGCCCTCCTGCAGAATTGGGCTGCTTTTCACCAGCTGACGATAGCCCTCGTGCCGCTTGCGAAAACGCAATGCGCTGATGTGGGCAGGTGGACGTGTGCTGGCCACCGAGTCTCTAGGGTCAGAGATGAAAAAAGGTCCGTATTCGGTGCCAAGAAAACCTGCCGTGTGAAAGGCTTTCAGAGAGTCGCTTTCTGCGCCGATCTCCAGGTTCTGGCCGATGTCGATGAAAGCGGGCACGTCGGGGTTCTTCGGACCCAGCGTTCGTGAAACAAAAGCACCCAGGTGCGGCACGGCCACAGATTGAGGAGGCTCATAGCCGGTGTGCCAATGGAACTGGTGCCGCGAATGGAGAATGAAGCCCAAGATCTCCCACTCGGTGGCTTCGGATCAGCGTCCCGCGATCCATGACTTTGGCAAGGCGCTCCAAACCTTGAGAGAGTCGAATGCCATCGACAGCGGTAGGGATGCTGGGAAACGTGCTGAGCACACGTTTTGACTCGAGGCCACTCTCGTATGGCGTGTAGGCCTTCGGATCGAACGTTTCCGTCTGCGCCATCCCGCCTGCCATCCAAAGCAGGATCAGCGTGTCGGCACGCGGCTCGATTTTCTTCTTGGCTTCCGACCCGAGCAACCTCGGAGCACTTCCGGTAAGCGCCGCCAGAGTTGCAGCAGTCGAATGCTTCAGAAACTCCCGGCGGTTGGCATCGCCAAACAAACTCTTCTCTTTCATAAATCAACTCCATTTTGGTTGATCGTCATTCCGGCGAAAGAACGTCACCCCGGCGGATAGTCAGCCGGGGCCGGAAAGATCTCGTCATTCCGGCGAAAGCCGGAATCCAGCAAGTCCGTGGAGCGAGTCTAGTTCGCAAATCAAGTTGCCCCCCGAGCGATTCACGGCCCGATTCAATCCGTCTCACTGAATAAACTGAAACTCGGGCGACAGGCAAAGGGCCCACAACAGGTCCTCAAGCCCATCAGCAGAGATTTTCTTCCCCTGATCCGGTCCAGTCAAGAAACTCCGTGCGACAGCTTGCTCACCTGGCGTGGGATTCCTGCTCAACAGACGCTGGTAGACGTCTAGAATCAACCCATCAGCGGTGATCGTCCGCGTTTCGAATGGCACCGGCTCAGCCCCGCTCGCTTTGACCAGTCGGCGCGGGTCGGGCTTTTCAGTAAACACGAAGAAGCGCACGCGCGGATTCACGTCGCTGCGCAAACAGCTTTCATCCACTCCGACGGACCCTTGGAACCTCGTGAAGCCCTTGCCTTCAAGGTCGATGACCATATTGGAAGAAACAGGAGTGACGAGGCTGTTCGGAAACAATTGGCCGGCAATGCTGAGAGGCTTGGTGCCCGCCTGCCGCAGAAGCTCTGTGACTGGCTGTTTTCCACCCGGGCCGATCAAGCGAGCATCTGCCCAACCCGCCACCACCAGAGTGCGGTCATACGAGCCTGCATCTTCAGTGAGCAGCCAGAGTTGCCGGGCTCCCGAGATATCGATGTCGAAGTCAACCTTCGCTTTGTTCACCGCGCCACTATCAAAGCGGTTCAACGGGGGCGGCGTCAGCTCGTTCAGAATTCGCTTGGCGCCACGATGCAGCAGATAGGTGAGGTCTTCGCCATTCACGAGTTCCAGGGCCTGCAGCGTGCTGGCCTCCTCATTGCGTGTCGTGAACACTTGATCGCGAATCGGTCTGCCTAGGGCGCGCGTCAGGGCAGACGACTTGAGACGCCACTCCCGGCTGTAGGTGCCGCGTGTCGCCCTGTTTCGGTTCCAACACCCGCCATTCTCCGGTGACAGAAGAGACCACGTCCATAACCTGCTCGGCTGTCAATCGACGCGGCAAAGGGCCCCGAAACACAAAGTCGTTTTCTTCTTTCTTGACCGAATGGACGGTCGGCAATTGGTAGGTTTGTGACGTAAGAATGCGGCCTACCAAATGCTTGAGATCGTATCCATGATCCACAAAGTCAGAGGCCAGCCAGTCGAGCAAATCCTCGTTCCACGGCTGCTGGTCCATGTCGTCGACGGGTTCAACCAACCCCCTGCCAAACAGTTTTTTCCAGTATCGATTGACGAGAGTTCGTGCCAGGCGGCCATTCTCGGGCAATGTCATCAGCCGGGCCGCAGCGGCCCGGCGGACGGCTAAGGGCGCTGTCGTTTCAACGCTGCCCAGCTCGGGATAGAGAAACTTGGCTTGGGATTTCTCGCCGAGCTTGACGTCGCAGCGGACCAATTCCAATTCGTTCTCGGAGAAGAAGCTTGCCAGGCCGTAGCTGTCACGAAGTTTCCACTGATTGATGAAGCTGTCGTGGCATGAAGCACATTTCAGATTGACGCCCATAAATACCTGGGCGCTGTTCTGGGCGGCCTGCACAGGCGGGATCTGGCTGGCGCTGACATCGCCGCGCCAGTTCACCCCAATCAGATATCCGCGCGGATCCTCGGGCTTCTCCGGATTGAGCAGGGCGGTGACGAATTGATCGTAGGGAAGGTTGTTCTCGAGCGCCTTCAGTAACCACGTCGTGATGGTCTGCCGCTCACCGTGATAGACGACACCCTCATCGTTGCGCAGAAGATCGTTCCAGAAGCTGATCCAATGCTCGCTGTAATTCTTGCGATCAGAGAGCAACTCATCAACGAGACGATCGCGCTTGTTGGATTGGGTGTCCTTCAGAAAGCGGGCCAACTGCGTCGGCGTCGGGAGCAAACCCCAAACATCGAGATAGACGCGCCGGGCGAAGATTGCATCCGCCACGACGGGTGAAAAACTCTGACCGTGTTGCTGAAAGTATGCGGCAGCAAAGCGGTCGATCGGATTTACGAAACTGCCCGAGACCTCGGGGATTGCGGGCTTTCGAGGCGCTAGAGGTGGCTTCCAAGCGGCAACAGCGGGCTTGGCGTCGTTCCACGCAGCTCCCTGATCAATCCAGGACTTTAGAACCGCAATCTCGGAGGCCGGCAGCGGATCCTGTCCCATCGGCATCACCGGCTTCTTCTCGCCGGTCAGATGCTGAAGCAAGAGACTCCTCTCACCGGAGCCAGGGACGATGGAAGGCCCGTTCTTACCGCCCTTGAGCATCCCTGCACGGGTCAGCAGGTTCAGACCACCTTGCGGAGCCTCCTCTCCATGACACTGGGCGCAGCGCCGATGCAGAATCGGCTGAACCTGGCGCGCGTAGTCCACAGACTGCGCGGCCCCGTCCATACAGAACAGAGGGACCAGCGAAAGGAGAATCCAAAGCCTACCGGACGAGCTTTGTTTGAAAGATCGATCCAGCATTCCACTCAAACTCCCTTGAAAATCCCCCTTACCAAAGGGGGAAAGAAGGCAGAAACGACAGCGGTCGTGAAGCCTTCAGGGGGTTGTCGTGACCGGTTTGGCAAGGCCGGCCGGACAATCCATTCCTAAAACCCCCCTGAAGTCCCCCCTTGTCCAAAGGGGGGACGCTGTTTTCATCGAACGTGGCGCCGCAACGCGGCAAGAGAAACTCCTCCGAAAATAGTATTGGAAAATGGGAGCCCTGTCCCAGCGGCGATCTCCTGGTTCTCGGTCGAACGACCGGCACCCACTTCAGTCTAGTTTTGACATCGATGCAAGGCAAAGCGATTCTCATGACCTTCTTAGTTATGAAGCCTGACGAGTGCCTGCAAGACTTCGTTCGTAGTTGATACCCAACCGAATTTTAGACCGAAATTCTTCAAGGTGGCAGCGTGGAGATCTGGCAGATACGAAGAAACCGCGTCAGAGACGAGGGTTGTCTTGTATCCATAATGAAAGGCCTCGCGCGCGGTTTCTTCCACGCAGATCTGAGTCACAGTGCCTGTGACGATGAGAGACTCAATGCCTTGCCTGACGCAGGATATCGTCCAGCTTCGTTCCGTGGAAAGCGCCATAGCCGAGCTTGTCAATCACGACGTCTTCCGGTTTCGGCGCTAATTCGTCAATGATCTCGATACATTCCAAAGTCTTGTGGATGTCGGCATAGAACCGCTTGTGTCCGGCATGGCAGGCCAGGATTGGGGGTGCGAGCTTCGGCGAAAACTCCCAAAGCAAGCGGTGCTCGGAGCCGGCTAGAAATCTTGTATAAACGATTGGCAGACGATTCTTGCGAAAGTGTTGAATGAGTTGCTGGTGCTGGGAAATCGTGTCGCGCGCTTGGGGAACCTCCATCGGTGCCCCAACCCGCACGAAGTCGTTCTGCATGTCCACAATCAGTAGCGCGGGTTTTGCGAAGCGATCGACAGCCATGGTGTGCGTTGCAACTTTCGACCAACGTAGGATGCGCTGCTTTCCAGGTGCGCCAATAGTGATTGGCTACAAAGATCCACCGAAATCCGGCCTGCGCATGGAGCTGATATTTTTGTCCCCCTTTTCCAAGGGGGACGCCGCGTTTTTTGCGGCAGGGGGTCTTCCTTAGTGAAGTTCAAGCACACCCCCTGTAGTCCCCCTTGCCAAGGGGGACAAAGCTGGCCACAACGTCGGGATTGACAAACTAGACCGATCTCATGTCAGAAGCTTCTTGACAACCTCACCGCTCACATCGGTGAGCCGAAAATCTCGCCCCTGGAACTTGTAGGTCAAGCGGGTGTGATCCAAACCAAGCAGATGCAGAATTGTGGCCTGCAGGTCGTGGACGTGAACCTTGTCTTCCACAACGTTGTAGCCGAGTTCGTCGGTCGCGCCCAAGGTGATGCCCTTCTTGATGCCTGCCCCGGCCAGCCAGACCGTGAACGCTCGAGGATGGTGGTCGCGTCCCAGAAACTTCGATCCGTTTCGCTCTTCATTCATCGGCGTACGTCCGAACTCGCCGCCCCACACCACCAAGGTGCTGTCCAGCAAGCCGCGCTGTTTCAGGTCCCGCAGTAGCGCAGCAGCAGCGCGATCGGTCTGCTGGCACATTTCCGGCAGCTTGTGGACGATATCATCGCTGCGGCTGCTGCCGTGATTGTCCCAGCCACGATGGTAGAGCTGCACAAAGCGAACGCCCCGCTCCACCAGTCGCCGTGCCAACAGGCAGTTATTGGCAAACGACAGCTGCCCCGGTTCGGTGCCATACATTTCATGAATGGCTGGCGGTTCTTTGGAAATATCCATCAGCTCGGGCGCACTGCTCTGCATTCGGTAAGCCATCTCAAAAGCCGCGATACGCGTCGCGATCTCAGGATCACCGACTTCCTTAAGCTGCAGTTCATTCAACTGGTTCAAGGCATCCAACGAGTGTCGCCGCGTTACGGGGCTCATCCCAGAGGGATTGGAGAGGAACAACACCGGATCGCCCTGGGACCGGAACTGCACTCCCTGGTAGAGCGTCGGAAGAAAACCACTGCCCCAGCAAGACGTGCCACCATCCGGCTGCCCGCCGCCGGATATCAGAACCACAAATCCGGGCAAATCCCGTGACTCGGTTCCGAGGCCATAAGTGACCCACGATCCCATGCTCGGCCTGCCGAACTGCGTCGAACCGGTGTTGACGAACAGTTGTGCCGGCGCATGGTTGAAAGCATCGGTCACCACGGAGCGGACCACGGCGATATCGTCAACGACGGTCGAGAGGTGAGGCAACAGCTCGGAGACTTCGGTCCCGCAGCTCCATGCTTGCTGAAGCGATATGGAGAGCCCAGCAGCTTGGGCGTTCCCTTGATAAAAGCGAATCGTTCGCCTTTGACGATATCTTCGGGAATGGCCTGCCCGTGGTGCTGCTGCAGCCGGGGCTTGTAGTCAAACAGGTCCAGCTGGCTGGGTGCGCCAGCCATGAACAGGTAGATGATGTTCTTGACCTTCGGCGAAAAGTGCGGCTGGTTTGCGACCTGCGCACTTCCTGGCGGGTCGACGGCACCCGCAAGCAAGCGCTCGTTGAAGAGCGACGCGAGCGCCATGGTGCCCAGTCCCGCGCCACATTCCCTGAAGAAATGCCGCCGAGTAATCGCTGCTAAGATTTCGGAACTATGCGGAACGATATCGACTTTACTTGGCCGATGCTCTTCTGCAGCGGGCCCCTCACCCCCTGCCCCTCTCCCCTCGGGAGAGGGGAGCTGAAGTTTGGCTGAGGGCGTGTGAGAACCAATGAAGCCCGTTCTATCTTTTTTTTGTCTCGCCCCTCACCACTCATCACTCGCCACTCCACTCACTGCTTTGTAATCGTCTCATCCAGATTCAACAGAACATTTGCAACCATGGTCCAGGCTGCTTCCTCCCAAACCGGGATGCCTTCGGGCCATGGCAGGTCGCCCACCAAACTTAGTGCTTCCTTGGCGTTGGACGCCTTGTTTGAAGCGGTCGGCTTGCTGGGTCCAGTAGGACAGGAGTTGCTTCAGCTCGGCTGGCTGTGGCTGCCGGGCCAGGCACAAGCGGAAGCCTCGCACCATTCTTGCCTTCGGATCGGGACCGCCTTCCTTCACGATGCGCAAAGCCAGGTGCTGTGCCGCTTCGAAGAACGCTGGGTCATTGAGTGTGGTCAACGCCTGCAGCGGGGTGTTCGTCCGGGGCCGCCTGGCGGTGCAGTACTCGCGGCTGGGAGCGTCAAAAGTGAAGAACGACGGGTAAGGAGATGTTCGACGCCAAAACGTGTAGAGGCCCCGACGATACCGGTCTTCGCCTTTACTGGGGGTCCACTTCTCCTGGCTGTAGTGCTGGGTCCAGATGCCTTCCGGCTGGGGAGGGAACACACTCGGTCCGCCAACTTTCTCGGAAAGCAGACCACTGGCTTTGAGCGCCACATCGCGGATGGCTTCAGCTTCCAGGCGGAACCGCGGTCCTCTCGCCAGCAGCCGATTGTAAGGATCGCGCTGACTCAGTTCAGGCGTCACCCAGGACGATTGCCGGTAAGTCGCCGACGTGACAATCAGGCGCTGCATTGCCTTAACATCCCACTGTCTGGCGACCAGCTCAGTCGCCAGAAAATCCAACAACTCGGGATGCGAAGGGGGTTCACCCTGAGTGCCAAAGTCTTCGCTCGTAGCCACCAGACCTCGCCCGAAGAACTGTTCCCAAATGCGATTCACCGTCACGCGTGCAGCCAACGGATTGCGCTCGCTCACCAGCCATCGCGCGAGACCGAGTCGATTCGCGGGCTGCTCGTCTGGCAAGGAAGGAAACAGGGCAGGCACTCCAGCCGTGACCACCTCGCCCTTGTTCAGAAAGCTGCCACGCACATGAATGTGGGTCGCGCGGGGTTCAGTTCGTTCCTGCATCGGCATCGTCTTGACGGCCTTGGGTTCTGAACTACGCAAATCGGCGATGCGTTTGCGAAGTTCTCCAAGCTGGGGCGCGATAGAGCGGTAATGAGCTGCCAACTGCGACTTCTGATCGGCGCTGCGCTGGTCGGGAGCCAGAGCCAGGATTGCGCGAACTGAGTCGGGCAACGAGACTGGGTCCTTCGTGGCAGTGACCCACAGGCGAAACCGGCCGAGATTCGCAGCTCTTCTTTTTGGAACGGTTGCTGAGAGTAACGGTTAAAGCCGTGCCCTGCTCAAACCCGGCACCGCCTGCAGCTTCAAAGAACGCCGAGACCCGATCCAGTTTACCTGCCTTTGTTTTTTCGATGGACCAGCCCGTGCTCGCTTTGTTTTCCAGAAGGCTCTCGACGCTGAAACCCGGAGCGGCTTGTTCCGCCGCTGCCCGAGTCCACGTCACTGGCTGCACCGTCTGGGGAGCACCCTTCGGCGAAACCTGTGCTTCGATGCGGCTAAGCACGAAGGCGCCGTCGCCATCGCGGCCAGGGCCACCGCCTGGCAGACTCGGATCCGACAATACGTCGCAACGCAGACCAGTGATGGTCTTCAAATCCGTCTGTGCCACAACGGTGTAGCTGTCGTTCTCAGGATTAGGTCCTTCGGCAAGAATCGAGCCATCGGAAAGAATTCTCAGCGTTGCGCCGCCCGTTGACAGCGATCCGGAGGGTTGCAGCGCAATCCACTCCACCGGTCGAGCCTCCACCTGGCGCTCCCAGGCGCGCTGAGCCTCGTCAAGTTCCGGCGTCTGTGTGTTGAGAACAGACTCCAGCTTCGCAATCTCAGCCCTGATCGCATCTCGCTTCGCCGACTCCGCAGGTGTGAGTGCCTCAATCTCCGGCTTCTCGTTTCGCTCCTGTCCATCGACGGTGTTGTTGAAAAAAGCCAGGAAACGGTAATAGTCCTTCTGCGACAGCGGATCATATTTGTGGTTGTGGCATTGGGCACAGGCCAAAGTCGAGCCGAGCCAAATCGTCGCCGTCGTGTTCGTGCGATCCACCACGCTTTCGACTCGCGTTTCCTCCGCATCCACGCCGCCTTCCATGTTGATCATCGTGTTGCGGTGAAAACCCGAGGCAATTTTCTGGTCCAACGTTGCGTTGGGCAACATATCGCCTGCGAGTTGCTCAACAGTGAATTGATCGAACGGTAGATTCCGGTTGAAGGCGTCAATCACCCAATCGCGGTACTTCCACATCGATCTCAGCGGATCACTCTCGTATCCATGGCTATCGGCATACCGAGCCAAGTCCAGCCAATGGCGTGCCCAGCGCTCGCCGTAGTGAGGAGAAGCCAGAAGGCGCTCAGCCAACTTCTCGTAAGCATCTGGTTGTTTGTCGGCAATGAAAGCATCCACTTCTTCGATCGAAGGCGGCAGACCGACGAGGTCAAGGCTCAGCCGACGGATTAACCGCGCTCGGTCTGCTTCCACAGACGGTTGGAGGCCTTCCTTTTCCAACCGAGCCAGGACGAACTGGTCAATCGGGTTGCGAACCCATGACTTGTTCTTGACATTCGGCAGCGAGGGTCGAACAGGAGGAACATATGCCCAGTGCTTTTGGTCCGGCTCGGATGCACCTGCGGATTCCCCCGGCCAGGATGCCCCGTCGTCAATCCACCGACGAATCAGGGCGATTTGCTCATTGCTCAACGGATCACCGGTCATCGGCATCCGCTTGCCTTCGATTTGTCCGCCGATCATCTTCACCAGCAGGCTTTCAGCGCTCTTGCCTGGAAGAATGGCTTTGCCGGAGAGCCCCCCCGCCAAGGCTTTCGACGAATCGAGCCGCAATCCACCCATCAGGTTCTTCGAGCTGTGGCATTGAACACAGCGAGCGATGAAAATCGGCTGGATGTCTTTCGTGAACTCTACCGTTTGTGAAGCAGCTGCAGGAAGAGTTCGAGGGCTATCGGCACTTTTCCCTTGGGCAGTCAGATCTGCAGCAGTTGTCGATGTCAACAAACACGCCGCAACAAGCGTAACAAATCGATCCACTGAGTCTCTCCGTCTCAAACTTCAGCTTCAGAAGGGTGAGATTGGGGCATCAACTTCTCTTCAGCCCGTACCATTTTATCCAGCATTACGAATTGTGGCGAGATTCTTGTTGCTTGCACTCGCAATGGTCAGCTAGGCGGGAGCTACCCTTGGAGTGCGGCAGCTTGCTGCCGCTTTTTCGGCGGATACTGGCTGGGCGCCAGCTTGCTGGCGATTTCAATTCCACATCGCGAAGGGTGGGATGCTAGGCCATCCTCCGGGCAACAAGTATGGGTGCAGCAAGCTCCCGCTTGGAGAACTGCCACGGTGCAAAGCGGCAGCAAGCTACCGCACTCCAAACTGCTCCAGTAACTTGCACATTGCCTTACTGTTTGCTGCAAGCTGAGCAGACCCAAAGAGCACCCTAATCCGAACCCCTCAGGCTTCCTGCTCCACACGGTTTGAGATCAAGAACAGGTACGACAGGATGCCAACCACGGAGATGGCGCCGGTAATGCTGAGGGCCAATACAAACGACTGCGTAACATGCGCAATATATCCGGTCAGCGCGGGGGCGATGATGCCGCCGACGTTACCGCCAAAGTTCTGAATTCCTGAAACTGTACCTACGATGCTTTTCGAGCAGACCGCTTGGGTCAACGTCCAGGTATTCGGTGAGGCGAGTCCCAGCCCGCAGAGTGACGTGGCCAGCAGCCACACGGATGTCATCTTGTCTTCCACCATTCCTGCCGGAACAATCAGACAAGCTATGGCCATGCCAACGGCAATGAATCCTTTTCGAACGCCTGTTTCCCGCCAACCCTTGCGGATCAGCCAGTCACTCGCCAAGCCGGCCAGCATGATGGTTACTGACATCGCGAGAAACGGTACTGAGCTATAGAACCCCATTTCCTTCGCCGTGAAACCTCTTCCCAACACCAAATAGCCTGGCAGCCAGGTGAGATAGACGTACCAGACATAATCGTAGGCGAGAAAACCCAGGAAGATGCCAAAAACCGTGCGATTGCGAAAGAGATGAAGGCTTTTGACAAAGGAAGGCGACGTTGCTTTCTTTGTTGCGGCCGACGCTGCCGGTATCCCGCGATGTTCCCACTTTTTGAGGAAGAGATTCCAAGGGAGCAACCAGACAAGTGGAATCACCCCAATGATGAAAAAGAAGAGCTTCCATCCGTAGTCGGCCAGAAAATAGCCGGCTGCTATCGAGACCAACGCCTGTCCCAAGCGAACTCCCATCAAATACGCACCGGTTACGGTACCGCGCTCGCGGTCTGGAAACCAATTTGCCACAGCACGGGCACTGGCCGGGAAGGCAACCGATTGTCCGGCGCCAAGCAACACCCGCGCCGTAATCAGAGTGGCCAATCCGTTAGCCAATCCAGTGAGCGTCGAAACGACCGACCAGAATGCATATCCAATCGCATAGGACCTTCGTACGCCGTAGCGATCCACCAGCCATCCCGCCGGCATCTGCATGAACGAATAGACCCAGAAAAAGGCTGAGAGAAGAATTCCCATGACTGCCGGAGTCAGTCCCAGTTCCTTGATCATGTAGGGTGCAACGGGCGACAAAGCACCTCTTTGCGCATAGCCGAAGATCATGGCTACAACAAGCAGTGCGGCGAGCCACCAGCGCTGTGATGAGTCACGCAGGTTTTCGGAAGCCGGTTGAACAGCAGTATCGACGGACGGAGCGACAGGTTTCACTGAGTGTCCTCTTGGTGCCAACCAGCAGCGCGGATTGTCCGTGCGCCTAGTGTTGGAGATTGTGATGCCAACGAGAAAACCTATAATACCGGATGATGCTGCCTCGAAGTGTTTTTTCTCTGGTTTGAATCGTCCAGGGAATTGCGTCGGCCCGGCTCCACGTTCGAATGGAAACAGCGTCCCCCCTTGGACAAGGGGGGACTTCAGGGGGGTTAGGGGCTGCAACGTAGCCTGCTCTGACTGCCACGTGCAAGAGGACCACCCATTTTCAGAGGAACGCCACGGCGGGCCTCCCTAGCTGAGCGATGATCTGTGGAATTCAACTTCTCCAACAACCAGGTGCTGTTCGGTTGGAATCCCACCGAAGGGATCGTGTCCTTAGAGCTGGACGACGACAGACACATCCGACTCTACCGTAGACTCCAGGGCCAACTGCTGTCGGAGTTGCAGGAATTTCATCCAGTCATCTGGCTGCGGGATTCCTGCTGTGCTCCGCAACTTCAAAGGTGACGTGGAAATTACAGAGCTTGGCGGAGAGCTTGTCTTCAGGGCGCTGGCCGTTTTCAAGTCCTGGAAGGATTGCTTGTCTGCCAAGAAGTACCTTTCGAAGACAACGGGAAACCTGTCTTCGGGCAAGGGGTCGGGCTTTCTCTTTCTCAACGATCCCATCCAGCAGCATCTTCTGGCCACGGGCCAGACCTCCTTCAAGGGGATGGCTCTGACAGATTTGAACCGGCTGCAGATCGACATCGAGACCTACTGCAGTTCCGGGTTCGAATTCCCAAACCCGGAACGTGAGGAAGATCGCATCATCGCGATCGCCCTGAGCGACTCGTCCGGCTGGGAAACGGTGCTGTGGGGGAAAGACCTCACAGAGGCTGAGATGCTGGAGCGTCTGAACGGCGTTATTCAAGAACGCGATCCCGACGTCATTGAAGGACACAATATCTTCAAGTTTGATCTGAGCTACCTTAAGACACGCGCGAAACGGCACGGAGTTGCTTTGCCATGGGGGCGCAACGGCAGCGAACCGTCTGTCTACAACTCGCGGTTGTTTATCGCCGAGCGAACGATTGATTATCCCAAATGGGAAATCTACGGACGGCACATCGTCGACACGTGGATTCTTTCGCAGTTCTATGACATCAGCAGCCGCGAGCTGGAGGGCCTCGGCCTCAAGGAAATGGCCCAACATTTCGGGCTGGCGTCAGACGACCGCACCTATGTTGAGGGCAGCCAGATCAGCCGCGTGTACGATGAAACTCCTGACGTGTTGCACCGCTATGCCCTCGATGACGTTCGGGAAACCCGCGCGCTGGCCGCCCTGCTGACCCCAAGCTATTTCTTT
Source organism: uncultured Acidimicrobiia bacterium (assembly GCA_963791795.1). Lineage (GTDB taxonomy): Bacteria > Acidobacteriota > Terriglobia > Versatilivoradales > Versatilivoraceae > VFZK01. Next base: position 107,308 of record CAWBTP010000032.1, read on the forward strand.
CAGGCTCAGATTTTTCCCTACAACTTTCAAGATGTCGTGGTTCGGGGGAACGCCACCAAGATCAATTCCCTCTTCCTGCGCGAATATCTGCGGCAGCGTCATTCCTTGCCAGCCCCGCCGGGTGAAGCCAAGGAGTTCGCTGGTGGCTACACCGCCATGTTCAAAGAAGGTGTTGTCAAGAACGTTGTGCACTGCGATGTCACGTCACTCTACCCCTCCATCATGCTGGCGCGGAAGGTAAAGCCTGACGCCGATGTGCTGGATGTTTTTCTACCTTTGCTTCGCGACCTGCGCACGTTTCGCGTGGAAGCCAAGAAGCTTGCGCAGCAGCGGGCAGCGAGCGAGGATGAGCGCAGTCACTACCAGGCATTGCAGACCACGTTCAAAATCCTGATCAACTCGTTCTATGGCTATCTGGGAACATCGTTCTCGAATTTTGCCGATTTTCGTGCCGCGAGCGAGATCACTGAAACGGGCCAGCAGATTCTCAAGCATATGATTGGCTGGTTGCAGCAGCAGGGGTGCGACGTCATCGAACTCGATACCGACGGTATTTACTTTGTTCCACCGAGAACCCACAGCAGCCCGTCACAAGAGGAGGCTTTGGTGGCCGAGCTGGCGGCGACTCTGCCCGAAGGCATTGAAGTGGAGCTCGACGGCCGGTATCCGGCGATGTTCAGCTACAAGATCAAGAATTACGCGTTGCTGAATGCATCGGGTCAGTTGACCATCAAAGGGTCGGGTCTTCGTTCTCGCGGTCTGGAGAGATTTCAACGCCAGTTCCTGCGCGACCTGATTCTTCTGCTGCTGACCGACCGAGAGGAAGAGGTAAGCAGGCTCTATCGTGGGAACGCTGGCGCGCTTTGAACGTCACGAGTTTCAGGTTGAGGACTTCTGCAAGACCGAAACGCTTTCAGAATCTCTGGCGAGCTACCGGCAGAAAGTGGAGGAGGGGAAGCGAAATCCGTCGGCGCTTTATGAACTGGCCCTCAAGGCAGGCCGGGACTACCGTGCAGGCGATCCGCTGTCTTTTTATGTCATCGGCACCCGGAAGAATGTGACTGTTTATGAAAGCTGCAAACTGGCCAGCCAGTGGGACTCAACCATCCGGATGAAAACGTGGCTTACTACAAATCCAAGCTTGAAGAGTTGTATGACAAGTTCAGGGCCTACCTTTCTAACCCAGAGCCGCCGGTGCAGGGAGTGTTGAACCTGAGCTGACGCAGCCAGCGCGCCTCCCTTGCTGAACTTTCCCGCTAAGGTTGTCAACCCGAGGATGAGGAAGGGGAATCCAGTCGCGACAATTCTCGCTGGAAGGAACTTCTTTACCGTGCAAGGTAAATTCTGTGCCCTGTTTTCAGTTCGCTCAACCGCGATCCACCTTCCAGTTGTTAATATCCAGAGACTTACGGCTTCCTGCTGCTGGGCACGACAGTTGCTTTGAGTAAGATCCTTCGATGAAACGAGAACAATTACGAGCCTCGACGGCTGGCTTGGCACAGATTTACCGATTGGCGAGCTGCCTGGCTCTGCTTAGCCTCATTCCTGGGGTTCTTCACGCCCATGGTGATCTCCACGAGCAAATCGAAGCCATAACGGCACGGATTGACAACGATCCAGACAATGCCGAGCTCTATTTGAAACGCGGCGAATTGCGTCGGGCGCATCGCGAGTGGGCCGCTGCTCAGGCTGACTTTGATCGGGTGGCGAGCATGAACCCGGCGCTGGACACGGTCGAACTCTCACGAGGTTTGCTTTGGATGGAGATGGGAGAAGTGGCCCAGGCCGAAAAGGCCTTGAGAAGATTCCTCTCGAACCATCCCGATCACGTGGTGGCGCTCGCTGCGCACGGGCGCGCCGTGGTCCGCTTGGGCCGCTTCCGGGAGGGAGCCGCCCAATTTACACGAGCGCTTGCTGCCAAGCCGCTTCCGGAATTTTATCTGGAGCGAGCCAGAGCACTGGCGAAAGCGGAAGCCGAAAATTTGCGGGACGCGGTACGCGGGTTGGACGAAGGCTTGGCCAGGTTGGGGCCGGTCGTCACTTTGCAACTGCTGGCCCTTGATCTCGAACTTCAAATGCCGGACTATCCGGCGGCGCTTTCACGGCTGGACGCGATCACGCTTCACGCAACACGCAAGGAGATGTGGCTGGCCCGGCGGGGTGACGTTCTGCAACAGGCGGGGCGTGAGGCAGACGCCAAGGTTGCCTGGGAAGCTGCGCTGGCAGCACTTGCCCAGTTGGCACCGCAGCGACGCGACACACGTGCCATGAAAGCTCTCGAAAGCCGGGTGCGCGCCAGCTTGCAGGGTGCGCGCTAGCCAGGCCCGGAAACGTCTTGCTGATCTAAAGAAAGCAGTTTTTGGAATTTTCATCATTCGATAGGAGCCAAACGCATGACTGCTCGTTACGCTACTCTTTTGTCAGGAGTCAAAGGCCGCGCCTTGTTCGCCATGTTGCTGCTTTGCCTCATCCGGACAATCCCGGTTTCAGCGGCCACAGTGACTCTCGTGCCCACGGGATCGGCATGGAAGTATCTGGATAATGGTTCCAATCAGGGAACGGCATGGCGCTCAACTGCGTTCAACGACAGCGGCTGGGCATCGGGACCGGCTGAGTTGGGCTATGGCGACGGTGGCGAAGCAACCGTGGTGAGTTACGGGCCGAATGCCTCTGCGAAATACGTCACGACTTACTTCCGGCATGCCTTCAATGTTGCCAATCCGGCCGCCTACTCCAGTCTTACACTGCGTCTGCTGCGCGACGATGGTGCTGTTGTCTACTTGAATGGCACGGAGATTTACCGAAGCAATATGCCTGGCGGCGCTGTTGCCTACACAACGCTTGCTTCCAGTGCCATCGACGACAACACCTTTTACTCGGCGACTGTGGGTATTGGTCTCCTCGCCGCGGGTGCGAATGTGCTCGCTGTGGAAATCCATCAGGCCAACCGCACAAGTTCCGACATTAGTTTCAATCTGGAGCTGACCGCCAGCGACACGATTAGCCTTACGCGCGGGCCCTATCTGCAGATCGGCACACCAACCAGCACCGTAGTACGTTGGCGAACCAGTGCCGGCAGTGAAAGCCGCGTGCACTATGGCAGCGAGTTGGCGAACCTCTCTGCCTTCGCCCACGACGGTGTCGTTACCACGGAGCACGAGGTAACAGTTTCAGGGCTGCAGCCGAACACTCGATACTACTATTCCATTGGCACCGGAACCACGACGCTGGCGGGGGGCGACGCCAATCACTTCTTTGTTACTTCTCCTGCCGCTGGAAGCCCCAAACCCACCCGCGTCTGGGTGCTGGGCGATTCCGGGACGGCAGATGCCAACGCGGCAGCGGTGCGTGACAGGTATCTGACTTTTACCGGGACACGCCACACCGACCTGTGGTTAATGCTGGGCGACAACGCTTATGAGACCGGCACCGACAGCGAGTTTCAGGCAGCCGTGTTCAGCATGTATCCCTCCATGTTGCGCAAGTCGGTGCTGTGGCCGACGCTGGGAAATCACGACGGGGCGACGGCGAATTCTGCAACCCAGACGGGTCCCTACTACGACATTTTTACCTTGCCGAAGCAGGCTGAAGCCGGCGGTGTGGCTTCGGGGACCGAGGCCTACTATTCGTTCGACTACGCCGATATTCACTTCGTCAATCTCGAATCGTTTGAAACCGACCGTTCGTCTGGCGGCTCGATGATGACCTGGCTGCAAAACGACCTGGCGGCGACGAACAAGAAGTGGATCATCGCCTTCTGGCATCACCCGCCTTACACGAAAGGCTCGCACAATTCCGATACTGAAACAGAGCTTGTTCAGATGCGGCAGAACGCACTACCCATTCTTGAAGCGCACGGCGTGGACCTCGTGCTGACGGGGCACAGCCATTCGTACGAAAGGTCTTTCCTGTTGGATGGGCACTACGGCACTTCAAATACCCTGACTCCTGCGATGAAAAAGGATGCTGGCAGCGGCCGTGAGGATGGTACTGGAGCCTACGAGAAAGCAACTCCCATTGGCGGCCAACACGAAGGAGCGGTTTACGCCGTGGCGGGGAGCTCAGGCAAGATCAGTGGCGGACTGCTGAATCATCCTGCGATGTACATCTCGCTCAACAAGCTGGGGTCCATGGTGCTGGACATCGACGGGAATCGGCTGGATGCCAAGTTCCTGGACAACACCGGGGCCGTGGCAGACTATTTCACGCTGATCAAAGGTGTGACGGGTTCAGTGCCAGCGGCCCCAAGCGGGCTGGCAGCCAGCGCCTCCTCAAGCAGCCAGATCAATCTTACCTGGACCGACAATTCCAACAATGAATCGGGATTCAACATCGAGCGATCCACGGACGGAAGCAACTTTAGCCCGTTGGCGACTGCGGCAGCGAACGCCACTAGCTATTCCAATACTGGCCTCACCGCATCGACGACTTTCTACTACCGCGTGTTTGCCACCAACGCCACCGGCAGTTCCACGGCGTCAAACACCGCCAGCGCCACAACACAGGCGCCACCTCCAACTCCTCCGGCAGCACCCACAAGCCTGACGGCCAGCGCCGTGTCGGCGAGCCGCATCGACCTCAATTGGACGGACGCCTCCGGCAATGAAGATGGGTTTAAGATCGAGCGATCAACCGATGGAGCAAGCTACACCCAAGTTGCTGCGGTTGGGCCGAATGTCACCACGTTTTCAAATACAGGCCTGCAGAAGAACAGGACCTACTACTATCGAGTGCGTTCCTATCGCCAGACCGTGAACTCTACTTACTCCAACGTGGCTTCTGCCAAGACATTCAAACGATGAGTCAGGGCTCCAAAGCCCCGGGGAGCCGGTCCCACTTATGGAGGTTTGCATATTATATTATGGTGACACTTCGACTAGCTCGATCAGAAAAGGGATAGTCGCGAACCTCGGCTCCCCTCGCCGCAGCGCGAAAGAGAGGGGCTGGGGGGATACCTCTTCGCTAAATCAACTCCCAAAACTCGGTCCTGGATGAGGATCTCAAAACACTTGTGAAAGACTCTAACTGTGTGCTCGCCTCCTCACCTAGCCTCTCTCCCGCGCCAAAGCGAGGGGGACCGATGTTTATCGAGTGTTTCGAGAGACGAAGAGAGTCGTCACTGTATTCTGTGATTACTACTGGTGCGCGTGTCACTGTGATTTGCACAACTCATAAAGTGCTGTTAAAAGCCGGAGTCAGACCGACCAAACCGCAGGCGCAGCCAGAGGCAATGAGGATGTTGAGTACTGTAAGAAAACGTTGGATAGAAAACAAAAGGAGGATGCTTGAATGCCCAAGAGTGAACCTTGGCGATATGAGAAGCTCACTTGGCCGGAGATCAACCAGGCCATAGAGGCCAAAAAGGTCGTCGTCGTTCCGATCGGCTCCACTGAGCAGCACGGGCCGCACCTTCCGTTGGATGTGGACGTCGTCTGTCCCACCGGTGTTGCCCATGCGGCTGCTCGCCTAATCCCTGATGAAGTCCTTGTGATGCCGACCATTGTGCACGGTTACACAGGTCATGTCATGGACTTTCCCGGAACAATCAACATCCACTGGGAACACTTCATCAAGTTTGTGATGGACGTGGGAAAGAGTCTCGCTTACCACGGATTCAAAAAAATAGTGTTGCTCAATGGTCACGGTTCAAATGTTCCCAATCTTGACCTGGCAGCCAGACGCATCAACCTGGAGACGGATGCGGAGTGTGTTGCCAGTTCTTGGTGGATGATGCTCTCAGTCGACAAGAACTTCATGCCATCGTGGAGACAGAGCAAGTTTCCTGGCGGATGTGCACACGCCTGTGAGCTGGAAACGTCGGTCTATTTGTATCTAGACGAGGACAATGTGCGCAAAGATCGAATTGAAGACGGGGAGATCGCTTTTCATGTAACTCACCCTTCAGATTTTCAATGGGTTGACCTATTCAGCGCCGGCCCGGGCACTGCCATTTCTTGGACAGCCTCTTACTCAGACAATGGTGTCTTGGGGCAGGCGATGCTGGCAACTAAGGAGAAAGGTGAACGAGCGGTCAAGGAAGCGGCAAGTCAACTCGCCAGAATGGTTCACGAATTCCGTGTCAGACCCAAGCCCGCGCGAGGCGATCATCATTCAACCAGGCCGACGATGCCCATGCCCTGGGGACAAGACGAAACCCCGACGGAGCTCGGGAATGTCCATCTGAAGCCAACCAAGTAGGCGTTTTAAGCGCTGACTAGATGCGTTGCGCTTTTCAGTGCACCACGGAAATGCGACGGTGCGTCGAAGAGTGCAACGCCCCATGCTCGGTTCTGGCTGGATAGCACCTATCCAAAAAGAGATCCGCCCTAACGAATCAGATAGCTCTTCCAGGTGGTACTCACCACCAAGAGACAGGAGGAGGAAAATTCTAGAATCCTTTCCGGGGTTTGCAGCTCGCAGCGCGTCGCAAAGGTGGTTTGAGTTCAGTTACCGCGACCTCTGCTTCCGCGTAGCGTCATGAAGTTTTCAAAGATATAGTCAGCCACCGCGACTCCACCGCTTGCGCCGACCAACGTCGAAAATCGGTAGTGAATTCCGGCCCAGATGCGACCATTTTGCACCCCCAAGGCTCCAGCGGAAAAGCTGGGATAGTCGTAAACAAAGCTTGGATAGCCCGGTGAACGAAGAGTAAACGGCTGGTTCCCGATAAGATTGCGCATCATTCTGAGAGCCGCCCCGCTGATTGCGGAATGCGCCGATGGATATTCCTGGTGGTTGGGCGTCGGGAGTATGAGAGAAGTCCATTCTGGATCGGGAACGGTGGCTGCATTGCCGTCAGTGTCAGCCAGGCGGATGGCGTGGTAGGGCCGCCACAGGTTATAGGTGTATTTGGCGTCGAAGACGTAAATATAAGCATCCGCCATGGCTAGGTTGACAAGGGCCAGGATCCTCGCTCGGTCGACCAGATCCAATCCGGGTGGAAGCAACGAGATGAACGTGGCATTTTCATCGATTGGGGCGACGGCATGCCAAAGCCTGGCAAGGTCAGTCTGTTCTGTGGTGCGAGTCGAACCGGTTGCCCTCCCGACTGCCTTGACCTCGTTTATGTCAGACGCGTATTCGGCAGATGCCAGAGCCGGGGGAGGCCCTGGACGAAACTGCGAGGGGCTGGTCAAGGCGAAAGGCGTCATGACGGCTACTTGAGGGAAGACGGCGTTCGCAGTAGCATCGGTCGGGGGCACGGAACGCCAGACTCCCGGAGCTGCTCCGCAACAAAAAGGCGTGCCACCGCCGGGGGCAGACCCGTCCCCAAACCTCCACGCCAGAATTTCCATTGCGACCCGTTCGCCCCACGCCACACCCCGTCGAATCGATTCACTAGAGCCCTCGGCGCCCGGAATGGCGGCAAGAGACAATGCGAGCTGGGCGTCGAACAATGCCGTCTGCGACGGAATCAGGCTGACCAAAGTTGTGTATGCTGCCTGGGCAGCAGCCGCTTCCTGACGGGCCCCGCCTGGTGCCCAGTCCGTTACAAAGTAAGGCTCGTATTTCCGGGCGATTCCATTCACGGCGTCAAAGACGGCAGCATGCATGATCGCCAAGGGCCTGGTTTGCGACCCCGTGGTAATGTTGGCGTTCCGCATCGCCGTCCCGGCGACCGCGTTCCAATCAGACAAGACATCAGCGTATGCCATTTCAGAGAGAAGCAGGATCATTAGCGCTGCTGTTCGATACAGGATCTTTGGTCTCATGACAGGCCTCCTTGGACTGGAAAATGCATGGAATTCCCTCCGTAAAGGAACTCCGTGTCTCAGGCGCTCCTGAAAGGGCACCTGGAAAGCTGTTGCCGAGCTTGCCTGCCGCTAGCGGTATGGTTAAAATTCTTCAGGCGAGGGTTTATTCGGCCCCAGCTTCCATTCTCAAACTCAGTGCGAGACTACGGTGCGACGGGCCCGAAAGTCCCTCGCAAAAGCCCCGAATAGTCCCCGAAAAGGCTCCGAAAGAAGATCAGGACGGTCAGAGATGGGGAATGAGTGTAGCGAGCACTTTCCGACGCGATAGCGATTAGGGGGGCGACAGCAGAAGTTACCTGCATGCCTGGCCCTCAAGCATGGGGATCCTCAAGCCATCATTTCTTCGAATGCGCAAGGGGTTATGAACAGTCGAGTTCAACAGCGGTACGAATTCGGGCCTTTTCAGTTGGACGCAGCAAACCACAGCTTGCTGCGGGACGGGCAGCTTGTGCCGTTGACGCCTAAGGCGTTTGATCTCCTCGAGGTGCTGGTACAGAACAATGGGCGTCTGATTGAGAAAGATGAACTGCTCAAGGAGGTGTGGCCCGACAGTTTCGTCGAGGAAGGGAACATCAATCGCAACATCTCTATCATCAGGAAAGTTCTGGGCGAGGACGCAACCGGGAAGCCCTACATCGAGACGGTTCCAAAGCGCGGCTACCGGTTTGTCGCCAGTGTGAAGACGACAAATGGAAATGGAGCTGGACGTGTTGTTGAGCTGGCTGACCAGGATCCTGAAGATAATGATCTAAACACTAGCGTCGTTAATTCCATCGCGCCCTCACCCGGCCTTCGGCCACCCTCTCCCACGGGGAGAGGGGCTGGGGGTGAGGGGGAAGCCGCAACCGAGCGACGCTCATGCGAATTTACTTATCTCGCCTGATTCAGGAGTTTCAGAGACCGGCCCGGAAAGCAATGCCGGAAAGGTTCGAGCGCTTTCATCGCGTCGCTGGCTTGTTCTGGGTGGGATCGTTGCGTTGGTTGTCGGGATCGGGGTGTACCTTCTCCTGAAGCGTCAGGGAACGGCATACCATGACATCAGGTCTATCGCCGTGCTGCCCCTACAGAATCTCTCGAGTGACCCAACGCAGGAATACTTTGCCGATGGGATGACCGAGGCATTGATCAGCAGTCTCGCCCAGATCCGCGCCCTCCGGGTCATCTCACGGACCTCCGTAATGGGTTTCAAGGGCACCCGGAAGCCGCTCCCGCCGCTTCCGGAGATTGCGCGAGAGCTAAAAGTGGATGGTGTCATTGAAGGTTCGGTGCAGCGCGAGAACGGGCGGGTGAAGATTATGATCCAATTGATTCATGGGCCGACCGATACCCATCTGTGGGCGCGGGATTACGAGCGCGAGCTGACCGACGTGCTGCAGTTGCAGGGCGAGGTGGCGCGCGCCATTGCGCAGGAGATCCGCATTCAGGTAACGCCGGAGGAAGGGGCCCGGTTGGCTTCGGCCACCACCGTCAACCCCGCCGCCCATCAAGAGTACCTCACCGGGCGTTATCATCTCTGGAGATACAACGAGGAAGACCTGAAGCGGGCGATAGACTACTTCGACCGGGCCATCCAGATTGATCCAAAGTACGCTGCCGCCTATGCTGGGCTGTCCAACGCTTGGTGGGCGCGAGGTATTTTTGGGAAGATAGGGTTTAGGGAGGCCGAATCGCCATCACGCGCTGCGGCGCGAAAAGCTTTGGAACTGGATGACCAGCTCGCTGAGGCCTACGTCGTCCAGGCAGATGTCAAGCGCCTTTATGACTGGGACTGGACGGGCGCCGAGGATTCAGTCAAGCGTGCCCTGGAACTTGACCCCAACAACCTGGATGCCCATCACACCTATTCGCTCCTACTTCACGCGCTCGGACGTTTCCCCGAAGCCATTGCCCAGATCGAAAGCGCCGCACAACGGGACCCGCTCGCCCCGCAGATTCAATCGAGCCATGGAAGAATTCTGTACCGTGCCCGGAGGTTTGATGAAGCGATCCTGCGTCTGAACCGCGCGATTGAGCTGGATGCCAGGAACTCCGGAACATACGGTCGCCTGGGGGATGTCTACGAACAGATGGGCAGGTATACCGAGGCTGTGGCATTCCTTGAAAAGGCTCGGGCTCTAACGGCCGATCCTGGGAGCAGCGACATCAGCTACCTCGCCAGGCTGGCGCGAGTGTACGCTCGAATGGGGAGGCGAAGCGAGGCCAGGCAGATGCTCGAAGGACTAAAGTCCAGAGGCCGGTTACCCCTGATGGACGTAGCGGCTGCTTACACTGCCCTCGGCGACAAGGATGAAGCCTTCCGGCTGCTGTTCAGGATGGTTGAACAGCGGTCTTTGGGCTTTCTGAAGGTAGATCCCCCCTTCGACAGCCTTCATTCCGATCCACGCTGGCAGGATCTGCTCCGCCGTATGAACCTGCCGATGGAATAGGCCGACATCAGATTTGGCCGTCGCTCCTGCGCAAGGAACGTCACCCCGGCGGATGGTAAGCCGGGGCGGGAGCCCAGCTGGATTCCCGCTTTCGCGGGAATGACGAACCTCTACACCTTGCGTTCGGCATTCGGATTTAGGATTTCTTTCGTCATTCGAGCTTCGACATTCCTTTACTGGATCCGCCAACGGCGTTCTCCTACCTCCGAAATCGACGAGTAACGGTGAGTTCGAGATCAGGCTGGCGTCCCCTGTGCGTTCACCAGGGCGGGCGCCGTCGATGATGACTGCGTACGTAACGAAGGGCTCCGCGTTGCTTGGGACAACGCGGGCGTAACCCTGATTGACGCCAGGGGCGTAGTCGGCCAGCAGTGAATTCAATTGAAATCAACCTTTTGGCTCCACGTAATATCCTCTACTCGCCCAGCCTGCGCTCCGGTCTTCCCATCGAAGAGTTCGATGGCGAAACGATTCGGTTCGGTTCCGAGGTTCCCGATGGCTAAATTGCTGCGGGTTTCAGGATTCTGCTGATTTTTCCGATGTCGAGAGTCAACTTCAGTTCTGGGCTCACTCGACCGCCGAAGACTTCCTTCAGCGTAAGACTAGTGTCTTGCTTAATGTTTTCCCTGACTTTCATTCTTCCTGCGCGCCCGCCTAACGAGCTGCCCTTCGTGGGTGAAACTCCACAGGTTCCTTCCTTTTATAGGATTCCATCGACGTTTCGGAACTCTCGGGCCTCAGTCTGGGGTCTTCGTTCTTCTTTTTTTGGCATTTCTGCTCTCCTGAAAAGTCATGCCGGGATCGTAAAGTTCCGCAGTTCGGTGTACAGAAGTATTACAAACGCCCAAATCCCCTTCTAGGCCTCCAGCGACCAAGACTTTGCCGTTTCGGAGTAGCGTCGCGGTGTGAGAAGCACGGCCCCTGACGAGACGGCTTGTACGGGTCCAATTTCCGGTGGTCGGGTCGTATAATTCCTCAGCATTCACGAGTTGATTCGAGTAGTAATCGACCCCTCCCGCCACCAAGACTTGACCATCGGCCAGCAGCGTTGCCGTGTATCCTCCGTAATGGCGGAACGTGCTGAGGTTCCCAGTGGCGCTCCACGTGTCTGTGTAGGTGTCATAGAGCCGCGCTTGAGTCGGATGATTGGCGCCGAAAAGACCGGTGACAAGGACCTGGCCGTTTTGCAGCAGCGTCACTGTAGGTGCCCAAAAAATACTAAAATAGCCCGCGTTACTCCACTGTCCTGTGGCTGGGTCGTACAACTCCGCAACGACATCCCCATAGCCCCAGGGGGAACCTTCCCACACGCCCAAGACCTTGCCGTTAGGGAGCAATACTGTGTGCCTACTGCCGGGAAGGAAACTGGGAGCACCAGTGCTGCTCCACGTCCCGGTCGCCGGGTCATAGAGTTCTGCACTTATTAACTCCCCACTCGAAGTCCCCACGGCTAAGACCTTGCCGCTCTGCAGCAGCGTCGCTGAGCCGTTCGCCCGGATCGTGTTGAAACTTCCCGTGGGACGCCACATCCCTGTGGCGGGATCGTACAATTCCGCACTGTCGAGAGAGACTTGGGGTGCATAACCTCCCGCAACCAGGACCTCGCCGCTCTGCAGCAGCGTCGCTGTGTGATTAAAACGCGCCGTGTTGAGACTTCCTGTAGTGCTCCACGTTCCACTGACTGGGTCGTAGAGTTCGGCATCGCTGGTAGGAGTGGAGCAGCGATTTGGCCCTGCTCCTCCCGCCACCAAGACTTGACCATCGGCCAGCAGCGTCGCGGTGTGAGCGTAGCGAGGCGTGTTCAGATCGCCGGTTGGGGTCCAGTGCGGGTTGGCAATCTGGGTAGTGCCCCGTAAGAGGTCCGGCTCCACGATACTTTGCAAGCTGAGTAGCACTGTTAAGATCGCTGCGCGTACGTATAGAGCAGTTCTTGGGTCTCTCATCTAACCCCCTTCAGGGGCGGTTTCTCGCCCATAGCTCCATTGCCAGGTGATTATGGTCAGACACCAATAGTCTTCTCTCCTGCTTCAACTGGCAACAGGAATTCTAATCTGATTAGAAACCGTCCCTAACTTTGGAATTAGCCCTTTAGGAGAATGCCCACATGATCGAGCTCTTCAAGAATTTCCTCAACGACGAAGAGGGTCAAGACCTCGTGGAACACGCTCTGCTGCTGGTCTTCCTGGCGGTCTTTGGGCCATCTTAAGGTAGATCCCCCCTTCGACGGTCTTCATTCCGATCCACGCTGGCAGGATCTGCTCCGCCGTTTGAACTTGCCGATGGAATAGGCACGCCAGAATGACTAATGACAAAGCACGAATGACTAAAAGAATTAATCTCTAAAGACTGCTGTCGTCATTCGAGCTTCGTCAGCAGTCATTGGTTCCAGGCCTCACCTCTCAGCTTGCCCCAGGAAATCAGTCACGGTGTACTTGTCACAAAGGCGCCATCGCCGGTTCTTTCCCCAGGCTGGCCACCGTCGTTGAGAACGGCGTAGGCGATGAACGGATTGTTTCCAGCGATCTTGGTCACTCGCGCATAGCCTTGCCTCGTCCCCGCCGCGTGGTCCGCCAAAACTCTTCCCAACTGCTTCCACGCCTTGGCACTGACCGTTGTTTCAAGGCTGCTCACCTTTAGGCCTGTCTCTCCGTCGAAAATCTCGATGCGAAACACATCGGCGCTATTGTCAGTTTCCCCGGTATTGACCAGCGCCAAGTTTGATCGCGTCTCACCCGTTTGCTGCAACCCGTAGACCCAGGAGCTGCCCGTCGTCGCCATCCCGTTGGGCACGGCCGCGTAGAACAGCCCATATCGCCCACCAACGGCTCCAGCCGTCGAGGTCCGCGCCGCCAGGTAGATGCCGTCAAGATCGCCACTGGTTACTTCTGCAAACAGGGCCCCTGCAAGGGATTCGCCCTTGGGGCCGATGCCAGGGGTCGCAGATTCACGCAAACGTTGCACCAGGTCCGGAAGCAGCAGTTGCTCTCGTGGGTTCAGTTCGATCGTGAAACTGGCCGTGGAGAGTGGGGACTTGATCGCGTCAGCGACGTAGCTGCATCGGAGTGTTTTCCTCACGGAGGACCAATTAGCGGCAACCAACTCTGTAGAAAAGCCATTTGCCTCAACCACGGCGGGTAAAGTCAATCGGCTTCGTCCCCTCATCTCGTTTTCGGGCACCGGCCGGATGAATGATCCATCCGAATTCAACTGGTCGTTGATCACCGCGTAGGCACAGTACGGAGCCGTTCCACTCACACGTTCAACCCGAACATAGCCATTCGTCAGCGACAAGCCATTGGAAGCAAGGATTCCATCGATCTGCTGAAACCCGCCCGGCGGAAGCACCACGTCTGGAAGCCGCCGTGAGAAAGGAGCACTGGCATCTCCCGAGTAGACGGTTACGCCGAGCGTGATGAATCCTTGGAAGGTGCCGACATTCTGAAGCGCCACGTTTGTTCGATCCGAATCATTCTGGCGGAGACCGAACAAATGGATGGGTCCATCCAGCAGGGCGTTTGGCGGCAAACCGGAATACGCCAACCCAACTCGTCCCCCAGGGACAGCCGTGGAGGTGCGGACGAGCACACCCGCTTCCTCGGGCGAGGAAAGACCATGAACACGCACCCGGAGAGTCCCAGCTCGATTGCCGGATCCGGGAATAGGAATGCCACGCTCCCGGAGAAAGCCAATCGCATCAGAGATGATTTGCTGTTTCCCTGCGCCGAGGAAGGCGGTCGTCATCCCACTGCCTCCGCCAAAAGCTGCGTTGTAGGTGAGTTCGACCGTTACGTCGCGAGCGGAGCGGTTGGCCATCGCAAGTTCAGACGAATAGAACGACTCTCCGGCGCCCCTTGAAGAGAGGAGAACAGGCACAAAAAAGGTGCTGCCTGGGGAGGACGGAGTGTAGAGCTCTCCCATCGGCGTAGTACGATTCCCCGTGACCAATACCTTTCCATTCGTCAAAAGAGTTACTGTTTCCAGAAAGCCGCCGAATTTCAGGTCGGCGGTTCGACTCCACAATCTTGTAGTCGGATCGTACAGCTCAGCACCGTAGCCAGTACTAACGAAGAGGACCTTGTCGTTGGGCAATAGCGCAGCGGTGTCATGAGGGTTGTCAGGGCTACCGGCTCTGATGAGGCTGCCAGTAACAGTGCACGTCCCGGTGGCAGGGTCGTAGAGCTCTGCGCTGCTAAGAACAGTATACGAACCACGTACGTCGATTTGCCCTCCTGCGATCAGTACTTTCCCATCGGGCAACAGCGTGGCTGTGTGATTGGCGCGCCCTGCACTCAGATTGCCGGAGGCGGCCCAGGTCCCGGTGGCTGGGTCATACACTTCCGTGCTGTTGGGATATTCAGAGAAGTAGCTGACGTCACTGTTCCTGGCTCCACCTGCGATGAGAACCTTTCCGTTGGGCAGCAGTGTCGCTGTGTGGCCCCATCTTGCCGTCTGAGGGCTGCCCGTGACGCTCCACGTCTCGGTGGCTGGGTCGTGCAGACCGGAGCCCCAAGGGGTGCCGCCACCGACGATCAGGACCTTGCCATTGGGCAAGAGCGTCGCTGTATGGATCGACGCCGCCCAGCCCGGCTTCAAACTCCACTTCCCGGTTGAAGCGTCATACAGCTCCGCGTCAGTGGCCCAATTATCCACCCCGTCGGCGCCCCCGACGAATAACACCTTGCCGTTGGGCAGTAGCGTCGCTGTGTGAAAAACACTGCCCCAGGCCATATTGCCCGTTGCACTCCAGACTCCAGTTTCCGGATCATACAGTTCCGCCTTATTGGTGACCAACTGGCTGCCGCCTACTGGAAGAAGAAGCTCTTCACCTCCGGCCACCAAAACCTTACCGTTGGGCAACAGCGTCGCGGTGTAACCGGAGCGAATTGAGCTGAGGCCGCCGGTTACGCTCCAACCTGGAACAGTCTCGGTCTCTTGTGCAAGAGGCGGCCACCACAGGCCTGCAGCGCTCGTCAAACCAGCAACCACAATCATCAGGGTGGATATGTGTCGGATTGTTCCTCTCATATTTCTCTAAGGTCTCACGTTTCGGCAGGGACCGAATTCGGGTGTTTTCGATTGCTGAGTAGTCTCAGTCTCGCGGGTTATCGTTCGGCACATTGAATCCTCTAACGCAGGCCTGCCGCATTTGGCAGATCTGCGTCTTTTTGGGGAACCCCAAGCTGGAAGCCGCAGATTGCTCGCAGGGTTGAGCGGTCTACACTGCAGCTGCTCAATAATTCCGCATCCACGGCAGACGCCTGCAAACCCATACTTGGTACGGACGCGGTGCTCCGGTCCACGTTGAGTTGGGTTCTTGAGTCTCCTCACCGTCGCGGACGCGCAGCAGCACGTCTCTACCTTAAATCCCTTCACAGCATTCAGAGAAGTCGTCGCTCTACGTTTGTCTCGCAGCGCTGCTCAGAGTTACCGTGCATGTTGGCCAGATAAGCCATCAGGATATGTCTTTATCCAACTGGATAGGGAGGTCTGCGATTGCTGGCGAACCCAAGACCGAAAGCCGCAGACTGCTCGAAAAGCACGCGGTCTGCGCTACAACTGCTTTACGCGCCGTGCCCTCCCGTGAACAAATCCAGAATCACGCGAACCAAAGCAGCCTTGTCTGTATCGAAACCGTGGGATACAATTCCTCAAGCTACAGCTCTGGACTCGGCACTCTCCATTTGTCTTTCAGCTTCATCGGGAAGCTACCGCGCGACGGTGAAAGAGTCCCTCTGAAAAGCTTCGAATAATCCCCGAAAAACCTTCGAATGGAGTTTTGTGAAGAAGGTATGAACAGCCAGTCACATCAGTGCTACGAATTCGGCCCGTTTCAAGTGGACATAGCGGAGCACTCCCTGTTACGCGATGGCAAGCCTGTGTCATTGACGCCGAAGGTTTTTGACCTTCTAAAGGTGCTGGTCCAGAACAATGGGCGTTTGGTTGAAAAGGATGAGCTACTCAAGGAAGTCTGGCCGGACAGTTTTGTTGAGGAAGGGAACCTCAATCGCAACGTTTCGATCCTGAGGAAGGTTTTGGGCGAGGACGCCACCGGGAAGCCTTATATCGAAACGGTCCCCAAGCGCGGCTATCGGTTTGTCGCCAGTGTGAAGACGACGAACGGAAACGGAGCTGGACATCTTGTTGACGCTGGCTGACCAGGATCGTCGAAGTTAACAGTCTGGAAGCTTCAGAGACCGGCCCGGAAAGCAATGCCGAAAAAGTGCGAGCTCTTTCGTCGCGTCGCTGGCTTGTTCTCGGCGGGATCGTTGCGCTGGTTATTGGGATCGTGGTGTACCTTCTGATGAAGCGTCAGGGAACGGCATACCACGACATCAAGTCTGTCGCCGTGCTTCCACTACAGAATCTCTCGAGTGACCCAACGCAGGAGTACTTTGCCGATGGGATGACCGAGGCGCTGATCGGCAGGCTGGCTCAAATCCGCTCCCTTAGGGTCATCTCACGAACGTCTGCGATGAGCTTCAAGGGAACCAACAAGCCACTGCCTCCGCTTCCGGAGATTGCCCGGCAACTAAAAGTGGAAGGTGTCATCGAAGGTTCAGTGCAACGGGAGAACGGGCGGGTGAAGGTCATGATCCAACTGATTCATGGGCCGACGGACACGCACCTGTGGGCCCGCAATTACGAGCGCGCACTGACTGACATCCTCAAGCTGCAGGATGAAATGGCTCGGGCGATTGCGGACGAGATCCGCATCCAGGTCACGCCGGAAGATCGAGCCAGGATGTCTGCGGCCCGTGCTGTCAACCCAGCCGCTCATGAAGCCTATCTGCTCGGGCGGTTTCATTTTTGGAAGTACATCATCGATGACCATAAGCGGGCCATCGAGCCACTTCGAGCGTGCGATCCAGATTGATCCAGGCTACGCCCCCGCTTATGCCGGGCTGTCCATGGCATGGCAGATGTTAGGAGTTAAACTAGGGCGGGATAAGGGTGCGTGGAACCCAAGCTCGTGCGGCTGCGCAGAAGGCTTTGGAACTGGATGACCGCCTGCGCTGAGGCCTATGTCGCCCGGGGCCGTCTCCAGTTCTTCCATGACTGGGACTGGGCAGGTGCGGAGAATTCGATCAGGCGGGCGTTCGAGCTGGACCCCAACAACCTGGACGCCCACTTCCACTATTCGCTGTTCACTGGGGGTTGGGCCGCTTCGCCGAAGCGATTGCTGAGATTCAAATGGCCGAACAACTGGACCCGCTCTCTCACCAGGTTCAAGTACAACTTCGGAAGAGTTCTTCTCCACGCGGGAAGACTGGATGAAGCACTCCGACGTTTGAAGCAGGCGATCGAGCGCGAACCCCGCAGCTACCAATGCACACGTCCGTCTGGCGGCGGTTGTACGAGGCGATGGGCAGGTATCCCGAGGCAATCGGAGACTTACGATAAGGCCCGAGTCTTGAGAGGTCATCCTCCTGACGATCCGAGCTTTCGCTCGCAGTCCGTCGCGAGGGTCTACGCCCTGATGGGCAAGAGCAGCCGAGGCCAGCGCATGCTGAAGGGACTTGAGGCAATCTCCAGGGCCGACGAGCCGGCGCTCACGCCGCTCTCGGCGACAAGGATGAAGCTTTCCGTTTGCTTTTCAATGTGGTGGAGAAGCGCGAGGAGGCAACGTTTTCATTGTCACCGATCCCCAGTTCGCCAGCCTTCATTCCGATCCGCGCTGGAGCGAACTGCTTCGCCGGATGAACTTTCCGGCGGAGTAGAGCCGGCATCAGATTTAGCCGTCGCTCCCGTGCAAGGACGTCACCCCGGCGGATAGTAAGCCGGGGCGGGAGCCCAGCTGGATTCCCGCTTTCGCGGGAATGACGAACCTCTACACTCTGCGTTCGGCATTCGGATTTCGGGTTTCTTTCGTCATTCGTGCTTCGACATTCGTCATTCCTTCCCGTCGAGCTCCAACCGCTGAGGATCTTCCACACGAGGATTCGTACGAAATCTTCCTAACCTAAAAACTCACCCTCATTCCCAACTGAAACGCTCTGGGGCCGCCGGAGCCGAAAACCTGTGTGAACCGCGACCCGGGCTGGGCGAATCCCGCCGGGTTTGCAATGTTGCCGTCGTGCTGAACCAGGTTGGCCGTGTTGAGCACGTTAAAGACTTCACCGAACATTACCAGGCGCACTCGTTCGCTGCGGAGTGAGAACGTCCGGCTGACGCGCAAGTCCTGGGTGAAGAAGGCGTCATTGAAGTCAAGGTTGGAGGGCAGGGCCAATGGCGGCGCGGTTTGTCCTCCCACCGTCCTCGTGTTAGCGAATTGCTGGTTATAGCGTTCCACCAGGGAAGCCAAGTCGGCTTTGTCGAGGCCGCGATTGATCTGATTCACTCTGACCCCGGGCAGCAAATCATTCAGAGTTCCGTCTCCGTTGAAGTCGACGCCACTCACATAGGGTGAGAACGGCGGCCGGCTATAGAACGACACGCTGAAAGAGGCTTGGAAACGCTTGGGCAGGTCCAGAGAACCGGAGAGATTCAGCACATGACGCTGGTCGGTCCGCATGGGTCCGTAGTTTTCAAACCAGTTATCGATATTGAATCCGCTGCCTGCAGACTCCGTACTATTACTTCCCTGAAAGCTGCCGAGCGCATAGGAAGCCAAAAACTGGGTTCGGCGCGAGAAGCGTTTCTCCAAGCGCACCAACAGTCCGTTGTACTGGGCGATGCCGGAGGTGTTGTCGAACGTGATCTGCCCCGTCGAGCAGATGGCGCTCAAATCGGCGCTTTGAGATCCCACGCAACGCGGAATCACTGGTCCATGCGGTTGCCGGTTGAAGCGGTTGTAATCGATTCCAGAGAGGAAGGTGTGCAGGAAACGTCGCCATGCGAAGTCAGCCGAGACCACCAGATCGCTGGCCAACTCCCGTTGCACTCCCATACCGAAATGCATGGCATAGGAGGCTTCATAAAACGGGTCGGATAAATTCGCCCCGCCGCTTTTGTTGAGATCGAGATTGCGAACCGTGAAATCGCGATTGTCGGGATTGAGCTGCTCCATCAAGTCTGAGCGAATACCGGGGAGGATCGTCAGCAGGTTCGCACCAGTAAAAAGAGTCGGTCTCTGGTTAAATTCCAGTGAGCCACCCTGATACGAGATGCTGGACCCCGGAATGTTGGTCCTCCGTCCGGTGCCCGCTGGGGATAAAGCGAGCCGTTCGTTCTGGATGCTTGAGTTGGTGAGGCTGACTGGGTCGAAATACCGACCCGCGCCGCCACGAATGACCGTCTTCCCGTCAGCTGTCGCCGCCCAGGCAAATCCAACGGCGGGCGAGAAGTTAGCCTTCTGAGCGGCCACAGCCTTCAAACCCTCCGAACCGAGAATGGGCTCCAAAAGCTTGGGTTTGGAAAGGTCTGTATTGAGGCTTCTCGGCTCGTAAGCCCAAGCCAGGCCATAATTCACGGTCAGCCTCGGGGTGATTCGCCATGTATCCGAGGCATAAAGCCGGTAGATATCCTGGCGGCGGTACTTCCGGAAATCGCGCTGGGGGACCAATCCAGGTCCGACACTTGTCAGGAAGTTCCTCAGAGGAAGTTGCAGAATGTCGTTCAAGGTGAGAAACGACGATGGAAGCGGAATCTGAACCGCCGCCGGATTTTGATTGGACTGCCGAACCTGCCGTGGAGAGTAAAGGTTGATGGTTGCGGGCTCCTGGTCGATTCTCTGGTTGGACGCCCTGGCGTGCTCCCAATCGAACCCAAACCTGAGGCGGTGACTGCCCTTCTGCCAGGCAAGGCTCTCGGCGAGCTGGTAGCGGCGGCCCACGAAGGAGCTGCTTTGCTGACCTCCAAACGCGACACCGGCATCGGGAATGTTGATGCGTGGAGCGCCGAGACCCAGGCAGCCGGGACAATCTTCCGTCCTGGCAGGTGTTTCCGGTGTGCTGAAAAAAAAGTAGGAGAAGCGCAGGTCGTTGACGACGCTCGGAGAAAGCACGCTCGTGAGGGCAACCAGGCTCTGGTCGCCCCAGTTTGTGACCCGGGACCATCCTGATGGCAAGAGACTGTTGGCGTTGGGGCCAAAGGAACGACTCCCATCGTGCGTGTAGCGAAGGAAGGCGTTGTGCTTCGGATGGAGGCGACCGTCGATGCGCAGATTGATCTGATTCCCAGCCAACGGACTCGGGAATACGCCTCCGAGCGGGGCAAACTCGGGAGTGCCCGGCTGAATCGAGAGGACACCCTGCTGGTCGTTCCGCTCGTAGCTGGTGAAGAAGAAAACGCGATCTTTGCGAATGGGGCCGCCGAATTGATAGCCGAACTGTTGCCGCTGGAAGAACGGGTCTGGATTGCTGGGATCGCGTTGAAGACCTGGATATGCGGCCAGGTTATTGTCCCGGTAAAAATAAAAACCGCTGCCGTGATGGTCGTTGCCGCCGGAGCGGGTGACAATGTTGATTGAGCCATTGCTCGTCAGGCTGGTCGAGAGGTCCATGTTGACGGTCGAGATCTGGAACTCCTGAACCACGTCTTGCGAGACGCTGAGAGCAGCGCCGATCGCGCTGATGGCCATAATGCTGGCACCATCGATGCTCACTCTGGTGTATCCGATGCGGGGAGACCCTTGAGAACCGGCGCCCAGCGTTGGCACGATGACGCGGTTGCCTGACGCGCGGACCGGGCTGGTTCCACCGGGCTCGAGCTTTGCCAATTCGAGAAAGTTGCGCCCGTTCAGGGGCAGGTTTTCAATTTGTGCCCGGCTGACCAAGCCACTCACTTGATGATGGTCATAGCGCATCATCGGAGCGGCATCGCTGATGGTCACTTTTTCAGTCACTTCGCCGACCTGGAGTTCCATGTCCACTGTAGTGGTCGTCCCAGCCTCGACACTCACTGCAGCTTCCAGGCGACGGAAGCCGGCTGCTTCCAAAGTAATCTGGTATGAACCCGGTGAAAGAGCCGGGGCACTGTACTCGCCTTCGGTGGATGTGGTGAGCGCACGAGTCAGCCCGCTGGAACGGTTGATGATGTCGATTCGCGCACCGGCGACGCGAGCGCCAGCAGGGTCGGTTACTACGCCGGCAAGCGTACCAGTTGGTACCTGCGCTTGAGCCGAAGGGAGGACCATCAGCAGCACAAGGACGACGAATAGTCGAGTCACAGCCTGACGCATGGAGGCATCCGCCTGTAGGGAAGACATCCCTGGGAATCGAGCCTAGTCAGCTACTCATCAAGAAAGATATGCGGTTGAAGCCCAGTGGCTTTTGTCACTACTGATTATGCCATAGTTGGGGCTTCTTCTGGACTGCCTTGCGTACGGGAACGGAGGTGGTTCGTAGTTCGTTTGGTTGCCTCAAGTCCGTCAGGGCTGCAAAAGTTGACTTCCAGTATTGGTGCCAGTATTGGTGCTTGACAAGATCGAGAAGCCTTTTCTACTCTGAGGTCCGTTTCCTCTCGCAGAACTAAGAAGGGACAGCCGGCAAGGGCCAGCTCGGACCGGTGTTGGTTGGTGTTGAAGCAAGCGTATCGGCAGCTTCCTTTGCGGGTTGCAGGCTAGAAGCCTGCACCACAATGTTGGTGTCGTCCGCTTCCCTGCGTTACATCGGTTTGTGTAACCCAACCACTGGCGTGAGCCAGCGGTTGACAAAAGTGATGCGGGGATACCGACCGCGTGAGCGGTCGGAGGGTCAAGTCTGTGGCTGCCCGTGTGAAGCTCCGACCGCTGATGCGGTCGGCATCTCAAGGGAGCCAGGAACGCGCATGCCACGGGCTTACGCCAGTGGTTGGATTTGACCCCAATGTTTTCACTTTCTATCTACAAGCACCTCAACTCAATAAGGAGAAAAGCGATGAGAAGATCCCTGGTGATCCTGGCATTGGCAGCGTTAGCGACAACCTCGACTCTGCTGGCCGCCAACACGTCGGTGGGAACATGGAAGTACAACGCAGCAAAGTCGAAGTTCACACCTGGTCCGGGCTACAAGAGCCGGACGGTGAAAGTGGAAGCTCAGGGTGAAGGAATCAAAGTGACTGTCGATGGCGTGTCGGGAGATGATTCGAAGCACGCCTATTCCTACACCGCGAACTATGATGGGAAGGACAATCCCGTCACAGGAAGTCCGATGCTCGACACGATTGCTTACAAGAGGATTGACGACAACACGGTTGAAGCCACGACAAAAAAGGGAGGCAAAGTAGCCGCGAATCTCAAGATCGTCGTCGCAAAGGATGGAAAGTCGATGACTGTGTCGTCGAAAGGCACGAATGCGAAAGGGGAAGCAACCTCAAGTGAGGTTGTGTATGACAGGCAGTGAGTTTGATTGGCTGATGGGTGAAACGTGATGCGCGTATTACATATGTGAATGCGTGAAACGAGAATCTCGCATCACGCTTCACGCATCACGTTTCACGCGATTCTTTCATCCTTCTGCTTTGATCCCCAGATACTCTTCCTCATAGAAATTGATCAAGGCAATCAGCAGAGCCAGGGTCAACGGGCCTGCCACCAGCCCGATGAAGCCGAAAAGCTTCAGCCCGCCCAGCACTCCGAGCAAAACGACCACCGGATGGATGTTGGATTGTCCGCTGATCAATCGGGGTTTGAGAAAGTTGTCCACATTCATGACGAGAATGCCGCCCCAAAGCAAGAGTCCAATCCCCCGCGCCGTTGCTCCGGACAGAATCAGGAAAATGCCGGCCGGTGCCCAGATGAGCGGAGTACCGACTAGCGGTATGAAGGAAAGCACGATCATGACGAATCCCCACAAGACAACGTTTGGCACTCCGAAGATGAGAAAACCGAGTCCTCCCAGGGTTCCCTGAATCAAGGCCGTTACGACTTGTCCGTAAACCACCGCCCAGGTCACACTCTTGATCTCTTCGATCAGTTTATCTTTCAAATTGGGTGCCAGGGGAATAACGGCCCGCACCCGTTCGAGGCTGCCGCGCCCAGTTTGCAGGGAGTAGAACATCGCGAATAGCATGATGAAGAATCCCAGCAGCAGCTCGGAAAAGGACCCAAGAAGATTGGGTGCGCCCCTCACCAGGAAATCTCTGACTTGAGCGATGAGCTGATTCCGGTAGACGTGAAGATCCGCTGGTTCGCCGGTGAGCCGTTCAATCCCACGCTCGACCTTCTCAAGGTAAACCTGGCGGTCGGGAGAGTCAGTCACCTTGGAAACCGTGGCTCGAACCTCGCGAACCAGTTTGGTTGTCACGTAAACGATCGGCAAAATGACGGCTACCAGGATCAGGAAAATCATTAAGACGGCGACCGCGCTGCGGCTGCGGATGCGAACCTGCAGCCAGTTCTTGAGCGGATGGAGCATATAGGTCAGGAGAAGTGCAAACACCAGATACTGCAAAAACGGGTAAAGTAGGAAGAATGCCCCCAGAAAAGCGGCACAGATCGTGACTACGAAAAAGGTGTGTTCTCTGGTCATCAGCAATTCGTTCTCAGATTGCCTCGCAGCGGCGCTCGTCTTAGGTGAATGTTGCTGCAGACCGACCACGCGCTGCTTTCTGTGGTAGCTGCAGGCTTCTGGTCCCGGTGTTGAAATCGTCCGTTCATCAAGGTGACGGGAAGTCTATCATCTTTCAGAAAGGAATCACTTGTCATGCGGCGCTGGCACAAGGCTTCGGTGGTTACATGTTTGGCGATCCTTACATCGACGGATCTGCCCGCAGCGAAGAGGAAAGTTACTGAGGCCGAGGTTCAGAGCGTCCACCGTTCGGCATTGCTTATTGACACCCACAATGACGTTACGGGCTTCACCGTGGATGGCTTCGACATCGGAAGCTCCGGCTCGAAACACCACACTGACCTGGCGCGACTAAAGGCCGGCGGTGTTGGAGCCGTGTTTTTTGCCGCCTACGTTGGTCCTGAGTATACCGCGAGCAAAACCTCTGCCTTCCGAGCGCTGCAGATGATCGACACCATCCGGACCGACATTGTTGCGCCGCTATCCAAACGACTTCGTTCTGGCACAAAGTGCCGATGAGATTGAAGCCGCGCACAAACGCGGCCGAATTGCTGCGTTGATCGGCATTGAAGGCGGTCATGCAATCGAAGACAGTTTGCGGCTGCTGCGCGACTTCTACGCGCTCGGTGTGCGCTACATGACTCTGACCCACACCAATACCAACGGTTGGGCGGACTCTTCTGGAGACATGGACAAGCCTGGGATCAAGCATCACAACGGCTTGACCGACTTTGGGAAGCAGGTCATCGCTGAGATGAATCGGCTGGGAATGATCGTCGACATATCGCATGTTTCGGACAAGACCTTCTGGGATGCGCTGGAGACCAGCCGCGCACCGATTTTTGCGTCTCATTCTTCTTGCCGGGCGATTTGCAACGTGGCCCGGAACATGACTGACGAGATGATTGTGGCGATGGCGAAAAAAGGCGGTGTGATTCAAATCAACTTCTACAGCGCCTTCCTTTCGCAGAAGTCTGCGGATGCCGATCGGTTGGCTGAGGCGGCAAAGTCGGGCAAAGACCGGCCTGCACTGCCACCGGCCGCCTTGGAAGATGCCGTCGCCCACATCAACCATGCTGTCAAGATTGCCGGGATCGATGCAGTTGGCATTGGCAGCGACTTCGACGGCATCAAGAGTGTGCCAACCGGGCTGGAGGACGTGTCGAAATTTCCGAACCTGACACGGGCTTTGCTGGAAGAAGGTTACTCGCCGTCCGATATCGGGAAGATTTATGGCGGAAATACGCTGCGGTTGATGCGGGCGGTGGAGAAGGTTGCACGTCAGCTGAAAGGGAAGCAATGAAGGGAGAGCAGCTGTAGCGTTGCCATCGTTGACCAGGCTTTTGCACCGCAAGACGCTGACTGTGACGGACTATGGGCAGCTCTTCGGGGAAGCACGCACTGGATAATCTCCGTAGACTTTGCGGTCTGAAGCATCAGAGACGTAAGGTATTGGTTTGGGACGGTTTCACGCGTCATTATCTACATAATTACTTTACTCAACAATTGGATGACGATAGTGGTTAAACTTAACAACTCTGTAACGCTATCTATCGTGTCTGTAATAGCAACATTTTACAGAGTTCTGGGGTACATGCTGACGGCAATGCCGCACTCATTGACGGGATAGGAGTCGGTGTGGGATCATTTTTAATCATCGGACCGACTTGCAAAGCCCTGCTTCAGTTGTCCCGTCTGGCTCTGAAAACAGCGTTACGGAGGATAACAAAGCAGTGAGCGCGACTCGTGCAAGCCAACTCGTGTTTGCTACTGTCCTGATGGTGTGGCATGGACACGAATGCATCAAGCAACAGAGCCAGCGAGTTTTCACTGCGGTGATAGAGGCTTGCGAGCGGACAATTACGCGTCGACTGCTTCGACTCTACAGGAAAGCAGGGTAATCCTACGCTGATCTGGGTCGATCCCAGCGTGACCTTGCTTGGCGGACCTTCGCGTGACGGACGCTATCTTTCTTATGTGGATGCAGCGACCGGCGAGCTTGCAGTTCGCGAGACCTTATCCGGGCGAAGTCGACTGCTGACACGAAAGCCAACAGGGTCGAAAGAATTTGCTTATTTCTCCGCAATCTCACCAGATTCCGCCCAGATAGCTTACGCCTGGTTTAATGAGGAAGGATTCTATGACCTGCGGCTTGTCAGCCTCGACGGCTCTAACTCGAGGGTACTTTATCGAAACGAAGAAGCAGGTTTTGTTCAGCCGTGTAGCTGGTCACCGGATGGAAAGCACATCCTGACGCTCTTCTTCCGTAAAGATAACATCAGCCAGATCGCGTTAGTGTCGGCCAGCGGCGGACCGCCGAAGGTGTTGCGTTCGTTGAACTGGGTGTATCCGAAGAAGATGGACTTCTCACCGGATGGGCGATTCATTGTCTACGATTCATTTGCGACTCAAGAGTCGGGTGATCGCACGATCTTTCTTTTGGCTGTCGATGGGGCACGGGAGACGAAGTTGATCGCCCAGCCAGGGAATCACTTATTTCCGCTATGGACGCCAGACGGGCGCCAAGTGGTCTATGCAAGCGACCGCAACGGAACGATGGACGCCTGGATCATCGACGTCGTCGATGGCAAGCCCCAAGGTGAGCCACGACTCTTGCGTCAAGACTTGGGACGTTTCATGCCAATGGGGATCACGACGAGCCGGAGAATACTACTTAGGCGCGCGCTCGGGCGACACAGATGTTTTCGTAACAGCGCTCGACAGACCGGCAGAGAAGCCACAACGAGCAAGTCTGCGATTTCCAGGGCGCAACAGCGCACCCGCATGGTTAGAGGCCGGACGATCCCTGGCCTACTTGTCCAGGCGGGGGCCGGAGAACTTTGGGCAGGAGTCTCGCGTGATCGTCATTCGCTCGCTGGACTCAGACGAGGAGCGAGAACTCGCACCCAAGCTGGCCCACCTTGAGCGCTTGCGCGCTTCGCCGGATGGGAGTTCTTTACTGGTCAGCGGCAGCGACAATAAGGGGAGAGCGGGGCTTTTTCTAGTGGATACGAAAACAGGAGCGGTGACTCCACTGGTTTCGGAAACAGGTGTCTCTTTTCGTGGCTTCGAAGGGGTATGGTCCAAGGATGGCAGGTTGGTATTCTATCTCTACGGCGATGCTGAGCTACGGTCACGCGACGTTCAGAGAGGCCGCGAAACGACGTTGTATCGCGGGACTCGACTGCGGCATCTGGCGAGATCGAGCGATGGCGCGTTGCTTGCTTTTAGCGAAGGCGAGGATTCGATCTCGATCTGAAGACGGCGGACGGGATAAGGGTAGGATCAAATTTGAGGGTGTCACGGAGCTGGAATGGGAGCGTGATCTGATCGCCGGTAGAAACGCCGAGCTGTGGCGGATCCCGATACAGGGTGGTGCTCCGCAGAAGCTTGAGAGCACCCGGAAACCGAGAGATGGGCTTCAGTCTCCACCCGGATGGCAAGCGTCTGGCCCTGACGGCCGGCAAAATGAGATCGGAAGTTTGGGTCATTAACCTGGGTCTCATTCAGATCTACCAAGATCGGAGCAAGAAAAAACTGCAGAGACGTTGAGACGCTGCGAAGAGCTGGGACGCAGACTGCGCTGAAGAACGCAGATCGGAAGCGAGAAAGAAGGAACAACAGAGATACAATACAGGAGCTATCGAAGAAACAGACTAGGCTATAACTTAGATTGCTTCGTCTACAGCTTCTTTCATTATCCGCGTGTGCAGAGTCGGCTCTCCTCCTTGGATAAGGAGGGGCTGGCAGCAGCGGGCTGCTGCTGCCGGGGTGGTTGGAAGGGTTTGATGGTTTGCGAGGCGCAGCGTGGGCCCCGCTCCCCAACCACCCCTGCTGGGCCTTCGGCTCCAGCATCCCCTCCTCGGCTGAGGAGGGGAGTCATTTCAAAGAGTCCCTATTCTTCGTGTCTGCGAGGACCTGCCGTTTGTTAGCAGATCCGCGGCAGTTGAAGTCTTTCAGGCGATTCCCCCTACGACCGTTACCTGCAGGGAGATAGAGAAGCGCTCAGCGAGCAGCAACGCGTCGGGCTTCGTCTGTTCCGGGGCAAGGCAGGTTGCACATCGTGTCACTTGGGCCCGAATCTGACGGACGAACGCTTTCATAACACGGGGATAGGCTGGCCGAACGACGCTGGGCGGTCTGACTGTGACGGGGAAGACTGAGGATCGAGGCGCGTTTAAGACGCCGAGCTTGCGCGAGGCAGCCCGAACGCCTCCTTATATGCACGATGGTAGTCTGAGCACCCTCGCAGAGGTCATTGACTTCTATGACAAAGGGAGGAAACCGCAATCCGCAGCTTGACTCGGAGATCCGAGAGATGCGGCTAACGGCTGAGGAGAAATCGGCGCTGGTGGCTTTCTTGCAGGCGCTGAACGGGACGGTGCGCGATGGGATGTAGCCTGCTGCTGGCCCTCATGTTTGCCGCCGGCCATCCCGATCGGGCAGAGCTGATTCCGCTGTTCCGGCAGGCACTGGCTGAACGGGAAAAGCAGTTCGGACCCCAACATCCGAAAGTTGCGCGGAGCGCCAGTGATCTGGCGCTCTACCTGAAGAGCACAGGAGATCGCGAGGAGGCGGCTGCGCTACTAAGGCGGGCGCTGCAGATCGATGAGAGGTCGTTGCAGAGGGCCACCCTGTGCTAGGGCGAAGACCTGGAGAACTTGGCTGCGGTCGTGGGAACGGCAGAGGCTATGCGCCTCCATAGCAGGGCTGCGCAGTGCAAGGACCTGTCATTGCCGCAAGGAATCTGGGAAAGTTGGGCGCATTGCAGGAGGCTCAAGGCGATCGGGACACGGCCGCGGAATCCTATCGGCAGGCCTTGGCGAAGGAAGAGACCGGGTCGGGTCCCGATCACGCGAGGGTGGCCGTCCGCTTGAACGATCTGGCGTTGCTGCTCAAGCCGGAAGCCGCGAACCGCTGGCGCGCCGCGCTCTGGCGATTCAGCGGAAAGCGCTCGGCGCCCAACATCCCGAGACCGGTGTGACGCTGAACAACCTGGCGAACCTGTTGCTCGCGACAGACCGCCTGTAGCAAGCGGAGCGAATGCAACGCGAGGCTGTTACTGTGTTGGAAACCACACTCGGCCCCGACCACCTGCGAGTGGCCATTAGCTGCAGCAACCTAGGCGGACATTCTGCGCGCCAAGAAAGACTTGCCAGGGGCAAAGCAGCTCTACCGCCGCGCTCTGGCCATTGATGAAAAGGCGTACGGCACGAGTCAACCGGAAGTGGCTGCCGATCTTGTGAACCTCGCGGATCTGCTTGAAGAAATGAGCGAGGTGAGAGAATGCCCGACATCTGAGAGAGCGTGCGGAGAAGATCAGAAAGGCAGTGACGAGTGACAAGAGTGACAAGTGACGAGTGGAGAGTGACGAGTTGCGAGTGCGAGTGCTGCTGCTTTGCAGCAAGAAGGGACGCGTCGAATGCTAAGCTCAGTCGATCCCGAGTGAAAGACTCTGTACCGCCACTCGTCACTCGTCACTGCTTTTCTTCGGCCGGAGCGGCTTGCTCGGTGCGTAAATGCCAATCCAGTGGTTCACAAACCGCAAGTTTGATTGTGGCTTGACTTCGGGCATGTGATATCCCACGCAAGACTGTCTCCTGACTACGGATCGGTGCTGCGGCTTCGCGTGGCATCCCAGGCAGCGCTTTTCGCGTTCTTTCGAGGATTGCTCAAGCCGCACATGCGGCGCGTGGCAAGTCGAGAAGAGAACCTGCCCTGGCTTTCGCGAAAGCAGCGGCTCTGGCTGAAGTACAGGGGCTGGTGACGCGTGTTCCAAGCGTTGTTCCAATTGGTGTCGTCACCGGCGGCGGGAGGCTTGCGGTGGCAACTGCCACAGAATTCGTTGAGCGCCGCTGCAGTCAGCGTCTTTGGATTTCCGATCGTGCCTCTTTTGCCGAGCAGCCTGGCATGTTCTTCGCCCGGTCCATGGCAAGACTCACACCGCACTCCTGGTTCGAAGGGCACAATCTGAAGTCCCTGGCCGAGCTGCAAGGGTCCGGTGGAGTGGCACTGGAAACAGCGTAAAATCGCGGCACTGGGATCAAATGTCCGGTAGCGCTCTCCGGACGACGAGGTGTGGCCGGGGGTCAGAGCCATGGACTTTGTAGACGCGTAGTAACTCAGCCCGTGCTCGAGATACCACTCTTCATCAGCCTGACTGACAAACGTCACCGCCTGTTCTCCAGCGGCGATGGCTCACTAACCGGGATTTGGAGAAAAAAAACGGGTCAGCGCGTGCTCTGAAGGGCGTGACAGAGCGCGAGCGTGACACATTTTCGACTGCTCATCAAACTGAGTGGGATGGCAACCAGCGCAGGCTTTCGATCCAACATACTGGCCCCTCGCCAGAGGGGCCAGTAGAACCCAAAGCCAGAGCGTTCGCCCTACCAAACGAACCTGCCACTGTATTGAATCTGGCGGCCGTAGAGGCCGGGGCGTTGGCGAAAGATTTTCCCGAAGTTGGCTGAGGTGCGATTCAAGTCCGGATTATCCGCCCGTGAAGGAGTTCAGTAAGCTGTAAGCCTCGACTCAACTCGAATTTCAACGGTTCACTTATAGGGAAATTCCTTGGCTAGCGTGGTGTCGATGTTCACATAGCGCGGGCCTGTGAGGCTGTCGAATTGCAAGAGGGTTGGTGCGACGCGTGAACGGTGGCTGCAGCGCAAACTTGGACGTGTCGAACCAGCGGTCCCAGGTTGGGTCTTCCAGAGTTGGGATCGCCGCTTACCTGTAGCACAGAGGAAACGAAGATAGATGCCTGCATTGTACGTAAACAAGCCGCTCAGGGCCCAGCCGCCCAGCAACGACGTCGACTACAGGATTCGCTCTGGCTCATGAACCGGCGGCCTTTGCCGAAAGGGAAGTTCATACAAGGCCGCCCCCGTCAAGCGATGCCGGGCATTGAGTTGCCGGCTGCCACGTGAACGTGTGTGTGAAGGTGTCCTGCTCGTCATAGAACTCCTCATTGCGTTCGCGATTATAGTTATACCCGATCACGAAGTTGAAGCCATTGACGAACGGCCGCTGAAACTGCATCTGCAGAGCGCGATAACGATTGCGGAGGCCGCCGCGCGCTGTTTCGGTCAGTGCGACGTACTGAGGATAGGGCCGCAGCAACTCCCTCAAGGCGACGTTACGCTGCGTGCGCAACTGGCCAGGGAATTTCTCGTGGCGGCAGCACGTTAAAGAAGGGATTAGCCACCGTCTGGTTCACCGCGTTGCCGATGCTATAGCCAATGCGGGGATCGATCTGGTTCAGATCGAAAGTGTAAGGCGCGCTGCGGCCGATGTTCATGAAGAAGGTGATGTCAGCTACCACGCGGCCGGGCAGTTCCCGCTGTACGTTGAAGCTGTATCGGTCGTTGACTCCTGGACTGAAATCCTGTTGGTACCAGAGTGGCTGGGCCGCCCAAACCGGTGTATCGCCCGAAAGCCTTTGCCCACCACGGGTACCAGCCCACCCGGAAATGGAGTCGGAAAGGCGTTGCTGGGGCACACCCAGCAGCGGCGCAATCGTGGTAGACGTCGCATCGAAGCCTGGATAAGGCACACTCCCGAGGATGTTCAAGCTATCCGTGAGTGCCGCAGGGACAACGTAGCGCGCCCAGCCGATGCGCAGCGCCGTATTGTTGTTGATGCGCCAAGCCAAGCCGACGCGCGGCAAGAAGAGTGTTTTCGGCGCATCCCAGGAATATACGGTGCTCGAGTCGGTAAAGATCCAGGCTCCGTTATAAACCGGCGGCGCCGTCCGCAGTGCCAAAGCTTCTGGCGGCAATTGAGGCGCATTGGTGCCCTGGAATTCGGGAATGGGACTGGTCAGATCGAGAAAGCGCGAAAGCCGGTCTTCCGGGTCGAGTCAGCGCCGAGTAGAATTCGTAGCGTAAGCCCAGGTTCAAGAGTCAGGCTCGGAGTTCAGTTTCAGGTCGTCGTGAAAATAGAGGCTGAAGTAGTTCTCCCGCGGCCGCTGGATGGGAATGGAACTGATGGTCGAATTGCCTTCGAGCGCACCCAGCAGAAGCGTGGCCCAGCCGTCGCCGCTGCAAAGCCGTATTGGGAGTGAGGTAGGTGTTGGCTGTCGGCGCGGCCCGAAAGCGAAACTCATCGGGCGCGGCCGCGCGGCGTTGACGTTCTCCTGCCGGAAATCACCGCCCACCTTGATGTAGTTCCGGCCGATGTTCTTCGACATCTTCGATTCGATGTTCCAGGAATCAGGCTCCTGGGACCAGTAGCCGGTACGGCCCAGCGTGGTCGCTGAAGCCCTGGCGTTACGAGTGATTCCCGGATAGTAAATATCCGGAAGATCGGCGAGATAGGGCTTGTACCAGGCATTATTCGGCCAGTACTTTTCCAGATCAGCTTCGCGCAAGCGTTGCCTCGGGCACGCCGAACGAATCGAAAATCGAGTTATAGCGCGCTGCGGAAATTCAGCACCGTGGTGGGACTGAGCGTGTAAACGGCATCTCCCGAGAAGCTGAGAGAATGGCGTTTCGAGCCATCGACGGGAAACGCTGGGGAGCCACCGGTATAGTCGTCGCGGCTGCGTGAA
Organism: uncultured Acidimicrobiia bacterium; assembly: GCA_963791795.1. Taxonomy (GTDB): domain Bacteria; phylum Acidobacteriota; class Terriglobia; order Versatilivoradales; family Versatilivoraceae; genus VFZK01. The sequence continues at coordinate 139,463 of CAWBTP010000032.1, forward strand.
GGTGCGGAACTGGTTGTAGCGGCCAAAGACCTTCCATTTGTCGCTGATCATCCAGTCGACGCGGTCGGAAAAGTTCCAGTACTCAAAACGGTTCGCAGAGCTTGGTCACAAAGTTGTTGATTCCGGTAGGCCCGGTGCCGGGCCCATTGGGCTTCCAGAGGTCGCTCATGATCCGCTTGGCAGTGGGGTCGATGCGGTCAGCAGGGATGATGTTTCCGGGAAAAGGATCGACGGGTGACCGTTATTTCCAACGGTGCGCGTGGTGTAGGGGTCGTAAATGATGCGCGGAGACGCCATTGACGATTCAATGAGCGAGAAAAGTCGCCGTTCCGCTCGAGCTTCGGTGGGCAGAGTGTTGAAGACGCTGCGCGGCTCAATGGTCCGCCAGCCTTCATAGGAGAAGAAGTTAAACAGCTCGATTCTTCTTGATCGGGCTGCCCGACGTGCCTCCCCAGACATTCTGGCGGGTAAGGTTGGAGTCTTGAGTGATGCGGTCGGCCAGCGCATTCAAGGCGGGATTCCTCCCAAGGTAGTAAACGGTGCCGTGCCACTCGTTCGTTCCCGACTTCATCTGCACGCTCAAGACGCCTCCAGCACTGTGGCCGAATTCGGCGTCGATGGCGTTCTGCTGCAGGTTTACTTCCTGAACTGCGTCCATGGGCGGCGTGTAGCTGGACTTCTGCGCCGTCATCGACGGAGCGCCGTCGAGAATAATGTCGTTCTTGGTGTTCGTATTGCCGCCGACGTCAAACTGCGACAAGCTGCCCAGTGATGGAACGGGCTCTGCTCAGATCGTGGAACGAATGACGGTAGCAGGGTTCAGCGACACCAGAAGGAACGGATTACGATGAGATGATCGGCAGTGAGTTCGCCATCTTGGTGTCGACTGTCAACGCCATGGTCGTCGTGTTGAACTGCACGGCTACAGGTGATGCTTCGACGGTAATCGTATCGCGGCTACTCGCCAATCTCCAGCACGGCATCCACGGTGACATCGCCTCGTGCTTGGACGAGGATATTTTTCTGAACGCTTGTTTGAAGCCAGGCAATTCAACCGTGACGGTGTAATTACCCGGTAGCACATAATCAAACCGGTATTGGCCGAGCTCGTTTGTCTGACTGCTGCTGCGTCAGGCGAAGGAGCAAAGCCGCAGACCGCCAGGAAGCGGCGGTCTGCGTTACATTGAATCTCCAAAGAGAATCCCCTCTCGGGAGGGGTGGCTGGCGCAGCGACAGGAGTCGCGGAGCCAGACGGGGTGGGTAATCGCATCGAAGTTACAACCCACCCCAGGGCCTGACGGCCCTTACCCCTCCCAGGAGGGGATTCACGTTCTTTCAAAAATAGAACTTCGCACCGACCTGAATCACTCGGGTCGTCAAACCCTGAACACCACCGCCGATCATGCCGTAGGTGGCTGAGGTCAGGTTGCGGTCCACTGAGGCTGGAGTGGGATTGAAGTGATTGAACAGGTTGAACGTTTCCACTCGGAATTGAAGAGATCGCGATTCGTGGAAGCGAATGGATTTCGAGACGGAGAAATCCACATTGTTCAGTCCAGGAAGCCGGATGGCTGCTGTGCGAGAGGAGGTGCCGAAGCGGCCCAAAGGCGCTGTTGTGAACGCTGCTGTGTTAAACCAGCGAGTCCACGTCCGCTGGTCGCGCGGTAAGTTTCCTTCCTGTCCTGGAACCTGATCGGGCCGGGAATTAAAGCCAACTCCCGTCGTGTCCAGGTTCCTGGTCACTGGTGCCGGGAAGCCACTTTGCTGGGTGATGATTGTGCTCAACTGCCAACCGTCCAGAATGTGCTTTGCTGCCCCCTGCATCGATTTGAAGAAAGGCACGTCGTAAATCACCGTCTGAACAAAGCGCTGAGTCAGATCAAAGCCGGACACGGAATGGTCGCCTTCGAGATAGTAGATATCCTGCGGCGCTCCGATGAACTCGCCTCCACCCACTTGCCCGCCGATGTCGTTGGGCCCTGAGATCGCTTTGGCCCAGGTGTAGGCAGTGAGGAACGTCAGACCCTTGGCCAAACGTCGCTCTGCTTTGACTTGCATTGAGTGGTAGTTGGAATTACCGATGGATTTGTCGGCCCTGACGGCTCGTTGATAGGCCTGATTAGGACGGCGAGCGTTGACGGATGCCAATCCCGGAGTGCCGGGAACGACAAGCTGAATCAGGCCGATTCAGGTCCTCGAACGTGACAATCAGGCGCGTGCCCTTGGAACCCACGTATCCGATGTCAAACAGGATATCACCTGGCAGTTTGTGTTGGACGTTGAGGTTCCATTGCTGGATATAGGAATCGCGCAGGTTCTGATCGTTGCCTACCGCGAAGTTCAGGGCTCCAGCGGTGACCGCTGAAGTGAATGGATCGTTAAAGAAAATATTCGGTGCACCGGTCAAATTGCCCTGAACGCTGGCCCCTGCTGTCGCCTGCGCGCCTTCTGCCATGGCAAAAATGGCGTTCGAAATCTGAGGTGTAAAGTAAATACCGTAGCCACCGCGAATGACGGTATCGTCCAGCCGGCTTGGCCGGTAGGCGAAGCCAAAGCGCGGACCCCAGTTATTTCGATCCGGAGCGATGAGTGCGCGGCCGTACTGGGAAGTCTGTGTCGTCACCAGATTGCCAGCGACGAATCCGTTCAGCTCGATGTTGACGAATTTGTCGTCCGTCTGTTTGTAGGGTTGGAAATAGTCATAGCGCAGACCCAGATTCAAAGTGAGTCGTGGCGAGACCTTGAAATCATCCTGAACAAAGTAAGAATGCCAGAAGTTCCAGAGGTCCGTGGAAGTGTGCGCCGGGTTGATACTGGCAGTTTTCACATATCCCAGCATGAAGTCCGCGAGGGCCGAGCCGGTATAGGCACCGTCGAAGCCAAAGGATCCCCGGGGTGCCCGTGCCTGCTCGAACGTGACGTGGCGTCGTGAGATTTCGGCGCCGAATTTCAGGTAGTGCTTGCTTGCCTGCCAGGAAACCGTGTCCTTGAACTCAAAGATTTCGTTCGAGCGATCCCGCGGGCCAATCTGACGCTGCAGATCGTACATGTTGCGTGACGCCGTCCGGGCCGTTGATGGTGATGGTCGGTGGTCCGTACTCTGCGGGCAGGCGAGAAACCAAAGGTATTCCCATTTTCCCGGCGACGTCATAAGCCTCGTCGTTGGTCGTGCCAAAGATCTCGGCTTCGAAAAACTTGTTCCACCCACCACGAAACTCGTTGAGAATTCGCGGATTAAACGTATGCAACCACGAAGCGGAGAGATTCTGGCCGCGTCCAAGGTTGTCGCGAGTGTCATGGCCCCAGACGGGGATGCTGGCTTCGTAGGTGTCGTTGAAGACATAGCGACCATTGATCGTGTCGCTCGCGGAGAAGTTGTGGTCAATCCGCGCCAGATAGTTATCCTGCGTTGACGTTGCCGCGTTCGACGCCGTAACGAAATTGAAAGTGCCTTGCTGGGTGTTCGGCTGGGGCATGTACTGCAGGAAAGTCAAGGACTGGGGGCTCAGCGCAGCCCGTGGAATGACGTTGTTCTGAATCCCGATATTCAACGGATCGCGCAACACGATGGGTTGCCGCGTGCTCGCATTGACCAACCCACTGAAGTCGCCGTTGCGCGTCGCCACCGAAGGAATCGTGCGAAAAGCTGGCGCCGCAGCCTGAAGTTGCCGGCCGGCTTCCCAGTTAAAGAAGAAGAAGGTCTTATCACGTCCGTTGTACTTCGGAAGGAAGACGGGACCGCCGACATTGGCGCCGAACTGGTTCCGATTCAGGCGCGGTGGATCGACGTCCTTCTGAGCGATGGCATCGTACACCTGGGTCAACGCGTCGTTACGATTGAACTCCCATAGAGTCCCGTGATATGCGGAGGTGCCAGAGCGCGTTATCATGTTAATTTGTCCGCCTGGGGCACCGCCTAGCTCCGACGAATAGGTGCTGGTTTCAACCTTGAATTCGGCCAGCGAGTCGATCGAAGGAGAGAAACTGTAGGTCATGGCATCGTAGTCCATCATCTCGATGCCATCCATGAAGTAGCGATTGGCCGTGTCTCGGGAGCCGTTTGCAGACATCGCTGTGGATCCAAACGGTGAGTCCGTCTGCCCAATCGAGCCGCGTCCGCGGCGCACCGTAATGCTGCCTGGCGTTCCGGCTTGGACTCCAGGAATCAGCTGAGCCAACTGCACGAAGTTTCGCCCATTCAACGGCAGTTCCACGATCTTCGTCGAGTCGATGACCGTTCCGACGGTCGACGTTTCCGTTTGCAGCAACAGCCCGCCGCCTTCCACATCAATCGTCTGTGTCACCTCACCCAGCTCCAGCTTCAAGTCCACGCGGCCGGTTTGCTGCACGCCGAGAATGACCCGGTCGACTTTTTGAACCTTAAAGCCGTCGGCGGTGGCGCTGACGGAATACTCGCCCGACGGTAGGAACGGCAGGGAGTAAGCGCCGCCGTCATCGCTCTTCGTTTCGCGAGACACCTGGTTGGCCAAGTTGGTCACGCGAATCGTGGCGCCGGGAACTACCGCGCCGGAGGAATCCGTGACCGTTCCAAGCAGCGTGGCCGTAGTCTGTTGGGCCAGCGCCATCGGAGCGGCAATGATCAATAGAAGCAAGACAAGGCAGAATCGTGATTTCATGGTGGAACACTCCTTATAACAGGGGCCTGGCCTAGGCCGCCAGGCGGACAAAATGGGACTCTTACATGATCGTATTGGAAGATGTAGCATGTAGAGATTACCGAAAAATGCACCAGTGAGCAATGGACGTTCCTGTGAGTGCCGTCGATAGTCAGTTTCAAGGGTCGATTCTTGGCTGCGATCCCCTTTCTATTCTTGAGTGTGCCAACAGATTGCCGTAAGCGCGGTCAAGCGCCATCGTGTCGCCAGTTCCCGAATTCTCTCCGCAGCGAGTGGTCCTTAATGCGTTCCTGAGCTCTCTAGCGCTATCTCAAGTCATTGTCGCTCCGAGCGTTGACTTGGACTCCCGTTGCGGCCGTCGTGTTATTCCTCTTGGCGTGTGCCGCTGAACGGCACCCCGCTCCTTCTCATCCCGTAGAAAAACCGCACTACGTTGACGCCCGTTCCTGCCGACCCTGTCACACCGAGATTGATGAGAGCTTTCAAAGCGTCGCGATGGCCCGCTCGTTCTATCGCCCGACGGCAGACAATGTGATTGAGGACTATGAGAAGAACAATCGATTTTTCCATGCGGCCTCCAACCGTTATTACCGCATGTTGCGCCGTGAGGGCCGGTTCTTCCAGCAACGTTACCAGCTTCAGCAGGGCAGGGAAGTGAACCTGTTCGAGCAGGAAGTCCACTACATCATCGGTTCCGGAAATCATGCGCGTAGTTATTTGAACCTTTCTACGGGAGGAGTTCTGACTCAGTTGCCTGTGACATGGTACCCGCAGGAAAAACGTTGGGGAATCAGCCCGGGATACGACCGAACGCAGCACCACGACTTCTCGCGCAAGATCGACTACGGTTGCATGTTCTGCCACAACGCCACACCGAAGCTTGCCGACGGCGCTGATCGCTACGGCCGTGAGAATCTGTTTCCGCCGGAACTACCCACGGGTATCGACTGCCAACGCTGCCATGGTCCGGGGTCGCAGCATGTGGCGTTGGCTGGCGGCGGGAAGGGGATCGAGGCGATTCGACAATCCATTGTCAATCCAGCCCGATTGAATTCTGAACGTCAGATGGACGTCTGTCAGCAATGTCATCTGGAAACCACCAGCGACGAGTTGCCACAGGCGGTGCGGGTTTTCGGCCGGGCGGCCTATTCGTTTCGACCCGGCGAGGCTCTCAGCGACTATCTGATTCATTTTGATCATGCTCCTGGGACTGGTCATGACGACAAGTTTGAAATCAACAGCACTGCCTATCGGTTGCGGCAATCTCAATGCTTCCAGAAGAGCGAAGGACGGCTGAGATGCACGTCCTGCCATGATCCGCACCGCACCCCGCGTGGCGACGAGGCCATCCAGCAGTTTCGCGAGAGCTGTTTGAAGTGCCACCAGCAACTGTCAGCACGCTCGCATCCCAACCCGGCATCAGCAGCCTGTGCGAATTGCCACATGCCGAAGAGGCGAACCGAAGACGTGGTTCACGTCGTGATGACCGATCATCGGATTCAGCGTCCGCCGCAAGCAACAAACCTTTTGGCAAGCCGAAAGGAGGATCACACGTCTTATCAGGGAGAGGTTGCTCGCTATTTCCAGACTGCTGTGAGAGAGACAGCCTCTGATCTTTACTGGGGTGTGGCGCAGGTCAAGCAGCGGTCAAACTTGCAGGCACTTGCCGTTTCAAGGCGGCGGTTGAAACGCAACAGCCACAGATCGCGGAGCCGTGGGTGGAACTGTCTCTCGCCCAATTGGAGAGCGGCGATCTGGAAGCTGCGAAGCAGGGATTCCGTCGAGCCCTCTCGATGGATCCTGGACTGGTTCTGGCGCGCTACAACCTGGGCCGTGCTTGCCAGCTTCTGGGCCAATTGGATGAGGCGGCGGCGCACTATCGTTTGGTGTTGGAGGTAGACGGGACGCATGCTGAAGCGCACAATAACCTCGGGCTGGTTCTCCAGAGCCAAGGCCAGTTGGCTGCCGCTCAGGAACATTTCTTGAAGGGATTGCAGCGGAACCCTCTCTTCGTCGATGCGCACAACAACTTGGGTAGTGTCCTCGCTGAAGGGAAACATTGGACTGAGGCGATCGCGAGGTTTGAGGAGGCGTTGCGCATCGAGCCTTCCAACGCTGACGCTTACAATAACCTGGGCAAAGTTTGGGGAGCTCAGGGGAATCTGGAGCTGGCTATCCACAATTTTCGGGCGGCCACGATGGCCGACCCCAAGCACTGGATTGCACAGCTCAACCTGGCAAAGGCGCTGCAAGCGGCCGGGAAAACCCGTGAGGCAGAGACTGCACTGCGTAAGGCGAAGAAGTTGAATCCGAAAATTCAGTGATGAGTGGCATGAGTGACGAGTGCTGAGTGCTTCCCTCTTCCTATCTCAGCTCGTCACTTGTCACTTATCACTCGTCACCATTCAACATGTTCGATCAAATCACACTACAGATCGGCGACACGGCACCAGAACTCAAGTTGAAGGACCAGCATGGGAATCTGGTTTTCTTGCGTGACTATGCCGGCCAATGGGTGGTGCTGTATTTCTACCCCAAGGACGACACGCCCGGTTGCACGCGCGAGGCCTGCAACTTTCGAGATGAGTCGGAGCGGCTGGCGCCATTCAAGGTCCAGGTACTCGGCGTCAGCGTCGACAACCGCGAATCGCACGAAAGCTTCGCAAGGAAGTTCAAGTTGAACTTTCCGCTCCTGGCCGATCCAACCAAGAAGGTCACCAAAGCCTACGGCGCGCTGGCTTTTTATCGACTGGCGCGGCGCATGACTTTTATCATCGATCCGCAAGGCAAGATTCGAAAGATCTTCAAAAGCGTGAATCCAAAAACACATGTTGAGGAGGTTGCGCAGGCGTTGATGGAGTTGCAGTCGTCGGCCCTTAACGCATAGACTTGTCCCAGTCTTGCTTCCTGAACCCCTTGAGCTCACTGTCCCGCTAATCCACTCAGCAAAGGAGAGCCTGCGATGAACCTGCAGACCCGCGTCATCAATATCCTGTCCAAGCCGGAGCAGGAATGGCCCGTCATTGCCTCCGAAACGACAGACGTGGCTTCGCTCTATAAGGAATACATCATGCTGTTGGCGGCCATTCCCGCAATTTGCGGTTTTCTTGGAATGACGCTGATTGGTGTCAGTGTCCCTTTCATGGGGCAGATCCGTACGCCCATGGTCAGTGGCTTGGCGGGCTTAGTGGTTGGCTATGCACTCTCTCTGGCAGGAATCTTTCTCGCTGCGTTCATCGTGGACAAGCTCGCGCCAAGTTTTCAGTCCAGCGGAGGGATTGTTCAGGCGCTGAAGATGGTGGCTTTCGCTTCCACTCCGTCCTGGGTAGCCGGCGTGTTGCAACTGATTCCACTACTGGGAGCACTGGCGTTGCTGGCAGCCCTTTACGGCGTCTATCTGTTCTATCTCGGTCTGCCCTCGGTGATGAAAACTCCTCCGGACAAAGTCATTCCCTACATGGTCGTCTCCGCGATCGTGATTATTGTGATCTCCGTGGTCACAGCTTCAATCTCTGGCGTCTTCGTGGGTGGTTCACGGCTCATGTATTGAGAAATTTTGCGGAAATCCGGAAGTTGGAAGCCTGTCACCGGTTAGGGACCCAACCGCCAAGAACGCCAAGGGCGCCAAGCAAGCAGTGTCGAATCTATTCGCGTCCACTCATCAGTTCCTGAGTATGGTTGCGGACTCGCTGAATGTCGTCGCGTCGTGACCACGTTCCAGCGAATAAGCAATCCCGGAGGCAAGCCTACTGGGCGATTAAGACCACCGGACCTAAAAAGCCCGTTGGACTCTAATCGCGGCATCGACGATGACTTTCGCTACCTCGTCGGCAGTCACACCGGCTCGTAGTCTTAGCGTTCTTGGCGCTCTTCGCGTTTCTCTTTTATCTATTGGGCAAAGCGCCGGTCGAGGCGAACAGCGCGGCGACCCTGCAGCTTCTGCCACCCTCTTTGCCTAGCAATGTGATCATTTACTCTTCAGAGGATTTTTCTGTTGCTGTCTTGAGTAATCCGTTCTTAAATGATCGCTGCCAGAATGATGGATGGCGACGGAGTGGATTCGCGTACGCCCTCGTCGAACCTCAGCAATCCGAACGCGACACAACGGGAGAGAATGGAAAACTGGACAATTCAAGACTCGATTGACTGCTACAACATCAAGAACTGGGGGAAGGATTACTTTTCGGTCAACGACAAAGGTCACGTCACCGTTCATCCCGACAAACGATCTGATCACGCCATCGATCTGAAGGAGCTCGTAGACCAGCTTCAAGCGCGCGGTATTGCGCTGCCTATCCTGATCCGTTTCACCGATATTCTCAAACACCGTCTCGGCGAGATCCACGACGCTTTCAAAGCTGCCATTCAGGAATACGAGTACCAGGGAAAGTACAGTTGTGTTTACCCCATCAAGGTAAACCAGCAGCGGCACGTTGTGGAGGAAATCCTCGATTTCGGCAGTGCTTACAACTTCGGATTAGAAGCCGGTTCGAAGCCCGAGCTGCTCGCCGTGCTCGCGATCACCAATGGCAAGGATGTCCCGATTATCTGCAATGGATTCAAAGACGACGAGTTCATCGAGACCGTTATTCTCGCCCAGAAGATTGGGAAAAATATTATTCCCGTTGTTGAAAAATTCACTGAGCTGGAATTGATCGTCAAGTATGCGGAAAAGCTGCAGGTCAAGCCGCAAATTGGCGTCCGGGTAAAACTCGCCAGCCGGGGATCGGGGCGATGGGAGGCTTCCGCAGGCTACCGTTCCAAGTTCGGTCTCACTGTGACTGAAGTACTGGCAGCGCTCGACTATTTGCGCCAGCGGCAAATGGAAGATTGTCTGAAGCTGCTCCATTTTCATATGGGCAGCCAGGTGACGAATATCCGCAAGATTAAGGATGTTCTCACAGAAGCAGGCCGCGTCTACGTGGAGTTGCAGAGGGCAGGCGCAGGTTTGGAATACATCGATGTGGGTGGCGGGCTGGGCATCGACTATGACGGCTCGCAGTCCAACTACGAGTCGTCGGTAAACTATACCTTGCAGGAATATGCCAACGACATCGTATTTCGCCTCAAATCCATTTGCGACGAAGCGAAGGTGAAGCACCCCACGATCATTTCCGAATCGGGCCGCGCCGTGGTTGCGTATCACAGCGTGCTGGTCTTCAATGTTCTGGGTGTGTCTGGATTTGACGGGTTCGTGACGCCGGACACAGTTCCAGAAAATGCGCCTCAGCCCCTGACGGATCTGTTCTGGACGAGCCGGAACATTAACAAGAAGAATTTTGTGGAAGCCTACCACGACGCTCTTCAGTTGCGTGAAGACGCCATGAATCTGTTCAACCTCGGCTATCTGACTCTCGAGCAGCGGAGTGTCACGGAAAGCCTTTACTGGACGATCTGCAGCCGTGTGTTGAAGATGGTCGACGAGTTGGACTACGTTCCCGATGAGTTGAAGAACCTGGAGAGTCTCATCTCCGACACCTATTTCTGCAACTACTCCATTTTCCAATCCATGCCTGATAGTTGGGCCATCCGGCAGCTCTTCCCGATATTGCCGATTCATCGGTTGACGGAGAAGCCCAGCCGGCGGGCCATTCTGGCGGACATTACCTGCGATTCGGACGGCAAAGTAGATCGTTTTATTGATCTGCACGACGTCAAGAAAGTCTTGCCGCTGCATCCTTACACGGGAGATGGTTATTGCCTGGCGGTATTTCTAGTTGGCGCGTATCAGGAAATCCTGGGCGACCTGCACAATCTGCTGGGTGACACCAACGCGGTCCACGTGACGCTGGAAGCCGACGGGGAGATCAGCGTAGACCATGTGGTTAAAGGAGACACAGTACGGGAGGTGCTGAGCTACGTTCAGTACAATCCGGACGAGCTGACTGTCGTTGATGCGGCAAAGATGTGGAGCGTGCCGTGCGAGACAAGAAGATTACGCTTGAAGAGTCTGCACTTTTTCTACGTTTTTACGAATCCGGCCTGCACGGCTATACCTACCTCGAAGAAGCCCACACACGATAAGCGCAAGACGTTTCATTCCATCGACGACAGCCAATCACCGTTATTCGGCGACGATCCTTTCCCTTGAAAATAAGCTCCCCTCCTCTGTCGAGGAGGGGATGCCGGGGCCAACGGCCACGGCGGGGGTGGTTGGTGTTGGTGTTCGTTGGCGAGAGATCGAACCACCGCGACAGTGGTCGCGGAGCGCCGGGGTGGGTTGGCTTCCCAAAACCCCCCAGTCCCCCCTTGTCCAAGGGGGGACGCCACTTTCATTGAACGTCGCGCCGCAAAGCGGCAAGCAAAACTACTCTCTTGATTATTGCTTTTCGCTTGTCGAGGAGAGACTGAGCGCGGACTCCAGCCCCCCTCTTGATCCCGCTTACTATCCGCCGGGATGACATCCCCCTTATGCGCTTGGAGCCGCGAAAAATTGAAATTCGGAAAAACAATCGGCTCCCCTCTCCCCAGCGCGGGAGAGGGGCTGGGGGTGAGGGGGATTACCACGCTGTGAGACCATGCGCCTGTCTTTCAGCATCTGGAGTGCTTCTTCGGCATCTCTTCCGGAATCGATAGAGCGTGCACCGCCCCCTCACTCCTAACCTCTCTCCCCCTCTCGGGGGCGAGAGGAACCGAGAGTTTCAGTTTTTTTACAGCTCCGCTTCGGAAGGGGAAAAAGCGTCGGGCGCGATTCCAGAAGAAGCGCACCACAGGAACTGAATTCTGCTAGGGCGACACTGGGGGCTGATTACTTTGTGGCGTGATCGTTGCCTGTGATCTGGAACTCTATCGGAGCCGATGGATGCTCCGTGGGTACCAGAGCCTCGACGATGCCGACGGCGTAAATGGGCTTGGTGACCGGCTTGACCCAGGGCGTGAATCCAGCGTGAAAGTTCGCTCCGTTTCGTTCTCCGCAATCATGATTCCGTTCAGACCGACGTTGACGGGCCTGACGCCAAATGGCAGATCGTTCAAACGGAAGAGGACGCGTCCTTTGAAACCGTTGTGCCGCTCAATGGCAAGAGTGATCTTGGTTTCTCCGCCCGGAGTCATCTGAAGTTTCGGTGTTTTCACCGCTACCTGGATGTCGGGCTTCGACATGAGCGCGATCACTTTCAGGTAATCCCCCCCATTGGCAACGCGGAAAGTTCTCTCGTTTCCGATCCGGGCCTGGCCTGTAATGCGGTACCGTACAAAATCACCGGCGAGTTGCGTGCCCGCCTTGTGCGATAGGATGAGAGTGACCGAGTTTTCGCCAGCGCGAATCGTGGCTTGAGTACCAAGGATGTTCTCCGGCAGTCCTTCGAACTTCACGTCAATGGCACCCTCAAAACCTTCTGTCCGCAGAGCCGTCACTTCCACGGCCACGCTCGAACCGTCCGCGATGTTCGGATTGGTTGGGCTGGCAGTAACGAGGAAGTCAGGCTGTGGGTCGCGAATCGTGAAGCGATAGGCGTAGTCGTCCCCACCCAGGCCGCGAACATCGGCAACCTTGGCGATGTAGGTGCCGTCAGCGGGCGCTGTGAAAGTGACGCGGGAGTCCTTTCCATAGCCCGGGCCGCCATCGTCGTTGCGCATGTGGAATCGAAACACCGGCATCCCGTTTGGCGGAAACTCCGCTCCAGCCGGATGAAGTTCCACTTTGTAGATCGTCTGGTCCAAGGCATGGGCTTCGGGCGTGGTGTCTTCGAAAGCCAGCCGCTGCCCGCCGAAATTCTCGAAAACGATGTCCTCGTCCGCTGTGGGAGCGGAGGTCAGGCGCACGATGCGAAGCAGTTCGGCTCCCACGACCATGTAGTCGTTCAGTTCAAGACCTGTGGGTTGGAACAGCCGCAAGCCGACATCACGCGAGCTACGGTCGCGCAGGGTCAACGGAGTTTTCCAGACAGCGCGCGCTGTGATGCGGGGCACAATCTTGCCGGTCGAATCGAGGACTTCGAGAACCGAGTCGAGAGGCGAACCCAGCCTGCTGGCAGCAGTCTCGAGGATTAGCTTTTGGCCTTTCTTCGCTGTGAATCGATAGAAGTCCGAGGTTGCTTTGCTGCTTGAGTCCAACGTGAGACGGCCATTCACAGTGCGCGGATAAGCCACTTCCTGAGCCGTTTGCCAGCTCGTGTTTGTGTTCGCTTCGTCGATTTCATCATAGCGGCCGATCGCCAGGGGTAAGGAATTTACCGTTTCGCCCATTTTCGTCTGGGCCACAAGGGCGCCTGTGTCCATTGCTTTGCCTGCCATCATGCCAAAGGGCTCAGGAGCTGCCGTCTTCGTGTCACCCAGGTTGTAACCCCAGATTTTGAAGTCGCGCGTGGTGCCTGCCTTGAGACCCAGCGGATAACGGCCTTTGAGCAGCGGCAACTGCCCTATGGTGAGCCGGTAGAAATGCCGGATGGTTCCACCTTGCTGATAGTCGCCGACGCGAGCTGCATAGATTCCATCCGCCGGGATCTTCGCGCCCAGCGAAGAGCGGTCGCGTTCCTGTTGGTTGGAAGCGATGATCTTTCCATTGGCGTCTACAAGTTCCATGACAGGATCGAGCCGCGATCCCAGCCCACCCGCGTTGATGAGACAGACCACTTCCTGGCCAGCTTTGGCTTGAAACCGATAGGCGTCGGTATCGCCAGGCCGGGGCAGCAATCCGTGTACGGTCATGGGCAGCGCCAGTTCCTGGGCCTCAGAAAAACTGTTGTTTGGCTCCCGCTCCTGAGTCTCCGGGTAAGGGGAAACGACAATGCGGCCAGGCGTCGAACTTCCATTGGGAGTAATGATGCGAAACTGGTGCGTGCCGGGTGCCATCCACGATTCCGCCGAGATCTCCACTCGGGCTTGGACAGCTGGCGGGTCGTCGAAGTAGGGACGGCTGGACCGGACGACTTTAGGCTCGAGAGCCGACATGCTGGTGGGAACTGGAGAGACTTCAAGCACCTTGCCCGATAAGCCGGGTTCGGAGAAGACCAGCGTCTTGGCGCCTTCGAGCCCTGTGCCTTCGACAACGAACGTAGCCGTTGCGCCGCGCTGAATGCCAGACGGCGTCGTGAAAGTAACGGTCGGCGGGGTGGTCTGGGCCCATGCCTGGAAGGGAATGGCAATTAGGGCGATGGAGAAGAGTTGAAGAAGGCGCTTCATGTCAGGACCTCCAAATCAGCAGGAAACAATTCTCATTTGTCATTGGTCAGCGGTCATTTGTCATCGCCGTGAAGTCCCCCTTAAGAAAGGGGGCGGCGCAAAGCGACAGCAGTCGCGACGCGCCAGGGGGTTGTCCGCCCGGCTTTCCCTGGTGAATCAAGACAACCCCCTGAAGGCTGCGCGACCGCTGTTGCTCAGCCTTCTCTCCCCCTTTTCTAAGGGGGACTTGCTACTTTGCCTGCCTGCTGGGCTGGTTGCGTCTCCAGCAGGTTGCCGATCAGCTGATAGTTTGCCGTTTCGTAAACAGATACCGAACCATCGTAGCGCGCAAACAGCAGTTGCTTGCCGTCAGGCGAAAAACTCATGGAGAGTACCCAGTCGCTTTGGCCCGGGATCACCCGAACCTGTTGCATGGTTTTCGTATCCCAGATTTTTACAAGCTTGTCCCAACCCGTGGTCGCCAGCCAGCGGCCATCTGGAGAATAGGCCAGGCGCAGGATGGGTTCCTCATGAGCGATGACGGAATGAATTTCCACGGGATCGCCTGTGCCGCTGATGTCCCAAACCCGAATCGTCCGGTCGAATCCGCTGGCGGTGACGTACTTGCCGTTTGGATGAAACGCCACTGTGTTAACGCCTTCCGTTGAGCTTCCCAGCGTGTGGATGCGCTTGCCTGAGGCCACATCCCAAAGCTTAACCGTGCGATCGGCCCCGCCAGACGCCAGCCATTTGCCATCCGGGGAGAATGCCAGATCGAATACCGAGTCCGTATGCTCCTTGAGCGGCTTCACCTGTTTCCCGGTGGCAGGATCCCAGAGATAGATCATGTGGTCGTAGCTGGTGGAGGCCAGCAGCTTGCCGTCGGGAGAAAAAGCCAGCGCGTAGACGCAGTCACGATGGGCTTTGATGACTTGAGCCGCCGGCTTGTTCCAGAAGCTTTCACCGGTTTGCCAGACCTTGATTTCGCCTTCCTGAGCAGGACGCCCCGCGCCAACCGCGAAGTACTTGCCGTCGCGCGAATAGGCCAGCGTGCGTACCGCCTCCGTGATGCCCGTCAGTTTTCCCAAGGGTTTGCGGGTCGAGGCCGATGAGAAAGTAACTGCGCCGTAGCCACCGGCAGCGACAATCGAGCCGTCTGGAGAGAAGGCGATCGCGCCAATCTGTTGGGCCACAGGCGCCGGCTTGATCTTCGGGATCTCAGGCTCATGGAGGGCCTGCAACTGGCCGACGTCTTGATCGAGCTTGGCGCCTTGATCGATCCAAAGCTTGATGCTTGCGATTTCTTGCGGCTCCAGTTCGCCGCTCATTGGCATGCGCGGTTGCACGGTGCCTTCCACCATTTGCACAAGGCGGCTTTCCTTGCTCTTTCCCGGGATGATCGCCTTGCCGTGGCTGCCGCCCTTCATCAGAGATTCAAAATCTGAGAGAACGAAACCTCCCATGTTCGCAGTCTTGGAGTGGCAGCGTGACGCACTTGGCCTGAAAGATAGGTGCCACTTGTTTCGAGAAACTGACTTGCAAGCCGGGGTTGAGATCGTGGTAGTTCTTGGTTGCGTCGGTGGTGTTCTGGGCAAGGAGGCGATAGCCACAGAGAGACAGAGGCAGGGAAAAGACTGCGAAAAAGAGAATGACTTGTTTGACTGCTCTAACCATTTAGACTTTCCCTGCTAATAAGGATTCCCATTTGACAACCCCCTCTTGGTCTCCCCCTTATGCGCTTCGCAAGGGGGAGAAAGTGTTCGAGTTCAATGATTAAATATGAATTCCTTGCCCGTGAGCATGGCCCAAGTGAAATCCTCCAGCGCCTCTCGCCGGGCTTGCGGCTTTGTGCCGCAGGCTTCGTCGAGCGACTTGAGGGCCGCCGATTTCTCTCCGTTGGTCGGGCGGCGGCTAAAGGCTGAAAGGTACAGGTGCTCGACAAACCTTTCGTTGGAGAGGCCCATTTTCAGCGCCATATCCGTGAGGCTTCCCTGGGCGGCGAGCTTCTTGTTGATTGTTTCTCCGTTGATCATGTGCAGCGCCTGCCGCAGGTTGGGCTGCGGGTCGCGTTCACATTCACAGGTCGAGGCGCGGTCAGGTCTCCCAAAAGCGTCCAGAAAATAAGACTCTGTTGCCGTATCGGGTAACTGCAGGGCCCGCGTGCCGAGAGGGAAGTCTTCGAACGGTGTTGGAATGCTGGTCACTTGGGAAATCGCATCCAGCATCACCTCGGCTGGCATTCGCTTGATGAGATAGTGGGAGTAGTGGCGGTCGTCGTTCACGTTGGACGCATTGGTCTGCCAGGAACGCTGATACGTGGCCGAATTCATGATCGTGCTGGCCAGGTGCTTGATGTCGTAGCCGTGCTTGACGAAGTCGTCGACCAGTGCGTCCATCAAAGGAGCGTTCGATGGCGGATTTGTGGAACGTAGGTCGTCCACGGGATCCACCAGGCCGCGGCCCATGAAGTTCGCCCAGACGCGGTTGACAATCGTCCGAGAGAACTGTTTGTTTTCTGGAGAGGTCAGCCAGTCGGCCAGCAGCTCGCGCCGCCCTTCAGCCTCCAACGAGATCGGCTTGGCTTCCAGCGGAGCGGGGGGCAATGGCTTGTTCAGGCGTGGATGCGGAATGTCTCCCGAGTCTGCGTTGTACACAATGATCTCGCCCCCCGAATCGCCGGCCTTCTGGCTCACGCGCGCGAAAAGATTCGCCATCTTGTAGTAGTCCATCTGGGTGTACTTTTCCAGAGGATGGTTGTGGCAACGTGCGCAGGTCAGCCGAAGACCCATGAACGCCACAGTGGTGTTTTCGGTAAGGCGGATGGGATCTTTGTGCAGCTGATAAAAATTCAGCGCGCCGTTCTCACGGCTACTGCCAGTGGCGGTGTACATCTCCCGCACCATCTGGTTCCAAGGCCGGTTCTGAGCAACCGACTGGCGAATCCAGTTGTAGAAGGAACGCACGGCCGGCGAGGTGAGCTTGTTGCCCCCCGGATTGTCCGCATTGCCCACTGTGACCAGTAGAAGGTCGGACCACTTGTACGTCCAGTAGTCCACGTAGGCTTCACTCGCGAGCAGCCTGTCGATGAGCGCTTTGCGCTTGTCCGCTGCAGTACTGGTAAGGAACTCTTCGGTCTCCGCGGCGGTTGGAAGAGTCCCAGTGCTGTCGAGATAGGCACGGCGAATGAACTCGCTGTCGCTGGCCAGTTCCGAAGGCTCAATATTCAGAGCCCGCAGCTTGTCGAGCACCAGCGGATCCACATAGTTGTTCTTCCGTGCATTGAGGAACGCTGCTTCGCGCACTTTGTTGGGGAAGGGAACCGCGACCGTGGCCACATCAACCTTGCTGAGGTACATGGTTGTGATGCCAGCTTCACCCGAGCCCTTCAGTTCCACAAGTCCGCGCTCATTCACACTGGCTGTGCCAGAGTTCGTCGACTCAAAGCGCACCCAGCCGGTCACATCTTCGCGATAGCCATCGTTGAAATGAGCCGTGACCAGCAACTGCTGTTTTGAGCCCGGCCGCAGTTTCAATGCGCGTGGCTCAACGGTGATTTGTTCGATGCGCCGGTCGGCAGCGGAAGGTGGCGTCGTTCCTTCGGAGATCCACTCAGCCAGTACCTTGTACTCGAGAGAGTCAACACCGAAGCGCCGCCCGCCCGCATGCGGGATGAGCAGCGCGGGTTTCAGCAGCACCAGGCTGCGGCCAGGATCCTGAGGAGCGATGCGTCTGCCCAATCGCTTCGCGGGTGAGAACGTTGTAATCGGCGTCAGGGTCGTAACCTCGAAGCGTCAGCTTAAACCCGTTTTTCCCCGCTGCGGCGCCGTGGCAGGCTCCCATGTTGCAGCCCGTCTTGGTCAGGACGGGGATGACGTGATTTCGGAAACTCCAGCTCGGGGTCTGGTCGATATTGCGCACCGTCACTGGAACGGACGCGCTCAGACTACCGAGTGTCGCAATGACGGCCGTTGAGCCATCGGCGAGCGGCGTAATGACACCGGAAGCGACGCCAGCGATTTTCTGATCGCCTACGACGACCTTCGCTTTGGCAGTAAGATCTTCGGAGTAGCCGTCCGCGTAGAACCCTTGGACGACAATCCGCTGGCTGCTGCGCCGGCTCGCCAGAACGATCTCCGGCGGAAAGACCTTGATGGACTGAAATGGTTTCTGGACCGCGGGCTTAGTGGACGGCGGCTGAGCTGCCATCAATGGAAAACTAACCAGAAGGACGAGGGAACAAGCTAGGAGTTTCTGCAGAGGCATTTGAATTCTTCGTCTCCATCATGACGGATTGCAGGTTGCCAGGAGCCCGCGTCGGGTACCCAACCCCCTCTTGGTCTCCCCCTTATACGCGCTATGCGCAAGGGGGAGAGACGGCAACGAACCACGTATCACGAAACACGGTTCACGGTATCTTTACGCCAGCAGTTCCTTGATGGGCTGGGCGTTGTTATCCACCAGAGGCACGATGCGGCCGAGCTGCGCAGGCAGGAACGTTTCCAGGTCGAGCCCCATCATGTGATACACGGTGGCGGCAATCTCCCCCGGAGTAACCGGGCGATCCTTGGGCGCTCCCCCGATCTCGTCGGATGCACCCACAACTTGACCCCCTTGCACACCTCCGCCGGCGAAGATTGAGGTCCAGCAAGCCGGCCAGTGGTCGCGGCCGCCCGCTGGATTAACCTTCGGCGTCCTGCCGAATTCTCCGGTGGCCATGACCAGTGTGTTTTCCAGCAAGCCGCGCTGTGAGAGGTCTTCCAACAGGCTGCTGAATGCGTTGTCAAACATCGGACCCACCAGGTCGCGATAACAACTGATCGGACTAAACGGCCGCGAGCCGTGGATGTCCCAGGTAATTTCGTCAAACACGGTTTCAAACATGTTGACCGTCACGTATCGCACACCCGCCTCAATGAGCCGGCGAGCCAGCAGGCAGCTCTGGCCGAAACGGTTTCGCCCGTAGGTGTCGCGCATCTTGTCCGGCTCTCGCTCCAGCTCGAACGCTTCTCGGGCTTTCGCCGAAGACATCAAGCCGTACGCCTGATTGAAGTTCGTATCGAAGAGCTTCGCATCCGGAGTGGATTCGAACGCTTTCACGGACTGGTCTACCAGTTGCCGCCAATGGCGGCGCCGGTCGGTTCGCAGCGATGAAATGTAATCGGGTGGCAGCATGTCGGGAACTTTGAAGCCCGGATCCGACGGGTCAGAGCCCAACACAAAAGGATCGTAACTCTTCCCCAGAAAACCGGCTTCCTGGCCGTGAGGTAAACCACCGCCGGTGTTGCCGATCGGGCGGGGTAGCAATACATGCGGTGGCACGGCGCCTCGGCCGCCCTTCTTGTACGCCATGACGGAGCCGAAATTCGGAGAAACAATGCCACCTTGAAACAACCGGCCCGTCTGCATCATTTGATGGCCGGTGTCGTGTACCGCCGCCGCGGTGTGATAAAGACTTCGAATCAGCGCATACTTGTCGGCCATCTTGGCCATGCGTGGGAAAATTTCGCAAATCTCCATGCCTGGCACGTTGGTCTTGATGGGCTTATAGGGGCCGCGAATCTCGGCAGGCGCATCGGGTTTCATGTCCCAGGTATCCAGCTGGCTCGGGCCACCCACCAGGAAAAGCTGAATGACGTTCAACTCCTTGTCATTCGGAACAGCCCCCTGAGCCTTAGCGAGAAAAGATTTGTCAGTCCAAATCCCGTCAAGGCCAGCGAGCCCGCGTGGAGAAAGTCGCGTCGCGTGAAGCCGTCGCAAAAATGCACCGGTTTGTCTGCGTCCAGTCGAATCACAGTTGTTTCCTCCAAAGTCCCCTTGCAAAAGGGGTAAAAAGGCGCAGTCTTCAGGGAGTTGTCCTGACGACTCAGAAAACCCGACGGACAACCCCCGCGCTTAGCGCCGCCCCTTTCTCAAGGGGGAATGAGATTTCTGCCCCAGCGTGCTGGGAGCTACTCAGCCTTTGCTGCTGAACTTACCGTGATCGTTTCGCCTTCGAGTGCACCTTCCAGCACCACTTTGTCGCCGATCAAAGACTTTACTTTCTCGGCTCCATCCAGCTTGAAGATTTTCTTGTCGGAGTCCTGAACAAACACCACAGGCTGTCCACCTTCAACGCATTTGATCGAACAGCCTTTGTGGGCGGCCTTTGCTCCGTTGGCGGCACACTTGGCATCCGACAGCCATCCTGTCCATTTCCCCTTCTCTGCAGCAACCAAGTTCAAGCCCGAAATCAATAATGCAGCTAAGGCAAGAGCAGCAAACCTCTTCATGTTGTCTCCTTATTTTTTACGTTGGTGGTCTTTGACTGCGGACCCGAAGAATAAGTGTATCTGGAGAATAGAGAGAGGGCAATGTTATGTCAAGGTCAAAGGCTCGTCGTGCGGACATGGAACCGGATTGCGGAATGCCTGCTATTG
This sequence comes from uncultured Acidimicrobiia bacterium, assembly GCA_963791795.1. Taxonomy (GTDB): domain Bacteria; phylum Acidobacteriota; class Terriglobia; order Versatilivoradales; family Versatilivoraceae; genus VFZK01. The sequence continues at coordinate 159,618 of CAWBTP010000032.1, forward strand.
AATGACCTCGTAACGTGAGGGCGGAAACGTAGGGTGCGTCGCGCTTTCCGACGCACCATCCGCTTCAGAATTGGGAACACTACCGGTTGTGGTGCGTTCGAAAAACGAACGCACCCTACAAGTCTGAGGAGTTTCTCATACCGCATCGAACGTGCGCAGCAGCGTCAGAGACTGCCAGGGGTGGGTCGCAGCCACCCACTCCCAGGGAGGTGGAATTCCTCGCTGAGAGTCCCCCTTGTCCAAGGGACGGGCATTCGTTCGATGAGAATGTGGCAGTCGCTCGAATGCGTCCGCTGACGGCCGAGCGGTGATTGGCGGTTTCGCATCAGAACGAGAGATCGCCGCTGGGGACAGCGGCTCCCACGTTGACAATGGATCGACACGGTCGCTCGTTTCGTCGGCAAAACGACGGAGACAGCGGGCGTCATTCCCGCGAAAGCGGGAATCCAGATATCTCTCGAACAGACTGGACTCCCGCTTGGAGGGAATCACTTGTGAACTCGAGGCTAAACGACAGACGAAGCCTTGCACCACCTCAGGTTACTTTCTCATCCCCTTCTTTTGAGGGTTGGAGTGCCTTGCCCAGTTGGTCGAGGCTGTTTGCAATATCTTTCTTTCCCATCTTCAACGCCATGTTTGCCAGGAAATCAATCTGGTCGAGCACCGTGGCAAACTCGCGTCTGCTGGCGCGTCGCCGTGTCTCTCGGTAGCCGTCCACCAGGGCCGCCGTCGTTTTGCCCTTCAGTGTTCCGGTTAACAGTGCCAGCGCCAGTTGGCCGTCGTAAGACATGACTTCGTCCCAGAAAGAATCCTTCGCCTGGCTTTGCTGTGCCAGTGGCGTTTTCAGTTCTTCAAGATTTCTGCGAAGCTCCCGCTTCGTTCGTGGGTGTTGTCGTTTGCGATCCCAACTCAAAATCAACTCAGCAAACAGCTGGTTCAGCCTCGGATACAGCGATGCGGCTGTGTCCTTCTCAGCCAAACGCCAAGCTTTCTCGTAAGCCTGCCTCATTTGGGTCAGCGCGTCGCCGGGATTTGCACTGATCCATGCTTTGCGCTTGTAGACGCTTCCAAGTAGCGAAAGGCGCTCGGCCGTCTTGCCGGGTGCTGCATCGGCCGCGGCCTTCTTACTCTTGGCCTCATCCCTCCGCCAGCCCGGAGAATCCATGAGCCACTTGAGGAGACGGACGGCTTCAGCGATGTTCGCCTCAGCAGCCAATCTTCTTTTGCGGGTTTGCTCACGACTCGTTTCCTTGTCCCGAGTCGATGCTCGCTGGCTGGCGAGCGCCTGCCGTCCCAGGAGGTTGGCGAGCTGCTCGATGTCTTTCAGACTAATGGACGAGGGGTCCAAGGCCATCGCAGTGCGGAAATGATCGATGGCTTCGCCAAACATCTCTGCTTCACCATAGACGTTGGCCAGAGCGGCCCAAATCTTTCCGTTCCTGGGCTTCTTCTCCAGCCATGTCTTTTGGTCCAATGCCTTGCGGATATTCGCGAGCCATTCAAGGTCTCCTTGCGGTGCTTCGCCAGCCCGCGTGGCGAGGCGTGCGGCCAGGTTGGCAATCTCAACCACGGCTTCCTGGCGCGAGACAAAAGTGATTTCCTTTTCTGTCACCCGGAGTGCTTCGCTCTTGCGGACCAGTCGGTAGTCCGGATCGCCATAGCATTGATACGCTCCCCAGGTGTTGGTTTGAGGATGGAGCTCGAAGGTAGCTTTGCGCGCTTCCTTCACCGCTTTGCCAAACGGGACAGCTTCCAGCATTCGATCGTAAAACGCGGTTGCGAATGTAAGGGCGGCTGCGTCATCCACGGCCCAGCCGGCCGCCACAACTGCGTGCACGCCCATTCGGATGAACTCGGTGGCCACGTTGGCCGCGATCAAGTTCTGGTCATGCCGTTCGTTGGAAGTTGCGCGATCGGTGGCTTCAATGTGCCCCAGATGACAGCAGTTGATGAAGACCAGTTCCGGGACTTGCCGCATCTGGCGAATTTCTGCGGGTGTGAGGTAAATACCGTCCCCGATTACCATCCCAGTGATGGGTTTGAGAGATTGGGTGGTCTTCGGTAGACCCGCCTCGGTGGCCGCTGTGCCACACTCAGCGAGAGCAGCGGAAGGCGGTAAGTATTTGTAGACTCCGTGGCCGGCGAGGTGCAATACGCGGTAGGGCATGGCGCACAACGCTTGGATCACTTGATCACCTTCGGGACGCTTCTGGAGGTCGACGCGAAATCGTCCGTTGGCTTGAAGACTGCGCGAAACCGCATCCGCCTCGGCCTGCGCTCCCTTCAGTTCCACAAAGGGGCTCACGGGGTCTCCAATCACGAGGGCATTCCTTTCGGCGACAGAGCGCACGGATTCCCTGAACTGCTGCGTTTCCAACTGGCGCAGCACGCCATGCTCGATGACGAAAGGATTCCGACCCGATCCACCCGGGTCTTCCAGAAGTTCCCAGGGATAGCACGCAGCTTCTTCATCAAGCATCAGTACGATGTCATCCTGATCGGGCGCCTGCTCTTTGAGTTCGTTGGGCAGGAGCATCTCAAACAGGGTTCGCGAAACGCTGCGATTGTCATGTGTGGTGCCGATGGCTTCCTCGACGAATCGATCGACGAGCGCGCGCTGGGTCGGCAACAATCGCACTTCGTTCCGGGCGCGACGTGTGGTTGCTGTGAATCGCAGTGTGCGGTAGTTGGAATCGTCTCCACCGCCACCCAGGATCTGCACTCGGTGCCACCAGCCAGAGGGCTCCTCATAACTTACGCGGCGCATGCCGCCTCTCTGGCTTTCCATTTCGGGATGGATCGCAAGGAAGTCACGCAACTCAGGATCGAAATTAACGTCCTGGCAGGCTCTCACCGCTTGAATCGCGCGGTCCTCCCAAAGCTCGATGAATTCCACTTCACGGATCCGCTGGGGCTGGCGTGCCGCCGCCAGTGCCTGGTTGGTGCGCACCACGCCCTGGAGGATGGCATGAACGGAGTCAGGGACGGTGACGCCTCCGGCGCCGCTCCCTACCAGCAGCGTCGTGAGTCCGAGGTCGTTGGAGGCTTCCTTGCCTTTGCTGCCCGCAAGACTGCGCTCGTGATGGCTCCAAGAGATCACATAGTCCAGCATGGCTCTGGAAAACGCCCGAGAGAGGGTGCCCGCATTCAATACGCCGGGCGTGCCCAATCCGATGACGATAGCGCCGAGCGGCGACGGAGGAGGATCCTGATGGAGCTTCGAATTGGTGAACAACGCTGACGTGCCGACAGGGCCGGGATAAAGCCCAAGCAGGTTGCGCTGGCTGAGTTCACCATCCAGGGCGCGATCCAAATGCGCTTCAGCGCTGATGATGGAGTCCCCGGCGTAATGTCCCACCGCAACAGGGTGGCGGGCCAAGGCGAGGTTGGCATGCACGACACGGACACGGACAGGCACCTCACTCGGTTTGGCAGGCTTGCGCCGCCGGCGCCCCGCGCCGAGTGCCGATGCTTCCAGGTCCTCAGCGTTCGGGTAGATTTCGTCGATGGCTCGCGGCGCGAGAAAGAGCTCAGCCGCAGCGCGTGAAACCGGGGCCGTCTGGCTCAGCAACTGCGTCGTTCCATTTTGGAGCAGCTGCAGAAAAGCATTGTAGGACTGCAGATGGGCAGGCATGTCGCCGTGTTCCACGTCCATGTACCAAGTGGCAACACCGGTGGGAATGCCGCTGTCCCAGGTGACGCGTCCGTCGCCGCGCGCGGTCGCCAGGAACTGGATTTGCTCACCGCGCCGGGCTTCCGGATTGAAAGACATGCCGGCCAGAGTGATGTCCGCCCGGCCTGCCACATAGATCGTCGAAGCCGGATCGAGTGGCGTTCGATCCAAGAGCTGGCGAAAGCGTCGTGCCTGGGCAAGATCTTGATCCCGGGGGAGAATCCACCCGGCGCCGGCCCGCTCGTGGTAGCTGCGCCAGGTCTTCGCACCGAAGTAATCCTCGCGGGGATCCACTGGCAACATCGCCAGAACGCCCGGAAAGCGCGAGATGATCTCGAGTAGTTCTTGTCGGGAGTGGCGCAGGTCAACGAGCGCCAGTTTCCTCAGGGTGGCGGAAGTGCCCACCAGCAGGTCGGTGATGGAGTGTGAGCCTCCGTTGGGCGTACCCAGCATCAACAGCCGGGCCCCAGGCTCTGCACAGACCTCACGCCAGAGGGCGCTGTGACGCGCGATCATGGTACGAGTCACCAATCCGCCCATCGAATGGGCCAGCACGCGCACCGGTTGTTTCTGCTGCCGGGCTTGCTCGAACTCGCGGCGCAGTTCCTGCGCCAACCGGTCGGCTTCCTGCTCAACCGGCAGGCGCCAGTCGTAGGCGAACGGAATCACTTTGTGAGTTTGCGCGAGAAACTCGATGAGCTCTCCGTAGTATCGTGCGATGGGCTGGGTGGGTTTCACATTGGTCGCATCGATGCGGAGCTTGCGCAGGCCCCCAAAGACCAGGTCGGGAATCTTGGCCCACACCGAATCTCTTCCAACGGAGAGCTCGCTACCCATGATGCCAGGCAGAACAAAAACCACCGGCTGAGGCTTGGCCGAGCGGGTGACCACCGCACGGGCAATGTCTACGGTTGGTTTCTCCAGGAGCTCAAACCCGGTCTGGTCTTCCGGGCTGCGAGTCAGGGCGCGCACCAGCTGCTTGGCGCTTTCGCTGTTGCTGAAATAGGTGAAATGATTCACCCCGGGACCCTTGTGAAAGCTCACCAGGCCGGCCGGTTCTCTCCGCACCCCGCCATACATCGAAGCGGTGTTGACCACCAGGTCGTGATCGCCGTCATAGAATCGATCGGTTCCGAACACAAGCAACTTTGCCCACCAGGCATCGGGCTCAATGTCTCCGGCAATGACGGTCAGCTCGCCCGAAAAAACTGTGGATGGCCAGTTCACCAGCTTGATGAGTGGCGATTCCGGCATCATGGCCTCCAACCCTGGCAGAGCCGACGGGTCGGTACGTTCCTTGATGACGGCAGCGGCAAAATCTCCCAAGTCGTTGAAGGTATCGAAGAGCGGTGTATCCGGCATCGCAGTCGCCACGCTGCCGATGATTGACACCCACCGATCGAGCCGGCCGGAGGCCAGCGTGGTGCCAAGTGTCGGGCAGGCGACGCGGACGAATCGTGCTACTTGAAATCGTTGCTTCTGCAAAGTCAGTTGCAACTTGCCAAGATCTCGCAAGGTGGTTGCAGAGGTTCCGGCGCTTTGGAAGAGTTGCAGCTCTGCCGGAGAGAACAGGTGCCTCGCATCGGGCTTTGTATGGCCGTTCTTCGTTGTGGTTCGAATCGATTCGACAACGTTGGCCCGGCACAGCAGCTCGCCCACCAAGCCTCCACGAGAATGGGAAACGAGGTGCAGCTTGGCGCCAGACGGCAACAGGCGAGTTACGAGATCGGCGAGTTCCGAAGCATTCTCGATTGGGCTCTTCGAGAGCGTGGCATGCTCGAAGGCCAGAACCCGGTCACCGTAAGACTGCCTGAGAACTTCCAGTTCTTGAGATCTGGCCGCGGACCAAAGTCCACCGAAGCTGCCCCAGGTGCTGGAAGCGGTTCCATGGAGAAAGATCAAGAAGGGCTGGTCTGTGGCCTGCTTGATGGCCTCCAGAGGTGTGAGTCTGAACTTGGCGGTGCTCATCGAGCAGCGATAGAGTCCCAGCCCAGGGCGTTCCGGCGAAGTGCGGCCATCGACGACCTTACCGATCTGGACAGCGGTTTTCTGTTCGAGGTCGACACCCAGGACCTTAAGCGATTTCACGGCCCACTTAACCGGTCCGCGGCTCTGCATGCCGCGCGGCAGCATATCGAGGCCCTCTGGCACCGGCTGGACTTCCTCGGCTGTTCCTCCGCGCGATGGCACACCGGCGAACTGCTGGCGGTAATCGTCACCTCGAAGCCACAGCCGTGGCCCGTCGGCGAACTCGACCTCAACGACGTCGTCGTTCTTGACCGAAACTGTCTCAGCCAGCTGGGCGGTTCGGGCCCGGCCTGTGCGAAACTCTGCCTTGACCGTGACAAACCTGGACTTCAAACCCGACTCGGTTGGAAACGGTTCCCGGAAACCGCGCAACTTCAAGGGTGGCTGACCCGGGGGATTGGGTTCCTGTGCCATTGGTTTCTCTCCGCAGTAGCGATTAACAAGCTGGACGCCTGGGCCGTGCCGTTTTAATGCGAGCAGGATGCGAGACTAGCCTGATGCCTGAATTGTCACAAGCCTATCGACCGTATTAGGGCTTGTCAATGGCCGGTGTTGCATCTGCTGGCTGGAGCCTCCGCTAACTTTACCGAGGCGATGCAGGTTATAATCCCGCCCACGAGCGCCCATCTACATCGAGCGTCATCCCTTGGTTCGAGGTTCTGAATGAAACGGGTCACTCTGATTGTGTGCTTTTTGGTGCCAGGTTATCTGGTTTGTGCCAGCAACTGGGGCTTGGCTGCGGATGCGATGCGCGGCCATTGGTCGCAATGGCGTGGTACTCAAGGTTCGGGCGTTTCGAGCGAAACCGGACTGCCAGCGGCGTGGAATCCAGACAGCGCGCGCTGGAAGACGGCCCTTCCCGGCCGCGGTCATTCGTCACCCATCGTTTGGGGCAATCGCGTATTTCTCACGGCGGAATTGCAAGGCCCGGTGATTCCAGGTGCCAAAGCTCCAAAACACGTCATGAACGGAGAGGAATTCAAACACCCCGATAGTTTAGGTGCCGACCACAGCCACACTCTGAAAGTGATCTGCCTCGATCGAGACACCGGCAAGATTCTTTGGGAGCAAACCGCGTATGAGGGACCCGTGTACGACGATCGGCACCGCAAGGGAAGCTATGCGTCGCCGACGCCGGCGACCGACGGACGCCATGTCTTCGCTTACTTTGGAACTGAGGGAATCTACTGCTACGACTTCAACGGTCGCCTGGTTTGGAAAGCCCTGCCGGGTAACATGGGCAACATCGGGATGGGCCCTGGCACGTCGCCAGTTCTGTTCGAAGACCGGGTGATTTTGCAATGCGACGAGGAGAATGGTGAAAAGTCGTTCATCCAGGCCCTCGACAAGAAGACAGGGAAACAGATTTGGAAGACTGACCGCAAGATTCAGATAACGTGGTCCACACCGTTGGTGGCGCGAGGACCTCGGCGAACGGAATTGATTACGAGCGGCAATGAGTGGATCGTTTCTTACGATCCCAACACTGGAAAGGAATTGTGGCGCACGAAAGGTCATGGCTCGAACGCGATCGGGACGCCACTGGCTGGTGATGGGAGGGCGTTTGTCTATGCCGGGTTCCCCAACAAGAAAATGTTTGCCATCAGAATGGGTGCGACAGGGGACCTCACGGGGGGTTCCGACATCTTATGGCAGTACGATAAGGGAACTGCTTATGTACCTTCGTCGATTCTATACGGGCCTTTTGTCTATCTGATGACTGACAAGGGAATTCTTACCTGCCTTGATGCTGCAACGGGCAAGCTCATCTACGAAGGTGGACGAGTGCCGGTGCCGGCCACGTTTACTGCTTCTCCCGTGGCTGTTGACGGCAAGATTCTGTTGACCAGCGAGGATGGCGACACTTTTGTCATTAAAGCAGGGCCAAAGCATGAGGTGCTGGCGACGAACTCGGTTGGCGAACCGGTCTACGCCTCTCCGGCAATTTCGGGCGGAATGATTTTCATTCGCGGAGAGAAGCACCTCTTTTGTTTCGCAAACAAAGCAGCCAAGCAAACAGTTAAAGGACTCTGAACAACCCACTGATAAGTGCTTTTCAAAGCGGCTAGTTTCATTCATGGTCCGCAAAGACTCCGTTTCATCACTTTCATGGTGAGCTTGAAGAGGCAGTAAAGCAGTATGAAGCCACACTTGGGAGGTAACGGCAGAGTCTGCCGTAGTATCTTGTCACTCGGCACTAGTCACTTGTCACTGCTTCCATGACTCCTGAACGCTGGCGACAGATTGAACAGATCTATCACTCCACCCTGGGGCGCGAGGAGAGCCAGCGTGGGCCTTCCTCAAGGAAGCGTGTGCGGGTGACGAGGTTCTGCGCCAGGAAGTCGAATCGCTGCTGGCACAGCAGACGGAAGCGGAGAACTTTATCGAAGCGCCGGCTTCGCAAGTGGCAGCCGAGGGAATGGCTAGGAATTCAGATCAGGTCACGGTGTCTGTTCGCAGCCAGGGCCCTTCCCGAGTCGGGCAGACCGTTTCCCACTATCGCATTGTCCAAAAGCTTGGGGAAGGAGGCATGGGAGTCGTCTACAAAGCCCAGGATCTGAAACTCGAACGTTGGGTGGCTCTTAAGTTTCTGCCACCGCACGTCAGCCTCGATGCCGAAGACGAAGGTACGGTTCATTCGCGAGGCCAAGGCTGCCTCAGCCCTGGACCATCCCAACATTGGAACCATCCATGAAATTGCTGAAACAGACGATCGGCAGATGTTCATCGTCATGGCCTACTACGAAGGCGAGACGCTGAAGCAGAAGATTGAACGCGGACCCCTGCCGCTCGCGGAAGCAGTGGACTTGGCGCTTCAGATGGCCCGAGGGTTGGCCAAGGCACATGCTCAGCAGATTGTGCACCGGGATATCAAACCCAGCAATGTGGTGGTGACTCGGGATGGATTGGTGAAGATCATCGATTTTGGTTTAGCCAAATTGGGTGGGTTGACCAAGATCACCAAGACGCACACCACGATGGGGACGGTGGCCTACATGTCGCCGGAGCAGGCGCGAGGCGAAGAAGTCGACCAGCGGGCGGATGTCTGGTCACTGGGTGTGGTGCTCTATGAAATGCTCACTGGCCAGCTTCCTTTTCCAGGGTCCCATGCCGAGGCGATCATCCATGCCATTCTCACATTGAGCCCAAGCCATTGAAGCAACTCCGTGCAGACGCTCCCGAAGAAATCGAGCGGATCATCCATCGGGCTTTAGAAAAGGATCTAAAGTCACGTTATGCCTCAGGGACTGAAATCTCGAAGGACTTGACTGACTATCAATCCAGCCTGGCCTTCCCTGAGACGAGACGGGCGGAGGGAAACTTCTATTCGGCATGGATCAGACAAAAACGGGTGGCGATCCCTGGGCTTCTTATTCTTCTCGTGCTCGGCTCGCTGCTGGGGTGGTTATTCCACCGCCAGTCTAGAGTCAGCTGGGCGAGAGAGCAGGGCCTGCCAGAAATCGGCCGGCTCATCGATGAAGAGAAGTACTGCAGCCGCTTTCGATCTAGCCCGAGAGGCAGAAAAATACATCCCAGGCGATCCGAAGCTCGCCAAGCTGTGGCCTGCGATGTCGAGTATCGTTTCGGTCCAGACAACTCCCCCTGCGGCAAGATGTCTACATTAAGGAATACAACGCCATCGAGAGCGCTTGGACCTATCTGGGCCAGTCTCCCCTGGAGAAGATCAGGATTCCGTCGGGAGGATTGCGGTGGAAGGTCGAGAAGAAAGGTTTTGCCACCGTAGAAACAGTAGAAGACCTGGCTTGCGTGGCACTTCGCAGCCGAAACGGTCTCTTTATTCTTAGATCCGGAAGGAAGTGTTCCGCCTGGCATGGTCCGCATCCGGCTGGAGGCTCCTCCACTTTCTCTCAATATTCCTGGCTTTGAGCACTTGGAACCCGTCCAGTTACCCGATTACTGGATGGATAGATATGAAGTCACCAACAAACAGTTTAAGAAGTTCGTGGATAGCGGCGGCTATCAAAAGCGGGAGTACTGGAAACACCCTTTTCTCAAGGACGGACGTGTGATCTCTTGGGACGAAGCCATGGCTGAGTTCCGCGATGCGACGGGCAGGCCGGGGCCGTCGACGTGGGAGCTAGGAGATTATCCTAAAGGGCAGGACGATTATCCGGTTACCGGGGTGAGTTGGTACGAAGCGGCCGCCTATGCCGAGTTCGTGGGGAAGAGCCTCCCAACCATCTACCATTGGAACAACGCCGCCATGACCTCACTGAGCCCCTACATCGTTCCACATAGCAATTTTAGTGGCCGGGGTCTGGCCCGTGTGGGGAGCTATCAGGGCATGAGTCGCTATGGGACATATGACATGGCGGGAAACGTCAAGGAATGGTGCTGGAACGAAGCCGACCACCACAAGCGCTATATCTTAGGGGGCGCCTGGGACGAACCGGTTTACATGTTCAGCGATGCGGATGCCCATTCCCCACTTCGACCGATACGCCAACTTTGGTTTTCGCTGTGTGAAGTACCTTTCTCAGGAAACCTCTCTCGAGCGGCTCCCGCAACCGGTGACATTTCCTGCTCGCAACTACAATGAGGAACAGCCGGTCTCCGAGGAGATCTTTCGTGCCTACCAAAGTCTGTATTCCTACGACAAGACTGCGCTCAACCCCGCCATCGAATCCATCGACGAAAGCAATGCGGACTGGAAGAAGGAGAAGATCACTTTCGCCGCCGCCTATGGCAATGAGCGCGTCATTGCCTACTCTGTTCCTGCCCAAGAAATTTGCGCCCCCCTATCAAACCATCATTTACTTTCCTGGCGGGGCTATTACACTCCGTTCCAGCGACGACAGCATGATGGCAATCTGGGTGATAGACTTCATCATCAAAAGTGGCCGGGCCGTCCTATATCCTGTCTACAAAGGTACTCTTGAAAGGCAAGATGGACTCAAATCGGATTATGCCAGACACGACGAGTTTCTACCGAGATCATGTGATCTACTGGTCGAAGGACTTGAGCAGATCCATCGATTATTTAGAGACCCGTCCAGATATCGACCGCAATAAGATCGGCTATCTACGGACTTAGCTGGGGCGCGAGCTATAGGGCCATACTCCTGCACTGGAGAATCGCCTCAAGGTAAGTGTCCTCATGGTGGGGGCTTCTATCTCCAAAAGGCTCGACCGGAAGTGGATCAGATCAACTTTGCTCCACGGGTGAGATTCCGACCTTGATGCTCAATGGCCGCTATGATTCGTTCTTTCCGCTTGAAACCTCTCAAGACGCCGATGTTTCGTCTGCTCGGAACGCCGAAAGAGCACAAGCGCCATGCCATTTTTGAAACAGGACATGTGATCCCCAGGAACGAGCTCATCAAGGAGACCCTCGATTGGCTGGATCGTTACTTGGGCCCGGTCGAAAGAAAAGAGCAATGAGCTCCGGGAGTAGGGAACGGACGCCGTTCCGTTCGGTCGCTGCTCGGGCGCGCCCGTGAGGGTTCAGGTTACTGCAACAGGGAGCGCTGCGGCGAGCGTTCCCTACGATGTTCTCCGCCCCGATTAACAAAATGTAGGGAACGGACGCTGTTCCGTTCCCAGTCGCGGAATAGGAAAGCTTCACAGACAGCGCTGCGGCGAGCGACAAGCGCGAAGAACCCCAACTTGTTTCTATGACTCCTGAACGTGGCGACAGATTGAGCAGATCTATCACTCCGCCCTGGAGCGTGAGGAGAGCCAGCGGTCCTCTTTCCTGAAAGAAGCCTGTGGGGCGACGAGGAACTGCGCCGGAAGTCGAATTGCTGCTCGCTCATAAGGAACAAGCCGAGGGCTTCATCGAAGCGTCCTCTTTGGAGGCGGCGGCCAAAGGGCTGCCGAGGGTCAAGGTCAACCTCAGTCCTGGTGGGACGACAGATCGGCTCCTATAAGATCCTCTCCTTGCTTGGCGCAGGAGGGATGGGAGAGGTCTATCGGGCTGAAGACACACGGCTCGGTCGTCCAGTGGCGTTGAAGGTTTTGCCGGAAGGGTTGGCTCACGACAAGGAGCGGTTGCATCGCTTTGTCCGAGAGGCCCGGGCCGCTTCAACCCTCAATCACGCCAATGTGGCGCACATCTACGAGATTGGCCAATCCGACGGACTCCACTTCATTGCGATGGAGTATGTCGAAGGACAAAGCCTGGCGCAAAAATTGAGCGGGCGGCCTCTGGAGCTCAAGGAGGTTCTGGATATTGGCACTCAAGCCGCCGATGCATTGGAAGAGGCGCACCGCAGAGGGATTACTCACCGTGACATCAAGTCGGCCAACCTGATGATTACGCCGAAGGGGCAAGTGAAGGTCCTGGACTTTGGTTTGGCCAAGATCACCCGTCCAGAAGGTGAGGCGGCTGGCAGTGATGTCAGCACCTCGATTCACACGGCGCGAGGTGTTGTCATGGGGACGCTGCGCTACATGAGTCCGGAGCAGGTGCTGGGGAAAGAACTGGAGGCACGGACAGACCTGTTCAGTCTGGGTGTGGTGCTGTACGAAATGACGACAGGGAGGTTGCCATTCTCAGGAAGCAATGCCAGCGAGGTGACGGACCGAATTCTCCACGCCCAGCCGGAGGCCCTTGCGCGGTTCAACTATGAAGTGCCGGCCGAACTGGAACGTATCATTCGTAAGTGTCTGGAGAAGGATCGTGAGAGGCGCTATCAATCGGCGCGGGAAGTGCTGGCGGATTTGAGTAGGCTCAAGGAGGGAAGCGCGGCGAACACCATGGTGGGCACAAGCGTGGCTCAGCCCCGAGCAAGTCTCCGACGCCTCGTCGCGGTCGCGGCGGTGATGCTGATGGTAGTCGCTGCGATAGCCTACGCGTTGCTTTTTCGCCGCGCGCCCGGCGTGCGCCCGCCGGAGATCAAATCTCTCGCGGTGTTGCCCTTCAAGCCTTTAGTGGCGGACCACCGGGATGAGTCTCTGGAGATGGGCATGGCCGACACGTTAATCGTCAGGCTGAGCAGCCTCAGGGATGTCACCGTGCGACCTATCAGCTCAGTGCGCAAGTTTAGCGGCCTGGAACAGGACCCTGTAGCCGCCGGACGCGAGCTAGGAGTCGAATCGATACTCGACGGACAAATGCAAAGATCGGGCGACCGGATCAGAGTTACCGCGCGTCTCATCGGCGTCGGCGACGGCAAGCAACTGTGGGCGGATCAGTTTGATGTAGAGTTCTCGGATGTTTTCACCGTGCAGGACTTGATCTCCGAAAAAGTCATATCGGCTCTTGAGCTAGAGCTGACAGGCGAAGAGCAGAAGCGATTGACGAAACACTACACAGAGAACGCCGAAGCCTATCAGCTTTATATCAATGGACGGTTTTACTGGGAAAGGAGGACACTGGAAGGACTGAAAAAGGCCATCGAGTATTTCGAGCAGGCGATCGGGAAAGATCAGAACTATGCCCTGGCGTATGCCGGATTGTCTGATTCATACGCCCTCCTCGGAGTCTTTCATTTGCCACCGAAGGAAGCTTTCCCGAAAGCGAAAGAAGCAGCGTTGAATGCTTTGAGAATTGACGACCGCCTTGCCGAGGCTCACACCGCGCTGGGACATATTAGAGTGCAGTACGAGTACGACTGGGTCGGCGCCGAGAGAGAATATCAACGGGCCATCGATTTGAAACCGAACTACGTGAACGCGCATCATTTTTATGCTCTCTATCTATCTATAGTGGGGCGCTTCGATGAAGGCATTGAGGAGATCAAGCGGGCGCAAGAGCTTGAGCCGTCTTCGCTGTTCATTCACACGAATCTCGGACACATCCTCTATCGGGCGCAACGATACGATGAGGCCATCGACCAGGTTAAGAGGGTCTTGGAGATGAACCCAAACTTTGATCACGCGCACAGTGTGCTCGGTCTCGCTTATCTACAGAAGGGAATGGTCGAGCAAGCCATTGCCGAATTCCAAAAGCGCAAGATGCCCGTTACAGGCGGCGCCGGGGATTTAGGACAAGCTTACGCCTCAGCAGGGAGAAGAAGCGAGGCCCTGAAAGAGATCGACAAATTGCAAGAGCTGTCAACACAACGCTATGTTGCGGCCTACAACCTGGCGCTTATCTACGCCAGCCTTGGCGACAAAGGTAATGCGCTCGAATGGCTGGAAAAAGCTTATGAAGATCGGTCGACGCAATTGATCTGGATAAAAGCCGATCCCCGGCTGGACAATCTTCGCTCCGAGCCACGCTTCAAAGCTGTGATCAAACGGCTTGGGCTTGAGTAGATAATTGGTGGACTGCCACAGCCAATCACACCGAGGATCAGAAATTCTGCCTTTTGGGGGACCCAACATAACCCGGGGCGTGCGCCCGACCGCTGGCAAAAGCGCGGCAGCGGGTGACGCTCGAGTTGGGACCTATCAGGGGGTTTTCAGTTTTCAGAGTAGAAAGCGCCTTGCCGCAACTGGATTGTGGCTAGAGCGCGGACTTTGATCAGCGCATCACGGAAGTCCGCAAAACGCTCTACTCGTTCAGGACCAAAATCAGCAAGTAGTACTGAAAACTGGGAACTTAAAACTGGTCTATGAAGCCTGAACGTTGGCGACAGATTGACCAGATCTATCGCTCCACGTTGGAACGCGAGGAGAGCCAGCGACCCTCTTTCCTGAAAGAAGCCTGTGCGGGCGACGAGGAGCTGCGCCGGGAAGTCGAATTGCTGCTCGCTCACAAGGAACAAGCTGAGGGCTTCATCGAGACATCCTCCTTGGAGATGGCGGCCAAAGCGATGACACAAGGGACCGATCGAGTTCTGGTTGGAAAACAGATTGGCGCCTACCGGATCACCTCTTTGCTGGGTGCTGGAGGGATGGGGGAGGTCTATCGGGCTGAAGACACGCGGCTCGGTCGTCCCGTGGCGTTGAAGGTTTTGCCGGAAGAGCTGGCTCAGCACAAGGATCGGTTGCATCGCTTTGTCCGAGAGGCTCGGGCCGCTTCAGCCCTCAATCACGCCAACGTGGCGCACATCTACGAGATTGGCCAGTCCGACGGACTCCACTTCATTGCCATGGAGTATGTGGAGGGGCAAACCCTGGCCGCCAGGATCAGTGGTCGCCCCCTCGATGCTGCCGACATCGTGGGCATCGGCACTCAGGTTGCCGATGCCCT
>CAWBTP010000033.1:0-86719 GCA_963791795.1 uncultured Acidimicrobiia bacterium
GGGGTTACCAATGCCCTCGGGGCAAGATAATCGTGATTGTGCCTGGCGAGACTTTAAACTGCTTCATGTCAATTCGCTTGAGGAAATGGCACAAGCCCTGCCTATCGTAGTTGGGGACCGGGTCCTAGTTCGAATGGAGACCCCAATGCCCAGACGAAATCAAAGCCGTCGAGCTAATGTCAATCTACCGGATCGCTGTTGTAGCGGATACGCATTTTCGACAACGGTTTCCTTTTTCGCGACCAAAAAGTCCTCGGCCTCAATCCAAGTGAAATTCCCTCACAAGCCTGCCAAATCTGGGAGTCTGCCCGCAAGCCGACTTCGAGCCTGTGATCCACGTTAATCCAGAGTTCCGTTGTCTTGCTCGCCTCGCCCGGTCAAAGGAAGCCCACGCGCCATCCTTATCGCCGAGGGCGGCGCAGAGATCGTGGCGGGAGCTCGTAGTCGGTGGCGGGCCTTCCCGCATAATCTTGCCCCAGCCGGTGCCGACCCTAAAGAGCGTCCCCTCTGCGGCCCAGTTTGGCATACGTGGAGCCGAGATGACTGAGCACCCAGCCTGTCCGGCGGATGGAGGCGGCCTTTTGGAATCGCTCAAGGGCTTGCTCGTAGTCACGTAAGCCTGGTTGCCACCATCCCCAGAAGGACCCAGGGTGCCAAGTTGTCTCTGGTGAATTTTTTGGGAGGCCTCAAGCCCCTCGACGGCCTTGTCATACTGGCGGGCCTTGATGTAGGCGTTGGCCAGTTCGTTCAGAAAGAAGATGACTATCTGGATACAATGCAAGGGCCCCTGCTCTAGCTCTTGCATAGTTTGCTTTGAAACGCTGCGAGTTGGGATGAGAACAAGCTGGGCGTAGTCAAGGCGGGCCTCGAGATAGGTGGGATCGAGTTCGACGGCATGTGCGGAACGCCCGCCCGGCTCCCATTCACGTTCGTAGTAGAATTCGCCCCGTGCGACAGCCTGGTGGGCCTCGGCGAGCGTCGCATCGATCGCGACTTCGCGAGGGCCGCGTCCGGTACCTTCGGAAATATGTCGGTAGGGGGACTCTTCCCATTGAACTGCTTTGACCCACGCCAGAGACACACCTGCCCACGCCGAGCGCGTAATTGGGATCGGAGGTAACAGCGACCCGATACAATTTGAACCGATTTGAGGGGTCTGGGAACGGCTGAGGTAAGCGGCGCGGATGTAGTGATGCCAGGCTTCCACGTTGCGGCTGGGCGGCTGGACTAGGGGGCGCCGCGTCGTCGGCAGATCGATACGGAACCTTCGGAAGATGGCGTCGGCGACCTGGTGCTGGATGTCAGAGATTTCGGCGATGTCGCCGTCGTAGGTGTGTGTCCAAAGGTGAAATCCGTCCCTCGTGTTGACAAGCTGGACGATGACTCGGATGCGGCTGCCCTCTATCCGCAGGCTGCCCTCCAGAACAGCCTGTACTTTCAACTCTTCGCCTATGCGGCGCAGGTCAATGGCTCGACCCCTATATTGCGAGACCGAGGTGCGAGAGGCGACACGCAAATCTGCCAAGCCCGTCAAACTCGCGATCAACTCCTCGGTCAGACCATCGCACAGGTACTCTTTGTCCTTCGACGGACTCATGTCCTGGAACGGCAACACGGCAATAGAGGGCGTTCCGAGGGGCTGGGACGCCGGCTGACGCTGCCGCGCACGCCAAAGATACGAAAGTGCGAGGGCTAATAAAGCAAAGGCTATGCCAGCGGTGACGAGGAGGTTCCGCTTCGATCTCAACCCTCGCTTCACTTGTCGCATTGTGCTCGGCGCTAGCGTATCCTCTCTGACCGCTTCATTTTTTCCCTCTTCGACCACGGTTCGTTCACGGCGATCGACAGAGAAAGTTGGTGAAAGTCTGGCTAGTTCGCTGCCGCTTAGGATCTTTCTTAAGTCGAAGGCCAGATCTGATGCTGATTGGAATCGCTCCTCCGGTTGCTTCTCCAGGCAATGCCGGATTACCCGCTCCAATTCTAGAGCAACCTCTTGGTTTCCCGCGGCGAGCGGCGGCGGCTCATCTCTCAAAATCGCCGCCATCATCTCCGCTGCCGTCTGGCGAGTAAAAGCGCGCCGCCCCGTCAGCATTTCGTAGAGCACACAGCCGAACGCGAAGATATCGCTCGGAGCCCTGGCCGTCTCACCACGTATCTGCTCCGGCGACATATATCCGACCGTGCCCATCAGCATCCCGGATTCTCGTGGCCTCAGCAAACCCTGACGCCGAACGAACTGCCTGCGAGGAGAGCCCGGGTTGCATTCGCGCGATTCCAAAATCAAGAATTTTCACCTGGCCATGCGTGGTCAGAAAGACGTCTTCGGCTTGAGGTCTCGGTGAATAATTCCTTTGGCATGGGCGGCGGTCAGCCCTTCAGCCACTGCCAATCCAATCTCCAGCGCCTCCTGCCAAGGCAGACCCGAGCACGCCAGATGGCTGCGCAGTGTCTTACCTTCCAACAACTCCATCACCGCAAACTGAAATCCTCGCTCGGTCCCAACATCGTGGATCGCCAGAATGTTCGGATGAGAGAGGGCCGCCACCGCCTTGGCCTCCACGCTTGAAGCGCGCCAGCGCCTCATGGTCCCCGGCCAGGTGCGCTGGCAAGACTTTCACTGCCACCTCGCGGTCCAGTCGCGTATCCTGGGCGCGGTAAATTTCTCCCATCCCTCCCGCGCCGAGCAAGGCCACCAGCCGGATGCTGGAAGAAGCTTACCCTCCACCAGCGAGCAAACTCGTCTCTCCGTCACCAACTGGGACGTGACTTCCATCGGAGGCGCCGTCCTCGTTCAAGTCCCCGGCCCGATCGTGAGCAGCAACCAGCGATTCTACCTCCCAGCGCAAGGCCTCATCCCCAGCACAGGTCTCGGCCAGGAAAGGTGCTCGCCGGTCCGGCTCCCGCTCTAAAGTAGCGTGATAAAGATGCTCGATCCGCTCCCAACGTTCCGGCGGCATCGGCTCAATTTGCATCGCCTGCTTCCTTGCTGAGCGCCCGATAAAGCCAGGCCTTGGCCAGGCTCCAATCGCGCATTACTGTGATCGGCGAAACGTGTAATACCTCCTCGGGCCGTCTCCTCTACACTCAACCCACCGAAATACCTCAGCTCCACCACTCGGCTTTTCCTTTGATCCACTGCAAGCAAGCCCTCTCCAGCGCCTCATCCAGAGCCACTAACTCGGCGGCCGGCTCTTGCGAGAGGACCGCCGCCCCCTCCTCCACCGACACTGGCTCCGCTTCGCCCCCACGCTTCAGATTGTGACGGGCACGGGCGTAATCCACCAAAATGTGGCGCATCACCTGGGTCGCCACTCCGAAAAAAGTGAGCCCGGTTCTGCCACGGTCTTTCTTTCTGATTCATCAAACTGAAGGTAAGCTTCGTGGATGAGCGCGGTGGTTTGCAACGTGCTGGCCAGGATTTTCTCCTCCCATGTACCGCTGGGCCATGCGGTGCAGCTCGGTATAAATCAGCGGCAGCAAATGGTCGAGCGCTGCCTTGTCCCCCTGACTCCGAGCCACCAGCCAGCGGGTTATCTCCTGTGACGAGGGTGTCATGGTGCTCACCCCTCTATTTGCCTTTGAGTGCAACTTTCGACACGCCCAAGCATATCACCAGGTAGCGCACCTTGCTATGCCACAACGCCTTGATTTGTCGACTACTATCAGCCCAGCCGCTCGCAGCGACCTTGCACTGAGAAGGCCGGCCCCGGCAGGTATCGGTTCCCTCCCTTCTGTCTGAACTGACATGGTGAATGAAGAATCTTTCGTCGGCGATGATAGTTCTGTGGCGTAAATTTCGCTTACCCAAGTGAGGGTGTCATCGCACATTCAAAAAAGGTGAAGGTTTGAAGACTAGCCGCGGACGCAAAGGGGGAAACAGGCGCTCCATCCCCTTTCTGCCTCGCCAGGATTGATTAGAAAAATCTTAAAAAGGAGAGTCTTATGGCAGAAATCAAAGATGTAACAATGCAAGTCCAACCTGGAAACAAGAGCGACAACAAGAAAGTTACGGTCAGTTTCAAGCTCGCTTTCAGTGGGGCTGAGGCGGGCAAGACTTTCAAGTACGGCGTTAGCCTGCGCGGTGAAGACAAGACCGGTGACGACGAAGCCTCTTTTTCTCACTACAGGTCAATCGCTCTACACGTTCCGCTTCGGCAGCCTTAAGCCCCTAGCCCACAAAAGCGTCACCGCGCAACCGGGTGAACAAAGCTTCAGTGAGGAGCGCGAAGTCTCGATTGAAAAGCTCAACGAAGACCCCGGCTTTGACATTATCAAACCTGACATAAACACCACGTTGAAGATACCCCACCCTGACGAAGTTTACGCGACTGTCAGCTTGGTGGCTGATGAAGAGCGGTCGCCTGCTGTGACCTTGTTACTTTAACTTCAACTTCTGATGTGAGCGTTGCGCGTTCTCTTCAGCGGCTGACCGGACCGGGGATGTACAGAACGATCTCGAGACGAGTTAACGCCGTGAGGATAGATGAACGGCATTAACACCTCTGACTTCGATGGTTGGGGTCGCCGATGGCAATACTAGCCAAAGCAGCGCAGATCGACGTTGGAGGCTTCGGCGGCGAACCAGCTTCGTTGTGGAGGAGAGCACTATGTCAGACATTCCGAGTGCAGGTGGAATAGGTCCTGTTGTCGCAGTCTCCCGCTCGCCGGACAAGCTGGATATTTTTACCGTCGGCCGAGACGGCGTCGTGCACACCGCCGCATGGCAGCCCGGAAATAAAGCCTGGCTGGCTGGTGGCCGATTCCGGGGGTCGTCCACCATCCACGCCAATGATCATCCCCAGCTTCCCATGCGGCCGTATGAACGCGCCCATCCAACCCGACAACGAACACGTCGAGTTTCTCCTTCGAGCGCGATACAGCGCTTACCGGCGCACAAGGTGCTGCTACGACCCCCGGAATCGGCCACCAGCCGCGCCAGGCTCTATTTCCGGGCTGCCATGCGGCGGTGTACACGACGCCGTCGCGGCCGACGGTAAAAATATCCAGCTTGTCCGGCGAGCGGGAGACTGCGACAACAGGACCTATTCCACCTGCACTCGGAATGTCTGACATAGTGCTCTCCTCAACAACGAAGCTGGTTCGCCGCCAAGCCTCCAACGTCGATCTGCGGTGCTTTGGCTAGTATTGCCATCGGCGACCCCAACCATCGAAGTCAGAGGTGTTAATGCCGTTCATCTATCCTCACGGCGTTAACTCTTCTCGAGATCGTTCTGTACATCCCCGGGCCGGTCAGCCGCTAAAGAGAACGCGCAACGGTCACATCAGAAGTTGAAGTTAAAGCAACAAGGTCACAGCAGGCGACCGCTCTTCATCAGCCACCAAGCTGACAGTCGCGTAAACTTCGTCAGGGTGGGGTATCTTCAACGTGGTGTTTATGTCAGGCTTGATAATGTCAAAGCCGGGGTCTTCGTTGAGCTTTTCAATCGAGACTTCGCGCTCCTCACTGAAGCTTTGTTCACCCGATTGCGCGGTGACGCTTTTGTGGGCCAGGGGCTTAAGGCTGCCGAAGTGGAACGTGTAGAGCGATTGACCTGTAGTGAGAAAAGAGGCTTCGTCGTCACCGGTCTTGTCTTCACCGCGCAGGCTAACGCCGTACTTGAAAGTCTTGCCCGCCTCAGCCCCACTGAAAGCGAGCTTGAAACTGACCGTAACTTTCTTTTTGTCGCTGTTGTTTCCAGGTTGGACTTGCATTGTTACATCTTTAATTTCTGCCATAAGACTCTCCTTCTTAAGATTTTTCTAATCAATCCTGGCGAGGCAGAAAGGGGATGGAGCGCCTGTTTCCCCCTTTGCGTCCGCGGCTAGTATTCAAACCTTCACCTTTTTGAATGTGCGATGACACCCTCACTTGGGTAAGCGAAATTTACGCCACAGAACTATCATCGCCGACGAAAGATTCTTCATTCACCATGTCAGTTCAGACAGAAGGGAGGGGACCAGATACCTGCCGGGGCCGGCCTTCTCAGTGCAAGGTCGCTGCGAGCGGCTGGGCTGATAGTAGTCGACAAATCAAGGCGTTGTGGCATAGCAAGGTGCGCTACCTGGTGATATGCTTGGGCGTGTCGAAAGTTGCACTCAAAGGCAAATAGAGGGGTGAGCACCATGACACCCTCGTCACAGGAGATAACCCGCTGGCTGGTGGCTTGGAGCCAGGGGGACAAGGCAGCGCTCGACCATTTGCTGCCGCTGATTTATACCGAGCTGCACCGCATGGCCCAGCGGTACATGGGAGGAGAAAATCCTGGCCACACGCTGCAAACCACCGCGCTCATCCACGAAGCTTACCTTCGGTTGATAGATCAGAAAGAAAGACCGTGGCAGAACCGGGCTCACTTTTTCGGAGTGGCGGCCCAGGTGATGCGCCACATTTTGGTGGATTACGCCCGTGCCCGTCACAATCTGAAGCGTGGGGGCGAAGCGGAGCCAGTGTCGGTGGAGGAGGGGGCGGCGGTCCTCTCGCAAGAGCCGGCCGCCGAGTTAGTGGCTCTGGATGAGGCGCTGGAGGGGCTAGCTGCAGTGGATCAAAGGAAAAGCCGAGTGGTGGAGCTGAGGTATTTCGGTGGGTTGAGTGTAGAGGAGACAGCCGAGGTATTACACGTTTCGCCGATCACAGTAATGCGCGATTGGAGCCTGGCCAAGGCCTGGCTTTATCGGGCGCTCAGCAAGGAAGCAGGCGATGCAAATTGAGCCGATGCCGCCGGAACGTTGGGAGCGGATCGAGCATCTTTATCACGCTACTTTAGAGCGGGAGCCGGACCGGCGAGCACCTTTCCTGGCCGAGACCTGTGCTGGGGATGAGGCCTTGCGCTGGGAGGTAGAATCGCTGGTTGCTGCTCACGATCGGGCCGGGGACTTGATCGAGGCACCTCCGATGGAAGTCGCGGCCCAGTTGGTGACGGAGAGACGAGTTTGCTCGCTGGTGGGGGGTGAGCTAGGGCCCTACCGGCTGGTGGCCTTGCTCGGCGCGGGAGGGATGGGAGAAATTTACCGCGCCCAGGATACGCGACTGGACCGCGAGGTGGCAGTGAAAGTCTTGCCAGCGCACCTGGCCGGGGACGCTGAGGCGCTGGCGCGCTTCAAGCGGGAGGCCAAGGCGGTGGCGGCCCTCTCTCATCCGAACATTCTGGCGATCCACGATGTTGGGACCGAGCGAGGATTTCAGTTTGCGGTGATGGAGTTGTTGGAAGGTGAGACGCTGCGCAGCCATCTGGCGTGCTCGGGTCTGCCTTGGCAGGAGGCGCTGGAGATTGGATTGGCAGTGGCTGAAGGGCTGACCGCCGCCCATGCCAAAGGAATTATTCACCGAGACCTCAAGCCGGAGAACCTCTTTCTGACCACGCATGGCCAGGTGAAAATTCTTGATTTTGGAATCGCGCGAATGCAACCCGGGCTCTCCTCGCAGGCAGTTCGTTCGGCGTCAGGGTTAGCCGAGGCCACAGAATCCGGGATGCTGATGGGCACGGTCGGATATATGTCGCCGGAGCAGATACGTGGTGAGACGGCAGGGGCTCCGAGCGATATCTTCGCGTTCGGCTGTGTGCTCTACGAAATGCTGACGGGGCGGCGCGCTTTTACTCGCCAGACGGCAGCGGAGATGATGGTGGCGATTTTGAGAGATGAGCCGCCGCCGCTCGCCGCGGGAAACCAAGAGGTTGCTCTAGAATTGGAGCGGGTAATCCGGCATTGCCTGGAGAAGCAGCCGGAGGAGCGATTCCAATCAGCATCAGATCTGGCCTTCGACTTAAGAAAGATCCTAAGCGGCAGCGAACTAGCCAGACTTTCACCAACTTTCTCTGTCGATCGCCGTGAACGAACCGTAGTCGAAGAGGGAAAAAATGAAGCAGTCAAGGAGGATACGCTAGCGCCGAGCACAATGCGACAAGTGAAGCGAGGGTTGAGATCGAAGCGGAACCTCCTCGTCACCGCTGGCATAGCCTTTGCTTTATTAGCCCTCGCACTTTCGTATCTTTGGCGTGCGCGGCAGCGTCAGCCGGCGTCCCAGCCCCTCGGAACGCCCTCTATTGCCGTGTTGCCGTTCCAGGACATGAGTCCGTCGAAGGACAAAGAGTACCTGTGCGATGGTCTGACCGAGGAGTTGATCGCGAGTTTGACGGGCTTGGCAGATTTGCGTGTCGCCTCTCGCACCTCGGTCTCGCAATATAGGGGTCGAGCCATTGACCTGCGCCGCATAGGCGAAGAGTTGAAAGTACAGGCCGTTCTGGAGGGCAGCCTGCGGATAGAGGGCAGCCGCATCCGAGTCATCGTCCAGCTTGTCAACACGAGGGACGGATTTCACCTTTGGACACACACCTACGACGGCGACATCGCCGAAATCTCTGACATCCAGCACCAGGTCGCCGACGCCATCTTCCGAAGGTTCCGTATCGATCTGCGCACGACGCGGCGCGCGCTAGTCCAGCCGCCCAGCCGCAACGTGGAAGCCTGGCATCACTACATCCGCGCCGCTTACCTCAGCCGTTCCGAGCCCCTCAAATCGGTTGAATTGTATCGGGTCGCTGTTACCTCCGATCCCAATTACGCGCTGGCGTGGGCGGGTCTGTCTCTGGCGTGGGTCAAAGCGGTTCAATGGGAGGAGGCCCGGCCCCCCGACATATTTCCGAAGGCTGCGGACGCCGCCCGTCGCGCGATCGCGATCGATGCGACGCTCGCCGAGGCCCACCAGGCTGTCGCACGGGTCAAAGTCTACTACGAACATGACTGGGTAGGAGCCGGGCAGGCATTCCGCCGTGCGATTGAGCTCGATCCCACCTATCTCGAGGCCCGCCTTGACTACGCCCAGCTTGTTCTCATCCCGACTGAGCGTTTCGACGAAGCTGTGCAAGAGCTAGAGCGGGCCCTTGCATTGTATCCAGATAGTCATCTTCTTCTGAACGAACTGGCCAACGCCTACATCAAGGCCCGCCAGTATGACAAGGCCGTCGAGCCGCTTGAGGCCTCCCAAAAAATTCACCAGAGACAACTGGCACCCTGGGTATTTCTGGGGATGGTGGCAACCGGCTTACGTGACTACGAGCAAGCCCTTGAGCGATTCCAAAAGGCCGCCTCCATCCGCCGGACGGGCTGGGTGCTCAGTCATCTCGGCTCCACGTATGCCAAACTGGGCCGCAGAGAGGACGCTCTTAGGGTCGGCGCCGAGCTGGGGCAAGGGCCTCCGGGAAGGCCCGCCTACGACTACGAGCTCGCCACGATCTACGCCGCCCTCGGCGATAAGGATGGCGCGTTTGCTGCCCTCGACCGGGCCGAGGCGAGTCAAGCACACGGCTTACTCTGGATTAACGTGGATCACAGGCTCGATGAGCTGCGGGCGGACTCCAGATTTGGCAGGCTTGTGAAGAAAATGCGCTTGGATTGAGGCCGAGACTTTGGTCGCGAAAAAGGAAACCGTTGTCGAAAATGCGTATCCGCTACAACAGCGATCCGGTAGATTGACATCTCGACGGCTTTGATTTCGTCTGGCGGGTCGAACACAGTCGCGTCTCCATTCGAACTAGGAGCCGGTCCCCAACTACGATAGGCAGGGCTTGTGCCATTTCCTCAAGCGAATTGACATGAAGCAGTTTAAAGTCTCGCCAGCCGCAATCACGAATATCTTGCCCCGAGGGCATTGGTAACCCCTTCAGCGTTAATCGCGATCTATCCAGTCGCGGCACGGCTAGGGTCGCTCGCTTACTCTGCCCGTAAAGCCTCGATGGGCTCGATCCGTGTCGCTCTGCTGGCCGGAACATAACTCGCCAGCAATGCTGCTGCAACAAGCGCGACCGACACAGCGCAATAGGTCAAGGGATCGAGTGGGCTGACTTCGAACAGAAGGGCTGACATCAAGCGTGTCAGCGGTATGGCGGCAGCCACGCCACAAACCACACCTGTGCCTGCAAGCAGGACTCCGTGTCGAACGAACAAGAATCTTACTCGCCCTTGCGTCGCGCCAAGAGCCATGCGAATTCCAACCTCCCGAACCCGCTGCGAAATCGTATAGGAGATGACGCCATAAATGCCTACTACACCCAGCAGCAGAGCCATACCCGCAGCGAGAGCAAGCATCACCAGGGTAAATGAACTGCGTGCCATCGACCGATCGTAGATCTCCTTAACTGTGCGAACGTTTGCGAAAGGAAGCTCTGAGTTCACCGCCCACACTGCCCGGCTGATGTCTTTCATGAAGTTATCCGAGCCGGTTCGTTTGCTGCGGATAGCGAAAGCGAGCGTGCGGCGCACTTCGATCGGCGCGCTCCAGAAATTCTTGATCAGCAACGGCCAATACACGATTGTTGGGGCCTCTTGATCGATGCCGTTGTCGCGCTCGTTCCCCACGACACCGACAATCTCTCGCCATGTTCCCTTAGGGTTCTCGCGGATCCTCTTTCCGAGAGCCGCAGCTGGCGTCCCCCAGTATTCACGAGCAAGATTCTCCGAAACCAAAGTGACTGGCCGCATTGCGTGGATGTCCGTCCAAGTAAAATCGCGACCTGCCAGTACCGGATTCCCCATCGCCTGGAAGTACCCAGGCGATAGGTACTTGTAGCGACGGATAGGGGGCAACTGGCCCTCGGAAGTCGGCCTGTCTTCCGCGAAGATTGGGTCGGCGCTCTTGGATCCATCCATGGTAGTTGAGTTGGAAAGACCGACTGACTCGACACCTGGGATCGAGGTAATTCTGTCCAAGATATCGTTGAACATCCGCGCCACGCGCTCCGGTTCAGGCACCTGCGCATTCGGAATCGAAATGCGTAGGGTTAGGATTTGCTCAGGTTGCGTGAATCCAGGTTGGACGTGTCTCAGTGCCTGGAAAGTGCGAATCATGAGTCCCGAACCAACCAGCAGGACAAGAGCCAGAGCAACTTGCACCACCACCAATGTGCTCCGCATCCGGTGGCGCTCTCGGCCATCGCTGAATGTGCGGCCACCCGCACGGAGGGCACCCTGTATGCGCGGTCCCGCGTATCTGACAACGGGCACCAGACCGAACAGGAGACCTGCAACCAGAGAGATGCCGATCGTGAAAAGCAACACCCGTGGATCAATTGAAATTTCGTCCAGGCGCGGAAGATTGACGGGGGCCAGGACAACCAGCAGGCGAAGTGCAGCGTAAGCAACCCCAACTCCCACCATCCCTCCAATTGAAGCGAGCGTTAGGCTCTCCAGCAACAGCTCACCGGCGACACGCGACCGGCTCGCTCCAAGTGCCACCCGAATAGCAAGTTCTTGTTGTCGCCCTTCGGCTCTCACCAAGAGCAGATTCGCAACGTTTGCGCACGCAATGAAGAGCACCATCCCGACCGTGGACATCAAGACCCACAAGACGTTTCCTACGTCACCGACCAAATCCTGCTTCAATGGCCTTACACTCGGACCAATCCGTGCCTCTTCCAGGATCTTCAGAGTTAACCCGGGAGCCAGTGGAAACTTCTGTGGCAACAGTGGCAGCATTCGAGCCACATCGGCGTTCCCTTGAGCTAATGTCACGCCCGGTTTGAGCCGCGCGATCGCCTGGAAGCTGAAGTTCCCAACGAACACCTGGTTGCGATCGAATTGAAAGGGGAGAATCAGAGCGGGCCGGCGATTCAGGAACCGGAAATCCGCTGGCATAATCCCGATTACTTCCCGCGCTCGCCCATCGATCATGACGCGCCGTCCCAAAGCCGATGGATGCACCGCCGAATCTGCGCTGCCAGTATCCGTAAGTAAGTATTGTGGTTTCCGGACGGCTGGGCGAATCATCCTCCGGCGTAAACCAGCGACCTCGTAGCGGTTGTACGCCGAGAACTGGAAGCGTGCCGTGTGTCACCACTAAGGTTTCCACCTGTTCAGGCTCGGCCACTCCGGTAACACTTGCGGATTGGCTTGCCCACAGACCGATATCCTGGAACGCACGGCCCTCCTCGCGGTATGTGAAGTACGTTGCTGGTGAGGCGTTAAGCTCCCGAAAGCCCAAACCCGGTGCCGTCTGCCAGACACTCACCAAGGAGTCTGGGTGGGCATAGGGGAGAGGCTTGAGTAGAACGGCGTTCACTACGCTAAAAATTGCGCTGTTCGCACCGATCCCGATGCCTAACGTGACCAGAGTGATCGCGGCAAACATCGGCGAGTGCCTTAGCCTGCGCAGGACCTGTTTGAGCTGAGTTCTGAAGGATTCCATGTCTTACTATGCTCCAATGTCCGTTTGTGGGGACTGCGATACGACATTCCGACTCATGCACCAGGCGCGTTTCGTCCGGGATTAGGATGACCGTTAGCAGAGATGGCGCATCCATAACAATCGCACGGATGAGAGTACGTGGGTCTGGCGAGTCCTTTGTGACTTAGACGCTTGGCTCCGGGAGAGGTTAGGGGAAAATCTACACGCGCGCCAAAGAGAACGAGATTCGGCATAAACAAAGTGATCCAGCTCACCAATCGGATTGCAATGGCTCTCGATTCCGGGCGGCGTCACCTTGGGAAGCATCTTCCACGCCTCTAGCCACGTCGCCAAGCTTGCTTCCCGATTTCACTAGCAGCAATAGTGTTCAGATGATTGCACAAAGTTATCTCAGGCGCGCCCAAGTCCTCATCTCGGATCTCTGGCCTGGGCGTCGCATCACAGTCGCTGTAGCGCGTCGACTTAGCTGCCTGGACTCTCTTCGCTTTTAGAGCCCCGACCTTTTTTAATACGAAATAGCTGATCCCGACGACGAAAGATGTGACAATCCTCTCGCCGGAAAGACGTACTACGGACCATTGTCGTTGGAGCGATGACTAGTGATCCAGACGCTAGTTCTTGACCGCGAATCCCGAACGTTTACTCGGGTACCTGAGACGGACGCAATAAACGGGCTATGCTCGAACGCCTCCAAAATCGTTTGGGTAGATGCGTCCGACCCGAGCAGTCAGGACTTCGACAGCTTGGCCAAACAGTTTGGGTTTCATCCTCTTTCCATCGAAGATTGTCGGCATCAGCACCAACGGCCAAAGGTGGAAGAGTTTCCCGGCTATTACTTCATCGTTCTGTACGAGGCTGTCCTGAATGAGGCGGGACGTTTGCAACTTGGGGAGCTAGGTATCTTTCTGGGGCAAAACTATCTGGTTACGGTGCACAGCCAGCCTATTCGTGCCATTGAAACGGCCGAGCGCTTGTGGCGTAGCTGGACTGATCTGGCGGAAAGAGGCACTGGATTGCTCGCCTACTTGTTGATTGACGCGGTTGTAGACGACTACCTGCCGTTGCTGGATGAGGTATCCGATCGGATGGACTCTCTGGAAGATCACATCTTTGCCGATTTTCAGCCTGAGTCACTGGAAGAGATCTTCCGGGTTAAGAAGGAACTGCTTCTTTTGCGTCGGGCCGTCACTCCACTGCGCGACGTTTTCAACACTCTTCTGCGGCGGGAACAGCCAATCTTCTCTCGAGAGACACACACCTACTTCCAGGATGTTTTCGATCATCTAATTCGTGTCGCAGACACGATCGACACTTTACGGGACATGGTCGGGTCGATGATGGACGCCTACCTCTCCATTTCAGGCAACCGTATGAATTTGATCATGAAAAGACTGACCTCGATATCCACGATTCTGATGTCGGTCACGCTCGTGGCTGGAATCTACGGGATGAATTTCGACTACATGCCCGAGTTGAAATGGAGGTACGGGTATGTGGGAGCGCTCCTGTCTATGGTCGCTGTGGGTCTGGCGATCTTTTCCTACTTTCGACGAATCAAATGGCTATGAGTTAGGCAGGACATCAACACCAAAGAGAGGATGCGTTGGATTTTCGAGAGACTGAAAAGTCATATTCTTCGGAGAGCCGTGAACAGAAGTCAGGCCTCGACGACACGCAGGAGGCGGGCGATTCCAGCAGAGTGGTACTGGTGATTGTTGCGCTGGCATTGGTTTTCATTGGGATCATCACCTACTTTGTAGCTCAAATGCCCACGAAACCTTGAAGCCAATCAAGCCGTGAACAGCACCTCTTCATACATGCTACGATGATAAGCCTTTATGGGGCGCCGTAGATTGCTACATCGCAGTTTAGAGCTACTCCTCAAACCGATCATCCTGTGTGGAGCCCTGTCCTCGATGCCGCTCAGCATCGAGGCAGCCTCACAACAGACATCCGATCGTCCGCCGTTTTCTCTGAAAGTTGACGTTAATCTCGTGATTCTGAATGTCGCCGTTGTGGACGAGAAGGGCGCCAATGTCACCTCGCTGAGAAAGCAGGACTTTGTTGTGTACGAGGACGATGTGGAGCAGCAAGTGGCGGACTTTTTGCCGGTCGAAGCTCCCTTCCACTTGGTACTGGCTTTGGATACCAGCATTAGCACACGCTCCAGCTTAAGCCTGATCAAAAAGGCTGCGAGCAATTTCACCGATCAGCTGCGTTCTTCAGATCAAATCGCCATTTTGGAGATCAACTCCTCGATCAGGGATATCCAGGGATTCACCAGTGATCGGCGAAAGCTAAAAAAGGCGATCGACCGAATCGCCACAGCCGTCAGTGGCGGCTCGAGGATCTACGACGGCGTGGCCGATGCGGCCAAGCGACTCCAAAAGGCAGAAGGAGGTCGCAAGGCCATCATAATACTGAGCGATGGAATGGAAAATTCCAGTCGCATCAAGTTTGAGGACCTCCGCCGGCTGCTAGCTCAGTCTGATGTCGTTTTCTACCCAGTGACCATCCTGAACAAGGGAAGCCAGAAAGACATGTTGGAGGACTTCATCAAGAATGCGGATAAGAAGAAGCCTGACCTTGCTTCTTACGTTGAAAATGCGAAATTCAGCGTCTCAGTTCTGGAAGAGGTCTATCAGATTCAGGCTGAAAGGCTGCAGACCATGACAGACGAAACCGGCGGGAAGATTTTCCTGGTGGCCGATCTGGCAGACCTGGCCGAGGAGTACGCCAAGGTAGCGCATGAGCTTCGCAATACGTTCAGCCTGGCGTACTATTCGAAGAATACTGACCGTGACGGCACGATGCGAAAGATCCGGGTAGAGGTGAGAGACCCGCGTTACCGGGTGCGCACTCGGACCAGCTACTTTGTGCCGAAGGACTAGGTGGCCTGCAACTTTTTTGGGAAAATTGCCATCGAGCCGTGTGCTGGGTTTTCTATACGGGGAGTTTTCGTGCTATTGGAGGGCTCGCGCGCCTAGCCTGTTGGTGCGTAATACCCAGTTTTAGATCGCACTGAGAAGGAGGGAGGCCCTTCGGCGCATTGAGTTTTACTTTGATTTTGCGCCATCGGCCATCTTTGGCAGGGTTTGTCGAGGAATACCCCAATACATATTGATTCTTAAGTTCGAGAGCAATCTTCACGCAAATGTCTTCCAGTTCATAGACCGAGTTCGGGAAATAGGCCTTTCCGCCAGTGACCTCAGTCATCTCTTCCAGCACGGCCCGGCCGCTACGGCCCTGAGAGAACGAGGAGTAATAAGAATCGACAATGCCGATGGCGTAGATTTGCGTGTCGGACTCTTTCACCGCGTTGCGAACGTTCACCAGAGAGTAGCGGCTGCGCGTGTCTTCACCATCCGTGATCAGCAGGATGGCCTTCTTCGGATTATGTCCATGTTTCATTTTCTCAAGGCCAAGGTAAACGGCGTCGTAGAGCGTCGTGGATCCTTTAGCATGCGCAAAAGCCAAGCGGTTCTGGATTTCACTGAAATCTGAGGTGAACTCTTCCAACACTTTCGGCTGATCGGCGAAGGTCAGGAGGAAAAATTCATCTTCGGGATTGGTCGTCTTGAGGAAAGGCAATCGCGGCGTCTTTGGCCCGTCCGATTTTTTCCCCCATACTGCTGCTCACGTCGAAGAGCAGTCCGATAGAGACAGGCATGTCTTCGGTGCTGAATTGAGAGATTCGCTGCTCTACCTTGTCTTCAAAAACCTTGAAGTGATCTTTTTCCAGACCTGTGACCAATCGATTGCTGGGATCAGTCACTGTGGCATTGACTAGAACCAAGTCAACATCCACTTTGACTGAAGGTGTGCTGTTGGTAGGTGTCTGCGGATTCGAAGGGGGGAGCTTCTTGAGCAAAGAACCGGCAGACCAATACCAGGCAGAAAAATGCGACGATCAAGAGATACGGCACGTGAAGGTAAGTAGACTCGACAATCGTCTTTCCGCATGGCAGTACCTCGAGGGAAAGCTCAAGACGATCTGCTCGGTAATGCTTTGTGTTTTTTCGACAGCGATCGACGGGCGAACACGCAAATCTAACCTCTCAATTATAGCCCTCTGCATGACGGGGTCAATTGAGAGTTGCGAGCAGGCAAAATACTCTAGTGAGCGGTTCCTGCAACGCTGGGATAGGGGACACAATCACGGTTGGCCGGGTGCTGTGTGATTGAAAGCGAAGGCGGGGTGTTGAATGAAATCGAGGCTGACATCGTCGGGAAAGTTACTGACTTCTATGCGCAGAATGGAAAGCCTGTGCAGGCAGGAGAGTCGTTGATGAGAATTGCGTCACTGAATGCCTGACAATCTCTCGAAGATATGGGGTCTCATTTTCCAAAACCCGGTCATGACTTTCTTCACAATCGCGCTGATTCTTAGAAGATCCATGCCTTCAGAGTATCGTCACGGAGAATGACAGGATCAATCGAAACGCTAATCGTTGAACAATGTGGACATTTGTAAGAAATTCCCTTCCAGTCACCCACTTCAGGAACACGAATTTTGATGTCTTCCGCCACTACCTGGCTAAGCGTTTTTTGACACTTTGGACAGTTACCCATTATTCCTCCTTCTTCACCCGATGATCCTTAACCTGCGCTGCCTCGCGGGTCTGCCACTGCGTTGGATCTTGCCGCCAGTGTTGTTTCCTTCACTTCAACCTTGGGGCTTACTCCTCCGGTCGACGCCCTTTGGCGGCTGCCCGTTCATTTGGCGCCTATCTTGAAGGATTCGATGGTCAATGAGCGCGTGGACGATTTTCCCAGGGTCTTCATCGAGGAGACGCTGAATGTTTAGAATCGACATGTTGTGGTTAACGAAAAGATTACAGATTGTCAGGTCCCGTTTGGTTCGAGGGTCTAGTGCTACAGTTTGCTCCGGCAAGACGAAATTGTTTTCCCTCAGATAAAAGCCTTCTCGCCATAAAGGCCGCGACTGTGCCATCGGATGCCCTCCAATGGTTTCATTAGAATAGAAAGCACGCTTCTATCCAACTTTGAAGGCGTTGTCCCCAAAAACAGGGTTGGCGAGGATTGATTTTTCTGGAAAATTCCCTCGTGGTGACAAGGGTTCCTCAGTTCAGAAGCCCGCCTTGCTGCGCTGGGCGGTAGTCCACACATCCACGCCCCGGGCTAGGACCCAGGCTAGGACGAGTAGCACACAGAGAAGGAGGAGTCGTTTGGCTATTCGTCCCAATTCTGTGGCGGCGTGAACGCCCGTAGTGCCAAGGCATAGATGTTTTCTCCCGCGAGGTGTACTTATATTGGACTCTCCCCTGGACTACAGTCGGGTGCTTGCAGCGTATGCTGCCGAGCTTATTTTCTTTCCTGTATAATCCTCGTAGCGATTCCACTATTAGGTTTGTTGATGGGCTCTGACGTTAGTCTCTTTGTCATAGCTGCTAAAGTGTCGATCAGCGGGGTCTACGCTCAGGCTGACCGAAGAAAACGTTTCAACGTTGTAATTAAGAAAACGGTGCTATTATAACGTTAGAAGATTCCTCGGACAACAAAAATTGCCTCGCACAACAAAAATCAGGAGCGGACGGCCCCCAAAATTTCGTGGGCCGCGCCGTCCCGTTACCGTGACCCTTCCCGAAGGCACCCTCGCTCGGCTCGCTTCCATTGACCCGGATCGCGCCCGCGCGATCGTAAAGTTAACGGAAGCCGCAATGCCACTTGACGCGAAGCGACAGAACCAGGTTGATCTAGTGGAAGTCTCGCCCGGGCTGGCTATCATCATCATCGGACCCAGCCAACTCTTGCAAAAGATCAAATGGCTGCGATTGGTGGAGGTGGCGCCGATGCGCTTTCTATTATCCATTCCCCTAGGCACCTCGATCGACACCCTTGAGTTATCCATCCTAGAGCTGCTCGAAGAGATTACGCAGGACGGAGAACATTCCCTACTGACTCAGCTCAGAGATTTGATCCGGAGACTACGCCGTGGGGGTAGACTCTCGAAGGCGGAGCTGTTGTTTGTTGACACACGGGCCATAGGCGGAGGAACCGACGCGGAGCCCGGGCCCGAAGGATCGGAAGGGATGAAAAGGAAGAAAATGGAAAGAAGTCACTCGGTCGGTGCTCGCAACGCGCCGAGGCTGTAGAGTGTAATTGAAAAGGAACGCCAAAGAAGTCTCGCCGAATCAGATCACCCCAGAAGCAGCGCACGTTCGAGATCAAGTACTGCCCATTTTGCGGAAAGCGACTTGCGTTTCTGAAGCCTACGGCAGCCAAATGATCACGCCAATGGTTGCTCGTCTGGTTCGAGATCCATTTGACCGCAAGGGCTGGCTGTTTGAGCCGGAGTGGGACGGATTCCGGGCGCTCTTGAAAGCTTAGTGATTACAAAACGAGTTCTGTTAGGCCTGAGAGGCAGTCTATCGCCCACGACTGAAGAGATGCACCAACCACAGCAGTCCAACCACAGACAGCAGACAATCCAACCACAGCAGTCGAACCACAGCAGTAGTCCCGCGCAGATACCGCCAGACCCGCCGCGCTCCAATCTGGGTTCCCACCTTGATTACAGTGTCGCGGGTTTGCTGTTTGAGGCGGGCTACTTTGACACCACGCTCGCGGGGCCTGGACAGCCGAGACTCTTCATCGTTAGTGGACCTTATGGAGGGTAGTTGTGATGGCGTCGAATTGAGTCTCAAACTCTACCACGCAGGTGAGTTACAGCTGGGTTACCAACTGTTGATGACGGAAGCACCAGATAGGCCCCCGTTTGTGCGATTGAGAACAACTCAGCGGATGATAAGACAAGCTTGCGACTGTGGCGCACCTTCTTGGTCCCCAACGAGTATGGGCAATCCCGACTCTTCTCTCAACCCGTGGCCATCTTCTCAGAGCTGCACGCGGATCATCTCAGGAGTGAATCTCTCAAAATGACGGCAGCAATGCTGAAGTAGATGATCAAGCCGGTCACGTCCACCAGCGTGGCCACGAACGGGGCGGAGGAAGTTGCCGGATCGAAACCCAAGCGGCGCAGAACAAAGGGTAGCATCGATCCGGCCAGGGTACCCCAAAGCACGACGCCGATCAGCGCGAGGGCGACGGTCAATGCAACCCCAAACCAATGTGGACCGTAGACGTCCGAAAACGCAGACCAGAGTGTGATTCGAAGGAACCCGATCGAGCCAAGCACAGATCCCAAAGCTAACCCCGACAAGATTTCTCTGCGCATGACCTTCCACCAGTCGCGAAGAGCGACTTCACTCAGTGCCAGGGAGCGGATCACGAGTGTTGACGCTTGTGATCCTGAGTTCCCTCCGCTGGAAATAATCAAAGGGATAAAAAGAGCCAAGACAACAGCCCTCTCGATTTCTTTTTCAAAATAGCCCATGGCAGTTGCTGTCAGCATCTCACCGAGGAAGAGGAGAACCAGCCAGCCGGCCCTCTTCCTCACCATCCGTAGCAAGGATATTTCCATATAGGGTTATCAAGGGCTTCCATACCACCGATCTTTTGGATATCTTCGGTAGCCTCTTCCTCGGCCACATCCAGCACATCATCGATCGTGACAATGCCTACGAGCTTTCCTTGCTCGTCAATAACGGGCAAGGCCGTACGATCTTCACGCCTGAAGACTGCAACTGCCGTCTCCTGGCTGTCGGTAGCTCGTAAAGTCACAAACTGGTGATCCATCAGGTCGGAAACACGGTCAGTCAGCCCAGCCAAAAGGAACTGCCGCATCCGAATGTCGTCAATCAGAGTTCTCTTCTCATCCACGACGTAGACATGGTTGAGCGTTTCACTGTCGTGGCCGTGGGTACGAATGTAATCAAGGACCTGCTGCACGGACCAGTGTTCCCGAACGGAGACATAGTCCGGGGTCATCAAACGACCGACACTATGCTCCGGATATTCAAGCAGCGAGACAGCGACTGCACGTTCAGCCGGGGTCAGTAGTTTCAAAACCTCCTGAGACGCCGGGTCGGGCAGCTTCTCCAGCAGAACGGTGCGGTCATCAGGCGACATTGCGTTCAAGATTTCAGCCGCTTCTTCGGGAGTTATTTCTTTGAGCAGGCGCTCCTGTACGCTTGGAAGCAAATACTGAAAGGTATCGACAGCCGCCTTTCGTGGCAGGTGCCTGAACACAACGAGCTGTTCTGACGGCAGCAGGTCTGTGATCAGATCTGCCAAGTCGTTCGGGGTTCGATCCTTCAGGACGGCGGCCAGCGTCACAAGGTCTCCTGAGCGGATCACCTGCTTCACGTTGGGCGAAAGCCAAAATCGATGAATGACCATAGGACTCCCTCGGTCACATAAATCAAGAATTGCGCTGAAAGGCCAGCTTGTCAGGGGCTACCGCGAGAGCGATTAGGCAGAAAAAGTGCGACCGTTGCTCGACAATCCAGATTCGTGAATCCCGTTCCAACTCACTTCAACTTTGGCGTGCGTAGTAGCCCGTTTTGGAGCGCACGGACAAGGCTGGCAGGCCTCTTGGTGGATTCAGCTTCACTTTGATTTTGCGCCAGCGGCCGTCTTTGGCAGGGTTGGTTGACGAATACCCCAGGACATACTGATTTTTGAGTTCGAGAGCAATCTTCACACAAATGTCTTCGAGCTCATAAACGGAGTCAGGGAAGTATGCCTTCCCGCCCGTGATCTCGGTCATCTCTTCGAGCACCGCCCGGCCGCTGCGTCCCTTGGTATAGAAAAAATCCTCAATCCCAATCGCATAGATTTGCGTGTCGCACTCTTTCACGGCGTTGCGAACGTCCACCAGAGAGTAACGGCTGCGGGTGTCTTCGCCGTCTGTGATCAGCAGTAGGGCCTTTTTCGGATTATGACCAACCTTCATTTTCTCCAGCCCCAGGTAAACAGCGTCGTACAGAGTAGTGGATCCCTTGGCGCGTGCAAAGGCCAACCGGTTCTGAACCTCGCTGATATCGAAAGTGAACTCCTCCTCGACTTTGGGCTGGTCAGCGAAGGTCAGGAGAAAAAACTCATCCTCGGGATTGGTGGTCTTCAGGAACGCAACCGCAGCGTCCTTGGCTCTAGCGATCTTGTCCGCCATGCTACCGCTGACATCAAAAAGCAGTCCGATCGAAACCGGGAGGTCTTCCGTGCTGAACTGCGAGACCTTCTGCTCTACCTTGTCTTCAAAAACTTTGAAGTGATCTTTCTCCAGCCCCATTACAAAACGATTACTCGGATCTGTCACCGTGACATTGACCAGGACCAAATCAACATCCACTTTGACTGAGGCCGTGCTGTTTGCGGGAACCTGGGAATTCGGAGACGTGAGAGAGTCTTGAGCGAAGAAGCGACAGACCAGTACCAGGCAAAAAATCGCCACGATAAAAAGACAAGCAAGTGAGAATAGGTAGGCTCGAGAATCGTCTTTCCGCATGGCAGTACCTCGAGGGAAAGCTCAAGACGATCTACTTGGTAAGGCTTTAGTTTTGGGATAGCGATCAAATGGGCGATTGAACTATTTAGTTATACCCCCTGGGCAACCGGGTCAATTGAGGCATCAGCGAGAATGAGCAATCTTCCCAGTCTTCTGTTCCCTCGATAAGGGGTCATCTGTTACATCACTGGAGGAGTGAATCTCTTAAGATGATGGCAGCGATGCAGAAGTAGATTATCAAGCCAGTCACGTCTACCAGAGTCGTCCCGTCTGAACTTGCGTCGCGTAACGGGGTGCCAGTTCAATTGGAGTCAACCGACCATCCGCGATTCCCAATAATCCCCAACGACACAGTTTGCTAGCTGGGCCGCATTGACTAGCGGAAAGCAATCCGTCAGCCAAAGAATTGGCCTGCGCACTCTGTCGCTGTGGACCACTATCGCTCTGGCAACGACACACAAGAGAGCGTCCGAAAACCGCACGTCTAGTGTACGTATTTGACGCATCCTCTGTCAGACCGCTTCCAACGATCCAATGCAGGAGGAATCTCTGTGTGGCAGCGTTCTTGCTAAGCACGGTGTCATGGCACATTTGAGAAAGAGCGGGCAACAAAGACTATTAGTGCTTTGCTGGATGGTCTCCACAGTTCCTTGCTTGGCGCAAGCTCAGGCGCTGCAGTCCAGGGAGTTAGAGCCTCTGGCGATCGGGCAAGCGGTAGGCGAAGCTATCGACAGGAATCTCGACTTGTTTGCCGAGCGGCATAGGATTCCGATCGCCGACGCACAAATCGTTACTGCCAAACTCCGCCCCAATCCGGTTCTGAGCGTCTGGGGGAACTACTTCGACATCCTTGGAACAGGCTTTGACCCAGCTACGAACGCAGCCGGGCCTAGCGAGAGTGGGGTACGCGTTGACTTCGTTTTCGAAAGAGGTGGGAAGCGACAAGAGCGTATCACGGTTGCAGAGGCCAACAAGACCCTCTCTCAGTTTGAGCTTCTCAATGCGACCCGGAGGCTGATCGTCGATGTTCAAAGTGGCTTTGTCGACGTATTGCAGGCCAAAGCCGATGTGGCGCTGGCGGTTGAGAACTTGAACACATTCGAGGAGATTGTCCGTGTCAACGCGAGCCGTGTCAAAAGCGGTGACCTGGCTGAAGTGGAACTGATTCGGTCGCAGGTGGCCCAACTGCAATTCGAGAATACCGCCCGGCAAGCCGAACTTCGGCTCCAGACTGCACGCGCTCGGCTGCAGCTGTTGGTAGGGCGACGACGTGGTGATCGGCTTGTCGATGCCATCGGCGAAATGCGAAGAGACGAGACGCTTTTTTCGCTGGAGGCGTTACGCGAGCGGGCGTTCGCGCAGCGGCCCGATATGTTGGCTCAGCGGCAGGATCAAGCCAGGTCACAGGCCGAGTTGCGGCTTCAACAGGCCCAAGGGAAGATCGACTACACCGTAGGAGCTGCCGTCAATCGTCAATGGATAAATAGTCTCAACGCCGGCAACTCGATGGGTTTCTTCTTCTCGATTCCCTTGCCGCTACACAACCGAAACCAGGGCGAGATCGCCCGCGCCCAGCAAGAGCGATTGCAGGTAGAAGCGAGGATCCGCGCCCTCG
Source organism: uncultured Acidimicrobiia bacterium (assembly GCA_963791795.1). Taxonomy (GTDB): domain Bacteria; phylum Acidobacteriota; class Terriglobia; order Versatilivoradales; family Versatilivoraceae; genus VFZK01. The sequence goes on from CAWBTP010000033.1 coordinate 23,164, forward strand.
AAACAACGATCGAGAACGAAGTGGATATCGCCTACCTCCAATACCAAAATGCGAGGACGACCCTCAGCCGGATCGAAGAGACCCTTCTCGGAAAGCTAAGGACGTGCGCCAGGTCACGGAATATTCCTACCGGCGGGGTGAAGCCACGTTCCTTGAGTTCTTAGATGCGCAGCGTGCTTACAACGAAACCGTCCAGGCTCACAACCAGGCGCAGGGCGATTTTGCTCGCAGTCTCTACAGCGTAGACGCTGCAACGGGGACCACGCCTTCTGGAGGGAAGAGTCAATGAGGGCTTATGTTTTTTTTCTTCCTCTTTTCCTTTTGTCGGCGTGTGGCAAATCCACAGAGAAGCCTGCGAAGGCAGAAGAACCCGTCCGATCAACCAAAGCAGCCACGCGGTCTGGAAACATCGTGCAGCTGGCCCCCGACTCGCCGCAGTTGACAAGGATTCGAGTCGCGGCTGTAGAAAACGTCGAAGTCCCCATCGCAGAGCTGATTGCACCGGGCAAAGTCGAATTGAATCCAAGCCATGTTTCGCGAGTTTCATTGCCGGTACCGGGCCGGATTCGTCAGCTTCAAGTCGGGCTGGGGGACCGGGTTCAGCGAGGACAGCCTATTCTGACTTTGGAGAGTCCGGAAGTTTCCGCAGTGCAATCGGCGCTGCGGCAAGGCGAGGCCAATGTGTCTCAGGCCAAAGTCGCCCTGGCCAAGGCTCAAGCAGACCTCGCGCGCGTGCGAGACCTCCTTTCGAATCGAGCTGTGGCTCAAAAGGAGGTCCTCGCCGCCGAAACTGTCGTTGCCCACAGCGAAGCCTCGCTCGAACAGGCGCTCGCTTCGCGCGATGAGGCGTTCCGAAAACTTCGGCTACTGGGGCTCGAACCGGGTACTCAGGACCAGTCCATCACATTACGAGCCCCGGTCTCGGGAAAAGTTGTCGAGGTCTCGGCCGCCGCAGGAGAGTATCGAAATGACACGGCTGCTCCAGTGCTGACCCTGGCGGACTTGAGCACTGTGTGGGTGGCTGCCGACGTCCCAGAGAATTCCATTCGTCTCATTCAGATGGGAGAGCCGGTCGAGATCGCTTTAGCGGCCTACCCAGGTGAGACCTTCACTGGCCGAGTGAAGCAGATTGGCGACCTGCTGGACCCGCAAACCCGCACCGTCAAGGTTCGAGCCGAGCTGAGCAATAAGAACGGCCGCTTTCGGCCCGAGATGTTCGCCACCATTCGCCATTCCCATGGCAAACAAGCCGCTATCGTCATTCCCAAGTCGGCCCTGCTGCAGCAGGAGGGGCGAAATGTCGTCTATGTCGAGCGTGGCCCCGGTCAATTCCAGGAAGTGCCAGTAACGATCGTGTGGCAGGGGACAGATCGCATTGCCATCGAGAGCGGAATCAGCCGCGGGGACCGCGTTGTGGTAGACGGCGTCATGTTGCTGAAAGGTGCGGCACTTTGATCGCCGAACGCCGGCTGCGCAGGCGGCACTGTCCAACCTCCATCTCAATCCCCCAAGAGAATAGAGTCGCACCGTCATGATCGGAAGACTTCTCCGCTTCGCCCTAAGACAACGTTTCATCACGCTCTTGCTGGCTGGGGGCTTGATCTTTTTGGGCATCTGGTCGTTCCGCCGATTGAAGATCGAAGCCTATCCAGATATCTCCGACACCGGAGTCGTGGTGATCACGCTTTTCCCAGGGCACGCAGCCGAAGAAGTAGAACAACAGGTCGCGATACCAATCGAGCGCGCTTTAAATAATGTGCCGAACGTTATTTCCCGGCGGTCGCGCATCATCTTCGGCCTGGCAGTAGTCGAGCTGACATTCGCCGACGGCACGGACGACTACTTTGCGCGGCAGTTGGTCCTGGAAAAGCTTCGTGATGCCGAGCTTCCCGAAGGCGTGACGCCAACCCTGGGCCCGCTTTCGAGCGGTATCAGCGAGTTCTATCGCTATAAGCTCGAAGGGGAAGGCTACGATGCCATGGGGCTGCGGGAGGTCCAGGACTGGGTGGTGGTTCCTCGGCTGCTGCAGGTCGCAGGAGTTGCGGACGTCGTCTCGTTTGGTGGTTTGGTCAAGCAGTATCAGATCGAGATCGATCCGTACAAACTGGAAAAATACAAACTTTCGGTTGCCCAAATCGCGGAAGCGGTGAACGCCAACAATCGCAACGCGGGAGGGTCGCTGCTGGACAACAGACAGCAGGCGCTCGTGGTCCGCGGTGTGGGCCTGATCCAATCGGTCGACGATCTGGGGAACGTTCTGGTGGAATCCTCCGCAGGCGTGCCAATTTTCATCCGCGATGTCGGTCGCGTGACGATTGGCGCTGCGCCCCAGACAGGTATTTTTGGGGTCAACGAGACCTCTGGTGGAGCCGAAGGAATCGTGTTGATGCGCCGGTGGGAGAACCCGAGCGAGGTACTGTCGCTCATCAAAGAAGCGGTCGCCGAGCTCAACCGCACGCAGCTTCCCAGCGGCGTGCAGATCGTTCCCATTCATGACCGCACAGACCTGGTGAACAACACGCTTTATACGGTGGGTCGTACTCTGACCGAAGCGTTGCTCATCGTGGTAACACTGCTGCTGTTTACCTTCGGTAGTGTCAAGGCGGCAGTGCTGACGGCGATAACCATTCCCCTTTCACTCCTGTTTGCCTTTACCTGTGTGTACTTCCAGGGCATACCGGGGAATCTGTTGAGTATCGGGGCTCTGGATTTTGGCATCATCGTGGACGGGACGCTGGTCATGGTGGAGCACATTGTCCACAGGCTCTCGCAACACGATGTGAACCGATCTTCGCCGAGGGGACCGTTTGAAACAATTCGTGATGCGGCACTGGAGATCGAACGACCCATCTTCTTCTCGCTGCTGATCATCATCTGTGCTTACATTCCACTGTTCACTCTCGAGCGCGTCGAGCGCCGGCTGTTTACTCCCATGGCGTTTACCGTCTGTTATGCGCTCATCGGGTCGCTGCTTTTGACTTTGACGCTCATCCCGGCGCTGGCCACGTACTTGTTCCGCCATGGTGCCAAGCACTGGGAAAATCCTGTGCTGGCCTGGGTTTTCAGACGCTACGAAGGAGTGATTCAATGGACGATCCCGCGGGCAAAGTCCGTGGTGCTTTGCGGGCTTGCGATTGTAGCCGCGGCGCTCTCGATCGCACCGCTGGTCGGGACGGAATTTCTGCCCCAGCTCGACGAAGGCGTGATCTGGATTCGCGCCAACCTGGCGCCCGGTATTTCGCTCGCCAAATCTGCCGAGACCGCCGAGGCAATGCGTTCCATCATCAGGCAGTCTTCGGAAGTGAAGATGGTGATGTCGCAATCCGGGCGCAATGACTCCGGAACCGACCCTTTCGGACCGAATCGAAACGAGCTTCTGATTGAAATGCATCCGTACAATACCTGGCAACCAGGCAAGAGAAAGGCCGATTTGGTGGAGGAGCTGTCGCGGAAGCTCCGCGCTGAAATTCCCGGCAGCACTTTTAACTTCACGCAGCCCATCATCGACACCTCCACCGAGATCGCCACTGGTTCATCGGCCGATCTGGCCGTGATCATCAGCGGCCACGACCTGGGTGAGCTACGCCGGTTGGCCACGCAGACGCTTGAGGTCGTGCGGCAGATACGCGGGGCGGCGGACGTTTCCATTGAACAGGAAGCCGACCAACCACAGCTTCGCATTCGCATCAAACGGCAGGAAGCCGCACGCTACGGAATCAAAATGAGTGACATCGAAGACATCATCGAGCTGGCGATCGGCGGGCGGGCCATCGGGACGGTTTTTGAAGGAGAGAGGCGCTTCGATATCACAGCGCGGTATATTCCCGAAGCAAGGTCCGACGCTACTGCAATCGGCAACCTCCTGGTGCCTGCCGCCAACGGGAGTCGCATCCCTCTTTCGCAGCTCGCCGAGATACAGGTCCAAAACGGTGCCACCATCATTGCTCGGCGGGAAAACAAGCGAGCGATAACGGTGCGCACGAACATTCGTGGTCGCGATCAAGCCGGTTTTGTCGAAGAAGCGCAGCAGAGGTTTGCCAGTGAGGTAAAGCTTCCGGACGGCTATCAAGTGGTGTGGGGCGGGCAATTCGAGAACCTGGAACGAGCGCGCAAACGGCTCCAGGTGATCATTCCAATTACCGTTGCCATCATTTTCGGGCTTTTGTTCACCGCCTTTGGTTCTGTGCGCGATGCCAGCCTGGTTCTGCTCAATGTTCCGTTCTCGCTGGTTGGAGGTGTCCTTGCGCTGTACTTACGGGGCATTAGCTTCAGCGTGTCTGCGGCTGTCGGCTTCGTCACCTTGTTCGGGGTTGCCGTCATGAGTGGCCTGCTTTACATCTCTGAAATTACCCGGCGGCGTGTGGAACTGGGTGCGTCCTTGGAACAAGCCGTTGTCGAAGGCGCCAGGGCACAGGTGCGGCCCGCAATTCTGCTGATCCTGGTGGCATTGCTGGGCATGATTCCGGCAGCCACAGCGACCGGCATCGGGTCCGACGTGCAGCGGCCTCTCGCCACCGTGATCGTCGGCGGATTACTGTCTACTCTGATGCTTACTCTGTTGGTTCTGCCCAGCTTGTACTATGTCGCAGCGCGCCGTGAAACCAAGATGTCTAGCTGAGGTTTAGCTGCGGCAAACTGCTGTGAGATCTTCTTCCCTGAAACCGACAACCCATCGAAATTTGGCAACAGAAAAGGAGGTTGGCGTGATCACTGGATTCAAATATAAGTCGCTGCGGGTCGTCGTCGAAGACACTGATACTTGGGAAGGAGAACCGCTGTATGAGGCTATTGTCCGCCTCTTTCACCGGAATCATGTCGCCGGCGCGACAGTCTGGAGTGGGATCATGGGATATGGCGCCCACGGGCGGATTCATCGCAAGGGCCTCTTTGGGGTGTCTGACGAGAAGCCAGTGATGGTCGAGGCAGTCGATAGCGAAGAGAAGATCCGCGAAGTGCTGCCGCATCTGATGCCGATGGTCAAGGAAGGCCTTGTCTTTGTCCAGGATGCTGAAGTCTTTGTCCCCGGAAAAGAAACCGTCCCGCAAGCGTCCTGAAGGCAAGTCGCCCTTTGCGGTCGCCAAGGGTGCGGATGGCAGATGAAACCTGCTTACTCGTCCCCAAGACGATTGCGCAGTAAAGTTCCACTCAGCAGCGCTGCGGACGGCTTCGATCCATCTGACTCAGTTCCGCCCATCTGGGTTGGTGCCGCACAGGCAGGCCATTCGGGCTAGTCGATCAACACTTCCGCCGCAAAGATGAGTTAAATTCGTACGCTAGGTGTACGCTTTCTTCACACTTTCCTTTTCACGGCCTTGGTAGTGCAGCGGTAATGCAGTGGTAACACTGGCAGGCCATTTGCGTACGGCGATGTAGATACAGAGACCAAAATGCGCTTTCCAAGGATTATTGCTGCACAGAGACTCCAAACTTGGTTGCTGGTTACAGCTCTGGTCGCAGTGCTTCTGACTGGACTACTGGCTGCAGACCTGGCGCGAAACTTGCGGTCGGTGGTCATCAGCGAAACCAATAAGACGCTGACCAATGCGGTGGGTGAACTACTGCAGTCTGCACGGGCTTCGGCGAGTAATAGAAAGACTCCCGATTCGGAGAATTTGGACGGAGAACTTCGCCGAGTGTCGTATGAGGTGTTGCGCTCGTATCCGGATATCGAGGGAGGTTTTCTCTGGAACGATGAGGTTGTGGGGCACAGCTTCCCAACATACACCGAGCCAGGAAGCGCTCTTCGCCAGCCTCCGCTTGAACATCAAGAGGTCTTGTCGGCTCTGACCGAAAGCCGGGCCAGCGGGCGCCTCGCCAGCCGCGTCTTGCAGGATGGCAAGGACTTGGTCCTGGTATCAGTATCAGCGAATCCAGCCGCCGAGCTGTCAGCCTGGAGTTTGCGTCGCATCATTAATTTCAGCGATTCGAGCGAACTGAACAAACGGTTGCTCTTGGTCGCTGTGATGGGGATTTCTCTGATCGCCATAGGCGCCGTGCTCCGATTAAGTTTCAATCTTCAGCGTGGCTTCGAAATGATTCAAGCAGGACTGGAACGGCTGCGCACCGACGTTCACTATCGTTTGCCCGACCAGAACCATGAGCTGCGAACCATCGTTCAGGCTGTGAATACCATGGCGGACAGCCGCCAGAAGCTTGAAACGGACCTGCGTCGGGAGGATCGCCTTCGGGTCATGGGACGAGTGGTGGCTGGTATCGCGCACGAAATCCGTAACCCTCTCAACAGCATTCGATTGAGTATTCGATTGCTGGCCAAACGGCTGCAAGGTCAGGCATCGGCTGGCGAAATCATCGGGTTGATCACCAGCGAAATCGACCGGCTCGACGCCTTGTTGAAAAGCTTGTTGGTTTTCGGCGCTGATGAGCCAGAGAAACTGCGGCTGCAGCCTTTACAGCCCGTGCTGGAAAGAACTTTGGCTTTGGTCAAACCGCATGCGGAGGAGCATGGCGTCAAGATTCAGGTTACGGCGCCTGGCGAATGCCAAGCCCTGGTCGATGGGAACTATCTGCAGCAGGCGCTGATGAATCTGCTGCTGAACGCCATTGACGCCTCGGGGCAGAACGGCGAGGTAGGGCTGTCGCTCAGTCCCGCAGACGGCCATGTGGAGATCAGTGTTGAGGACAGCGGTCCAGGCCTCACTTTGGAACAGCAAGAAAGGATCTTCGAGGCGTTCTACACGACAAAGCCCAGTGGCACCGGCCTGGGCCTGGCCGTGACCAAAACGCTTCTTGAGAAGATGGGGGCAACGATCGAGTCAGGCCAAGGGGTGAAAGGCGCTCGGTTCCGTGTGCTCTTGCCAGCAGGGGTAGAAGCATGAAGGGGCGAATTCTCGTCGTCGAGGACGAAAAGACTGCGCTTCAGGCTCTCTCGCTTTTGCTCGCCGACGAAGGCTACGAGATCCTCAAAGCGCAAACCGGAGAGCAAGGACACAAGCTGATTCTGCAGCAAGACCCCGACTTGGTCCTGCTCGACATCCGGCTTCCCGACGTCGATGGGCTGACCATTCTGCAGAGGTTGCGTGCCGATCATTGCGATGCCGCAGTGATCGTTATGACGGCTGAGACTACTAGCAGCAATGCCATCCGTGCGACTCAGTACGGCGCCTTCGACTATGTTTCGAAACCAATCAACGACGAACACTTGATTCTGCTCATTCAAAGGGCTCTTCAATACCGGAAGCTTGAAAAGGAAGTGCGCAAGCTTCGCAAGACGGTCCCGGATGCGCCTAACATTCCGGGAATGGTGGGCCACAGCCTGGCGATGCAGGAGGTCTACAAGACAATCGGCCGGGTGGCCAATTCGGATGCCACAGTCCTTATTACCGGCGAATCAGGAACCGGCAAGGAGCTGGTTGCCAACGCAATCCACGAGTTCAGCGCCCGAGCTCAGGGACCCTTGGTCAAGGTGAACTGCGCAGCGATTCCTGACACTCTCCTTGAAGCGGAGCTGTTCGGTCACGAAAAGGGAGCCTTTACTAATGCGTTGTCCCAAAGGATCGGACGATTCGAACAGTCTCAAAAGGGGACTCTTTTCCTAGATGAGGTTGCCGAGCTTCCATTCAGCCTGCAGGCCAAGCTTCTGCGTGCTATCCAGGAACGCACCATCGAGCGGCTCGGCAGCAGCGTTCCGATTTCTGTCGACTTCCGGCTCATTACCGCGACCTCCCAGGACCTGAGCCAACCAGCAGCTGCCGGCCGCTTTCGCGAAGATCTCTATTACCGTCTAAACGTGGTTACCATCGCACTTCCAGCCCTTCGCGAGCGGCGAGGCGACATCCCGCTCCTGGTACAGCGCTTCATCAGTCGCTCCGAGCGACCCGTCACGATCCGTGAAGACGCGCTGGAGCGCACTATGACCCACGATTGGCCTGGGAATGTGCGGGAGTTAGAGAACGTGATGACGAGAGCGATTGTCCTCGCACCAGGCGGCGTCATCACTCCCGAATGCATCCAATTTAATCAGCGGACAGCAGCCACGTCTTCCGGATGGTTGTCACAAGTACCGTGTCGTGAAGGCTATTGGAATGTTGTAAAGGAACTCGAAGCTCACCTGCTACGAACTGCCCTCGAAGATGCGAAGGGTAACAAAGCAGAAGCTGCGCGGATTCTTGGAATCCAGAGACGGCTGCTCTATGAAAAGATGGCGGAGTTCGGGCTGAGCTGAGCTTCTGAACATTAGGATGTACCAACGACCAGGAGAGGTTTCCATGCAAAAGAGAATTCCGCTGTCTTTCAAGTTCGCGTTGGCGGTTGTCGCGGCCTTGAGCCTATCCTCCTTGGACGGTTACCGGTCTCAGACGAAGGTGCTTGACACCAAGCAGGAAAAAACAGAAGCCAAGCCCGACAACCTAATTGTTCATGTGGACCTGGTGAATGTGTTGTTTACGGTTACCGATCGAAAAGGCAAGCTGGTAACCGATCTGGAAAAACAGAACCTGAAGATCTCTGAAGACAACAGACCGCAGACGATTACCAACTTCACCCGCGAGACCGATCTGCCGCTGACCATTGCCATATTGATCGATACCAGCACGAGTATCCGAGACCGCTTCAAGTTTGAACAGCAGGCAGCAATCGATTTCCTATACCGGACACTTCGGCCCAAGAAGGACAAAGCTCTGCTGATCACCTTTGATTCGGCGATCGAGTTGGTACAGGACTACACTGACAATGCCGAAGTTCTAGCGAAAGCCATCCGGCAGGTGCGACCGGGCGGCGGCACAAAAATGTTTGATGGCATTTATCTGGCCTGTCAGGAGAAACTCAAAGCAGAGGCTGGCAGGAAGGTGCTGATCCTCATCAGCGACGGCGACGACAACCTCAGCCTGGAAACACTCACTGGAACGCTGGAGATGGCGCAGAAGTCTGACGTTTCCATCTATACCATCAGCACAAATTCCAGCGGGTTCTTTGGCATCACGGCCCCCAAAGCAGACAAAGTTCTCAAACGCCTTGCCGATGATACTGGCGGTCGCGCCTTCTTTCCATTCAAGGCCGAGGACCTCTCCGAAAGTTTTCAAGACATCAGTGCCGAACTGCGAAGCCAGTATTCAGTTGCGTATCGCTCATCAAACCCCGCCCGCGACGGCTCGTTCCGCTCGGTCAAAATTGAAACAGACAGAAAGAATCTCCGAGTCAAAGCTCGTAAAGGTTACTATGCTGCAAAGGGATAAGCCTCGAAGTAACTAACCCGTTGAAGAACCGGCGCAGAAGACGCGCCGCGGCTCATGCCCAGGCCGTTATGCCATGGTCGAAGATGATGGATAGTTGAGGGCTCTGTGCCGGCGAGTCATCTCAGTCCAGCAGTCCTTTGCTTGATCGGATCTATCTTTCTCTGTTTGCTTAGCGTGCTGAGCAGGCTTCGACCGACCCAGAACGCCATTGATATTCCGATTGGGAACACCTATTACGCAACTGCCCGACCAGGGCCAACGGACTCAATGCGCTGCAAGGCGCTCAGGGGAAGTTCTTGGATTTGCTGATACCGGGGCCATTTTGAGATCAGCGACGGAGATCCCATGGACACACCAAAAAAGTTCTTTGACATCCGGGCAGGCGAGTGGCAGGCCACATTGTCGATGTTCACGTTCTGGTTTTCGGCCATCACGGTGTTCCAGATTCTTCGGCCCTTGAAGGCCGGGTTGTTTATCGAATACCTGGGGGCCAAAACCGAGTTGCTTGCCAAGCTGTTGAACATCGTCGTGGCTGCGGTGGCAATGGTCGTCTTTACGTTTCTGTACAACCGCCTGGGCGGGCGCCGTCTGGTCTATTTCCTCTGTCTCTTTTTCGTTGCCTGTCTGCTGTTTTTCGCTGCCACGGTTAGCGATCGTCCTACCAACTTCATCAACTGGTCTTTCTATTTGTTCGGCGACCTGTGGAGTACTGTCTGGGTAGCGACCTTTTGGGCGCTATTAAACGAGCTTTCCACGCCGGACCAGTCCAAGCGGCTCTACGGCGTCATTGGAACGGGCGGAGTCCTGGGCGGGTTGCTCGGCGTGACACTGGTCCGGTCGCTGATCAAAGAATACAGTGCACCACCCCTGATTCTGATGTGTGCGCTTCTGACGCTCGTGATCGGGGCTGTCGTCTGGCAGGTCAACCGGCTTGCGCGCCAGCCCGGCGCTGCCCTGACTTACCGGCCACGTCCTGTGCGCGGCGACGCCGGTCGCAGCAATGCAGCCCTCGAAGGCGGCAAGCTGGTCTTCACCTCGCAATACCTGCTCGCGGTGGTCGGGATCATGCTGCTTTACGAGCTTTGCTCGCAGATCATGGACTTCCAGTTCAAGTCGCTGACCCAGTCCGGCATCACGGGGGGAACCAACACGCAGTTCTTCCTGGCCAACGTTTATCTGATCACCAACATCATCTCGGTGGTGGTCCAGTTGGTCTTCACCAGTTTCATCATGCGGCGTTTCGGACTGGGAACCGCGCTGCTGGTCCTGCCGGTGGCGGTGGCCCTCTCCAGCGGGATGTTTCTGGCAGCGCCGACACTGGTTTTTGCCAGCCTGCTCACCATCTCCGACAACAGCTTCAACTACTCCATCAACCAGACGGCGCGGGAAACCTTGTATGTTCCAACGTCCAGCGATGAACAGTACAAGGCGCGGGCCTTCACGAATATGTTTGTTCAGCGTGCCGGCAAAGGAATCGGCATCGGGATCGCCTTTCTTTTGTCAGCGGTTTCTGTCGACGTACTTCGCTGGCTCAGCCCCGTGACTATTGCCATTACGGGAATCTGGATTTGGATTGCCATCTTTGCCGGTCGTCGCTTCCAGCAGCTCGTATTGGAACGCGAGGAGTCCGAAACACCAAAAGTCGCCTGAAGCTTGAGGCACTTCCGGCCCTAGCCAGGTCAGCGCATTGCCTGGGTGGCAGGAACGAACACCCCAGACCCGGCTTTTTCACGAAGGCCTAACACCGCGTGCAGCCGACGTCGCCAAAGACTCCGGCAGCGACTGATGCCTGATCGTTAGTAGCTCGCGTAACGGCCATCTCGCTCAGGAGGATTCGAATGAGTATCGCGGCTGAGCTCTTGCAACGACACATTCAGACACTGGTCGACGATCACCAACAGTGGCAAACGCTAATCGCTGACAACATTTTGTGGGAACTAGCCTACGCACCCGCCATCGGCCATCCGGCAAAGCTCTCGGGCCGCGATGAGGTGCTTCATCACGTTAGATGGTTCTTGGGGGCGGTCGAAAACTTCCGCTTCATCGATCCAAAGGTCTATGCGTTTACAGACCCACAAGCCGCCGTGGCGCAAGTCAAGGCCGAAGCTTTGATCAAAACCACCGGCCGCATTTACCGCCAAGAGTACGTCGTGTTCCTGCGTGCCGCTAGCGATAAGATCGCATACCTTCGAGAATATTTTGACCCAACACGGGCGTCCAAATCGATGGATGCGAGGATTCTCGATCTTGAACCGTGGTTCTAAGCTGTGGCGGTTCGGCGGGCAGATAAAAGCGCGAGCGGCTGTTGCCTGATCGCTAGCCCTACTCTGGCTAGATCTCTATCTGACCATGTTCTTCGAATAGAACCCTCTTTCAGATTTCGCAGTCCACGCCTTTACCTTCAAGCCAGGCTCTGCAGGTAACCGATTGACCTTTCTGCCCCTACTTCCCAGGAATGGCGGTAGACTTTTACTGACGCAAACCCTTGATAGTCGATTTTGTCCAGAGCGGCAAACACGGCGGCTAGGTTCAAATGCCCGCTGCCAAGAAAGCTGCCATTGGATTCACAGACATGAAAGTGCGCGAGATTGCGGCCCGCCTGGTAGATAGGTTCCGTTAGCGATACCTCTTCGATATTCATGTGGAAACTATCCAGCATCGGTTTGAAGCGCGGAGAATCAATGCGACCAGCCAGAGCCATCACAGCTGCGAGGGTGTTATGGAATCCGACTTGAAGATGATTGACGGGCTCGAAGGCTATCGTTGTCCCATACTGCTCCGCTGTCTCCACCACTCGCTTCAGACAGGTCTCGATGCGTGCTTCACCCTTCGACTGGTCAGGCTCGTCGCTTAAGAAGCCCTGCATTTGGCCAATGACCAACAGAGCGCCGAATTTTGAAGCCACAGCCACACACTCTTGGAGACGCCGCACCGCGCGATCTCGCACCTCAACTTCAGGTGAGCTCATGCAAAGGCCTTCGGCGAAGTAATTGGCACCAGTCAAAAAGGACACAACGGGAAGTTCGATGGTTTCGGCAAAATGAGCCAGGGCTTCCATTTCGAAAGCGACGTTCGGAGTGAGGTTCAACTCCACACCGGCGTAGCCGAGTACCTTAATGCGATGCAGCGCCCGCTGAAGATCTTCAAATGAACCAAAACTATCCAATCTTTCAACGAGAATGTAACTGAGAGGTGGCATAGATCTCCTTAAGAGTAAGGGTATCCATTTTGTTGCAGTGAAGCTATCCAGTGGTGCGGTGCGCTACGCCAAATTCCCAACAGAGCAGCGTGCGTTCTCCACTAGGATGTTGCCATCGGACATCGGTTGTTGTTGGAAGCGTGGTCGCTCGGGGTGTTGCATTGACGCGGCTTGCCCGAATCCTCCATCGCGACCGTTGTGGTAGTGAATTTACTGTGCCCCTGTTGTCGATGGTATCAAGGATATATGGCCGCCCGTGCGGGCGGATAGCTTCGGTACATTTAGGGGAAAGACCTGAAGGAGAAGCGGGAAGAAGTAGTCGAAGGGAAACTACCTGAGCGAAAAATTGACTTCAATATTCAAGGCCACATCAACAGGAACACCGTTCTTCATTCCGGGCCGGAATTTCCATTGCTTCAAGGCCTGAATGGCATTTTCATCTAATCCCAAGCCCAGCCCGCGCACGACTTTCAAGATTTCGATCGTGCCATCCTTGCGGACGATGGCCGAGAGTACCACAACACCTTGATACTTCGCTTTCCGAGCTTCCTCGGAATAGGTGGGTTCGACGCGATAGACGATCGAAGGGGCGCTGACGCCGCCGCCAACGCGGAAGACGCCGCCGCCAATTCCGCCGCCTTCACCAGGCCCAACGCCACCGCCTTTGCCTGGACCAACACCGCCACCTGTACCCGTTCCAATGCCACCACCGGTTCCCGGCCCGCTGGAAGGTGGCCCGGGAATGCCCAACGGATCGCCGTAGTTTGCAATGTTAATATCCGGGAACGAGTTCAACTGCGGCACTATCACGGTGGGCTCTACCGCCAGTACCGGATCCAGGTTCACGATCTTGGGTGTAGGAGGCGTGAGTTGCTTGTCGGACGGTCTCGGCAACTTGCCCTTCGATGCGGGAATCACCTCGCGCCGGCCTCCTCCACCACCTCCGCCAGACTTCTCTGGCTTCGGTGGAAGATTCAAGGTCAACTGGCTGGGATCCAACAGCTCAACATTTGTACTGGTGGATTTCTTCACCTGCTTCACCAGCCACATGGGGACAAAGATGATTGCAAACACCACGACCACGTGGGCGATCATCGAAAACGCCAGCGAACTCGAACGGAACTTGTACTCCTTGAAAATCTCGTCCACTTCGACGGGCTGGGCCGTCACTTGAATATCGGGACGCTCTTCCTTGACGAAGATGTATTTGAGCTGGGAAAAAACCGTCTTAAACCAGGGCTGTGTCTCGAGAATGAGATCTGTTGCAATTGGCTTCGATGAGATGGCATACGACTTGGGCTCGGGTTTGACAATGGCCTTGAAGTTATTGCCAAGCGTCCGATACCACGGGTCCACTTCCACCATCAGATTCGTCTGAATCGGCCGAGCACTGATGTTGTAGACCTTGGTCTCATTCACGAACAACGACTTGATGTTGTTCAGAAATGTCTTGAAGAACGGTTCGGTCTGGAGCTGCAGGTTCAGCTCAAAATCCGCCACTGGAGCCGGTCTGGAGATCGGACGACTGAGCACTTTCGTCGCCTCCGCAGTGGGTTGTGCGGAAGTTCTGGACAAGCGCTCAAACTCTACCCGCGCCTCGGCCAGTTCACGTTCAACTCGGCTGATCTTTTCGGGATCCGATGCAAGATGCTTGCGAGCCGCCGTGAGCGCAGCTTCCAGGTACTCAACCAAGCTTTTTTGTTCGTCAATCTGATTCATGAAGACTCCGACCCATCAAAACGCTCGCATAAGCAAAGCAATGCGGTTAGACGACGGGCCTCTGCCATCCAGTTGCCTGCTGACACTTAACGTCCGAAATTAGCCAACTCATTAAGGTTCTCAGGGCGACTGAGAGCAAACTGCGGCGTCCATAATTCTAACATGTTCAATGAATTTGCAAAGAAAAATGTCCCCCCATCCTGGTCATTTGTACAGGTCGCGCAAGGGAGGGCATACATGGGAGGGCGCGTGGACAATTGCGATGATCTCGTCTATAATTCGCCCCTTTTGCACCGGCCAGCCTGTATCTTCTAGGCACACTCCATGAACAAAGTTGTAGATCTCAAAACCACAGTCAACCTGCCAAAGACTGACTTCCCAATGAAGGCTAATCTGCCATCGACAGAGCCCGCAACGCTCGAACGATGGGAGAAGATGGGGCTCTACGAGGCAATCCGGAGCGCTCGTGCCGGTTCGCCCCTGTTCATTCTGCACGACGGACCGCCCTACGCCAACGGCAACATTCATTTGGGGCATGTGGAAAACAAGATCGTCAAGGACTTCATTGTCAAGTCACGGAACATGCTGGGGTTCAACGCACCTTACGTTCCGGGGTGGGACTGCCATGGGTTGCCCATTGAGATCAAAGTAGACCAGTCGCTCGGAAAGAAAAAGGCCGGGATGTCCCTGGTTGAAATTCGGCAGGAGTGCCGAAAGTACGCCGAACGGTTTATCGATCTGCAAAGAACGGAATTCAAGCGGCTTGGCATTCTCGGAGAGTGGGGTGCGCCTTACCTCACGATGAGTCACGACTTTGAGGCCGCCATTGCGCGCACGTTTGCTAAGTTCGTCGAGAGAGGCTCGATCTACAAAGGCCTGAAACCAGTGCACTGGTGTATCTCATGCCAGACGGCCCTGGCTGAGGCTGAGGTGGAGTACGAAGATCACTCCAGCCCTTCGGTCTACGTCAAGTTTTCCGTCACGTCAGATCTGTCCTTTCTGAACCAAGCTTTGAAGGGTCGGAAGGTTTCGGTCCTGATCTGGACGACGACGCCATGGACGCTGCCGGCCAATCTCGGCATTGCTTTCAATGCCCACCTCGACTATTCCGCCATCGCTGTGGGCGATGAAGTCTACCTCATGGCTTCGGATCTGGTTGAACCCACGGCTCAAAAATGCGGCTTCCAGCCGAGCGAAACGCTGGCTGAGTTCAAAGGAAGCAAGCTCGAAAGGCTCGAAGCGAAGCATCCTTTTTTGGAGCGGCCGTCACTCTTCGTTCTTGGCGATCATGTGACGCTGGAGCAAGGCACGGGCTGCGTCCATACGGCACCTGGGCACGGACATGAAGACTACGCTGTCGGGAAAGCGTATGGCTTGGACATTTATTGTCCTGTGAATGGGCGTGGGCAGTTTGAAGAAGGCACGGAGTTTTTTGCGGGAATGAATGTCTTCAAAGCCAATCCCGCAGTGGTCGAGTTGCTCTCTTCTCGCGGCGCCTTGCTCGCGACAGAAAAGATCACTCACTCTTATCCTCATTGCTGGCGCTGCCACAACCCCGTCATCTTCCGGGCAACACCCCAATGGTTTATTTCCATGGAGCATGCCAATTTGCGCCAGAAGGCATTGGAAGCCATCAAGGGCGTGAAATGGCTTCCTGAGTGGGGCGAAGAGCGCATCTCGAACATGATTGCCAGCCGGCCGGATTGGTGCGTTTCGCGCCAGCGTGTATGGGGTGTGCCGATCATCGTGTTCTACTGCGAGTCCTGCAATGAACCGGTCCTTGAAAAACCGTTCCTCGATCACGTCGTGTCGATCTTCGAGAAAGAGGGTTCTGACGCTTGGTTTCAAAGGACAGTGGAGGAGTTGTTGCCGCCTGACGCTCGCTGTCCACGATGCCAGGCAAAAAGCTTCCGGAAAGAGTCCGATATTCTCGATGTCTGGTTCGATTCCGGATCGAGCGCTGAAGCTGTGCTCGGCAAACGTGACGATCTGCCCTGGCCTGCTGATGTTTATATCGAAGGTGGCGACCAGTATCGTGGCTGGTTTCACAGCTCATTGTTGCTTGGTGTTGGCATTCACGGTGGGGCACCTTATCGCCAGGTGTTGACGCACGGATGGACACTCGACGCGCAGGGCAAAGCCATGTCCAAGTCGCTCGGGAATGTCATTGAGCCGCAGGGCATCGTCAAGGATAGCGGCGCCGAAATCTTGCGCCTTTGGGTGGCGTCCATCGAATTTAAGGACGACGTCCGGATATCGAAAGATATGTTTGTCAGGCTGGCGGAGGCCTATCGCAAGTTCCGCAATACCGCACGATTCATGCTTGGGAATCTGTATGATTTTTCTCCGGGCGAGATGTCGGTTGCGGCAACAGAGTTATCTGAGTTTGATCAATGGGCGTTGCGCAAGGCCTCTCGCCTGCTGGAGCGGGTTTATGGCTGGTACGACAGCTACGAATTTCATCGCATCTATCATGCGGTGAACGAGTTCGTCACACTCGATCTCAGCGCCTACTATCTGGACATTCTCAAAGATCGGCTCTACACGGCGGCTCCCGATTCACGGCTGCGCCGCTCGTCCCAAACCGCCATCTACCGCATTGTGGAGGCATTGACGCGAGCCATGGCGCCTCTTTACAGCTTCACCTGCGACGAAATCTGGCGGTATCTCCCCAAAGAAACTGGCCGCGAAGAAAGCGTCCATATGGCAACTTTCGTTCCAGCTGAGCGCCTGCTAGAGGGCTTCTCGGAGAAAATGCTTCAGAAGCTCGACGACTGGGACAAGCTGTCTGAAATTCGCGGCGAGGTTCTGAAGGTTCTGGAAACAGCACGAAAAGACAAGTTCATCGGTCAGGCTCTTGAAGCCAAGGTGCAACTGGTAGCCGCTGGAGATACCCTGAACCTGTTGAACGCTTATCAGTCGTTTTTGCCCTATCTATTCATCGTGTCGCAAGTCGAGTTGAAAGATGAGGTCCAACCCGACAAGTATTATGCCGAGACCAATGCTCTGAAAATACTGGTGCAACGAGCCGACGGGAGAAAGTGCGAACGCTGCTGGAACTATTCAGTCGAGGTTGGCCAGGACGGCGACTTCGAAACAGCTTGCGGGCGCTGCACGGCTACTTTACGAGAGATCGGGTACTAGGGAAGCGCAAGAGATTTTTCGAATGATATGACGATGATCCGCTGCTTTTACTTTCTGATTCCAATCGTAGTTCTCGTTCTAGACCGGCTCACCAAAGTACTTGTGGAAGCCCGGTTCTTGCTGTACGAGTCGAAGACCATTATTCCAGGAGTCTTTGATTTGACGCACACTCGCAACACCGGGGTAGCCTTTGGATTGTTTGCCAATAGCGATTCTCCATGGGTTCCCTACGTCCTGACGTTGACCGCGACAACTGCCTTGATCGCGATCCTGGTCTATTCGCTGCGGCAGCCCGTTGATAACTGGAAGCTACAGCTCGGGCTGATGTTGGTGTTAGGGGGCGCGGCTGGAAACCTGTATGACCGGATCAACTATGGTTATGTAATCGATTTCCTGGATGTTTTCTACGGGACGTACCACTGGCCAACCTTCAACGTTGCCGACTCTGCGATTACGATTGGCATCGGGTTTTTGCTGTTGGAAGTTCTGCACAAGCCCTCGGTAGAGGAAGCGAAGACCGTCGCTGCGGGACAGTAGAAACGCGGTCCCTCCAGGGGTTTGTGGCTCCGTAAGGACTCTCTTGTTTCCCAAACTTTTTGAATACTCCTGGCTGGTGATCCACACCTACGGCTTCTTGTTGGCTGTGGCATTTCTTGCGGGTCTGTCGATCAGTGCGCGTGCCGCCCGGCGACAGCAGGTTGACCCAGCCAAGATCTACGACCTCGGGCTCTACATCGCGATCAGCGCGCTCATCGGGTCCAAGGCGCTCCTACTCATCACTGAGTTGGGCTACTATCTGGATCACCCCAGAGAAATCTTCTCGCTGGCCACATTGCGTTCCGGTGGCGTCTACTACGGTGGTTTCATTCTGGCCGTAATCGTCGGCGTTGCGATGGCCAGGCGGCACAAGCTACCAGCCTGGAGAGTGGCAGACTGCGCGGCGCCTGGCATCGCCTTGGGACAGTCGATCGGCCGCCTGGGTTGTTTCGCGGCGGGATGCTGCTACGGAAAGCCCACCGCTTCCATCTTCGGAGTCACGTTCACCAATCCCTACAGCCACGAGACCGTCGGTGTCCCTTTGATGGTGCCCCTCCATCCGGTACAGATCTACGAATCACTGGCCAGTCTCATCCTGTTCTTCATTCTTTGGGAGTGGATCAAACGAAAGCAGTTTGACGGGCAGGTTTTTATCCTCTACCTGGCGCTTTATTCATGTACACGCTTTGTCATTGAATTTTTCCGCGGCGACGTCGAGAGAGGGTTCGTGATGGGAGGGCTGTTGTCCACATCGCAGTCCATCAGCCTGGTGCTCATCGTCGCTGCAATCGGGCTGTTTTTCTACTTGAGACGGCCTCCTGCGAAGGCCGCTAGAGCAGCAGCTCAATGACTCAAGTGCCTGGATTCCAATGCCGAGCCTTGACTAGTTCTTTTCACCTCGTTTGGACCGTGCCCACACTGTCCCCAAAAGCAACAGACCGGCGCAAGCGTCTTGATCTCTTCCTGAGCGAGGCATTTCCTGAGCAGAGCCGCTCGCAGATCCAAAAGTGGATTGACGACCAGCAGGTCCTATTGGATGGCAAGCCTGCAAAGGCGGGCTACAAGCTGCGCGGCAAGGAACAAATCGACGTCTCGTTGCCGGCGCCGAAACCGACCGCGCTCCTCCCGGAAGCTATTCCACTGGATATTGTTTATGAAGATGCCGACGTGGCCGTCGTCAATAAGCCAGCCGGGATGGTGATACACATTGGCGCCGGAGTTCTCCGGGGAACGCTCGTTAATGCTCTGCTGCACCATTTCCAGAGTCTCTCGCAGTCCGGCGGGACGGACCGTCCTGGAATCGTTCACCGCCTGGATAAACAAACCTCGGGATTGCTCGTGGTGGCCAAGAACGACGTCAGCCACGCGAATCTCGCGAGCCAGTTTCAGTCGCGTAGGGTCATCAAACGATATCTGGCGCTGGTGCACGGTCGAATGAAGAATCCTACCGGAGAAATCCAGAGTGCCATTGGACGCGATCGCATTAATCGCTTGCGTATGTCCACGCAAGCTAGACGCACGCCGTGTTGCCCACACTCTGTACGAAGTGGTCGAAACCTTTGCACGCTTCTCGCTGCTCCAGCTCACCATCAAGACAGGCCGCACCCATCAGATCCGGGTTCACCTGAGTTCGATCAAGCACCCCGTTGTGGGCGACACCCTCTATGGCGCACCGGCTCGAATCCAGCGTTCTACCGGAACGCAGACTTTGCCAGCCTTGGAACGCAACTTCCTGCACTCGGCGTTCCTGGAATTTCTCCATCCGCGAACGCATGAACCCATGAGCTTCTCAAGCGACTTGCCTGAGGAGCTCCGCGGGTTCCTGAGTCAGGTTCGCAAGTTGGATGGTGATTCTTGAAGCGATTCCGCCACTGAGGCTTCTCACTACATCTGTCATTCCCGCGGAAGCTCAGAAATCCGACTTTCGTTGAGGATCGGTTGTCGCCAAAGCGCGCTGGATTCCGGCTCGCGCTGCGCTTGGCCGGAATGACGGAGGGTGGGGTTGCACGGCTGCGTCATTCCGGCGCGAAGGAACGTCACCCCGGCGGACACTAAGCCGGGGGGCAGAATCCAGTCGAGGATTTCCTCCATCGCAGCAGTGAGTCTGCTAAAGGCCTCGTATACCCTTTTGGCTCAGGCGGATTTCTGGCTAGCCTCTGGATTCCTTTTGCAGATCACGGAAACTCCCGCTAAACTCATCAAGCTGCCTGGATCCGCAAGGACCGGGACAGTGAGTTTTTAAGGAATGTGTATCCCAGGTTTGCTGTCCCCTGAAACCTGTCACCTGTAACCTAATCTAAAAGGAGCGTATCTCATGAGCGCTACCCCTCCGGAAGTTCCTCGCAAACTCACTCCTCCACTGTTATTGGACAAAAAGACACGCCGCGAGAAGATCGTTTGCTTGACCGCTAATGACTACCCACTGGCGCGCATTCTGGATGAGGCTGGGCTTGATCTGTTGCTGGTCGGAGATTCTCTTGGCATGACCCGCCTGGGTTACGACTCGACGCTTCCACTGACCATTCCGGAAGTGCTGATCCATCTGAAAGCAGCGCGACGCGCGGTCACACGGGCCTTGCTCGTCGCTGATATGCCTTTCGGCTCGTATCAAGTCGATGTAAAGACGGCTCTGGAAAACGCGTTGGTTCTCGTTAAAGAGGGCGGTGCGGAAGCTGTCAAGCTGGAAGGGTGGTCGACGCGTACGTCCGCCACATTGAGCGCCTGGTTGCCGCGGGCATTCCAGTCATGGGTCACATCGGCTTGCTGCCCCAGTCTGTGCGTGTCATGGGAGGGTATAAGGTGCAAGGAAGAACCAGCGCCTCCGCCGAGGCGCTATTGCGAGACGCTCTGGCATTGCAGCGGGCAGGCGCTTTCGCAGTGGTCCTGGAGGGAATGGCTGCGGAAGTGGCGCGCGAGATCACGGAGGCTGTTGAGATTCCCACCATAGGCATCGGCGCAGGTGCTCATTGTGATGGGCAGATCCTCGTGACGGAGGATTTGCTCGGCTTGGGCTTTGCCAGGAAACCCCGGTTTGCCCGTCAGTATTTGAATCTGAATCAGCTCATCTCGAACGCCGTGCGGCAGTTCAAGGAAGACTGCCTCAGAGAGAACTTCCCGTCAGACGATGAGTCGTATCACGCTGCCGGCTCAGTGGCAACGGTAAGGCAGCATGCAGATCGTTGAGTCCATCGCCGCATTCAAGCAGCTCCGGTCCTCTTGGGAAGATCAGGATTTGACCGTATCGCTCGTACCCACGATGGGTGCGCTTCACGCTGGCCACCTCAGCCTGCTCGTCCCCGCTCGCGAAGCCGATCGCCTGGTGGTTTCCATCTTTGTCAATCCCACTCAGTTTGGCCCGCTGGAGGACCTTAACCGCTACCCGCGTCCGCTGGAGCAAGATCTATCTCTGCTCAAGGAGCGGGGTGTGGACGCGGTGTTCCTCCCACCGGCGTCAGAAATCTACCCGGAAGGTTATAGTACCTTTGTGACGGTGGAGGGTCTCAGCTCCCGGCTCTGCGGCATTTCGCGGCCGGGGCACTTTCGTGGTGTGGCAACAGTAGTCCTAAAACTCTTCAACATCGTTCGGCCACACCGAGCAGTGTTCGGGCAGAAGGATGCGCAGCAAACCATCATACTGAGTCGGATGGTTCGCGACCTGAATCTTGATGTTGAGCTGATCGTGCAGCCGATCGTCCGTGAGGCCGACGGATTGGCCTTGAGTTCACGGAACCGGTATTTGAATCCCAAGGAACGACAGGCCGCAACCATCCTCTTTCGCAGCCTGGAGTTTGCCCGGCAAGCAGCGCTTCGAGGCGAATGCAGGGCCGGCGTGCTGCTGCAAGGTGTGCAGGAATTGATCGCAGTCGGAACCACTGGCTCGTTTGGACTATGCCGAAATCGTGAGCGTCAATGACTTGTCACCCTTGCAGGAAGTGACGAGTCCTGCGTTGCTGGCGATGGCTGTATTTATTGGAGAGACCCGGCTGATCGACAACACATTTCTGAACGCATCTCTTCCTGGTTCGACCCGCTCCCCGCTTGAATGAAATTCTGTCTCCTAGTAAGAAGGAATAGATCGACTCTGCCGCGGCATGATACAAGAATGAAGCGGTCGGAGAGTGTCTAGAAGGAACAGGTGGACTATGAGAATCTTGGGGTTGTGTGCACTCTGTTCGATCTTGTTTTGCGCTCACTGGCTGTGTCGGCTCACTGGCTCTGGAACCTTCATCACGAAGAAAAACGTGGCTGCCAGCGCCACCTCTGGGACCATCAGGGTCTATTCCAGCGAGAAGAAAGGATTCATCATGACTAACAAAGTGACCAAAACCGAAGCTGAATGGAAGGAACTGCTCACACCGGAGCAGTTTCAGGTAACCCGTAAAAAGGGGACAGAGCGGGCGTTTACGGGGGAGTACCACAAAACGAAGGATGCCGGCGTCTACCAGTGCGTTTGTTGCGGCAATGATCTGTTTAAGTCTCAAACCAAGTTCGATTCGGGCACAGGCTGGCCCAGCTTCTGGGAGCCCGTCGCCAAGGAGAACATCCGAACCGAGACGGATACCAGTCTGTTCATGAAACGGGTTGAGGTCCTGTGTGCCCGGTGCGACGCTCATCTCGGCCATGTCTTTGAGGATGGACCAGCTCCAACAGGCTTGCGTTACTGCATGAACTCGGCTTCTCTGAAGCTGGCGAAGAAACCGTAGCAGTACAAGAAGCGACGGTGACCTGTTGCTGCCAATTCAGCGCTCGCACCCTCATCAGCATGAGCCTTCTTCTCCGCAACTCCAAGCGGACAGTTCATCTGATCATCTCACCCGAGAAATCACCTAGGCTGCTTTCCATCTTGACTGCAAGAATCCGTTGCGCTAGGTTCAGCCTCATCAATCATCCTGTCAATATGCGAGTTTTGGCCAACCCAAAACTCTTCATTTTGTAGCAGGGCATGTGTCCGTTTCTTCTCTTGAGCCGACTCTGAAGTCACGATTGCTACCCGGCGGGTCGGGGCTCGTGCCATATCAAGGATTAATCACCATGAGTGAGTAAGGAGGAAAATCATGAAGAGAATCTCTATGATCCTATTCACAAGTGCAATGTTCGCGATTGCCTTCGCTGCGGCGGCGACGGCCCAAGTGGAGCGGGGCAGCATCGTCGGCACCATCACCGACAAGAGCGGCGCTGTGACTCCAGGCGTGGAAGTGACTGTGACGAACGAGAACACGAATGCCACTGTGGCAGTGCGTACCGACGAGTCTGGCAACTACGCGGCCGTGAATCTGTTGGCTGGCAGTTACACTGTGAGCGCCAAGAACATCGGATTTAGCAATCAAGTGTTTAAGGGATTCGTGCTCCAGGTTGGGCAGGAAGCACGTCTGAACATTGTGCTCGAAGTAGGTGCTGTGGAGCAGGTGGTCGAAGTGAATGCCGTTGCACCTCTGCTGCAAACCGAAAACGCCTCGGTCGGCCAGGTGATTGCTCCCGAGCCTATCGCCGCGTTGCCGCTGAATGGCCGAAATTTTGTCCAGCTTGCGATTCTCGCCCCGGGCGTTTCGGGCTTGAACTATGCACAGCCCGGTACCATTAACTCCGGAGCTCGTCCCGACGAGTTGCGGCCTGGCGGCACCACGCTTCAAGCCAATGGCGTGCGCAGCTATCTGAACCAGGTAATGGTCGACGGCATCGATGCCACCGAGATGATTTCACAGACATTTGTTGTGCGCCCGACGGTGGAAGGTATTCAGGAATTCAAAGTCCTCACCAACAATGCCGGTGCGGAATTTGGGCGGGCCGGAGGAGCTGTCATTGTCATCAACACCAAGTCGGGCGGCAACCAGGTCCATGGATCTGTTTTTGAGTTCCTGCGAAATTCGGCCCTGGACGCCAAAAACTTCTTTGATCGGCCCAACGACAAAATCCCGCCATTTAGGCAAAACCAGTTTGGCGGAAGCCTGGGCGGGCCAATCAGGCGTGATCGCACTTTCTTCTTTACGGACTATGAAGGCCAGCGCGAAGTGATTGGGCAGACACTCCTGGTAACGGTGCCTACCTTGGCAATGCGGCAGGGAAACTTCGCCGGTGCTGTACCGAATGGCATTTTTGATCCAGATTCGACACGGGCGAATCCGAGTGGTTCGGGTTCCATTCGCGACCGCTTCGCGAATGACCAGATTCCAGCGAACCGCTTCGATCCGATTGCGGCTAAGCTCGTCAATCTCTACCCGCTGCCACAGACTTCGGCACTTGCAAACAACTATGTGGCCAACCCAATCAAACGCAGTTCGACAGATCGGATGGATATTCGCATCGACCACCAGCTCACTTCAAAAGACAGCTTGTTTGGGCGTTACTCGATTGACGACAGCCGGCTGACGATACCCGATACTTTCAATATCGATATTGGGGGTAACGAAAACAGCTTCGCCGGGCCGAACGATGTGCGCGGACAAAGTTTCGTCTTGGCGGATATCCACACTTTCAGTCCGCAGATTATTGGCGACTTCCGGTTCGGTTACACGCGTTTCGCCAGCTTCTTGCTGCCGACGACGCTGACCAATGCGGTGTGGAAAGAAATCCCGGGCCGCGACACCAGCGATCCCTACCAGCCGTCGGCGCCCATCATCAGTCCGGCTGGCTACGCAGGGCTGGGAAACTCCCGCTCCGATCCACTGATTCGCCGTGAAAACATGCAGGAATACATCGCCAATTTGAGCATCTTGCGCAGATCGCACAATTTCAAGGTGGGGGTCGATTTGCGAAGACGACTGGTGAGTGAAACTGCCAGCCCTCCGGGAGAAAGCGCATTTGGACGGTTCAATTTTGACAATGCATTCACGAACAATCCCCAGTCAGCCGGCGGCACCGGCCACGTTATCGCCACGATGCTGCTGGGTTATCCGCAACGCACAACTCGTGACTTCTTTATCCCTGGGACGGCCTACGTCGAATCCGGAGAGTACAACTTTTACGCTCGTGACGAATGGCGCGTGAATCAGAAACTCACTCTGAACTATGGAGTGCATTACGAAGTTAATACGCCGTTTACGGAGAGAAATAACTACTGGGTGAACTTTGATCCAGACAAAGCCGAACTGCTCATTGCCGGGCAGAACGCCTCTTCCACGGCCAACATCGACACCGACTGGAGCGCTCTGGCGCCACGTTTTGGATTTGCCTACCAATTCGGGAGCAAGACCGTGATGCGAGGGGGTTATGGGATTTTTTATGCTCCCGAAGGCCGCCACGACACAACCATCCGGCAATTTCGCCAGGTGCCTTTTGATTTGATCTTCAGCGAGATTCCCGGAGCATTGATTCCAGGCAACAAGGTGTCACAGGGCTTCAAGACGTTGAATGACTTCCCGCCGATTGATCCCAAGAACCCCTTTGGGAACTTGAGAGGCGTCACGCCCGATTTCCGCAACGCTGACATTCAGCAGTTTAATTTCGGTGTGCAGCGGGAAGTCTCCTCAACTTCTGTCTTCACGGCAACCTACGTGGGCTCCTTGGGTCGTCACTTGACCTGGGTCAGACAGTTAAACCAGCCGTCCCCTGGAGCAGGTGCAATTCAGGCACGCCGGCCCTACAACGCCCGTTTTCCGAATGTAACCAACATCAGTTGGACTGAGACCTCAGGCGCTTCAGCCTATCATTCGCTGCAAACCAGTTTCGAAAAGAGGTTCGGCAGCGGCCTGTACTTCCTGGGCAACTGGACCTGGTCTCACGGCCTGGACAATGCAGGTGGCGATGGTGGCGCTAATGGACCCATTCCTCAGGATCCTACGAACCGCCAAGCGGACTGGGGCAACATGAACAGCGACATCCGTCATCGCGTGAACCTGGCTTGGAACTATGCTTTGCCCTTCGGTCCCGGAAAGCCTTTGCTCGATGACAACTCCTGGGTGCGGTTTCTGGTAGGCAATTGGGAGTTCGCCGGCATCACCGTATTGCAAAGTGGTCTCCCCTTCACGGTTTCAGCGAGCGGATCACCCACCAACACCGGTGCCGGTGGCCGGGCAGACGTGGTCCCTGGTGTCGATCCGAAGGTCGAGAACCGGACCGTCCAACAATGGTTCAATCCAGCGGCGTTTCGAATTCCAACCGCGTTCAACTGGGGGAACCTCGGTCGCAACACTCTGACTGGTCCGCCGGCTTACAACTTTGACCTCACGGTGGTGAAGAAGTTCCCCGTAACCGAAAACCGGTACATCGTCTTCCGGTCGGAGTTCTTCAACGCGTTCAACACGCCACAGTTTACTTTGCCGGCAAGCACCATTGGCGTCACTGGCGTTGGCACGATCGCTGCGACAGCGCGGCCGTCGCGGCAGATTCAGTTCGCATTGAAGTTTGTGTTCTAAGTATTACTTCGTTAAGTTGACAAAAAACTCCGGGTGGCGCAGACATGGCGCGGTTTGTCATGTGTGCGGTGCGGTTCGCAGACATCGCAAGGGGCGCGATGTCTGCGCCACCCGCAGGTTCGGTACACGGTTCAATCGGAATTCTGAAAGAGAAAGGTGAAACCTATGATGCAAGCCACAAGCCAACGGCGCGAGCGGTTGGCGAATGCGATCTCGGCGCGTGCGGGAGCTCCTGGTTCAGGGCAGCACGCAGCAGGAGCTTGAAGTGACGGCTCTCGAAGTTTACCCGCTTCGCGAACCGGTTTCCGGCAGACGCTATACGGTCATCCGGGTTCAAACTAAGTCTGGTCTGATCGGTTTTGGGGAGTGTGGTTCCGTATCGGCAGAAGATCTGGCGCGCGCGAAACCTGTGGTTCTGGGCAAGCCAGCCACCGCCTATGAAACGGTGCGCCGGCAATTGAGCGCTGTGCCCAACCTGCAGGCGGCGGTCAACATTGCTCTCCTGGATATCGTTGGCAAATGGTCGAAGGCGCCACTGTTCCAGGTTTTGGGCGGACCCACGCGAAACAAGGCCCGGGCCATCGCGTCGCTCGAGGGTCAAACAGTCGATGCCCTGAGTGGCTCAATGAAACGTGCTCGTGAAGCAGGCTACCGCGCCTTCATGGTTCCGGTGCCCCCCGTCTCCTCTCCCAACCAGGGACAAGCGTTCGTCCAAGCAGTTCAAAAACGGATGGAGAGCTTGCGGGCCGCGGGCGGCGAAGGCCTCGATTTTGCGTTGAGCGGTGGGGAGTCCCTCTCTGCCGGTGACGCTTCCAGTTTGGCCAGTGCGCTGGAACGCTTTCATCTGCTGTGGTTCGATGAGCCATGCCGCTTGTCCAACCTCAGCGCGGTGCGAAAGATTGGCGCGGAGAGTGTCACCCCGCTGGGTTTTGGAACCCATCTCAATCACGGAGGCGAATTTCAGGACCTGCTGCGAGAGGAAGTCGCCGACGTCCTCCGCCCCAGCCTGGCACTGAATGGCATCACGCAGATTCGCCGGATAGCCGCTCTGGCCGAGACTTACTATGTGGCAGTCGCGCCCTACCATAACGGCGGGCCGATCGGGACGGCTGCGGCCTTGCATCTGGCAGCCAGTCTCCCGAACTTCGTCATCCAACAGATTCCGCTGCCCGAAGCGGAAGCTGACCGGCGCATGCGGGCCGAAATCACAGGCACATCGGTGGAAGTGGTAAAGGATGGCTTTGCGGCCCTGCCCGTGGGTGCGGGGTTGGGAATCACGGTTCGCCAAGAGGCTTTGGAAAAATACAAGGAGCGTGCCTAATGAGACGCAGGCAATTCTTAACCGGCTTGGCCGGTGCTGGCATGGCTGGCGCTCTCGGCCCAGGCCGCGTGAACGCTTCCACATCCTGTGTCTGCGCCATGCTGCCGGTGCAAAACGCTCTTGGAGCCGAGGCCTTCCAGGGTGTGGGTTCGAAAGTCAAAATCACAAACATGAAGGCCTTTGGGGTGTCCCTGACGCCAGATTCCGACAGGCCGTACGTTTTTGTAAAACTCGAGACGGATGCGGGCGTCGTGGGGTGGGGAGAAGCGACTCTGGAAGGCAAAGCCGGCGCCGTCATCGAATGCGTGAAGGACTTCAAGGAATTCGTCATTGGCAGCGATCCCATGCAGGTCGAACATCACTGGCAGTCCATGTACGTGCACAGCTTTTATCGTGCGGGTCCGGTCATGGGGTCGGCGATCTCGGGAATCGATCAGGCGCTTTGGGATATTCGCGGCAAAATGCTCGGGCTGCCGGTTTACAAGCTGCTGGGTGGCCCTATGGATCCGAAGGGTGTGCGCGGCTACTATCATGCCCGCGCGCGCACCCGCGAAGAGCTGGCAAAGTTGCGAGAGACGGCGGTGCAGCAAGGTGTCTCCTGTTTTAAGAGCGGCATACCCGGATACTATGAATGGATTGAAACTCACGCCTCCATCGACCGTGCTTTGAAATCGATGCAAATGCTGCGTGAAGGTCTGGGGCCGGAGATTGATATCGGTATCGACTTCCATGCCAAGACCAGCCCCGCCGTCGCTTCCATCCTGGTGAAAGAGGTTGAACCACTCAACCTGCTGTTTATCGAAGAGCCGTGTCCGCCAGAAAACGTCAAGGCCATGGCCCGCATTGCCCGCCGCTCCACCACACCCATCGCCACCGGAGAGCGGCTGATAGCGTCCTTTTCATGCCGGGAGCTGTGTGAGCTGGGCGTGGTGGATATTATCCAAACCGACATCAATCATGTCGGCGGCATTACCGCGCTCTGGAAAGTGGCCGCGCTGGCAGAAGCGTCGGGTATCTCCATGGCCCCACACGCCTGCGAAGGCCCCATAGGCGGTCTGGCCACCGTGCATGTGGATGCTGCCACTCCCAACTTCCTGGTTCAGGAGATCTGCAGCGGCGTCCAACCGGAAATGAAGGAAAAAGTCTGGGAAGAGTGGCTCGGATTCCCGGCCATGCGCATGGTGGACGGCCGTTTCCCATTGCCAGAGAAGCCCGGCCTGGGGTTTGAACTTTCTGAAGAAGCGCTAAAGAAATACCCCTTCGGCGGCACTCGCCCGATGGCACGCGTCTTCCATGCCGATGGTTCGGTCGCGGAGTGGTAGGAAGCGGCTACTGAGGACTACAAATTATAGTGACGCTTTTGCAAGCTGACCTTACGCAGCCACCAGTCGCGCGCATCGGCTCCCCTCGCGGAGGCGGGTGAGGGTACAGGCTATCAAGCGCTCTGGACGACGAATAGTCACGCGAACACACGCTATCACTTCGCCGATGGGCAAGCCCCTCTCGTCGACGAGGGATTGCCTGGGCTGCGCCGCGCCTCCTTACTTACTCGCGCTCGTCTGTTTCAGCAACTGTCCCAGTTCCTTCCTCATCGCCTTGAGCGTCTGTTCGGCACGCGGCTCACTGATAACGTTTTTCATCTCGTACGGGTCAGCTTTCAAGTCGTAGAGCTCATCCATGCCGTCCAACTCCAGATAACGGATATATTTCCAGCGCTCAGTTCGAACCGCTTGGTATCCCATCTTGACGATGCGCGGAAAGACGCGGTCTGAGTAGTACTCGATCAGAAAGGAACGCCGCCACTCATTCTTTTTTCCTCTCAACAACGGCACGAGCGAATGGCCTTGCATGTTGTCAGGCACGGGCACACCAGCCAGTGCAAGTAACGTGGGAGCGATGTCGATGTTCAGCACAATCTCGTCCAGTTTCGTGTCTGCCTTGATCAGTCCCGGATAGCGAACAAGCAACGGCAGACGAATGGATTCCTCATAAGCCAGCCGCCGCTCCACACTCAAGCCATGTTCGCCGTAGAAGTATCCGTTGTCGCTGGTGAAGACGATGACCGTGTTATCCAGTTGCCCCGTTTCCTTGAGCGCGTCGAGTATCTGTCCGACACCGTCTTCAATAGCCATCAGTGTCTGCTGCCGTTCGCGGATAACTACATCGCGCGTTCCAGTGTTCGGACCGAGCGGCGGTAGTTTACCGATCTGGCGCTGCAACGCGGGCTTGCCTTCCGGTGCGCGATTGGCGTTCGGCCGGCGCGGGATCGTTTGGTTTTCGTACAAACCCTTGTGTCGCGCAGCAGGGATGAATCGCTCCGCGCTGGAGAGATCAACGCTCCCATCATTGTTCTGAGCTACTTCGGGATGCAGCGCCTTATGCGCCAGATAGATCAAAAACGGCTTCTGATGCGAACGCTTCACAAATCCACCGCATAGCGGTTGAGAATGTCAGTGGTGTAGCCTCTGGTCTTAGTTGACCTTCCGTCCTCATTGAGCTCCGGATCGAGGTATGTTCCCTGTCCCTTAAAGCTCACCCAGCGGTCGAAACCGGGACGGGGCGCATCGTCGTTGCCCATGTGCCACTTGCCGATAAAAGCCGTTTCATAACCCGCCTGATGCAGCAACAGTGGAAACGTCGCCAGCTTGTGGCTGGCTGCCGAGCGATCAACGTTGTCGGTGATCCCGTGCGTGTGCGCATACTGGCCCGTCAGAAAGCTGGCGCGCGACGGAGAGCACAGCGGCGTGGTCGTGAACGCATTGCGGAAGAGCGCTCCCTCTCGGGCAATCCGGTCAATGTTCGGTGTTTTGAGAAATGGGTGGCCGACGCAGCCTAGTTCGTCCCAGCGAAGATCATCGATCAGAATGAATACGATGTTGGGCTGAACGCGGTTCACGGTGCCCGGAGAAGGTTGGCCGGTCGCAGCTACTGGGAAGGCCAGCAGCAAAAGCAGCAGAACCAGGCTAGGCCGAGTTATGCGGTCCTGCCTTGTTGTCCATCGACTCATTCGTTTGTCTCTTCAACCCTTGCTTACTCGCCTCCGGAGCCGTCACAGCTACGGTTGCCGAGGACGAGAACGAGTAAATCCAACCACTGGCGTAAGCCAGTGGCACGCGGCGTTCCGGCCTCCCCTGAGATACCGACCGCATCAGCGGTCGGAGCTTCACCTCAGCAGCAATGTGCTGAGCCTCCGACCGCTCACGCGGTCGGTATCCCCGCAATCGCTTTCATCAACCACTGGCTCACGCCAGTGGTTGGGTTAGACAAACCGACGTAACGCGACTTATCGCGTTTGTATTAGCACCGTTTCAGCCCGTAGGGTGCGTCACGTTTTCGACGCACCCTCTGCGGTCGGTGATTGGTGCGCTGAAAAAGCGCAACGCACCCTACTCGGGATATCAAGGGCGACGCCCTTGGTTAGTTAGATTCTGGGCAAGGGGCTCAACCTCAGAATCCCCTGATCTGCCTCAAAGCCTCATAAACCACAATCGCTGCGGCGTTGCTCAGATTATGGCTTCGCGGTTTAGCTCCCCACATTGGAATTCGAATAGCAGTCTGCGGGTGCTCTTCAATCAATTCGCGTGGTAATCCGCGAGTCTCGCTTCCAAACACCAGATAGTCTTCCAGAGAATAGCTGACCTCGGTGTAAAGCCTTGAAGCCTTCGTACTCACATAGAAAAAGCGTCCGGAACCAGCGGCTCGCTGCAGCGCCTGCAGGTTCTCGTGATAGTTGACTGTCAGGCATTCCCAGTAGTCGAGGCCAGCACGGCGCAAGTAGTAGTCAGAGGTAGAGAACCCGAGTTTGCCTACGAGGTGGAGGGAACATTCGGTGAGAACACAAAGGCGGGCGATGTTGCCGGTATTTTGTGGAATCTCCGGCTCGACGAGCACGACGTGCATAAGATTTCAGATTCGTGTGCTGCCGACTTTACAATCCAGTTGAAACTCGATCATGAAAACTTGCGATCTGCAATCTACTTGATCAGCACTGCGGCCTTGCCTATGGCGACGTTGCCGGCGGAGTCATACACGCGTAGCGCAACGGTGTGTTCGCCCGGCTCAAGTGTCCCGGTCTTGATTTCGAATTCTTCAGTTCGCGAATCCACGATGCCGTCCACCGAAAACACCATCTCCCACTCTTTCCCATCGAGTCGAGACTTCAGCCTTACGCAGCGCCGACACCAAATCGGTTGTTCGGAACCTCACCATTGCAGTCCGGCCCTGCGTGGTCTGATTCGCCACCTGAATCTGGGGGGGAGTGTTATCAACATGAAACTGATTGCTCAGCAACTCAGCAGAAAGCGCCACAGGCTTGGGGTTTGACGGACTGTCTGAGGCTACCACTTTGACGAAGTACTTGCCATCGGGCAGCGAGTCTGCTTCCAAAGTAAAGAATTTTTCCTCGATCTCTTTTTTCAGCAGTCGCCAGTCCGACTCCTTCTCGCCTCTGAAATAGATTGAATAGACAAGGTCGTCACCATTGTCGTCCTCAGCATCCCAAGAAAATGACTGGGTTCCCTTTTGAAACGCACGTCGCGGTGGCATCGATACCGAAGCCGTCTGAGGAATGGCATCACTTGCCCCGGATGCTTCGGCAGACCCCTGGTCCACCAAAGCCACTGGAGATCGCTGCGCCGAAAAACCAGGCAGGCGCTGGAAGGCGACGCCTGGCGGCAGAATGTTGATCGCTTTCACCTCAGGCGCCAGGTTTTGTGGAAGGTATGGGACTGATAGCTGTTCCAGGCTGGCCGAATTCTGATTCGTCGTAGAGAACACACCCTTGTATTGAAGGTAACGTGCCCGCGGGCTCTGGATGGCCTCACCATCCGCCAGCGTGTGGGCCTTCGACCAGTCGCTCCACGACTTGTCTGGCTTCTTGGTATTCCCCGACCGGGTATGGACTTTCAGCGAAGCTCCGTCGGGCACGACGGCTCGCCATTGAAGGCTGCCCCAGGTTGAGACACCTTGTGTGTCTTTGACCTCCGACTCGTAACTGCCCTGAGTGTTCACAACACTTCCCAACCGATAGATCTTGGCTAAGTTGGAAGTACAGGCAAAGACGTCACTGCCAGCCGGCACGAGTTTGGTTGTCTGTTCTTCGGTCGTTTCCAGAAGCAGATTGAACTTCTTGTCAGGCTTGAGCATGTAGATTCGACCTTTGTTACCGGTCGAAAACAATAGATTGTTGTCTGGACGAAGATAGAGGCCATAAATCGTCTCATTGTCCGAAGTCCAGAGTGTTTCCACGCTGTTGTCAGGGGCGACGCGAAAAATGCCGCTTTTCTGCCCACCAGAGTCTCGACGCGACCCGCGAGCTGAAGGTGGTTTGAAGCGGCAGGAGGTTCCTCAACCATTGGCGGCTTCTTGTCGCCCTGGCCCGGAAAGTGACAGCGACACGGTGACGGAATCACCGGTAGTCATTTCCCCTCCCGAGCTCTTGGACTCGGACATTGAGCCGCCAGCGCCATTAATGGCCACGAAATAAATGGACCCCTTCGAATCCAATTGAATGTCATGTATCTCACGCATCGTGGAGTCGTAAACCACGAACGGCTTGCCATCGGCAGAGATCCGATAGAGGTAGCCATCAGGGTCGCTTCCCGCAACCACGTTGCCGGCATCGTCAATCGCCAAGCAGATGATGTTCGACTGCCCGCTGTCGTAGAAAACTTCGCCTTTGCCTTCTTTGGTGACCTTGTAGATCTTTCCTTTGTTCCCGGTAGCCGCAAAAAGATTCCCCTTCCGATCAAATGCCATGTCCCAAATGAACTTGTCATCTGGATCAAAGAAGACACTGGCCTTGCCTTCGGAGCTCACCTTGTAAACCTTCCCATCCGGCGACGTAGCAACATACAAGGTCTGGTCTGAGTCCAGGGCCAGAGCGAGAGCGTCGAGTTCGGCGGAATCAAAGAAAAGCGAGGACGTGCCACCGGCATCGACTTTGAAGACCTTTCCATCGTGTCCTGTTCCCACAAACACGTTCTTCTTGTTGTCCACAACGGCAGACCAGATCAACGCCTGGTCTGAATCGAAAACGGAGTCGAATTTGGGTGCAAGCGACAATTGGCCGTCAGCGCTCAAGGACAGCCCCTTGAGGGTGCCCTTCGAGAACTCTGCAAATGAATCCGTGTTCCAGAACGTCGGATTCACGCGCAAAGCTGTTCAAGGGAAATCCGACGACCGCACAGGCCAGAACGATAGCAACCAAGCTTCTTTGTTGAATCATGCAAGCTCCTTCGAAAAAGAACGTTTCGCGCGGATCATGCCCTCGCGCGGACCGACCTCATGTCATTTTCGGTGATTCTCCGTGGTATTCCCAAGTGGTTTGGATCGATTCTGAAAGACGAGGCAACCCTGGAAAGCCTTTTCAATCCACGACCTCGATCGTAAGGCTTCGTTGCCCGCTGATGACGAAAGGCGTCGAGGGCAATTCGTATTCGTAGAGGTTTGATGATCTCAGGGTTGTCAAACTGCTGCTGGAGGTCCGGTCCGACGTGATCACACTGCTGAAGGAAGGCGGCAAGCTGGAGAACTCTTCGCCACGAATCAATACAGAAGGCTCCGGTCGCTGCAACCGCACATACACCCGGTCGTTCTTGCGAATATTGTTGATGGCCTTGATCAGTTGATCCAGGTCGCGCGGTGTGAACGTCTGCCGCAACGCGCGGTTCTCAACGGCCGTCAGAGTCGAGCCATCGGCCACGGTCAATAGGAGTGTGCCGCTGGGCATGTCGGCTGGAATGTCGATCGGAAACTTTTCCACGTGCTCGCCGCCGTTGGCAGCGCGCAGGAAGGCTGAAAGAATGACGGTTTCGCCCGCCTTGACGTTCTCTCTGTCGGCCCACACCCGGTCTAGCGTCGCGGTTCGCTTCTCATCGATCGAGGTAATATCCACGGTGACGCTTTCTACGGCCACGTTGTCGAATCCGCTCCCGAGAATGAAGCTCAAAGGCTGGACGACCGCCAGCGACGCAAACACGTGCGAGTTGGCTTCGCCAGAAAACCGATTCTCAAACTTTACTTCGGGTTGCCCCTTGACATTGATCTTGCCTGAAACCTGAAGCGTGGCTTCACCTAGGGCTCGCTCATTCGAGGTAATGGTGTTGAACACCGTAAAGTTCATGAGGAACGGCGTCAGAAAGCGATCGTTGACTACTTCGAATTTGTAAGTCTCAAGCTTGTTGCGGCTGGACTTTAGATTGATGGTGAGCGGAATGAGTTTTGGCATCACGCCCACAACGCCATAGAGCCCCTGGGATCGATCCTGCGTGATGGCGCCAGCCAGCTCCGTAGGCACGGCAATCTTGAATGAGTTGTTCAAATTTGGCAGTAGCGAAATCACCTTCGCCTTCGAGAACGGCAACTGTACCGGCCCGACTGAAAGCCATGGGTGGCCGAAAGCATAGACCTTGTCGTCTTCGCGATAGGTAACAGTTCCCGTCGCACTCGCTCCGACGCCCAGATCACCGCGGATCAACTGCACCGCTAAAGCCGAACCAGGCTGAATGTCAGCAGTGTTTTGGGCCAATTGGTTTGACCCGCTACCGACGGTCATGCCGCCGGTCATGACCACAGCCATTCCAAGCCGTTGAAAGGTATCTCTAAAAAGCTGTGCTGCCCTGGGATTAAAGCCGGAGAGGGAAATTGGGGTGTCGATATAGTTGAAAAATTGGCCGGTAAGCGGCTGCAGAGTCGGATCCAACACTGCCGATTGCGACGACACAGAAAAGCTTCGCTGGCCCAAGGGGTTCAAGCTCGAAAAGTCCAGCGAGGGAGAGAATCCAATCGCTCGAAATGGAGGCACGACCGCAACATCAATCTTGATCGGATCGATGCGAACTGGGTCGGAGGGCTTGTCGAAAATATTCACCATCTGTTGAATGGGCGTAATTCCGGCGATCGCTTCCTTTGAGAACGGGAACGAGAATGCGACGGCGCCAATCATCCTGCCATCGATGTAGATCGGGCTGCCGCTCATGCCTCCCATGACTCCGGTTCTTTCGAGCGGCCCCCCGGAAAGCTTTGCCAGAATGGCGCTTTGCTTGGGGGCAATGTTCTCCAGCACGCCGAGAATCTCAGCCTGAAACTCTTCGACCTTGTCTCCTTCAAACACGGTCCGGCCGATGCCTTTCATTCCCGGTTTAAGTTCCGAAAGTGGCATGAAATCGCGCTTGCTCGTTTGAGCCCAGGCATCGACGCTCACACAAACAGTTAGCGAAACAACGTAAAGAACACGAAGCAAATTATTCAAGAATGGGCTCCGTGGCGAACATAAGGATTCTGCACAAAGGTTTCTCATACTTCTCAATCACATCCCCTGAATTTTAGTGATGGCTTAGGGTGGTTTGGTTCTGGCGCAAAGATCAGTCTCAACAACCTTGAGCGAGTATAGCAGAACGGCCAAGGCCCGTTCGAATTTTCAAGAACCTGGGCGGCCCAGAACGCCAGCCTTCTGATACATTTCGACAAACTTGGAGGTTGGTATTAATCTCGCCTCTGACATGAGCTCGCCCATCACCGCCTTCATACTCGCTGGGGGCCGAAGCCGCCGTATGGGAGTAGACAAGGCCTTTCTCTCCTACCACAATGAACCTTTGATTCACCGCCCGATCCGCATCTGCCAGAGTTTCACCGCGGATGTTCGCATCATTGGGGAGCCCGCCCGCTATGCCTGTTTCGGCCTCCCCGTAATACCCGACAACGGAGAATCGTTAGGTCCTCTGAGCGGCATTCACACTGCACTGCTGCATTCCCCTACTCTTTTCAGCTCCATTATCGCCTGCGACATGCCGCTCATGTCTCCAGAGTTTTGCCGCCTCATGCTCTCAAAACTCCCCGGCCCGGATGCCGTGGTCATGCGGTTCAATGACGGAACCGTCGAGCCTCTCTGCGGTATCTATGCCTCGACCTGCCTGCCGATCACCGAACAGAATCTGGAAGGCGGGAGGCTGAAGGTCACGGACCTGCTCTCCCGAGTTGTCGTCGAATACATCACTGAAGACGAACTCCTTGCGCGCGGACTCTCTCGACGAATCTTCACCAACGTTAATACTCCAGGCGATCTTGAGCACCTGGAAACCTGAACGGGTACCGCGAATTCGTCCCTACTTGGTGTTTGCGCGGTTATGTTATAGTGTGGCCCGTTTTTCTGAACATCTTAAGGTGCCCTGGAGAACTAGCGCTGACCGCATGAATCTGTTTACCAGAATCATTGCCTCGATCCGCTACCCGGAATCAGCTCTGGGTAAGACGCTTCAGCGAATTGTTCCGGTCATCCTCCTGATGATCCTGGTTTTATTTGGCCTCGGCGGTTTTGCCACCTACCGAATCGTCGCTCCAACTCGTCTGGCAGAAACCATCGATCCGAGTAGTTTCCTACTCAGAAACTTTCAGTCGCTACCGTTTAAGGGTTCCGGAGGAAGAGAACTGGAGGGATGGTTCATTCCGTCGGTACGCGGCGGACCCGTTGTGTTTCTCTGCCACGGCTACAAGTCCAATCGCTCTGAACTCCTGACGCTCGCTTCCACTTTCCAGGAGAACGGTTACAGCCTGTTCCTGTTCGATTTTCGCGCTCATGGCACGAGTCCTGCCTCGCTTTGTACGCTCGGCATCAGGGAGACCGAGGATCTGCTGTCAGCCCTTCGAATGGTGACAGCTCGACCTGACGTCGATCCAAATCGCACGGGCATTTGGGGGGTGAGCCTTGGTGCATACGTGGCTCTTTCAGCTGCGATCGCGAATCCGACTATTCAGGCCCTTGTTCTCGACACACCCTTCGATAGCCCTGCCCGATTCATCGAGCTGCAAACTACGGAGATCCTGGGGATCGACAGTTTCGTGTTCAACAAACTGACTCGATTCGGGTTCTTTCTTGTGAATCTCCCCAAGACGGCTCCGAGCGCCGAAACGTTGATTCAGGAATTGTCCGAATTAAGTGGCCGCCAGAAGCTTTTCATCACCAGTGAAGAAACACCGCAACTCGAGACGCTGACCCTGAACGTTTTTAACAACACTCCCCAGCCGAAGGATATGCTACGCCTGAAGCATTCAAAAACCAGCGTCCTCTACGACGTAGACCGCAAGAACTACGAGAATACGATCGTCGAGTTTTTCAAGAAGAATTTGCCGGTACGCGGTATCTGAAGGCACTGCTCCCGAAGACAGGATGCCATCTTCGCTACCCTGGTTTACCGTCTCGCCATCCGCACAATTTTCTGACTGAGAAATTGAGTCTGGCTCAGCGTGCGGGCGCTCGGCAGCACCGACTCTGCTTCGACGTCAGCAGCTGTCACAAGAAACAGGTCTCCCTGCTCAGGATAGGCGGCATCGCTTTCCGAGTAGATCAGCCGGGTGCGGGTGTTGAGATAAAAGTTCAGGCCGTACTCTATCCGCCGGGAGAGGCCGTAAATGAAGATTGGCTCTCCGGAGAATCCCTGTCGCTGGAGGACTCCCGCCAGTTGCCGCGAGGATTCGACCGCATCAACTCGAGGCACGATTCGTTCAGTGATCAAGAGCACTGCCAGAAGAACACCAGCCAAATGAATTCCAAACAGAGCTCCCGGTTTCCAGCGCCAGACGATCAGGATGCCGCAAACCCCCATGACGAAAAGAAGTAATCTCATGGGCGGAAGGAATGCGACGATTTCCTTGTCCAAGAGCCCTGCGGCCAAAGGCAAGGCTAGACCAAGACCGAGAACGAAGCAGGCCTGCACATAATGGTTCAAGCGCTCTCCGTGCGAAAGCCCCTTCTCCAAGCTTGCACCCCAAAGTCGGTCCCATTCTCGGGCCGCTAACAAAGCCAGAGCAGGAAACACTGGCAGCACGTAGCCCCACAGTTTGGATCGCGACAGAGAAAAGAACAGGATTGGGAGTAATCCCCACGACCAAAACAGCGCCGACTGGAGATCTTTCTTTGGTTCTCGCCACTGGCACCACAGCCATTGCCACACTGGCGCAAGAACTTGAAACACCCACGGCAGAAAACCCACGAACACCACGGGAATGAAGAACCAAAAAGGCTGGACGTGTTGATACCGATCGGTGGCAAAACGCGCAACGTTGTGGTTGATCAAAAACTCCTGGATGAAAGACCAGCCGTTCGCCCGATAGCAGAGCCAATACCAGGGTAAGGCCACCGCCACACCACACAACATCGGTCCAAGCTGCAGAAGCCTCTTAAACAGATCCCAGCGTCTGGTGGTCAATCCGAAGAGGGCCAAGCTGAGGCCTGCCAGCACGGCTCCCACCGGCCCTTTGGCTAGCACCGCCAGCGCCAAGAAAATGTAGATCCCGTATGTCCACAGGGAAGGTCGATTGCCCGGAACTGCTGCGACCTCTGGCCTCTCACCAAACCACGCAAAGTAAATGCAAGCGAGGCTCAGCGTTAGAGCGCTCGTCAGCACCATGTCGGTCGAGGCCCCTCGCGCGAAGGAAAAGTACATGGGCGAGGACGCCAGGATGAGCGAAGCCGCCAGTCCACAGCGCGTGGAAACCCAATGCCTGCCAACCAGGAAGACGGCAAGAACCCCTAACAGCCCAGACATGGCCGAAGGCAAACGTGCGGCAAGTTCAGAGACTCCCATTACCTTGAATGCCGTTGCCGCCAACCAATAATAGAGGATGGGCTTTTCAAACCAGGGCTCGCCATGCAGCCTCGGAGTGACAAAGTCTTCGGAGGCCGCCATCTCACGGGCCACTTGCGCATAGCGAGGTTCGTCCGGACCCACCAAGCCCAAACCACCAAGCTGATGAAAAAACTGTAGATAGCAGACAAGCAGGAAAAGGAATACGGCGAACGGCTTGGGTGTGTTGCGCACCGCCTCAGCAGGAGGGGCTAAATCGAGATTGATGGGATTGGCAGAGGTTCCGTCAATAGAAGTCGGAACAGGACATGTAGTAACCACACCGTGGACACAACAGCTTGCAGTGGTTACCTTGCAGCTCAATGCCGCACTGTGGGCAGTACTGGCTGATATCTTTCTTTTCTGGTTTCGGTTTGGGAAGCTTTGTTTCAGCCGGGGGAACTTCAGTCTTCATCGGTTCAAGCTGACATCGATAAAGGCGCAGACCCTGCATGGGTCTGCGCCAGGTTTTCACGCATGGTTCGTTAGCATTTTCTCAAAGTCTTTCTTGGGGACAGCCCCAACTATCCGATCGACAATCTCTCCATTCTTGAACAACAGAATCGTGGGGATGCTCATGATTCCATACCGGCTGGCCACGTTGGGGTTGTCGTCAGTATTCAGCTTGCCTACCTTGACTTTGCCCGAGTAGCTACCCGCTAGCTCCTCAATGATCGGCCCGACCATACGGCAGGGACCGCACCACGGGGCCCAGAAATCGACCAAAACTGGTTTATCCGCTTTTAGTGCCTCTGCTTCAAAGTTGCTGTCTGTAAACTCAACCAAATTGGCAGCCATGCCTTGACTCCTTAGTAAGTTCGTTGCTTAACACTGCCTTTCACGTGATGCCGACCCCACTGGGGTCGCGAAAGCTTCACCATTTTGACCCCGAGTTTGGATTTGTCAAGTTCTAACCCGGGGGCATTCTTCGAGAGTCCCCTCCACCGGAGGAGGGGCGGGCGCAGGGGCCGCCAGGGTGGGTGCTGGGGCTAAGCAAAGCGACATAAGTAAATTCGCATGAGCGTCGCCCCGTTGCGGCTGCCCCCTCACCCCCAGCCCCGTGGGAGAGGGTGGCCGAAGGTGAAGTCTTGAGAAGACTTCACGCGGTCGCGAAGGCCGGGTGAGGGTGCGATGGAATTAACCACGCGGTGTCTAGCTACTGATTCAAGGCGAACTCGCGCACTGTGGGCATCCGATCGACGAAACCCGCCTTGCTCCGTCGCAGCTCCGCAATGGCGAGGGCTCGAAGCCGCGTCAGCGTTTTCCGATGCTCCGGCTTCACGGCAAGATTGTCCAGCTCCTCGGGATCCTGCTGCATGTCGTACAGCTCCTCGAGGTCATGGATGAGGGGGCGCACGTATTTATAGCGGCGCTCGCGAATCATCACGTACCACGGCACGTCGCCATGAAAGACACCTTTCCCTTCCGGGATCACGTTCGTATCAGAACCGAACTTCTGGCCGGTTGCTGTAAGCATCGCCGGATGCGGCCAGTTCGCTTGCGG
The DNA here is from genome assembly GCA_963791795.1 of uncultured Acidimicrobiia bacterium. Classification (GTDB taxonomy): domain Bacteria; phylum Acidobacteriota; class Terriglobia; order Versatilivoradales; family Versatilivoraceae; genus VFZK01. The sequence continues at coordinate 63,751 of CAWBTP010000033.1, forward strand.
GTCTTTAAGCAAGGGTGAGAGGTCTCGCCCGTGCATCTCCCATGGCAGCTTGATTCCTGCAAATTGGAAAAATGTGGGGACAAGATCGATGCCCACCACCGGCGCCTGGCACACGACGCCTTCCGGAATTCGGCCTGGCATGGAAACGATCATGGGTGACCGAATGTTCGCGTCATAAGCCGCAATCTTGGTGCCGAGAAATCCGTGCTGTCCGAAGGCAAGGCCCTGATCCGAGGTGAACACGATTAGTGTGTTCTTCCGCTGACCGGACTCTTCGAGCGCCTGCAGAAGCCGCTTCACCCCTTCGTCGATCGCGTTTACTCCCTGATGGTATTGCCGGACCCACGAGGTCAAGGTGCGCTTGTTCGACATCGGTGTTCCGTCGGGTCCCTTTTCCCAATGGCTGACCTTCTGCGCCCAGTCGGGCTTGCCCAGCCTCGGTGGGAAAATGTCGGCCGGATTGGCGACTTCGATTCCCGGATACTCATTCATGTGGCGGTCTGCCGGAGTGTACGGTCCATGCACGGCTCCGTAACACAGCCACAGGTACCAGGGTTTTTTGGGATCGCGGTCTTTCCCTTTGATCAGGTCTATCGCCCAATCCGTGTACTGGTCGGTGGAATAGCGTTTCAAGGTCTCCGTCTTGCCGCCTTGATACGTGATGGGCTGGTCGTAGTAGTAATGAGTGCTGGTTTCGGTGTACTTCGGGCGGTTCCATACAATCTGAAAATCCCAATCGCGGCCATGCCCTGTGTCCGTGCCGGTGTGCCACTTGCCGATCTGCGCCGTAAAGTAGCCATTGGCTCGAAATACCTTGGGCCAGAATGGCGCCTTCTTCGCATCATAGACGCATCCCGGATAAGGCCCTTCCATCCGCATGGACTCGACGGCGAACTGATGGCGTCCAGTGAGCAACGCCGCTCGCGAGGGCATGCACCACGTGCCGATGTACGCCGATGTAAACCGAATTCCTTGCTTCGCCAGGCCATCAATTGTCGGCGTCCGGACCCAAGAGTAGGCTTCGGGGTAGGCGCTGACAGTCCGGTAGGAATGGTCGTCGGTATAGATGAACAGGATGTTTGGCCGATCTGCGGCGGCGGCGCGTCCAACTCCGCACAATATCAGCCCACTCCACAGGCAAATCAAAAGGCTGCGATTTCGCAACACAGACACCTCCCGCTGACACAAACCCTTTATTAGCTTGCTTCCGATTCGGTCAAGTAAACGCCGCGGGCAGGAGCCCGCGTTCCTTAAGGCGCCCCAAGGAGGGCGCCAGATGGGTAGCCCCGGGTAGAAGAGGTCGCAGGACGCGCACTCTTCTACCCGGGGAGGAGAGCAACCTATTTAGTCCCCATCTCCGCGAGCAGTTGTGTCGATGAGCGATGAAGCTCACACGGAGAGGGGGATCGAGGGGGTGAGGTCCCTCGGTCCTTGACCTCCGTTCACCCGATTCCAGAGAGGCCTGGCTAGTGCCCCATTGGCGGACGCTAGCTGTAGATCACCACCTGGTCGATCACTGCGTGGTGTGGCAGGTGTCGCAGCCATTGGGAGCGCTGCGTTCGGCGTGGCAGTCCATGCAATCCTTCATGTTCAGAATGCGCGCCTTGCTCGTGACCGACATCGAGGCCATCTCGCCATGGCAGGTCCGGCATTCGATCTTGCCTTCCTCCACGTGTGCCGAGTGACTGAACCATACGATCGGCATCAGCCGGTAAACGCGCTTCCATTCGACGGGTTTTTTGTCAGAAGCTGCCTTGGCGAGCTTGACAATTTCCGGTGAGTCCTTCTTGACCGAACTGTGGCAGCTCATGCAAAAGTCTTCTTTTGGGAAACCCATCGTGAAACCTTCATCTTCCTCGGGGCCTTTGATGCCATGGCAGCTGTTGCATTTCAGTCCGAGTGCGAGATGGGTCTTATGCGAATAGGCGATGGGTTGTGCCGGTGCATAGCCGACAGGATCCGTCTTGGAACCCTGGTTCGCGCTGCCAAGCGACACCAGTATCGGGGCCGCGGCGAGGATGATCAGAACGATACGACCCATATCAGTCCGAGCGGCGGTTACAAAACATTGCTCTTGCAACTTTTCTCCCCTCGCCCCGCCTCGGGGAGAGGGGAATGGGGGTGAGGGGTGTTGATTAAGTTCCCTCGTCGTAGCCTGCTACTTCTGCACCTATTAATTACAGACTAAACGCGATGAACTCGTCCGAGGCCGGTGAACCTTCCTTCCCTCCGCAGGCGGCTACGACGAGGTACTGCTTCCCATTCGCTTCGTAGCTGCAGGGTGTGGCAAATCCCGCGGAAACAAGTTGATGCTCCCAGGCGACCTTGCCGGTATCGCTCTCGTAGGCACGTAACACTGCGGTCGAAGGTTCCACTCATGAACACCAACCCGCCCGCGGTGCAGATGTTTCCGCCGTGGGAACTGCAGCCGGTTTGAGGAATGCCCTTGGCCTTGAGTTCAGGGAATTCGCCATTCAGCACGCGCCAGGCAAAATCACCTTTGTCGCAATCGATGGCGGTCATGTAGCCCCATGGCGGCTTGATGCCAGGAAAACCGTTCTGATCGTTCAGTTCCGCGCGCTTCGTCATCGCATAGCGGAAGGGCAACCCCGGCTTTGCGTCTTCAAGGGCGACCACGTTCGAGGTTTCGTCGGAGCTAACAAATATTCGGTTGCGCTTGGGGTCGAACGAACAGCCGCCCCAAAGCGGACCGCCACGGAATCCAGGGTGAATGAGGTAGCCATCTTTCGCGTTCGGCGTGTACAGAGGACCCCGCTTCAGCTTCTCGACGATGGCTTTCACGAAGGCGTGCGACTCTGGCGAGACATCGGTGATCCATTCATCCATCCATCCCTGGCGCGAGATGGCAGGAGGTTTCGAGGGAAACGGCTGTGTCGGGTGCAGGCGCTCGCCGGCAAGATCGGACTGCGGCATGGGGCGTTCTTGAACGGGCCAGAGGGGCAGACCGGTTTCGCGATTGAAGAACCACAGGTGACCCTGCTTGGTGCACTGGACCACAGCGTCAACAAGCTTGCCTCCATGCCGGATCGTGACGAGCGCCGGCTGTGCGGGAAGGTCCATATCCCAAACGTCGTGATGCGTGGTCTGATAATGCCACTTGCGGGCGCCCGTGAGAGCATCCAGCGCAACCACGCAGTTACCGAACAGGTTGGCGCCTTTGCGGTTGCCGCCATAAAAATCGAACGAGGGCGAGCCGATGCCTGCAAAGACGAGGCCGCGCTTCGAATCGACGCTCATGCCAGCCCAGTTGTTCGTACCACCAGCGAAGATCCACGAATCGCTTTCCCAGGTGTCGTTTCCAAACTCACCGGGCCGAGGCACGGTGTGGAAAATCCAACGCCGTTTGCCCGTCTTGGCGTCCCACCCTCGAATGTGGCCCGGCGCTTCCGGGTACGGTCCTTCGCCACCGCCACCGCCGGTAATGATCACGTCCTTGTACACAACCACGGGCGAAGTGTGCTTGAACGTCAGATTGCGCATGTCGTGGTCGAACTCTTCCTTGAGATCGAGCACACCTTTGTTGCCGAAACTCTCGACCACCTTCCCGGTTTTGGCATTGAGCGCGATGAGGGTGTCCTGGTACGTCGAAAAGATGCGTTGGTCGTCGCCTTCCTCCCAATAGCACACGGCGCGGCTGGTGCCCGGTGAACGGCGTGCGGGACGGCCTTCGGAGGGATCGAAGCTCCACAACAACTGCCCGGTGGCGGCGTTGATGGCCTGCACCTTCAAGCGCGGTGTGGTGATGTACATCACGCCATCGACCACGATCGGGGTGCATTCGCTCGCAGTGGCCGGGCGGAGATTCGAATCGCCGGTTTTGTGGATCCAGGCCACTTTGAGGGTCTTCACGTTCGAAGGCGTGATTTGGTCCAAGGGCGAGTACCGAGTTGCCTCGGCGTCTCCACCATACCAGTTCCACTCGCGCACGCGAGGCGTGCCATTGGCAAAAGCTCGCGGACCGGGAACGAAGGCAGCTGTAGCTGCCAATTGGGCTAAGAATTTTCGCGGTTCATAAGTGTGAATGTATCAGTGAGACCGTGCAGCTTGCAACGGAGTTAGCTAATGCCCTCGCCCGACTCGGTATTCAGCATAAGGAGTTTCTGCACTCTGGGTGCAGGCGAGACGCCCGCACCGCAAGCTGAAGTGACGACGACAGCCAGCCCTGTGGTGCAGGCTTCCAGCCTGCATGGCTCCCCTCCTTGGACAAGGAGGGGAGCTACGGCCACAGGCCGTAGCGGGGTGGTTCGAACGTCGTGGACAACACCAATGGTCGAGTTGCACCGGCTTGCGCCACCCCGCGAGCGCTAACGGCAACCGCCGTCGCTGCGCTGCCACATCGATTCAGCTCCTCGACGATACGTTGCGATGCAGAAGCAAAGGCGTACTGACCCATGTCCTTCAGTCGCACCCATCGGCAATCCGCATCATTCACTTTGGAACTGGCCCCCGCAGCCAGCTTCGCCCGGAAAACTTGAAGTTCAATCCGACGGGTTGTAATCGAGTGTTTGATGGTAATCAGCGCCTCCACAGACTCGAGATTCAATCCATGGATCTTAACCGCGAAGCGTGCCACCATTCTTGCTGCGCTCCTCTTCCCGCGTAGCTCCGTGGATGGAAATTCCCAGAATCCTTTTAACAGCCGTTGGTCCGACCGACGGACAATGAGAAACCGTCCCCGATGCTGGACCACGACCGCTGCCTGTAACGACCTGCGGACTTTTTCGCGCCGAGACCTCTCCGGCAGCAACTCCTGCCGACCGCGCTGCCGGGCGAGACATTGCCGCGTCCATGGGCAAAGCAAACATCGCGGCTGGCGCGGTGAACACACCGTCGCTCCAAGTTCCATGACAGCCTGATTAAAGTCCCCTGGGCGTGTTCGTGGCAGCAACTGCTGCGCGGCTGCCCATAGCCGGTTCTGCACCGCCGAACACTTGGGATCTCCCGATATGCTGAATAGCCGAGCCAAGACGCGGCTAACATTGCCATCAAGGACAGCATAGGGCTGGCCAAACGCAATGCTGACAATCGCGGCTGCCGTGTAGCGGCCGATTCCAGGGAGCGCGAGAACATCCGCGTAGCTTTGGGGAAATCGTCCGCCGAATTGCTCGACGATGATCTGGGCTGCTTTCTGCAGATTTCTGGCCCGCGAGTAGTATCCTAGCCCGGCCCATAAGCGCAGCAAGTGGTCGGTGTCTGCCTGTGCCAGCGCGGCAATGCTGGGAAAATGCTCCAGAAACTCCAAGTAATAAGGGATCACAGTTTGAACCTGAGTCTGCTGCAGCATGACCTCAGAGATCCAGACCGGATAAGGGTCAGTGGTGTTCCTCCAGGGAAGGTCGCGTTGGTGCTCGTCGTACCACTTCAGTAGGTTTCGTTGCAGGATGAGGCGCTGATTAGCTCGCATCTAGAATGTGTTCCCCAGGGCAGGATGACTGATACGAAGCAAGGCAACTCACCGTCATTCCGGCCAAGCGCAGCGCGAGCCGGAATCCAGCGCAGTTTGGCAGCAACCATCCCCTTTTCGGCAGCGCCGTTATGGATTCCGGCCCCGGCTTACTATCCGCCGGGGTGACGTTCTTCCGCGGGAATGACATGACTGAGTACGTTTGATGATTTCACGAATCACGATTCACTTCACTGCACGAATCCCGCTTCCCCTGACAACAACTTCGGTCCCCCTCGCCCCAACGTGGGAGGGGGTTAGGGGTGAGGGGCAAGCACACAGATCGTGATCCTCACAGCGTTCTAAGATCCTCATCCAGAGCAGAGTTTCTGGAGTCGATCTACCAGAGAGGTACCCCCCTGCGGTTCAATCACTATCCTTCCTGACCGGCCTTCCATTCCAGGCTCCGCAGAAAATCGTCAATGAGCCGGCGCGCAATGCTGATCGGCGGTGGCAACATTGGCAACCGGTCAACGGAGTACCATCCCGCATCCTCCATCTCGTTCCGATCGATGTCGAGCTCGCCTTCCGCATGCTCAGCGGTAAATCCGATCATCAAGGAATGCGGAAATGGCCAGGGTTGGCTGCCGAAGTAGCGAACGTTACGGACACTGATTCCAACTTCTTCCTTCACCTCTCGCTCCACGGCCTGTTCGAGGGTCTCGCCAGGCTCCACGAAACCCGCCAGGACGCTATACATCCCCGGCGGCGTCTGCCGGGAACGGGCCAACAACAGTTCCCTGCCACGGCGAACCAGCACAATGATGGCGGGCGACAGCCGTGGGAACTGCAGTAGCCCACACTGGCAACACTTTCTGGCACGCTCACCGGGCACCACGTCCGTGCGCCCGCCGCACTGACCGCAGAACTGGTGTGTCCGATCCCACTGGATGATTTGAAAGGCCCGGCCCGCCAGCGCACCAAAATTTTCATCAAGCACCATCATTGCTGAGCGGAGGTCCTTGAAGGCCATGCCTGCGGGTGCTTTGTCCGTTGAGAGCTGCGCGGCATAGCAATGCGCCTCGCCCAGAGTTCCAAGATAGTGAACTGCTGCATACTCGATATCCAGTTGTTCGACGTCCTCGAATCGGGGAACGCATAGCTCATCGGTGGTTGCGTGCAGGAGCACCCGGTTCTCTTTGAGAGCAAACCAGAGAGCGCTGCGAGGACGACACTCGGGGGGCGTCACAGAAGATTGAAAGAAGCGGTTCATGGGTGTAATGAGTCTGCCTGAGTTGAGCACTGTGGGAATTCCCCCTTAGTCAAAGGGGGGCGGCGGCGCAGCGACAGCGGTCGCAGAGCGACGCCGGTCGCGAGCCGCCAGGGGGTTGTCTTGCAGGTTAGGGAGAATCTCACTTTGCGCATCGTATCTCAAATGGCAACACCACTTTCTTTTGGCGTTCCGACCGCGCCAGTTTTTCATGCCTCGTTGCGGCGACAGGTTCGATGAGAATCTTTCGTCCTCGTCCTCGGTTTTTGCGAAGGTACAAGCCGAACACGAGGACGACGACGAGGACTATTTTCAAAGGACCATCATCCGCCTGGCTCCCGTGCTAGAATCCATTGCCCTAATCCTAAATCATCCGAGGAATCCATGACCAGTTCTGAACTGAGTCGCAGAGCCTTTCTCCAGAAAAGTGTGACGCCGTTTGCCGTGGCACTCGGCATTCCCCAAATTCTTCAGGCTTTACCGAAAGCCGCCACAGAACTTGGCAAGGTAAAGATCACCGACATCAAGACCGCTCAGATCATGGCTCGATATGTCTTCAATCTAGTCAAGATCGAGACCGATTCCGGACTGTTTGGCATCGGCGAGGCTTTTGCCAGGCAGGGCATCGTTGAACACATTCACGCCATGAAGCCGCTTCTGGCCGGTCAAGACCCGCTTCTGGTTGAGACTCACTGGAGCCGGATGATGGAAGCCGGCTCGGGCATCGGCTCTGCTGCCGGCTCCCTCACCTCCGCAATCGCGGGGATCGAGTCTGCCATGTGGGATCTGGCTGGGAAGATTCTGAACGTTCCCATCTACGCTTTGCTTGGCGGCAAGTACCGGGAGAAGCTAATGGTCTATTTTGACACTGGGTCGCCGCCTACGCCCGATCCGGCACCTTGGGTCGAGGAAGCCCAGAAAGCGTTGTCTCTGGGCTACAAGTCGATAAAGTTCGACCTGGATTGGGAGAGCCGGGGACAAGGTGTGGCTGGGAAGGTTCCGTACAAGTACCGGCGCGAGTTTTGGAATCGTTCAGTTACCAGCGAAGAGATGCAGCAGTGGGTGCGCATTCTGGAAGCCATTCGAAAAGCAATTGGAGACAAAATCGATCTCTCAGTGGACTGTCATTGGGAATACAACACGCGTGATGCGTTGAAGTTTGCGCAATTGGTCGAACCGCTAAACCTGCTCTTCCTTGAAGACCCGACTCCGCCGGAAAACCCCGACGCCATGGCGCGGATCACTGCTGCAACGAAAACACCGATTGCCACCGGAGAGAATCTCTACACTCGCCATCAGTTCAGACCGTACGTGGAAAAGCAAGCCTGCGACATCATTCAGCCCGACACGCAAAAGACAGGCGGACTGCTGGAAACCAAGCGCATTGGCGATTTGGCCGACCTCTACTACATTCCCATGGCCATTCACAATTACGGCTCTCCTGTGGGAGCCCTCGGTTCCGGCCATGTCGCCATGGCATCGCGCTCGTTTCTCCAGTTGGAGTCAGACAGCGTTGATATTCCGTGGTGGTCAAAGCTGGTCGAGTGGGACGGGCCGTTGTACAAGGACGGTTACTTGACAATTCCCGATAAGCCGGGCCTGGGAGCCAACCTTAACGAAGATGTGTGTAAGGCTCACTTGGCGCCTGGAACCAAGTGGTTCGCATGATGCAGCGAGCAACCGTACCGCCGAAGGACATGGGATCTAACCGCCAAGGACGCCAAGAATGCCAAGGCATCATAAGGTCTATGCGTCCACCCACTCATCAAAAGGCTGGCTCACTAAAGGGCTCACTCGTTGCGGGGCAACGAGTCTCTTGGCGCTCTTTGCGTCTTGGCGGTTCCTTCCACCAGATTTGAGCCGCAGCAGGCGGATCTGGACTTCGATTCGTCCTCAACCCGGCTCAATCAGAAACTGCAACGAATCTCCGGGAACACACTCGACCACTGCCTGGCCCTTGCGAAAGACCTTCGCTGCCTTTGTTCCCAGCAGCTCAATGCCGTCGCCTTCTACCTTCAGCATGCTGCCTTCCTGAAGACCAATAACCGTCATACCAGGATTCATCTCCAGAAACTCAGCCAAGCGCTCTGCCCGTGTCTCGCCGCCGTGATTCGGCAGCGTTGCGTCGGTATAGTGCGGATTGATTTGGAATGACACCAGCCCCAACGCATTGAGGCTTGGCGGTTCAACGATCGGCATGTCATTGGTTGTTCTGATTGTGGGGCAAGCGACGTTCGATCCAGCGCTCCAGCCCACGTACGGCACACCCTCGAGCACGCGTTTGCGAATCACCTCCAACAATCCATGTTTGTATAGGCGATCAAGCAAGCAGAATGTATTCCCCCCTCCGACGACGACAGCCTTAGCAGTTTCGACATCTGCCGCCGGATTCTCTGTTTCGTGCACGGATTTCACTGCGATTCCGATCTCAAGAAACCTCTCACGTACTCGAATAAGGTAGTCAGTAAACGAGATCCTCACTCCAGCATAGGGCACGAAGAGCGCCTCCGAAACGGCAGAGCCCAAAAACTGGTGAATTGTCTTGATCGGGTATTGCAGAAACGGCTCGCCAAAGTTTGTCGAATTGCTGAGCAGCAACAACCGCTTCATGGTTTCCTCACAAACGCGCGCGGTCTGTTCGATCGAAACTACCGGAAGTTCTCCACCAGCATCAGGTCACTGCCTGACTGATCAAACTGGGAGTATAGGATCCAACGACCATCGGGCGAAACGGAGAGGTAAAAGTCTATCGGGCCCTCGATCATAGAGATGGATCGAATCTTTTTGGTCGCGAAGTTGAGAAACTGGATGGAATAACGGCCGGCAGCATCCGGCCGCTTAGTGAAGAAATAGATTCCTTCCTTAACGAGGGCAAAGGTTAGGCTTTGGACCGATTCGAGCACTTGGGTCTCCTCCCCTCCATCTCTGGGTACTCGCCAAAGGGGGCTGTCCCCTAAGATTTTCGTGTAATAAACCCATTGGCTGTCAGGAGATTCGAAGGCCCCAACACCACCTTTCCGGGTCACTCGGACCGCTTCACCTCCGTCCGCCGGTATTTTCCAGACCTGGTCCTCGCCGCTGCGGTTGGAGCCGAAGTAAAGCCACTTCCCATCCCGAGACCAACTTCCTCCTTGCAGTGGAGTGCTGGTGGTGAGGCGTTTTGGCTTGCCTCCGTTCGCGCTGATGACGTAGATCGCCCACTGTTTCTCTACGATTGAGTCAAAGGCAATTCGCTCACCGTCTGGTGACCAATGTGGCCTTCCACAGTAAGTACCTAGTGAAGTTAGTGGCACCGCATTCGAACCGTCACTATCGCAAACCCAGATTTCAAAACTTCCGGTGCGATTCGATTTAAAAACGATTTTCTTCCCGTCGGGTGAGAACTCTGCGTCTGTGTCAAAGCGCGTGGAGGAAATCAGCTTCGTCGGCGAGCTTAGCTTTCCATAAGGTCCAGGGACATCAACGCGCCAGATGTTCACGTTAGGGAGCACGCGTGTGTAAACCAGACGTTGCGTGCGGTGAGAGATTGCCGCTTCAGAGCCACCTTCTCCCACACCCGCCAGCCGCCGCGCCTTGCCGAAGCCGGAGGCCGCGATTCGGAGCAGGTTTGGGCCGAACAATCGTCCAGAAGGGAAAATAATCTCTCGCCCCTCTGCGGTCCAGATGGGTCTGAAGGTCAATTGATTGTCAAAAGTGAGCCGTTTCGGTTCCCCGATCGGTTGGAAATCTTCGGAAAGGGTCAATAGATAGATATCGCGGAGGCCAAGGCCCATTTCTCGGATAAACGCTAGAGTGCGGCCATCCGGCGAAAAAGCCGGCTGACTATCGATAAACGCTTTCTCCGGCGGCAAAGTCAGCCTTCGCCTTTCGTCGGACTCCACCGAGAGCAAGAACAAACCCAACGGTTCGTTGTCCGAATTCCTGTCGGTGACGACCAGCGATTTTCCATCGGGAGTCCAAGCCAACCCTCTCGGCCAATCTATCCCTCCTGTCCGGCTTATTTCAGCTACTCTGCGCTCTGGGGGTCCCAGTGGGGAGACCAGATACACGAAGGCCTTCACTCCAGGTCCTTCCCGGACAAACGCAATGAAGTTGCCGTCCGGTGACCAGGCAGGAATCGAGTCTGCTTCCGGGGCGGTGGTGAGACGACGTTGGGCTCCAGTAACAGTGAGTTTGACATATATATCAAAGTTATCCTGCTTTTCTCCATTCCAGGAGAAGGCCACCTGATTGCCGTCGGGTGAAAAGCAGGGTTGCTGTTCCAGACCCGGATAAGTGGTGAGGGGGATGGCGGTAAGGGATTGTTCCGGAGCTTCTGAGGCTGAGCGATTGAACCATACGGCGACGCCCCCGGCAACTAAGAGAGCTAGAGCCGCGGTAGACCAGATCAGCCACCAGCGCGGACCCGCGCGCCTTCCCGAGTCGAGCCCCTCCTTGACTTCGTGCACCGCAATCTTCACGTCGGCCATGGTTTGCGAGCGACTGCCTCTGGGCTCCTGAGATTTTTCGGCGACGACTACGTTTGAGTCGCTGTCTCGCTTATGATTCTTCAGGTCGATCAAAAGATCTCGTGCGGACTGGTAGCGGCGCTCTCGATCCTTCTCCAGACACTTGCGTACGATCCGTTCCAGCTCGACCGGCACATTGTAGTTGAAGCGAGCAATGGCTTCCGGCTGTCCATGCAGAACGCGATCCATGGTTTCGCTGCTGCTTGTCCCAGTGAAAGGCAATCGGCCCGTCGCCATCTCATACAGCACGACGCCTAAGCTAAAAATGTCGGTCCGATGATCGACTTCTTTGCCCAACACCTGCTCCGGGCTCATGTACTGCACCGTCCCCATCACCACGCCTGTTTCCGTCTTCACTACCGTGCTGATGTCGCTGCCCAGCGCTTGACCTTCAGGTCGGGTGACCTTCGCCAACCCGAAGTCCAGGATCTTCACCTGTTCCCGCGACGTCAGCATCAGGTTGACCGGCTTAATATCTCGGTGCGTGATTCCTTTCCGGTGGGCCTCGTCCAAGGCATCGGCCACCTGGATGCCAATGTCCACGATCTCGGCTATCGGGAGCGGGCGGCCGCTGATCTTGCTGGCCAGCGTTTGCCCCTCCACATACTCCATGGCAATGAAGTGGCACTCCTCGGATTTTCCGATTTCGTAGATGGTGGCGACGTTGGCGTGCTTCAGAGCTGAGGCGGCCTTGGCCTCACGGACAAAGCGCCGCATCCGGTCTGGGTCGGAAGCCAGCTCTGTCGGCAGGATCTTCAGAGCAATGGTGCGGTCGAGCCTGGGATCTTGGGCAAGGTAGACTTCTCCCATTCCCCCTACACCGAGCAAGGAATGAATCTTGTAGGGGCCAACCTGCCGCCCTACCAACGATTGGGCTTCGTTCTGGGCCATACCCTTGGGCGGTACCTCCAAGGCGGGCACTTCAATGAAGCTCTCAGCTTGGTCCTTATGGCGAGCAGCGATTCGACTTGCCGGCGCAGAACTTCGTCGCCCGCACACGCTTGTTTCAAGAATGAGGCGCGCTGGCTCGCCTCACACTCCAACGTGGAGTGATAGACTTGCTCAACTTGTCGCCAACGTTCAGGAGTCATAGGAACAACTCGTAAGATGAGTTACACACCCAAAGCGCCAACGCCTGAAACCGCAGCAGGTGGAATGCCCGCTCAAGCGCTCGTTCCAAACATGTGAAGGGGACAGCGGTACTGCCCGCGCCCTCCGACGAGCGAGCCGTATCCAGCTGAACAGGCCGCTCAACGAAAATTTTCCACCAGTACGAGGTCACTGCTGTTCCGTTCCACCAGCGTGCCCAATAGCGAGCGGCCATCGGGGGAAAGTGCCAGCCCCCGAAGAAAATCGCGCCTCAGTTTCCTTTCCAGCCGCATAGTCTGGGTGACGCGGAGGGTCTCGAAGTCGATAAATTTGACAAAAGCTTCATTGCCCTCTGTGGCCACGAAATAAATTCCTCCTTCAGCTACTACCCAGTATCTTTTCTCAACACCCCTGAGAAACAGAGACTCTTGGCCGCCTGCAATGGGAATCGTCCAAATCTCATCGGGCGGCTTCCATGTGGAATAGAACAGCAATTTCCGATCGAACGACTCAAAGGCTTCAAACCCTCCCTTTTGGGTGACTTGAGTGGCTGGCCCGCCTTCGGCAGGCATCTTCCAGATCTGCCAATTTTCTTTACCCCCCCTGTCCGAGCAGAAATAAATCCAGCGGCCATCCCGTGACCAACTAGGAACAAAATCTTCTGAAGGCTCGGTGGTGATGCGACGCGTTGAGCCACCCTCCGGGCTGATCACGAGAATATCGGAAGCTCCGTAGATACGGGAATCGAAGGCTATCAGTCTCCCATCGGGGGACCAACGAGGAGTCCCCGTGGCATTACTACCGAGTGAAGTCAGCTGCAAAGGATTGCGACCGTCGCTATCACAGATCCAGATCTCCGAGCTTCCTGAACGAAGGGAATGGAAAACAATCTTCTTTCCATCCGGGGAGAATTCAGGCGTGTCTTCCTGTTGCGATGAAGAGATCAAGGGAGCCGCAGAAGCTCCTTTACCTCCTGGCTGAGGCAGATCAATTCGCCAGATGTCCGCCTCGTAAATCTGCTCGCTGTAAACAAGACGATCACCTTCTTTTGAGATGGAGGGAAAGAAAGAAAACTGCCCACCCTGAGCCAGAGGCGTCGCTTTGCCACCATCAACGGAGATTCTATAGAGCCCTCCATCACTAGCAAAAATGATTTCCCGGCCATTCGCACTCCATACTGCTTGCATTTGCCATGTCCGCTGATCAGTGGTCAAACGTTTGGCTTCCCCTCCCTGCACTGGGACGGAATAAATGTCCGCTCCGGAAAAGTCCCCCACTGAGCGTGTAAAGGCCAGTGTCCGGCCGTCCGGCGAGAACGCTGCGCCCAGGTCTAGAAAATCTGTGCTGGGAAGGGTGATTTGCTTTTTCTCTCCCGTCTCAACCGAAAGAAGGAAGAGACCTGTACGGGGCTTGTTCAGGCTGACGTCTGAAACAGCCAGAAATTTGCCATCAGGAGACCAATCCAGAGACCTGTTGTATCCTAGGACGAGTGAGGGCTTCACGTCCGCCAATCTTCGCTCGGCACCCTCCCGGTAGGGGCTTGGAATGAGATAAATGCCACTCTCTTCTTTCGATTGCCGCTGAAAGGCAATGAAACGTCCGTCAGGGGACCAGGCCGGGCTGAAGTCCCGTCCGGGATCGGTGGTCAACCGCACGGGCTTGCCGGAGTCCACCAGCATCCCATAAATGTCAGCGTTGTCACCTTTCTCACCATCCCAGACGAAAGCCACCATCTTCCCATCGGGAGAAAGAGCGGGCTCGGTTTCTGAACCTGGGAAACTGGTAAGTCGAACTACCTTCATGGGGGGAAGGTTTGAGGGAGTGTTGGTAAATTGGTAATGAGAAAACCAAACGGCCGTACCGACGATCAAGGCTAACAGGGCAGCTAACCCGACTGAACGCGCAGACAACCAGTGGGAACCAAAGACCAGCAGCCTTGAGTTTTTCAAGGCCGCCCTGGTGGGTGACCTAAGGTCGTGACCTGCCACTGGCGCGGCATCGCTGTCCCGTTTGAGATTCTTCAAATCAATCTCAAGATCCCGCCCCGATTGATAGCGCCGCTCCCGATCCTTCTCCAAGCATTTGCGGATGATCCTGTCCAGCTCGGTCGGCACATCGTAATTGAACCTGGCAATGGCTTCCGGTTGGGCATGCAGGATGCGATCCATCGTTTCGCTACTGCTTGTCCCAGTGAAAGGCAACCTTCCCGTCGCCATCTCATACAGCACAATTCCGAGGCTGAAGATATCCGTGCGGTGATCGACTTCTTTGGCCAGCACCTGCTCTGGGCTCATGTACTGCACCGTCCCCATCACCACGCCCGTTTCAGTCTTCACCACAGTGCTGATGTCGCTCCCTATCGGCTGACCTTCAGGGAGGGTAACCTTAGCCAGTCCGAAGTCCAGGATCTTCACCTGTGCCCGCGATGTCAGCATCAGGTTCGCCGGCTTGATGTCTCGATGTGTGATTCCTTTCCGGTGGGCCTCATCCAGGGCATCCGCTACCTGCATGCCAACGTCCACGATTTCGGCTATCGGGAGGGGGCGGCCGCTGATCTTGTCGGCCAGGGTCTCCCCTCCACATACTCCATCGCAATGAAGTGGAACTTGTCGGATTTCCCGATTTCGTAGATGGTGGCGACGTTGGGGTGCTTCAGCCCGGAGGCCGCCTTCGCTTCCCGAATGAACCGTCGAATCCGGGCTGGGTCGGAAGCCAGCTCTGTCGGCAGGATCTTCAGAGCAATGTCGCGATCGAGCCTGGGATCCTGGGCCAGGTAGACTTCTCCCATTCCCCCCACACCCAGCAAGGAATGAATCTTGTAGGGGCCAACTTGCCGCCCTACCAACGATTGGGATTGGTTCTTGGCCATCCCTTAGCCGCCACCTCTCAGGCGGGAACTTCAATGATGCTCTCGGCTTGGTCCTTATGGCGAGCAGCGAATTCCCAGCGCAGCGCTTCATCCCCCGCACAGGCCTGGCGTAGGAAGGCTGCGCGCTGCCGCGGTTCGTGCTTCGATGCAGATATCGGATCTGCTGCCAGTCACGCCTCACTGGTTCGTTATGTGCGACGAAACGAGAATTTTGTTCTCGTTTTCTCAACTCACGCCCCTCACCCCAACCCTCTCCCCGCGCACGGGGAGAGGGAGCGGATTTCGAACGGGACCGCGAACCCAGGGTTCCGCTTGCGCTCCACCCTGGGCTATGAATATCTCGCCCCTAGCGGGGCTTGGACGAAACGGTCAACCATTCTGAAGCCCTGGCTCCTGACTCCCCGTCGCTGCCGGCGGATCAGTAACGTGCGGAGACAGGGATATCAAGGGCGACAGCCCTTGCCTAGTCGGAGGCTTACGTTCAGTGTGGGCGATTCTAACACCGATTCGGCTTATAGGATTGGGAGCAAAGGCAATCTTTGAACGGTGAAGTCCGTTATCAAAACCGCCAAGAGCGCCAAGGTCGCCAAGACAGCCCAAGGGCAACCTTAGTACACCAAATGGGAATTATTTCGCAGCGAACTACTGGAATCCCGTCATTCCCGCGAAAGCGGGAATCCAGAATCTATGAATCTTCACACGGTAATACCTAGGCTGGATGCCCGCCTGCGCGGGCATGACGAATCAGAACCAGCTGGTTGATGACCATCGAAAATACGTCACCGTAACTACGACTGGTACGTAGCAAGGCCCGCCGGCTTCCCGACTCGCGGATGGCTTGTGGGCGTATAGAAGATCTGCCAACGGGTCCTTGGGGTCCTGGGTCCTTGGCGTTCTTTGCGCTCTTTGCGCTCTTGGCGGTTCCTCTCCGCAGTTCCCAGGCGGTATGGAGCTCGCTATGACTAGGTCACCGAAATCCTAACCCACAGCACCCCGAGGTCGGTTTACGACGAAAAGTCCAAGCCCATGGAGAACTCTCAAAAGAATCTTTTGCTGACTTTCCAGGTTTTGAACTCAGTTCTCGCCTTTAGTAGGAAAAGGAGGATAGAATGAGCCCTCAATTTTTCGATACTCTTAGAAATCCTGATTCCTTTCGTTAAACCGGCTGCTGCGCAGGTTTGTCCACCTGTAAGCGCTGCGCAGCGCCATATTCGATGAAAAACTAGGTCCCCCTGAGGAGGTGGGGGTTTGATTGAGGTTTTTAGAATGGTAGGTAAGCCGGGTTTTGGGAGCTTAGGTATGAGTTTGGCTGTTTGACAGGAGCCCGTTTTGGCACCAACCCGGAAAAAGATACACGTCTCCCCGAGCCGCTTAGGTGGCAACCGGAGCAACTTGCCTGGAGCAACCGCGCGGCGAATCCATTGTAAAATGTATAGTCAGACAAACCCACAGCGCTTCAGCCAACCTTGACCCGTCGCGCAATCGGAACTGCCGCAGCCCAGTTTGTCTTGATCCAGGCGTTGGGGAACTCGGCCACGCTCGCCGTTGTTTGTAAATCTGTTGCGCGGCTTCGGTGCATCTTGGCTTTGAAGGTGGCCATCACCGGGCTGTCTTCAGTCGCACCAGCGAGCGGCCTTGCGGCTGCGGGACAACACTGCCGACGCAACGGGCAAGCCTGGCAATCGGCGTAGCGGCTCGGTAGCGGTAGCGGGTGTTACCCTTTGCTGCTCCCGGCCTTGTAACGCAGCACCTTTCCCACCGGACACGTGTAATGGTTCTGTTCGCTTAAAGGCGAAGGCGCTGGGGAAAAACTCGGCGCACGCCGCGCTGGCGCAGCGTTGCTTCAGTAGGGCCTTGCGATCCGTAGCGATCGATAGATCGATCTCGCGTTGTTATCGCTTCCACGTCGCTTGATGGGTGAAGCCGCGTCGACCACATCTGCTGCGGCGTCGCTCCAGGTTGGCTTCGATCGCTCTACGCCGGTTAGCTCGGCGTATCGGTGGCCGCCTGACTGACCCCCACGGCGACGATGACTCTTTGCCTGGCATCGGTGAGATCTGCACGTTGTAAGCCGGCCGATGGCTCCTTGTGCTTGCTTCATGATCGCGCTTCGGGATCGGTAGACTGGCTCGCGCTTGGGCCGCTCTTCCGCCTTGTTCTTGCGGCGGATCTGCTCGAGTTCAGCAGCGACTGCTCGATCCGTTGCTGGCGCTCACGCGCCGCCGCACCGCGCCTGCCGCTGGCGCTGGCTCTGGGTGTGCGTCGGGGGCTTGTTGGCTTGCTGCTCCAGCCGCTTCACCTGCTGCTGCGCGGCCTCCAGATGCTGCCGCAGGCTGGGCTCGCGCGGAAGCTGTTGTCGGCCGCGTTGGCCTTGATCTTGGTGCGTCATGCATCACCCGCTCCAGACTCACCACCCCGGCCTGGCTCAGCACCCCCAGCACTTCCACAAACAACTGTTCCAGCGCCTCTCGGTGGTCCGTGCGAAAATCCGACAGCGTGTGGTGGTTGATCACCGTCAACCCCGTCAGCCAGCCAAAGCCCGGATGCAGCTGTCGGCAGCATTGCTCGATCTCCCGGCCGAACCGATCTTCTCACTGTAGGCATAGATCCACAGGCTGATGAGCAAGCGCGGATCGACCGGCTCACGTCCCGCTACCCCTTCTACCGCTTTGATCTCCGCATAAAACCGGCTCAGATCCCGCTGTCCCACCAACTCCCAGATGGCTCGTGCCGCATGATCGTCCGAATCAGTTGCTCAACCGCTATCGGTCGCAGCACCATCTGCCGCCGGTCGATCCCCTGCACCCGCGGCTTGGGCACGGCCTGCTTACCGTTTTCCATGTGCCCCTCCCCGCTTGCCCAGGGACGACTCACTGGCCAGCCGTCGCACCCTCAAGGTCCACTTGTCTTCGACAATCCACTCGATGGTTTCGCCTTCTCCATCTCCAGGGCCTGCGCCAAGGGCGCCGGACAAATCAAATCAAACTGCGCTGGATCCCCCGCGCTCGATCACCTGCACCTTGGATGGTAGCCATGGTTGCTGTGAAATGATTTTGAATGGAGGATTGTATATAGCTATAAGCTAGTAATTAATTTATTAACCCTTGGGCAAGGGGGACCTCAGGGGGGTACCAGGTACCAAACCTCCCCCTGCCCCCCTCCTTGTGCAAGAAGGGGGAGCCCCATTCCCAGAGGAGGTTGCGATGGAGCAGATTCACCCGTTTCGGGCAGGAAGAAATCGGTTAGCGGTTGCGGCGTTCTGCGTGGTATTTGCTTATAGTTCCTTCTTCGCCCTGACCACGTTTGCCGAGGATGCAACCGCAACAAAGGCCTCTTCTCCGCCCAGGTTGAGCCGTGCCGAGATGGAAGAATTCTTGATGAACGCCAAGGTCGTTGAGCGAAAAAATCTTTCGACGGGGATTACCAATTCCCAGCGCGCCACCCTCGATGACGGAAGACTAAAGCATGACGCTCACATCCAGATCGTGGATATTCAAAAGGCCACTTTCCAGACCGCCACCAGAACCGAATTCAATTTCCGCGACTCTTACAAATTCAATATGGCAGCCTACGAACTGGACAAACTACTGGAGCTTAATATGGTGCCTGTGTCCGTCGAACGCAAGGTCGGCGGGAACATGGCCGCTGTCACCTGGTGGGTGGACGACTTTTTGATGACGGAACAGGATCGCCATAAGAAGAAAATGGAGCCGCCGGACCTCAAGACCTGGAACCCGCAGATGTACGTTTGCCGGGTGTTTGATCAACTGATTTACAACACCGATCGGAACCTGGGCAATCTGGTGATCACCAAAGACTGGAAGATCTGGATGATCGATCACACACGCGCATTTCGCACCATGAAAGATTTGCTAGGTTCCGAGAACCTGGTCCAATGCGATCGGAAGTTGTTGGGTAAACTGCGCGGATTGAACAAAGACGTCTTGACGACAGGACTGGGGCATTACTTGACCTCTCCCCAAATCGAGGGGTTGCTCGCTCGAAGAGACAAGATTGTGAGCTTCTTCGACAATCAGGTTGCGAAGAAAGGCGAGGCGGCGGTGCTTTTTGACCTTAAGGGAAGGTGAACTGCGGCGTTCATCACCATAGGGTTTACTTCTGGGCAGGAGCCAGTGCTCGGGCTTCGATCTCGGCAATACGTTTTTCCAGCGACGATGGCGAAGGATCGAGTGCAGCTGCTTGCTTTAGATAGTTCAGCAACCCGCTACTTGAATCGGACGGAAGTTCCAGCTTCTTGCCCCGGTGCAGAGCGTAGGCCTTGCCATTCTCTATCAATAGACAGGCCAATCGCGGCCGCGGATCAAAGACTCGCGATAAGCCGACATCGATCAACATCACCTTGCCGCCAAACCCAGGCACGATCGCTCCTTCCGTTGGCGTGTGGCCAATCACAATCGTCTCGGCTTGATGAGTTTGAAGAACCGCCTTGACGTGTGGCTCCAACGCCTTCTCGTCTCCTTGGGCCAGTCCCCGGTACCATAGTGGCCCCTCGCTATCCATCACGATTCCACCCTGCAGTTTTGTGAAATCGTCCAACTCGTCACGGACGCGCTCGTTGATCATCTGAAGCTTCAAGTCCACATACTTTGGGCCGATCCCACCATGCAGGAACAATGTGTTATTGATCTTGATGACAGCGTTGTGCGACCGAATCCATTTTCCATACTTTCCGGTTGGACCGAGTTCGCGCCGGTGCTCGGCGTATCCCAAAGGGTGCTCGGCTTCCCATTTCTTTTGAAAAGCGTCATCAAATGCTGGAACCTTGTCGGGCGGCGAGGAACTCTTGATCTGGTCCTGCTGCAGCTTGTATAGCTCTGCGCGAGTTTTCTCAGAATTGCGGTCGCGGAAGGCCGCAAATTCACCGGCAGAAACATAGCGGAGATCACCGTAAACATTCATCGCTTCGTGATTGCCAATCAGGCAATGGACCCAACCGCCGGCGCGACGCGCCTCTTTTTCGAGCTTCATCAAAAGGTCCATCACTTTGCGCGAGTCGGGCCCTCGGTCGAGTATGTCTCCGGTTTGTACGAGGTGAGTTTTTCCGCCAGACCACGCTTCCTTTGAGTCAATCAGCTGAGCCGAGCGAAGCACTGCAACAAATTGCTCATAGTCTCCGTGGACATCGCCTATGGCAACAATGCGCTCAACACCGTGCCAGGTATCCTCCGCCGCTGCGGAGGACGAAAGCTGTGTCAGGACAAGGATTCCGTAAAGAATCGGGATTAGCCGTTGACCCCGTCGAATCATGCACCAGTGGAACTGTTTATTGTTTCCTAGACTCATACTTGTCGACGTCGCACCGGCTCCTTTGAGAATCCCCTCCTTGGAGGGGTGGCGCGGAGCGCCGGGGTGGGTTTGTTCCCGATTCCGCCACCCCCAGGCCTGACGGCCCTTGCCCCTCCCGAGAGGGGATTACTTGGACTGTCATGCTCTGTGGTGCTCTGCAGCAGCATGGATGGCTGCTCTGAAAATCCCCCTTACCAAAGGGGGAAAGAAGGCGAAACGACAGCGGTCGTGAAGCCTTCAGGGGGTTGTCGTGACAGGTTTGGGACGGCCGACCGGTCCAGCCCCCACTCCTAAACCCCCCTGAAGTCCCCCATTGTCCAAGGGGAGACGCTGTTTTCATGGAACGCGGCACGATGCCTTCCTCTCGCTCCATTCCGGATTGATAGATTTGCCCGGCGAGCCCAGACCGTGAAATCCACATTGCCTATTATAGATGCAGAGAGGCGCAAGGTTGATCTCGATAAAAGCAAGTTGTAATGGGGAGGCGAAAAGGCGGGCCACTGGTTACCAATCAAATCACAAGGCGCATCCGCTTCAGCAAATCAGTGAAGCGAGGATCCGAGCGAAGACTGTCCCAAATTGGTTCTACGTTGAGGTAGACGAGATAGGCGCTGCGATCCTCGTAGGACTTTTGCAACCATTCGAAAGCGTCATCCTTCTCCCCAAGGCCCGCAAAGATTAAGGCGAAGTCATACGGGGGCACATAACTTCGCTTTGACATTTCCTCTAGTTTTTCCAGAATCTTGGTTGCTTCAGCTCTCCTGCCCGAAAACGCATAGGCATGACCGAGTGCGGCTAGTTTTGCGTGGTCTTCCCCAGAAAGCACTGATGCTTTGTGGAGTTCGAGAATCGCTTCTTGATGCATTCCTTTTTGCTTATAAGCTTCCGCGAGCCATAAGTGGGCGAGGGAAAAGTTTGGATCCAGCTCCAGTGTCTTCCGGTATTGTTCGATCGCATCGTCGTAGCGGCGCGCAAAATAAAAGGTCCATCCTGCGCTGCGATTCATGACCAGCGAAAGCGGATCGAGTTCCACGGCTCGTCTTTTCTCTGCTATGGCTTCCTCATGCCGCCCCATGGAAGAGAGATAGGACCCATACCACTGATGAGCGACGGGGTAATTGGCATTTAGCTCCAAGGCACGCTTGAATTCTGCTTCAGCCACCCGCCAATCCCAGTCGTAGTACCATGTAGCAAAGGCTAGCGAGGTGTGAGCCTCGGCCAGTGTATCGTCGATGACCAGAGCCTTGGTAGCTGCGGCTTTGGCTTTCGGGAAGGCGTCCCTCGGAGGTAAGTCCCACTCGCGAAGCCCGCGTGTGCTGAAGCAATCGGCCAACCCGGAGTAAGCCAAAGCATAGGCAGGATCTTTTTCTATGGCCCGATCGAAGTAACCGATAGCTCTTTTGAAGCCCTCGAGTGTTCTCTTGTTCCAATAGTAGCGGCCGTGCAGGTAATCTTGATAGGCGTCGCTGTTGGAGGTGAAACGTTTGCTCAGTCGTTGTTTATCCTCACCGCTCAACTGGAGGCGCAGCTTCTCCGATATTTCTCTGGAGAGCTCTTCCTGTACTGCAAGGACATCGGCCAGCTTCCGGTTATACTGCTCACCCCAAATATGACTCTTGTCGCGGCTGTCGACCAGTTCGGCGCCGATCGAGAGACTATCGCCTCGCTGAACGAGCCTTCCCATCAACACCGCACGGACACCAAGGTCACGACCTACTGACTGTGGATCTATCTCTCTTCCCTTGTATCGCAAGACAGAGCTGAGGGAGATCACCTTGAGGTGCGGCAACCGTGAAAGGCCGATGATCAGGCTCTCAGCCATCCCATCGCTGAGATATTCGGTGTTGGGATCACCGCTCACATTGACGAAGGGTAAAACCGCCAATGAATCGATGACCTCTCGACTCCCTAGTCGAGGATATAGCGCCACACCTCCCAGTATTAGGACTGTCAGACCGGAAGCGACCACTGCCCTTCGACGCCAGGGATTTTGTGGCCGCTCTGTCTTGTCAGCCACAGTAACTTGAGAATCGCTCTTCCTTTTGAGATTTCGAAGATCAACCAAGAGTTCTCGGGCCGACTGGTAGCGCCGTTCGCGATCCTTCTCCAGACACTTGCGGATGATCCGCTCCAGTTCCGGAGGAACGTTGTAATTGAACCGGGCAATTGCGTCGGGCTGACCATGCAGGATGCGATCCGTTGTTTCGCTGACACTGCTTCCCGAGAAGGGCAATCGCCCTGTGGCCATCTCATAGAGCACTGCCCCCAGGCTGAAGATGTCGGTGCGATGGTCAAGGTCTCGCCCCAACACCTGTTCGGGGCTCATATACGGCACTGTGCCCATTACTGTCCCCGTAACGGTACTCATCGCCGTCCTGGTGTCGCTCTCCGCCCCCTGACCTTCAGGTTGGATGATCTTCGCCAGGCCGAAGTCCAACACCTTAGCCTGGCCCCGTGGCGTCAGCATAATATTGGCTGGCTTGATGTCCCGGTGCGTGATGCCCTGGCGGTGCGCTTCATCG
>CAWBTP010000034.1:0-141664 GCA_963791795.1 uncultured Acidimicrobiia bacterium
TGCGACGTCGAAATTCTCGACAAGAATGTGTATCTGGCAACCATCAGCGAAGGTGGGAAGCTGCATGTCGAGATGCGTTTGAAAATTGGTCGCGGCTACGTTTCGGCCGACAAGAATTTTGATGAGGACCTTTCAATTGGGTATATCCCCATCGACTCGGTGCATTCGCCGGTGAAGAAAGTCAACTACACGGTTGAGCCGGCTCGCCTGGGACAGATGACCGATTACGACAAACTGACCCTGGACGTCTGGACCAACGGTTGCATCAATCCGCAGGATGCAATTGGCTTCGCTGCCAAGCTCGTGAAGGACCACATGGCCATCTTCATCAACTTCGAAGAACAGCCCGAAGCCCGTGAAGAGAAGGCCGAACGCGGTGCCGACGTTGCCAACGAAAACCTGTCCAAGTCGGTGGAAGAACTCGAGCTGTCAGTCCGCTCCTACAACTGTCTGAAGAACGCCAACATCAAGACCATTGGCGAATTGGTTCAGAAGTCGGAATCGGAGATGCTGAAGACCAAGAACTTCGGCCGCAAGTCTCTGAACGAAATCAAGGAGATCCTGTCTGGAATGGGTCTCAGCCTGGGAATGACGCTTGACGAAGCGGGACATCCGGTCCCTGCGGCCGCGGGGAACTGATTCCTCGAGTTGAGCAAGGAGATAGACTGAAATGCGGCATAGAGTCCATGGTCGAAAACTGGGAAGAGCGACTCCCCATCGCACCGCGCTGCTGAGAAACCTGTGCACCTCGCTGTTTGAGCACGAGCGCGTAACCACCACCGTGCAAAAAGCCAAAGAGATGCGGCCCATGGCTGAGAAGCTCATCACGTTGGGCAAAGTCGGCAGCCTCCACGCCCGACGCCAGGCCGCTGGCTTCGTGTTCAAGGCCGCTGTGCTCCAGAAGCTTTTCGATAACATTGCCGGCCGGTATGCAGACCGCAACGGCGGCTACACGCGCATCATCAAGCTGGGATATCGAGAGGGTGACGGGGCAGACTTGGCCATCATTGAACTGCTGGGCAGCGAGCTCTCTGTCAAAAAGGCTGAGAAGGCTGCCGCCAAGGCCGCAGCGGAAAAAGCCAAGACTGCCAAGAAACCCAAAGCTGCAAAGAGCGAAGAGTAGAACCGGTTTCGAATATCAGCTTGTTTTCTGATCCCCAGTGTTTCACTGGGGATTTTTTTTCTCTGTCGGGAAAATCCTCCTTAAGAAAGGGGGAAGAAGGCGAAACGACAGGGGGTCGTTGCACCTTCAGGGGGTTGTCGTGAGAGCTAATGAATCGCAGACCGCACAACCCGCTATCCCCTCGCGAGCGTTGTCGCTTCCCGACCAGCGTCGCTGCCTCCTTTGCTAAGGGGAAATATTCTTAATCATAGGTTGCGCCGCAGCACGGCGTGGAAATATCTTGAAACTCCCTCACACTCTGAACCATCGCAAGGAAGTCTATCGTGGCAGGATCGTCAATCTGATCGTCGATGACATCACTACCGACCACGGCATCAATACGATTCGGGAAGTCTTTCAACACCCCGGCGGTGCTGCCGTCGTTCCGGTCTTGCCGGGAGGGGACGTGCTGCTGGTGCGGCAGTTTCGTTATCCCATGCAGGAGTATCTCCTCGAACTCCCAGCCGGAAAGATCGACAACGGGGAGCCTCCGGAAGAAACGGCGGCACGCGAACTGGCCGAGGAAGTAGGATACAAGGCCGGACGTCTCACCAAGATTGCCGAATGCTACTCGGCCCCGGGCTTCTGCGATGAGAAGGTACACATCTATGTGGCGGAAGACCTGGCCCCGACTCAAGCCGCCGGCGATGACGATGAGGAGCTGGAAATCGTTCGGCTGACACGAGTGGAGGTTGAAGAGCATCTCCAACAGGGACGATTTCGCGACGCCAAGACAATCATTGGAATTCAACATCTGTTGCTGCAAAACAGGGGTTGAATCGCCAGGTAGCCACGATTGATGCGCGGCGTGCGCCATTGTGGTGCAGGCTTCCAGCCTGCAAATCCTCGAATCTGGAAATCTGAAGTACGCGACGTCTTCGCCTCTCAATCCAACCGAAAGGAACCCCCATGCCCGACCGTGGTGATGGAGTTTTCTCAGAACCGACCGACTTCCTCTCCGACATCAACTGCCCGGAATGTGGCACGCCATTCAAAGCCGCTCCGGTCTGGGAATTTGTGCTTCGTCAGGGCCGCTCCACCTGCGGCAACTGCTGGCAGATTTTTGCGCTCAAACCTGGCGCCAAGCTCGAGGGGGTTACGGCGCGCAGTGAAGATCTGGAACGAATCGTGGACGACTTCGAGACCGCCAATGCTGGAGAATACCTCTGGGATGCAGCCAAGGTGGAGCGCAGCCGGGGCGCTGCGGTCGATTTCTTCATCAGCGTGGCGCTGACGGCCTTCTTCGACGGGCTTGAGCGCAGCTATCCGATCCTGTCGCCCGAAGACTACTCCTTGACCTGGCGCTACCTGTCCCAAGCGGGGGCTCTGGCTGTGGACGACAT
Source organism: uncultured Acidimicrobiia bacterium (assembly GCA_963791795.1). Taxonomy (GTDB): domain Bacteria; phylum Acidobacteriota; class Terriglobia; order Versatilivoradales; family Versatilivoraceae; genus VFZK01. The sequence continues at coordinate 2,506 of CAWBTP010000034.1, forward strand.
CGACACCCGCCTCATTGCTGACGCATTCGAAAAGGTTGAAAAATACAAGCCCCCTGATGTCAGCACGACTCGCTAAGGCGCCTTCTCGCCTTCGTGCGCGATTGGTGTTGCGTTCAACGTCCCTCGGGAAATCTTCCACGCAAAATGCCAAGTATTTCGTCGACATCCTGTTGCCTGAACGCCGATATGTAGATATCACTCAAATCCGTGGCGACTGCGCCATTGTTGGGATCGTCCAGGAACCCAGCGATCCCATCCAACATGGGGCCCATAACCTCAGCTGCAGAGCTTCCTCCCTGACCTGTGCCGAAAGGGGGAATAGAACACTGTGTGAAACGCCATGTCCCTGATCTCGCCGCAGTTCCTGTTCCTTTCGCTGTACAGTATCGAGAGGTGAAATCACGCCTTGGGCGTGGTTAACGTCCTTGAACTTCGAAAGGACGCCACGAGCGCACTCCTCAATCTGGTACGGCTGCTTAAAAGGGATAACCTGAGCCTCCGCAGCCACGGCTTCCACTGCTGCAACGTGGAAGACATAACGGGCCTTGTTCGACTTGACCAACTCGCTATCCGGGCCGCCAGCACTCGTTGCTAAAACTTCAGCAAAGTCGACCGGCCGGCCTCGCCCTCGTAACTGCCAATCAAGTTCCTCCTGAATGGTATCCTCGTACTTCTCTCTCCGAATGCACCCTCCTCGACGACGGAGCATCGAAGAGACTGTTTTGCTTTCGAAAAACCGCGCCATTTGCATGTAGTTATTCTCTGAATTCACAAGCACGTCGATATCGCGAACCTTGAACATGTCACCGGTCGCAATGTGCAGGGGAATTGACTGGCCACCAGCCCTTAGTGTAAACGTAGCAGCCTTTTGCTTGAACTCGGCGGCCTTTGGTGGCACCGGTGCCCGGCGCGCCGTGAGGTCGCGCAGCGTCTCCTTCTGCTGCTCCTTTGTTCGGAGACATGCAGCCTGTAGGTTCGCACGTAGCTCGACAAGAAGCGCCTCGCGTGCGTTCAGTTTAATGTTCTGGCTAATCTTGTACTGCAAATGAGCTATGTCGAGCGCCTTCAGTTCTTTATTCATCTGGCCGGGACTCAAGTCGAAGCCCAGCGGAACTATGGCAACCCCAAGCGCGGTAGCCAGCGCAATTTCTCGCCGAACCCAGTCAGATTGCGAAGTTCCGGGACCAACCAAGACCAACAAAACATCGCTAACCAGAATTCGGCGATATATTTCTGTTTCCCATGCTATTCCGGCGTCAAGCCCAGAGTCATCCATCCAAGGCTCAAATCTCCCGTCCTCTTTCAATATGGCGTGGAGGATTCCAGCTTTTTCGTTCTCCTGCCCTTTGGACAGTTTCTTCTTGTAGCAGACAAAGACTGTGATTGGCGTTGTCACGTCAAGGCCTCCTTGTGATCACCCCAAAACCGGACAGATTACTCACTACTTTTGCACAGTGAACTTAAGAGACACATCGCTCAGATCACGACCCAGGAGATTGGATTGGACAATCGTCAAGAGACGTTTCAATCCTTGCAGAACGTCACGCATAACCATCGAGCGGTTGTTGTATAGCTCCGCGATTATCACTCCAACGATCGCGCCACCCCACCAATCATTCTTCATTCCCAACCAATTACCCCCATCTTTCAAGGCGTAAATCCCAAGGAAGACGAGTCCCGGAAGCAGAACCAAATGTTGGTACCGCTTGATTTTGTGGAAGATCTCCGAAGGCAAGGATGGATCAGCACCGCTCTCCCAAGCTGCGGACCAGTAGTAATCGAGCAGAGTGTACAGATTGGACGGCCCTCGTTCGTCGCAGAAGCCTTGGTAAACGATTCCGTCAATACCGCGCTCAAGTCTGGGACGATGGACGTTCATCAGCCAGCGGCGATCATCCACTAGCAGTACTCTGTGAAAGGCTACCATGCGTTCATCATGAAGATGCCGGATTTCCAGTTTCGGATTATGCCCGAGCCTCTTGGCTTCTCTTTTTGCTTCAACATAGAGATGTTTCCAGTCCTCGGTCCGATTCTGGACGTCTCTTGCCAAGTCCGGGTTGCTCTCAATTTTGGCCGCCAGCTTCGGGGAGAACATCAATATCTGGACCTCAATGCCGTGGCGCCTTATCATGACCTCCTTGATTTCCTTTTTTATTTCTTCAAATACTGTTTTTGATGAATAAACCCCTAATCGAATGCGCTGATGCGCTTGGCCGATTCCCTCTCGAAAGGCCTTGCGCGATGCTTCCCATCCAGCTCGTCCCAGCCGCTCAATCAAACTTCGCTCAGGCAAGGACAGTTCAGCGAGATTCCTGAGAAAATCGCTGATGATCTCACCCATCTCAGCATCTAGCTTCTTATTGCTCAATTGCTCTGCTAAGGTTGTTTGCCAAGGATTGCGAGCCCGTAGCGGCGCTGCCTCTTCCCCATCAACCCTCTCCACAAGACCTCGTTGCACTAGATCGTCTAAGGCAGCTGCGATTTGTTGTTCCACTGGCCAACGAGATGACGGCAAAACCGGTAAATGGTATTCGAGTAAGGAAATAAGTTCCTCTCTCGGCGCTCGATATTGGCGGCAAAGAATGACTGTGTAGAATGTTGCTTGAGGATCTTTCAGTCCGTTGGCTTTGAGATAATCTACAAGTCGATGTTCGCCGCCATGAAGATGAAGAGGCATCATGCCTCCTTATTTGCAGTGGAGTAGTTCGGAAAGATTGCTGATTACCAGATCGGGCTCAGCATTCGGAATGCTTGCATCACGATTCTCCACAAATTGGATGGTGAGCGCACTTTTCATTCCTGCGCACCTGGCGCCAACCACGTCCCAATCTGCGCGATCTCCTACGACAAGGATGTCTCTCGGCGGAAGATTCCAGTGGTCTGCCGCTCGGAGAAAGATCCTTGGGTGCGGCTTACGAACTCCAACTTCTTCAGAAATCAAGATAGGATCGAAATACTCTTTAATTCCTAGGCGTGCAAGTTGGTCGAGCTGTTCGAAAGTAGTTCCATTCGACACGATCCCCAGTCTGATTCTTTGTTCCCGTAACCGACCCAGAAGCGCTTTAAGCTCGGGATCTGACTTGATGCTTGCACGAACCACACTTCGATAAACCTTCAAGAAGCGAGCGGAGAATTGAGAATCGTCAGGCCAGCGCAGTAGCTGAAATGCGTGCGCAATGATCCGCTCGTCAGAATACAAATGATTAAGGTCAGGAATTTCATCAAATCTCTCCGATCGATCCGCTGTTTCATAGGCTCGAATGAATGGCGCTGGATCGGCTATCCATCTTTCTGCCTCAAGAACATGTGCTGTTTCTTGCAGGGCCTCACGCTGAAGGGCCGTAGCGGCCAGAAGCGTGTCCCCAATATCGAATAGAATTCCGCGAATCTCCATATTATGTACCTTGACGGATTCATCCCTCCGTACGTCGAAATCACCGGACCTTCTTGTGCAAGCCCCCCCAATTGGCATGAAATTCATTGCTGTGCCTCTGCTCTTGATAATGTGGAAGTGCGTTGTCGTTTCTTGCTTGCGACTAACCCGAACTTCGATTAACGCGGTCCATGCGTCCTAGAAATGATGGAACTACTCCGACTAAGATTTCAAGTCCTCAGAGATCGCCGCGAATTGCTCCAGGGCGGCTTCGAGGTCAGCGGCGATGTCGGCGGCGATGATCTCGGGGGCTGGGAGGTTGGCGCTTTCTTCCAGGGCTTCGTCTTTCAGCCAGAAGATGTCGAGGTTCACCTTGTCCCGCTTCATCAGCTCGTCGTAGGTGAATGACTTGAACCGTTCAGTCTCGACGCGATTGTGGCGCGAACCATCGACTGTGGGCTCAGGGCTGCCCGGCCTGCCAAAGTAACATCCCACAAAATCATCCAGGTCGCTGCGCTTCAGCGGGTTTTCCTTCAGCGTGAAGTGCATGTTGGTCCGTAGGTCGTAGATCCAGAGCTTCTGTGTCCAGGGCTTTTCCTGCGCGGGCTTGCGGTCGAAGAACAGGACATTGGCCTTCACGCCTTGCGCGTAGAAGATGCCGGTGGGCAGGCGCAGCAGCGTGTGCACCTCCGCCTGCTTGAGCAACTCGCGCCGGATGGTTTCGCCCGCGCCGCCTTCAAACAGCACGTTGTCCGGCAACACCACCGCGGCGCGGCCATGCTGCTTGAGGATGGTAAAGATGTGCTGGAGGAAGTTGAGCTGCTTGTTGCTGGTGCTCGCCCAGAAATCGTCGCGGTTGATGATGAGCGATTCCTTGGACGACTCGCCGGCGTCGTTGACGATGGTGACGCTGCTCTTTTTGCCGAAGGGTGGATTGGCCAGGACCATCTCGTACTCGCCGTGCTTCCCGGCCAGCGCGTCTTTGGTTACGACAGGCAAATCCTCCTCCGAGTCCCCACCGATGCCGTGCAGCAGCAGATTCATGGCGCAGAGGCGCGTGACGCTGTCCACCAGCTCGATACCGAAGAACGTACCGCTCTTGAGTTTCTTCTTCTGTGCGCGGTCGAGCGGGTAATGCCTGGCAATGTAATCATGCGCCGCGAGCAGGAAACCACCCGTGCCGCATGCCGGATCGCAGATGGCCTGTCCCGGCTCAGGACGCACTGCGTCCACCATGGCGGCGATGAGTGGGCGCGGTGTGAAATATTGGCCTGCGCCGCCTTTCACGTCCTCGGCGTTCTTTTGCAGCAACCCCTCGTAGGCGTCACCCTTCACGTCAGCGGAGAGGCTGGACCACTGCTCTTTGTCGATCAGGTCCACAATGAGCCGGCGGAGTTTGGCTGGGTCTTGGATTTTGTTCTGCGCCTTGCGGAAGATGACGCCGAGCATGCCCGACCGTTTGCCGAGTTCCTCCAAAGTGTGGCGGTAATGAATTTCGAGTTCGTCGCCATCCCTGGCCAGCAACGCCGGCCAGTCTTTGCCTTCAGGGATCGGTGACGGTTTGTTGAACGGCGGCTTGGTCTGCTCGTCCGCCATTTTCAGGAAGAGCAGAAACGTCAACTGCTCGACGTAATCGCCATAAGACAGGCCGTCATCCCGCAGGATGTTGCAGTAGTTCCAGAGTTTTTGAATCAGCGCGGCAGGATTTGACATAAGTTGGGCTGCCAGAGTGGCAGAGCCGTCTCGGCTCTGTTCTTCCTGACACGTGTATCGAGCTACTCCTCATTTCCTACGAGTTGGCCCGAAAATGCGTTGTGCAAAATAGATTGGCGAAGGCGGGTGGCACGCAGCAGGTTGGCGGACACAACTGCTTCCAACTCCTCCACCACACTCAACCGCCGCTCCACTTCCTCGACTACCCGCTTTTGTTCCGCCAGCGGGGGGAGTGGAACACAGAGAACCTTAATTTTCCCTTGGAAGATGTTGGCTTGGGCGGTCTGCGTCTGCTTCGCGGTGATTTGGTGCTTTAGCAACGGCGAACGCAGAGCAATGGAGAGATACTTTCCCATTTCCAACAGGGGTTTCAGGACGGCTACACTTCGCACCAGGGTGAAGAGAAGTCCTTCCGGCACCACAGCTGAACGACCGACACTGCCGGAGCAAGAAAGCAACACATCGCCGGGAAGGATCACGAGTCGTTTTGCAATTCGGTCATACTCTTGCTGAGGAACATAATCCACGTCTTCTATTGATATCCGCCCCTCGAGGACGTTTCGTGCCGAAAGCAGAAGAATGCCGGAATCAGATCGCTTAGGTGTTATGTGTTCACCATCGGTAATAACGCTAGTGAATTGCTCTGCTGTTGCCCACGTCCAGCCTTCGGGAAGGCGCGGCAGGTCGGCTATGTCGGGGGCGGCGGGTTCTTTGTATTTGCCACGGCCAGCCCAGTTCTTGCGGCGCTCGGTGAGGATACGGGCAGGAGGGCTTCGCCGGTTTCAAAAGTAGCAGAGCCATCCCCGCACTGCTTCAGCGGCGAGACGCCGCGCCGCTTTGACTCTGATTCTGGCAAGTTCGGCTTCGGTGGGGACGAGGCGGCCTTCGCAGGCGGCTTTGAGGACGGCGGCGCGGTAGCGTTTGAGGTTGGCCTGCACCCGCCGCAACGCCGTCACCCCCGCCTCCAGCCGCGTGAATTGCTTCTCAATCTCCGCCACAATGCGCCGCTGCTCGGGGAGGGGGGCAAGCGGGAAGCGGATTTCGCCGAGCACCCTTCCATTGACGTTTGGTTGTCCGATGCCGCGTTTGCCTCCGTTCAATCTGTTGCCAGTAGTCGGGGCTCTGAAAGAAAGCAGCGAGGTAACGTGAATCCACATCCGCTCGACACTCGAACGCGAATCAAGTAAGACGCGAAACCGTTTCTGGGCACTCGCCAATGAGGAAGCTTTTGCCCGTGGTCGCTCCTGTGCGCGCAAAAACGAGATCGCCGGGACGCGAGGCGGTATTTCAGGAATGTCTTCGACTGGAATGTCGCAAGACGGCACTGCGTTCCAGTCGACGCGTCCATCCTGGATGTCAGTGATGCGGAGAAATCTTGGGCCGTCGGCTCGTTCGATGGCGCTCGCGGTGTGTCCGTATTGAATTGAGTGAGCCATCTCCTTGACCGCTACATGTCGCCAATCCTTCGGCAGTGCGCTGCCTTCTTTCGCCCCTTCAGGGCTCGACGTGCTTTGGGATTCGTGACCCAGGGCGGCGTCGCTGCGCTCCTTGCCCTGGGCTACATTCTTTCGCCCCGTTGGGGCTGCGAGAGTAGCAGAGCTGTCTCGGCTCTGTTTGTTCTCCTGGTTCAGCGGCGGGACGCCGCTGCCACTGTGGTCATTGTGGGGCCTCACACTCATGCCGCAAGCACCTCGTTGAGTTCATCGAGCAGCTTGGGCAGTTGCTCGCCGAAGAGTTGATGCGCTTTGCCCAGGCCGCCGCGCTGGTTGAACGGCGAGAGTTCCAAATCCTCCGGCTCGATGCTGAGGCTGTGGCGATGTGGTCGCGAATGAGGTGGAGCCAGGCGAGTTGCTCGGGCGTGAAGGCAGACACACCCCGGCGCTGCGCGCCACCCCTCTCCAGAGGGGATTCTTCGGCGGCTGCATCCTTCTGGCGAAGCCATTCGTTGAAGCGTTCGTGGACGGAGTCGGCGAAGGGTGCGAGCACGGGCTGTTGTTCCAGCGCGAAGCGGACGAGCGCGACGAGGTCGGCAAAGCGTCCGGCCTGCGAGCGGCCTTTGACCTTGCCGGGCGCGGTGAGCGGCGAAGGCGTCCCAGAGGCGGTCCTCGGTCCAGGCGGCGTGGTTGTCGCGCAGTTTCTTTTCCAGTTCCTTGAGCATCGGCTCGGTGAGGCGCTGTTTGTAAGGGCGGCTGTAGAGAATTTGCAGCGCGGTGATCTCGGCCTTGTGCTGCTCGATGTATTCGCGGAACGAGGTGGCGAGCTGGGCGCTGGTCTGCGTGCTCTTCTGCGCCGGGCCGGCGTAGATCAGCGTGTCGCGCGAGATGACGTCGATGGTCTGGTCGGCGGCCTTGGCGACTTTCTTGAGCAGGTTGCGGAGATCGGGATTGGTGGCCAGCGGCGCGAGGGCGGATTTCACCGCAGAGTCGCGGAGGGCGCGGAGTTCGGATTCCGCAGGCTGATGATCAAGCGGCTTGCCTTCCTTGGCCTTGGATTCAATGGCATCCGGGTCGATGGACGTCCAGCATCGCTTTGGCGATCTCCGATAGGGTCTGGCCTTTGGCGGTCTGCACGACTTCGGCTTCCACCTCGGCATCGAAACGGCGTTCCAAACGGATGAGGCGTCCGGCGAGCGATTCGACGGCGGCGACTTCGGTGGTGCCCAGCGCGGCGGCATCGAGGAGTTTCTCAAAGCTGACCGTGGGTTTCTTTTCCAGCGGACGGGTTTCGGTTTTGCAGCTGTTCGCAAACGCCCACGGCATCCACGATGACGTAGTGCGTCTTGCGTTTGATGCCGGGGTTGACCTGTTCCATTTCGGTGTCGGACACCACGCGCACGCCGCGGCCTTTCATCTGCTCGAAGAAGTTCTTCGACGCGACGCTGCGCATGAAGAAGACGATCTCCAGCGGCTTGATGTCGGTGCCGGTGGCGATCATGTCCACGGTGACGGCGATGCGCGGGAAGTAGCTGTTGCGAAAGGCGCTGAGGATTTCCTCGGGCGACAGGCTGGAGGCGCGCTTCCAGATGATTTCTTCGACTTCCGTGCCGTCGGCCTGCTGCTTCTTCTCCACGATGCGGACGAAGCCGGTGCGGTAGGTGATTTTCTGGCAGAAGTCGTTGCCCTTGCCGAACACCTCGCGGCAGATGCGGACGATGTCGTCGGCGTGGGTGTCGTCCTTGGCGAAGATGAGCGTCTTGGGCAGGTCGGTGCGGCCCGGAAACATCTCGGTGAAGACCTTGTCGCGGAACGTGGCGAGCACGGTGCGAATCTGGTCTGGGGCGACGACATCGCGGTCGAGGTCGGCGGCATCGTAGGCGAGCACCTCGTCGAGCTGTTCCCAGCGGACTTTGCGCGTCTGGCGGTCGCGTTTGTCCACGAAGAAACCCGGCCTCCACCTTCGAGCCGCCCTGCGTGATGGCGTGTTGATGCGGTAGATGTCGCAGCCTACATTCACGCCGTCGGCCACGGCTTTCTCATGGTTGTATTCCATGACGAGGTTCTGCTGGAAGAAGCCGAAGGTCTGCTTGGAAGGCGTGGCGGTGAGGCCGATGAGCGAGGCGTCGAAGTATTCGAGCACCTGCCGCCAGAGGTTGTAGATGGAGCGGTGACACTCGTCGGTGATGATGAAGTCGAATTCCTCGATCGGGAACGCGGGGTTGTATTCGACCGGGACGGGTTTCTTGAACAGGGTTTCGGCAGCCTCGATGGGCAGATCGTCGAGGTCCGGCGCGGGTTCTTTCTCGCCCTTGAGCATGGAGTAGATGCGCTGGATCGTGCCAATGACGACGCGGGCGGATTTGTCGAGCGAGTTGCTGCTGAGGTGCTGGACGATGTATTCCTCGGTGAACTTGTAGTTGTTCACGGGCGAGACGAACTGCTGGAATTCCTTGAGCGTCTGCCGGCCGAGATTGCCGCGGTCCACGAGAAACAGGACGCGTCTTGCTCCGCCGTACTTGACGAGGCGGTAGATGAAGTTGACGGCCGTGTAGGTCTTGCCCGAGCCGGTGGCCATCTGGATGAGCGCGCGCGGACGACCCTTGGCGAAGGAGCTTTCAAGGCTGTTGATGGCCTGGATTTGTGCCGGCCAGAGAGTGCCAGCGGCCAACGCCGGAAATTCGCGAAGCCGTTGCGCCAGTGTCGAGCCTCTCCGGTAACATGCTGTACCCAGGCGAGCAAGGTTTCCCGGGCGATGGAAACGAGAACACCCGCCGGCTGCACGGGTCGGGATCGAGGCGGTTGGTAAAGAAAGACTCCGCGCCCGTGCTCTCGTAGGAGAACGGAAGCGGCGATTTCCAGGCCGGCAGGCCGAAGGGGACGCCGGAAACATACTTGGCGGATTGCTCCTCGACGCCGGTGAGGGTGTCGCCCTCGGGTTTGGCCTCGACCGTGCCGATGGCTCTGGCGTCAACGAATAGCGTGTAGTCCGGTTCGCCGGTCTTAAAGGTAAGTTCGGCGATGGCGACACCGAGAGAGACACAGAGGTTGATCTGGTCCCTTGTCTGGACGGTCCAGCCCGAAGCGGTGAGCATGGCGTCAATCTTCCGGCGGGCGCGTTGTTCAGGGCTGTCAGGCATAGCGGTACACTTTGAGCGAGCATGGCCTTTGACTGCGGTGTCGCCCAGCTAGGTTACTAAGAAATGCTGTTCGTATTTACTAGCGGCGTGTAGAGTTTGGCATAGTTGTGATGCCAAGCTCAAGGTCTTGCCAGCGACGCACTCCAAATCGCAATCGTCCGTTTCAAAACGTGTGGATCAGCTTTTGCTCCAGCAAGGCGGCGATGGTCTGCTCAAAGGCTTGGGTAGCATGCGCAATGTCTTCCTGGGTGTGGGCAGCGCAAAGGACGCCCCCCGTTGAACTCATGAGATCCACGCCGTGATGGCGTAGATGGCGCTGATATTCGGTGACCAGCTTACCCGGCATGCCCTTGAGCCGCTTGGCATCCCTTGTAGTCAGATCCTGACGGGTGGAGGCCTGCTCGATTCGGTGCGGATCGGTTTCGAAGTAGACATGAAAGGCAGAGCAACAGCCGTAGACGTATCCGGCCACGCGATGGCGCTCCAGTACCGCATCAAAATTCTCGCGAATTTTTTGAGCCATCTCGTTGGCTCGTCGAATTGGCTCTCCTGTCGCTACTTGCTTCAGAACTACAATTCCGGCAGCGGCTGCTAAGGGAGACGCATTGAACGTGCCGAGATGAATCACTCGCTCGAAGCGGTCGTGCAGCGGATCATCATTGTGGTCAAAAAGCTTCATGATGGGGGCTCGCCCCACAACCGCGCCGCCGGGCAATCCGCCCGTCAACACCTTGGCAAAGCAGGAGAGGTCGGGAGTGATTCCGTAAAGAGCCTGCGCTCCTCCGGGGCTGAATCGAAATCCAGTCACAACCTCGTCGAAGATCAGGACTACATCGTGGCGCGCTGTGATCTCCCGGAGCCCCGCGAGGAACTCCCGATCCAACGGAACCCTGCCCCAGGACGCCCCTGAGGGCTCGAGAATCGCACCGGCAATCTCTTTGTCTGTAGAAAGCAGCGTCTCTACCCGATCCAAATCATCAGCGGGAAGCGATACGGTGTTCGTCCGGACACTTCGGCGCTATACCCAAAGAGCCATCCGCATCAAACGGCGGTTGAAAGCCGTGAACCACCTCATCATGCCAGCCATGAAAATGCCCTTCAAAGCGAAGGATCTTGTTCCGGCCGGTGTAGGCGCGAGCCAGCCGTAGAGCCAGGAGGGTAGCTTCGGTCCCTGAGTTGACGAATCTGACCCGTTCGGCTGAGGGCACCAGCCGTTGCACGAGTTCGGCCCATTCAATCTGCAAGGGATGGTCATTGCCAAAATGGGTGCCGAGAGCCGCTGCCCGATTCACGGCTTCCAGGACTTCGGGAACGGCGTGTCCTAGCAATAGAGCACCGTTTCCCAACAGAAAATCCACGTATTCGTTTCCATCCACATCCCATTTTCGCCCGCCCCGGGCCCGTTCAATGTAGAGCGGTACGGGTCGAAAGTAGCGGAGATCGTGGCCGACCTTACCGGCCAGGACTCGGCCGGCACGTTCGAAAAGTTCAACAGACCTTTGACGCTTTGACGCATAGGCTTCGCCAATTTGGCTGACTGAGGACATGGACGGTTCTCCTTCCTTCATACCTGCTGCGACGCCGGTAGGGACCTTAGGCTGCTGCCGATGGGGGTTATTTGCTACAGACGTGTACAGTTTGGCATATTTGCCACGTCTGGCTCAAGCTAGTGTGGTCCGCCGAGTGGCTCGATTTCCACAGTGAGTGGGGCGGGGCACCTCACCCCCTCAATCCCCCTCTCCGCATGGGATTGCGGGGTGATCGACGGTGACGCTCGCGGAGAGGGGGAAGGAATTATGGTGATCCATACCCCGGGTAGAAGAGGTCGCGTCCTGCACCTCATCTACCGTACGCCCCGGGCCGGGGCTCTGTAAGGAACGCGGGCTTCCTGCCCGCGGCTGGAGATTGGACATGTTTTAGGCTCCCCTCCTGAGATCAGCAGGGGAAGTGCCACGCAGCGACGGCGGTCGCTTAGCGGCACGGGCGTGGTCTGAAGGGGGTAACAACAACCGCCATTCATGTGTTTCGTGCCGAGTTTGAGAATCTTCGGCACGAAACGCTTGGTTAGTCCTCAGCCGAGGAACACACCATCACGGCACAGGCGTGGGACCGCCGTCCGCGGCAGTGCCCGCCCCTCCTCGTGGAGGAGGGGACTCAAAACGTCCAATCTGCAGACGCGGGTTTCCTGTCAGCGGGGGATAGGTGGAATCGCTGAGAATCAGTGGGGATGGCTTGCCGCCGTTGCCATCGGGGTGTAGGCGGAGCTGACGTGGTGGGAGTTCTACCGGTGATGGGCTGAGGGCGTTTCAGTTGCCGAGATGCAGAAGGCTCTGCCCCAGCGTCGCGCCCGGACAGCACACCCAAAACCCCCCTGAAGTCCCCCCTTGTCCAAGGGGGGACGCTCTTTTCATCAAACGTGGTCGCCAGCGACGCGGCCTGAAAAACTCCCTTAAGATCCGACTGCGTCAGCGGCCGGAGCTTGACCTCAGTAGCAATGTACTGAGCCTCCGACCGCTCACGCGGTCGGTATCCCCGCGTCACTTTCGTCAACCACTGGCTCACGCCAGTGGTTGGTTAGACAAACCGATGTAACACCACCTATCGCGTTAGGTCAGTTTATATGGAGCGACCAACTAGCGGTTCGCAGAGTCGCGGGTTACGCTGCGGATAAGAACCGGCGCAGAGCTTCGCACCTGGTGCTAAGACCAGGCCGAATTTAAGACCTTGACCGGTCGCTCCACATCAGAACAGCAGCTTCAGGCCGAACTGAATTTGACGCGGATCGCCGACGCTGGTGATCCGTCCAAAGCTTCCTGGGACCGAGACATTCGTCCCCGGTCCGCCGAGATTAGCGTGGTTCGGGGCGTTGAAGAACTCCGCCCGGAATTGCACCGTCACCCGCTCGCGGATCCTGGTCTCCTTGAGCACGCTGATGTCGAAAACGATATCGCCGGGTGCGAACAGAAGGTTGCGGGCGCTATTCCCAAACGTAAACGGCGCAGGAACCGCATAGGCGGAAGTGTCAAACCAGCGAAGCTCGGAGCGCTCCGAGCGGGAGAGGGCTCCGTCGCGCAACGCGTCCGGGCGGCCGCCCAACCAGCCCGCCTGGGTGGCAGTAAACGCCAGTGAGAAGGGCTGACCGGTGCGCAAGTAAGTGATTCCCGCTACTTGCCAGCCGCCGACAAGCCACTTGGCCGGGCCCGACCCGTTGGCGAAGCGCTTACCGGGGCCGAAGGGCAGCTCATAGGTATAGGCGGCCGTGAAGATGTGCCGCCGCACTTGCTCGGAATTTCCGCGATCGCGCGCGTTGTCGTAAGGATTCTCCGGCCCGCCGCTGATCGGCGTGTTGTCGAGCGACCGGTTCCAGGAATACTCGAACTGGAACGTGAGGCCGCGGGACAACCGTTGAATGGCTTCGAGCTGCAATTGATGAATGGTGGAATCGCCGCCGGAAGTAATCCAGGCGATCGATCCCCACGGCTGATAGGGCCGTCGCGGCTGAATATTGCCTGGCGCCTGAGTCTGGGGATTGTTGAGCTGACGGCCGTTGTACCAAAGATGCGCCGTATGGTTGCCTACATACGATGCACGCACACCTAGATTCCTCGCCACTTCCCGCTCAATGGTGAAGTTCCATTGGTAGGATTCGTTATTCTTCAGGCCGGGCTCGATGCCGGTGATGGCGGGATTGGCAGGAATGGTCGAGCTGCCGGCAAAAGGTGCTGCCAGCGTGAGGGTGGGTGTGGCGCCGGCAACTGCGTCAAAGCTCTCGGCGAGCGCAAACGGAACATTCGAGAAGTTGAGCGGGCGAACGCCGATGAACACCGGCAGCGGATTGAAGTAAACGCCAGCCCCGCCCCGCACAACCGTCTTCGCCATAAATGTTGGACGCCAGGCGAACCCGAAGCGCGGTGCGAAGTTGTTCTTATCGGATTGATAGGCTGGCACGCCTGCCTGAAGAGTAATCGGGTAGGCGCTGAACAACTTTTCCTGCCCCTGAGGCGGCAGCTTATCGGACGGGATGACCAGCTTGCCAGTGGTGGCATCAAAGTTCGAGAGGGCGTTGTCGCGCTCCTTCCACGTCGTGGCGACCATGTATCGCACTCCAAAACTCAACGACACGCTGGGCAGCACCTGCCAGTCGTCCTGAACATAGGCGCTGTAGCGAGTCTGGTAGAACAGGCTGAGCGAAGTGGCGGTTGCCCGGGCCGTGCTCACCGGAAAACCCAGTAGGAAATCGCCGAACGCATGGGCGGGTTGCGCGCCAGCCCGGTTGGCATTGGTGTAGCGTCCGTTAAAGTCGAAGCGGCCGAAAGAGGAGTCGAGCAGCAGATTCGAGCCGAACCCTCCGGCGAATGGCGGCGTCGAGTTTCGATAGTTGGCGAAGTCGAAGCCGGTTCTGATGGTGTGACGTCCGCGCACCAGCGTCAGGTTGTCGATGTACTGAGTGACATATTGAGGCGCGCGGTCAAACCCGCCGTAGTCACCAATGCTCACGTGGCTGGCGATGTTGACATTCGGCAGGCCACCGTAGGGAACGCCCCGATAGAGATCGGGGAAGAGTTGTTCCGGCTTGAAAGACGTGTTCTGGCCCTGGCGGATGCTGCCGTGATACAAGCCGCCGAGGCGAAACTCGTTGAGCGTTCGCGGCGAGAAGGTGTGCGTGTGCGTGAGGTTCGCGGTGCCAGTGAGGAAGCCGAAGTTGCCGCCATGTCCATAGTTGGGCGGAGTGTTGCGGGCAACAAAATAGGGGTCGCCTTTCGAATAGTTGATGCCAAAGTTAAGCGCGTCCTTCCCCGAGATCCGATGATCGATGCGGGCGATCCAGCGGTTCACATCATAGATATTGCCAATGTTCGCAACATGGTTGCTCAGAGTACCCGCCGGACCGGTTCCCGGCTGGTTGGGTAAGGGCACATTGCCCAGGAGAGTTTTGGCCCGCGCATCGATCCGCGCATCGGGAATCCGGTTGCCGGCGAAGGGCAAGCCGGAGAGCGGATCGATCAGTTCCGGAAGTCCGGTGAAGTCGCCATTGCGCATCGCCTGTGTTGCCACCGAGTTAGTGCGTGTCACGGAGCTCCGTTCCCGCAGCCCTTCATAGCCGCCAAAGAAGAAAGTTCGATCCTTGAGAATTGGGCCGCCGAGGGTGAAGCCGTACTCGTTGCGGTTGAACGGCGGCTTGGGGAGTCCGGTGGCGCGGCCGTTTTTGGCGGCGAATACGCGGTTGCGGTTGAATTCGAACACCGAGCCGTGGAACTGAGCGGTGCCAGACTTGGTCACAATGGATACGGCCACGGAGCCCTCGTATTCCGCCTTTTGATTGTTGGAGTCGATCTTGAACTCGCTGACAGCGTCAATGGAGGGCGCTGTGGCCAGGCCGCTTCCGAACGAGTAAGCGCCGCCGCCATTGCCCATGTCGTTAAAGCTGATGCCATCGATATTGAACTGCACGCCGCCCCAATAAGCGCTGCCGGCCACGCGCGGATTTGAGGCGCTATCGGTGGTGACGCCGGCGGAGATGCGAATCAGCCGGTCAAGCGTGCGCCCGTTGACTGGCAGCGTGGTGATGGCCTGGCTCTGCATGATATTGCCAATGGTCGCGTTTTCCGTGTTGACCACGGGCGCGCCCGCTTGCACCTCGATGACCTGGCTCACGGTTCCGGGGTCGAGAACCAGATCGACGCGCTCGCTGCGCGTCGCGAGCACCGTCACGCCCTTGACGACGCGGCGCGTGAATCCTTCAGCCTCCGCCGAAACCGTATAAACACCTGCCGGCAGATTTGGTGCCACGAATTCGCCGGTGGCTCCCGACTCCGCGGTGTATTCGACGTTGGTGGCTTCGTTGGTGATCAGGATTTTGGAGCCCAAAATAACGGCGGCGGAACTATCGCGCACCGTTCCGAGGATCGTGCCCGTAATGCTTTGCCCTCTGATCAACGCCGAGCCAGAAATAAGGAGCGTAAAACCAGCAACACAGATACGAAAGAACCTGTGCAAATTCATGACAGCCTCCTGAAGGGGGGTTGCGCTTGGGTTTGGATTTCGTCTAGCGAGTAACTGCGACTATACTCCCAATTGCCTCTGTTGAAACCTTTTTTGTCCATCAGCCTAGGCGGCGCCGGCGGCTACGAACCGCGCCGGGCTTCCCTTTTACCCCGAATCGCTCCTGGTTTCCCACATTGCGTTTCATAGGTAGCTCAGCCAGGGGTCCCGGCGGCGGGCTTTGAGGTTGGCGAACCGGCGGCAGGCTGGCGCGAGCATTAGAATCAGGGCGATCCAGACGAGATAGACTACGGGCAGCCCGTAACCGTAGCCGGTGGGAGCGTTAGGAGGGAAATTCGTCAGACCGGTTTGAAACAGGAATGCCACCGTGCCGTGTTTGACGGCGGCGAAGAGTATCGCCAATACATGAATGAGAAAGAGATGCAGCACATAGTAGAAGAAAGGCACCCGTCCGAAGGTCACCAGCCAGCGCCCGGCGGCATTCAACGGACGGTCGGCCCAACTGAGGAAAAGAATGGCTGGACCCAGCGTCATCAGTAGAAACAGCAGCGACGGTGGATACTTCGAGCAGTTCAAAAAAGATAGGACGGCGAGCAAGCCAGTGGATTGAGTGGACCATGGCCGTGCGTCACCATACTGGTTCCACGCGCGCACGATGAGGAAGGCGAGAATGACTCCCGCTCCCAGCCAGCGCAGGACAGAACGACGTTTTTCTGGCTCGAACACCAACAGCCGTCCGAACGCATAGCCAACGGCCATCACTCCGATCCAAGGGACCAGGGGATACGCCACCAGGAAATGCACCCCTGGCCGCGGTTCCAAAATTCCGGGCTGATGCAGCACCATCCACAACCAACGCCAGGCACCCAAGGACTCGGGGCGTATCGTGTCGAACAGGTTGTGAAAGAGAATCAAACTCAGGCCGAAGCCTGCAATCACCGGCAGCGGCAAGAAAACCAATCCGGACAAAACCACCATCGACCACCCCAGCGCCCAGATGACCAGGGCGCTCATGGAATCGTTGTAATCGAAGTTGAAGCGGAAGACCCATTGCAGGAGTGTCAGCTCCAAAATCACCAGCCACAGTCCGCGGGTGAGCAGGAATACCGACAGCTCCTTGCGACTCTTGCCGCGTGACAAGGACAGATAGGCTGCCGTTCCGGCCAGGAAGACGAACGACGGCGCGCAGAAGTGTGTCACCCAGCGGGTCAGAAATAGGGCAGGAGTTGCCTGGGTGAGATCGGTCGGACTGAATTTGACATTGGTGAACCACTCGCGGACATGATCCAGCGCCATGATCACCATCACCAACCCGCGCAGCAGATCGACTGACTCCAGTCTGCGCTGACCCGAAGTGTTGGCAGTGGCCGCGCCCGTGCCGTTGGTTGCGGCTGGCTCTGCCGTGCCTGTCGAGAACGGGTTCATAGAGATCCACAGAGCAGTTGAGGGAAATTCCTTTGCTTCTTGCTTCGCGTGACGCGCCAGGCGGCAGGAAGTTGAAAATAAGCTCTCCTCCTCAATCGAGGAGGGGATGCCGGGGCCAACGGCCACGGCGGGGATGGTTGCCGTGCCGTGTTCGTCGACGACGGATCGAACCACTGCGACAGCGGTCGCCGAGCGCCGGGTTTGGTTGGGTTCCCCTTCCCAACACCCCTGAACTCGGCCCTTGTCCAAGGGGGTACGCTGTTTTCATTGAACGGGGCGTCTCGGCGTCATGGAACTTTGACTTGGGAATCTTACCACCCTCGGTCGCTGCGCTGTCGCCTCGTTCGACTAAGGCTTGGAAAAAGGGGACGACCTGAACAGCCTTTGCTGCACTCCTTTATGCCCGCCGAACTTCATCGGGGACGGGGGCGCCGGACGAATCTAGCGAGTAGGCATAGGCTTCCTTCATCTGCAGGTTACCGCTGTCGGTGTAGACGAACAGGCGCTTGCCGTTGGTCCGCGTTTTGACGATGCCGTAGGCGGTGCGACTGAAACCGAAGAACTCACCGCGCTTGGCCGCCTTCTTGTCGTCGCACAGGCGCGACCAGCCTTCTTCGTTGAAGAACGCCACCAGCTCCGTGACGAAGATCAGCGGTTCAGGTACTCGGGACCATTTCCCCAGAGCGCCTATGAGAGTGGCCCGAGGATGGATGTATTCTTTCCGCGCGTTTTCGTCGCCGCTGGAGACAACGCTGACCACGGGTGAGATGGCCTGGAACATCGCGCCGGAAAAATCCGCGGAACCATGGTGCGGGACTTTGAAAACTTCCGACAAAAGGTTGAGGTGGCCGGCGTTGTGCTCACGGGTGAGGAATCGGCTGGCCTCGTCGTTCAAATCGCCAGTGAAGAGGTAGCTGAAGCCACCGTAGACCACACGGAAGACGATGGAGTGGCCGTTGATGGTGTGCGAGGCAGAGTGGCCCTTGAAGTCTTCTTCGTTCAGACTCAGCGATTCGTGGCCGATGCGCGGGGCTCTGGGCGGATTGCCGAGGAAACGGAGCGCGGGCTTCCCGCCAACTTCGGTAACCAACGGGCCGAGGACTTCAATTCGGAGGTCGCCTTCATTGAAGAATGAGAAGGCGTCTGCGTCGCCAAACTGGAGCCGGCGGAATTCGATTTTGGATCGCTTGTTGTATTCCTTGAGCACCTCCTTCCATTCTTTGAACGGGGAATTCATCTCGTCATCCGGCACCTTTAACAAGTTGTCCTCCAGGCCGGTAAGGAACGTCTGGTTTCCAACCTTGCGCGTTGCGCCCAGGAGTTCCACCTCGGGCACACTCTTGCCATTCTTCGTGCCAGGGCGTTTGACGATGCCGTTGTGGTAGTACCGCTTTGGCTCGATGAACAGGCGTTTTCGATGGACCTTGTTCGTTTCGGACTTGAAGATTTCCGGCAGGCCGGCGAAGTGGTCGGCGTCGCCGTGGGTCACCAGGATGCAGTCAATCTTTTGGGGATTTGCCGCCGTGGTCCCACGAAACCGGCCCGCGAGGTAACGGGCGAACATCTGATTGTCGCCAGCATCCACAAGGATCACCTTGCCGTCGGGCGATTCGATGACGCTGCCGTCTCCTTGCTGGACGTCCACGAAATTTACCTTGAGCACGTCGTTCTGATTGCGAGGACGAACAATCTCGGAGGTTTTGATACCGGAAGATTTTGTCGGCTCGATGAAGCCAACCTCTTTGACTGGCAGAATGCTGCCATCGGGTTGTTCATTGAAAGAGACGGTCTCGATCTCGATGTTGGTCGAGGTCTGTGCGGTGACGGTGACTTCATCGCCCCACGCGATCGTGCGAATGAACTTCTTCCGTCCAGCCTCGGCCCAAACATCGGCCAGATCCACGTTGATGACGCATTGTGTGCTCATGGGACTCCTTTGCTTCGTACTTCAGTACCGGTGCTCCTCAAGTTCATGCAGCAAATGGCTGGGTGCTACTCACAGGGCGGGTGTGCTTCAGCTAAAACTGGATGTTGTAGCCGAGGTAGACATTGATCCCGGGTGAATCGATGCCCGACCCGTGTACACGGTAGTTGGTGTCTAACACGTTGCGCACGGCAAGATTGAGGCTCGATCTCTCTGTCAGGCGAATGCCCGCATTGAGGTTCAGAGAAAAGTATCCAGCGGTTCTTAAAAAGAGCGGAACGCGCGTATTGTCATCGATGACCCTTACGCCGTTCACGGTGGCTCCCAAGGGCAGGACGCGCCCTTGAATCTGGTTTAACGTTTCGTTGGTCGGCGAGAAGATGTCGTCGGCTGTGCCTCCGATTCCGTCAGCTCCGGTTTTCAAGATAAGGACTCACGCGCGCACCACGGAAGAAATCCGCGATGTCGCGACGGCGCCGCTCGGCGCCAATGCGCTCATCACTGAGATCGCCGCCACTGAGTCTCTCTTGGGGCCCCGCCAGAATACCATCCGCCTGCAGCCAGAGCCGGCTCCCGCCCGGTGTGAAGCGAACGCTCAACAGGCCTTGCTGCGGCGGCAACCTCCGCAAGGGGCGATTGGGGTTGAGGTCTCTGCCCACCAGAAACGTGTAGTTGGCGTCGATCGTCCACGTTGAAGAAATGTTGTATTGGGCCAGCGATTCCAGCCGTAGAAACGCTGTTGTCCGTCGTTGACGAAAGCCTTCACCGCGCGAGGGTCGAAGGCCGTAGCGACCGTGACCACACCTTGTTGCTGCTGCAGCGGAGAAGGAGCAATAGGGAGTACCGGAATCCCGGCAATCGAACCGGGAACGCGGTTGGCTTCAAAGAGAAGAGTGCGGCGCACGATTGGGTCCAGAAGTTCCGCATCGAAGACATGAACGCGCCCATACAGTCGTCGGGTTTGAACGGTAAAGCCCAACTCGTAGTTGTAGAGCTTCTCTGCTTGCAGCTTTTCGGCGCGTTTGCCGATGGACAAGGCGCCTTCGCCGGAATCGGTCCCCACGAGCGCCTCCGCCGCAGCCACTTCGGCGGCTGGCACTTCATAGCCCAGATCGTTTAGACCGATGGCGCCAAGATCGTTCAGGTTCGGCGCCCTGAATCCTCGTCCTACCAGGAAATTCAGGGCGAAGTGTGATGTCATTTGCCAGGAGAGACTGGTGTTGAAAGTGACGTCGGAAAAGCTTTGGGAAGAATCGACCACGCCGAGAGGGCGATTGAAGCTGTCGCGGTTGCGTTCTTCAAAAGTCCGAAACATGACGGCGGTCATTCGGCCACCGACCACGGCGCGCAGTTTGCCTCGAACCAAGTCAATAGAGTCTTGACCAAAGAAACCCAGGGTTGTGTAGTTCGAGCCATTGGGGTAGAGCGCGCGCCTCTGGAGTGTTCTGCCCTGTTTCCGGAATCTGTTGCAGCCGCGTGGAGTCAATGTGTTCCTGGTAGGTTTCAGATCCAAAGACCAGAGCTTGCCGGTTGCGGACATGAGACGTGGCTTGCACCGCATAGCCGTAGGAGTTGACTCGAGTGTAGTCTGCTGGTGATCGTGTCGCTCGAACGCAAGCCTTGCCTGACTGTGCCGTCGCGCTGGGAGTTGACCGAGAACGTGCCGGTGAGCGAGTCCAGAGATCCAACCTTGAGCTTCTCGTATCTTGCATAGAGAAAGTTCAGGCTCTGCGGTTCGAAGCTCGACTGCAGTTGACCTTGTCCGCCCAGAAGGTCTTTGTAGCCACGAACCCCTGCCTGTTCGCTGTGCTGATACCAAAGCGTCAGGCTTTGATCTGAGGGCAGACGGAACGAAAGCTTGGAATGTCCTCCGAATTGGGCGAAATCGGTGTCCTGCAGCCGATTCCCGACCAGCTCTCGCGTTTGAGTGTCATTCAGGCCGAAGTAGCGGTGAAACACATTGTGTGAATCCCCACCTCTGCCGGTACGCAGAGCATTGTGACGACGCCCAGTGGCCCCAACGATCCAGGACATCCATGGGTTTCCAAGTGAAAGCTGGATACTGGCTTCCTCCTGAGGCATCGGCGCTGGCTCCGAACGCATTCAGCTCGCCATGAAGCGCCAGACCCGGTTTGTCATTGAAGCGGGGCGGTAGAGTGATGACATTGATGGTGCCTCCCAGAGCATCGCTGCCGTACTGTGAGCCCGTCGGACCCAGCATCGCTTCGACACGTTGCGCCTGGCTGGCCTCAAGAAGCGCCAGGTATTGGTTGGGCCCAAACCGATAGACCGAGTTGTTGAATCGCACACCGTCCAGCAGGTTCAGCACCTGATTTCCTGTCAACCCTCGCAAGAACGGAGACACCTGGGCATAGGTGGACTGTTGAATCAGCGTGCCCGGAGTTTCCTCCAAAGCATTGCCGATGGTGGTCAGCGGCCGGCTGTTCATCTGTTCCCGATCTTTCACGTTGACGATCTGAGGGGCCTTGCGAATCTCCTCAACCATTCCTCGACTGGCCGTTACGGTGACCTCCGAGCGGAGGATCGCCAGACTTAGGACAACCCGAACAGGGGAATGTGGCGACTGCCTCGTGTTGAGATGAGATCGATGCTCTTGAAAGTCTGCAGCCAACACCCTCAGCTCAAAAGATCCGTGCGGTCCTTCTGGCATGAGGAAAGCGCCCGCCGAATCCGTCTTTGTGGCTTGTACCAATCTTCCTTGGGCGCTGAAAATCTGAACGGCGGCGCTCGCCACAGGGGAGCCGTCAAGATCAACGACCGTTCCGCTGATCGCAACGAGTTCTTCTGCCCGGAGATCGCACTCTGCCATTGCTTGCAGCGCTAGAGCCAGAATCACAATGGATCTGAGACGGTTCATGGGGCCTTGTCTGATTTGAGCTGGCATCAGGCCTTTCTTCCAGGGTTGCATGAGAACAGCGTCCCCCCTTGGACAAGGGGGGACTTCAGGGGGGGTTGGATCGCCCGGGGCAACGGCTGCTCTTCTTCGGGCCTGTGGTGAGTTTTAGATGCGCAAGGAAACAAACCCCGGCGCTCGGCGACCGCTGTCACGGTGATTCGATTCGTCGCCGACGAACACGGCACACCCAACCACCCCCGCCGTGGCCGTTGGCCCCGGCATCCCCTCCTCGCCTGAGGAGGGGAGCTTACTTTCAACTTCCTGCCGCCTTGCGGCGTTCGATGAAGACGTGACGCCTGAACGGTGACTGGTTGTTTCGCATCAGGACACGACATCGCCGCTGGGGACAGCGGCTCCCACTCTCCAGTCCCATTTTCAGAGGACGTTTGCTGTCGTTTCGCCTTGCTTGGCATCTGGCTAAGGGGGATTTCCCGGCCGGCTGTGTGTCTGGTAATTCTTTTCGCCGGCAAGAATGCGGACGCTCAATCGATTCGACGGCAGGGGCAGTGGGCAGGTCGTGAACGGGTTGTATGCGCAGGGAGGATTGTAGGCGCGATTGAAGTCGATGACGGTGGTGCCCTCCTTGGGCATCGCGGCATTTACGAAGCGGGCGGCATCGTAGGTTTCCTTGCCGCTGGTCAGATCCTTGAAGACGATAAAGAATCGCCTGTTTTCCTGCCTGCCTACCTGAAAAGGTTGAAGCCGGTACTCCTGGCCGCCTAGCTTGAAGCTGAGCACCCCGGGACTTGTATAGCGTTCGACATCTCCGAGGATGTTCGGAACCTCGACCGACTGCGGTGGGTCGAAAGGCACAAACTGGGCTACCACCCGATACGCTGGATTGATCGGGAACCACTTCAGCCCAGAGAAGTTCTTAAGGAGACTGCTTTCCGCGTCCAGCATGCGGATCGCAAGCTTTTCGCCACTCATGTGCACGAATAGTGTCAGTGGCCCCAGGACCAAGGAGTCGCTTTTACCCAAGTCGTCCGTATCTTTCAGTTCGATCTCTGTCCCGGGCCGAACCACTTGGTTGTTGAACGTCGCCGTGACGCCCTGGTTAACCTGCGCAAAGACCCGCCCCTGACGCAAGTCGAACCATCCAGCCCGCGGTGGAGCGGACGCGGGCAGCACCAACGGGTTTCCCGCATCCCGGCCAAAAGCATTCCGACCCTCTTTGAGGAAGAACAAACCCGCAACACTGAGCCAGCCGTTTCTTGAAGTGATCGAGGCTTCACGCTCCTTCCGCCAGCCCTCCACATCGGCAAGGTATGCGGCCTGGTCAGCGGGCCTGGCGGCTGACTTCGCAACGGCATCTGGCGAAATCGCAAACAGCGACAGGAGCACCAGAGCGGCTGAGACAATCGGTTTGCGATGGAACATAGCTACGGCACTCGAATGGGTTCGTGGCTTGTATGCAGTGTCCGATGAGGACCAGATCATTTCGGAACGAATTGTGGATCAGATTCTACGCAGCTAGGTTTCAGGAGTCTCGAAATTTTTTTTGGCACTTAACCAGACCCGCTGTCGATTCTCGACCCACCCGAACGACTAAGGGATGAGCGGCGATATTCAGTACAGTTGGAGAATTCTTATGGCAACCGTGGTTATGGCAGTTATGGCAGTGCTTGAGGGCTTTTCTGAGAGGCTCAATGCCGGAAAGGCATAGCGGTGGCAAGGATTTGAGTCAAGATGCCCACGATCTCTTGCTGGCTCAGGGGTTGGTTGCTCTTATCCTGCTGTTTGCCGGTGGAGTGAAGCTGGTTCTGCCAATCGACGGGCTGGCGGAGCACATTCCGGTCCCGGGTATGCTGGTGCGATTCATGGGAGTCGCCGAGGTCCTCGGCGCAATGCTTCTCGCACGGCTTTGCGGTGCAGGCGTCCCGCCTGCGCCAAAACTGTAGAGATTCGAACGGCGCAGCAAGCTGCACCCTCCTGGAGTTTTTATTCTACATTTGCGGTGCCAGCAAAGGTTTCTTTGTCCCCCTTGGGAAGGGGGACGCCGCGTTTTTGCGGCAGGGGGTCGGGAAAACAATCCCCTTGATCTCCCCCTTAAGCACTTCGCAAGGGGAGAAAGTATTTCTCCCCGGTTTGCAGGCTGGAAGGCTGCACCACAATGCTGACTCTCAGCGTCACAGCAAGCTGCGCCCCACCAAAGCGCAAGCAAGGTTGCGTACTCCGCATTTTTGGAATGGTGATCTTGGGGAATCTGCCACCTTGAAACCGATTTACTCGGCGGGGGCAGAATTGAGGCTATCGATGGGGTTCCAGGGCCAGTTGCTCCGTATCCCTTGGAGGAGGGAGCAGATCCGCAATCAGGTGATTGGCGTCTTCGGCGGGAACGGGACGCGAGAAGTAGTATCCCTGTCCGTATTCGCAGCCAAGGTCCCTCAGTTGACTCAGTTGTTCCGCGGTTTCAACACCTTCGGCAATGACATCCATTTTCAGGTTGTGAGCCAGCGTGATGATCGTCCGAACGATCTCGAGATTCTCCTTGTCCTCTCCAATCCGGCTCACAAAGGAGCCATCTACTTTCAGGGTATCGATCGGAAATCGGGAGAGGTAACTCAGAGAAGAATAGCCGGTGCCGAAGTCGTCGATGCCCAACAGCACGCCAAGGGACTTCATCTCTTTCAACATCGCTGAAGCCGTTGCGACGTTCTGCATGACCAGGCTCTCGGTCATTTCCAACTTCAGCTGCCCGGGGTCCAGCTTTGTTTCCTCCAGGATCTGAGCGAGCTGACTCACCAGATCCGGCTGGGCGAACTGTCGAGCGGACAGGTTGACGCAGATGACCTGGGGTGCGCTGTCCTGGAACTGCGCCTTCCAGAAAGCCATCTGACGGCAGGCTTCCTGAAGCACCCAGCGTCCAAGCCAGAGGATGATCCCGGTCTCCTCCGCCAACGGGATGAACTCCGCAGGAGAAACGAGCCCGCGAGTTGGGTGTTGCCAGCGAACGAGGGCTTCAAATCCAAAAATCTTCCAGTCAGCCAACGACACAATGGCCTGGTAGAAAGTCTTAAATTCCTGGTTTTCGACCGCTCTCCGGAGGTCCGTTTCGAGCTGCATTCGCGCGACCATCTGGTCTCGCATGGTAGGGTCGAAGATCTCATAGCGCGACTTGCCCTGGGTCTTCGCCCGATACATGGCGGTGTCTGCATCGCGCAGGATGTCGGCGGCGTTCTGGTAGCCCGTCGTGCTGATGGAAATACCGATGCTCGTTGACACGAAGATCTCATGCCCACCGAGATTGCATGGGCGCATCACTTCATTGATCAGACGCTCAGCCACCAGCGTGGCGTCGCTGACCCCGCGAATGTCTTCCAGGAGAATTGTGAATTCGTCACCCCCCAGCCTGGCCAGGAGATGTTGGTCTTCATACCGGGATACGGTATCGGTTGTGCGCAGGCACCGCTCAAGCCTGCGGCCAATCTCCACCAGGAGCTGGTCGCCGACCAGGTGTCCGAGACTGTCGTTCACGACTTTAAAGCGATCCAAATCCAGGAAGAGAAGAGCAAAAAGATAGGGGTTTTTCTTCTTGGAGAGCTTGAGAGCCCGTTCCAATCGATCCACAAACAACAGGCGATTCGGCAGCCCCGTCAGCGCGTCGGCCACTTTGCCTTCGTTGATATCAGTTTGAGAGCCAGCCATTCGCGTTGGTTTCCCTTCGTTGTCTCGAACGGCCAACCCCCGGCTTAACATCCAACGGTAGCCCCCATTTTGGTGCTGCATGCGGTATTCAACTTCAAAAGGTGAGGTCGCACCTTGCAAGTGCTGCGCGATAGCCTCCTTAAGCTGTTCAATGTCTTCAGGGTGAACGAGCCGGAACCAGTCTTCCGGGCTGGATCCGATTTCTGCCTCTTCGCGCCCGACCATGAATTTCCATCGAGGGGAAAAATAGATGACATTCGTTCTCAGGTTCCAATCCCAGAGTCCATCGTTCGCGCCTTTTGCTGCCAGGGCGTAGCGTTCTTCGCTTTCACGCAGGGCTGCTTCGGCGTGCTTGTGTGCGAGGTGAGCTTTGACGCGAGCCAACGCCACCGGAAAATCAACGGGTTTGGTCGTGTAGTCGTTGGCTCCCAGACTTAGCGCTTCGACGATGTCAGCGCTGTCGTGATTCGCGCTGATCATGATGACAGGAAGCTCGGTGAGTGACTTGGATTGACGAAGGATTTTAAGAACCTCGAGGCCGCGCATCTCTGGCATCTCGATGTCCAAGAGAATCAAGTCGAAGCTCTGCTGGCTCGCGAGCTCTAAAGCTATTTTGCCATCTCCGGCGGTCGTGGTGGTGTAGCCATTCTGCTTGAACCGGTGGGAAAGCATCTCGCGGATCTTCTCGTTGTCATCCACAATCAGCAACGAATCCGCAAGTCGAGGAGTGGTGTTGTTGACTACAAGCATAGCTTACCAGCGAAAATTCTCGGCAACGGTCCAAGCGCGCGTTGCTTCCGGTTTGCGGTGCGGCTCTCGTCTGCATCGAGAATCTGGAAACTCCAGACCGTTCTCTTGAGAAGGCCCAAAAAAGCGCTTCAGCATCGGGTTAAACGCCACATGACCGGGAGGATCATTAGTATTTCTCGGGTAAATCGGCGAAGAGAATTAGAACAGAAATGAAATTGGTTCGACGACCTGCTGCGCACTTGGGCACATCCGTGCGGATCTGTCGACCGCGGTTTCCACCCTGCCGTGCCAAACACCAGCGCCTAGCAGTGCCCAAATGTCTCTAATTCAAAGGCTTCGAATTGCCGAAGAAACTAGCAAGCAACTGAAAAGACGATCGCAGAACGAAGGCGACCTCAATGCGACGTGAGTCGGCTCCCTCTTTAGGTCTAAAGGAAGTGCAGTGCCATGGATAGACAGACAATAAATCCCCAAATTCTGGATGAAATGATTGGAGCAGAAATCGCACTGAAATACGGATGTCACTCCCAGGCCCTTGAAACTCTCACCCGTTTGGCCCAGGTCCATCCCACGTATCTGCCCGCCAAGGAAGCTCTGGAGACGGTTTACCGTGAAACGGGCCAGACCGAGCTTGCGAGCGAGATTGCAAAGGAGATCGATCTCATCCGCTCGCAGTTGGCGAACCAGGCTGTCGAAAGGACTCCGAGTGAGGACGGGAAGGAACAAATCCGGAGAAGAGTATTCATTGCGGGAGTCGACTCGATCGTCAGGGAGATCTATGACACCCGGGACGAAGAGGAAGTGTTGAAAGTTTCGGCCGCGAAAGTGGCTGAGAGCATTCAGGCAGACCGCTGCGTGATGGTTGTGCGAGAGAAAGACGGGCTCCGGGCCAGAAGCTTTGAGCACTGCAAAGCGGGCATTGCTCCTTCGCTTGACAGCAAGACAGCCAAGCTGACGTTTTTGATCTCAAGGCTGGTTTCCGAATCTCCCGAGCCCATAGTCGTCCTTGAACCAGTGAACGACAAAACTCTGGCTGAATGCCGGGTGGTGCTGGAGCAGTTTGGTATTCGATCCATTGCGGCTTGTCCCCTGATCTATAAGTCCGATCGGATCGGCATGATTGCGGTCCATCGTTGTGCTGAACCCATCGAGTGGGACGAACAGGAAGTGACTCTTTTGTCGACCCTCACCGGGCATGTGGCTGTTGCTTTAAAGAATGCCCAACATTTGCGTGAGGCACAGGCCCAGGCACAGGCCTTGGAAGTGAAGGATGAGTTGACGGGTCTGCATACACGCAATTTCTTCGAGCAGCGCCTCTCCGTCGAGCTTCGCAATGCTCAGCAACAAAACTATCCTCTCTGCCTCGCAACGGTGGCGGTTGACAATCTCCAGAGCATTGCAGGCTCTCAAGGTCAGGCTGCGGCGGACATGGTATTGCGCAAAGTGGGATTCTTGCTCAAGACTCATCTGCGCAAAGGAAGCGTCGTTGCCCGATCGGGGGATGATCAGTTCATGGTGATCCTGCCCAGTACATCCGAAGCGGTTTCACACAACATTCTGCGCCAGATCAAAGGCGTGGTTGAACAGAACCTCAGGACCAGTGGAGGTAGCCAAGTGACCTTATCGGTGGGTGTGATGGAGGCAAAAACCAATTCGCTGCCTCCTCAAGACGTGACCGCAGAAGGAGTCGAAGAGACGGGTGACCCAAAGGAAACGGTTACTCTCAAAGGGGATTTGTCGGACATTCCAATGCAGGACGTCGTTCAGATTCTCGAAAGTGGACGAAAGTGCGGGAGACTGGTGATCACCTCCGCTGGACAGTCCGGTGTGGTGTTCTTCAACGCGGGAAGAATCGTAGACGCAGGCTTCAGAAACAAGGTGGGTGAGTCTGCCTTGTATGACCTGCTTGCAGTGGGGAAGGCGAAGTTTGAATATAGACCTTCCGAAACCCCATTCCCGGAAGTCATCAGCAACAGCAATACGTACCTGCTTCTGGAAGGACTGAGACTCCTCGACGAGGCCAGCCGAAACTGCACAGAGGCTGCCTAGAGCCTGCCTCGAATCATCCGAACAGACAACGCCCGCAGTCTTTGCACCCATTGTGATTTCATGATCCAGCCAGAGTAAGATAGAGTGGTGGTATGCGTTTGATCGCTCTCGTTTCGATTCTGTCCCTGGCACCGGCCGTGAATGCCGAGGAGATTCTGATTCCCAAGGCAACCGTGCTCACGCTGGTGCTCGATCGGGAACTGGAAGCGAAGAAGCTTAAGAAGGGGAAGGAGTTCAAAGCGCATTTATCGGAGCCCGTGAGAGGCGATGCCGGACAGGTCATCATCCCTGCCGGCAGCGAGGTAAAAGGCAAGGTCGAGGACGCTGACGAGCGGCATCTCGAACTAAAGTTCAGGGAGATCAAAACACCATCGGGCAAGAAGTCCATCGAGGCGCGGATCGTGTGGGTCGATGCCGAAAATGTAAAGATTGATGACAATGAACTCGAGTCTCCCGGCAAATCGGGCGCGAAGAAAATCGGCAGTGCCGGGACTACGGTCGTGGGCGTGGCGAAGGGTGGCGTTGCAGGTGCAGCCATCAAGGGGATCGGAAGGATTCTTTTTGGAGGCGGGGGCAAAGACCTGAAACTAAAGAAGGGCACGCTGGTAAGGATTGAGCTCAGGAAGGACCTGAAGTTCAAATCGAAGGGCTAGAGCCGATTTGGCGTGTTCAGTCGCCCCTGGTATCGACTTGTCGGGTCTTCGTGGATTGACGGGCGGGGCTCTCCGACTTGAATCCTCCCTGAAAATCCCCTTACCAAAGGGGGAAAGAAGGCGAAACGACGGTCGTGAACACGACAGCCGTCGTGAAGCCTTCAGCGGGTTGTCGTGACGGTTTCCGAATGGACAACCCACTCCTAACCCCCCTGAAGTCCCCCTTGTCAAAGTGGGGACGCTGCTTTCATCGAACGTGGCGAATCCCCTCCTCGGGAGGGACGGCGCGCAGGTGGAGTCTTGAGAAGACTCCACGCGGTCGCGCCGCGCCGGGGTGGGTTTGCAGCGCGGCATGGTTGACTCCATGGAAAAGGTCGTCGTCATCGGCAGTCTCAACATGGATCTGGTTGCTCAGGTACCCCAACTGCCACAACGAGGCCAAACGATCGCAGGATTCCAGTTTCAGATGCTGCCTGGTGGCAAAGGGGCCAATCAGGCTTTTGCGATTGGGAGACTCGGCGGCACGGTAAGGATGATAGGTCGCGTCGGTGATGACCTGTTTGGCGAACGGCTCAAATCCAGCTTGAACTCTGTTGGCGTTAGCGTAGACAGCGTCCTATCCACGGCAGGCGAATCAACGGGCATTGCCTTGATTCTCGTGGAAACGGGAGGCGAGAACCAGATCGTGGTTGCTGCAGGAGCGAACGGGAGATTGTCTCCCGACGACGTTCGCGCCGAATTGGAGCGCACGTCGGCCCAGTATCTGCTCCTTCAGTTGGAAACGCCTCTTCCGACTGTTGAAGCTGCCGCGATCGAAGGCAGGCGCCGTGGAATGTCGGTCATCCTGGATCCCGCACCAGCAATTCCACTGAGTTCATCGCTGCTGAGCAGCATTGACGTTTTGACTCCCAACGAGAGTGAGGCCCTGGTTCTTCTCGGAAGCCAGGGTGAAAGCATTTCGTTGGATCAAGCCGAGGAGGTTTGCTCGAAGCTGCTGGCTCTTGGTCCATCGAGTGTCATTTTGAAAATGGGACAGTATGGCGTCTGGTTTGCGGACCGAAACCAAAGCACGCATTTCCCTGCGCCGAAGGTTCATGCTGTGGATACTACAGCGGCTGGCGACACCTTTAACGGAGCTTTGGTCACAGCGCTCGCCGAAGGAAAGTCGTTCGAAAGAGCAATTCCCTTTGCGAACTGCGCCGCTGCGCTGTCGGTCACTCGTCCTGGAGCTCAGGCCTCAGTTCCAAGTCGGCGTGAAGTCGAAGAGATGCTTGCACGTTAAGATGGTCCGAGGGGCAGGCGTTTTCAGCGAAGGCTGGACCCTTGGAAGCGGATGAATTCATGAAATACGGCAACAGGGAAGATTCTCGAGAAAACCTGAACAGCACACCGTCAGAACGCGAATCGGCACGAAGCGATCTCAGCCGGCGGCGTGCGCTCACTCAGTTCTCTCTGATTCTCGCAGGGGCGTGTGGGGCTCATTGGCTCAAAACACTTTCTCCAGAGGCTCTCCTGGCGGAGGGGACGCAACTTCATCGTCACGTCGCCAGCGGTTTGACGAAAGGTCGAGCCGGAGAATTCCACGAAGCTGCTGTTCTTCAATCCTCACCAGTTCAAGACCGTCGATACCATTTGTGAGATGGTGATCCCTCAAACAGAAACAGCAGGTGCTCGTGCCGCCAAGGTGCCTCAGTTCATCGATCTCTTGTTGGCGGAGCGGGAAACCCAGATGCAGGGTGGGATCGCTGCGGGTCTGAAGTGGTTGGATCGGCGGAGTCTGGAACTCTTTGGAAAGGATTTTGTCGACGCCACCGTTTCGCAACAGCTTGATCTCCTCACTCGCATCAGCTCACCAGGCTCGTCAGAGTCAACGCTGGGGCAGGTCTTTTTCAATCAGATTAAGAATCTGACAGCCTTTGGCTACTACACTTCGAAAGAAGGACTTGAACAAGAGCTGGGGTACGCGGGCCCGCAAGGCATCGGGACCTACGAAGGCTCTGTTCCGGTGCAGAAACCGTGAGGGTTCTGATGCGGCGAGGGCTCCTAGCCTTTGAGCCCCGACGGTCTCGACCAGAGTGTTGCGGCTCGGCAGGCGCACTCGCTCCTCGCCAACGATTCGCCAAGGTGTTTGTAAACGCTCCAATGGCCACGAAAACCTACGACGCGATGGTGATTGGTTCCGGCATGACTGGTGGCTGGGCCGCGAAAGAACTTACGGAGAAAGGGCTCAAGTCCTCCTGCTGGAAGCTGGCCGCAACATCGATCCCAAGTCCGACTATTCGGAACACCTCGCTGCCTATGACGTCAAGTTCCGTGGGTTAGGCGACAAGAGGTTCATGGATGAGAACTACCCCATCCAAAAACAGTGTTACGCGTGCCGCGAATACAATCACCACTTCTTCGTGAAGGACAAAGAGCACCCTTACACAACGCCTCCTGATAAGCCATTCCTGTATTTCCGTGGGCGCCACGTCGGTGGACGTTCCGTCATGTGGGGCCGTCAAGTCTATCGGTGGAGCGAGCTCGATTTCAAAGCCAACGAAAGGGAAGGCATCGCCACCCCGTGGCCGGTGAGCTATGCAGAGATTGAGCCGTGGTACGACTACGTCGAGGAGTTCATTGGGGTGAGTGGCTCCCAGGAAGGGCTGGAACAGCTTCCCGATGGCAAATTCCTGCCGCCCATGCAAATGAGCGCAGGCGAAAGGGTGATGCGCGAAAGACTATTGAGCCGCTGGAAGGGCGAGCGCATCCTCACGATAGGGCGCTGCGCGATTTTGACACAAGACCACAAGGGTCGAGCTGCCTGTCACTACTGTGGTCCCTGCGAACAAGGGTGTGTGACACGGTCCTATTTCAGCAGCCTCAATGCGACACTGCCGGCAGCGCAAGCCACAGGCAGGCTGACGCTACAGCCAAACAGCGTCGTTCGGCAGTTGGTGTACGATCCGAAGACAAACACAGTCACGGGCGCAAGCGTCATCGATGGCATTACCAGGAAAGAACGGGAATACAGTGCCAAGGTGGTGTTTTTGTGCGCCTCGACGATTGAGACCACTCGGATACTCTTGAATTCTGCCAACAACCGTTACCCCAACGGACTCGCCAATTCCAGCGGCGTGCTGGGGCACTATCTGATGGATCACATTCCTGGCTCCGGTGCAGTCGGTGTCTATGAGGGCTTGGAGAATGTTCGCGACGTTGGAAAGCGGCCCAATGTGGTCTACATTCCACGCTACCAGAACATCAAATCGACAAACTCGAAGTATCTACGTGGCTATTATTTCTCAGGAGGGAGCACCCGCACCGGGTTCCTGGGTGGTTTCCAGCTGGCCACGTTGGGTGGAGGCTACCCACCGGGTTTTGGAGTTCAGTTCAAGGAGGCCATGAAGCAGCTGGGTCCGTGGCAAATGAGCCTGGGCGGAGCCGGAGAATGCTTGCCGTACTATGAGAACCGAGTCGAGCTGAACAAGAACGTCGTCGACAAGTGGGGCATTCCAGTTCCACACATCACGGCGACGTGGTACGAGAATGAACTGGCGATGTATGGCGAGATCCGCCATCAGGCAGCCGAAATGCTCGAAGCCTGTGGCTGCAAGAACGTGTCGACCTGGGGAGACGCCAGACCTGGGCCCCCTGGAAAAGGGATTCACGAAATGGGAACGGCCCGGATGGGAAACGATCCGAAGACCTCTGTGCTCAATCGATGGAATCAGTGTCACGACATCAAGAATCTGTTCGTGACCGACGGCTCGTTTATGGTTTCCTCCGCCTGCCAGAATCCCTCGCTCACTTATATGGCGTTCACTGCCCGCGCCGCAGATTACGCTGTGGCTCAACTAAAGAGAGGGGATTTGTGAACCTGATTGGTCGCCCCTTTGTTGGCAGACGATCAGAACGCTGTCGAATCTTTCCAAGCCTT
This sequence comes from uncultured Acidimicrobiia bacterium, assembly GCA_963791795.1. Lineage (GTDB taxonomy): Bacteria > Acidobacteriota > Terriglobia > Versatilivoradales > Versatilivoraceae > VFZK01. Next base: position 35,453 of record CAWBTP010000034.1, read on the forward strand.
TCTTCCTCCCCTCACAATCGAAACAAGTTCGTCCCAGAAGATTTCTTTTTAGCTAGAGTCGCTCCGAGCAAAAACTGAGTAAGATTCAGTCTCAGGTCTCTAACACGAGAGATATTCAGGGGAAAACTTTCAGTTGAAGCTGTAAGTTCAGAACTACTCATGGGACTTAGGACGCGTCTTGAAGATTGACAGCCTCGTCAAACCCGTGTAGGCTACATTCACTCTCTAATTGAATTTTGTTCAGCGCAGGAGGCCGGACATGAGTAGTCGTGCGGCGAAAATGTATTTCTCCAGTCACACCAAGGTGTCGTCGAAGACTGCGGTGCTCTTGGGGCAGACCTTGCTGTTCTGGCCCCTGTGTTGAGGGTTTGGCTAATGGCTCTTCTCACGTCACCGTAGGTTTGGGCAGTCCTACTACGGAGGACTTCGCGGCGTGGTGCGCGATCCGGATGGAAGTGTGATCGCGAATGCCAAGGTAACGCTGGTCGATCAAGCGACCGGACTCGAACGCCTGACATATTCAAGCGGTGAAGGCGTCTACTACTTCAACCAGGTGAATCCGGCCACGTATTCGGTGGCGTGGAGGCTGCAGGATTCAAGAAGTTCGAGCAAAAGGACGTGATCATCGCCACTCAACAACAGGTGACCCTCGACCTCGCGCTTCAGATCGGCGAAATCACTCAAACTGTGGAAGTGAGAACGGAAGTGCCACTGATCGAATACTCGAATGCTTCCCAGGGACAGGTTTTGGACAACAGGCAATTGAGGGAGCTTCCGAATTTCGGACGCAATCCTTATGGGATGTCGAGGATTACTCAAAACGTAACGCCCGTCGGCAATCCAGCGACCAACAACATGCAGACGCAGAGTGCCACAGCTCTGACGAGTGTGGCCGGCGGAATGTTATGGCAGAACAGCTACATTATTGACGGAGTGCCTGCAACCGCATGGTTCGGTCTCCCGATCATCATGCCTTCTCTGGAAGCGGTTGAAGAGTTCAAAGTTCAGGTCAACACTTACGACTCGGAATTAGGCCGCACAGGCGGAGGGGTCTTCAATACGATCCTCAAGTCTGGCACCAATGATCTGCATGGCACACTGTACGGGCACTTCCGCAGAACCGGGATGAACGCGAACCTGTTTTTCAACAACGCCGCCGGCCGGCCGTTAAGTCCGATTCCCGACGATACCCTCGCGGGAAGCATCGGCGGCCCGATTTACATTCCAAAAGTCTACAACGGAAGAAACCGGACGTTCTTCTTCGTGGCGGCGGAAGGCTACAACAACTCGGTGGCGGCTTCCGCACGCTTCTTCGTTCCCAACGCACAGGAGCGCAGAGGAGATTTTTCTCAATCGAAAGGACGGAACGGCGCTCCGCTCGTGATTTATGATCCTTTGACCACCGTTCGAAACCCCGATGGCACCTACACACGGACCCCTTTTGCCAACAGCATCATTCCGGCGGACAGGCTTAACCAAGTTGGCATGAACATCGCAGGCTACTATCCACAGCCTGAATCGCAGGCGGCCTTCTTCGGAGATCCCAACATTACGGCGAGCGCTTCCGCGGTGTCGCGGGCGCGGCAGTACATCGGAAAGTTCGACCATCAACTATTCAACTGGTGGCGTGCCACGTTGTCCGTTGTGAAGTCTTATTCGGTAGCTCCGGGTCCCAACTTCTTTGGCGGCCCGGCCGCGCCGGAACAGTGGCGTTTGAATCGCAGCATCAACATGACGGCGATCAACAATCTGATCACCATCTCGCCAACGACCGTGCTGGCTGTTCGATATGGCTTTAATCGCTTCCCGAATGTCTTTTACACCACGAGCGAAGTGGATGGTTTCAATCCGGCGACTTTGGGATTCTCTCAGTCCTTCGTAGGCCAAATGATGGGTCGCAAGTTCCCCATCATTGCCGGAAACACGGTGCTCGCGGGCAACAGCTTGAGCAATGGGAACGGGTCATGGAACAACTACGTCAACAAGACTTTTTCGGCGGTTCTTTCGAAAAGTCTTGGCAAGCACAACCTGAAAACGGGATTTGATTATCGCCGACTGCGCGTGGAAGGATATGGCTACGGGCAAATGTCCGGCCAGTTCTCGTTCAATGGCGCCTTCACCCAGTCGAGCCCCACAAACCCTGTCGCTGGAACAGGTGCGGACCTGGCAGACTTGTTGCTTGGCTTCCCAAACGACGGGTTTGCTGTCCTGGCGGAGAAACTTTCGGATTTCACGAATTACTACTCGTTCTACGTGCAAGACGATTTCCGTATTTCCAGTAGGCTGACCCTCAATCTTGGGGTCCGCTGGGATCGGGAGGATGGCCTGAGGGAAAACGAGGATCGGCTAATCGTGGACTTCGACAAGAATGCAACCAATCCCTTGGCGGCAAACGTCACGGGCATCACGCCGAAGGGAGTGCTTAAGTTTGCCGGAGCAAGCGGACTGCCCAGAAACGTGGGCGATCCTAACCTCAACCGATGGGCACCGCGCCTGGGCTTTGCGTATCAGCTCCAAAGCAAAACCGTGGTGCGCGGCGGATATGGTCTAATGTGGGCGCCGGTTTCGACGCCCGGATCACCTCTGGCGCCTGCCAGCTATACCGCGACAACACCCTACGTTGCCACGAACGACGGGTTCGCCACACCGGCTAATATTTTGACCGATCCTTTCCCCAGTGGACTGATTCAGCCGCTCGGTAAATCACAGGGGGATCTCACTGGGATTGGACAAAGCGTCACGGTCTGGGCGCCGTTCTCGAAGTCTCCGCGCATTCACCAGCTCTCATTTGACATTCAGCATGAATTGCCCGGCAACATTGCTGTTTCGATCGGATACCTGGGAACCAGGGGAAGACACCTCACAGGTTCGACCGCTGGCTTGGATGTAAACCAAAATGTGCTTGACCCTCGTTATTTCTCTCAAGGCTCGGCCCTAAACCAGGCTGTTCCCGAATCCGTTTTTCGGAAAGGGGGGAACCGGTGTCATCGGAGGGGCGACCGTGCCGGCGTTCCGGCTGCTTCTGCCGCATACGCCGTACGGCAACGTCGTCTTCATGAGTACCGATTTCAACCATTCCCACTACGATTCGCTCATCATCAAAGGCCAGAAACGCTTGAGCAAGGGGCTGAGCTTTCTCTCTACGTTCACGTGGGCGAAGAGTTATGACCTGGCCAGCGCTGGCAACGTGATCATGCCGGGACCTTCAGGGCTTCAAAACCCGTTTGATTACGAGGCTGAGTATGCACCGTCGAATTGGCAGCCCGTGCGCACCTTGGCCACGGCATTCCTCTGGGAATTGCCGTTTGGGAAAGGAAAGCCCTTTGCGAACAACAACCGAGTTTTGGACTATATTGTCGGCGGTTGGCAAATCAATGGGGTTAACACATGGCGTAGCGGGTTCCCATCTCGATCAATCAAAGCCAAAACCTGAATGGCGCCTACGGGTACGCGGGCCAGCGTCCGAATGCGACAGGCACTTCACCGGTGACCAGCGGCAGCCTGCATGACAGGCTGAATGGCTATATCAATCCTGCCGCTTTCTCCATTGCTCCTCAGTTTACCTTTGGGAATGTAGCCCGTATCCTTGAAATGCGTGGCCCCGGCCTAGCGCAGTGGGATATGTCTTTGTTCAAGAATATTCCAATCCACGAGAGGTTGAGCGCGCAGTTCCGTTTTGAGGCCTTGAACGCGTTCAACACTCCTTATTTCGGCGGTCCCAACAATGCTTTCGGCACCGCCGCTTTCGGCAGAATCACCTCCCAGGTGAACATTGCCCGACAGTTACAACTTGCTTTGAAGTTGATTTGGTGACCGACTCTTCAGGGCGGCGCAAATACTCTGTTTGCGCCGCCCTTCTCAACACGCCTCGACTGCGATCAAGCCACCAACCAGTCCCACGAGTTCTCCCTTGCAGCGAACGAAGAATCCGCACCAGAGAATGTGTGGTCGCGCCCAAACCATAATGTTGTAAAGTCTCTAGCCAAGATCGAAATCCTTATTGGCACGCATAGGGCCTTGAGGGTCCCCTACAGGAACTGCGATTGAGTCCTTCTTTGTTTTCGTGGCTGGAGTGAGATGAAACTGACTACCCATATCCAACTCAAAGGAATGTTGAACTTAAGCGCTGTTGGCGGATGGGTAGCCCTTATCGTGGCCTTTATCCCCGCGTCTGCTCGGGCTCAGAATGCTGTCATCGGAACACCGGAAAGCAATCAGATCTTCGTCGCTCGTTGCGGCGGCTGTCACGGCGCCGATGCCCGTGGCAGCGATCGCGGCCCGGCGCTCGCCGAGGTGCGGAGGCTGCGGACGCGTTCAGTACAGCAATTGCGCGACATTATCCAAAAAGGAATTCCTGGGACGGGCATGCCGCCCTTTGATCTACCTGCAGCGGAACTGGACGCTCTTGCCGCCTTGGTTCGCTCGCTGAACGGGCCGGCCGCTGAGGGTATGGTTTCCGGCGATCCGGCTGCCGGGGAGCAGTACTTCTTTGGCCAGGGACAGTGCGCCTCCTGCCACATGGTCCATGGCAAAGGACAGCCAGTAGGACCGGATTTGTCGAACGTCGGAGGCGAAATGACCGTGGGACAGATTCGCGAAGCTCTGTTCCAGCCCAGCGCTCGCATCACCCCGGGCTACGAACTGGTGACTGTCCAGTTCCGCAACGGACGAACCGTGCGGGGATTCGCCAGAAGTCGCAGCAACTTTGACGTTCGCTTGCAGTCTCTGGACGGGAAATTCCACCTCGTTCATGAGGACGAGGTTCTCAACATCCGTGGTGAAACCCAATCTCTCATGCCTTCGGCGAAAGCAAATCCCGAAGAGCTTCAAGGTCTGCTCGCCTACCTGAGTCGCCTGACTGGCGTGAAGCCCGGCCGCCTGGCCACTGCTCAAGGCCCGGCGCCCGACGGGTTGAAGTTCTCGAGAATATTGAATCCCAAGCCCGGTGAGTGGTTGACCTACAACGGCAAGTTGAACGGAAACCGGTATAGCGAGCTGGCGAGCATCAACAAGACGAACGTGAAGAGTCTGGTCGTGAAATGGAGCTTCTCGATTCCTCTGTGGAGGCAGTTGCTTCCCGACACGCCCTACTACGCGATGAACATGCGTTACTTTGGCCTGGAAACGACGCCTCTGGTCGCCGACGGCATCATGTACGTGACCGGCCCGCAACAAGTTTCCGCGCTGGATGCGCTTACCGGCCGCGCGATCTGGACTTATTCGCGCCCGCGGACTGCGGGGCTGGTGAGCGATCCGTCCCTCGGCACAAATCGAGGGGTAGCGCTGCTCGATGACAAAGTGTTCACAGTGACAGACAACGCCCACCTGGTTGCTTTGAACCGGACGACGGGCCGGCCTGTATGGGAGGCCGTTATGCCGAACGAGCCTCAACACTACGGGTCCACGGTCGCGCCCTTGGCCGTCAAGGACATGATCATTGCCGGAGTTGCCGGCGCCGACTGGGGCATTCGTGGATTCGTTGACGCGTACAAGGCATCGACTGGAGAGCGTTTGTGGCGCTTCTGGACCATCCCCCTCAAAGGTGAACCGGGTTCCGAAACCTGGAAAGGGAAGGAGCCGGTAGAGGGTGGCGGATCTACCTGGCTCACGGGCACCTACGATCCCGACACGGACACGCTGTTCTGGCCTACCGGGAATCCGTTTCCCAATTCCGATGACCGCGACCGTCCCGGCGACAATCTCTTCACCAATTGCATTCTGGCGCTGGATCCCAATACCGGAAAGTTGAAATGGCATTATCAGTTCACGCCTCACGATATCTACGACTGGGATGCGACGGAGCCGCCGGTGCTGGTCGACACGCAGTATCGGGGAGAAGCCCGCAAACTCCTGCTGCACGCCGATCGTAATGGATTCTTCTATGTTTTCGATCGCACCAATGGAAAGCTCCTGCTCGCAGAGAAATTCATCAGCCGGCTAACCTGGGCGAGTGGTATTGGCGCAGACGGACGTCCACAGCGGTTGCCCGAACCCGAGATTCGCTGCCCTGAAGATGCGACGAATTGGAATGCCACGGCGTTCAGCCCCGTGACGCGCCTCTATTACGTCATGGCCCATGAGAAGTGTGTCGTGAAGCTCTCGTCGGCGAGTCGAGCGAAGGGCCTGCCACAGGAAGAGGTCGGGAAGAAAATCTTGAAAGCGATCGACATCGAGACGGGAAAAATCGTTTGGGAAAATCCGCAGACGGGAGTGACCGAAGGGAAGAGAAATGCCGGCGTGCTGGCGACGGCAGGTGGTCTTGTGTTCTACGGGGATGCCAGCGGAGACCTCGTTGCCGTCGACGAACGCGACGGGAAGGTCTTGTGGCATTTTGCAACCAATGAAGTGATCAAGACATCGCCCATGACCTTTTCGATTGAAGCGAAACAGTTCGTCGCCTGGCCGTGGGATCTAATATTCTGTGTTTCGGTCTGCCGTGAGGCGCTGTCGGATTTTACGACTTCTCATGCAGGCGGCCAGCCTGCGACGTCCACAAACGGCTCTCTAAGGAACATGCCTTCCAGCCGTCGCTCATTGGCGATGGGCTCTGAGCCCCAATCAGCTCGTGCAACACCTACGGATTCACGTTGTGGCAGTTCGCGTGAGCCGGAAAATCCTCGTCCGGAACTGACGAACGGGCGAAGCGACAAGCTAACACCGTCCCCACAGATAGGGCTCGTCGTAGTCGAAGCCAGCTGACCTGAACTTCGAATTAGGAACAGTCCGGTCAAAATTGATGGAAGGTTTGGAGCCGGTCCGATGCATCGATTGACGTAATGGACCCTGTAGCCATAAGCGCTATCAGGAAGCGATTTCTTGGCCACGTTGTTCTGTCCAGGAGGCATAACCTCTCCGCCAGCCGAACACAACGCGGCGATAAACGTCTCGTGGAACCACAAGCTGGACCCGCCCTTCACTAACTGTACTGCTTTGCTGATTGGAGAGTCGGAGGAATTGAAACCACCAAATGGACATGGTCATCGATCCCACCGATCTTTACTGGACCAATGTCATTATTCCGCGCAATACCGCCCAAGTATTCCCAGACGCGTTCTTCAATGAGTTGACCAATCCACTCCTCACGGTTCTTGGTAGAGAAGACAATATGACAGTGGAGAGCCGTGTAGGAGTTTGCCATGATTGTTTCCTACTCTCGCGGTTTTCGGCACTGCCAGTGATCTTCGTGGGCGGTTCTTCGGTGAATCAATGCGTTGCTGACGCGACGCGGAAGACTTGTGCAGGATCGCGCTCCAGGGGATAAATCCCCTGGCTACCTTCAAGCATCGCTCCGCGATGCCCTCCGGGGACAACAGAGAACGAACCTCTTTGTCCAGCAAAAGACTTGTGGGACACGTTCAGCTTTTTTAAGGCGGAATTTCTCGCCCTCTCAGAAGCTGTCGCGGGAGACCACAAGAGCATGGAGTTCCCAGACTTGATCGATTGTAAGCAGCGAGCTGAACGAAGGCATCACGGTGCCCTTGCGCCCCTTGGCTACGACGTCGAAGAACTGCATGGGGCTGAGCTTGGTCCTGAACAAATTCGGACCACTGCCGCCGCCACTTTTGTGGCAACCAACGCAGCGTGCACGATAGGTCTCGCTACCCCGGGCGATGGCTTTTACGTCACCGAGCAATGGATTGGACTGAGTCGTGGTCGGCTGAGGAGTTGATTGAGTCGCCGAAGTCGGTTGGGGAGGCGATACTCCTTTCAGCGGCTCGCCGCCTTCGGTTGCCGGGAAGCCGTAGCCCGGCAGCACGCGGCCGCCCAGCGTATGACCAGGCTCGCCAACTCGAGGCAAAGCGCCCTTAAGAGTCGTCAGATTGGTTCCGGCCGGCACCGTCGCCGGACCTCCGCCATCCAAGGCGAAAACCCAAAGGTTGCCGGCCTTTGGTTCTGAGTAGTAGAAAGTCATGTCGCCGCCGATCCCGCCCGACGGTACCGCGACGTATTGCTTGCCATCGAGTTCGTAGGTAATGGGACTGCCGATGATGCCCGAGCCCGTCTGAAACTGCCAGAGCAGCTTTCCCGTACGCGCGTCTATCGCCATGAAGTAGCCGCGCATATCTCCTGTGAAGACGAGTCCGGTCGACGTCGTCACCGCACCGGCCCAGAACGGCGCCGGGCTCACCGCCCTCCACAGCACCTTGCGATTGACTACGTCGAACGCCACGAAGTTGCCGGGATTTTCGCTGGTCAGGTATTGCTGATAATCGCCGCCAAGATACCATTCGCCGTTGGTCGGCGGCTTGAACTTGTCTTTGTCCCAAAACTTGTAGCCCATCGCCCATTGGTTGGACATGAAGTAAAGGTGATTGAGGTCTGGGTTGAAGGCTAAAGGCTGCCAGTCGATCGATCCCTCAAGGCTGGGAATGATCGGGCCGACCTCAGGGCCGCCCGTTTCGGCGATCATCGCGGGATTCACCTTGGGGCGCCCGGTCTCGGGATCGAGGCCGAAAGCCCAATTGATGCCGGGAACGATGGGCTCGCCGTAGAGAAATTTTCCATTGGTGCGGTCCAGCGCATAGAAGAAGCCGTTCTTGTCGTGGTGGAACAGGGCCTTGGTCAGGCCAAGCTTCCCGAGAACGACGTCTGCCAGCACGGGAGTGCTTACCGCGTCGTAGTCCCAGCAATCCCACGGTGTATATTGGAACCCCCATCGGATCTTGCCGTTGTCAGCGTCGATCGCAATCGTCGCGGCCGTCCATTTGTTGTCGCCTTTGCGGACCCGGCAGTTCCAGGGCGCTGCGTTTCCCGTATTCCAGTAGACCAGGTTCAGCTTCGGATCATACACACCGGTCGTCCAGGTGGGCCCGCCGCCATTTTTCCAGGTGTCTCCCGGCCAGGTTTCATTGCCCGGCTCGCCCGGTCCGGGAATGGTATACGCCGTCCAGCGCAGAGTTCCGGTCTTGACGTCGAACGCCTTCACGAAGCCTCGGATGCCGAACTCCCCGCCGGCGACCCCGGTCAACACCAGGTCTTTCACCACCAGCGGCGCCCCGGTGATGCTGTATCCCTGTTGCCAGTCGATGACTTTGGTTTCCCAAACGACTTTGGCCCGTGTCTTTATGAAGGGCGATGAGGCGGGCATCCATCGTACCGACAAATACCAGATCCCCGAAGAGCGCCACGCCGCGGTTGATCGATCCACAGCAGTACACCCGGGCCGCCTCTTCCGAGATCTTCGGGTCGTAGGCCCACTTCCTGGCTCCGTTGCGCGCGTCGAGCGCAAACACACGCGATCCGTCCGCCGAAACATACAACACTCCTTTGTGAATGAGAGGAGTTGCCTGCAAGCCACGATTCTCACCACCGGTCGCGAAGACCCAGGCCGGGTGCAGCCGGTTGACGTTGGCTGGAGTGATCTGTTCCAGGCGGACAAAGCGCTGGCCGTAATAGTCCCGGCCGTAAGTGAGCCAGGACGAGTTGTCGGTGGCGGCATTCTCGAGATCTGCCGTCGTCACGGATTCCGCCAGTCCTGTCGGAGCACAGGAAGGTCGCGAAGAAGAGGACGAGTCCAGAACCTGGAAGAAACGACAAAAATCTAGTCGAACGCATGAGCTTTCGCCTTAGCCTTTCCGGAACTGAGAGGAAGTCATGGAATGGTATGTGTGCTTGTGGTCTTCGACAGGCCCAACTGTCCAGGTATCCGGGACATCTCTACCGAATGCTCTCCAGATACCGTAGACTCTGCGGTATCTGCTCGGCCGCGTTGACGGCTTCATCTTCAATATAGTAGTGGCGTGTGCCAGTGGCCTCGGCGGCGCGCAAAGCCGCGGGAATATCGACCAGACCCTGGCCCAGAATCACGCTGGCTTCCTCCAGCACGTCGCCCGGCGAGCCGCCCAAGGGGTCGTATCCTTGCGGATGTCCTTCACGTGCATGAGCGGGAAGCGACCCGGATACTTGTGCAGCAGCTTCACGGGATCTTGATACGCGTAGACAATCCAAAAGATATCCATTTCGTAGTTCGCATATCTGCGGATCCGTTCGCTTCACAAGCGTGTCAAACAACGTGCCGTCCGGAGAGGGTCCGAACTCAACACCATGCGTGTGGTAACACAGGCGCAGCTTGGAGTCGGCCAGAACCTTGCCCCAGCGATTGAAGTCTTCAATGGCTTGATCGCAGTCCTGAGCCGTGATGTGCTTCCGATGGGGAATCGTCGAGCACACGACGTATTCAACACCAAGAGCGTGGGCATCGCGGACGACTGACTGAATGTCCCCCTTAAGGCGAGCGTGGGCCGACATCATCGCGCTTGCCTTAAGTCCTGCCTTGTCCAGCAGGCGCCGAACCTCTTTGGCGGTGCGTCCGTAAAGGTCCCCGAGTTCCACATCGACAATCCCGAACTTGCGAATCATCGCTAACGTCGCAGGCAAATCTTTCTGCAGCTTCTCGCCGAAGGCTGTAAATCTCGAGACCGAACCTGTCTGGAAACTTCCCCTTGTGGGTGTCTGAGAGAAGGGCGCTCGTCGCCATCAGGAATCGGCGTCGGGAAAGACGCTTCGGAAGGGAACGTGCCACTCAAACCTCCAGTTTCCAGGGCGCACGGTATTCGTAACGGAGCTGCTTCTCAAGGTCAGGCTGCACAACGGTCTTTCTTTGATCGTCCCAATCGACGCGTGACCGGTTGCGGTAGGCCAGGTTCCCTAGCAAGCATGATGCGGAAGAACGAAAACACGTTTCAATGTCACTGTTTGGCTGCTGGCGCGTCTTAACGCAATCGAGAAAGTTGGCCCAGTGCAGTGGATGAGGATCAGAAACGCGTTTCATCTCACTTGCCTGCAAACGAGATCCTTTTTCGGGAGTCAGGCGGTAGAGGCTCCGGTCCAGGTAGAGAGTTCCGCGAGTCCCGTAGAAGGTTGCGCCCATGGGTCGCGCGAGCGCCGCATCGGCATTGTTACATCGATGCTCCCAGGAGCTTGTGAATCCCGGGTATTCATAGGTGACCTGCATCGTGTCGGGAGTCTCGCGATTGTCCTTGAACCACAGTTTGCCGCCAAGTGCCGTGATCGCCTTTGGCATCGCCTCGTTGAAAGCCATTTGCAGGATGTCGATCATGTGTACGCCCGAATCGGTAAGGTGGCCTCCAGCGTAATCCCAAAACCAGCGAAAGTAGGAATAGGCATTGGGATAAACTCCGAAGCGGTTTGGATTGAACGGACGTTGCGGCGCCGGGCCCAGCCACAAATCCCAATCGAGCCCCTCAGGAGGGCGGGCGTCCGGAGGATTGCCAATGCCTTGGGCCGGTTCGTTCGAATAAATCCATGTTCGCGCGAAAAGTACCTCTCCCAACTGGCCAGTGCGGACAATCTCGCAGGCCTTCTGAAAGTGCTGACCGGAACGTTGCCACGTGCCCGCCTGGACAACCCGGCGGTACTTGCGGGCCGCTTCGACCATTTTCAGACCCTCGTCGATGGCGACACAAACCGGCTTCTCCACGTAAACGTCTTTGCCGGCCTTGCACGCCTCGATGGTCATGTACGGATGCCAGTGGTCGGGAGTCGATATGCAGACGAAGTCGATTGATGGGTCCGCCAGGATCTCGCGAAAATCCTGAACGGACTTCGCCTTCTGTTTGGCTGCGCTGACGAGTGGCCGCGGCTCTTTCGCGATGGGGCCTGAAGACGTCACAGACGGCTTTGACCTCAACTCCCTGCGCCAGAGCCACGCTCAAGTTCTCAGACCCCATCATGCCGAGGCCGATGAACGCGCCGGTCGGACGTTCATTGGCGCCTTTTGGGTTGCCCGTGAACAACGAGCTGGTGAGGGTAGCGCCCGCTGACTTTAGAAAGTCGCGGCGCCCAGAAGTTTTGTGGGTCATCTCAATTTGGTTGGCACTCGACGAAGGGAAGACGTGTTTTTTGGCATCGTGGACCAGCGTCAGAGGAGAAGGAGCGTTATCATCCTCATTCTGGAGTACCCACTCGGACGGCGGTAGCTTCCGGTTTGCCGTCATTCCGGCCAAGCGCAGCGCGAGCCGGAATCCAGCCTGTTTCCCGGGAGATGGGACATTTTTGCTCCCCTCCTCGGCTGAGGAGGGGCGGGCGCTCGCGCGGGACGGCGGTCCCACGCCAGCGCCGGGGTGGTGCGACTGGTCGTTGCGGAGAACCCTCCATCACGCGCTCTTTTCGTGCCGCAAATTCGCGTACTCGACAGGAAAGGCTTGAATGACGGTCGCCGATAGATTCGTCAGACCACCCCCGTGTCGCTGCGCGCCACTTCCCCTCCTCATCTGAGGAGGGGAGTTTACGAGCGTTGCCAAATCCAACATCTGGAATTGCGCTTTCGTGGAAATGGCACCAAGTCGCTTGGTGAGTCAATCCGAATCACCGCCGCGCACTGAAGAGTCAGCTGATAATTGCCTTCACCGCAGCGGCGGGCTCGACGCCCGTGAGGCGCTGATCGAGGCCCTGATACTTGTAAGTGAATCTCTCGTGATCGATCCCGAACAGGTGAAGCAGCGTGGCTTGGAAGTCACGGACATGCACGGGGTCCTTGACGATGTTGTATGAGAACTCGTCAGTCTCACCATGGACAATGCCCCCTTTGGTACCGCCGCCCGCCATCCAGAAGGTGAAACACCGAGGATGGTGGTCTCGACCGTAATCCGTTTGGGTGAGCTTGCCTTGCGAGTAGATGGTACGGCCGAACTCACCGCTCCAGACAACGACTGTGTCGTCGAGAAGACCTCGCGCCTTAAGATCCTGGACCAACGCCCAGCAGCCCTGATCGACATCTTTGCATTGGCTCGTCAGCACCTCGGGAAGCGTGTTGTGCACATCCCAACCCCGATGGTAGACCTGCACGAAACGAACGCCGCGCTCCACCAGCCTGCGAGCCATCAGACAACTGTGCGCAAAGGTGCCACCCTTGCGAGCATCGTCGCCGTACATTTTGTAGGTACTCTCGGGTTCCTTCGTCACGTCGGTGAGTTCGGGAACTGAAGTCTGCATTCTGAAGGCCATCTCATATTGAGCGACGCGCGTCAGCGTTTCGGGGTCGCTCAGCTTCTGATACTGGATCTGGTTGATCTGGCCGGCGGCATCCAGCATCCGTCGCCGGAGGGAAGAGGACACGCCATCTGGATTGTTAATGTAGAGGACAGGGTCGCCGCCGGAACGCAACGCCACTCCTGCGTATTGAGCTGAGAGAAATCCTGCGCTCCAAAGCCGCGCCGAAATTGCCTGAACTCCGGCCTTCGGGTGTGAGTGCGTGGCATTGAGCACCACGAATGTTGGCAGGTCCTGATTCATGCTCCCTAAGCCATAGGCGATCCAGGCGCCGAAGCAAGGTTTACCCGCGATCATGTTTCCGGTTTGGATGAAGGTGATGGCTGGTTCATGATTGATGGCTTCGGTGTGCGCGGTGCGAATAATCGCCAGGTCGTCCACCATTTTGGCCGTGTAAGGCAATAACTCGGACATCCACGCTCCGCTCTGGCCATGCTGTTGGAACTTGAAGATTGAGGGTGCGATGGGGAAGCGGCTCTGGGCGGCGGTCATTGTTGTGAGCCGTTGCCCCTGCCGCACGGACTCTGGCAGATCCTTGTCGTACCAATCCTTCATCTTGGGCTTGTAGTCGAACAGATCGATTTGCGGAGGCGCTCCCACCATGTGCAAGTAGATTGCCCGTTTGGCCTTCGGGGCAAAATGAGGCAGCGAGGGAAGTCCGCCCACGGCTTTCGCGTTCGCTGGGGCATTGGCAAGGAGACTCTTGTCTCCGAGCATCGTGGCTAGGGCGGCCGCTCCCAAACCTCGCGCGGCGTGCCCAAAAAACTGGCGGCGTGTTTCGAGTAGAACGGTTTCGTCAAATGGATGCATGGTGTTTCTCTCCTAGAATTCCCTGTGAAGAAACTGCGCGATAGCGGACGATCTCAAATCAACGGAACGCGTCGTCATTCCGGCCAAGCGCAGCGCGAGCCGGAATCCAGCCTGACCTGGCGGCAACGACTGCCCTTTCTGAAAACCCTGGATTCCCGCTTTCGCGGGAATGACGTCAGGTCGCATGCTGACCTCAACGCACGGGTTTTCATCTTCACTGGTGTCGCCTTTGTCCCTCGGCAGGCAACCCCGTGTCTTTCTCTCACTTGTTCAGCCCTTCATCCAGATTCATCACTTGGTTGGCGACCATCGTCAAGGCAGCCGATTGGGAAATACCTAACGCCTCATCCGGTTTGGACTCTCCCACTGACAGAAGTTTCTTCGCCTCGTCGGGGTGGGCGGCAAAGTGGTCGAGATAGTCCTGATAAGCCTTTCGGGTGATGTCTCGTTCGCTTGCATCGAACGGCCGACCCAAGAGGTGCGTCGTAATGAAATCGATCTCGCCATCCAGATCTCCGCGAGCCGATTTCAGAGCTGTCTGCGCCAGAGCGCGCGCGGCTTCAACGAACTGCGGATCGTTCATGACCACCAGTGCCTGGAGCGGCGTGTCCGTTCGCTCACGGCGCACGGTGCAACTCTCCCGCGTGGGCGCGCCGAAAATTTCCATGGAAGCGGGCGGGGCGCTGCGCTTCCAGAAGGTATAGAGGCTGCGCCGGTAGAGCTTGTCGCCCGTGTCCTGTTTGTAAAACTGGGTATTGCTACCGATCATCGCGACGGCTTCCCAAATGCCCGAGGGCTGATAAGGTTTCACGCTCGGCCCGCCAATCGTCCGCACCAGCAGTCCGCTCGCCGCGAGCGCATAGTCCCGAACCATCTCGCCGTCCATTCGGAATCGAGGCCCTCGCGAGATCAACCGGTTCTCTGGATCTGACTTCAACTTCGCTTCGTTGGCTTGAGCCGATTGCCGGTAAGCGGACGAGGTAACCAACAGCTTGAAGAACTTCTTGATATCCCAACCAGATTCGCGAAACTCGACCGCCAGCCAATCGAGCAATTCCGGGTGCGATGGCGCCTGTCCTTGAGAACCAAAGTCCTCGCTCGACTTCACCAGGCCAGTGCCAAAAAGCTCCTGCCAGAAACGGTTCACAGTGACGCGCGCTGTGAGCGGGTTGGTGGGGTCAACCAGCCACTGAGCCAAACCCAGCCGATTGCGAGGAAACGACGCTGGCATGGGTGGAAGGGCCGCGGGAACGTTGGGCTGGACTTCCTGGCGCGGTTGGTCGTACTGACCTCGGTGGAGAATGTGGGCCATCGGCTGACTTCCAGGCCGCTCCTGCATGACGTGGGTGAGGGCGCTGCGCCGGCGGATGTCGCGTTGCTGGAGCTCCACCTGCTGTCTCTTGAAAACGAGCTCACGATAGTTCTTGTCCTGATTGTTCAGAAAGAAGAGATGCAGATTCTCGCGCTCGGCTTCAGTCAGCTGTTCGGCCGGCTTGCTGAAAGCCGGAACCAGTTCCGACCAGGCAAAAGCGAGATATGCTTCATCATCGGTCAGCTCACGATTGAACATGCGAAAATCCGCGATAGCCCCGCCTTGAAAAAAGCGTTTGCCATCACTACCCAAACGCAGGGGTTTACCCGTGCTAATCTCGCCCTTCAACTCCGAGGCGGTGGCATTTCCGAGAGCCGGAACCGGCTTGCCGTTGAAATAGAGATTCATGCCATCCTGCCCGCGGCGGCCGTCGTAGGTAACCACCAAGTGATTCCAAGTTCCAGGCTTCAACTGCCGCAAATGTTCTCCGCGCGCCGAAATCGCTTTTCCATCGTCGCCCGTCAGCCTGAGCATCGGCACGCGCGCACCCAGTTCAATCAGCCAACCGCGATCCTTGTCCTCGGGGTTCATTTGGCTGGCGATCACGAAGTTGTCATCGTTGTCGGGTGACAAGATCCAGGTGGCAATCGAAAACGGCTTATCTGCGCTGAAGTCGGCATTGCCGTTGGTTGGAATCTCAACCTGAGTTTTCGCGCCGAAGTGCAGAGCCTTGGAGTTGGGCCGCGGCCCATCTCCCAGAGTCAGTCCGTCTTTCAGCGAAATGGTCTCGGTTTGACCTCGGTACTCCAGCGATGCCGTACTTCCGAGAGATAGGCTGGCCACTTGTGCGGAAGGGTCCATGGATGGTCTCAGCGATGACTTTCCGGCATCGACCTTCTCAGCAGGCGCGGCGAGCTCGGCGCGACTCTTCGAACGCAGCCACTTCCCAAAAGACTTGTCTTGCTGCTTTCGAGCCTGTTCCATCCCCGCAAGCAAAACCCGCTCCTCACGATTGAGCTGCTCCCACCGCTGAACGTCCGGCCCTGTTGGCAGGACGAGAACGGGCGGGGTGTCAGGGATATTGCCGTCCATGGCGTTCTGCGTGGTGTTGCGGAAAAACGCGGCCATGGAATAAAAGTCCTTGGCGGAGATGGGATCGAACTTGTGATCGTGACAAGTCGCGCAACCTACGGTCAGCCCCAGGAAAACTGTGCCGGTCGTGTCGACACGGTCTTTGGCGTAGATTGCTTCAAATTCCTCGGGAATCGCGCCACCCTCATTCGTCGTCACATTACAGCGGTGAAACCCGGAGGCAATCTGTTGCTCGACCGTGCGATTGGGCAGCAGATCTCCCGCCAGCTGCTCTATGGTGAAGCGATCGAAGGGCAGATTCCGATTGAAAGCTTTGATGACCCAGTCGCGGTAAGGCCACATCTCGCGGTAGTTGTCGATGTGGATGCCGTGAGTGTCGGCATACCGGGCCGCGTCCAGCCAGTAGCGGCCGCGATGTTCTCCCCAATGCTTGGAGGCCATCATCCGATCGACGAGTTTTTCGTACGCCTGCGCAGAGGAATCGCTGACGAACTGCTCGACTTCTTCGGGCGTTGGCGGCAGTCCGGTGAGATCCAGCGAAAGACGGCGAATCAAAGCCCGACGGTCTGCTTCTGGCGCTGGCTCCAGCCCGACCGCTTCGAGTTTTGCGAGGACGAAGGCATCGACCGGATTCCGAACCCAATCTTTCCCCTTCACTTCAGGCAGTGAGGCCCGTGAAGGTGGGACGAAAGACCAGTGTTCCTTCCAGGCCGCCCCTTCTGCGATCCATCGTTTCAGAATGTCCTTCTGCGCGTCTGTCAGCACCTTGTGCGAACTTTCAGGCGGCATCCTCAAAGCTGGATCGGCTTGAGTGATTCGCTGATAGACAAGGCTCGCTTGCAGGTTACCGGGCTACCACCGGCGTGCCGTTCTCGCGCTTCGCAAACACGCCTTCCCGCGTGTCGAGGCGCAAATCGGCCATGCGTGTGTTGGCGTCCGGGCCATGGCAGTGGAAACAGTTTTCAGACAGGATGGGCCGCACCACACGTTGAAAGTCGACCTGGGGACTCGCGGGTGCCGGTTTCTGTGCCCAGAGAACCTGCGTGAAGAAACTGCAGAACAAGACGACCAAACCCAGTAGGCGAAATCTCATACCGAAAACCTCAAGAGAACTCAGACATGGTGACATTGAGAACGAGCACGTGAACGAACATGCCGTGACGATGCAATCTCGAATTTTGTCATGATTTGGGTCTGGACGTCCAGTCTATGCAAGAGAGTGGGAGCCGACCTCCGGGCGGCGATTTCTCGTCGCTGCTCCAGTCGTCGTCCAGAGGCCGACTCCCACGCTAATAAGGTATTCAAAATCTCACGTTGAAGTCGAGACTTGCGAAATCAGGCTGGATTCCGGCTCGCGCCGCGCCTAGCCGGAATGGCGAATCGGTCACTTCGTATACGGCTTGCCTCTGACCCCGACGTCCAGACGATGGATGGAATGACGTTCAGCGACCGTGACGTAGACGCTCTTGTCCCAGAAACAGAGGTTGGTTACTTTCGAGCCCCCGGCGGGGATTTCAGCGACGAGCCTGCCATCCAGTGTGATGACGTCAACGGTGGCGTTCAGCCAGCGGGCCACCCAGAGACGGTCGTATTCGTCGAACATGATTCCATCGACTGAGGAATTTGGAAACTGGTATACCGTCTTGGGTAGTCCTAGTAATACTAAGTTAAGTAATCTGTGAAAGAGTGATTCATGGTAGCGTAGGGCTACCATGAAACCTCGCACTTTGAAATCGCTGGAACCGGGTTGACGCGTTTTCTGGAGGAAATCATCGAACCGATGGGCCGCAGTGAGCGACGGCGCTGGGCTCAGAGTGTACGTTCAGGGCTTGCTGCTGGACGGCGACCGGAAATCGATTGAGCCCATGGCCACTCGCATTGTCGAGGCCGACGTTCAGGCGCTGCGACAGTTTGTGGGTCAAAGTCCGTGGGCGGTCGAAGAAGTCCAGCGACGGCTGGCGGAGAAGGTGGTGGACCTGCTCAGCGAGCCGGAGGTGTGGATTCTCGACGAAACGTCGTTTCCCAAAGACGGGAGTCCACTCGGTGGGAGTGGCCCGCCAATACTGTGGCACGTTGGGGAAAGTGGCCAATTGCCAGGTGGCGGTCAGTCTGCACTGGAGCAGTGCCGAAGCCAGCTGCCCGTTGAGTTGGCGGCTGTACCTGCCGCAAGAATGGATCGAGGATCGCCAGCGGGCGGCTCAGGTCAGATTGCCGGAAGGCATGAGCTATCAAAGCAAGACGGAGTTGGCGCTGGAGCTGATCGATCAAGCCCGCTAATGGCAAGTCCCGGTTTTGCCAGTGATTGCTGATTCCGGTTATGGGAACGAGTTTGATTTCCGCCAACACTGTGCCAGCGGGACTTGCCCTATGCCGTCGAAGTCGAACCGAGCACGTGTGGTCTGGACGGCAGGATCCCAACCTCCCGTTGCCAGACTCGCAAACCAACGGGTCGGCCGCGCCGCTATCCACCGCTTGGAGGCTTTGCCACGGCCGCAGAATCTGAAGACGGTGGCCGAGCAGCTGCCGGCTTCGGACTGGAAGAACTGACTTGGCGCCAAGCGAGCCGGGGACCGCAACGCTCGCGCTTTGCTCGGCCTCCAGGTCTGGGCTGCTCACGGATGGCGAGAGCAGAAACACCCAGAGCGCGCCGCGTGAGTGGCTGTTGATCGAATGGCCCCAGGCAGCGGCTGAACCGACCAAATACTGGTTGGCTCACTTCCCTGGGCAGCCTCCGGGAATGCGCCGTCTGGTACGAATGGCCAAGGCGCGCTGGCGGATCGAACTGGACTACCGGGAACTGAAAGAAGAGCTGGGGCTGGATCACTACGAGGGGCGCCATTGGCTGGGTTGGCATCATCACGTTTGTTTGGTCAGTCTCGCTTATGCCTTCTTGCGTTCTGAGCAAGCGCGGCTCAAAAAAAACTTCTGGTGTGACTTGCCCAGGGTGAGGAAGACTCTGCAGGTCCTGCTGATTAGAGCTCATGGGCCACTGCCCTTGGTGCCAGACACAATTCGAGTTTGAAGATTCATCCTAGACACTTAACTTAGTATTACTAGTGAACCGTCGGTTTGGAAGTCAAAGCTCAGAATCCGGTTGGTCATGGTTTCCGCAACGATGAGTTGCTTCTGGTCGGGGGTCACCGCCAGACCATTGGGGTACTTCAAGCCAGTTGCGAGTCGGGTGACCTTCTTCGCTGCATCGATCCGATAGACGGAGCCGATGGGCGCTTCCGGCGTTTCGTTGGAGGGATCGGTAAAGTAGATGTTTCCGACCATGTCGAGACAGACATCATTGGGGCTCAGGTAAGGTTTTCCCTCGAACTTATCCGTCAACACCTCAATTGGACTTCCACTCGAATGAACTCGGATGATTCGTTTGGCGCCTGCATCCGCTCCAATAACGTAGCCAGCGGAGTCTACCTTCAGTCCGTTCACCTGCCCGCCAGTCTCGCACCAAATCCCTACGTCCCCTTGCGGGGTCATCCTTCCCAATGTCCCGTTGCGAAGGTAGTTCACAAAGTAGAGGTTTCCCTGGCTGTCGAAGACTGGGCCTTCCGCAAAATCGATATTGGCAACGACCGGGTAGGGTGTGATTTTTTCAGGAAGCGGTGGCGGTGTCTTGGCAAGCATGGCGAGACTGAGGACGGCCATGGAAAGAATGCTGTGGAGCAGAAGATTGTTCAAAGGCTACCTCTTCGTGCCTGAAGGTGAGCCGTGTTGCGAGGTGTAGGGTGCGTCGCGCCCTTGGCGCAACCATCTCCGGCAGATGACCTTTCCACGACAACCCCCGCGCCTTTGGCGCTTCCCCCTTTTCTAAGGGGGAATTTTCAGCCTTCAATCTCCAGGATCTTCAGAGTATCCCGGTAAAACATCTTCTCTATGGCTTCAGTGTTCAGCCGGGGAAGAGCCGTGCCAGCCAGCATGTCGTTCAGCTTGCGGATTCCGTCGATGCTCGCGTCAACGGTCGTGAAAGGATAATCGGTGCCGAACAGGACCTTGTCCCAAACGCCATACTCCTGGACCAGCATCAGCGAGTGATACAGCTGGAACGGGCGATAGTGCAGGGCGGAGCAGTCTGTGTAAACGTTCGGGTGTTTGCGGATGGTGACGACACACTCGCCTTCATACGGATGGGATAGATGCGCCATGATGATCTTGACCTTCGGATGGCGAATCGCGACTTCGTCCAGCAGTCGCGGCAGCGTGCATTCCAAGGGTGCTTTGTCGATGAAGGTTGTGCCGGTGTGAAGCAGAACGGGCAAGTGATGCTTGGCGGCATACTCCCAGAGATAGTCGAGCTCTGGCTGGTTGGGCTTGAACCCTGCGTACATTGAGAGCAGTTTGATCCCCTTCATTTTCAGATCCTGATGTCCTTGGATGAGTTCCTCCTGCCAACCCGGCTGCGTGGGATCGACCGACAGGAAAGGAATCAGCTTGTCAGGATGTTGGCGCGCATAGGCGGCCACCTCGGCGTCAGGCACCCAAAGACCGGACAGTTTGGCTTTGCCGCCAAAAACGATGGTCTTGTCGCATTGCTTCCCCGTAGCGTAATACTCATCCCAGCGCACAGTGAGGTCCACCTCAACGCCAGTTCGGGCACGACGCGCCTGATCGCGAAAATCCTCGGTGAAATGGTCCGGGTATTTGAAGAAATGGGTATGAACATCAACGAGCATTAGCAAGCCTCCTTCTTAACTCTTCTTGTCAAGGAATCTGGGAGGGCGAAGGCTCCTGCCGAGCCTTCGGTATCGGGTAGGGCGACTACGCGGCTCGGCAGGAGCCTCGCCCTCCCGAAAACGACGATCGGCACCATGTAGCAAATCTGTCCAGAAGCTGGACAGAGCGGCAGCAACGCTAGCAGAATCACCTTGACACATCAACAGGACAATATAGACTTCCGTCCCTCCAAATGGACTGGTTGTCCAGTATTCTGGACGCCGATTTCGAGAGCAAACTCGTGGGAGTTATGAAATGACTCAAGTCGTCTACAACCCCTCGGACATTGATTTTGCGAAGCCTGGAAAGCATCACTATCAACTCGCCTTTCAGATGGATTCGAACTGGGGCTCTTCGCTCGATTCCGATCACAGTGATCAACGGGTTGAATGGCCCCGCTGAGAAAAACGTCGCAGCGTTTGGTGGCACTCACGGTAACGAATACGAAGGTCAGGTTTCAGTCAAACGGCTTTGCCGCGATCTCGATCCTGCGACGATGCGCGGCAGGGTCATTCTAATTCCACAATTGAGCCAAAGCGCCTGCGTGGCCAACCTGCGTGTGTCGCCGCTCGACGGCGTGAACATGAATCGCGCTTTCCCGGGAAATGCGCGTGGAACGATTTCGTATCGAATTTCGAATTTTGTGAAGACACAAATCTTTCCGCAAGTTCACGCGGTGCTGGATATCCACTCAGGTGGGAACGAAGCCATCTATCCACTATGCGCTTCTTTTCATCCGATTCCAGATCCGCAACAGCGTGCGGAAATTGCCAAGGTCGCCCAGCTGTTCGATACGCCGTTCATCATGCTGTATTCGAGCCAACTGCACTCGGGCCTGCTGACAGACGAAGCCGAAGCGATGGGCAAGATCACGATTGGCGGCGAATTTGGTTATGCCGAGTCGACGAACCGCAAAGGCACATTGCACGCCTATGAAGGAATCAAGAATGTGCTGCGACACTACGGTCTCCTGCCTGGTGACATTGTGAAGATTGATCCAGCGAGGCCCTCCCCGCCACGCTTCGTGCAGGCTGTGAATCTTGCTGACTACATTCCGTGTCCAAAGGACGGCGTTTGGGAACCTCTGGTCGATCTGGGAGTGGACGTCAACGAGGGCGACTTGCTGGGGCGCTTGCACGATTTCTCCGATCATTCGTCCGAAGCGCTGGAGATCCGTGCTCACCGTTCCGGGGTTATCTCAATGCTTCACTTCGCGGCGCAAATCAAGAAGGGACTCACACTCTACGTGGTGTCAGAGGAAGTTCGCGTGTAGCTTGCGCCGTCCCCCTTGCACAAGGGGGACCATAGGGGGGCAGGTACAAAGTGGCATTTCCCGTCATTCCGGCGAAAGCCGGAATCCAGTCTGGACCCCGGCTTTCGCCGGGGTGACGCCTTCTAACAGCTTTCTAACACCGAAAACCCGACAACTGGCACCCAACACCTGACACCTAGCACCTGACCACCTGCTTCACAGCTCCTTCAATGCCCTGGAAATTCTCGAGGCAGACTCCTTCACGGTGGCAGCGAGCTTCTCGAAGCCGTCTGACGAAATCTGAGCGGTTGTCCCGGTGACACTCAGCGCCGTAATGAGTTCGCCGAGAGGATTGAACACTGGCACCGCGATGCAGCGCACTCCCGCTTCTTCTTCCTCGTCATCAATCGAGTATCCCTTTTGCTTTACTCGAATCAGTTCCTTTCGAAAGTTTGCCGAGGAGGTGATGGTAGCCTCCGTGTACTTCGCAAACGAGCCGGCCGACAAGCACTCGCGAATGATCTGCTCGTTGCTGAACGCGAGCAGCACCTTGCCCAGGCCCGTGCAATGTACTTCGGCGCGCTTGCCAACATAGGTGTCGAACTTCACCATGCCTGGCCCATCAATCTTTTGAATAAAAACAATGTGGCCCTTTTCCAAGACGCCCAAATGCGCAGTCAATCGAGTCTGCTCCACCAACCAGCGCATGTGAGGCAAAGCAATCTCGGGAAGGGCCAGGTCGTTCATCAATCCGCGGCCAAGGCTGCAAATCTTCAGCCCGAGTCTGTAGCGCCGCGTCCCATTCTCGCGTTTCAAATACCCCATGCGTTCCAGCGCCAACACAATGACGTGGGCGCTGCTCTTGGGGATTTTCTGTTTGCGGCTGATCTCCGAAATGTTCCAGCCCCTTCTTGTTCCATCCAGCATTTCCAGGATGGAGAAGGCCCTCTCAATCGATGTGGCGTGCGGCTTCAAAGCAAGCGGCATGGCAGTCTCCCTTGAAAATAGGCTCCCCTCCTCAGTTGAGGAGGGGATGCCGGGGCCAACGGCCACGGCGGGGGTGGTTGGTGGGCGGTGCTTCGGGCGACGGTTCGAACCACCCCGGCAGTGGCGCGCCGCGCCGCTGCTCCCCTCCTTATCCAAGGAGGGGACTCTCGCTATCATCAAACGTGGTGCCGCCTGGGCGGCATGAAAATCCCCTCCCTCGGGGGGGTGGCGTCTTGAGAAGACTCCACGCTGGCGCGCAGCGCCGGGGTGGGTTCCCGGATCAACAACCCACACCAGGTTGTCGGTCACGGCCCTAAAACCCGCCTGAAGTCCCCCCTTGTCTAAGGGGGGACGCCTGTTTTCATCGAACGTTACGCCGCACGACGGCATGAAAAACTCCCTTGAAAATCGCCCCTCGTCCTCGTGCTCGGCTTGCACTTATCCAAAAACCGAGAGCGAGCACGAGGACTTTTCATCGAACGTGACGCCAGTGCGGCATGAGCGGGTCAGTTGTCATCTCGCGCTCTGATCTTTGCGATTGTCCAAGATTGTGGACGAACGCCTGAAGAAATGTCAATCCGGTTCATGTCACAGTGAAGTCATGCCGCTCCACAGGGCCGGGGACGTCAAACTCGGAACGCCGAACTTGATGATTCTTAAGGGGAGAGCTGTCAGGGCCTTGAAGAGAGACGGCTGAAGCCCTTGATGTTTGGCCTGGAAAGCTCAGTTTTGGAGCGCCAAGATTATTTCCACCATTCTGGACGAAACCGAATTTGCGCTTGACTGAATAGGCATGGGGATTTACAAAATGGCTTATTAACAGACTCCAAGTCAGAGATCTGGTCAGCGCAATCAGATTTGGACCCAACAGACCCAGCGGTTCGATTCTCGCAATGGAAATCAGCAGACAGTAAGCAGCAGCGTAAAAGCGCCGTGACGCAAGCCCGCCCCCCAGTCCTCGGTTCGGGCGGTTCACAGATTCACTCGATGCGATTGAACTAATTCGAAAGTACACAGCGCGAGGAGGATTGCATGAACAGGCAGTATTGTTCGATAACGACGGCAGGACTTTTTCTGCTCGCTTTTTTGGCCCTTACGCTCAGCCTTTCCGCTCAAGTCGGAACTGAAGGCTCGATTCTGGGAGTCGTCACGGATTCCTCAGGCGCGGTAGTAGCCGGGGCTGAGGTTTCGGTGGTGAACTTGGGGACGAACTTGACGAAGAAAGCCACCACCGATTCCCAGGGAAATTTTGAAATTCTGGCATTGCCCAGAGGAACCTATTCAATCACCGCGGCCTTTACCGGCTTTAAGACTTGGGTCGTGGAGAGCACCGAGTTGACCCTGGGGGAACGCAAGCGTGTGTCGCCGGTCCTGACGGTCGGCGAGATTTCCGACAAGGTGACTGTGGAAGCGCAAGCTGAGTTGATCCAGACTGAGAAGGGCTCGCTGGAATCGATCGTTGAGCAAAAGCAAATTGTTGAGTTGCCGCTCAATGGACGGAACCCTGTTGAATTGGTGCGATTGATTCCGGGTATGCGCTACCTCGGACAAGGTGGGCCGGAAAGAGGCATTACCGTCCAAGGTCTGGCAACCGCACGGGTGACGGGGGCGGAACTGAGTTTCAGGTGGATGGACTGAACGCGAACGCCGGGATGGACGAAGGTGGATTCGGCATTCCAAACGTGGACACGATTGCCGAGTTCAACGTCGAGACGGCGAATTTCAGCGCGGAGCATGGTCGCAACGCGCTCCAAGTTCTCGCAGCAACGAAGGGTGGTACGAACGGGTTCCATGGAACCTTATGGGAGTTTCATCGCAACGCCAAGCTGGACGCGAAGAATACCTTTGCCTCAACGAAACCGAAGTTGATTCGGAACCAGTATGGCTACAGCGTGGGCGGCCCGATTATCAAAGACAAAACCTTCTTCTTTACCAGTTACGAAGGAACGAAAATCAGAACGGACAGGATCTACAACTCAACTCCTGTTCCAACGCCTTTCTTCAACGGCGATTTCTCCTCACTGTCACGCCGATCATCGATCCTGTGACGACGCTGCAATTCCCGGGCAATCGCATTCCCGCTGATCGGATTGTCAGTTCTGCGAAGTTTTTCTTCCCGTACATCCTCACGCCGAACGGGAGCGACGGCCGATTTCGAACGGTCGCCTCGCAGCCCAGGACATCGATGAGTTGACGGTTCGGATCGATCAGCAGTTGACCGACAAACAGAGGATCTACGGGCGCTACATTATCAATAACTCCGATCAGACCCTCCCGCAGTATCGGCCGGACGTAACGCAGGAAAACGGCACAAAGCAGCAGAATGTCGGGTCTGAACTACACCTACGCGGTGACGCCGACGACGCTCTTCACACTGGGTGCCAATTATCTTCGATCCCTCAATCTGTTCACCACACCCGTAGCTGGCACGACAACCTCACCGAGCAGGCTGGAATTCAGGGATTTCCGACGCCAGGAAGAGACGAATTTATCGGGTTGCCAGTGTGAGTTTTACTGGTTATCAGACGGGTTCGGAGCTCCCTGGGGGACACCTGGCCGCCTATGGTTTGAGTCACAGAGCGGAAAGGCGAGCGCGAACATGATTCGTGGCTCCCACTCAATGAACGTGGGTTACGAATACAACAACCGCACCACCTATGGCCGGCAGGGTCTTGCTGCTCCCGAGGCATATTTGGCTTTAATGGCCAGTACACTGGGATGGCTTTGCCGACTATCTGCTAGGGCTCATTCAGATTCGGCACGCAACTATCCCATTCAGACCTTCGGGATGCATACCTCTCCTTACTCATGGGCTGTATGTTCAGGATTTCTGGAAGGTCTCTCCCAACCTAACGGTGAACCTCGGGCCTTCGGTGGGATTACTGGGGCGAGAAGCAGGCCGTTCGAGGAAACGTTGCCAGCTTTGATCTGGCCAGCGGAAAGGCGATCGCTGGCGAAGACAAGGACGGCAAGGTTGATCTGACGGCGCAACCGGTGGCTCCCTTCCTGGCCGCAGCGACAGCGGGCACTGGGTCCCGGCGTCCCAAGCGGCGCTCCGGCGGGACTGTTCAAGGCCAATGGTTATCTTTCGCCCCGTTTTGGAATTGCCTGGCGACCGCGTGGAAGTGCCGATCTGGTTGTCCGCGCTGGCTATGGTATCTTCACGAGCAGCTTTAGCGGTAACCGAACCGCCTCCTTGATTGTTGCCCTCCCTACTGGACGTTTGAATCCACGGCGTGGAGCGCTGCCTCGTTGCAGCGCTGGGAAACGGCTTGGCCAGCCAATCCCAAGCTTTCGTTACGCCCTCCGTCGTGGCGCCTTCGGTGGAAATGAAGAGCAACAAGTCACACCAGATGAACGTATCGATTCAGAAGTCGTTGCCGGGCGATTCGGCCATTACGGTCTCGTACGTGATGAACCGGACCTATGGACCTCTTTGACATCGCCACAGTACAACGCTGTCGCGTCCTGGGCTTCTACGCAGATCTGCAGGCGGCCAAGCCTTATCCTGATATTCGGGGACGTAAATATCTATGGCAACAATGCCGATTCCTACTACCATTCGGCTCAGTTGAAATGGGAGAAGCGCTTCAGCCGTGGACTTTCCTACATGCTGTCCTATGCTTTCTCCAAGCACATCGACGATAAGGTCTCGCCCACGCCTTTTGCACCTGAAGGCTACGATCGCGGCCGGTCCGAGTTTTGATCGGACCCACATACTCGCCGTCAATGGCGATCTATGAGCTTCCGTTTGGAAAGGGTAGAAAGTATATGACCAATCAGTCCATCCGGTAGTCAACGGCAATATTCGGAGGTTGGCAACTTGGCGGGTATTTACAACTTCACTTCGGGTTCGCCTCTCACCTTCATTGTGCCAGGCGCTACTCTTGGGAATGGCTGGAACACCCGCCCGAACCTGAGTGGAGATCCCGAGCTTTCCAATCCCACGTGCCAGCGGTGGTTCAACCCACAGGCCTTTTCGGTGCCGGCTAACTATACTTTCGGAGCTCCGGGATTGGGATCCTCGATGGACCTGGGGCCCATATGCTGGACACAAGTCTAACGAAGAATTTCTACGTCAGGAACCAAGTACGTTCAATTCCGCTGGGAGATGTTCAACATGCCCAACCATCGTCAATTTGAACAATCCCGATGACTCAACATCAGAGTATTGCCGAACGACTGGCTTGATTACCTCTGCAGGTTCTGCCCGTTCCATGCAGTTAGGCTTGAAGTTTGTCTTCTATGTTCCCTTGCGTTAACAGGGTGCGCTGTCTGACGGTGCACCCTGGTTTTCCCCTTCCTCGTCTTTGCTCCCTCCAAGAAAACTCATTTCAGTACGCCTACCCAGCCCCTAACCTTCGAAGCCATGAAGCGGAGTCGTGCTGCTTCTCCGTCATTCCGGCAGAGTCGTTACCCGTGACCGGGCCGGAATCCAGCTGGACCCGGCTTCCGCCGGAGTGACTGCACCCAGGCAGCCGAAGGGTGCGTCCGTTTGTCGACGCACCAGGGCGGCCATGTTTGGTGCGTTGAGCGTCAACGCACCCTACTCGGGTATCAAGGCGGCAGATTCCTTGGCTAGCAGTCCATGCGGGCGAGCGCCGGCCCGCCGCTCGCCACGACCGACCTCGGAGGCAAAGTAATGAGGACATCACTGCAACTGATATGCGTCCAGAATATTGGACGAACGTGAACTTCAGGAACGACACAAATTCGCGACTCCGAAACTCACACGTCAGGAGCGTCCAGACATGGCGTAAGCCTGAAGCTAATTGAATCAATGCTCAAAGCGATTTGATCTGTAGTTGGAACGAGTGACCATTGACTCGGATGGTGGCCGATTGCCAGTCGTAAATCTTGTCCACGATGCTGGATGGAGCTGAAATACCGCTTGATCCGACTACCCATTGACGGCAAACTTTGAATTGACTTTTCGGTATACTGACCGTTGGAGCAAAACCATGAAGCGTCACTGGGTCATTGCCTGCGGGTTGTTTATGGCCGCAGGTTGGTCCATGCAGGAGGCGGCGGGGCAGGGAGCGGCAAAGCCACGCTCCGAGCCTCAACTCTCCTCCAGCGTTCCCCCTTGGCGCCTCGCAAGGTGCGCGTATCAGTGTTGAGTTGCGTGGGCAGACTCTCGACAACGCTTACGCTGTATCGTCCGATTGCAGCGCGATCCGTGGTGAAATCAAATCGATCGAGCCGGTCAAACCTGAAGGCGATGGAAAGCCTGCGAAGGGCCAGCCTGTGCTCAAGGTGATGACGGAGTTTGTGGTTGCTCCCGACGCCACGCCAGGCCAGCACACATTTCGACTCGTTGGCCCGCGTGGCGTCTCCAATCCACTGCCGTTCTTCGTTTACCAGGAGCCGGTGACGGATGAGAACGACTTGGTTCTGGACGACTCCCCGGCGGCTCGGCGCATCGCAACGCTACCCGCCGTCGTAAGCGGCAGGCTGGGAACTACGGGCGAAGTGGACTCCTACTCGTTCGGCGCAGAAGCCGGTCAGGAGCTTTTTTTCGAAGTGCTCCATTCGGGTCGAACCGATCCGCAGATCGCAGTTTACGAAAAGTCAGGAAGCTGGTTTGACTCGAAAGCGCTCCGACGCCTGGCGTTCAACGACGAGCCAAACACAGCCTCCAAGAACCTGAGCCCGGCTTTAACCTACCGCTTCGATCGCAAGGGCTCCTTTCTGGTGACGGTGGCAAGTTTCCTGGGCAGAGGTGGACCGGAGAGCTCGTATCAATTGCGCATTGTGTCGGCGGCCCAGAAGGATGACGCCATGAGCGCCCCGAAACTCGCCCACCCAATCGAAGGACGCTGGCAGGAGCGGAGTTTTGCCCGTGAACTGCGGATGGATCGGCTCAAGGCGTTGAAATCCAGAGCGGTTGAAATGGCTGATGTGAAACCAGGGGTTCCGGATGCGTCGAAGGCCGCAAGCACAGGCGCAGTCGGCTCCAACTCAAGTTCAGCCAGGGCCTGAGAACAAGAAGCGTGCCGCCCTGGCCACGGAGCTGGTGTTGACTGCTGAGCAGGAGGCGAAAGCCATCCACTGAGGAAGCTGTGGCGATCACGCTACCCACGTTGATCGACGGAAAGATTGATTCACCAGGGGACGTGGACCGCTTCAAATTTCATGTGGAAGACGGGGCGCGGCTGGTCTTCGAAATTGAAACGCCCGTGACGCCTGCACCGCTTTTCACCCCGCGCATCGGATTGTTTGACGAGAATGGTCATGAAGTTCTGAGCAATATTTTCGCCTTCGTGCAGGGCAGCGGTGAGTTTATTGAGAAAGTTCACGAGCCCAAGGTGACTTACAAGTTTGAAAGGGGCGGGGACTATCTGCTCGAAGTGCGCGACCTCACCTCGCGGAATGGCGGCCCGCGTTGCGAGTACCGCGTTGTCGTCAGGCCTCAGGTTCCGCACGTCGGGAGGCTGGCAGTGTGCTCGTCGTTCGGCAGGACTTTCGACGGTACCATAACCAAGGGGCCCGACGTGTTGCAGCTGAATCTCGTTCCAGGAGAGTCGAAGAAAGTCAGCGTCCTGACTGAGCACGAAGAAGGATTCGATGGCCAGGTTGCCCTGAGCTTTGAGGATCTGCCGTCGGGTGTCGAGGTGTTGCCAGCCGCCGAAGTTGAACCGGAACGGGCCCGGCCGCTTGACGAAGGCAAGAAGGAGCGATTTCGTCCCGGCCAGCAGGTCGTTACCGTTCTGCTGGCGGCGGCCCCGGATGCACCAGCGACACGACTGCCGCAAGTGGCGCGGGTGAAAGCCCGACCAGTGGTGAACGGCAGGATGGGAGAGACCATAGTGGTGCAGTCCATTCCGGTGATGGTGGTGAAGCCAGAGGACAACCAGCAGCGACAAAGCTGACCGCAAAGACGCGGAGACGCAGAGGTGAAGCGAGGAACAGCTTTGTCCCCCTTGGCAAGGGGGACCACGCCAATGGCGCGAGGGGGTCTGCGCCATGGTAGTAAACGTTGCAAGAAAGTCAGCAACCCCTTACCCTTGATCTCCCCCTATTCGCTTCGCAAGGGGGAGAGAGTAATTCGTCATTCCGGCGCAAGCCGGAATCCAGTGAAGTTTGACGGCAGTTGCGGCATTTCCTGCAAAGCAGGTCTGGATTCCCTCTTTCGCGGGAATGACACCCGGGGACTCAAGCGCTGAATGTGACAATGGGAAATCTTAGGATGTCTGAAAGAACGCTATGCGAGGTTTCGATTTACTGAAATCAGTTCGGCGTGGAAAAGCTTCACTCTGTGCAGCACACTCTCTGCGTCTCTGCGTCTCCGCGGTTGCCTTTGCACTGCTGCCTGTCGGCCTCAGTGCCTGCAGATGCCCTGGCCGCGCGGCCAAAGACCTCCGGTGAAGCCAAGGCGTCATTGGTTTCTCTGCGCTTGTTCCCGCAAGAAGCGAAGCTGCTGGGTGCCAGCGGCAGCCAGCGTTTCGTCGTGCTCGGAAAGTACTCCGATGGCTTGGAGCGCGACGTGACCGATTCTGCCCGGTTCTCACTCAAAGATCCCAGCCTGGCGGCACTGAACCCGCAGGGCCGCGTTACCGCTCGTGCTGACGGCGAAACGGTGATTGCCGTCGAGTTGGAAGGAAAACGGGCCGAGAGCAAACTAAGCGTTCAAGAAACGAAGACAGTAAGGCAGCCAACCTTTACGCGCGATGTTGAGGGCATTCTGACTCGTCGTGGCTGCAATGACAGCAATTGCCACGGCGGCGTGAAAGGCCGGGGCGGGTTCAAGCTATCTCTCAATGCGGTCTATCCACGCGAGGATTATCAATGGATCAGTGAAGGTGGGACCTATCAGGTGCTCACGACGGAGTCTTCCGGCCCGAAGGTGCCTCGGATTGACTTGAAGGAACCCGAGAAAAGTCTATTGCTCGCAAAACCCACAATGACGATTCCGCACGGCGGCGGGTTGCGGTTTGAAGCGGGATCGGCAGAGTACCAGACGATTCTTGCATGGATTCGAAGCCGCGCCCCGTATGGCGAAGAGGGCGAGAGCGCAAACAAGATCGAACGTGTTGAGGTGTTTCCCAAAGAAGCCGTTCTGGATTCTGCGGGCAAACAGCAATTGCTGGTTACCGCCTACCTCTCGAATGGACATCAGGAAGACATTACCAGCGAAGTCCTCTATGCCTCGAACAATTCCGACGTTGTCAAAGTTTCCTCCGAAGGGCTCGTGGAAGCGGTGAAGCCTGGCGAGACGGCTGTTCTCATTCGCACCCCAGGCCACAACCTGAGCGCCAGCATCGGTGTGGTCTCCAGGCCGGTTGCCAACTATCCGAAGATTGCGCCCCGCAACTTTATTGATGAGCAGATCTTCGCCAAGCTGAGGAAGTTTCAGATCATTCCCTCTGATCTGGCCAGCGATGAGGAGTTCTTAAGGCGGGTTTGTCTGGACGTGACAGGTACGTTGCCACCGGCCCATCGCGTCCGTGAGTTTCTGGCAGATCGCGATCCAAAGAAACGCGAGAAGCTGGTGGAGATTCTTCTGGCGTCACCCGAATATGTGGAGTACTGGACCTTCCGTTTTGCCGACCTCTTCCGCGTGGCGCTTCATCCCAGCGGAGGCAATGCGAAGTTCAGCCAGTTCTACTGGGAATGGTTGCGGGACAGGATTGCACAGAACAAGCCTTACGATCAGATTGCCACGGAGCGGATCGCGGCGCAGGGCTACGACGGAGCTTCGCGTCACTACCTTCCCATCCTGCAACCTCCGTTGCCGCAGGACGCCGTGGCTGAAGAAGTCAGGGTGTTTCTCGGACGGCGCATCGATTGCGCGCAGTGCCACAACCATCCATTCGAAAACTGGGCGCAGGACCAGTTCTGGGGCATGGCGGCGTTCTTCAAGCCACTGACATTCTATTGGTTCGAGGAAGTCGGAACCGAAGCCATCGTGTTGGATGACAATGATGGCTACAGCCGTCGCGGAAATCTGGGGAAACTGGTTCACCCCCGAACCAAGAAGGAAGTTGTCCCCGCATTCTTTGATGGGACATCTTTGCCTGCAAACCAGGCGCGTGATCCTCGAATGGCTCTGGCAAAGTGGATTGTGGCCCGACCTGAGTTCTCCGAGACCGCAGTGAATCGCATGTGGAGCTTGTTCTTCGGCAGGGGTATCGTGAATCCGGTGGACGACTTCCGTTCCACCAATCCACCCAGCCATCCGGAGTTGCTGCAGTCGCTCGGACGGGATTTCCGGATGAACGGTTATGACTTGAAGCAGCTCATCAGGCGCATTGTGCATTCGCGGACGTATCAACTTTCGGCGGTGCCCAACGACACAAACAAGGATGATCAGTCCAATTTTGCCCGAATGGCGCCGCGACCGCTGGATGCCGAAGTGCTGTTGGACGCGATTTCCCAGGTGACTGAGGTTCCGGAGGTTTTTCGTGCAGGCAATGGACAAGCTCCGGTCGGAACGCGGGCGATTCAATTGAAGGAACCCGACATGTATCCATCGCAGTTCCTGGATGTCTGCAATCGACCAACAAGGCAGATGGTGCCAGAGAGAAATTCGAAGCCCAGCTTGCGCCAGGCACTGCACCGTTTGGCAGGCACAACCTATACTGACAAACTCGCAGCCTCGGGCGGCCGTATCGAGCGGCTGTTAGCCAAGAACGCCCTGGATCGTGATGTCATCGAAGAGTTCTATTTGAGTGCCCTCAGTCGCTTCCCGACTGACGAGGAGAGGGCCACCCTCCAGACAGCGCTGCAGTCTGAAGTGAGCTCGAAAAAGAAGTCTCGCCGCCAAGTGGTAGAAGACTTCGCCTGGGCCCTGCTTAATTCGCAGGAGTTCATGAATCATTGAATGCAACCTGCAACGTAAGTGCGCGTTGGTCGCAATGCTACGAGAACCCCCCTGAAGTCCCCCCTTGTGCAAGGGGGGACGGGTTTTGAAAAAGAAGCGAAGTTGAATTGGGGTCTTATGTCCGCTATCAACGTGGAAGGCTAGACGAGAAGGGGAGAGGAGTCACTGTTTGAAGCAACGATTCTCGTTGCTGGTGCTCAGAGCCTCGAAACGTGGAGTTAACGGCGTCCCCCCTTGTGCAAGGGGGGACGGTTGTCTTCACCGATGATGGAGAAGAACTCATGACACATGCTGGATGTTTGACGTGCAACGACGATAACTTGCGCCGCCGCGACTTTCTGCGCGTGGGTTCTCTGAGCTTGTTGGGAATCAACCTGGCGCAGTTTCTGCGTGTCAATCAGGCCATGGCCACCACAGCGGAGAAGGCGAAATCCAAAGCAAAAGCCCAGGCATGCATCCTCCTCTGGTTGGAAGGTGGGCCCAGCCAAATGGACACTTGGGATCCCAAGCCGAACAGCCCGTTCCGGTCCATCTCGACCAACGTTGCCGGGATTCAGGTCTCGGAACTCCTGCCCCGCGTTGCCAAGCGGATGGACAAGCTATCGATCATTCGGACGATGTATACCGAAGAGAACAACCATCCACAGGCGAGCTACTACGCCATGACGGGTCATCGGCCGAATCCCGCGATGGAGTTTCCCAGCTTTGGATCGATTATCACCAAGGAAATGGGCGGCCGGAATGATGTACCGCCCCACATCCTTGCACCGCAGTGGGAAGCTCAGCGCGCTTACGAAGAGTACTTTAAGGCTTCGTTCCTTGGAGCCGAGTATGATCCGCTGGTTGTCCCTGACCCGAGCAGCAAGGACTTTAGGTTACCGGACCTCACCCTGCCGAAATCAATGACGCTGGAAAGGTTGCAGGACCGCCGTTCCTTCTTGCAGCTTGTGGACAGGCATTATCGGCAGAAGGCTCGCATTGCCGAACAGGCAGATGGCGATGCGTTCACTCAGCAGGCGCAGAACATGATCTTGTCGCCTGCGGTACGCGATGCGTTCGATTTGTCGAAAGAGTCCGACAAAATCAAGGACTCCTATGGTCGCAACGGATTTGGCCAAAGCGTGCTCCTGGCACGACGGCTGGTCGAAGCAGGCAGCCGCTTCGTAACCGCTGCTGGTTACAACTTCAACGCCTGGGATACTCACAGCGATAACGATCGTCTGCACCGCGACCAGCTCGTACCAACACTGGACCAGACGCTCGCAACCCTTCTTGACGATCTGGATCAGCGCGGGTTGCTCGAATCTACAGTGGTGCTGGCCATCGGCGAGTTCGGCCGCACGCCGCATCACAATCCGAATGCGGGCCGCGATCACTGGTCGCACTGCTGGTCGATGGCGTTGGGTGGTGGCGGCATTCGAGGTGGGCAGGTAATTGGTGCGAGCGATGAACGAGGTGCTTATCGCACCGAAGGGCGTCGCGTCACGATCGGTGATCTCTTTGCCACGGTTTACAAGGCTTTTGGAATCGACTGGCACAAAGAGTACATGCACCCGATCGGCAGGCCGGTGAAGATTGCCAACTCAGAAGACGACCACACCGGCGAGCCTGTGACGGAGTTGGTGTAGAGTCACTCAACCGGATTGAACTGATGAATCGGTATCTTATCGCCTTGCTCTTTGGCCTGGTACCAGCACTGCTCGTCCTTTCCAGCGAGAAAGGGTCAGTTCCCTAAATTCATCGATATCACTCCCACCGCTGGAATCAAGTTTCGTCATTTCAATGGCGACGCCAACGTAAAGAACTACGTCTTCGAAGCAAAGGGCGGAGTATCTTCATCGAACGTGGGGCCGCAAAGCGGCATGAAAAACTCCGTTGGACAATCGGAGACTTGCGGGGGTTCTTCGTAACCGTCTCGAAGAGATGAAGACGATGCAACGCTTAACAGCTTTTGCTCTGACTAGCGCGACTTTGCTACTTGCACTACTCACATCTGCGACGTCTAGTTTAGCCGCGGAGCGCTCCCGCATTGATTTAAACGGCCAGTGGCAATTTCGACTCGATCCTCGAAACGACGGTGAAGCTAACGGGTGGTATGCAGCGAACACTGCATTCTCGGATTCAATTCAGGTGCCAGGCTGTTGGCAAGCACAGGGCTTTGGTGAACGAACAGGCATTCTCAGGAATCACTATGTGGGCAATGCCTGGTATCGTCGAGCCATTAACGTTTCGGCGGATTGGAAAGGCAAAGTTGTTTCCCTGCGCTTTGGCGGCGTGTCGCGCCGAGCAACCATTTTCATCAACGGGACACGTATCGGCGAACATGACGGATTCAGCGCCCCGTTTCAGTTTGACATCACCCGAGCCGTTCGCTTCGGTGCGGAGAACATGATTGCAGTTCGAGTCGCCAATCCGGGGCCGGCCATCTCCGAGTCGCCCGATAAACAGGCGGGAACCGAGCCCGCCGGCATGTTCAACTACATCGGCAACTGGGGCGGAATTCATGGGGGAGTCGAGCTCGAAGCGACCGAGCAGTCGTGGATCCACGACATCTACGTTACTTCTGACCTCCAACGGAAGACCCTCAAGTTCAAGGTCAGGATCCAGAGCGTGGAGCTGGTGGACTTCTCCGCAGGGAACTTGGCTGTCGTTTTCGTCAGGGGCCAGTTAACGCTGGACTTCCAAATTCGGCCGGGCGAGACCGGAGTCGAGGTGGAAGTCCCCATGGCACTGGTCGAGCCGGATATGCGTCTTTGGTCGCCCGAGACTCCTTTCGTTTACACGGCAACACTCGTTTTAAGCCGTGAAAACCGCGAGTGCGACCGCGTCGAACAGCGATTCGGCATACGGGAGATCACCACGCAAGGCAACGTACTGCTCCTGAACGGGAAGCCGCTCTATCTGCGCGGCTATGGCGACGACAACATCGAGGTACTCAGCGGTGTTCCTCCAGCCTCCAAAGAGGTCTATCGAAAGCGGCTGCAACTGGCGAAGAGTTTCGGTTTCAATGCGGTCCGTTTTCACTCTATGACACCGATGCGGGAGTTCTTCGAAGCGGCGGACGAAGTGGGAATCTTTGTCATGGCCGAGCTGCCCGTGGCCTACACTCAGTATTTCCTCCCGCACAAGACGTTTCTTCGGAACGAGCTTAAGGAGATTCTGCTGGCGCACCGAAATCATCCTTCATTCCTGTCGTTGGCACTTGGCAATGAGTTCAATCTGAGCTGGCTGAAGAATGAAGCAGAACGGAAGGAGTTTCTTGCTACGGTTGCCGAGTTCTATAACTATGCAAAGCAGCTTGATCCCACGCGGCTGATTCTTTCCAACGATGGCTACGTGATGCGGCCGACGGATATGGTGAGTCTGTTCCGCGACTTCCCGAAGGATGTTCCCACCGTTCGGCATGAGTTTGGCTCCTACTATTGCTCGCTGCCGGATATCTCTCTTCTGAGCAAATTCACGGGCGTGATTGTCCCAACCTGGCTGGAGGCGAAGAAGCTTTGGGTGGAAAGCAACGGACTTTCAGACCGCTATTCGGTTTACCTGAAACACTCACAGCGTCTGCAACAGCTAGGGAGGAAGTACCAGGTGGAGCGGGCGCGCCTCAATCCGGACGTGACGGGTTATCACTACTGGTTAGTCACGGATTTCCCGGGCGGCACCGGGGAAGGCGACTCCTGGGAAGAAGGTTGGTTCGACTACTTCTGGCAGCCCAAGGGAATCACACCCGGTGAAGGCAAGGAGATCAACAACCCGGTCCTGCTGATGATTAGCGCGGGTGTCAACGATAGAACGTTTTGGAGCGGCGACACCAGGAGCTTCGATGTGATCGTGTCGAACTATGGTAACGAGCCCATTCAGAACGGCACGTTGAAGTGGAAGCTGATGTCAGGGGCTAGAGTCCATTTGGAGTCGACTGTGACTGGGGTGAACATACGTCTTGGCCAAGTTGCGCGTGTAGCGACCCTCGAGATGGGTGGGGCCCTGAGTGGCAATCAGAAATTGGACCTTGTGCTGGAGCTAAACCACGGCCAATCGACCTTCATGAATCGCTGGAGTTTTTGGACTTTTCCCAAGGGAATGCTGCTACGAACCTCCGAGATGCCGGTCACCTCACTGGTCAAGTGGGCAAGCTTGTCTCGGCTCTATCCGTTTATCCAGCAAGGCAGACCGACGAAAGACTCAGCCAGCCTGCTGGTGGCAACATCACTTGACCGCGATTCAGTGCAATTCTTGGAAGGCGGAGGGAGAGTCCTACTCCTGGCCGAAAGAAGCTTGTCTGAGCGCTCTGGTGAATCGAGTTTCTTTCCCGCCTCGGGAGGCGCACTCGGCACGCTGATTTTGGATCATCCCGCTTTGAAAGGATTTCCGAGTGAAGGTTTTTGTGATCTCCAGTTTTTCAATCTGCTTGAGGGGGCTTACGCTTATCCGCTCGATGAATGGCCTGAGGAAATGGTGCCCATCGTCGGAGGAATTCGGACAACCGCGGGCTTCTTGAGCAAAGCCAAGAATCTCTCCAGAATCGGCTATGTTTTCGAAGCGAAGGTAGGCAAAGGAAAGCTTTTGGTAAGTACGCTGCGAATTCGGGACCATTTCGATGAAGCCTATCCGGAGGCGATTTCACTCTTCGACCATCTGCTGAGATACGTTACCAGCCAAGGTTTTGAACCCCAATTTGAAATATCGCAGGAACGGCTACGAAGGCTTGAGGTTCAATAGACATTCGAAGACGGCAAGAAGGTAGCTATTTGACCGCCCGACAGATCGATTCTAAGCTGCTTATGAATCCTCTGCTGCTCCCTTGAAGATCCCCTCCGTCGGAGGGGTGGCGCGCAGCGACAGCGGTCGCGCAGCGCCGGGGTGGGTAAAACCCCCCTGAAGTCCCCCCTTGTCCAAGGGGGGACGCTGTTTTCATCGCATGTGGCGCCACTTTCTTCTGTCTCCAGTGGCTCTTTCCGCTGAAACGAAGTGTAATTATTGAATCTTCACGTCACGGATTGACCCTCTGATACTTCTTGAACAACTCCAGCTCCTGCTGTGCCCGATCGGCTTGACCATTTTCCCGGTAGAGCTGCCCGAGAAGATAGTGAGCATCCGCGGAGGTGGCGTCCAGGCGGGCGCTGTTCTCTGCAGCTTCGATGGCCTTCTGCAAATGGCCTTGTTCGCGATAAGCCTTGGCCAAGGTGTAGTGCACCAAGCTGACCGAAGGAGCCGCTTTTTCAGCGAACTGTAACTGCTCGAGAGCTGCCTGGATCTCCCCTTTTTTCAATAGCAACTCCGCCAGTGCGACGCGCGCTTGAGCATTAGACGGCTGATACTGGATTTCCAGCAGCAGTTCCTGCATTGCCTTGCCGATGACCCCGTCGTTCGAATAGATGAGGCCGATATGGTAGTGCAATGTCGGGAAACGGGGATTCTTTCTGGCGACATAGTTAAACTGCTCAAGCGCCAGTTTGCTGAAGTTGCCCAACATGAGAGAACGATGGGCGCTCACGTAGGACCGGCCGAGTAGGAATCGTGCCATGAGATTCTCGCCGTCAAGTTCCACGGCACGTTTCAGAGCGGGCACGGAGG
Source organism: uncultured Acidimicrobiia bacterium (assembly GCA_963791795.1). GTDB lineage: Bacteria > Acidobacteriota > Terriglobia > Versatilivoradales > Versatilivoraceae > VFZK01. The sequence continues at coordinate 74,030 of CAWBTP010000034.1, forward strand.
TGTCGTATTTCTTCTGCTGATACAGCACGTAACCCAGGTCGTAGTGGTAGTTTCCTATGTTTGGTTTCAGAGCGATGGCCTGGCTCAGATGTCGCTCTGCTTCATCATGGCGTCCTATGGCCGCCAGACTCAGCCCGTAGATATGCTGGCAGGCTGCATCATTGGCATTCTGCTGTAGCGCCTGAGCAGCGGTGTTCACAGCGGACGTGTAGCTCTTCGCGCGATAGTAGTCCAGAGCCTGATCGCACAGCGATTGAGTCGAAGGAGTCTGCGTCGGGGCCACTACCAGAAAAAGCATCGCAATCGTCCCAAGTGAAATCATCGAGTCTTTCTTTGCTTGGTTACTGGCTTGGGCTCGCCCTGTTTAAGAGAATAGCTCCGATTGGCGGCGAGGCCATTGAATTCCTGAAGCTGCTTGTCGGGCCAACGGATAACCAGTGACTTCGCCGCCAGACTCTTCCCCAGTCCAAAATGGAGCCGGCTGTCGTTGCTGGACTGGTAGCTGTTTCCTGCGGTAACTTCCTGCATCTGCCGTGTCTGCTCAGTTTCAACAATGACGCGCGCGCCAACGGCGCCTCGATTACCTGTCTTACCGACCAGTTCGATGACAAGCCAGTTTCCTAAGCGATTTCCGCCTTCGTTCAGAAACAACGACGGCTGGGCTCCCAGGTTGTTGACAGCGACATCGACATCGCCGTCGTTGTCAAAGTCTGCGAACGCCGCTCCTCGACTGGACCATGGACTGGTCAGTGACGTACCCAGTCGAGCTGTGACGTCCGCAAATTTTCCATTGCCCAGATTGCGATGAACGAGTTTCGGTTCTGCAAAGGTCATGTCAATCGGGTGCTGATCGACTTGAGGATACACATGCCCGTTGGCGACAAACAGATCTTCCCATCCATCGTTGTCATAATCGAAAAACCCCGTGCCCCAACCGAGCAGCTGCCAACTAGGAAGAGCCACGCCGGAACTGTAGCTGACGTCGCGGAACGCACCTTTCCCAAGATTCCGGCGCAAGGAATTGTAGTCGCCTGAAAAATTGGTCTGGAAATAGTCAAAGTGCCCATCGTGATCATAGTCGCCCATGGCCACGCCCATTCCAGCTTGAGGTTGACCATCCTCGTTGTAGGCCACACCCGCAAGGACGGCTACCTCTCGAAACGTGCCGTTGCCTTGGTTTTCAAATAGAAAATTAGCGACGGAATCATTGGCCACGTAAAGATCCGGGTCACTGTCGTTGTCGTAGTCTCCCCAAAGCACGCCTAACCCATAGGCAGGGAGCACCGCCATGCCCGCTTCGCGGGTCACGTCGCTAAACGTGCCGTCACCATTGTTGTGGTAAAGAACGTCTGGGGCTGGAATCAAACCCTTGGGCCCACAGTGCACCTTGATGCCGCGATACTGGCAGTCTGGGGCCGGAGGGTTTTTGTGATTGAAATCGACATAGTTTGCAACGTAGAGATCCAGCCAGCCGTCTCCATCATAGTCTGCGAATCCTGCACTGGAGCTCCAGTGCGAGTCGCCCACCCCGGCTTTCTCGGTCACATCCGAAAAGGTTCCGTCTTGGTTATTGCGATAGAGCTGATTGGGGCCGTAGTTGCAGACATACAGGTCGGGCCAGCCGTCATTGTCATAGTCAGCCACCGTCGCGCCCATGCCCCAGTAGTTCCCTGCGACCCCTGCCTGCGGGGTCACATTCATGAAAGTGCCGTCGCGGTTGTTCCTAAAGAGTGCGTTTGACACTGTGCGTTTGCCGGCCAGCAGGTCTTCCCACTTGCTGCCATTGACGAGATAGAGATCGGGCCAGCCGTCCTGGTTGTAGTCGATCCAAGCGACACCTCCGCTGAACGTTTCAGGCAAGTACTTCTTTTCCAGACTTCCGCTCACGTGCTGGAAGGCCAGTTTGGCCTGCACAGCGATATCTGTAAAACGAATGCCAGCAAACCTTCCAACGGGCGGCTTTGCAGGAGGTTTGTGATTCTGAAAAGCCACGGCAGCCGGCGGGATCGCCAAAAGTATCCAGAGAGTCAGACGCCATGAAATTGTAACCTTCAGCATAGTAGTCCTAGTGTCGAGTCTCTGTCATTCCTACCCTGGGAGCGCGGGCGTCCCGCCCGCTTTCGTAGATGAGGTCCAGTCACTCGGCGCCAGGTCGAGCCGTTGCGGACGAGACGTCCGCGCTCCCAGGGTGCTTTCCTGAACGGTTCAGTTTCATGGCCTTGGTAGCTGCTTCAATACTTGACGGGCGTCTTCATTCCCCGGATCCAGTTGCAGGACTTGTTCGAGCAAGGCTTTGCCTCGTGGCAGATTGCCAATATTCAGATGACACATTCCGAGTGCGAATAGGATCCTTGGATTCCGAGGGCTTTTCTTGTTGGCTGCATCGAACGACAGAATCGCCTGCCGAAAGTTCTTCCTCTGAGCGTGGAGGTTGCCCAGATTCATGTAGGTCATTTCGCCAGCCACTCCTCTGGTCACAGCCTTCTGCAACAGGGCCACGGCCTCATCGGGCTTTCCTTGCGAGCTGGTCACAACGGAAAGGGCATTGTAAAGATCCTCGCGAGAGCCATCCAGCTTCAAGGCGCGCTCAAACAAATCGCGAGACCTATCGAGACGGTTTTTGCGACTCATCAAATGTCCTAGGTCCACCAGCGCTGGAAGGTACCTCGGATCTAGCGAGAGGCACGTTTGGAGCTCGGCTTCGGCTTTGTCATCCGATTGACTGCGGAGGTGCATCTGCGCCAGGCGATAGTGCGATGAGAGGGAAGGCGGGTACAACCGGATGGCTTCCTCAAAGTACTTGAGTGCCTCATTCAAATTGCCCTTCGCTTCGGCCAAGGCTCCAAGGCCATGCATGGACGGAACATGCTTTGGAAAGTTTTGCAACGCTGTTGCGAAACTCTGCTCAGAGCGGGAAAAATCGCGGCGTCCGGCGTAGAGAACGCCCAGATTGTAGGCTGGCAGCAATTGGCGACCTTCAGCACGCAGCGAACCTTCATAATGCTTGATAGCCAGGTCGGGCTGATTGAGCGTCTGATATCCCTTCCCCAGTAGAGCTTCCGCTCGGCTCAGGTATTGGCGGTTTGCGTCTGTTGACGAAACCTTGCCGAGATAGTCCTGCAACAGTTGATTGCCCTTCCTCGCAAACTCAGGCCGGGTAATAAGTTCCTCCAGGGGCGAATCCAGATAGGCGGCGCCGAGGAAAAGCAATTTCTCCGCTTCGGAGAGGTGAACATCAGATCCTCGGAAAGCCAACGGCTCGGTGTTCAACCGATGACGCCGCGGCGTCGGGGCAGCTTGGGCTGGATAAATCCCGACCCGGTGATTTGTAAACACGGTGTGGCCGCCATTGGTCGGCGTTCCGCGGGGCATGTGACAGCGGCTGCAATCTCCGGCGAGTTGAGCGCGCGTGTGCTTGGATAGAGTGCGGGCGTCATGACATTGCAAACAGCGCGCGCGGTAGTGAGACGTAGTGTCCCCGGCGGCGGGTTTGCGATGCGGATCGTGACAACTCGTGCAGGTCATCCGCCCGCCGCTGGCCTGAAAACAGCGTGATGCCTCCATAAGCTCGGCATGCTGAACGACCTTCAATCTCTTAGAATCCGGCGCGTCCAGAGAAAACTGTATTGAGTAGTTTGAGAAAGGCTCCCCTGGCCGGAAGGAAAAGACATCTCGTCCCGGTTTGAGAACCCGTGTTCCCAGGCTGTCAACACTGCTCTCCATGTGACACTGATAACAAACTGTCCGTTGCGCCTCAGGTGTGTCGTGACCTGGATTGTAGATCGCTTGTTTCAACGTCTGGCCAGTTTCTCCTTGTAAAGCCAGCTTGACGTGCGTGGCGCCGGCGCCGTGGCAGCGCTCGCATCCAATGCCTTCCGGTATCGGATTGGCAAAGTAGTGCTGGTCGTCGATTTGCTTGGCGTCCATTCGCGGGTATGCGGTGTGGCAGAAGACACAACCTTGAGGAATCGCGCGCATGAAGTCAACGTGATCCTTCACCTCATATCCCGGAGACATGTCCCAGCGCTTCTGCTGGCTGTACCAGGTGACCGGCAATTGAGTGATCACTCCGTTGGGATGATGACGGAGATACGAACGTGCGTGGTTCCCCGAGCCAACGATGTAGGTGACTTCTTCTTCATGAACATCGATCGGCCGCTGGTTCCGATCCAACAGAAAGCGTTGCTGGATGAACTTTCCGTTCTTTCGCAACATTTTGTAGTGGAAACCTGACTTGGCGTGCTGGAAGGTATTGTTTGTCTCGTAGTTCTCAATTTGCGGCGCTGTCGAGGGGTTCAGCCAAGACTGTCCCATTCCCAATTTCTTGAAGGTATCGTAGATTTCCTGATGACAGGACGCACATGCTTTCTCTCCCGCATAGCCATCGGGCAAGGGAGCGCTTCGGAGTTGTTTCGGCGGTAGCGCGTGAATCCAAAAAGAAAAGGTGTCCCAAGCAGAGTGCTGATGTCAGGAAGGCACAAGCAACAAACAACGGCATTGTTTGGTAGGGATGGGAGGAATCTGCCTCAATGTTGATCACTTTTAAACATGCAGGGAGATTGAGTTTTCCCGCTGAGCAATTTCATTCCGGCAACTGATCGATTAGGATGAGCCTCGTCCAAAAGGGCAACGAGGCATGTGTTTGGGTTCCAAGCTTGCTCCAACGGGAACAACTTTTTATCCTAGCACAAATGAACTGCAAGGCTGAGTGAGGCAGGCTGCGCCTGCATCAACGCGGATGGAACATCACAGCAGGCAACGCCTGGGTCAGCTTTGATGAATTTGCTTCGCCGCTGGTTCGAACAGAAAGGAAGAACGAATGTCTCCAATCCAACTCGAACAGAAAACCCAACTTGAAGAGTTCGAACGTCAAGGTTTCCTGTCCCTTAAGAATGCTCTCACGCCGGCCCTGGTTTCTGCCTTCAATCGGGAAATCGACGACTATCTGAAGCGATTTCCGGAAGAGTGGATTCATTTCGATGCTTCCCTGGTGCAAACCGTCAACGTGCTGCCGCGGACTTCCATCTTTGATGCCGCGATCGAGAATGCTCCGACGCTCGCGCTCTTGCGCGCAATGCTCGGAGACGAGATCACGTTCGAAGAGTTCTCCATCATGATTCGGTACCCGACAACTCGGACAATGGACATCAAGAGCTGGCACCGCGACATTACGCGCGACTACGAGCGCCGCAAGGAGATTCGGGCGATCTCACTCATTTATTACCTCACGGAAGTAGGCGAGACCGACCATTGTTTCAGCATCATTCCTGAAACCCACAATCGCCTCGTGGACTTTCGGCCCGACGATGTCATTCCTGGCATGGAGTGCGATCTCCTGGGCCCTGCCGGCACGGCAGTGCTTTTCCATGCTCGCTGTCTTCACTCTGGAAAGCTGAAACCGACTTCCCGCGAGCGACGGACTTTGCACATCTATTACTCCCGCAGCGATCAAGCCAGGACCTCAGAATGGTCAGACATTCCCGAGCGCTTGTATCAGAAGCATGAACCTGCATTGCCTCCTCAGCTTTACTCCAAATGGAACCGGACTGATGTGTTTGAAGGCACCGGCAAGAAACCGAAGGACCTGGATCCATCAATGTCGGCCGCGGACATGATCCGCGAAGTGCAGAGACGCGCGAATCAGAAGCGCTAGAACTCAGCAGTCCGTACGACGGTGAAAACCCCCCTGAAGTCCCCCCTTGTCCAAGGGGGACGGTATTTTCATCGAACGCGGCATGAAAAACGCCTCGCAAGAATCCCTCCGTTGGAGGGGGTGAAGGCTTGAGAAGCCTTCACCGAAGCGACAGCGGTCAGGAAGCGCCGGGGTGGGTATGAAAAACGGCAAGCCTAAAGTCGTCCAGAATAGTGGACAAGATGCGCTTTTGGCGAGCACTGCAAAGTCTTTACCAGGGGCAGGTGTCGGTCTTAGCTACTCGCTATCTTTATGCCTGTGAGTAGCTTATCCGAATTTATGACAACCGTCAAAAATACTGTTCAGAATCATGGACGTCTTGGAAATATGGCTTGACGGTTCTCGGCGGGATGATTAACTTGGCTTGTCGCCTGCGTGGTCAATTCTTGATCTATGAAAAACGCTCATGAACGATAGAGGAGTTCCGCTATCCGCGTGGTTACTCCTTGCCGTCTCCTGGCTGACGTTCTTACTGGCCTACACGGGCCGCCAGGCCATCTATTCGATATTTCCAGTTTTGAAGGACGATCTCGGATTCTCAAACGCCCAACTGGGTCTCACGGGATCCATATTTCTTTGGGTCTACTCTTTTGGTTCGCCTCTGGGGGGCTTGGTTGGTGATCGGTTCTCTTATGCTGCCGTGGCGCAGTGGAGCGTTATCATCTGGAGCTTGACCAGCATCGCGACCGGATTTGCGACGACGCCAGAAATGGTGTTGGGGCTCCGGGCCTTGCTAGGAATTACTCAGTGTGTATTTGTACCTGCCGCGTTGGCCGCCATTGCTTCGGTCCATTCGGAAACAACCCGATCCAAGGCCTTTGCGATCTGGGGCACAGGGCAATTGAGCGGGGTGGTTCTGGGCGGATGGTATGGGGGCTTCGTGGCAGAGCGGCTGGACTGGCGCTGGGTCTTCTGGCTGGTGGGTGCTTTCGGAGTTGCCTATGGCTTCCTGCTTGGACCTGTTATACGGCGACTCTTGCCATCAGAAGGAAAGGAGCGGGCAGACTCTTCCCAGACTTCCAGGCCGTCTGGATCTGGTAATCCACTGAACTTGTTTCGAACGCCGACATTCTCCTTGCTCGCGCTTTCCTTCTTTATCTTCTGTGCCATGTTGTGGGTGATCTATGCCTGGCTCCCTACTTTCTTTGTGGAGAAGTTTGCTTTCTCGCTAACCTCGGCTGGTCTGACGGCGACGCTCTCGGTTCAGCTCACTACGGCGTTGGGGTTGCTTGCAGGCGGTGTTGTGGCTGACAAGCTTGTTGCTCGCTTCAAAGAGGCTCGGATTTGGATCCTGATCGCGGGAATGCTTGGAACGGCGCCATGCCTGCATTTGCTCGCCAACGCCCCGACATCGACCTTAACCCAGGCAGCCGCCGCGGCGTTTGGGCTCTTTAACGGCTTCTATGTTTCGAATGCAATGGCTTCTGCGCTGGACGTTGTGCACCGCACGCGACACGCTACGGCCGTCGGAGTCATGAACATGGTCGGAGGCATCTCAGGAGGCCTGTCTGCCTACTTGATTGGTCGGCTGAAGAACGACTATGGCATCGCGCCGATGATGTCTTGGGTAGGGGCGACGGGCATCGTGGCGCTTGTGGTATTGCTTGTGGCTGTGTTTGGCTCCTTTCGAGCTGATTTTCGCCGCACGCAGGAGGCTTACCAGTAGGCCTTCGCCAAACCAAGCTGGACAGGCATGTCCAGCTTGGCATCAGAGCGTAAAGGTTCCGCCCTAGAACAAGCAGAACAATGCCGAAAATTGAATCCATCGTTACCGAGCGTGTTCTGGTTCCACTGCGTCCTGAGTGGACCATCAAGGGAGGTCGCGGTACGCATGACCGATCTCCGTTTCTGTTAGTCCGTGTCAGGTCCGAAGGGGTTGAAGGACTTGGCGAGGTCAGCGGCACCTACCTGTGGAGCGGCGAAGGTTTTGAAACAGCCGAGGCTGCGGTAAGCGCTGTGTTGAGGCCGGCTTTGGCGGGTAAGGAACTCGCACCCAGGGTTGTGCGGCGCGAGATGGACCGCGTGCTGGCCGCTTTCCCGTTCACGAAAGCCGGTGTGGAGATGGCCTGTTGGGACGCTCTCGGCAAGATCTGTGGTGTCTCCGTGGCTAGTCTACTGGGCGGTCCGATTCGGAGCTCGGTCGTTTCAAAATTCTCAATTTCTGGCGTGGCTCCGCAGGCGGCGGCTGCGATTGCGCGACAGGCGTGGGAGGCCGGGTTTCGCAAGTTCAAAGTCAAAGTTGGAACCGGATTGAAAGAGGATCTGGAAAGGGTGGCTGCTGTCCGGAAGGAGTTGGGTGAAAAGATATCCCTCGGCGTCGACGCAAACGGAGGCTGGAGCCTTGGAGAGGCACGCCGAGCGCTGCCTGCCCTGGAAGAAATGGGAATTGGGGCGATTGAACAGCCGCTGAAGGAAAGGGACCTGCACGAGATTGCGCAACTGCGATCCCATTCGCGAATTCCGATTCTCCTGGATGAAAGCGTTTGGTCGCCCAACGATGTCGCGATCGCAGCCCGTCTCGGAGCAGCTGATGCAGTGAACCTGTATGTGGGTAAAGCGGGAGGCATCGGTCCGGCACTCGAGGCTGTTGAGGTTGCCCGAGCTGTGGGGATCGGTGCCACGCTGGGTTCCAATGGAGAGCTCGGCATTGGCCACGCGGCGATCATGCAGGTGGCGAGCGTCGGCGAGGGATTTGATTTTGAAGTCTATGCTCCCGACGTAGCTGCTCCGGCTTATTACGTCGAGGACATCGTCGAGCCGAAGTTTCGTATTCAACAAGGGGAGATCGCTGTTCCGACAGGGCCTGGGCTGGGAGTGCAACTCAACGAAGAGGTGTTTAGGAAGTACAAGGTGTAGGGACTGGCCGGCGTCAAACGACGCTGTCAGCAAATCGTGAGAATGGCATTTGAAAATCCCTCCGTCGGAGGGGTGGCGCGCAGCGCCGGGGTGGGGCTGTTCCCACGTTCAAAACCCCCCTGAAGTCCCCCCTTGTCCAAGGGGGGACGCATTTCCATCGAACGTGGCGTCGCAACGCGGCATGAAAGACTCCTCTGACGATGAGGACGCAGGCGACCAAAGAAGTTACATTAGGCTGCGATACGCAACAGCAGAACACAAACTCGGAAAGGAAGAAGGATGACCGTGATTCGCAACAGCGTTTTGGTTTTTGTCGTGATCCTGTCGTCGCGGGTCTTGTTCGCTGATGGCAGCCCCTGGACGATGGAAGCGATCATGGCGCTAAAGACCATTTCTGACCCCCAGATCAGCTCCGACGGCTCCAAGGTGGCCTATGTGATTCGCAGCGCCAACTTCCAGCGCAAGGCATACGACTCGCAGATCTGGGTTGTCTCGACTGCGGGCGGTACGCCTCAACCGCTCAAGTCTTCTCATGTTTCGGACGCGCGACCGCGATGGTCCAGGAATGGCAATCGGCTGGCATTTGTGTCACGCCGGGATGGGCGCTCGCAGGTTTACGTCGTCGCAACACCAGACGGGGAACCAAAGAAGTTGACTGCTTCTCCAACAGGCGTCGGCGATTTCAAATGGTCTCAGGACGACAGCCACATCGGTTATCTAGCCGTGGATCCCCTTTCCGCTGCTGAGAAGAAGAGAATCCAAGAAGGCGACGATCCGATTGTTGCGAATCAGGGTTACCGATTTAGCCGGCTCTATCAAGTCTCAATCAATGGTGGTCCGGAACAGCAGTTGACGACTTCCGATCGACACGTGACTTCCTTCGATTGGTCAAACGATGGGAAGAAGGTTGTCTATTCCGGGCAGGTCACGCCACGCAACCGTGACAGCTTTCATGTGGATCTCTACGAGCTCGATTTGTTGACCCGCCGCGAAACCCCGCTGGTGACCCAGGAAGGGCGGGATGCAGAGCCCTCCTACTCTCCCGATGGACGTTGGATTGCGTTCCACTCTCAAAGCTGGGAAGATCAACTATTTCGAGGAACGGCACGTCGGGTTGGTGCCTTCCGGTGGAGGCGAGATTCGCTATCTCACTCGGAACCTTGCTGCGGATGTGTTTCGCGGAGGCAATGAGTTTTGGTGGACGAAGGATGGTTCCGAGTTGATTTTCGGAGCGGGCTCAGGCACCCAGGACCATCTTTTCACCGTTCGCTTGAAGGACGGGACTTCGTCCAGGTCGATTGAAGCTCTGGCGGGGCCGTCGAGCTTCAGCATCAGTTCGAACGGCCAGCAGATGGCGTTCCTCAGGAGCTCTCCGTCGACTCCATCTCAGCTCTATGCCGCTACGAAAACAGGTGGGGAATGGAAGGAGCGAAAGCTCGTTTCTGCGAATCCGGAAGTTGACGCGCTACCGAGAGTCACTGCGAAAACCCTCCGCTGGAAATCCAAGGATGGCCTCGAAGTCGAGGGAGTCTTGCGCCTTCCTTTTAATTACCAGCAAGGCAAACGGGTACCCTTGCTGGTCGAGCTTCACGGCGGGCCGACAGGCGTAGCGTTGGAAGGATTTCCTGTTTCCCGCACTTATCCCTATCAGCTCTTCCTGCAGGAAGGCTTCGCCGTTCTGGCTCCAAACTTTCGAGGCAGCTCTAATTACGGTGGTAAGTTCCGGTTGGCGAACATCGAGTCACAGGGTTTTGGTGATTTCGATGATGTGATGACTGGAATTGACGCGCTCATCCAGCAGGGAATCGCCGATCCAGAGCGGCTTGGGGTGATGGGCTGGAGCTATGGAGGATTTCTCAGTGCCTGGATCCTGGGGCATTCTGATCGATTCAAGGCTATCTCGATTGGAGCTCCTGGAGCAGACTGGATGTCGTGGTACTCGAGAAGCGATGGACCGCGGGAGGTCATGTGGACCTATTTTGGAGGCAAGCCTTGGGATCACTGGGAAAGCTACAATCGGCACTCTCCTCGCTACTCTTTGCGCTACGCTAAGACGCCAAGCCTGCTGTTGCACGGAGAGGAAGACATTGACGACGTGGCAGAAATCTTTCAAGCGCTCATGGACCTGAACGTTCCGGTGGAGTTTGTGACTTATCCGCGGGAAGGCCACGGAATTGCCGAGCCTGCGCACCAGCGCGACTTGATGAGTCGCAATCTGCAGTGGTTCAAGCGCTGGGTGTTGAAGCAGTGATAAGAGGGAGGTGGAATGAAAGCCTTGGGAAGCTCCCGCGTTGTTTGCGCCAGGGTGTACGTCGAGACAGCCCCGTCAAAGCCGATCAACAGTTCGTCAAGACCGATTTGCTATTGGTTATTGAATATTTCTTATTGGCTATTTGAAGGAAGGGAACGAATTGCACCAATAGCAAATAGCCGATAGCCAATAGACGATAGCAAATCCTTCAGCGGGCTCGTAGCAGGACTTTGACACGCCGGAAACGGCCTTGCTTTGAAAACTCGTAGGAGGTTGCCTTGGGATACTTCCTAGTCTTCTGGAGCCTCTTCAGTTATGGCATGCTCGGCATCTGTCACAAGCTGGCAGAACGAAAGCGGTGTCGCCCTCAACCGCTTGCAGCGGTGCTGATGTTTGGCGGATTTCTTGGAATGAACCTCTTCGTGCTGGCTGGAGCAGGGTACTCCATTCCTCCCAAGGCTTTCTACACGGCGTTGATCTGCGGAAGCATTGCACTGTGCGCCTTGTGGGCGTTTCAGGAGGGCATTAAACACGGAAAAATTGCCACCAGCTGGCTCATCATCAATCTTTCGGCGGCTATTCCCACCGTGGCTTCGATCGTCATTTATCAGGAAGTGGTGAGCCTCAAGAAACTGGGGATTCTCGGTCTGATTGTGCTCGCCATCGTTCTGGTCTGGCTTGATCGGCTGGACGACCTGAGGCGACTGGACACCGCGCAGCCCAACGTTTCGACTGCACCGATGGGGTCCAGAGAACACAGGAGGGAAGCGTAACTGATGTGGCTTCTGTTGATGCTGGTGGCATTCCTATTCAATGGCTGTGGTGTATTCGGCCTGCGGATTCTTGCCGGCATGGGGCTGACCGAGACTCATGTGAACCAGTACCTTCTCTACTTTTATCTCGGTGGATTTCTGTTCATGGCTGCGGTGCTGCTGATCCAGAGAGTAGCGCCCAACCCAAGAGAGATTGCCATTGGAATGCTGATGGCGGTGTGTAGTCTGTCTGGCACTGCAGCACTGGCGTATGCATTGGGGAACTATCAAATTCCGGGGAATATTGCCTTCCCCATTTCGAATGGCGGCAGCCTCTTTGTGGTGATTGCGGGGGGCGTCATGTTGTTTCGGGAACGACTCGGCTTGTATGGAGTAAGTGGCTGCGCTCTGGGCACGCTCGCGATTGTGCTCTTGAGCATTTCGTAAACTGCCAGGCGGATTGGTTTCATACAAAGTGCCGAGCGATGTGGACAGAACCGTTCCAGGCAGCCGAAGTTCCTGGTGTTGAGGGATGCGGGTTTCAAAGAAATTCATTTGACAGGGAATAGGGCGTGAGCAGAATGATGCAGACTGTAGAGGGTAAAGCCGTGTTCAACTCCGATACCGAGGTCTTTGACTTTGTCAGAAGCAAGCTTTATGTGGCCGCTGTGTGCGACATTCTGGATGAACTTGGATTTCGCCAGCAAGCCATGCATCACCGATTGCGACCGCTCCTGCCCGATCCGCAGAAGTGTGGCTTCGTCGGCCGGGCTCGCACTGCCCGCTGGATGGAAACTGACTATGTCGTCGACGGAGACCCGTATGGTTTGGAGATCGAGCTGATGGATTCGCTGAAACCTGGAGACGTCGTGGTTCATTCCACCGATCACGGCGGTACCAACGCGCCTTGGGGTGAGCTGATGTCCACGGTTGCGAGAAAAAATGGAGCGGTTGGCTGTGTCTGCGACAGCCAAGTTAGGGATTGTCTGAAAATTATGGAACTCGGGTTTCCCGGTGTACTATGCCGGCATTCGCCCCCTGGATTCAAAGGGCCGGGGATTTATGGTGGCCTGTGATGTGCCGGTGCGTTGTGGCGAGGTTCTGGTGAAGCCGGGCGAACTGGTATTTGCGGACTTCGACGGCGTCGTCGTCATTCCACGCGATGTCGAGGAAAAGGTGCTGTGCCGAGCTCAGGACAAAGTCAATAGGGAGAACCAGTCGCGCAAAGAGCTCACGAACGGTAAGACGTTGCGCGAGGTTTACAATAAGTATGGCGTGCTCTAGGCAGGTCATTCCGTTGTCGTGCCATTGATGAAAATGTGGAAGCGTGCGCGCGTCCGCTGACGCAGGAGCGGCGATTCCCGCTCGGTGACTTCTGTGTCGCCGCTGGGACAGCGCTTCCGATGAAAATTGCGTCCCCCCTTGGACAAGGGGGGACTTCAGGGGGGTTTAAGGAGCCGCCCGTGCCGATCTGCCACGTTCGATGAAAATGTTTGTCCTCGTTCTTGTCACCGCCTCCTTGGGGAAGTTACAAGCCGAGCATGAGTACGACGAGGACGATTTTTTAAGGAGAACAGTCTGACCTACGACCGAAAGGAACAAAGTTTAGTTCTAATCGGGCGCCCCGGAACCTTCACTCCTGCCGATCGGTTTCCAATCTCAAACGTCGTCATCACCCCTGACCGATATTCCTACGAAGGCAACTGGCTGTTCTGTACCTTTACCCAATCCGAGATCGTCGCAGCGAGGATTGGATTTGGTCGCGGAAAGATGGACTGGCGCGACTATGGGCTCGACGAGGCACCGATTTCGGAAAACTCTCTCTTCATACGGATCGAGATCATCACTGCGCGGGGCATTTACGCGTATCTCTCCTCCGATCCGAATTCAGGGCAAGCGTTGCACTCGAGTGCTACCGGCTTGGACATTCAACTTTCTCAGGGCCATCGCGACTTGATCCGCATTGCAGGTTGGCCCGTCATGCACTGGCAATTTCAGAACGTCGAAGGCACTCTCGGGGTTGACCTTAGGGTGACGTTGAACCAGCTCACCGTGTGGCCCGACTTCCTGATGCCCAACAATACCTTTGGCGTCTCCGTCGGTTCGGCGGCGGTAGTTGGACAGGTCCTGATTGAAGGGAAGACCACGTCGGTGGCCGGAGCTGCCGTGTTCGATCATCCGCGCATCGTTGTGCAGCCGAATCAAGTGGCTCCATTTGGATGGTATCTCTACTCGCCGATCCGATTCTCCGATGGGACTCAACTGGCTTGCTATTACGCAGAAGATGGATTCGGCCAACGAGACGAGATCTACTCGGCAGCCATGATGGTTTGGAATGGGGAGGGGCACTGGCTGGCCGATTGCCAGGCATCAAAACTCAAGTTGGACACTGACGGTCTACCCGTCCAGTGGGAAAATCGCCTGAGCGGAGAAGGATGCTCGGCATCATTCTCGGTGAATATCTGCCAGTTGCCGCTAGTCCGAGGCTGGGGGGAGGCAGACCCATCCAGAGAACGAAGCAAATATGTCGCGTATCCACTGCTGATGGAAGTGGAGGGAGAAGCGCAACTACACGGCAAGAAGGTAAGACTGGAAGATGGCAGCGGTATTGCGGAGTTTCTGGTGCGGCGAGGACTGCAGCCCAGATTTTCTTAAGACTCCAGACTACTCTCAAACCGCCAAGACGCCAAGGACGCGAAGATCGAAATCAGCGACCCAGCGGTACGCAGAGAACAAATTAAGGACCGAAGGCACTGGGGATGGTCTCTCGAAAACCAAAACAAACTTCGGTTCCCCCGGGGCGGGAGAGGATGAAGGCTTGAGAAGCCTTCATGGGGTGAGGGGGACTTCAATTGAGTGAATTCCCGCTCGCGACACTGAGCCTTGGCAGCTTCTGCAAGTGACTCAGCCCGCGTCGTGCCATTTCAGATCAAGATCTCCTTAATTGGGCTTCCAAAGTCAATTTCCAGCCGCTTTTGTCCGGGCACTTCAAGTTTGCGGGGATCGAGTCCGAGTTGATGCAGGACGGTTGCGTGAATGTCGGTAACGTAGTGACGATTCTCCACAGCGTGGAATCCTAGTTCGTCGGTAGCGCCATGAGCGATACCGCGCTTGATGCCCCCTCCGGTCAGAAACGTGGAGAATCCAAAAGGATGATGGTCGCGTCCGCCGTTTTCTCCTTCGACTCCAGGAGTCCGGCCAAACTCGGTTGCCCACACCACGATCGTTTCGTCCAGAAGGCCACGCTGTTTCAGATCCTTGATCAACCCCGCGATTGGTTTGTCCACCTTCGCACAGAGCTCGGTATGGTTCTTGCGAAGTTCTGAATGCGCGTCCCAGGCGTTCTTTCCACCTCCGTGGAAAATCTGGACAAAGCGAACACCACGCTCCACTAACCTTCTTGCCGCCAAACACTGCTGACCAAACTCTTCGGTATCCTTCTGGTCGAGCCCGTACAGCTTCTGGGTCTCTGGACTCTCATCAGAGAACTTCAGTAACTCCGGCACGGCGGTCTGCATTCGGAACGCCAGCTCGTAGGATTTGATCCGTGCTTGCATAGCTGGATCGTCGGGATACTGAACACTGGCCAGTTTGTTGAGGCGTTCCAGGAACTGAAATTCCCGGATCTGCTGTTCGGGAGCGATGTCGGATCCCGGCTTCGCATAGGGCAGAGGATTTTGCGGATCGACCTCAAGCTTCACTCCGCTGTGTTCCGGACCCAGATAGTTCCCGCTGACGGTGGCGTTTCCTCCGCAGCAAGGACTTGGCATTTCCCCGAGGACGACAAACTGAGGTAGATTCTCGTTCAGACTACCCAGGCCGTAATGAACCCATGAGCCGATGGAAGGGAAGAATCCTTGAAAGACGTGCCGGCCAGTGTGAAACTGCAGCTGCGCCGCGTGGTCATTGTCGGTCGTCCAGGTCGAACGGACAATAGCAAGATCATCGACGCAATCACCCACATGCGGGAACCAATCACTGACCTCGATGCCGCTCTGACCTCGCTTCCGGTAGCCCACTTGCATTGGGTAGATCTTCAATTTGACTTCGTGCTGACCCGCCACGAACTCCACCACGTTCTTCTTGGTGTATGGCGAATCAAGAACAGCACGATGTGGGGTCTCATCGATGGACTTTCCTGCATACTTGTTGAGGACTGGTTTAGGGTCGAACGACTCCACGTGGCTCACACCACCAAGCATGAAGAGCCAAATGACACTTTTCGCCTTCGGCGCAAAGTGTGGTTTACCATTCGGCGGCAACCAAGCTGCGGATCCGTGGGCATCGGCTCTCAGAATCCCGTCGCGCTGAAGCATCGAACCCAGCACCAGCCCGGTGAATCCCATGCCGCAATCTGCCAGAAAAACCCGGCGATTTACCCGACCGCACCAACTGGTTTGGGGGTTGAGTAGTCTTCCTTCGCTCATAAGAACTCCTTGGAGGATCGTCGAGGGGCCGGGAATCACCAACCCCCCCTGAAGTCCCCCCTTATCCAAGGGGGGACGCAGATCTCAACGCTATTGGTCCCCCTTGGATAAGGGAATCGAAGCTTTGAGAAAGCTTCGGCGCGCTTTTGGCGCCAGGGGGTTTCCCTACCGTATCGTCACAAAATCATTGTGATTAAACAAGACGTGAACCAAATTCTCCCTGGCCCGCAGACCAGGTTCTGCTGCGGGCATGCCTGCGCTCGCCAGACTGGTTTTAGTTGCCACTTCAGTTTTCCCGGCGCGAAGGTGTCTCTCCTCCTGCGTCAGAAAACCTTGGCTTTCCACCAGTTCCTTTTCGGTCGGCCGACGTCCCAACGTATTTTCGAAAGCGACGCGAATAAACTCTGCGTTGTCCACTGAGCCTTTCGCCCCCTTGGAAATCGTCTGCGCCAGGCGCCGGGCCTGGCTGCGGCTCAGAGCACTGTTCGCCAAGGCGAGGGCTTGCTGAGGCACAATGCTTTCCTCACGCTTGTAACAATCCGTGGGATCCGGGGCATTGAACAGCTTGAGGAATGTGGCCTGCGAGTCGGGCGTGTGATGAAAATAGAGACTCCGCCGGTAAGTGCGCTCAGCCTGGGTTTCCTCAATGTCTGGCCCTCCCATGGTCAAGTCGAGCTGACCAGACACGCTCAACAGACTATCGCGAACAATCTCGGATTCCATGCGACGCGGGTTCATGCGCCACAAGTAAATGTTCTCAGGATCACCGGTGCGGCTCGCAAAGTTCGGGTCGGGTGAGGAAGACCTCATCCGATAGGTATTGCTGGTCACGATCAGGCGGTGAATGGCTTTCATACTCCAGTTTTTTTCCATCAACTCGGAGGCTAGCCAATCAAGCAGTTCGGGATGGCTTGGGGGCTTTCCGTTCAATCCGAAGTTAACGACCGTGGGCACGATTGGTTTTCCAAAGTGCCGCATCCAAACGTGATTGATGGCAACACGAGCGGTCAACGGATTCTCACTGTTCACCATCCAGCGTGCCAGCGCAAGTCTTCGACCGGTGCTCGTCTTGGGATACCGCTCAGCAATCGGGGTGAACTCCTTGCTGGGTTGGGCCAATGCTGCCTGAGCAGCTTCGACATCCTTGCGCGCGGCAGCGATCTTTCGGTCGCGTTCCTTCTCGGCCTTTTCGTCGGCAGCCTTGGGCAGCGAGAGGACCTCGGTCAGTTTTTGCTGGGCCTTGCACAAACCTTCCTCGGCTTTGACCAGATGATACTGGCGTTCGGTCTGTAGAGCTGTCTTGGCGAGCGTCTCGGCCTGTGGATCAGGCGGGTCGGACGATCTTGCCCTCTCGGCGGCGATGCGTGCCACGGCGGCCGGGAGATACGCCCGCGCAGAAGCCAGCTGTTTTTCCGCCAGGGCAACCGCCAATTCCGCTTTTCGCAAGGCGACCGCGGGTTCATCCTCTGGTAGCTGGTCAATCCATTTCTGAATCAAAGCGATCTGTGCTTCAGACAATGGCGCGCGGCCAAACGGCATTTGTGGTTTCCTCTTCCCCTGAAGGTAGAGGATCAAAGGACTTTCGCTTCCACGCTGAGGAATGACTGCCGGACCACTCAACCTGCCGCCTTCTTGGGCAGACTCGAGCGTTTCGAGCGACAGACCGCTCTTGGCGTTGGTCGACTTATGACAGGAGAGGCAATTCACTTCCAAGATGGGCTTGACTTCTTTAGCGAAGTCGATACGAGCCACACCTTCGGGCCCGGCCGTCGCGATGGGAGCGGCGGCGCTGATCACAGCCGGGGCGGTTGCGGGCTGAGACGCCAAACGTTTCAACGCTGCCTCTCGAGCCGCCTGTGCTCTGGCCAGGCTTGCTTCTGCCTTGCTGATGTCATCCTTTGCCTGTTTCGTCAGGTTTTCCTGCACGTAGCTCCTCAGCGCAGGGTGGGAAGCCTCTCGAGGCAACGTCACTGGCTGAATTTCGACGCGGCGGTTCCCCAAGGCTTCAGGGACTGCCGGTGTCAATGGATGTTCCTTATCCGGGCTATTCACGTCACCACGGATAAAGCGGTAGGTTTCGGCGTAAATGGCGGTGACGTAGGGATCCTTGTTGGTGGCCTCTCTGGGTTCGGCGTCGTAGATGCGGGGAATGCCGAGCTTGTTCGCATCTGCCTCCCCGGGCACCCTCTCCAGGCGTACGTCGTAGGGCTCGAAGAAAGCACGGAATCTGTAGTACTCCTCCTGCGCGACGGGGTCGTACTTGTGGTCATGACACCGCGCACACTTCAGCGTAATCCCCAGAAAGCCTGCTGCAACATGTTCAACCGTATCCTGCATCCAGACGTTCCGGTTGAAGAGATACCAAGGGCGGGCCAGGTAGCCTGTGGCACGAAGGGTATTCAGGTCCAGAGGTGCGATCTCGTCACCAGCCAGCATCTCCAGCACCATGCGGTCGTAGCCCTTATCCTGATTCAGCGATTCGATGATCCAGTCGCGCCATTGCCACATATGGGGTTGGCTGTTCCGAATCTGATTCCCGAATCCGTACCAGTCGCTATAGCGCCAGATATCCATCCAGTGCCTCCCCCAACGCTCCCCATAGCGCGGACTGTTCAGCAACCGGTCAACGACTTTCTCGTAAGCCTTGGGCGATCCATCTGCGACGAAAGCACGGATCTCTTCGGGGGTGGGCGGAAGGCCGATCAAGTCCAGGTAAATGCGCCTCAACAAGACGGGTTTTTCTGCGGGAGCCAATGGGAGGAGTTTCTTTTCTTCGTGCTTGGAGGCTACGAAGGCATCGATTGGATTCACAACCCAAGCCTGATTTCTCACCCGCGGAACCACGGGACGTTTGACCGGCTGGAATGCCCAGTGCTTGCCGCCGGGGTGAAGAGAAGTCATTTCAGTTGCAGAGGCCGTGAGCTCCAACGGTCGGTCGTAGGGCACGCCTGCATTCACCCATGCCACGATTTGGCTGATGACAGCGTCTGGAAGCTTGGCACCCTTGTATGGCATTCCAGGTTCATGTTCGTGGCGGATTTTTTTGACCAGCAGGCTCTCTTCAGCTTTTCCAGGGACCACCACCGCGCCATTGTCGCTGCCCTTGAGCAAGGTCTCGCGGGTTTGGAGGCTGAGACCCGCCTGTTTGAATTTTCCTCCATGACAGTTGAAGCACTGGGCTTGTAAAACGGGCCGCACGTGCTCAACAAAGGCCCGCTCAGCGGACCCACCCGCACCGGGGCCTGGAAAAACTGCCGCAACCCCGGCTGCTTGCGGCGTGACCGCAGGTACCTGGGCTCCCAGGTTAATCCAGAGTTCGACGAGCGCAATGGCCTCACGGGAGAGCTTCGCAGCTTTGAAAGGCATGGCGGGCTCTTGCTCGTGAGCGATCATCTTGTAAAGGAGGCTGGTTTTAGCGTTGCCCGGCACGACGGCTGCACCGTGAGTTCCTCCGCGCATCAGTGCCTCTGAGGATGAAACGTCAAAACCTCCCTGCTTTACCTCGGAAGAGTGGCATGCCTGACAGTGCTCTTCGAAGAGCGGCCGTATGTTCCGGCTATAGAGTTGACTCGAAACTTCTCCATGAGACTGCGATTGGGGTTTTGCTGTGGCGACGTCCGCACCGGGCCGCACAGCAGGCCCATGCCAGACGGTCAAAAAGCCAAACGCAAGTGCAAGTGTCCTGCGAAGATTCATCGTCAAGCTCCTGCCAAAACGCCCTGCGTTTCCGATGAAGATCATGACGCGGATCGTGGGGCGGCCCGGCCCATTGAAGAACTTGCTATCAAGTTACAATTCGACCGCACGATGGTCAAAGGGTTTTTGAAGAACATCCACCATGGTGGACAAAATTTGGGGATGCGTCTTCGAGCAAAAACACGACTGGCAGCCCCGTCGTCTTGCAAACTCTAGCTATTTGAGCCCCAATGCCCTGTAGCTCTCCCTGCCGAGAATCGACCAACTGTCTCGTCGCGGGAAGTCTGCTTGACTTTTCGCGACGGCTAACGGATAAGTGCAAATCCTTATGACCTTCGTCCAACATGTTGGACGAATAGGCTGCGCCCAGTGAGCGTAAAGCCGGCACGGTTAGTTACGCCAGTGGTGTCAAGATCTGCGAAAGTGGGGTTTAGATCGTACGGGTGCTGGATTCCGGCTTTCGCCGGAATGACGGCGCATCTCATTTTCGGTTACGTTCTTGTTGCGGTTTAGAGGTCCCAGCGTCTGAGCACCCAAAAAAAATGGTCACACCGGCGAAAGCCGGTGTCCAGCAGCTGCTAGTAACGGAAAGGTTCCTATGAAAATCAAAGATGTAGAAGCTATTGTACTGAAGTCTTCTCAAGCCTACGCGGCGCCATCGGGTGCGGAAGAGTCTCACGGCATCGGCTACATGCTGGTGATCAAAGTCACGACGGACAACGGCCTGGTAGGCTATTCGGATGTCGAGACACAGCCGCACGTGGCCAAGGCGGCCATTGATGCTCCCGCCGGCGGTGCCGGAATGATCGATGGATTGCGTCAGGCCTTGATCGGCGAGGACCCGTTCGAGGTCGAACGGCTTTGGTACAAGATGTACAAGTGCAGTGTCTACTACGGTAGGAGGGGCGCAGCCATTCAGGCGCTATCTGGAGTCGACAACTGCTTGTGGAGCATTATCGGCCAGGCCGTGAAACAGCCGATCTATAAACTCTTGGGTGCGCACCGCCGCAATAAGGTTCGAGCGTACGCCAGCACTCTGTTTCGGCCGACACCGGAAGCGATGGCAGAGGCTTGCAGGGGTTATGTGGAGCAGGGATTCACGGCGGTCAAGTTTGGATGGGGAGTTTTCGGCGAGGATCCGAAGCTGGATGTCGAATTGGTGAGAGCGGCACGCGAAGCACTGGGGCCGGACCGGGATCTCCTGATCGATCCCGGGTGGCGCGTGGAGCGAACCGCCGAGGAATCGATTCGCATGGTGCGGTCGATCGAGCCATTTCGTCCATTCTTCGTGGAAGACTGCATGCCGCCCGAAGACTACGATGGTTACGCCAAGCTCGCCGACGCAGTGGAAACGCCAATCGCTGCGGGAGAGCAAGAAGGGACGCACTGGGGGTTTCGTCACCTGATCGAGCGGGGCCGGATCGATATTGTCCAACCCGATCTCACGCGCTGCGGCGGACTCACCACGGCGCGTCGCATCGCCCACATGGTTGAGGATTACAACATAGGGCTCATCCCACACGCGTGGAGTTCCGACATCCTCACCGCGACCACGCTGCAGTTCCTGGCCTATATCAAAAAGGCGTACTTTGTTGAGTTCAATGTCAGCACAGGAGAAATCAGCCGGCAGCTCGCAAAAAACCCCATCACCATGAAAGACGGCTACGTCGAGATTCCTGATCTTCCTGGAACCGGAATTGAAGTAGATGAAAGGATCCTGGAGAAGTATCGAGTGTTGTAAAAATCTGATCGTCGTGGAGTGTGGGAGCCTCCCGAAGAGCAGGATATGGAGTGGTCCACTTCCAAGAAGCGGCGAGGTCCCGAGCAGCCTCTGGACACACGCTTGCGGACCAGTCGCTGGAACCCTAGTCCAGAGGCAGCGTTGACTTTCCGAGTCCGAGAGATGCATGCGGCCTAACGGGCCGCTGGAATCCAGCCCAGGGAGGGACGGTTTCATCGTCCCTCCCTGGGCAGAGTTGAGAATGTGAAAGAGCCCTGCAAGGGCTCGGGAGGCTGGATCAATGGCCCAATCTCTCTCCAAGGTTTACATTCATCTCATTTTCTCCACTAAGAATCGGGAAAGAGCTCTCCGTGACGAGATCCGTCCCGACCTCCACGCCTACCTTGGCGGCATCCTGCGGATCTCGATTCTCCTTCCGTTGAGATCAACACAGAGGCCCGATCACGCTCATGTCCTATTCATCTTGTCTCGCACGCACACCATCAGCGACGTGGTCGGACAGGCAAAACCAGGCTCCTCAGCTTGGTTGAAGACGAGGGACCGCGTGTATTCTCAATTCCACTGGCAGAATGGATTCGGAGCCTTCTCGGTAAGTCAATCAGCGGTGGGTGAAGTCCGAGAATACATTCGCTCTCAATCCGAACATCATCAACGTTTGAGTTTCCAGGATGAGTTCCGAATGTACTTGAAACGTTACGAAATCGACTATGACGAGCGCTACGTGTGGGACTGAATCTTCCAGCGGCCTTTCAGGCCGCGGCGCGTTTGGTGCGTCTAGTACCCAGGGTTTCGCCCGGGCCGCCGCAAGCGCCGTCCCGCTCAACCCTGGGCTGATTTCCGGTCGGCCCTTCAGGCCGCCAACCGTTTTTCCTCCGTGGCCTACACAGACTAGGGCAAAGGTTTTCCAGAGCGAAGGCTTCAGGCCGGTTTCCTTCGTTGGCCAGGGCTCTTGCTCCAATCAACAGCCGAAAAGACGTGACGGACAAAGGCCGATGTTCGAAGATCGGCCGTCGTAACCTGATCTCATTTCTCTCGCAGCTTGTAATCCGTTCCTGACTCAAGGACCGCAAACTCCAGGGTCCGCTCGGATGAACCCGGGCCTGCTCGATACCGCCAGATCTCGAAAGAACCTGACTTCCCGTCGCCCGAAGGATGCGATTCGATGAGGTCCGGCGGTCCCCAGGTGATATAGATCCGCCCTCGATCTGTTTTCCAACCTGGCTCTGCCGCGTGAAATCTCCCGTTGGCATAAGCTATGCGCCAGTAGTGTTGATCGCGAAACTCGTTCTTGGTCGTCCCCGGAGACGGATCGCGTTGTCGCCAGAACCGCTCGATGAATTCATAGCGCTCCGCATCACTGGCCAGACTCAGATAGGCAGCCTTCTCAGCGTCAGAAACAAGATAGGCCACGTCCTGCCTGAGCCATCCTTTGAGAAAGGCGTCTGACGATTGCTCCAGAGACGCCGTTTGCAGGGTGCGGGCGGCGTGTAAGACCGGGTAAGGCATCAGGATGTGATAGCCAGCCAGAAGTAGGATTGACGCCGACAAGGATCGCAGGAATGTTTTTGACATCGAGTCCTCCTTTTTGAACACGACTGCAAGGGAAAAGCCAGGAAGCAACCGACAGCCGGATGAATTGAATATTGCCTAAGATGATCTGACCGCATTCTAGGTTGCTGCGGATTTGGTGTCAATTTGCCTGCCATGCGAATTTGAGGATCCACAAGTGGTACGGGCAGGGCGCTGATCCTCATGAGTTTCACAAATGGTTCAGCATCGTGGACGCAAACAATTCGTTCTTGACTGTGTCTCGGCTAAGCCGGATATTTCGCAACCACGAGCTTGCGTTCCTGAACCCGCTCGGCAGGCGATCTCCATGAAAGTCATCAAGCAAGGCGAACAACGACTCTTTGAAACCGATGCCGAGACTGCATCGATTGTCACTCGCATGCTGCTGGAGCTGGAGCGAGAAGGCATGGATGCCGTGCGCAGGTACAGCCAGCAGTTCGACGAGTGGGCCCCAGCGAGTTTTCGACTTACTGACCAACAGATTGCGGAGGCGATCGCTCAGGTTTCGGAACAGGCCCTTCGCGATACCGACTATTGCCAAGGCAATGTGCGCAAGTTTGCTCAGGCTCAACTGGGGACGTTGTTGCCCTTGGAAGTGGAGATCAGACCGGGAGTGATTCTTGGCCACCGCCACATTCCGGTGAACAGCGTGGGAAGCTACATCCCGGGTGGACGGTATCCGATGTTCGGGTCGGCCCAGATGAGCATCATTCCGGCACGTGTTGCCGGCGTGAAGCGCATCATTGCCTGCACACCTCCGGTCAAAGGACAGGGCTACTATCCCGCCACCATCAATGCCATTCACAAAGCGGGAGCTGACTCGTATCTACGCTCTCGGCGGAGTGCCAGCTCTTGCCTTGATGGCCTTCGGTCTGGATGGAAACCAGCCGGTGGATGTGCTTTGTGGAGCGGGCAATCGCTTCGTGGCTGAAGCGAAAAGGCAACTGTTCGGCCGTTGCGGAATCGACCTGCTTGCCGGGCCTACAGAGATTCTCGTGATTGCGGACGACAACGCCGATCCGGCTCTAGTGGCTTGCGATCTTCTCGGTCAAGCTGAACACGATCCTAACAGTGGTGTTTGCTTGATTTGCCTGAGTGAGGATTTCGCTCAGCGCACGCTCAGCGAGTTGGAGCGGCAACTGGCTGTGCTGCCGACGCGTGACGTTGCGAGTCTTGCCTGGCGGGATCATGGCATGATCTGCGTGGCTGAGAGCGAGGACGAAGCCGTGCAGTTAAGCGATCGCTATGCGCCGGAGCATCTGGAATTGCACGTAGGCAACGCGAACGACTTTGCCGTGAAGCTCACCAACTATGGCTCGCTCTTCATTGGCGAAGAGACGACCGTGGCCTATGGCGACAAGACTATTGGTACCAACCACATTCTTCCCACCAGCCGGGCAGCACGCTATACCGGCGGAGTTTGGGTGGGAAAATTCCTGAAGACCTGTACCTACCAGCGCATGACGCCTCAAGCGAGCGTTGAAGTGGCCGAGGTCACCGAACGGCAGTGCCTGCTGGAAAACATGCTGGCGCATGCGATTACGGCACGGGTGCGCATCGACCGCTACGGCGCGGCTTCAGTTGAAACGGCCGCTAGGCTAGGACAGGAAAGGACTTCGCACTGACGCACTCTTTGTCGACATCGTCGGCTCCAGCCATCACTTCGGGACGCGCCTGGTGTCTCGTAGGTTTCATGTGGGTCGCGTACTTTCTGAACTACAGCGACCGCCAGGTTGTCTTCTCCATTTTCCCCATTCTCCAATCTGAGTTGGGTTTCACCGACATGCAGCTGGGATTGACCGGCTCCGTGTTTCTTTGGGTCTACGCGCTTTGCTCACCCGTTGCAGGTCAGGTGGGAGATCGCTTTTCAAAGCGGGTCCTAGTCGTAATGAGCCTGGTTTTGTGGAGCGGCGTGACCGCTCTTACCGGGTTTTCAACGTCTGCCATGATGCTGCTAGCGTGCCGAGCCCTTATCGGGATTACAGAGTCGCTGTTCATCCCTCCCGCTCTGGCGCTGACCGCCAATGCTCACGGTCCCAAGACACGATCGAGAGCCATCGCTGTCTTCGATACCGCTCAATTGGCGGGTGTGGTAATGGGCGGCTGGTTTGGTGGGTTCATGGCGCAGCAGGGCCACTGGCGGTACGCCTTCTTTACGCTGGGAATCGTCGGAATCCTGTTTGCAATTCCTTATTTTCTGTTCCTAAAAGGGACCAGCGAGGAAGCGGCAGTAGAAACCAAAAAGTCGGGAGGTGGGCTGGCGATTGCCACACTTATCAGGATTCCCAGCTATCGGTTCCTTTGCCTGGTGTTTCCAGCATTCACCTTCGTCTTGTGGTTGCTCTATACGTGGTTGCCCAGTTTTCTTTACGAGAAGTTCTCGCTCAGCCTGGCTGAGGCCGGCTTTACAGCCACAGTCTACTTGCAGGCGGCGACTCTGGTCGGATTGCTGGCAGGGGGCGTGGCGGCCGATTGGCTGTACAGCCGAACCAAAGCAGCACGTTCATGGCTGGTCTGCCTCGGGATGCTTCTGTCAGCGCCCTGTGTTCATCTGATTGGAAACACCGACTCTTTGCTGTTCACCAAAGTCGCCGCTATTGGATTCGGACTTGGCAGCGGTCTTTTCATCGCCAACCTGATGGTTTCTTCGTTTGAGGTGGTTCCGGCCGACACTCGTGCATCGGCGGCTGGATGTTTGAATTTGATCGGAGCGGCCGTTTCTGGGTTCGCGGCTTTGTTAGGGGGAATGTGGAAGGGGAGTATCGGTATTCCGAAGTTGATGACATACGCATCGCTCACCTGCGTTGTGACTGCCGTGCTGCTGGCCGCCGGCATTCAGATGTATTTTCAAAGGGACTACGACCGCGTCCATTGAGCTGCCTTCGGACTGTGAAATGAATAGCTCAGGTAGGTAGTTTCATGTTGCTGCGGAGGAGCAGCAGAGCTCTTCATGGCGCGCTGCGGCGTCTTCGATGAAAATGTGGGAGCCGCTGTCCCCAGCGGCGATCTCGTGTCCTGATGCGAAACAACCAATCGCCGCTCGGAGAGCGGCTCCCACTTTCCAGCCTCATTTTCAAAGGAGTGACCCATGCCCGCACCACCACGAAAGATTCGCTTGAGTTTCCCGGCAACAGGCGAAAGCGCTGTTGCACAGTTGATGGATGAGGAAGCACCCAAGGTTTGTCAGCAGATCTGGGACTGGTTGCCCATCGAACACAAAGCCATTCATGGACAGGTATCGGGACCCGAAGTGTTCGTTTTGCTCAACGACCCGAAGCCGTTGCCTGCGGAACAAATGGTGCAAATGCCACTGCCCGGTGAAGTTCTCTATTTTTTCGATCCGGGTGGAAGTGTGATCAGCGGACGTCAAGCGTCGGCTGAGATTTGCGTGGTTTACGACAGGGGCACAGTGCTGCGCGGGCCCGAGGGTGTGCCGACCTATGCCAGCCTGTTTGCCAGGATACCCGGTGACTGGAAACACGATTGGGTTCCTTTTGCCCAGGCGTGCAGGCGGGTGCGCTGGGAAGGGCCGCAAGCCCTGCGCATTGAACGTTTGGAAGAGTGATACTTGGGAGATTGCC
The DNA here is from genome assembly GCA_963791795.1 of uncultured Acidimicrobiia bacterium. Classification (GTDB taxonomy): domain Bacteria; phylum Acidobacteriota; class Terriglobia; order Versatilivoradales; family Versatilivoraceae; genus VFZK01. The sequence continues at coordinate 100,595 of CAWBTP010000034.1, forward strand.
CCACAACTCAGTTTGGAGAATCGACGACATGGCACAAAAATTTTCGACCAAACCTGTTGCCTATGTATCCGACGAAAACTATGTCGCGCTGGTGGGCGCACAGGCGGAAATTGAGTCCCTGGAGACAGGCGGGGTATCTATTGCTCAGTCATCCGCAACGGGAGCTCTATACGTCGATGTGCCCACAGGGCAGTACCGCGTGACGCTTGCCAAAGACGGTTACGGTTCCAAGTGGGTGGATTGTCAGCTGGGAATGGGCAATCCCCTCCAATTCCGGCTGCTGAGCGACGGGCTCTTGGGATACATGTGGCCGAAGTGGATTCGTGCCGGAGAGAAATCGGAGATCCGAATTCACAGCACCGAGCAATGCCAACTCACCTTGTGGCGTTACGGGCAGAAGAAGGAGTACACCCGGATGGTGAGCTGGTTCGACGAACACGGGCCGCGCGCTGTGGCGCAACTCCTGCCCGACGGAGACTTTACGCAAACCGGCGTGAACTGGAACAGGCGCGGATACGCGGCGCCCCATCCGCAGCAATTCCTGGAAGCGCCCGCCCAGTCGGGACTTTACTACTTGTGGCTGCGCACTCCGTCTGGTCGAACCTTCTCTTTTCCCTGGGTGGTGGCCCCGGCCAGGCCAAAGGCACGTTTGGCAGTGCTGGCGTCTACCAACACCTGGAACGTGTATAACAACTTTGGCGGGCGGTCCAACTACATTAACCCGGTAGGCCTGCCGCTGCGTCCCACCGTGAATGCGCGGCTCGATCTGGATCGCTTCACCCAGGCCGAAAGTGTGTGGCGGTTTCAAGACCCGGAATTCAAACCCTTGTCTTTTGACCGCCCGGAGCCGAACAATCACATCTTTGACAATAGCCCTTGGGATGGAAGCCAGATCACTGACCCGATTCAAGGCCGTGTGCAGTGCGGCCAGGCACCGGCGGAGTGGAGGTTGCTCGGCTGGCTGGAACGGGAAGGTTTCGACTATGACTACTACGCAGAAGCCCAGCTACACGACGGGACTCTGAATCTGGACGACTATCAGGTGCTGGCGGTTTCTGTTCATCCCGAATACTGGACGCGCGATATGTACTTCAAGCTGAAGCAATGGGTGTTTGAGCGCGGCGGCCGGTTGATGTATCTCGGCGGGAATGGTCTGAACTGCGAGGTGGTACTTGCTGATGATGCGACAGTGCGATGTTTGTCGCACGACGATTCGAACGATCCGTCGTCAGGCCACGAATCTCGGATGCATCGGACAGCAGAGTCTGAAGCTAATCTGCTGGGCGTGGTGTTCACTTACTCGGGAGTGATGACATCGGCGCCCTACCGTGTTCTCGACGAAAAGCACTGGGCGATGGCTGGCACCGGTCTTCGCAACGGAGATCTCTTCGGGGAGAAGACGCTGCACGAACGGGTCCCTGGCGGAGCCTCCGGTCATGAGACCGACAAGGTCAGCGGGAATTCTCCAAAGAATGTTCAGCGTTTCGCAAAAGGGACCAACTCTGACGACGGCGGGGCAGATCTGGTTTCCTGTGAGACCGGTCGCGGTGCTGTGTTTTCGGTGGGGTCGATTACATGGGTGTCGGCACTGTTTATCGATTCACACGTCTCGCGTATTACGCGCAACGTTCTTGAACGGTTCTTGCTGAAGCCGAACTGAACAAAACCCAGCCCAGAGTGCACTGGTCGTTTACGTGTTTTCGATAGGTTTCCTAAGTACTGATTTTCATAAATACACTAACGTATTTAGAAGTTGTGTTTGACTGTTAGTTGTGGCATTTTGCGTGGCTATGGAGCTACAGAATGCCACGTCAGAGCCCATATCAGATCGTTCTCTCGCCTGAAGAAGAGCAGGAATTGTCGGCACGCGCCCAGAAATATACGTTACCGTATTTTCAGGTCTTGCGCGCCAAGATGATTCTGCTCGCGGCTGAAGGTCTCTCGAACGATGAAATCGCTCATCGTTTGGATAGTCGCCGAGAGGTCGTCTGCTTGTGGCGGAAGCGATTCTTTGAGAAACGTCTGGCGGGGCTGGAAGAAGGCCAGCGCTCGGGACGGCCCCGGGCTTTTCCCCCCAGAGGTCGTCGTCCAAGTCAAGGCGCTCGCCTGTGAGTTGCCTTCGGGTCGCCAGCAACCCTTGTCGCGCTGGAGTGTCGCCGAGATCGCTGCACAAGCGCGTCGATCCGGCTTGGTCGCTACCATTAGTGACAGCACGGTATGGCGCTGGCTTAACCAGGATGCCATCCGGCCCTGGCAACACCGTTGCTGGATCTTTCCACGCGATCCGGATTTTGCGGCCAAGGCGGGGCGCATCTTGGATCTCTATCATCGCATCTGGCAGGGCCAGCCGCTGAGCCCGGACGAGTTTGTGCTGTCGGCCGACGAGAAAACCAGCATTCAGGCGCGGGCACGTTGCCACCCAACACTTCCGTCTCAATCGGGATTGTCGGTGAGAGTAGAACACGAATATCGACGTCTGGGGGCTTGGGCTTATTTGGCGGCCTGGGATGTCCACCGAGCCAAGCTGTTTGGTCGATGCGAGTCCCAGACCGGGATGGCTCCCTTTGGAAGGCTTGTCGACCAAGTCATGACCCAGCCGCCTTACACCCAAGCCCGACGGGTCTTTTGGATTGTGGACAATGGATCTTCGCATCGCGGAGCTGCTTGTGCGGCCCGGCTGCAAGAAAAGTATCCTCAACTGGTTGTCGTTCATGGGCCCGTTCATGCCAGTTGGTTGAATCAAATCGAAATCTACTTTTCTATCCTGCAGCGCAAGGCTCTTACACCCAATGATTTCTCATCCCTTGCGGCCTTGGCAGAACGCCTGCTCAACTTCCAACGTTACTACGAAACCATTGCTCAACCGTTTGAATGGAGATTCACTCGCCAGGATTTGATGGACTTGCTGGAACGAATCAAAAAGCACCCCAATTCCCTAGCCGTTGCAGCTTGAAAAATACGTTAGTGTATTTATGAACCGAGGTACTAAGGCTGGGCTCACCTCAAACTGTCGTGATTTGCAATCCCACTTTCCTCGCCCTCTGATCTGCCCAAAAGAGTCAACCTTGCCAATCGGACTTTCCCGCCCTGTGATTCAAGCATCATCGACCGTAACGATTTGCGGTAGTATTTCTAGATTCACTTCCAGCCCTCTGGAACGAGGAGAGAGGTCTGAATGATCCACGGGTCGCCGCCGTTTGAGGCGGCAGCGGAAACTTTGAGTGACGCGGTCTTTCTGCTCGACTCGAGCGGCAGCATTCTTTGGGTCAATCGCGCAGCGGCTGCTGTTATAGGCCGTTCGTTTGAATCGTTGGTGAACCTCAAGCTGACCGATATTCTGACACCGCGTTCGGCAGAAGTCGCAGAAGCTTTGGTGCGATCCCGATTGCAGAAGAACTCGCCGGGGCTCGTTGAGCTGGACATCGTCCGTCCGAACCTTTCAGCGTGCCGATTGGAAGTGAGTCTCAGTTTGCTGTCTGATGTGGTCCCGCCAGCACTGGTTGCGATTGGCCGAGATGTCTCCGAGCGCCGGCTGGTGGACGAACAGCAGCGAAGGGCCGACTTCCAGACGCTCCAATTTCAGGCGGCCCTGCTTGAATTGGCTCGCGCCGAGTCGGGTTTGGATGAGTTTCTCACCCATGTGACCGCTTTGGCAGCGGCAACGTTGGATGTGGCTCGCGTCAGTGTTTGGGCCTACAACGATACGCACACCCAGATTCGGTGCCTTCACCTTTTTGACCGCGAACGTAACCTCCGTGAGAGCGGCGCTGTTCTGGAAGTGCAACGCTACCCGCGCTACTTTGGCGCCCTCCGGGAGTGCCGCACGATTGCTGCAAGTGACGTACTCACAGACCCGCTTGCTGTGGAGTTCCTGGACGAGTTGACTCGCCGCGGCACTCGGGCGGTCCTGGCAGTGCCCGTCTGGGGCGAGGGAAGACCGGTGGGAATGCTGTGCCATGAAGTCACGGGAGACCCGCGTCACTGGAAGCTTGACGAACAGAACTTCGGCGCGTCTCTCGCCGACCTCACGGCCCTCGCGCTGGAGACGGACCACCGCCGGCAGGCCGAGGCAAGACTGCGCAAATCTCTAGTTAATCTGGAGCTGTTCTTTTCTCAGTCGCTGGATGGCTTCTTCTTCATGATGCTGGACGAACCCGTCCGCTGGGGACGAGGACATCGATCAGGAAGCGGTACTGGACTATGTCTTCCAGCACCAACACATGATCAAGGTCAACGAGGCGCTGCTCCAGCAGTACGGGGCTTCGGCGGAGCAGTTTCTGGGTAGCACCCCAAACGACATCTTCGCTCACGATGTGGCTCACGGCAGAGAGCTCTGGCGTCGCATGTTCGATGCAGGCCGGATACACGTGGAAAGCGACGAGCGCCGGCTGGACGGCAGTCGAATGTGGGTGGATGGTGACTACATCTGCTTCTACGATGCTGAAGGGAGAATCACCGGGCACTTCGGCATCCAGCGCGATGTGACCGAGCGCAAGCAGGCAGAGGAGGCGCTGTTCCGATTCAACCGAAGATTGAGACTTCTTCAACAGACCGACCGGGCGATTCTGGCAGCTCACTCCATCGAGGATATCGCCAACGCGGCGGTCGCGCAGGTTCACGAGTTGGTTCCGTGCCGTCGGGCAAGTGTCGTGGTCTTCGATGCGGCTTCGGGTTTGGGGCGCATTGTGGGCCTTCGCGCTTCGGGCGACACGCAAGTGGAGGTGGGCGCAGAAATCCCGCTGAGGGTCTTCGGCAACCTTGAGCAGTTGGGCCGAGGAAAGGCGCATATCGTTTCCGACGTCGATGAGATGACTGGCCACGAAGTCGTGGCCAGTCTGCAACGCGAAGGCATTCGGTCCTTCGCCAATGTTCCGCTGGTTGCAGATAGCTCGCTGATTGGAACGCTCAATCTGGGTTCGGAGAGACTCGCTGCGTTCTCCGCCGAGCATATCGAGATCGCGCAGGAGGTGGCGAACAGCCTGGCTGTCGCCATCCGCCATGCACAGCTCAATCGTCAAATTGAGCGTCATGCAACCGAGCTTGAGCAACGCGTTGCGGAGCGCACCGTTGAGCTTTCAGCCGCAAACGCTCAGCTGAAGGAAAGCGAAGATCGGATGGCGAGTGTGTTCCGGTCGGCGATGGACGCAATTGTCGTAATCGATCAGCATCGCAAGATCGTCATCTTCAACCAAGCCGCAGAGCACGTGTTCGCGTGTCAGGCCTCGGAGGCCATTTCCAAGTCGATTGACGCGTTCTTGTCAGACGATCTGATCAATATCTTGGAGAATTACATGGCTGCGGCGGAATCTCAGGTTGGTAAGGATAGGCTCTGGATTCCTGAGGGCTTGAAGGCTATTCGCACGAATGGCGAGCATTTTCCGATTGAAGCGACTCTGTCGCGCACGATGGTTGCTAGCACCACACTTTTCACGATGATCTTACGAGATATCAACGAGCGCAAACAGGCTGAGGAACGGCTGGAACAGCTACAGCGGCAGAACGTGTACCTTCAGGAAGAACTCAAGACTGAGCTGAACTTTGAGGAACTGGTTGGAACCTCCATGGTGATTCAAAAGGTATTCCGCAGCGTTGAAATGGTGGCCGAGACGGATTCCACGGTACTGCTGATGGGAGAAACGGGAACCGGCAAGGAACTGATTGCACGAGCACTACACAACAGAAGCCGTCGCAGACAAAACGTGATGGTGAAGGTGAACTGCGCCGCACTGCCGGCAAGCCTTGTAGAAAGCGAGCTGTTTGGGCACGAGAAGGGTGCCTTCACCGGCGCCGTCTCACAAAAAAAGGGAAGGTTTGAGGTGGCGCACCAGGGCACCCTCTTTCTGGACGAAGTCGGTGAATTGCCCCTCGAGACGCAGACCAAGCTGTTGCGAGTGCTTCAGGAACAGGAATTCGAGCGCCTCGGCGGGGCTGAGACGCTGAAAGTGGACGTGCGTGTGATCGCGGCTACCAACCGAGTCCTTGCCGACGAAGTACGCCGTGGCACGTTTCGCGCCGATCTTTTCTATAGGTTGAATGTGTTCCCAATCGAGGTTCCACCACTGCGTGAACGAAAGGAAGATATTGGCCTTCTGGTCAACGAATTCGTTCGGAAGTCAGCGCAGCGAATGGGCAGGCGCATTCACACCATCAGCTCCAGCGCCTTGGACAGGCTTGAAAACTACGATTGGCCCGGCAATGTGCGCGAGCTGGCTAATATCGTGGAGCGAGCTGTGATCCTTTGCGACGGGAATACTCTCGAAGAAACGCACGTCAAGCTGGTGGACGAATTCTCTGACCGTGTGGATCGCTTTCTCACTCTGGACCAGGCTGAGAAGAGCCACATCGTGCGGGCGCTGCAACGCACGGGTTGGGTCTTAGGTGGCCCTCAGGGGGCGGCAGCCCTTCTGGGGATGAACCGATCCACTCTTTGGTCGCGGATGAAGAAGCTCGGTATCGAGGCGCCGAAAGTGCAGGCAGTGGGGAAGGAGGGCTAGCTGGTTCACGAGAGTCTTGTTCTCGGTCTCTTTGATTTGGCGGCCTTTAGCCTGTAGGGTGCGTCACGTTTTTCGACGCACCACCCGGCTGACCGCAGGGAGGGCGAGATTCCAACCGACCTGCCTCGCCATGAATCCCCTGAAGGCCCGGCAGGAGCCTCACTCTAAGGGTTGGCTCCTGCCGCTGGAGAGCGCCTTGGTTTGATGCTGCCCGTAGCTAACGTCCTCACGCGGTTCTCTTACTGACCAGCTGTCACGGTTTCGGTCTTCGGCTGCGCAACGCTCCTCGCGATTTCACGTTCTGCTTTGGACCGGCGGAATTCGTAGCCCGTTGTCGATCCCAGATTCCAGAACTCGGCAAGAAAATATTGATCGCCGTAGCGATGGAATACCAGCTTGGTGGCGTCGCTCATCTGCCCAGGATTGAGTTGTACGGAGTTGATCTGCTCAAAAGCACCTTCGTTGCCGTCGCGATTCTTCAGGCTTACATGGGTCTGAATGGTACCTATTCTGCTTACGCTGTAAGACCCCGCAGGGAGCGTGACCTTCCCAACCGTGAAATCGAAAGGCACGTTGAACCTGACTTCTGCCTGCGCTAGTGCTGCCGAAAACAAGAACGAACCGAGCATGATTGCCATCAGTGAGACGCGTCTTTTCATGAGACCTCCTTAGGGTCAATGAGAGTCGAGTCAGGGCCTGCTCGACCGGTTAAGAATGGTGTGATCTCCTTCGCACACCTGCGATCAGTCTTCGCAACGCGCCTGCCACAGATCGAAGTGAGCATCTGGTTGCGAATTGGAATGCCCGGGAGCACTTTGATTCATCTGGAGTTCCTTCTCTTCGACTTCTCCGCACACTGCATCTGGCTGGTTTCCTTCCATCCCTTGACGTGCTGAGATTTCAGCACGCCGCTGAAATGTCGTCAGATCAATGGCGGCGAATCGTGATAACGCGCTCGCGTTAACGCTGCCAAGCCTGCTTTTTCCTCAGCTTTCCAACAGGTTGCGCCAAAGAAGACGTTTGGAACGGTATTGCCAGTGGGTTTCCGAAAGGAGAACCACGAATGACAAGAGTTCAAACCAAACTGATTGTCTTGTTGCTGGCTGCCTGCTCATACGCTCAGGGACAGCATCATCATCATGAATCCCAACCGGCGAAGCCGGCAGAGTTGCTGGAGGGATTGGGAAATCACAGTCACCCGATTGCGACTGAGTCGGCGTTGGCCCAGAAGTTCTTCGATCAAGGGCTGGCGCTGATCTTTGGCTTCAACCATGACGAGGCCGCGCGATTGTTTGCGCGAGCGGCGGAACTGGACCCGATATCGCCGATGCCACATTGGGGAATAGCCCTGGCCTTGGGTCCGAACTACAACCTGCCACCGATGCCCGAACGCGAGGAAAAGGCGTGGAGGGCCATCGCAAGGGCTACCGAACTCTCCAGAAGTGCGCCAGAGAACGAGCGTGCCTATGTCGAGGCGCTCGTGAAGCGCTATTCCAAAGACCCTAGCGAAGACCGGCAGAAACTCGCGGTTGCTTACAAAGACGCAATGAAAGAGGTGAAGAAGTGCTACCCGGATGATCTGGACGCCGCAACGCTGTATGCGGAAGCGTTGATGAATCTCCGCCCGTGGCAGCTTTGGACCGCGGACGGACTTCCAGCCGAAGGGACTCTGGAGATTGTAGAAGTACTCGAGAATGTGTTGCGCCGGGATCCGAATCATCCGGGCGCCAACCACTATTACATCCATGCCGTCGAAGCCTCAAAAACGCCGGAGCGTGCGCTGCCCAGTGCAATGCGGCTTGGCTCCATCATGCCCGGTGCCGGTCATATCGTTCATATGCCGTCGCACATCTTCCTGCGGCTTGGGGACTTTCAGTTGTCGGCTACAGTGAACGAGACAGCTTCGGAGGTGGATCGCCGGTACATCGAACGATCGGGGGCCAAGGGTATCTATCCGTTGATGTACTACTCGCACAACCTGCATTTCGTTTCATACGCCCGCATGATGCAGGGCAGGTACGATGACTCACTGGACTATGCCCGGCGTTTAAAAAGGAACGTGGATGGCTCCATTGACGAGATGCCGATGATCTCGCCCTACGGCGCGTTTGAGTGGCTCATACTATCCCGCTTTGCCAAATGGGACGAGCTGTTGGCACAACCACGGCCGAAAGAAAAAAACGGTTTCCTCAATGCGATGTACCACTACTCACGAGGGTTGGCGTTCGCAGGCTTGGGCAGGGTGAATGAAGCGAAGCTGGAGCGAACGGAAATGGAAGGGGTTAATGGCCAGATCTCCGAAAAAGAGATGCTGATGATCAATAGTGCCCGCAGCGTTCTGGCGATCGGGCGGGAGGATCTGGATGCTCGAATCGCTCGGGCTCAAGGCGACGCCGAAGCGGAGATCACCCATTTGCGTCGGGCGGTTGAACTTCAGGATAAGCTTGGCTATATGGAACCGCCGGAATGGCACTACCCCGTTCGAGAGGCACTTGGGGGTGCACTGCTTCGCCGCGGCAAGGCTGCTGAGGCCGAGAACGTATTTCGCAAGGACCTCGAGGTCAATCCACGCAATGGCCGCTCGCTGTTCGGACTGCTGGAGGCCCTTAAGGTCCAGAGGAAGACGTTGAGCACGGAATGGGTGAAAAAGGAATTCACAGAAGCATGGAAACATTCGCCAACGTCTCTGAGGGTCGAAGACCTGTAGCCTAGGGTGCTCTGATGTTGTGGGAGGGCGAGGCTCCTGCCGAGCCAGGAAGCCTCTGGCTCGAATGGCTGAGTGGCAGCCACGCTTTCCCAATCGATTCTCAGCGGTTTTGGGCAAAGCGGCGGCCTGGCCGGTACTCGACCCAGTGCGAGAGCTGGATGAGATGGAGGGCGCGATGCGGAAAGTCCCTGAAAGCGGAATTCTGCAAGTGGAACGGGTAACGATGCGAAAGCACGTGTTTCTATTCAGTGTGGCAGCCTTCGGAGTCTTATCGCTCATAGCCTCCGCTGCCATTCTTTGCACGGTTTGGTTCCGGAGCCACTGAATTGACCAGGATGATCGCGGCTCCAGTAGCGTGCCGACATTTCGGCATGCAGCTGAAATTTCAGCACGTCGCCAAATTAGCACTGCTAGATGCGCGGGTTCCAGAGTCGGCAAACTTGTTCTCTCGACTTCGGTTGGAGATTCCCGCGCGATTGTTCCGCTCTTTGGCAGGCTGTTCGCTAGGTGAGAGAAGAAGTAGCAGGGGTCGCAGCGTCAATCACTGAAACAACTGGAAGGAGAACCATGAACCGAAATAACTCATCTCGAACGAATCGTAGTCCGAGGACTCAGTCCATTGTGACCACCGGCAAATCGCCAAGTAGCATTAAGTGGTCTGACTCGATGGAGCTGAACAAGCTAGGCGGCGTGCTCTACCGCTTGTCTTGGATGCTGAGTCTGCCTCTCATCTGCCTGATTCTCGCGAACCTGGCGTGGGCGGCTCCTGGCGGCGCCAAAGCGGGGAGATCCGAATCGAAGGCCACTTTGAAGAGCGAAATGAGTCGAGAGGAAGTACTGGAAAACGTTCGGGCGACGCTGAGAACAAAGATTCGTAAAGAGCTGGTAACTCTGCCAACGTACAACGTTTTCGACAATCTAGAGTTCCACTTGCACGACAATGACATCGTGACACTCTCAGGTCAGGTTCGAATGCCCTCTTTGAAAGTGAGCGCTGAGAGAGTGGTCAGTAGTATCGAAGGTGTTAGAAGCGTTATCAATCAGATTGAAGTTCTGCCGACATCACCCTTCGATGACGACATTCGACGTGTTGCCTTTCTTCAGATCTATTCGCACAGCCAGCTTAGCCGCTATGGTCTCCAGGCTGTTCCGCCAATTCACATCATCGTGAAAGGCGGAAGGTTGGCACTGGAGGGTCTTGTTGCCAACGAGTCGGACCGGGCCGTGGCCGGCATTCAGGCTAACCATGTTTCGAACGTGTTCGAGGTCGTGAACAACCTCCGTGTAGAGAATCCCTAGCCGATCATGCGGTTTGAAGCGAGTTCCCAAACCAACAAGGGATTGTTCGCCGAGACTCTTATGCGGTGTAGAGCATATAACATTGAAATCAGACATTAAGAGGAGCTTGGAGTTAGATGATTCCAGTTGATACGAGTGTCGACATCAAATCCGTGGAGCTTGTAAACCAAGTGAGGCTCTGCTACGCCGAACAGGGTGATTCCTCTGGGGTGCCCATAGTTTTCCTGCACGGCGCGACTGATTCCTGGCGGTCGTTCGAGCGCGTATTGCCTCACCTGCCCGAATCAATCCGGGCGTTCGCGGTAACACAGAGAGGCCACGGGGATTCGAGCCGCCCTGCCACAGGATACTGCCCTCGCGATTTTGCGGCTGATTTGGCCGGGTTTATGGACGCACTGAAAGCTGAAGACAGCGATCGTCGCAGGACACTGCATGGGTGGCCTGGTTGCTCAACGTTTTGCGCTCGACTATCCCGAGCGAACGCGGGGTCTGGTACTGGCAGGAACCCTTCCAACGATGCGACGCAAACCAGAGGTGCAGGAACTGTGGGACTCCGTCGTCTCGAAGCTGGAGATCCGGTAGACCGAAGTTTCGTCGTTGAGTTTCAGGAAAGTACGCTTGCCCAACCGGTTCCGGCAGCGTTTTTTGAGACCGTCATTCAGGAGAGTCTCGAAGGCCCCGACGCTCGTTTGGAAGGCGGTATTTGCAGGTCTTTTGGAGGAGGACTTTTCCAGGCGGTCTTGGCAGAATCAAAGTCCCGACGCTGATTGTCTGGGGCGACCGGGATGCATTTTGTTCCCGACAGGACCAGGATACGCTGACGCGCGCCTTGGTGAGATCGAGGCTTATCGTCTATTCCGAAACTGGGCATGCACTCCACTGGGAAGAACCCGAGCATTTCGCAGACGACGTAGTGAGTTTTATCGAAAGGTTAGGCAGGGAGTGAGACGCCAGCTTCCACCGCTTGATCGGAGTCAAGGTGAGCCGGTTTCGCAATTTGGGATTGCGAGGAATTCGGAATGAAAGGCAGGAGCTTGAAATTGCGATGGTTGGTTATGATTGCGATCTCACTGGTTGTGCTTGGAGCCGAAGGGCGGCCGCAAGAATCGCGCGAAGCCTTCACTCCTCCTGGATTGTTCCCAGAACGTGGGACGACATCGAGATGGCTTCGACAACTTGCCGCTGGCCAATCCCCACGCAACCCCCAAGCACATTACTGCTGACTACTATTACCGCATTCCGGTCGACCGATCTACAAGAGTTACCCCGTTTATGCATTGGGCAAGGAGCCCACTGGGATACATCGAATGGCTCAAACACCAGGAACCACAGACCGTCTTCGACTCCTCTGAGCTCAAGACTCCGGGAGATTGGATTCGTGCTGGCGAGATCGTGTTTGATGCCCCGATCTTCTACGACGCCGTAGTAAAGCCTGCGCACATCAAGGACCCCAGTGGTATGAGAGCACGAGCGTACTTGTTGGGAAAGACGGGACACTACCCTATTTCCAGTATGTGATCCGAGAGAAAGGTAAACTAGAGATGGGGACAGTTTCCTGTGGGATGTGTCACACGCGAGTGATGCAGGATGGGACCATCATCAAGGGCGCTCAGGGCAACTTCCCCTTTGATCGCGCCGCCATATTGAACGCGACGCAGAGCCTGCCCCCCGAACGCGTCCGTCTGCTCCAGCGATCCCTGTTTGGCGCTCCGTGGGTCAAACCGGACCCTCAAGCTGGCCTCGACCAAACCCCTCTGTGGCAGAAATTGCCCAATGGCACGCTGCGATACCCCCTGGAGTGCTGGCGCGCCAGGGCACTAGCGTCCACTACCCAGCGCAGGTTCCTGACCTCATCGGTGTAAAGGAGAGAAAGTATCTGGATCATTCGGGCCTGGTGCGCCATCGCTCAGTCGTGGACATGATGCGCTACTCCGCTTTGAACCAGGGGGCCGACGATCTGGCCAGCTACGACGGGTTCATCCCAGCAGCGCGAGACTTTCGAACCTTGCCAGATCCGACCACCAGGGGACGCTACAGTGATGAACAACTCTATGCGCTGTCGCTCTACCTCTACTCGCTGCGGCCGCCAGCGAATCCCAACAGGTTCGATGGCTTGGCCGCACGCGGCAAAAAGATCTTCGGGCAACAGAAATGCGGTAGCTGTCACTCGGCTCCGTTCTACACCAACAACCACTTGACTCCGGTAGAGGGGTTTGAGGTTCCAACGGAACATCAGGAGAAATACGACATTCTTCCTGTCGTCGTAGGAACAGATCCTTATCTGACTTTGAAGACGCGGCGGGGAACAGGTTACTACAAGATCCCGTCTCTAAAGGGCCTCTGGTATCGAGGACCCTTCGAGCACAACGGCTCGGTAGCTACGCTGGAGGATTGGTTCGACCCTCGCCGTCTCAGCGACGACTATGTTCCGACTGGTTTTCGCGGGGCGGGTGTGAAGACCCGGGCGATCAAAGGACATCGTTTCGGCTTGGATCTTTCCGCGGAGAATCGGAGAGCCTTGATAGCGTTCCTAAAGACTCTCTGATGCTCCGCTGACGTCGACCAACAGTAACCCGGCTGGTTCACAGGAATGGCGTGGTGCATCTGTCCCCATACCCAGCGTCGCTTGATTCCGAACGCTCGACGACTTTCTCGGATACGGGATAACTCGGTGCGAACGCGGACAAAGTGTCGAATCTCACGAAGGTCTCACTGCTGATCCACAATGCGAGCATTCGGAAGGGCAGCCTGTAGTCGCTTGATGCCTTCCTTCGAAATATGGGTTTCGTAGATGTAGAGCTCTTTGAGGTCCTTCATGTTTGCCAGGAAGGCAACAGAACTGTCGGAAATCGGAGTATTGTGCAGCCAGAGTTTTTGCAACTGAGTCAAGCCTTGGAGATGCTTCACGCCTTCATCCGTGATCTTGGTTTCGCCTAGATGAAGCCCGGTGAGGTTCTTTAGATTCCGAAGGTGCTTCAAGCCGAGGTCGGTCAAGGCGTTGCCCCTCAAACCGAGATAGAGCAACTGGGGCATGCCCTCCAGGTGAACCATACCCACATCGGTCACCTTTGTGCGCCCGACTGGCAGATGTTTGAGACTAGTGAGCTCCTTCAGGTGTCTTAAGCCGTTGTCGCCAACCTGAGTGCCGAAGAGATTGAGCCACTCCAGTTTGCTCATGGACTTGAGATAACCCATCCCCGCATCACCAACCTGGGTTTGTTCCAGCGAAAGATCAGTGACCTCCGGAAGTCCCGCGACCAGCCTGAGATCCTCGTCCGTAACCTGAGTTCGGTCTAGCTTAACTTCCACAACGCGATCTCCATGCTTGAAGATGCGCCCTCCAAGTGCTTCCAATTTCTTAAGAATTTCTGACTCATCTGGGCTTGTGTAGAGCTGCAAGCCTTCGGCGGCAATCAGTAGACAGCAAGAGAAGAGGTTGGCCCAAAGGACGGCCCGGAAGCAGAGCCCCCTGATGCGAGGGCTCCATTTTCTTGTTGAGGTCTGTCGAGTGCGTCCGGTTCTAGGCATGTGCTTGCGTTCGCGAGACTGTTCTTGAGGTGTGCTCTGAGCAGGCCGTCGAAGAAAGAAAGCGCGTGCGGACAGAACTGGACGTCGGCTTCCACGGCGCGGGCTCCTAGGGAGGATCGGGAGCGCTAATCCCCTAACTTCCTTGGCCCCAGCCGTGGGTTCCAATGAGAGGCGGTCCAGCCGCCATCCACCACGAGAGTGGCGCCGGTCACGTAGGAGGCATCCGCAGAAGCCAGGAATGCTACGGCGGCGCCGATCTCTTCAGGCTGTCCAATTCTTCCCAAAGCTGTTCGTGCTTCACGATCAGCTAGTTCGTATGGGACGTTCTTGATGCTGGCAAAGGTTGGTGTGTCGATGGCGCCAGGGCACACCGCATTGCATCGGATGCCTCTCAATCCGTAATCGATGGCAACCGAGCGCGTGAACTGCAAGACTGCTGCTTTGGCGGTGCAATAGGCTGTCCCTTCTCCGAACGGATTGACGCCCCCAATCGAGCTGATGTTGATGATCGAACCGCCGCCGCGTTTTATCATTTCGGGAACGCACAGTTTGGTCATCAGGAAGGTTCCTGTAACCGTGATCGCAAACTGGCGATCCCACTGCTCGAGGTCTGTTTGCAGTAGAGCACCGGACTGGTCATTGATGTAGGCAGCATTGTTTACCAGCACATCCACGCCACCCCAGAGTTCCAGAACCTGGTTCACAACTTTGAGCGGCACCTCTCGATCACCCAAATCGGCTTCAATCCATTTCCATTCCCCGGGCAGGTCCCGAAAACGTTGTTCGATTTCTTCCGAGGGACGTCGCAGATCCGCGTTAAGAACCTTGGCACCCTCGCTGGCAAGTCGATGCGCGCAGTCGAGGCCAATTCCTGAAGATGCAGCAGTCACAATGGCGATCTTGTTCTGATGTCTCACGTGTCTGATGGAAGTTGAGCGAGGTCTGTTGAGCGCAACTACGTCCTTCCGGAATCGTGAACTAAGGCAGAGCAACGCTAGCAAATTGAACTTGACAGTTCAACATCGCAATATAGACTTCGATTCCTTAAACGGTGGCCTCTTTCCAGGAACTGAAGTCTCGGAGGATGCTTGACTGAAAGATCGACGAGCGCGCTGCCGGCTGCTTGGCGCTTCATTCTGGCGCTGTGGCTGCCTGTTTGGTTTTTTTTTCTGGTATGGCCTCTTAGGAAGGAGCCTTCGAAAGTTGCGAGCACGTTCCGCTTGCTTCGAGCCAACACCGAAGCCCGCCGCGCAGACGCTTACGGAGAGGAGTTCGATACATTTCTTCGTTTCTGCAAAGACAAACTTCCAACGGGCTCGACGTTTCGCCTGGTCGGCATTGACTATGCGTCGATCGACAAGGTGCGGGCGTTTTACTTTCTGTACCCCTACCTCGTCGCTGAGCACGCGCAGTTCATCCTCGTCTACCGATCTCCGGGCTACCGCGAAGGCAATGCCCACCTCTACGCCGCTCTTGATTCGAGCAGCTTTATTTTGAGAAGCCCCGAGCCAACGATTCCATGACCGACTTCCTCTTTGGGCTGGCATCTCTTGCGCCTGTGGCTCTAGCCGGTTGCCTGTTCCTCTCGGCATTCGACTGCGACCGGTTGCTGCGGCCGCTCGAGAAGCTGGCTCTGGGTTATGGAATCGGATGTGGCATTCTGGTCTGGGCGATGTTGATTTTTCACGCGCTCGGGCTCGCATTTGATGTGATCGGGTTACTGGTGCCATTGCTTGGCGTTTCGACGCTCGCTTTCTTGTTTGCGAGACGACGACAGCCGGCGGGACGTGGGCTCGAATCTCCCTTCGTCCAAGCGTCAATCCCCTTCCAGCGGTTTGAATGGTTCCTGATTGTCGTGACGGCCGTTCAGATCTCCGGTGTCTTTTTCCGCGCATGGCTTCTGCCCATGGAAGCGTACGATGCAGTTTCTAACTGGGGTCTGAAAGCCAAGGCGATCTTCATAGCGCGAACCATTCCAGAGGATTTTCTACGGAATCCCAACTACGAGGTGTTTCATCCAGACTACCCGTTGTTGGTGCCATTGCTCGAAAGCTACGTCTACCGTTTCGTTGGCGATCTTCGCGAGGCAAGCGCGAAGCTGGTGTTTCCGTTATTTCTGGCCAGCTGCGTCCCTGTACTATTTGCGACGCTGCGAAGAGCCGGGCAGACACGGCGTAGTGGTTTCTTTTTTTGTTTCATACTTGTTTCCGTGCCCTATTTCTCTGAACAAGCCACGAACGGATATGCAGACGTGGTCGTGAGCTTCTACTTTGGCGCTGGCAGTTTGTATCTGTATCTCTGGCAAACCACGCGAAAGACCTTGTTTCTTGTTCTTTCGTCTTTCCTCACGGCTTGTGCAGCGCTGACGAAGAATGAGGGTCTGGTTCTGATGGGGATTCATCTCGCCTGGCTGACTGTAGTTTTGTTTTCGCGCTCTGGAGTCGCAAACCGACGGATGATTTCAAGTCTTGGCATCTATGTCTGCATCCTGGCTGTTGTTCTGACGCCGTGGTATCGTTTCCAGAGCTCGCTGGGGCTTCGGAATGATGTGATCAACCGCGAGGCACTCGTAAGTGGTCTTCAATGGGCTAACCTGAACCGGGTCGGGCCCATCCTGTACCACATCCAGACGCAGGTTTTTGGTCCGAAGAACTGGAACCTGGTCTGGGTACTGTTCTGTGTAGCTTTTGGCTTGCGGCGGAAACTTCTGCTGCGACTGCCCCCTGCGTCCGTTTTGTGCGTGGTGGCTTCAGTCCTGCTGGCTTATGCGGGTGTCTACGTAGTTACGCCCTACGGCGTGCCCCCGTTCGACGTGGCGTGGCATTTGCGCACCTCCGCGAGCCGGTTGTTGTTGCATGTGTTGCCACAAGTTGTATTTCTAATTGGATTGGCTTTTGGTGAAACAGAGAAGATTTGACCAGGCTTTCCATAGGAGTTCATGCCGCCTAGAGCGGCGCCACGTTCGATGAAAACAGCGTCCCCCCTTGGACAAGGGGGGACTTCAGGGGGGTTGGGGCCGTAACCGACAGCCTGGTGTGGGTTGTTGATCCGGAAACCCACCCCGGCGCTTCGCGCCACCCCTCCGAAGGAGGGGATTTTCATAGGGAGCAGAGGGGCGCTTCGAGGTTAGAGTGAACAAAGGTCATTGGATCATCGCTATTGACGGTCCTTCAGGAGCAGGGAAGAGCACCGTAGCCAAGCGACTTGCCCGGCAATTGAACTATTTGTACATCGACACTGGAGCCATGTACCGCGCCATTGGACTGAAGGCGCTGCGGTATAGCCCGAAGCTTGATGATCCTTCCCTCATCGGCTCGATTGCCCAAGGATCGACAATCGAGCTGAACGACTCCCCTGATGGGTGCCGTGTTTTCCTGGATGGCGATGAAGTGACCCAAGCTATTCGAGCTGAGCCGGTGAGTCAGGCTGCTTCGATTGTGTCGGGGATATCCGATGTGAGGCGAGTTCTCGTCCAGGCGCAGCAGCAGATGGGTGCCGACCGTGATGTTGTTCTCGAAGGGAGAGACATCGGAACGAAGGTATTTCCCAATGCCAACCTGAAGATCTTTCTCGATGCGTCGGAACGAACCCGAGCTCAAAGGCGTTACGAGGAGAACTTGCGAAAAGGTGTGACACTCACGCTGGAAGAAACACTGGCCGAAATCAATGAGCGCGACCAGCGCGACAGCCAGCGTGCTGATTCGCCACTCGTACAGGCATCGGACGCTGTCTATCTGGACACGTCCGGGAAAACGATAGAAGAGGTTTTAGAGGAGATTTTGAAGCTCGTGGAAAACGTGCAGAGAAAGCACGTGCGAAATACGAAGGAGGAATAGTTTGTCTCTTAGATGCGAGTCTGAAACTCGGAGTTAGACCTTCGAAGTTCATTGTCCCCCGTTGCTCATTGAAGCCAGGAAATCTCCGTTGCTCTTTTTCTTGGAGAGCCTGTCGAGCAACAGCTCCATGGTTTCCACCGGCGACAAGGGATTCAAAACCTTCCGTAGTACCCACACTCGGTTCAGCTCCTCTTTCGGCATGAGTAGCTCTTCCTTTCGGGTCCCGGAGCGGTTGATATCGATGGCCGGGAACACACGCTTTTCCACCAGCTTGCGCTCCAGGTGAACTTCCATGTTGCCGGTTCCTTTGAACTCCTCAAAGATGACGTCGTCCATACGGCTTCCAGTGTCAATCAGAGCTGTGGCGATGATTGTCAAGCTCCCGCCCTCTTCGATGTTCCGAGCGGCACCAAAGAAGCGCTTTGGGCGTTGCAGTGCGTTGGAGTCAACGCCGCCAGAAAGCACTTTGCCAGAGGGTGGCACGATTGTGTTGTAGGCGCGCGCCAACCGTGTGATGGAATCCAGCAGAATCACGACATCCCGTTTGTGCTCCACGAGGCGCTTTGCCTTCTCAATCACCATCTCAGCGACCTGCACGTGACGGGTTGCCGGTTCGTCGAAGGTAGAGCTGATCACTTCGCCGTTCACCGACCTCTGCATATCCGTCACTTCTTCCGGCCGTTCATCGATCAACAATACGATGAGAATCACTTCCGGATGATTCTGCGTCACAGAATTTGCAATCGTCTGCAACAGCATGGTCTTTCCTGTTCGAGGCGGTGAAACAATCAAACCGCGCTGCCCCTTGCCGATGGGAACCATCAAGTCCATCACCCGGGCCGACAGATTGTCGGGCGTCGTTTCCAGTTTGACCCGCTGGTTAGGGTACAGAGGCGTCAGATTGTCAAAAAAGATCTTGTTACGGGCAATATCTGGATGTTCGAAGTTGATAGCTTCGACTTTGATCAGCGCGAAGTAGCGTTCCCCATCCTTGGGCGGACGGATTTGACCGGATACCGTATCGCCAGTATGCAAATCAAACTTGCGAATCTGAGAAGGCGACACGTAGATGTCGTCTGGGCCCGGGAGGTAGTTGTAATCCGGAGCGCGCAGGAATCCAAACCCATCAGGGAGCGTCTCCAGCACACCTTCGGAAAAGATTAGCCCGCTCTTCTCCGTCTGCGCTTGCAGGATTTTGAAAATCAGTTCCTGTTTGCGCATGCCTGTGGCGCCGACGACGTTGAGATCCTTGGCGATCTGCGTCAGCGCAGCAATGTTCATTTCTTTAAGTTCAGCAATGTCCATACAAACTCCTTGGGGTTTCTCTACGCGAGCATGAAGGCGTCGCGAAAAGCGAAATGGAGAAAATCTCGATGTGATTTGAAACGAAGGTTCTTGGCAAAAATGATTGTCCGGGGATACGTGAAATGATTATGAAAGCGTTGTTGTCATTCGGATATGAGGATAAAGGAGCGCCCACACATGCTCTCGGCCAGTATTTCGCGTTGCCGAATAAGCAACGACGGAAAGGTCCGGGCAAAGGCTCCGGGTGTGACTGATCGATTTCTCCAACTCAACTTTGGATAGCTTATCGGATTTTGTAGAAACAATGAAGAAAGGCAGGAGATTCCGCCGAAACCAAGCCGCTTGTTCCAGGTCTAGTTCCGTTGGGCCAACGCGGGAATCAACAATCAAAACGCAGTGTGCTAGTTGCTTCCGGCCCCTGAAATAATTCTCAGTCAGGCTCCTCCAAGACTCCCTTAAGGCTTGAGGAACCTTAGCATATCCATATCCCGGCAAATCTACAAAGAAAAATCTCTGATTGATGCGGAAAAAGTTGATCTGCTGCGTTCTTCCCGGCGTAGAACTGGTGCGTGCCAATCCTTTCTGCCGCAACAGCCCGTTGATCAAACTGGATTTTCCGACATTCGACCGGCCAATGAACGCGATCTCGGGAAGGTCTTCCTTGGGACATTGGCTGGGTTGAACGATACTGCAGACAAATTCAGCAGAAAGAATCTTCAATGCGTGACAGATTCCTTGGAGTAATCACTCTCGATTGGGCCCTT
Source organism: uncultured Acidimicrobiia bacterium (assembly GCA_963791795.1). Lineage (GTDB taxonomy): Bacteria > Acidobacteriota > Terriglobia > Versatilivoradales > Versatilivoraceae > VFZK01. The sequence goes on from CAWBTP010000034.1 coordinate 120,528, forward strand.
ATACTTGTCGATGTCCTCTGGTGCTTCCTCCAGTACCTGCACTGGCGATTCGAGGGCGACTTTCAAGACCTCATCCATCGTTTCAACAAAATGGATCGAGAACTGCTCCTGGATGTTCTGAGGAATTTCGGTCAAATCTTTTTCATTTTCCCTCGGAAGGATGATGGTCTTCATTCCGGCTCGATGCGCCGCCAGAAGCTTTTCCTTCACGCCACCGATGGGCAAAACCTTTCCACGTAGCGTGATTTCGCCGGTCATGGCGACCTCACTGCGTACCGGATTCTTGGTCAAGGCCGAAACAAGTGCGGTCGCCATGGTGATGCCGGCTGATGGCCCGTCCTTTGGAATGGCACCTTCAGGCACGTGGATGTGCAAGTCGTAACGCCTGTAGAACTCGCGCGAAATTCCAAGAGAATTCGCCCGCGAACGCACGTAGCTCATCGCCGCCTGCGCGGACTCCTGCATCACATCTCCCAGTTTCCCGGTCAAGGTTAGACGTCCCTTCCCGTCCATCAGGCTCGCTTCCGTTGCCAACACTTCACCGCCAACTTCGGTCCACGCCAGACCTGTTGCGAAGCCCACTTCGTTCTTTTCTTCAGACTTGGTCTTGCGAAACTTCAGAACGCCCAAATATTCCTTCACACTCTCCGGCCCAATGGCGACAGAGATTTCACCGCCCTCTTTTACGACCTTCTTCGCAATCTTCCTGCAGATGGAGGCGATCTCGCGCTCCAGATTTCGAACACCGGCCTCGCGAGTGTAGTTCTGGATGATCCCAAGGATGGCGCCGTCTTCGAATGACGCGTTCTTATCGCTGAGGCCGTTGGCCGCAATTTGTTTCTTTACGAGATAACGCTTCGCAATCTCGAGTTTCTCGGCTTCGGTATAGCCGGAAATTCGGATGACTTCCATGCGATCCTGCAAAGGTTGCGGGATCGTGTGAATGACATTAGCCGTGGCGATGAACATGACCTGCGACAGATCGTACTCAACGTCAAGATAGTGATCCACGAAAGAATGGTTCTGTTCGGGATCCAGAACCTCAAGCAACGCCGCCGATGGGTCGCCGCGAAAATCCATGCTCATCTTGTCGACTTCATCCAGCAGGAAAACAGGATTCTTTGTCCCCGCTTTCTTCATCATCTGGATGATCTGCCCGGGGAGGGCGCCGATGTACGTCCGGCGATGACCGCGGATTTCGGCTTCATCACGGACACCACCCAGGGACAGCCGGACAAACTTACGTCCTGTTGCCTTCGCAATGGATGTTGCAAGGGAGGTTTTCCCGACTCCAGGCGGGCCTACAAAGCACAGAATCGAACCTTTGGGATTCTTCACAAGCTGCCGCACTGCCAGAAACTCGATGATACGCTCCTTTATCTTCTCGAGGCCGTAGTGGTCAGCTTCCAGAACCTTCTCTGCCCGCTCGAGCTTATGAATTTCCTTGGAACGCTTCTTCCACGGAACCGCCAGCAACCAGTCGATGTAGTTTCTGGAAACGGTGGATTCGGCCGACATCGGTGGCATCATTTCCAACCGTTTCAGTTCCTGCATGGCCTTTTCCAGAGTTTCTTTCGGCATCCCGGCGGCTTCAATCTTCTTCTTGAGCTCGTCGAGTTCCGACTTCTCATTGCGACCCAACTCCTTCTGGATCGCCTTCATCTTCTCGTTGAGGTAATACTCCTTCTGCGCTTTCTCCATCTGGCGCTTGACGCGGGAATTGATCGCGCGATCCATGTTGAGCTTCTCGATTTCAACATCGAGAATATCGCACAGCCGATTCAACCGATCAATGGGGTTGAAGACCTCCAATAGTTCCTGCTTCTCTTCAATGCTTACCGAGAGATTGGCCGCAATAGTGTCTGAAAGACGGCTGGCATCTTCGACGCGCACAGCAGACAACATGGTGTCGTAGTTCAGGTTTTGACTTAGCTTCACGTACTGTTCAAAAAGCGAAGTGATCTTGGTGACCAGTGTCTCGCTGGCTGCCTGCGATGGCAACGAAGGAGCCGGCCGAAGTACGGCTTTTAGATAATGATCTTCGTCATAGACCTGAATGGCCTTGGCTCTCTCAACTCCTTCAACCAGCACTTTGATATTGCCATCGGGCAGACGCAAGCTTTGGACGATATTGGCGATGGTGCCGACCACATAGATCTCAGAAGGCTTGGGATCGTCGATAGAAGCGTCGTGCTGCGTCGCGAGGAAGATCCGCTTGTCGCCATTGAATGCCACCTCAAGCGCCTTGACGGATGCTGGACGCCCGATGACGAAGGGAATCATCATGTACGGGAACAACACCACATCGCGGATGGGTACCATCGGCAACGTGACGGCTTCTGGCTTTTCCTTTGACTTGTTAAACATGCCCGATTGTTAGCACCTATGTTTGGGATTTGTTCTGTTAGGGTTGATTGAGGAAGGACGAGGGATGCACTACCCGGCTTTCTCCAAGAGTGAAAGGTCAATCCGGTTGGAAGAGACCATCTCCTTTGTCACGCTAAACTCCTTGAGTTTTCGCTGGCCGGGGAGCAGGTACATCAAATCCAACATCAGATCCTCGATGATAACTCGAAGCCCGCGCGCGCCAACCTTCCGCTGCTGCGCCAGTTCTGCGATCGCTTCCAAGGCATCATCCTCGAACCGTAGCTTGACGCCCTCATACTCGAACAGGCGTTGGTACTGCTTGACAAGGGCGTTCTTTGGACGGGTTAGGATCTCAACCAGAGCCGCCTTGTCGAGATCTCCGAGTGTCCCGACGACAGGCAGTCTTCCCACAAACTCAGGAATGAGTCCATACTTAATCAGGTCCACCGGTTCGACACGCTCCAGCAGCGCAGTATTCCGTCGCGCCTGAAGGGTCTTCACCTCACCTCGAAATCCAAGTGTTTTCTTGCCCAGACGCCGCTCGATCACCTTCTCGAGTCCCACAAACGCACCACCACAGATGAACAGGATGTTCGTCGTGTCCACTTGCGTGAATTCCTGGTGTGGATGTTTTCGGCCTCCCTGCGGAGGTACGTTGGCAACGGTTCCCTCGAGGATCTTGAGCAACGCCTGCTGAACACCTTCTCCGGAAACATCCCGGGTAATGGAAGGGTTCTCATCTTTACGGCAGATCTTGTCAACTTCATCAATATAGATGATGCCGTTTTGGCAGCGCTCGATATCTCCGTTCGCGCTTTGCAGCAGTTTCAGAATGATGTTTTCAACATCTTCTCCGACATAACCGGCCTCAGTCAGCGTGGTAGCATCCACAATCGCGAACGGCACGCTGAGACGCTTGGCGAGCGTTTGTGCCAGCAACGTCTTTCCGGTGCCGGTCGGCCCGATCAGCAAGATGTTGCTCTTGTTCAACTCCACATCGCTACGCCGCTTGGAGAGTTCGATACGCTTATAGTGGTTATAAACCGCAACCGCCAGCTTCTTCTTTGTGGTTTCCTGACCGATGACGTATTCATCCAGATAGGTCTTAACCTCAAGAGGCTTGGGCAGTGGATGGCTCTTGACATCAGTTTCGACGACTTGATCGTCGTCAATGATGTCATTGCAGACACGTACACACTCATCGCAGATGAACACTGTAGGTCCTGCGATCAGCTTCCGAACGTCGTTCTGGCTCTTGTTGCAAAAAGAACAGCGCAACGACTCTTCGCCATTATTTCTTTTCAAGCGGATAGCCTCCAAAGACAGTAATCGTCTCTCATGCAACCAGCATATACGATTTCCTTTGATTGTCTAGGTGGAATGCGAAGACACATGCGCCGACCTGCGGACTATTCGTGGCGCACGATCACCTGATCAACAATGCCGTACTTCTTGGCTTCATCGGCGGACATGATGTAGTCCCGTTCCACGTCGCGCTCGACCTTTTCCAAGGCCTGTCCGGTATGTTTTACAAAGATTTCATTGCAAATCGAGCGCATGCGCAGGATCTCGCGGGCATGGATGTCGATGTCCGTTGCCTGGCCTGATAACCCTCCATGAATCGAGGGCTGGTGAATCAGAATGCGCGAGTTCGGCAGCGCAAAGCGCTTTCCGGCGGTTCCGGCAGCCAACAGCAATGCCCCCATGCTGGCGGCCTGTCCAACGCAAATGGTTGTCACATCAGGGCGGATGAATTGAATGGTATCGTAAATCGCCAGTCCAGCCGTGATCGACCCTCCCGGGCTGTTGATATAAAGGGAAATGTCTTTCTCAGGATCCTCAGCTTCCAAAAACAGCAGCTGGGCGGTGACCAGATTTGCAATCGAATCGTCAACAGGCGTTCCAAGGAAGATGATGTTGTCCTTTAGCAACCGGGAGTAAATGTCGTACGCGCGCTCGCCACGGCTGGTCTGTTCGACTACCATCGGAACTAGCATGACTTGTGAATCCTCAACCGAATTGTTTTGGGGGGAATGAAGTCAGGGTTGAACAATGATTCCCTGGGGATCCTTGACAGACGCCAGATTCAACAACAAATCCAAGCTCTTCTTGTTGCGAAGTCTGTCTTTGATTCTATCGGTGGCCCCCTCCTTTGTCAAGCGTGACTTGACCGCTTCAAAGGCCTGCTGAGACTCCTGGGCGCGCTTCGAGATGTCCTCGTCAAGCTCTTCTTCAGTCACGGTGATGTTTTCCTTCTCCGCAATATGCTCCAAGACCAGGGCGACTTTGACGTCCGTTGCGGCGAGTTCCTTTTGCCGCTCCTGGAACTCAGCCCAGTTGATGTCGAGCGTCTTCGGGTGTACGCCTCGGGCAATCAACGACCGCACATAGTCGTTGAGCCGGTTTTCTGTTTGCTTCTTAACCATCACCGAGGGTACATCGAATGGGTTGTTCTGGATGATCAAGTCCACGAGCTTTTCCTGCATGCTGGATTGCGCTGCCTGCTCTCTGTTTGAGACGAGGCTCTCTCGAACCTTGTTGCGCAAGTCCTCAAGTGAAGTGTATTGACCGGCATCCTTGGCGAACTCATCGTTCAACTCCGGCACCTGCTTCTGCCGAATCTCCTGGACTTCGATGTCGTATTGAATCTGGGTGCCGGCTAGCTCCTTATTCGGAAAATCATCGGGATACCTTACCTGGAAACTCTTCTTGTCCCCCGCTTGAGCACCCAACAGATTCTCGTTGAACTCAGGGAGTGTGTTGTCGGAACCAACTTCACAGTACGTGTTTTTTGCCTCGATGTCTTTTTTGGATGGGTCACCGAATCTTCCAACGTATGAGATAACCGCGAAGTCGCCGGTTTGGATCGCACGCCCTGTAAGCGGAAGGTACTGAGCCATCCGCTCTTGCATCGTTTTGATTGTGGCTTCTACTTCCTCTTCCTTCACTTCCACCGGCACTCGTTCGATCTCCAGACCGCGGTAGTTTGACAGGTTCAACTCAGGCAGAACCTCAAACTCGGCCGTAAACTTCAGCGGTTCTCCATCGTTGTAAGTGAGATCATGAACATGCGGGTGGTCCAAGGGTTGCAGCTTTTCCTGTTTGATTGCTTCGAGAAGGTTTTTTTGGACTGCGGCTTCCAGAAAGTCTTCACGAATTTCATTCTTGAAGCGTTGCAGGATGAGCGACATTGGCGTCTTGCCTTGCCTGAATCCAGGCACCCGTGCCTGTCGCTGGTACTTACTGCAGATCGCTGAGTGATCCGGCTTCAGAAACTCAGGTTCAACTTCAATGCTGACTGCCCTTTGACAACTATTCTTGTTCACCACTTCAACTTTCAAGGGATTGACCTCAATGTATTGGATTCAGGTTTGAATCTGAGACCAAGGCAGCCAGGCTGGAATGTACTCGGCTCGAGGGGAGTTGGTGCGAAAGAGGGGAGTTGAACCCCTACCCCTTGCGGGACTGGATCCTAAGTCCAGCGCGTCTGCCAATTCCGCCACTTTCGCATGTCTATTTTTCAACAACTTGGATAGCAGTGAGATTCGGGAGATCCGAACTGTAACTGTTTTAGTAACCATGTGTTCGTCAAGCTTGCGGGCAGCTTCGTTCAAGTCTCCTTGGTTAACAATATCATAACGATCAAAAATGGATCTAGTCCTGTGTCCAAAGCAAACCCGATTTTGGACCGCCCACAGCCGGAAGTGCGGACTCTGGCCTGGGAAAGCAGGTCCTCGGAGGTTGGGTATGGGCGTTTGATGTTGGACCAGGGTCTACGTCTGCGAAGCTTGAGGGTGAAAGTTTCTGGGTTGCGGGAGAAGCTTACCAACAAACGGCACTTGTATGGCCTTAATCGTTGTCCAACTTTGCGCACCTCTAGATATCCTCCTTGGAAATCATGGAATAAGCTTCTCTATCATCCCGCGCGCAGTTTGGAATCAAGTGTGATGCAGTTTTAATGCAATAGGCTACTGTATTGCCGCAGTGACAATGACGATGGTGGTAGCGAAACCTGGGCATCACAATCAGGCCCATTGAGAGCCGGAGCAGTTCGCTTGGAGTAAAGCTGGATGGTATGGACAACCCAACAGAAGTCAGTGCACTGGACCCAACAGAAACCCACTGAGAATGGGTTCTACTGGATCTGTGCGTTAGGCAAGCATCAAAAGGCGATGCCTGTTCACATCGACGTTCGTGGCGTTGGTATCTACCGGGTAGTCGGGCGCGCATCCCCTGCTCAACTCCCTGAAGGACTTGAATACTTCGGTCCGATAGAGCCCCCAACGGGATCCAACCGATGGTTGCTTGCCGGATGTGGGATAGATCCTTTTGAAGGCGACAGCGGTTGGTTTTTTGAGCTGAAATCAGAGCTTCCGAGGCCACCCAAGCATTTCTAACTGCTGAACGAAGTGCCGGTTACTCGCTATCCCCGTGCCGGGTGGACGCATGCACGCGGGATTTTTGGTCCTGGCCGATCTTCCATCATCCACAGTTCTCCTAAACATACTCCTTCGGTCTTCATTCCGATTCAATGTCTCAATGTGCGAATGATTGAATCCACCTGCCCACGAATCTAGCCGAGTCTTCTCTCATACATAACACTTTCTTATGAGAATCATAAAATTCATGAGACTGAGAGCTCTGGGTAGTACATCTACACTGATGCCCGTGCACTTTCCACGCCGACTGTGCGACCGAAACCTTGGGTCAAAAAACTGGCAGTAGGTTCGGCTGTTGGAATGTTCCAACAGAGACCACCTACGGGGCTGGAGGCTTCACTTCGGGAGGCTTGGGTGGTTCCGGCGGTTTCTGTTGCTGCTTCTGCTCTTGTTCCTGTTGTTGCGGGCGGCGCCGGGGCTGCCGGGGCACGGGTTTGGCGCTCACGATTTCTGTGTAAGTCTTGACGATGTCTTCCTTCCGCGAAGGATCAAGAATGAGATAACGATGCTTGCCTCCTGCCGAGGCTGAGAATTTCGTGCTGCCATCGCTCAGCACGCTGATCGTGCCAGGCTCCGAGAGTTTGAAGTATCCGGCTTCGGGACGAACGGCATAAAGCATTGCCGTCATGTCCCAGGTTGGCGCATCGTAGGGCATGGGTTTATATGCTCTGTAAGCGTCGACGACCGGGTGGGCTGGTGACCAGGAGAAATCGCTTTCGATGCTCGAAGCAGGGAACAGCAACGCCTCACCCACCTCGTATCCTGAAGCCATGATCGGCGTAGGCCACTCCGCAAAGAGCTTCCTCGCTGCGGGAATGTCGGTTTTCAAATTGAATTCCGGCCCGCCTTGAGGAAAAGCGCCGCCCATCAGCGAGAGAAAACGAACCTTCTTGGCAATCACTTCCTTGACGCCGGGTAGATCAAGCACCTTCACCAGATTTGTGGCAGGACCGGCCAGCACCACAATGCAATTCTGGTCGTGCTGTGCGGTAAACGCGTTGCGGATGAGTGGCGTTGGTTCAGCCGTGTCGTTGAGCTTCTCGATGCCGTGGCTGTAGACCGGGGCGCCATCAGCATTTACCTTGGCGAGTGGCACGGTGAACAAAGGGGTGTCTTCCGGCATCTTACCGTCTGTGGCAAGCCCGACCGGCAGGGTCCTTCCAACCGCCGAAAACGCACCGCTAACTGCACCCGCATAGAAACGGCCCACCGCTTCACAATACGCCGCGGCTTTCAAATTGGATTTCGTGATGCTGACGGAAACGACCCGGGCTTCTCGCTTGCCGTCGAACCCATAGAGCAGTGCGAGGGCCAGTGTATCGTCGATACGATTACCAATGTCGGAATCAAAAATGATTCCTACCGGTGGCTTCCCTTGTTCTGGGAATTGCATGAACTGTTCCTCCCTGCAGGCCCAAATTCCGAATCGCTCATCCCTTCAGTTCCACGACTAGAACTTCCAAAGGAGCATTGCTCAGATTTTCTTCTGTGTGCTTCGCGGGTCCGCCCCAACTGACGTCGCCGGCTTTGTGTTCTGAAACCTCGCTCTTGCCGTCGACAGTGGTGACCTTTACTTTTTGTCCTGTCAGATAGGTCACGACTCGATTCAGGGCATGCTCATGCAAGGGGATTGCTTCCTTGGGGCCGAGTTTGACGCGGAACACTCGCACCTGCGTGTTCTCAAATTCCATCTTGTAATGCTTGGGGTCGACTTTCAGCGGATCGAGTGCGTGAGAGCCAGCCTTGGCCGACGAGCCGGCGTTCTTCAATTCCACTTCCACAATCGTCACCGGTTGATCGCTGGTGATCTCGGCGATATGCATCCCGCTCGCTGGGCTCCATTTTGCCTCGCCCGCAACCCAACTCAAGACGGTCTTCTTGCCGTCCTGGTAGTCGATCGTCTGCTTGCCGGGTTGCAAGTAGATCATGACGCGATTCACCTTGTGGTCATGCAAGCGGGTCTTCTGGTGGGGCGCCACGTTCACGCTGAGGACCTTTACCTGGGCATTGTCAACCACGGTGCGTGCGGTTTGCGCGTGAAGAGGCAACTCGATGCTTGAAGCGAACAGGCTTCCCAGAATTCCGATTTTTGCTGCGCGGAACAGAATTGTTTTCGCCATAAGATGAGTTGTCCTTTTCGTCCGTTTGTAGTGCCTCAGGTTCGTGGATTCTCCCGGCCGAGGGCAAGCACGAAATACTGCGCTCGCGTCGTGCCCACGTTGCGCCATCCGTGCTCCTCGTTCGAAGCGACGTACGCTATCGACCCCGGTCCCAGCGTCGTGCTGCGCCCCGCGATTGTGACTTCGAGGGTTCCCTCGCGGATCATAATCATTTCTTCATGAATATGGTGATGAGCGGCATGCGGCGCCAGACCTGGAGCCAATTCAGTGATGTGCATCTCAACGGGGAAGCCTTTGTGCGTGTTGCCGTCGAGAACCGCGCGAGTTTTGTTGGCGCCATTGCTCCTGACGGGCAGATCATCGAAAGCATAGGTCTTGGATGGCAGCGCAGGAGTCTGCGCAGTTGCGACACCTGCGGCTGCCAACGCTGGTAGCAGGAAGGCGAAATCCCTACGAGAAAAGTTCATGGGGAGGTCTCCGTTGGTGGAAATAAGTCTGTGTTAGTGACCTTGCAGTCGTGGCAGTTCGCGATTGATTTCGGTCCTGGCCGAGATTCGCGGCGGCTTCGCTGCGCGATGTGCGAGAGGTCTTTGAAGCGAAAGCTTCTCATAATCGTGGTGAAGAACGAAGAAAACAACGGAAACAACAAAGCCCGCAGCCAATAAGGCTGCGGGCTTTAAGTGAAGCAGTCGAGGCCGACAACCCTAGGTGAGATTCAATCCATCCACGCGTCCGGTTGCGTCGCCAAAGAATTCTTCATGCACGCCCATCCGATCCATCATGGTCAGAAAGAGATTCGACATTGGCGTCTCTTTCCGGTACTCGATACGCCGTCCGGGATTGATGTAGTTACCTCCGCGCCCGGCAATCAATGTGGGCAGATCTTCGTGGTTGTGACGGTTGCCATCGCAGAGGCCGGCCCCGTAAACGATCATCGAGTTGTCGAGAAGCGTTGAATCACCTTCTTTGATCGACTTCAGTTTGTCGAGCCAACCCGCGAACTGAGTGACGTGGTAGGTGTTGATCTGAGCGACCTTCTCCATCAGCGCCGGATCATTGCGATGGTGAGTGAGCGGATGATGACCGTCCGGAATCCCTATCTCTCGGTAGGGACGTGAGGTTCCCTCGCGGGTGACGAGGAAGGTGAAGACCCGGCTCAGATCGGCCTGCAGCGCCACGGTGAGCATGTCAGTCATCAATTTGAAGTGCTCAGCAAAGTCGGCAGGCACTCCATAGGGCTTTTCCATTTGTGGATCAATCTGGGCATTGTCCTTCTCTGCGCGTTCAAGCTGGCGTTCAATTTCGCGAATCGACGACAGGTATTCCTCCAGCTTGCGCTTGTCCGTGGGGCCGAGATTCGACTGCAGTTTTCGCGTGTCATCGGTTACGAAATCCAGAATGCTGCGTCGAAACCGATTGCGTTGGGCGCGGGCTTCAGGTGTCAGCCCGGCATCGGCACCGAAAAGGCGTTCGAAAAGAGCTCGGGGGTCCAGCACCGGCGGCAGGGGCTGCGTTTCGCTTCTCCAAGCCAGGTTATTAGTGTAGGCGCAAGAGTAGCCAGAGTCGCAATCGCCAGCCTGGCGGGAATCTTCCATGCCGAGCTCCAATGATGGGAACCGCGTCTGGTGGCCAATCTGGTTGGCCACAATCTGGTCCATGGAAATTCCGACTTTGATGTCTACGGCCGATTTTCGCGGCTGAATTCCCGTGAGGTAAGAACCGCAGCAGCGGCCATGATCACCGGGACCGTCAAGCAAGGCGCGTCCGTTGTTGTGCGTCAGGTTACCGAGCACAAGGAGGTCTTGCTTGTGCCGTTCGAGCGGCTGCATGATGCGCGACAGCTTGTCGAGCTTGCCCTCGTAATCCAGGTTCCAGTTGCGCACATCCATGCCATTGGGCACATACACAAACCCCATGCGAACAGGGGCCTGCCCGGGAATTCGGCTGGACGCCAACGCTGGGGTCATCGCATCCAGGAAGGGAAGTGCGATTGCAGTCCCCATGCCTTTCAGGAATGTTCGCCGGGGAAGCGCTTTGCGAGTGATCATTGTTTTGCAACCTCCTTCGGTTTCACTGCTTCTTTCGTCAGCAGCGCCTCTCCGCGCCGCGCCTGAAAGGGCAGGCTCTGCGCAATCTCGCTGATCAGAGTCTGGAATTGATATCCGGAAGCCGAAAGCTTCCGTCCAATCTCATCTACGGTTCTGCGGTCGTATTTCTCCAAGCCTCTGCCCAAAGAGTATGTCAGCATTTTCTCAACGATGCATCGAGCAAAATCAGGCAGTTCTTCTTTCAGCAAGACCTTCATTTCGGCAGGCGTGGAAAACGATTTGCCGTTCGGGAACGTACCGCTGATATCCACAGGAAATTTTCCGTCCATGGTTCGCCACTTTCCGATGGCGTCATAGTTCTCCAAGCCAAAGCCGAGCACATCCATCCGGTTATGGCAGGAGGCACAGGTGGCGTTGCTGCGATGCTTTTCCAACTGTTGTCGCAATGACCCTGCGTTGCCCACTGCTTCTTCGTCAAGAGTCGGAACATCCGGTGGCGGTGCCGGGGGTGGCGCGCCCAGGAAATTCTGCAGCAGATACTTGCCGCGGATTACCGGTGACGTTCGGGTGGGATAGCTGGATACCGACAGAATGCTGGCATGACTCAAGATTCCGCCTCGTTGGTCTGTGGTGAGTTCGACGCGCCTAAAATTCCCGCCAGAGACACCCTCAATGCCGTAGTGCTTGGCCAACCGCTCATCCAGGAAAGTGTACTTTGCGTCCAGAAACTCTGAGAGCGGCCGGTTTTCACGCAGCATCGACTCAAAAAACATGCGGGTTTCGGTCTTCATGGAATCCCGCAACTCGGGCCCCCACTCAGGAAACTTCTTGGGGTCGGGGTTGATGCTGTCCAGGTTTCGGGTTTCGAGCCATTGGCCGGCGAAATTGTCGGCCAACGCCGAAGATCGTTCATCAGCCAGCATCCGTTTCACTTGTGCCTCAAGCACGCCTGGCTGGCGAAGTTTCCCCGCCTCAGCGAGACTCAGCAGCTCGTCATCGGGCATTGAAGTCCACAGGAAGTAGCTCAATCGCGAAGCCAGTTCGAGATCGGAAATCTTGTGCACCTTGGACGGGTCGTTTGGATCCAGATCGCGTTCAATGCGAAAGAGAAAATGCGGGGATACCAGGATCGCCTGTATTGCCAGTTGGATGCCTTGTTCTATGGACTGGCCCTCAGCTTTTGCCATGGCTACGAATTTCGCCAGAGAAGCGACCTCCCCTTTCGTAACGGGGCGCCGATAGGCGCGGTGAGCCAGAGTGGAAAGAATCTTGTTCACGCAGGCTGCACCGGTGTTCGGATCGCAAATCAATATCTTTTTGCGGCTGGCTTTTTCCACCTTGGCAGGGAACGGTCCGACAAAAGTGATCGAGTTCAGGAACTTGTTCTTCTTGCTGTTATAGAGCTCCTTCTCAGGAACAGTTTTAACGAAATCGTCGTTGATGAAACCGGCGCGGAAGACATGATCTCCGGCTGGCAACGCAAGACGAAGTTCCGTGTCCGAGTAGGGATCAAAATACTCCAGCTTGGAAGGCTTTGTCTCCACCAGCGATGTCTGTAGTAGCTTCCCATTCATCCAGAAGCCCAAGGTTACAGGTTTAGCATCCTGGGCACGCTCCCCTGGAAGTCCGATTCGCACAATATATTCGCCGTCCCAATCCAAGCGGTGCGTGGCTTCGATCGTGCTGGAGTCCACGCGTCGAATAGTCTTGTGTTTGATGTGGTACTCCGCTTCGACAGGCTTCTTGGGTAGCGGATCGGCGCCTATGGCTCGGGAAGCAATTCTTTCGGCGGCCGCAATGTACTTCTCCATGAGCACCGGGGAAATAGTGAGCACATCGCTCATGTTGTCGAAACCATGTCCCGAGTCGTCGGTAGGGAAGTCTCTCTCTGCACGGAAGTCCACAGCCAGCAGATCGCGAATCGTGTTCGAATATTCATTGCGATTCAATCGGCGGGCCGTTACGCGTCCAGGATCAGGTTTTACGTTTCGGTCAGCCTTTTCGAACTCACGTTGAACAAACTTGACCAGGGTCTCAATCTGAGCGGCAGGCAGGCGCGGAAGCCCTTCCGGAGGCATCTCGCCGGTTCGCACTTTCTGAACAATGCGTTCCCAGCCATCGCGATCCTGAACCATCGAGCTTGCCGTCGAGAACTTGGCCAGATCCAAGCCGCCGGAAGCCAATTCATCGTTGTGGCAGCTGGCGCAATTGTTGGCGAGCAGAGGCTGCACGTCTCGCTCAAAAGTCGCCTTTGCTACCTGGCTATTTGTTGCTTTATTAACAGGGGATGCAGCTTTAGTGGGGCCGCTTGACGCGATCAGCACGCCACATGTGAACACGATTGCAATGAAGCCCGGATCCTTGATACGAGTACCCTCTCAACGAATTATTACGACTATAGTTATACGACAAAATGCGCTGAAGTGTTACTCGAAAATACCGCTTAGGTTGACTTGGAATAGCCTCCTCAATCCAGGCTCTGAACTGGCTGATTCTATTCGCCACTGGCAAGATTTTGGTCGTCGAAGAATTCAAGTTGCTTGAGGCTGGATCCGTCGTATGGCCGATCAGCCTAAGAGGGTGGAGCCTCCGCGGATAAGAAGAAACCCGCCCGTGGGCCCCCACGTTCTTAGAAAAGCCGTCTCGAGAGATTGAATCCAATTGTCAACCCGCCAAACGTATCGTCAAACCCGTAGGAGCCGCGAGTGGCCGAACGAGTTGACATTGTCGTTCCTGGAGAGTTTGTGACTCCTATCGTAAAGGAGTGTCGAAAGACCTTTTTCTGGATTCCGAGCATGAACGAAGGCCGAGTTGTACCAAGACGTCCATCAACACGATAGATAGCTTCGCCCAGGAGGGCGACCGTGGGTCGAATATCCAGCGACAGTCCGGCACCCAAGGCCGTTGTGGTGTTTCCATCCACCGGGGTCGGGTCAAAGACATCACCGGCGACGACGGTGAGGGGGCGGTTGTTGAACGAGACAGTTGGGGTAAAATAGATCTGGGCACGATTCTTAATACTGCGTGCGAAAGCCAGTTCCAAACTCGTGATGTACTTGTTACGGAAGTGATCGGTTCCTTCAACACCGACACGGATCGAGCTCGAAAACGGATGACCCGCATTCTCCCTCGAGAGTTGGAGACCCGTGGAAAGCTGCAGGATTCTGCCAAAAATTGTCGGCGTCCGGTAGATGCCTGCGAACCATCGGTTAGTGATTCCATATGTGAACCCAAGAGACGAAATCGAGAAGCTGTCCATCCCGAAAAGATCGCTCACTGCGCCCGGTTCAAAGGCTTCGTCGAAGGAAAAACGGTGCGTGAAGTCGATCATGAGAGCCTTCTTGGGCAGATGCATTGCCGTAGGCAGATTCCAAAGAACGATGTCCTCGGTATAGTAGGTTTCTGGCTCCTTTTTTCCCTCCGGCTTGGTCACTGGTGCTGCAGGAGGCGCGGCAGTTGTTTGCCCAGACGGGACTGGAGCTTGTGCCGAAGCCATGGTAGTTGAAACGAACTCGCGAATCGTCTGGCTTTTCGTGTCGATCAGGTATCGCTTGCCGTCCCGTTCCAGCACAATCTGAGAGCCCGATCCGTTCACAAACTCCAGGCCTTCCAAGCGGGCCACTGGCACCAACTGTGCCTGGGGTGCCGCCGCGCCACTGAGTTGGCTCGAGATAGTCGGCGTTGGCTCACCGGGGACCTGAGCTGCGGCGCTCCAACAACGGATTACGAAAGCCAGAATTATGAGCAGACAACGGGAAAAAGACGTGCGCATGAAAACCTCCTCTAAGTTAGAAAGATATACGTCTTGCCGCACGTGACATCGAACAATGGAGCAGTCCACTGCAGGCTCTTTCGAGGGTATCCAAGACCACCAGCGAAATCCACCGCAGGGACGGTGAGTGGCAGCAAGTGGATAGTGGTCTGTAGGATAGGATCGGCAGACAACAGCCAGAAGTTAAGTTGCCATGTTCAGCCTTTTTCAGGCAAGCTCCTTGCCGTACACCTCTAACTCAGATAGTCTTCCGTCCGAATGGAACGCGGGCAGACTGGTGAAAGAGTTGATTGCCGTCCGTCAATCCGTTTTAGTTTTCTCCAAAGGTTGTTCAAGCGAATGATCAATCAGTTTGTTCTGGCAAATGTGCTACACCGTCCCTTGCGCGCATTGGTCAGTGTCATGGCGATCAGCCTCGAAGTCCTCATGATTCTCATGGTGGTTGGCATCTGCCAGGGAATGATCGTGGAGACGGCTCAACGGCAAAACGGCATTGGCGCAGATATTTTCTTGCGCCCGCCGAATGCCTCCGTGATGTTTTCGACCGCCGGTGATCGCATCCCAACGGCGGATGCTGAAAAGTTAAGGCCACTTTCCCAGATTCGCGCGCTTTCGCCAGTACTGACGCAGCTAGAAACCGGCGATGGTTTGGTGAACATCTTTGGAATCGACTATGCGAGTTTCACCGCGGTTTCGAGCGGATTCACTTTTCTTGCTGGCGGTCCTTTCAGCAGCGAGACGGCTGATGAGATCCTGATTGACGATTTGTATCAGCGATCAAAGGGTTTGAGCTTGGGCGACACGCACACGCTAAAAGGACGGAGTTTCAAAGTCGTAGGCGTGGTTCGCAATGGGAAAGGTGCACGAGTGTTTGTTCCAATCAAGACATTGCAGGAGCTAACAGGCTGGAACGGCCAGGCGACGATGATGCTGATCAAGATCATCGATGCCGGCCAGATTGATGCTGCGATTCAGGCCATTCAGAACCTGCTGCCAGGCTATCAGGTGAACTCCAGCCAGGAATGGGTTTCTTTGCTGATGAATACGTCGCCTCCTGGCCTTGATCTTTTCATCTACGTAGTAGTGGGGATCGCAGCCGTGATCGGCTCGTTTGCGATATTTCTCTCTATGTACACCACGATTGCGGAAAGAACCCGCGACATTGGAATACTCAAGTCTCTGGGCGCTTCCAAGACTTACATCATCAGCTTGATTCTGCGTGAGTCGGTTGCTCTGAGTTTCCTGGGGTTGTTCCTTGGAGTTCTTTTGGCCGTGGCCGGCCGTAGCTTGATCGAAGCACTCATTCCGACCCAGCCGGTTCGACTTACAATTCAGTGGATTGGAATTTCAGCGTTGCTCGTTGTTGTCAGCGGCGTTACGGGTGCGCTATACCCAGCGTTTCAGGCTGCCAGCAAGGATCCCTTGGTGGCTCTAGCCTATGAGTGATTTCTTGATTGCCTCGCAACTTTCGCAAGGTGCCGGTGCTAAAAAGGAACCAAGCGATGAGAAATGCAGTCAAGAATTGAGGAGGTAGCGCCATGAAGACAATCGAGTCAATCGCAGCGGCAATGGTCTCAACGGTGCTACTGGGGAGCCTGATGCTCGCGCAAGGCACGGTGAACCAGCGGGAACGTCACCAGCAGAAGCGGATCGCTGACGGTGTCTATGATGGTGAATTGACGCAGAAGGAAACCAGAAAGCTAGAGAAGGAGCAAGCCAAGATCCATTCGGCCGAAGCGAAAGCCAGGGCTGACGGTGAATTCACATCCAAAGAGCGCGCCAAGATCCAAAAGAAGCAGAACAAAGCGAGCCAAAAAATCTGTAAGGAAAAACACTACAAGCAAACTCGGTAGTCTTGAGCCGCATTTTGTGAATATCCAAGGGCCTCCTCCAAGGGGGCTCTTTTTTTGTGCTGTACACGCATTCGTGCAGCGCACGTTTCTGCGGCCCAATTTGACTAGACTCGTTCCCCGGCTTCCATTAGAATCCTCGCACTCTCACCGGAGAGATGGCCGAGTGGCTGAAGGCGCACGCTTGGAAAGCGTGTTTAGGGGAAACTCTAACGTGGGTTCGAATCCCACTCTCTCCGCCAAATCTGCTGTCAACAAAATAAAGAGGTTAACAGGGCGGTAGTTTCTCACGTGCCTCGTACGTGACATTCGTTGTATAGTGCCCTCCGTAGCAAAGTCCAATACGGAGTTGTTGCACCATGCTCACGATCTATCGTCGCCACCTTAAGAGCTGCCACCAAACTTCAGTTGTTTACCGCCGTTGCAAATGCCCAATTCACGTGCGTGGCACGCTCAACGGCCAAAGGATTAAGCGCCAATCCCTGGACCTGATCAACTGGGAAAAGGCTCAAGAAGAAATTCCGCCAATGGGAAGCGCAGGGCCGCGTCGACCGTGAATCCCTCCCCAATTTAAATTCGTCGTCTACTTCCCTCGCCCGAACTGAATCCTCGACGACAACATTTTCGGCAGCAAAACCCACCCCTGTCGATCATGCGGTTCAGAGATACTTCCAGGATTTAGAGGATCGCGGGTTGGCGTACTCCACCATTCGCAAGGATAGAATCATCATCGAAAGACAACTGAGTGCGTTTTGTGAAAGGCGGGGACTTCGATATCTTGAAGAGCTGGAAGTCGATCAGATTGCGGATTTTCGCTCCAGTTGGAAGAACTCTGCCAATACCGGCTCCAAAAAACTGGATCGAGTGCGAACCTTTTTTCGGTTTTGCCGCTCTCGAAAATGGATCACAGAAAATCCGGCCGAAGGAGTTTCTGGGCCTAGTTTTAGAGATCGACCAACTTTGCCATTCTCAAAGGACGAGATGGAGAACATTCTCAAGGCCTGCGACAATTTTCCAAGCAGCCACCAGAGCATCGGTGGTCAGAACGCCAAGCGGTTAAGAGCTTTCGTTCTCTTATTGCGGTATTCGGGCCTGCGCATCGGAGACGCCCTCCGCTTGACGGATGATCCGGTGCCGATAAAAGTGGGTTCGAGGCTCCTTGTCCCACCGCACATCATCAACCATCGAATATTCCTGTATACGCAGAAGACCGGCACGAATGTCTATGTCCCAATGCCTCCGGAATTTTTTGAAGCCCTGAAAGATGTCGAAAAACTCAGCCAGAGGTATTACTTTTGGAGCGGCAACGGGAAAATGGAAACCCGCATTGGCAACTTCGAACGCACCTTGAAATCGATGTTCGCCAGAGCCGGCATCGTGAACGGCCATGCTCACCGCTTCCGCGATACGTTTGCTGTTGAGCTCTTGGTGAAAGGTGTTCCCATGGATGTCGTCTCAGTTCTACTTGGTCACAGTTCAATCAAGGTCACCGAAAAGCACTACGCGCCTTGGGTCAAAGCCCGCCAAGAGCAATTGGAACACCATGTGATGAAGACCTGGGATTCGCCAAAAAAGAAGTTGGTGAGGTTTCCAAGGACCGGCACAACGACCGAATCATGAGGCTCTCAGTACCAATGCGATCTGGTACTTCCGCTTTGCCACGCTTTCCGGAATTCGAAGCGTACGATAGGTGCGTTTGTTTCGCTTTGGCTGTCTGAAAACAGACGACTCCGGGTCCGTTCTCAAATATCCGTCGGATCGTGTCCCGCGATAGATTCCACTGCTGGGCTAACTCGGCTACGGAATAGTGCCGTTCAAGTAATTTCTCGCTCTGCTCTTGTCCCAGCAGCTTCACAGAACTTCCTCCCAAAAGCCCCGACGAAGAGTCTGCCTATTGGCCAACCAGGGGACCCTCAAGCTTTCATATCAATGATCTGACGAGATTCGAGGAGCGTAAGGGCGAGCTACCTATATGCCGAGTTTCCGATATCCGCAAATTGGCCTCCGTCCAGGCGGACAGGGTCTTCCGATACTTCTCTTGCATGCCTGAGTCGCCGAAAGGTGCCGCCAGACACTTTCTGTGTGAGTTTTTGCCATTCTGAGTTGCCTCTATTGGACAGATGACCTTTGTGCTTCAGGCCCTAAACGGCCATTTCCCAGCCGAAGGTTTGGTTATGTTTGGTTATAAGGAGAACTCAGAGGTGCCCCTAAACAAGCCCGGTCTGCTGTGGGTCATGGCCTTGATTCCTTACGAGAATTGCGATCCGGTCGGTCGGTTGGTACCAACGCTCGAAGTACTGCTCACAAGTCAGAAATAGTTTGCTGGAATGCATAGCCGCTCATCACTATTTACTTCATCTCGATGACCACGTGCTTCTCGGTCGTCCAGCTTTTGCCTCGCTTGACCATCAGATAGAGCCTCTGCGAATCGGCAGGATCGCGTCGCACCTCCAAAACGGTTCCCTTCCGGGCAAGCTCAGACATGACCTGCCGATTTGATCGATCGCCTTGAAGCAACTCCGCCTCGTGCTGGAGTACTGCCGAGCCGCAACCAACCAGCTAGTGACGCCCAGCAATATGGAAATAAGAAGGGCGGCCAAGCCATAAGCGCCGATGTGGATACGCCTGGCCAGCCTAAGTTCAGCGGTGATCTGCTTGGCATGACTGGCAGTGAGAGTGCACTGATCTCGGATGCCAGCAACACAGCTCTCAAACGGCTTCAGCAGCACGGCTGAGAGCGACTTTCGAAGTTCCGCTTCGAGCGACCGGGAAACCTCGGCAGCGGACTTCTCCACCGCGGCCGTTAGATGACTTTGTGTGTCCCGAAGTGGGCAGAGATCGCGGAAACCGCCTCTGTGTTCTGCTTCAGTTCCGCAAGTGCCTTGTCGAGGCACTTCGCCAGGTCGTCACGCAAGCCGTTGATTCTGATCTTCAGCGTGTCTGCATGTTTGAGTGCTTCGAGCACCCTTGCAGGGATCTCCTCGTAGAAGCCCTTGTACAGTTGTAAGACACGCAACAGGCGTGCCAGCTCCGCATCGTCGGCAGTGATCCCCGCCTCGTGCAACGTCTTAAACCACTCTAACCGCTGCTCCTCGGAGAGCCCTTCGCTGAATCGATCAAAGTGCTCGTTGTCGCGTACAGTCATAGTCTTTCATTTCGCAAAGAAGATCCTTCTTGACGAAACCTCGGCAGCAACAGCTGCAGGGCCTGGCTCAGCTGTTCGTAGATCCTCCGCTGGAAGCTCCGCAAGCGAGCTCGTACCAATAGCTGGGACAGGATTGGGCCAATCGCCTTGCCGCGCGAAGAAATGCCATTTCTGAGTCCAGCACTTCGCTGATCGTAAGGTTGAGCCGTTCGAGTTCGGTCTGGTACTCCTCATCCAGACGGGGCAGCGTGACGTGGCAGGGTACGAGGTTCTTGCGAAACGCGATGGCTTCGGAAGTGGTTTCGTAATCGGGAAGGACGTCACCGTCCTTGAGATTCTTAAAGACGAGAGGAAACCCGATTCTGAAGAACTGTCACCCAGTTGAGAAACGACTGAGCGCTGTCAGGGGAACTGGTAATCGATCCGATGCAGACAAACCTCACACCCAGCGAGTGCAGCTCATCGAAAGGCACATCCGAAAACCAGTTAAGGACATCCCTGCCCGTGCC
This sequence comes from uncultured Acidimicrobiia bacterium, assembly GCA_963791795.1. Classification (GTDB taxonomy): domain Bacteria; phylum Acidobacteriota; class Terriglobia; order Versatilivoradales; family Versatilivoraceae; genus VFZK01. Next base: position 140,778 of record CAWBTP010000034.1, read on the forward strand.
AGCCTTGAGGTCTGCGAGCACTAGAGAATGATTGCTACTCAACACCTTCTCGACGAGAATGTCCTGTGAAGAACTCTTCTTGATCTCGACCTTGATAGCCTCAGGAAAGAACCGGCTAAGGGTCTTGTTCTCGTCATCGAGATCCAAGAGCAGCGGATCTTCTCCGTGTTCGCGAAGGTAGGTGATGACAAATCGGGCGGCGGTGGACTTGCCGCTTCCACCTTTGGCGCCGGCAGTGAAGAGAATAGTCGAGGTCATGATTTTCCTTTCAGCTCGTCGTCGAGTTTCTTTTCCAGAGCGACAGCTTCCTCCGGGGTCAGGCGCGTCAGGTTGTATTCCTGGCTGAAGGTGAACGCTACCGGCCGTCGGGGACGAGAAATTGCGTCTTCAGCTTTTCTTCCTTGTGGGATGTCGCTGGTGGATCGGCGGTCCAAGGTAGTGGACCTGGTCTTTTGATCGGGCAATGGGCTGTTCACCCGATGCCAAGGCGGACCAAACAGGTAACTACTCCGCTTCCCCTTCGATCGCACCTACGAAGTGGCGAGCGCGCCGAGTTGCACAGAGATGCCGTGCCGCTCCTTCAGGAACTTCACAATCTCCCGGTACGGTATTGGCGGCCTCTTGTGTCGCATGGCGGCGATCTCAGCTTCAAACGACTGGAGCTTGGAGCGAAATGGCCTGGGCGCGGTCATCAGTCATTTCCGTTGCAATCAATTGGATATGCAAATGTTGAGATCGAACAAGGCTCGGACGCTGTTCGAGCTTCGTTCGAGTCCATCGTTGTGTTCCGAATCACGATCTCGAACGATCCTCGAACAACGTTCGAGGTCTGTTCGAATCCGCAATACGTGTAAGCAACGCTTAGACGTATTGCGTCTTTGCTCTCT
>CAWBTP010000035.1:0-100059 GCA_963791795.1 uncultured Acidimicrobiia bacterium
AAGTTCAGCACACTGAGGAGGCTCAGGACGGATATGCGCTTAACGCGAGGGGGTCACTTGGACGTATGACGGGCTAACCGTAAGTTGAAACCGGGCGGAGTCCGCTTATGCCCTGCCACACCCGCCTGTTGAAATACCTGGCTAGGCCCGGATTCGAGATTCTTTTCGTAGCCAGTTTGGTTTTCCCATTGGAGCTAGCCGCGCCTGCATTGGGCTGTGTCCTCCCAACTGGCCCCGCCGAGAATGGCGGTCTACTCGCTAACGGGGAACGCCAGCTCTCCATTCCAGGCTGAACCACCAGAACAACAGCCACCGAATAGTCCGCTCAACTTAGTGCTCGACAAACTCTTCCGTCCGGCTGCTTAGCTCGAACAGTCAGCTCAGGAGCAATTTTGCGTAGCCTTTTGGCTTTGACTCGGTCCCTCGTATTCATCCCACCAAAAAAGTGGAAACCGGAATGGTAAGTTTTTCGGCCTTTTGACCACTCTTAGGGGTGAAGATTGAATGGCCCGGCCCGGCATCCACGCGTCCGGCTGCACTTTCTAAGCTCGCCGACACGGGCGAGATCTTGCGTCGCTGCATTGAGAGCCATGGACGAGACCGGTGCTCTAGGCGTGGTTTCCAAGGTGGATCGTCACTGGTTTCTGCAGTTTGGCACGGCAATTTTCTTCGGTGTTCTGGACGGATTGGCGGGTGCTGCCCATCTGAAGCCGAGCATTGATCTATTGACTTTTGTGAATGGGACCCAGGATCAGTTTGATTCCCGCGGAAAAGTTCCTTTCGACTTCAAATCGGACGAGCAGCGCCAGGTCGCTTTAGACACGCTGGCTAATCGGGACCAGGTCTACGCGATTCGCGGCAGAGCAGGAGCCGACAAGACGACCAAGCTTGCGGGAAATCCGAAAAGGATTGGAGAAGGCTGCTACAGCAGTCGGTCAGCCTTCTGCAAAGCCGCCCGAGGAGCCGTCTTTACCTTCCTTTCCGGCAAGCGGCGGCTCGTTCTCGATAACTGGCTTTGCTTCGCACAGATTTCCGAAGACGCCACCGAGCTCAAGCTGGCTTACTCCTGCTGCGTCGTCATTCTGTACGGCAGGGAGCTTCGCACTGTCTTTGAAGATGCTGTGAAACAGGAATTGGGAGAGGTACGCGAAGGCGGCGTGCCCGACAATTGCCCGGACACTGGCCTTTGGATAGACAGCCTGCAAATTATCGATCCACCCGGCTCGGTCGAGGACCAGGCCTTCGACGATTACGTGAGGAAGCGCGGCGAGCATCTGGCCAGCGAGTCCGAGCTGGAAGGTACGAGCATCGCATGAGCCGTGGTTCAGCACTCATCGCTAGCGTCAATGGCTCCGTAGCCAATGTCGTAGGTGCCCATAAGAACGAGTCTTCGTATGCGAATGGAGCAGCAGACCTCTACAGGACTAGAGAGCAGAGACGCAATACGTCTAAGCGTTGCTTACACGTATTGCGCGCTGCAACAGAGCTGCAACGCCGTTGCGCCTTTGTTGCGGGTTTGAAGCAGCCACAGAAGGTTCACGCAACAAGGCTGCAACGGCATTGCAGCTGATCTCAAACGACCAACAAGAGTTGGCTGTACTCGGCACTGATGACAAACAAAGCGTATCAATCAAAACTGGCCGCGGTCGAAGTGGAGATTGCCAGGCTGCGAGCAAAGCGACCTCCAGTGCCATACCGTCAAATTGCATGTGACCTTCATGAACGGTTCGGGATCAAGGTTGATGCTGCCACGGTCTTCCGCTTCGTTAAGGTCCGGTCCAAGGGCCGCAAGGTTTACGCACTGCCGCCTCTGAAATTGCGACGGAATCTGTCAGACAGCCGAACACAGGAGTCACGCGGCATGACAGGGCAGCGTTCGTTCATTTCCACTTCGACAGAAAGTGCTGCTCGCCCGGCAAGGCCTGCGGCTCAGAGCGTTCCTTCCACGAAGAATCAACCCTTTTTGAAAACTTTCATTCCCGGCAACGAGTACAACCTAACTCGCCTATCGCCTGAAGAAAGGGAAGCCTTCGAGCGCCAGCTGGATCGTGAGATCGAACTCGAAAAGCAGCAAGCAGAATCGCAGAAAGGGGACTGACCATGCCCTGCAAAGTCATCTTCACAGCTGGAGCCAAAGGAGGCTCAGGTAAAACTACCGCAGCCTGTTTCGTGGTTGCCTACGTACAGCAACACGGCGTTACTCCGCTGATCATGGACCTGGACGACGAAAGCAAGTCTTTGAGCCGCTTCTATCCGGAGGCGCTCCAAGTCAACATTCATCAGGAGTTCGCACACGATGTTTTGATCGAGAAGGCGACCTCAGGCCAGCATGCTCTTATAGTGGCTGACCTGAAAGGCGGCACGGGGCACGAGATCCTGCATTGGTTTCTGGACGTTCCGTTCAACGATCTGAGACAGGAAGGTGTCGAATTTGTTTGCATCGGGTCGGTAACCACTGCACCAGATAGCGTGCAGTCCTTCTTAAACTGGCCCGGATCGTTGGGAGACCGCGTAGGCTATGTCGTATTCAAGAACCTCAAGGACGGCGACCAACTCTTTGACTACGAAAACAGCGTTCAGGCCGCGGAGTTTCGGAAACGACTCAGACCGGCGCACATCACGATTCCCAAACTGTCGCCCTTATATCAGGCAGAGCTTGAGATCCGCCGACTGACTTTTTTTCACGTTCTTGAAGGCAGCAACGGCAATTCATCTGATGGTCAGCCGCTGGGTCCCATTCTGGGAACTCTGATGGCTAGAGCACGCCTCCGAAGTTTCCAGGATCGAATCTTTGACCAGTTTGACACTGTCATCGATACTTTTCTGCCAGTCCAATGAGTCTGCAAAGAGCCCTCTCAGAGCCTGCCGAAAGTTGATCCATGAGGATAGGCCCAGACCGATTTGGGATCGCATCAAATATGTCGATCAAGGACGAGGATTGGGAGGAACCAAATGAGCTGGAACCTTGAACGTGCGGTAGAGCGCGCCATCGAGCGCTTGCGCGGTATCGCCTCGGACAGTAGTCTGATTCCGTGAAATCGGAGCGCTCCGAATGACCAAGTCAGCGCCTTGAGCCATGAGCAACGCCAGGAATTCAGATCAACGACTTCTTTTTGAAAACTTGGCGCAGGATCTGCCACCGGAACACCAAGCCGAGTTTTACCGGACTCTCCATGAGATTGGCATCGGCCCGGAGGATCGTGATCTGGCGAAGCTCTTTAGAGGGCTCCAGATCTACAAGTCTTTCTACGAGGAGATCCCTGCAAGGGTACGCGAAGCACTCAAACATGCAGACACGCTGACGACCAGAATCAACTGCTTACGTGACGACCTGGCGGAGTGCCTCGACAAGGCACTGGCCGAACTGAAGCAGAACACAGAGGCGGCCTCCGCGATCTCTGCCCACTTTCACGACACACAAAGTCATCTAACGGCCGCGGTGGAGAAGTCCGCTGCCGAGGTTTCCCGGTCGCTCGAAGCGGAACTTCGTAAGTCGCTCTCAGCCGTGCTGCTGAAGCCGTTTGAGAGTTGTCTTGCTGACATCCGAGATCAGTGCACTCTCACTGCCAGCCATGCCAAGCAGATAACCGCTGAACTCAAGCTGGCCAGGCGTATCCACATCGGCGCTTATGGCTTGGCCGCCGTACTTATTTCCGTATTGCTGGGCCGTCACTAGCTGGTTCGTTGCGGCTCGGCAGTATTCCCAGCGCGAAGCGGAGTTGCTTCAGGCGATCGATCAGAATCGGCAGGTTCTGTCTGAGCTTGCCCGGAAGGGAGCCGTCTTGGAGGTGCGACGCGATCCTGCCGATTCGCAGAGGCTCTATCTGATGGTCAAGCGAGGCAAAAGCTGGACGACCGAGAAGCATGTGGTCATCGAGATGAAGTAAATCGTGAGGAGCGGCTATGCATTCTAGCAAACAATTTCTGACTTGTGAGCAGTAAGCCTTATATGCCCAATTGGCGCTGGATAAGGCGGTGAGGGACTCCAGCTTCGGCGTCTGATGGCCAGCACTAAGGAGATCGAGCCTTGACCGTACACCTTTCAATCTCTGAGAGAGGAGACCCCATGTTTCGAGCAGGCGAACGATGAGTCCGGACTGCAAAAAGGCGTTCGTACGAGATGACTTCTCCACGATGCCGGACAACAGATTTGCCAGCTTTATTCGGGCTCGTGAACGCAGCGCTTGAAATATCGCGCAAACGGCGCTCTCGCATACGCGAAGCGTAAAGGATACGTTTAATACTGGGCCGTCCTGAATTCCTCGCTGCTGTTCGGCTCCTCTGAGAGCAGCCTGAATCTTTCGATTAGGCGGTTGGCGAATCCGAAAAATCCGCGTGTCATAAGCTTTCTTGCAAAAGGAGGGTATGCATCATGAACAGAAAATAGCCAGACACCGGCGAAACAAGCCGATCTTTCGTCTCAGCTGCGTTGAGGGGAGCCGAATGGCAGGGACAGGGTTAGTCAAAACTCTATGCGACACCAACAAGTGATCGACAACTTCATCACAAAAGGACACGGAGGATTGGGGACTTACGTGCGTGCAAATGAGGATTTGCTTTACTCACGGATTCCCAAGCGGTACCGCCCGTATGGGCGGCGTCCGTGGGACACGCCAGTGGGTCAGACAACTCCGCTGGCAGTGCGACTCGCAACTGGCGACCTTCTGGCAAATGGCGCGGCACTTTCCCAGCCGATGGACTGGCATCAGACGCAAGTACTCAGCGCGCTCGGACAGTCATCCGGCCGTTTCGGGGTTGTGCCCTTCCACTCGATCGTTGCCGCCTGGACGCGTGGCAAAGTGCGCGAGTGAACCAACGCGGATTCCTCTTCGGGACCTGAAGCGGGAGGTGGAGATCGTCGTCCCGAGCACGGGCGAGCGGTGGCGGAAGTGACCCAAAAGGACAGCAAAGGCCGTGAACACACGCGTCGAGTCCACACACTCGGAGACAGCGTAGTACGGTTGCGCGACTGGTACTACATCTCCGCGGTGGATGAGACGGGGGTTGGGAACGGCATGTACTTCCTTGCGGAACTTCTCTCCGATCGTGCGCCCGGATCGTTCGCGGCAGCGCTCAATTTCTTCAAGCCCAAGGTCGTTCAGGAAGCGGAAGCGCGAGGTTCCAATGTGCAGCGCCAAGGGGAATGGTTCACGATTCCCACGAAGCGTCTCACTTCGAATGAATGACGTGGAGCGTGGCATTGCGGTCTTTCGGCAGCGTCACGTGCTCGGCAGAGACGGCCACCACGAGCTGGAGGAGGCCGTGATTTACCGAGCGGGGGCTCAGAAAGGCGAGGTCTATGCCCGCGGCGTAGTCAAACACACCAAAGGCGAACACAACGATCTGGATCTGGGCACCATCCGCTGGAACTTAATCGTCCATAACATCGCCGGTGACTCCTACACCCTTCCGGGACGGGGCACGGCACAACTCGACTAAGACTGGAACCTAGCCATTCGGCTCCTCTGAAGGCAGCAGACCCACTGTGAATGCGTTACGATCGCATCGCGCCCCCGGCATCGCGAAGGCGCTTTTCAAACAGTACTGCAAAAAACGCGGGGTGGGGTCAACATTCAGTCCGGGCACACGCCCCGGAGGGTGAGGAGGAGGGATCGTTCTTATGGAGCTGCTCGATCCTAAAGAGGTTGCTTCACTGACTGGCTTGTCGCTCGAAACACTTGCCCAATGGAGATCTCAGAAGAAGCACATTAACTATTTAAAGATTGGTCGGCTCATTCGCTATACTAAGCAGGACATCGAAGAATACCTCGGACGGTGCAGGGTTTCCGTGAGAAAGGAGACCCATGGTTTACAAACGAGGTAGGATTTGGTGGTACTGTTTCATCATCAATGGAAGGAGGTATCGGGGAAGTACAGAGCTCAGCAATAAGGCAGCAGCGCTGCAGGTTGAGGCTGAAAGACGCCTGGAGGTCGCCAGAGGAATTCAGCAAGTTACAATACTCTCATTTGGAGAAGCCTTTTCTCTATTTCTCTCGTGGGCCGCTTCCCACGTCAAGCCGAAGACTCATCAGCGATATCAAGTCTCGGGGAAACGGCTTGGAGCGTCCTTTAGCGATTTGCCGTTGGATAAGATTACCGCCAGGGATGTTGAGAGCTTCAAAGGCGTCCGTCAAAAAGAATGCTCTGGGGGCGGGGTCAATCGGGACCTTGCATGTCTTCGGCACCTCCTCAATTGGTGCGTTCACCACGACTACATCCACAAAAGTCCGTTTAAAGGAGTGAGAATGCTTCCCGAAGGGCAGGGAATGATGCGCATCCTCACGCACGAGGAAGAAGCTCTCTACCTCTCTTGCGCCTCTCAGCCGCTGAAAGACGTGGCAGTTTTGATGTTAAATACGGGTATGAGACCAGATGAAGTGTTTCATGTCCGGGGTGAAGACGTGAACCTGGAGCAGAAGTACATTTTCATTCCCAATGGCAAAACCAAGTTTGCCCGAAGAACGATTCCATTGTCTCAAGAGGCTCTTGAAATGCTCCAGAAGAGAGCGAAGCCGGGATATCTGTTCCCGCACAAGAACGATCCGAGTAAGCCGATGACCTGCTTAAGAAGCCACCGAAGAGTGTTGAGAGACATCAAGCTCAAATTCCGACTGTACGACCTCCGACACACCTTCGGCTCGCGCATGTCCATGGCTGGGGTGGATCTTCCCACCTTGAAAGAACTGATGGGGCATTCGACCATCGCCATGACGATGAAATACGTTCACCCCACACCCGAGCATAAAATCGCAGCCATTGAGAAGTTGACCAGCCACAATTTCGGCCACAGTGCCTGCCCGAATGAATGAGAATCACTTGTAAGTTGTTGAAAGGAGTGGTAGGCCTGGAGGGAGTCGAACCCCCGACCAACGGTTTAGGAAACCGCTGCTCTATCCTTCTGAGCTACAGGCCCCAAAGGACTTACGTCGTAGTGCAATATACCACTGTGAGGACTTTTGTGGGGACTACTTTATCGTTTCGGGGATTTTCCACTTTCACCCGCCAAGCTTTCTGATTCCTCAGTTCCTCTCCAGTCTAGCACTTACAAGAAACCACGAACCAAAGACCACTCATCAAATGACAAAGTACTCTTCCCAAAAGACCGCTGCTCTCCCATAGAGGCAGGTTCAAGCGCCAGATCTTTCCAGTCCAGCACTTACAAAGAACTCGTGACATACAGACTCGCTCAGAATTACCAAGGGCAGTTTATACAAAAACCGCATGCCCTCCGCTGAGGCAAGGACATGACAGAGCGCTCGTCACAATCACCGCTGTTGTAGACGGTTGTTTTTAGTTTCCTTCTTGGTTGTCGTTTTGTTTGATGAGGAATGCTCCTAGCTGGTGGAGTTTTGTGTTGATGGGTGATTCTGGGGTGGTGGTGCTTTGTTCGCTGAGGTAGATCGCGTTTTGGTACGCGAGTTCTGCTTCGGATAGGAGGGTGAGTCGTTCTTGTTCGTCGAGTGCGGCTAGTGATTTCGCGGCGAGCGTGAGTCCTTTGTTCAGCTCGTCATAAAGCGTTTTCTCGATCCCTGCTTGCACAGCGGTCTCGTTGTCCTGGGGAGGATCTGATCGTTCCGTCATAGTGAACCTGATTCTCGCCAGACCAGGCCGAAAGAGCTGTACCAATCTTTACGAGCACTTCTACTTTCGCCATCATTTCTGCTCGTTTGACAGGTCGTTTATCCTGCGGCTAGACTGCACTCCTGCAATCGTCTTTCTTTCTCCTAACAGTAAACGATGGCTGATACTTCAACGCTCCGCAAAACGTACGCGACTGCGTTTGTGCTCGATCGTGGGAAGCTCTCCAGGATTATGAATATCCTCGAACAGCGCATGTCCGAGATTGGTGTGTCGTCCGTGCCGGTCTTTGCTCTTAAGCTTCAAAACGGTAAGGAGTTATCACTTCATAGCGTTCAAGAGGTGTTGGCGCTTGACAATGCGGTGAAGAATCCCATCGTGCAAATGGAGATTAAGTTTCCTCCGCCAAAACATCCGCCGGTCATGTCTCAGTCCATTACGATCGGAATCGCAAGTCGAACGTCTCAATCGTTGTTACCGGGCCGAATACAAAATGGGCGACTGAGACCTTTGCCGAGATCGAGGAGCAAGTGCAGCGGAGTTTTCAACCAACTGGATTTATCGATATGTTGTTGGAGAGCCTCATTTCGGTTGGAACCTGGTGGTGCTGCTGATCGTAACTTTCGCCGTTGGTACGGTCTTCCTTGGTCTGTTCAACCGTCCTTCCACTAATCCGCAACACGAGCCGTCGGTACTCTTACAACGGGCCCTCGACGCGAAGACTCAGGATGAGAAGCTGCAGATCGTCTTTTGGCAATACCGTGAAGGATCTGGCCAACGAAGTCCGCAGGCGGGAGACAGACTACCTCGATCTGAGGATTCTGCTCATTTGGCGGACGTTCTTTATGGCCCTTCCCATTGTCCTTGTTGTGGGTGCGTTGGTTTATCTCGTGTCCGCTTGTTATCCGTGGGCGGTTTTTTCTTGGGGTGATTGGGAGCAGGAATACACAGAGTTGATCGCGAGGCGGAAATCTGTGTGGAACGTGATTGTTGGCTCCGTGGTCGTTGGAATCATTTCCAATTTGTTCGTTCTGAGTCTTCCGCAGATGAAGTAGATGCCTAAGGCGCTTCACCCGGTGACGCGCAGATGCCATGATCCGGAGCGATGTCCACGACGCTGCTCTAGCTAGAAGCATAGGGGACGGAGGAGAGATCATGGGTCTGTTCTTCCTTACATTGCTTGTTGCGGTGGGGTTTTTTGCGGTGGTTTGGGAACTCCGCAAGCTCAACGCTCAGTTGCAGACTCTTGCTATCCAACTCGGCAACCGTGACGCTGACGCCGTGCACGACGTGACCCATCCAGTATTCAGTGTTCAGCAGCTTCTTCGTGCACGCCAACAGTTTACGACCGAGTACCAGCGGCAACTGCAGCGTGAGACTGAGTTGTACGACAGCAGCGACTGGCGTTCTCGGAGCGAGAGTGCAGGCGTGTCTTCATCGCTCCGAGAGCGTTTACGGGCGGTTTGCGAAGCGCCCGTCCAGTGTGAGTGCACGTGGAAGAAATACTTGTGGATGGCCGAGGGGAATCTCTCTGTTGCGGCTGGTCGCGAGTCGAGAATAGCAGTCTTACAAGGCTTCCGCGATCTCCTCGTGCGCACGCGCGGAACGGCGGAGCTGACGGTTTCAGCGAATTCGGAAAAAGTTCGTCACGTCGAAGCGATACTCAACAACTGGATCGCCAGGTTGAATGGCGCGACCACTGAATCACTTGCCGTCGAAATGCCGGATACCTCAGAGGAAGATTTTGACGTCGCCAACGAAGAAAGACCAAAATCATTGGCGCTAGCACGGAAATAAACCAACCTTTAGCGTCCAGGAAGTCGCTCGCTCATCTCAAAATGCGATTCAGAAATGCTTTTATTTCCCCTTCTCACCCTTGAGCACTAGTTACAGTTGACCTAGGATGTGGTAGGGTTTCCCATGCCTTTGGGAGGTTGAAATGACGACCAGCGAGCAAAAGGTGCTTTCGCGCGGCGTAGCTGCCGACACACTCATTGGAGTGGCAGTCGGGATGATGGCGTTGTTCATTGCGATCAGGCCGGAACTCTTTAGGGCTTTGATACCGTAGTTACGCTGCTTCCGCTTCCTCGATCAGCTTCACGATATAGTCTTGACGCCGCGAAGCATGATTCAAGAGTCAGAGAGGGCGGCGCGCCTCTCACAGCACCGCCGCCTCTTGAAGTTCCCTCTTACTTCTTTCCTTGTCGTGGTTTAGCCCACCCTTGTAGTTCTACCTTCTCGTTTCTTGTGTAGTTTTTGTTTTTGATTTTTGCCAGTGCCAGGTGGTCACCTCTACTCAGTCTTTTCCATAGTAGGTCGCCTCAGCTACCTCGACATGTGTTCGATGTCCGGTCTTCTGAGAGTGGTGCCATGCTTCACGCTTCGCGGTTCCCCTTGATCTGTCCATTCGCGATCTCTGCAATCAGCCAACTCGCTCGTCGAACATTTCATGGAAGCAACCTCTTCATGCTCTCATCCCTGTTCTTAGTTTTGCAGACGTGGCATTCTTGCCATTGGCGTTCGGAACTTCTCGCCAGTGCTCGGAGACACAGGGAACGTCCTCACCAAAGACATGCCACGTATACCCGAACGGAACAGTTAGGTAGAGCTTCGATGTCATAAGGTATCCTCGCAGTCTCCGCAAATGCACTTTCCCGATTCCAGAAGTACCTGCGAAAGTCGGGGGTTCTTGCCACACAGGTCGCAATCGTCCTCTATCCAGCCGTAGAAGCTACGTCGTAGCCCTTCCTTGGAATGGCCGACAGCACTTTTGGCAAACCTTGGAGATTCAGGTCTTGGTTCCGCACGCCTCGGCACCACTAACCGGTGAACTTCACGAGCTGAGAGTCCACTTCTAATCAGAGCTTTGATGGACCGAAGAGGAAGCCGCTTGAATTGATGTCGGACACGCCAAGTTTCTTTTGAATTAGCTCAAAAACAGATTGGGTTGCTGACTCCAAAGTGCCCTCATCATAGGGGCAAGCTGCACAGACGTCAACGCGGGCACCACTGAGGGCACCAGGACATCGCTGAGTTTGCCCTACTGCGTGGGGACCAGGTCGATTGAACTACTCCCTTTGGAGGCGGGGGCGTGCTATGCCGTTCAAACGCAAATACGATAGACGGCAGGGACGCCGGATCGCAGAAAGCTCGCGTGCGGTGGTTCCCGGAGGGCGGAAGACTTGCTAGATTTGGTAAGAGCGAGCAACTCCGTTAGTTGGCCGACAGAGGAAAATCTAAACAAACACCAACAGATGCATTGAACAAGCACTCCCGGCTGGCACTGCTTCATGATCAGTCTCATCTCTCATCGAAGTCTTCGCGAACCAATTCAGCTGGATAGTTGAACTCATCACCGCTGAGGATTCCCTTGCAGATGACATCCAGACCGACGCTGCGCCCCGGCATTAGGTCGCCGAGTCCACTGATTTTTAGATCGTAAGAGATGCTGTGCTTGGAGGGCTGTAGGAACCCCAGAGGAATCATCCGCCGGAAGAAATAGTGATAAGCATACTTGCGAGCTTTGAGAGTAGTGGCTTCATCCATTCGTTTGCCGATGGGTAAGCGCTTCAAGAGATCAAAATACTCCGCCGCGGAGTTCGCATCCAGAGTGACTCCCTTGTTCTTAACCCAGGCCTCTCCGGCGACAATTATAGGGATGCCCATCCCGGCCAGTTCAATGCCGGCATTAGTCGCCCAAATGAGGACTGAGTCGCATTTCATCATCACAGCATAGGTGCTGATCGGATTCTCAGGCCCGATGAGTACGATGTTCTTCGGAAGGTCAGGAAACTCACGACGAATCTCGTCAACAATAAGTTGCCGCGACTTTATTCCGTGCCGAAGTTCAGCGGGATGAGCTCGCAGAATCAACTGGAGGTCGGGGCGATCTACAAAATACCGAATTGTTTGCATTACCCAGTTCACCATATTCGGGAACGCGTTGTTACGATACTTCACCTGTCCGTCCCAGATCACATTGGTGAGCATTCCGATGCAAGGCTTGGCGAAGTCGACACCCAGCTCGGCTTCAATATCGACCTCCTTTCCCCGGACATTGTTCGAATAGGAAATCCAGTCCCGGGTTCCGTACCAGCGGCTCTTCAGGTAGTCGACAATCTCGGCTTCGCACTCCGGTGTCCACTGGATGTTCTCCCAGTTGCTGGCCGGTTCAACGAGCATGGTACGGTGGTAAGTGTCCTCATGGCTGAAAATAAAAGTATGCTTGCGATAGGTGTGACTCCAGCTCACGCTCCGAACTTTTTCCTGACGGCAGACCTCTGGAATGACTCCGTGCGGCACATAGATTCCATGAATGAAACAGGAGGCTTCATACGTCCAAGTCTTTAGAAGGCGGCGTATACCGTAGACGCTGAGGATCGATGCGTCGAGGTAGCGGCGGAGAACGGGATCACCTTGAGGTTCTCCTTCCAGGTCTCCACGCGCAAAGTAACGCAGCGCTCCCGAGTAGGCGTGCTCGCCCGCGGGCACGCCGTCGAGACAATAGTTGGGGATCTCGCGCAACGGGACACTGGCTGATAGTTGCCGAGCGGTTTCTCTTTCTTCCGTTGAGACCAAATCGCTCAAGCGGTGAACTGTCAAACCTAGCGAACGGAACATTCGGTCGCCTGGTGAAAAGCACACTTTGCACATACTTGTGGACGGTCCGTGCTTTACAAACTCGTCAGCTATGGGAAAGAACCCGCGGTCCGTCATGCTGCAGGCCGGCAGAAACTTGTCGCAAAGTAAGATGTGAACTTCGGCCCCGCGCAGCGTTAGAGCCACTGCAAGAAGACTGTCAACAATCGTTATCGTAGGAAACCCTCCAACGCCAGTGGCCATGAGGATCTTCGGTCCTTTTTTGGCTCGTTCTTTCGACGCCTTCCAAAGAGCGGAATCCTTCTTGAGCAGCTCGGTCCATTGGGGTTGTGAGAGCTTCCACCAATTGGATTCATCTCTGATCGTGTTCGCCCAGTCCGGAAGAGGGTTCAGCGCTCTTTCCACCCGCTTGAGAGCTCGTTCAGCTAAAGATCTAATGATTATCATTTTTCAGACTCTTGTTTGGGCTTTGATCCGGAGGGCGAACAACCGCCCATATCGAGACCGGATCGGTCAGGCTCTTTTCGGCCTCATTGTGTTTCTCGTTCTTCTGCACCGTCCTACTCGATCGCAAAGGGAAATTGCGGTGTCCGCTGGATGCCATGGAGCGCCCGTTTGCAAGGCTACTGTCCGCTACACTGTCGACGCTTTAGAATATTTTAACGGAGAAATTAAGAAACCATGGGCATTGTAATGTCAGAAGTCATGTCGAACAACAAGAAATTTCGCGAAAAAACAGCTTAATAGGGCTTAGGTGTTTCACGGAAAGAGGTTTTGACGGAATAATTCCAGAACTTTTGGGTTATGATGTTGGAAGTGCATAACAGCAAGGAAAAATGCGGACAACAAGACTAAAGAGCGGACGTCCCCCTAAATTTCGCGAGCCGCGACGTCCTGTCACCGTAACCCTTCCCGAAAGCACCCTCGCCCGGCTCGCTTCCATTGATCCGGATCGCGCCCGTGCGATCGTAAAGGCAACGGACGCGGCAGTGCCTCTTGACTCGAAGCGGGAGATGCAGGTTGATCTAGTGGAAGTCTCGCCCGGGCTGGCTATTATCATCGTGGGGCCCAGCCAACTCCTGCAAAGGATCGAATGGCTGAGACTAGTGGAGGTGGCGCCGATGCGCTTTCTCCTATCCATTCCACCGGGCACGTCGATCGATTCCCTCGAGTTAGCGGTCATAGAGCTGCTCGAAGACACTAAGCCATACGACGACCGGGAAGGTTCTCTCCTAAGTCAGCTTAGAGATTTAATCCGGACACTGCGCCGTCGCGGCGAGCTCTCGAAGGCGGAGATGCTCTTTGTCGACACACGAGCGATGGGTGACCGAACCGAGGCAGAGCTTGGGCCTGAAGATGTCGAAGGGATCAAAGGGAATGAGCCGAAAACTGGCAAGGAGATCGCCTTCACAGCCACAGCACGAATGAGCAAGGCTGGTGAGAGGCGTTGATGGACTAAAGGTAGCTTAGGGGGTTAGCGAGCATGCGAGGCTGGTGACCCATGTCGTGGGGGTGCTGGTGTCACCTGGAACCGCAAAACGGCACCGTTCATTGCAGATTGCTGCATTCCCGAAAGGCAGAAGAACTCGCTTGAAACCCTGATCAGTCTTGGTTCTTGCTTGCGCTTGGAAGTTATTCAGTTCAACATAGCCGGAGGGCAGACTCAAAATCTCGTTAGGCTTGATGACGGGTGGCGTTGGATCACTAGCTCGTGAAGCTTCCGCGCGACCCTTCGACATATCGTCCGGGCCCATTAGGAAACCGCTGCTCTATCCTTCTGAGCCTTCTGAGCTACAGGCCCACATAGTGCGATGAGAAACAGCGGAAAACATGAAATAGAAAGATCACCTGCGTGTCACTTCTGGTGTCTCTTGGTTACGCCAATCGTGATTAAGCAGTCAGCCGGCGAGATGTGCCTACCCTTTTCAGAGTTACCTTCCAAGTCCTGCAGAACTAGCTGCGTTGAGAATGTACCACGGATGAACCAAAAGTGATCCTCGGCCGGTCTTGAGTCACTTGCCGCCAAGCTCCAGGCGATGGCTTCGGAGTGCCTCGAGCACAAGCAATTTCAAACCGGCACCCTGCAGCTCGTCAACATGGCTGAGAATCTGGCGACGCATACGGGGATCCCAGAAGTTCCTCAAATGTTCAGCCACACTCTTTGCGCCTTTCGCAATGTCTGGTTCGGCTTCAAAGAAGGAAGCAATGTTGTTCGCCATCTTCACCAGATGCTGAATGTCCATCGGTCTCAGGGGTCTACGCTTCGATCATCTGCCCCTTCTTCAAAAGTGCTTCCTGCTGGCTCGTAAAGTCGCGATACCGCTCTTGCCACTCCGATTGATGGGTCACCAAGCTCACCTCGACCGCCGTGACCTTGTATTCCGGACAATTGGTCGCCCAATCTGAGTTGTCGGTGGTAATGACGTTTGTGCCCGTAACGGGGTGATGGAACGTTGTGTAAACCACACCGGGTTGAATGCGATCGGAGATCCTGGCTCTTAAGACAATGTTTCCGGCCCGACTGGTGATGGCCACTCGGGCGTCATCCTTAATACCGCGCTGCTCGGCGTCATGCGGATGAATTTCCAGAACATCTTCATGGTGCCAGAGGATGTTCTCGGTGCGGCGCGTCTGGGCTCCGACGTTATACTGCGAAAGAATGCGACCCGTGGTGAGGATCAGCGGGTATTTCCTGCTGGTGCGTTCTTCGGTCGGCACATATTCGGTAATCACAAACTTGCCCTTGCCTCGCACGAACTGTCCCACGTGCATCGTGGGCGTGCCTTCGGGAGCCTTGTCGTTGCAGGGCCATTGAATGCTGCCGAGTCGATTTAGTTTTTCGAAACTGACTCCGCTGAAGGTTGGAGTGAGGCGGGCAATCTCATCCATGATCTCCGACGGGTGATTGTAGTGCATCGGATAACCCATAGCGTTCGCAAGGGCCATCGTGATCTCCCAGTCCGCCATGCCGTTGGCCGGAGGCATCACTTTGCGAACGAGTTGAATGCGACGTTCTGCATTGGTGAACGTGCCGTCTTTCTCCAGGAAGGTCGAACCCGGCAGAAACACGTGTGCAAACTTGGCGGTCTCATTCAGGAACAAATCCTGGATGACGACACACTCCAGTGATCTGAGCGCGGCTTCAATATGTTGAGTGTTCGGGTCGGATTGGGCGAAGTCTTCCCCTTGGATGTACATGCCCTTGAAGCTTCCGTCCAGCGCGGCATCGAACATGTTGGGAATGCGCAGGCCCGGTTCGGGATCGAGTGTGACGTTCCAGTCCTTTTCGAAAAGCGCGCGAACGTTCGCGTCCGAAATGTGGCGATACCCCGACAGCTCATGCGGGAATGAGCCCATATCGCAGGATCCTTGAACGTTGTTTTGACCGCGCAGCGGATTGACGCCGACGCCCTCACGCCCGATGTTGCCTGTGGCCATCGCCAGGTTGGCCATCCCGATCACCATCGTTGACCCTTGGCTATGCTCTGTCACGCCAAGGCCGAAGTAGATGGCTGCGTTCCCACCCGTGGCATAGAGACGCGCTGCTCCCCGGATTCGTTCTGCGGGCACTCCCGTAATTTTCTCGACCTCTTCAGGAGAGTACTTGGACTGGGAAACGAAGTCTTTCCACTTCCGATATTCCTCGGGATCACATCGCTCCAGCGCAAACGCGTCGTTGGCCAGCTCCTCCTTCACGACGACGTGAGCCAGGCCGTTGATCAGGGCGACATTTGTGCCTGGAAGCAACTGAAGGTGATAGTCGGCTTCGATGTGGGGCGGAGTTCGAAGCAAATCGATCGCCCTTGGATCGGCCACGATCAGCCTGGCGCCCTCGCGCAAGCGCTGCTTCATACGGGAAGCGAAAACCGGGTGGCCGTCCGTCGGGTTGGCTCCGATCACCATGAGGACGTCCGCTTGCTCGACGGAGTCAAACGCTTGCGTGCCTGCCGAAGTGCCGAGAGTCGTCTTGAGGCCATAGCCGGTGGGGGAATGGCAGACGCGCGCGCAGGTATCCACATTGTTGTTACCGAAAACGGTACGCACCAACTTTCTGCACTAGGAATGTTTCTTCGTTAGTACAGCGCGACGATGTAATAGCGCCGACGGAGTAACGGCCATGCTGAGCCTGGATGCGTTTGAACTCGCTGGCGGCATACCCAATCGCTTCGTTCCAGGAAACCTCTTTCCACGGATCCTCGATGCTTTTGCGAACCATCGGTTTGAGGATGCGTTCGGAGTGCGTGGCATAGCCAAATGCGAACCGCCCTTTCACACAGGAATGGCCGTGGTTTGCATGACCATCCTTGTTCGGAACCATGCGAACCACCTGGTTGCCTTTGACCTCCGCCTTGAACGAGCAACCGACTCCGCAATACGCGCAGGTGGTCACCACTGCCCGATCGGGCTGCCCAAGCTGGTATACGGAGTTTTCCATGAGCGTTGCCGTCGGACACGCCTGCACGCAGGCGCCGCAGGAGACGCATTCGGAATTCATGAAGCTGTCCATCTGGCCTGGCGACACTTGGGAGGCAAACCCGCGACCGTCGATGGTCAACGCGAAGGTTCCTTGAGTCTCTTCACAGGCGCGCACGCAACGGCTGCAGACGATGCACTTGCTGGGATCGAAGGTGAAATAGGGATTCGAATCA
Organism: uncultured Acidimicrobiia bacterium; assembly: GCA_963791795.1. Classification (GTDB taxonomy): domain Bacteria; phylum Acidobacteriota; class Terriglobia; order Versatilivoradales; family Versatilivoraceae; genus VFZK01. The sequence continues at coordinate 16,827 of CAWBTP010000035.1, forward strand.
TCCTTGGGCGCATTGAGGTGATTCGCGCCGTCATATCCGTATCGCACTTCCCGAAGACCCACCGCCCCGGCCATGTCCTGCAGCTCGCAATGGCCGTTGGCAGGGCAGGTGAGACAATCCAGAGGATGGTCGGAGATGTAGAGCTCCATAACGCCGCGCCGCAGATCGGCCAGTCTTGGAGACTGGGTGCGCACCTTCATTCCGGCTTCAACAGGCGTGGTGCAGGATGCGGGGTAGCCGCGACGTCCTTGAATCTCCACCAGGCAGAGACGGCAAGACCCGAACGCCTCCAGACTGTCGGTGGCGCACAGTTTGGGAATCCGTGTCCCTGCAGCGCTGGCTGCGTAGAGAACTGAACTTCCGGCAGGAACTGTTACGGGAATGCCGTCGATTTCCAGTGAAACGGCGGTGTCTGAATTTCTTTTGGGAGTTCCAAAATCTGTATCGGTAATGGAGTGCATCGATTCCTCACGCCTGGCCAGAACTCATCGCGAATTTGACAGGTGCATTCGAGGCTTGGAGATTCTGCTCAAGCTAAACTCAATTTTTCCACATCTGCGATCCCAAAGTCTTCGGGAAAGTGCTTCAGGGCGCTCAACACCGGGTTCGGGATAAGACCTCCCAACCCACACAGCGAGCCGTTCAACATGACATCGCAAAGGTCGCGCAAGAGATGCAGGTTGGCCGTACGATTGCGATCTTGAATAATCTTATCAATCACTTCCACACCACGAGTCGATCCGATGCGGCAGGGGGTGCATTTGCCGCAGGACTCGATAGCGCAGAATTCCATGGCGAACCGAGCCATTTTCGCCATGTCCACCGTGTCGTCAAAAGCGACGACGCCGCCGTGACCGAGCATCGCCTGAATCCCACTCAGCGCTTCGTAGTCCATCTTAACGTCAAACTGTGATTCGGGCAGGTAGGCGCCCAGCGGTCCACCAATCTGGACCGCCCGAATCGGGCGGCCCGTGAAGCTTCCCCCTCCGAAATCATAAAGCAATTCGCGCAGCGTCAGGCCAAAAGCCTTCTCGACCAGCCCTCCACGTTTGATGTTGCCGGCCAATTGGAAGGGAAGCGTGCCCCGAGAGCGTCCTACTCCGTAGTTCTTGTAGAAGGCAGCGCCTTTCTCGAAGATGATGGGGACAGATGCCAGGGTGATGACGTTGTTAATGATTGTAGGCTTGCCAAAGAGCCCAACCACTGCAGGGAGCGGCGGCCGGTAACGAATCTCTCCGCGCTTTCCTTCGAGACTTTCGAGCAAAGCGGTTTCCTCTCCGCAAATGTAGGCCCCCGCGCCTCGACGGACTTCCAGATGGAAGGTCTTGCCGCTGCCCAATAGGTCTTCACCGAGATAGCCTGATTGATAGGCCTTCTCGATCGCCAGATTGAGGATTCGGTAGGCGTGCGGATACTCGGAGCGCAGGTAGATGTAGCCCTGCGTAGCATTGACAGCGATCCCGGCGATGGCCATGCCTTCAATGAGGACGAAGGGATCGCCCTCCATAATCATGCGGTCGGAGAACGTGCCGGAATCGCCCTCGTCCGCGTTACACACGACGTACTTCTGATCAGATGGTGCATCGAAAGCGGTCTTCCACTTAATCCCTGTTGGAAAGGCCGCTCCACCACGCCCCCGCAAACCTGATTCGACAACTTCCTTGATGATCTGTTCGCCCGTCAACGACAGGGCATTCTGCAGTCCGGCAAAACCACCGTAGGAGCGATAGTCTTCCAGCGAGATCGGATCGATGATGCCGACACGCGCGGAGGTCATTCGTTCCTGATTCTTGAAATAGGGGATTTCCTCGGTCAGTCCAAGATGTAGCGGATGGCTTGATCCCTGCAAGAAACCGGCGTCAAACAGAGACGACACATCAGAGGATGCGACGGGTCCGTAAGCAACGCGTCCATTGGCTGTCGCAACCTCGAGTAGAGGCTCGAGCCAGTACATGCCTCGCGAGCCAGTTCGAATAAGCTGCAATTCCTGGCCGCGTTTCTTGGCTTCCAGCCGCACGGCGGTGGCAACGGCTTCTGCGCCCAACGATAGGGCTCCTGAATCTTGGGGAAGGTAGACAGTTGCTTTCATTCTTTCTGAGCCGACACCTCTTGTAGGATTTGCTGAAAACGCTGCGGGGTGATACGGCCGTACACTTCCTGGTCCACCATCACAGCCGGGGAACACGCGCAGTTGCCCAGACAGTAAACGGGTTCCAAGCTGAAGGCCTCATCCCGCGTGGTTTCGTGAAAGTCCACGCCCAGAAGCTGCTTGGCGTAGTTTGTGAGGGCGACGCTTCCCATGGCCTGACACGACTCAGCCTGGCACACTCTGACGACGTGACGGCCGGGTGGCTTGGAACGGAAATCGTGGTAGAACGTCACCACGCCGTGAACTTCTGCCCGCGTCAGATTGAGTTCGCTGGCAATGATGGGAATGGCTTCTGAAGGAACATAGCCAAGCTTGTCTTGGATGCCATGAAGAATCGGCAAGAGGGCGCCTGGCTTTTGCTTCAAGGCTTGGATAATTCCGACAATCTCTTCGCTAAAGGTCACATCGAGATCCTTGGGTCAGCTGTCCACGCCAGTCGCTTGGTCAGAAATTAGAAGGACTCTTGATCTCTCCAGGCGAGCCGCACGTGAGAATTCCCCTTGTCAAAGGGGGCGGCGGCGTAGCGACGACAGTCGCGAAGTCGCTAGGGGGTTGTGTTCCCAAGTTGGGAAAGCCTCATCTTCAATACGACACCTCGCAAGACAACCCCCACGCCATCGGCGTTACCCCCTTGTTAAGGGGGAATTTTGCAACAGTCTTCCGCGGCGAACATGCTCCCTACTAACGCCCACGGGAAACTGCGATCCGACCAGAAGTATCAGCCGTCACAGCTCCAACGATAGCCGCCTGCGCAAGGCCGGCCGCGCGGAGCGAGGTCACCACCCGCTCAGCATCGCTGTTTGGAACCGCCGCCAGAAGCCCTCCGGAGGTTTGCGCATCGCAGAGCACCACTTGTTCTTCCTTCGCTACATCCGGAGCGTAGTCTACCCAGCTGTTCAGAAAACGCCAGTTCGCATGGGTTCCCCCGGGGGCAATCCCTGCACGCACATATTCCCAAGCTGCCGGAAGCACGGGCACCTTAGCCAGCCAAATGTTCGCGCCCGCCCGGCTCGCCGTGGTCATGTTGCGAAGATGCCCGAGTAGGCCGAAACCAGTAACGTCGGTGAGTGCATGCGCTCCGCCGGACACCAACACTTCGGAAGCCGTCCCGTTTAGGGTTTTCATGACTTCGATGGCTTGTGGAATAGAGTCGAGACGATCTTCCCCCTGCTTGGCGGCCGTTGTAATGATACCCAATCCAAGCGGTTTTGTGAGGATGAGAGCGTCTCCCGGCTCTGCTTTCGCGTTCGTAAGAACCTGCTTTGGATGGACCGTTCCGACCACGGCCAGTCCAAAAATGGGCTCGTCGGTCTTGATCGTATGTCCTCCGACAACGTCGATCCCGGCTTCTCGGGCTTTATCGCTGGCCCCTCGCAGAATATCTCCCAAGACCTCCGGTCCGAGGAGATGATCGGGAAATCCGACAAGGTTCAGAGCGGTGAGCGGACGGCCGCCCATGGCATAAACATCACTCAACGCGTTGGCAGCTGCTACGGCTCCAAAGTCATACGGCCGATCGACGATCGGAGTGAAAAAATCGGTGGTCAACACCAAGGCCAGATCATCGCTGAGTTGATAGACGGCTGCATCGTCGGCAGTGGAGCTTCCCACCAGGACTTTAGGGTCTGAGATTTCAGCTAGTTTCCCTAGCAGAGGAATCAGATAGCCGGGAGGTTGCTTGGCGGCACATCCCGCTCGTTTGGCCATCTGCGTAAGTCGTATTTCATCGACCATATTTGGTGCCACAAAACTTCTGGTCCTTTCGAAAACTCACGAACCCCATGAATATCGGTTGCGACGGCCAAATAGCATTGGTTCGATTCGACAAGAACGTGCGACTTCGCAAGCGGCAACAGGGTAGCAGCATCGAGCGTAGTTCGCGAGCGTAATAGTCCGAATTCCTGATGCAAAAATGGGATACCAACCGACCTCGAATGGAGTTTTATCGCTGCGGCACGACACCTTTGCCTGAGGTATTCAGACGGCACGCGAGTGCCAACTCTGCTGGAATGAGGTTCAGGAGCCGCTGGGCTTCGTCACCATCTCATTGAGGCGCTTAACTTCCTTGAGCAGGAAATTAAAAATCCTTGAATGGTGGGACCGCAAGGGTTGGCAGCAATTCTTTGCTGGCGCGAACAACTGTGAGAACACCCAATCGGATGGCGACCTGGAACTCCCACATGGGTCTTTGGACAAGGGAACAGGCGACAAGCCGGGTCTAGCCTCTAAACCTTGATTATGTCCACGAGCTCCTTCACGGCAGCAGCAGACTTCTTCAGAGCGGCATCTTCTTCCGGGGTCAGCTTAATCTGAATGATTTCCTCGATCCCGTTCTTGCCCAGTTTCACTGGCACGCCGACGTAGAGTCCGTGGATGCCATATTCACCCTCCAGGTAAGCAGCGCACGGGAGGATTTTCTTCTTGTCTTTGAAGATAGCTTCCAGCATTTCAACGCTGGCCGCCGACGGTGCGTAGTAGGCACTTCCCGTTTTGAGAAGGCTGACAATCTCGGCGCCTCCGTTGGCAGTCCGCTTGACCAGGGCATCGATCCTTTCTTTGGACATCAGTTCCGTGATTGGAATGCCCGAAACGGTCGAGTAACGCGGCAGGGGCACCATCGTGTCCCCATGCCCTCCCAGGACAAAAGCATGAATGTTCTCCACCGAGACCTTCAGCTCCATGGCAATGAACGTGCGAAACCGGGCTGAATCCAGTACACCAGCCATGCCGATTACCCGGTTCTTCGGGAACCCCGACACTTTCAGGGCGGTCTGAACCATTGCGTCCAAGGGATTGCTAACCACAATCAGAATGGTATTTGGCGAGAACTTCGCGATTTGTTCGGTGACGCTTTTCACGATCTCGTAATTCTTCATGAGAAGGTCGTCACGGCTCATTCCCGGTTTGCGTGGAAGTCCGGCAGTGATAATGACTGCGTCTGAATCGGCCGTGTCTTTGTAGTCGTTCGTGCCGGTGATCGTGAAGTCATAGCCTTCCACTGGGCCCGACTGAAGCAGATCGAGTGCCTTGCCTTGTGGCACCCCCTCGACAATGTCGATCAGCACGACGTCGGCTAGATCCTGGTCCACAATCCGCTGCGCTGCGGTCGCGCCGACATTTCCTGAACCCACAACGGTTACCTTCTTGCGTTTCATTCCTGCTCCTTTCGTGAGACAACGCCGGTGGCCCGGTCGAGCCGAATGCAAATAGATGTCGTCATTCCGGCGAAAGAACGTCGCCTGGCATATAAAGCGGGAATCCAGACCGCTCACGGGTACTGGATTCCGGCTTTCGCCGGAATGACGAACCTGGGTCGCGCACGATCTGGATTTCCGGCTGAGGGTCTTGACCTGGTCAACTCTCTACTTCATGTTCGCGATAATCGCGTCTGCAAATTCGCTGGTCTTGAGCTTCGTTGCCCCTGTCATGAGGCGCTCGAGGTCGTACGTCACTTTCTTTTGCTGAATCGTTGTGGCAAAAGCCTCTTCGATGCTGTTGCCAACCTCAATCCAGCCCAGGTGTTCGAACATCATCACGCCCGACAAGATCACGGAGCCGGGATTGATGAGATCCTGGTCGGCGTACTTCGGTGCTGTCCCGTGCGTCGCTTCGAAGACACCATACTCATCGCCAATGTTGGCTCCGGGCGCGATGCCCAGACCGCCAACCTGCGCCGCACAGGCGTCTGAGAGATAGTCACCATTCAAGTTGGGGGTCGCAACCACCTCGTATTCGTTGGCGCGTGTCAGCACCTGCTGAAACATCGAATCGGCAATGCGGTCGTTGATCAGGATCTTGCCGGCCGGTGCCTTGCCGCCGTGATTCTTGGATACCTCGTCTTCACTGATTGTCTGGCTTCCGAATTCCTCACGGGCCAACTGGTACCCCCAGTCACGGAATGCGCCCTCCGTAAACTTCATGATGTTGCCTTTGTGAACCAGCGTTACCACCTTGCGCTGGTTGTCGATGGCATGGCGAATCGCACTGCGCACCAGGTTCTTGGTACCCGTGATCGAAATGGGTTTGATCCCGATGCCCGAATCGGGTAGCACCTTCTTGCCCATTTCTTTGCCCAGAAAATCAATGACCTTCTTTGCCTCCGGCGTTCCCTGCTGCCATTCAATGCCGGCGTAGACGTCTTCCGTATTCTCACGAAAGATCACCATGTTCATCTTCTCGGGATTCTTCACCGGTGAAGGCACGCCCTGGTAGTACTTCACGGGGCGCACGCAAGCGAAGAGATTGAGCACCTGTCGAAGCGTCACGTTCAGGCTTCGAATGCCCCCGCCCACCGGTGTCGTTAACGGCCCTTTGATAGCAACGCGAAACGCTTTGATAGCAGCCAGCGTGTCGTCGGGCAGCCATTCACCAAACTTCTTGTAGGCCTTCTCACCTGCAAACACTTCGTACCAATGAATGCTTCGTCTTCCACTATAAGCTTTCTTGACGGCGGCATCGAAGACTCGGACCGAGGCCTTCCAGATATCCCGCCCGGTACCATCACCCTCGATGAAAGGGATGATGGGGTTGTCGGGAACCACCAGCTTCCCGTTGACAAGAGTGATCTTGGCGCCCTCTTTAGGAACGCTTATTCCGTTGTAAGACATGTGTTTTCCTTCCCGCTGAATCCGGCGAGTGCGTCAAGCCGTGATTTGGTGTGGTGCTGTCAAGAGAGTTGAAATCCAGAAGGCAAGTGTCAATGGACTTTCCGTGACGGGAATGACGCTTGGTGCTGCTCGGCGTTAGTGACAGAGGCGGTTTTCTACCACTTCCTGTGATGACCTGTCAAGATAGGCACATTGCCGCTGGGAGCGAGCAGAGACGGGTGTTGAGCTGAACGAGAGTATTCGTTCGTCATTCCCGCGAAAGCGGGAATCCAGACTTTTCGGCCGCCCCGGATTTCAAGCGATTCTGCGCCCGGACTATCCCATGCTGAAGTTCATCTCAACCGTCATCATCACCGCGACGGGTCGGCCATCCTTTGTGGCAGGAGCTAAATTTCCATTGCTTGATCGCGCGGACGGCGCTTTCGTCCAGACCCTTTTCGAGCCCCTGCAGCACAACGACATTCTCGACTGTCCCTGAGCTTGTGATCTCCACGAAAAGTACGACCGTGCCCCCGACCTTTGCCCTTCGGGCTTCCTCCGTGTAGGTAGGCTCCACGCGGGAAATAATTCTCGGTGCGGTAATTCCTCCCTCAGCAACCTGAAAGATCTCCGTTGTTGCCGGCGGCGGGTTGCTGGACTCCGTAGATCTGACGATCCAGGCGGAATCTCACGGGGACGTACGTCGCTACACGGGTAACCTGTCCGTTCTGCAGATTGGGTTCAAACTGCCACTGTTGCACGGTTCTTACCGCTTCCTGATCAAGACCGTGGCCGAGGCTGCGGAGCACTCGCAGATTCTCAGGGGATCCGTCCTTCGCGATCTCGGCATAAACGACCACAGTGCCCTCAAGACCCGCCAGGCGGGCTTCCTCAGTGTAGCTGGGTTTGGTTTCAACAGTTCTCTTCACGAACTTGATCGAACAGCCGTTGGCTTTCGTTTCAGCCTCCTCAGGTTCAGGCTCGTTCGTGTTGGTCTGAAGCAGGGGAGCCGAAGTGGTTTGCAGAATGGACGCGAGGAGAAGAAGTGAACAGGCGCCCAAAATGGAAACTCTCTTTCGAAACATAGGCACCTCCGAGCGTCGTATTGTTCGAGCGAAACAACGGCTACCGTCATTTTAGAGTGGCGACATCGGCAGCCCAGCGTTTCAGGATCTCGTGTCCGCGATCTCCTGGCTTGTAGCGGCGGCCTCCCTGATGGCCGTCCTCTTTCCCTGTCTGAAGATTGAGGGGCTTCACAAGCAGCTTGCTGCGCTCCACGGCATTCAGGTCGATCCGGTCCAGCAGTATTCGATAGTTCTTCCAGACGTCGGCCGCCGCCAGGAATTCAGTTCGCCGCTCGGGGGCCTTCAATTCCATCGAAGGCACACGGCCAGAACCATGGCACGTAAAGCAGGACTGAGCATCTTCCCGGTTCTCAAGATTCAGTTCCGGCATGACATAGTCGCGAAAGTACGCGAAGTTACGGGAACGCTCCGGGGTGAACGCAAGCTTGGGAACGACTGTGTCCTGCTCCACCGTTTGCCGGAGCTCGCGCTCGAATCCTTCGGGAAGGAGGCGTGCCGCTTCGCCCGTTTTAACACGAGAGGCGGCCGCAACTACCTCGGGATGGGACCGCAATTCGGGCTGAGAGATCAATCGCAGTGCCGTTTCTCTCAGACGCCTGTCAGCGTCTGGCGACAGATTCCTGACCACCATGTCCAGTGCCGCTCGACGCAATTCGACACGCGTTTGAGGCCACGACTGCTGGCCAATCTCGGGGATCGGAGTGTCGATCCTCAACATCCAACCCGCGCTCGGCAGCCAGAGAAGCTCCTCCAGACGGGATTTAAATGACTTCGGAGCCAGTGCCAGGAGTGTCTCGGTGCGAAGATCGGGATTGACTGCCAGCACTCCGCCCATCTGTTCGGCCAGGAACCATTGTGCTTCGTCGGCGGGATCACGGAATTTTGGTATGAGCAAATCAAAGAATGCCCGCTGCCGTTCCACGGAAACCGGCATGTCCCAGCGCGCTCGCGAAAGTTGACGGATCACCGTTCGGGCTGCCTGCGAGCGGTTTGCCTCATCGGCGGCCGCGCGGTGCACGCGCTCCATCAACGGTTCGACGAATTCAGGCGAAGTCGGAAGAAGCACCGCCCTTGGGTCAGACAGCGAACTGGACGCGATAGGCCGCAGCGCCTCAGGACCTTTCACCGCGTAGTGCAATAGCTTCTTCTGCACTCCCTCGTGGATCACATTGGCGGCTGCTTCCATGGCGAGTTGGACACGCTGCTGTTGTCCCGAGGCCTCGGCTTCTTCCCAGTAGCCAAGCACAGCTTTGCCCACTGTTTCAGAAGCGTGTGGTGTGGCATATCCCATCTGCCCCGTTCCGTTCGATCCATAAGCAGCGTTGTAGTAAGTCGCGGCTACGCCAGTGACACGCTGGCCAATCTGACGACCCACGGAAGCTGCCTGCATTCTCTTTCCGGCAGCTTCAAACAGCTCTGCCAACTCTGGATAGGGTTGATCGTAGTTGGCGCTGGCGCGATTGCCATTCACGATGAACAGAGCCTGCAGCTGATAGCGTTTTGCGTTTTCTGCGAGGACCGAAGGCTCGGGTGTTTCGAGCAGGGTGAGAAAGCCCTGGTTCAGCCGCCGCCGTGCGGGAGGGTTCCAAACCCACCAATTCCAAGCCGCCCGAGATGCCCAGGCACGAACGGCCGGGTTTGGATCTGTGGTCATCATTCGCTCCAGCGTCGCTGCCAATCGTTCCAGATCCACCTGCGATCGCGTCATCACAGCGTCGGCTCGCATCACCAGCGTCGCGGCCAGTTGTTCGCGAGCCAGGTCGCCCGCCTTAGCCTGCGCCTGAAAGACTTGCTCCCAGCCGATGTCATCCAGAAGTGTCTGCCGCATTCCCCAGCGCGCTGCTTCACGCACCATCTTTGCGGGATCACCGAGTCCCTTGACGAGGGCAGGCACAGCCTTCGGGTTGTGGCGAGCGCCCAGTGCGACCATCGCCCAGTAGCGCACACTCGGGCTGCGATGTGCGGCGCCCGCCTGCATCAGGTCGAGCAACTGCTCGGCCGGCGCCTCCGTAGAAACCGCACTCCATGGGTCGAGTTGGGCCAGGCGACGCATGCGAGCCACGCTGTCCTGAAGAGACTCATTCGGTACCGGCTCGAAATCCTTGCGAGAGGCAGATATGCGGTTTCTCCGGATACAGGCGCGCCAGCGTGTTCAGCACATACGATGTGGTCACGAAGCCAGTTTTGGCCGCCCGGTTCCAACGGCCATAGGGATCCTGCAGCATCAGCAGAGCTTGCACGCCTTTGGCAACCGCCGGATCTGTCTGGCTTGCGCCCAGCGAAACCAGCGCATCGACCGCTAGCGCCGTTGGGGCCGGATCGGCAACAGGATCCACTATTGCTGGTGTGAACCCCCAGGCGCCGTCCTCTCGCTGCGAAGCACGTAACGCTCGCTCGTCCAGTTCAGTCTGGCTTCGGGCGCGCTCCCCAAGTTTCTGTAACTCTTCTGGACGTTCCCGAATACTGGGGCCACCGGAGGGAAACACGCGCTGGAAAAACAAAACCCGATGCGCCAGGTCGTCGGTGAACTTCGGCTGTAGGTCGAGCAGCTTCTTGGCCTTTTCCACGATGCCTTCAAGATAGCGCCGCTCTCCAGTCTTATCCCAGGCGGTGCGCAGGATCTCTGCCGCGTAGTGGAACACCACGGCCTGCCCAACGTTCGAGCCCTTACCGGCTGCGTTGATGCCCGTTGGATCCGTGGACTGCAGGATGTAATTCGCAGTTCGGATCTGCTGTGCCGAGTGGAGCTTTCGCGGCGGGATGACGGCCTCGAGTGTCCGGACGTTGTGACCGGCCACGCGTGTGCCGGCTGGCCCATCACCCAGGTCGTGCGGCGGAAGACTGGTGTTGTTGGCCGCGTCTTTGAACGTTGTGGTGGGCCGCAGCGACTCGTACATCACATTCATCAGATGGCGGTAGCTGCCGGCGTTCTCGACGCGATAGCCGAAGGCGATTGGAACTGCCGGTCCCCAGACCCCCGACTGTGTATGGCAGCTCATACAGTTCGTGCCATACATGCTGCCGGTGTCGCGCAACCGCCGGTCCAGGCTGTTACCGCGAGGACGATTCAACAGCCACGCGTCTACTTGTGCGATGTGGTCGTACATGCCCATGCGCACGGCTTCCCGCACGTCAGTGAACGGTGCAGGCCTTCGAATTCGCAACTCCAGGTCGTAGCCGGGCGAATTGGCTTCGACTCTCAGGAAGTAAACCGCGCCCGGTTTGAGCAGTCGGACGATTGCCGTTCGATGTTCCTCAACCTGTTCATGCGTCGTTTCGTTGGCGTTCTTGCCTTCGGTGTACTCTGCGTGAGCGCCCTCACTGGAATCTTCAGTATAGAAACGAAGTCGTGCCGTTACGAACGGGTCCGTCATGCGTCATGTTGCAAGTCAACAAGCGCGGCTCGGAACCTTTGAAGGCGATCCGGTACCAATCGTCGCCTGAATCGCCGTAGCGTCCATTATCAAAGTATTCGATGTCGTCCGCGCCGCCGCTGACGTGGATTGTCTGGTCGCTATTGCCTTCTCCAAAAGGAATCGCTTGTGACTGTTGAATGGAGTTGTTGGGCTCGGTTTCGATCAGGGTGCCGCGTGTTGCCTGGCCCAGGTCAACCGGACGGATCTGAACGCGCACGGGAACTTTGAGACCAGCGGGCCAAGGTGTCAGCCGCGGAAAAGGTTTCATCTCGGCGACGATTCCCGTCTCACGCCAACGCGGACCGTGGAACACAGGCTCTTCGTCTTCCACTGCGCGAAGCGTCAAGGTGTAGCTGGCTGTGGCAGGGGCACGATATACCAGGAAAATGTCAGGGTCCAACGCGTGCAGGACTTTGCGGAAGCCGCCAGACGACATCGGAGTGTTCCACTCCACCGCCACTCGCCCGTTTGCCGGAAGCTTCGACGGTGATTCAATGCCAGCCAGGATTTCAACCGTGTCGCCTGTGGTGAGTTGGATTGAATGCGACTGGAGACCCGAGAATTGGAATCGCCGGTCGATCTCCAAGGGAGCCGCTCCCCGGCCACCCACGGGCTGGCCACTCAACAGGAGCGTCATACCCAGAAAGAGTATTCGCAAGCACCGATGAATCATCGGGCCCTCCTTAGTCTATCGATGATTAAGCGATAGTGTACCTTGGAGACCTGTCGGATTTCCACATCTTGCGGGTTTGCGTGCCGATATGAATCCTGTAGAATCCAGTAGCGTCAGGCCGTGCATTCTGCGGTCTGTGGTTTCTTTTCAACACTGACCCGAGACAGCTATGCCTCCAGGAGCCTTAGGGGTCCGCGCTACCACTACAACAGCTGGGTGCCTTCCATCGCCTTTTCATGGCCAATCCAAAAACAAACTCCGGACCCAGAAGCGCTTTTCGAACTCCACCCAGAGGCATTGTTAGCTTGTTCATTTTCCTCGGCTTCTTCCTCCTGTGCACAGTGCAGAGGCTTAATGCTGACTCCCAGACTGCAGTTGAAGAGAAGAGGAAGCCATCCGCGAACGAGCCATCCGCTCCGCAATCGACTTCTCCTCAGCAGGTCAGTTCCGACGTCGCAGACAACAGTTCGGAACCTGCCGCCAATGGCTCGGCCCAGCCTGAACCCGGCGTCAACTCCTGCTGCGACTGACGTGAACAAGCGCACAGAGCTCAACCTGCTTGGCAAGACCGACACCCTAGGCGGCGAGAGCCGCCGGAACGAAAACGTTCAATTTAACCTCATCGATAACAACGCGCTGAAAGAGCTGAACATTCGACTGGGCACCACAGCGACCTTGATCGAAGAGTTCAAACCAAATCGAAACTATTTTGGGGCCGAGTTCGGGAACAGTCCCAGTGCTCCGTTGCATCTCACATCTTCGGGCAAACGCAGCTTTCACGGCCGTCTCTATGAATCTCATCAGAACAGTGTCTTCAGTGCCCGCTCCTTCTTCCAGGTGGGTGACGTCAAACCAGCGCGCGAGAACAACTATGGCTTTGCGCTGGGCGGTCGCGCATGGCCATCGGCCAGCTTCTTCATTCAAGGCAACCAGCAACGAGTTCGTGGCAACGTGAATGGCAACGTGCTTGTGCCCAGGGTAGATGAACGGACTCCGCTAACGAACGATCCGGCCACACGTTCCATCGTCCAGAAATTTCTGAACGCCTATCCCGCTGAGTTGCCCAATCGTACGGACATCAACGAACGCGCGCTAAATACCAATTCAACGCAGAAGATTGATGGAGACAATTTCAGTGGACGTCTCGATCAGGGCATTGGGCCGAAGGATTTAGTGTTCCTGCAGTACGCGTTCACTTCGCAGAAGGTGACCGCGTTTCAGCTCGTGGCCGGACAAAATCCAGATACCCGAACGCTCTCGCACCAGGCGCGATTGACCTGGACGCGCCAATGGTCGGCGCGCACCCTAACGGATGTTTCAGGCGGTTTCGATCGCGTGGGGTCGCTGCTGGTCCCGGAAAAGAACGCCGTGGGTCCTGCTGTCGCTATCAGCAACGCACTGGAAAACCTGGGCCCTTCGAACATCATTCCCATCGATCGAGCCCAGAACCTGATTCGTTCCGCGGCTCAGTTGCGGCGCATCAGCGGAAATCACGCGTGGGGCGGCGGCTTCGAGATATTGCGCCGGCAATTGAACGGGCTCGAGACAGATTCCTATCGCGGATATTTTTCGTTTGCCAATGACTTCGGTCGGGATGCGATCACCAACCTGAGGATGGGCACACCCACGCAGTACCTGCTGGCGATCGGCAATTTCAGCCGCGGATTTCGGAACTGGGACATTCAGTATTTCGGGGGAGATACTTGGCGTGCCAGCTCCAATCTCACTTTGAACTACGGTCTACGTTATCAACCGGTGCTGCGCCCGGTCGAAGTGAACGAGCTCAACGTTCTTCCTTACTCCAGCGATCGGAACAACTGGGCCCCTTACTTCGGTCTGGCATACCGTCTGCCCGGGGAGTGGGGTGTATTGCGATCGTCCTACGGCCTGCATTACGGACAGATTTTTCCCGTTACCTTTCAACAGGTTCGCTTCAGTCCGCCCCGCAATTTGAAGATTGTGGTGCCCAACCCGAGTCTGGCTGATCCGCTGGCAGATTTCGATGTTTCAAACCCTAATATTCGCAGCACGACCTATGTGATGGATCCTGAGCTCGTCACGCCCTACTCGCACCAGTACAACCTGAGCTGGGAGACAACTTTCGCCAAGGATTGGCATCTTCAGCTGGGCTATGTGGGCAGCCGCTCGCACAAGTTGTTGTTGATGTGGTACACCAATCGCGCCAATCCGGTTCCTGGAATCCCGCAAACCACGGCCACAGTGAATCTGCGCCGTCGCGATTCGCAGTATGCCGAGATTCGCCAGGTGCTGAACGGCTCGATTGGATACTTTGACGCTGCCCGCGTGTCGCTGGTATTGCCGCGCTGGCACAGCTGGTCGTTGAACGCCAGCTACTGGTTTTCAAAGGCGATGGATCTGGGGAGCAGCTACACCAACACGGCGTACTACTCGGATTCGCAGATCTCGCGCAGCCAGTCGGAGTTTGATCAGTTCCGTGACATGAAGGGGCGAAGCGATTTTGATCAGCCCCATGCCTTGCTGGTCAGGAGTGCTTACACCGCGCCCGACATGGAGCACTCACGGGGCCTGGTTGCGCCACACGCTTGGGCGGATGGACGTTTGCGTCGATTGTTCTTTTGAAAAAGGGAACGCCCTTCACGGTAGGCTCAGGCTCTGACGCTCCTGGGTTTGGCAATGTGGACGCCAACGGGGGTGACCGGCCAAACCTGTTGGATCCCGTCCATCCTCGGGCGAACCATCGGTCATCCGGATGACTCACGACTCTTGTTGCCACGAGCGGCATTCGCTTTCATTCAGCCGACCGACAGGGCAGGGAATCTGGGCCGCAATGTTTTTCGCAAAGGCGGCATCAGCAACGTGAATGCTTCGATTTCGAGACCTTGGAGCCTCGGTTCGGAAAGGCAGTTGCTGTTTCGAGCCGAGTCCATCAATTTCTTCAACACTCCCCAATTTGCCGAGCCCGGGCGCGACCTCGTCAATCCGAACTTCGGCCAGATCACCAACACCCTGAACGACGGCCGGACGCTACAGTTCACGCTGCAATTCAGTTTTTGAGCAAGTCCCCCTTGGAAAAGGACTGCGGCGCGAGGCGCCGGGGGGTTGTCCGATAGCCTTCCCAAACTGTCACCGACAACCCTCAAGGCCTGCGTCCTTTTCTCGTTTTGTTAGGGCGGAATTGCTCTGCTCTCGAGGCTATCCCCGGGGCTAATCCCGTTGACATCGCAAAACGCGTGACATAGAATCCGCTTCGCTTCCCGGGTCATCCATTCAACGATTTGACCCAGTCTATCCAACCTTTTGGGGCTGTAGCTCAGCTTGGGAGAGCGCCTGACTGGCAGTCAGGAGGTCGTGGGTTCGATCCCCATCAGCTCCACCAACTTACGAAAATCAGATATCTGCAGGGATGCAATTGCTCATCAAGAGCTTGGGCGAACAGCACGTTCCTTTGCGTCAAGCCAGCGACGGAATTTGAACGCGACTAGTTGGGAACGCACGGAGATAGGACAGGAAGGCGTTTCCTCGACAGCTACCTGACACTCGCCGTATCTTGATTGGGCCAGCCAACCGTGATTCTCACCGGATTCTATTTCTCAGCAAGCAATTCCTTCAGTAACGCATCGGCGTTGTAGACAGACCTCAGAGCTTCGACGATGCCGGCGGAGTGGACAGCCACGGCTCGCGCTTGCTCGTCCGCATAAATGAAGTCGAGCACCAGGGAGTGGATGTTGCCGTCGAAGATAATGCCGACCAACTCGCCGTTACGGTTAATCACGGGGCTGCCAGAATTGCCGCCAATGACGTCGGCCGTGCTGACGAAGTTGAACGGCGTGTCGAGCTTCATCCGATCCTTCTGTTCGATCCAACTCGCAGGCAGCTTGAAGGGCTCCTTGTTGCCGTGGGCCTCAGCGTGTTTGTACGTGCCGCCCAGGGTGGTTGCCCACTGAATCTTCTGGCCCTGTTCGCTGTATCCCTTCACCTGGCCGAATGTGAGTCGCAGCGTGAAGGTTGCGTTAGGATAGATTTCGTTGCCATGAACGGCGAAGCGGGCCTGGGCGAGTCGGCTGTAGGCCTGGCGCTGCGGCTCATCAACATTTTCCTCATAGGTCTTGCGGACTGCTCGGGCCGGAGCGTCCACAAGGCGGGCCAGTTCGACCATCGAGTCTTTCGACTCTTCAATGGCTTTCTGGCCCCCATCGGCCAGCTTCTTGCACATGTGGGCGTCAGCGAGTTTGCTGCCTAACACAAGCTCCGTGGCCCTTCCCTTCGGAGGTTTGCCCGCTAAGACTTTCTGGACCAGGTCATTCTCCGTGCCGAGCAGCTCGATCAACATGCCAAGCGAGTCCCCGAGCTTGGCGATCTCCAGGTCTGAATAGATCTCCGCCTTGGAGAACAGTTCTTCCTTGAGCGATTCCAACCCGGCCTCGCTGTACTCGCGGAGGCGCTCGGCGTTTGGCTTGCGTGATTCCTCGGCCAGGCGGACGAGCAGCCGGGCTTTCCGGAACAGCTCGCTGTCGAAGCCTGCGGCAGCCCCCCGCTCTCCTTCGAGCAGACTGTACTGAAAATAGATATCCTTATAAGCCACCACGGATGCCGCTATCCGGTCCCACGCGTCGCCATAAGACTCCTTCAGCTTGCCATCTGCTCCGACGTTGTCGCGCAAGACTTTCTCGTCGGCTCGCTTCTTGTTCATGATCGCAGGATCCTGCAAGCCAGCCAGCATTCCAAGATAGGCCTTACGGGCGTTCCGATAGCCGAATAGCTCAGCCTCGGCCCGGCGGGCGTTTTCGCTCGACCGGTCGCTGTAGGTTTTCAAGAGCACTTCGCGACGACGGACAAGGTTGAGGACAAATGGGAAGGTCAGGTCGCGCCTGGACTGGAGGTGTGTCATGGTGTTGAGCCGAAACGTACGACCTGGGTGCCCCGAGACGAAGATGAGATCCCCATCCTGGCAACCTTCCTTGCTCCACCTCAGGTAGTGCTCGATTTTGGCCGGCTTGCCGTTTTCATAGACGCGGAAGAAGCAGACATCGAGATTGAAGCGTGGATACTCGAAGTTATCTGGGTCGCCTCCGAAGAAAGCGACATCCTTCTCCGGGGCAAAGACCATGCGGACGTCGGTGTATTTCTTGTAGCGATAGAGGTGGTAGGCTCCGCCGTCATAAAGTGTGACCACGTCGCTGCGGAGCTTGGTGCTGTCTAGCGAATCTTTCTCAATCGTGTTGACAACGGCGCGTCGCGCTTTTTGCGCGTCAGCTGGGCTCATGTCAGGCTTGACAGAGGCGTTGACTCGCTCTGTCACGTCCTCGATGCTCATCAGGACGTTCAGCTCCTCATCGACACACTTGAGTTCTTCCTCCCGCGACTTCACCTGGAAGCCTGTCTTCATGAAGTCCTTCTTCAGCTGGTTGCCGAGCTTCTGGATGCAGTCGGTGCCCACATGGTGGTTCGTCATCACAAGGCCGTCTGCTGAGACGAACGAGCCCGAGCCACCACTGTTAAATCGCACGCTTGAGCGCTGCACATGCTCCAGCCAGTCCTTGGTAGCACTGAAGTTGTACTTCTCCCGCAGCAGCTTCGTGGGTGGATTGTTGAACAGCCACATCCCTTCGTCAGCCGAGGTCTTGCCAAGTAGAACGAGACTCACCAAGACAACAATCAAGGATCGACAGATCTTCTTCATGACAACACCTCACTTAGGATGGGCCGGCGGCTCCTGCGTTTGGAGACGGGTTGTGTGGCTCTACTGCTGATGGTTGTGGATGTGAGCCATCACTTCGATCGAACCTGAGACTTTTCTGAGGGTCCGTTGTGCACGAATGCTTGATCGTATCACCGTCCGCAATGCCAGCAAACTGTGCCCGGCGAAGTCTTCGCAAACGACAGTACACCGACACAGAGAAACAGCGAACGTTCGGTCGGAAAACTTCATTTGGATTCGTCTTCGTTCACAAGCTTCCAAGCAAGACGCCAGACACAATCATCCCTGTGCAGTTCGATCGGCATGATCATTTTGGCTTTGCAATACTTGCAGTACGCTCGGTTTTCGTTTGTTCCGTTGAGAAGGATCTTGTGGAGCAAATCCAAGACAGTCGATAGCTGCGGCGGATCTGGGAAAGTTAGTCGTGGATCAGATTCGTTCGGTTTCTTGCGCATGTAAGTGGCGCAGTCACCGGTGGGCTTTGCGACGAAGTGGCAGCGCTAGCGGCCGACGGGACCCACCAGCTCCTTGTGATTAATATCCAAACAGGTTCCGAAGATCAGTAGTCTTTTGCCTCAGCGTTGGGCATTTTTGTTCAGGCAAAGGGCTTTAGTCTGGGCATCGAACTTGCCTGGAACGCTATCTAATAGCGTCAGGATAGTTTGTGTCTGATGAAAGGACAAGTATGAGGAACCCAATTACTCTCTTCAAAGATGCGAGCGGTGATCTCTGGTATAAGCATTTCAGAATAGACAAGATAGATTTCGACGAAGCACACGAGATAGGCCACATCCACGGCGTGGATGCAGCCAAGAACGCCTATGTCTTGGTCTCAATCAGTACCAAGCCGATTGTGAAGCTTATGCCGCCATTCTGCGGTTGAATACCCGTGTAACCTGGGGCCTCAATCCATGTGCGGAACCGACTGACCAAACGCCGGATGGTGCTCAGGGGTAACAAAATCGGGTTTGCTTCACTTTGGAAAACAACAAGACCAATCGGGTGTCTTGGCGCCCGGGTTCTGTCGATAGTGGTTAATCGTCTCTCGAATCCTTGACCCTGGGGGTTCCCACTGGATGGTCAGTTTTGCACAGTTTTTATCACCTAACAGGGTCATCCTGCCTGTCCTATGTCTTTCCGCTACTCACCACCGAAATCTCAACAACTGATCGAAGAAAGTGACGCTGTCATCCGAAGATCGAACGCCCTGATCAAACGGTCTGCAGAAATTAGGAACGAAACCAAGGCCCTCATCCGACGGTCTGCCAACGGCACCGTTGAACCGCTAAAGTTGGAACCCAAACCCAATAAGGTCTCTTAACCCTTACACTTCCCTCAGGTTTTACCTAATCGACAAGGCCGGATCGACTATCAAAGAATCCGCCCTATGGGAAAAGAACACTCGGACCACATCAGACGGGATTGCAAGCGTCTGATACGTGAAGCAAAGGAACTCATCAAGCGATCTCGCGACGTCCTTAAGGGCGATGCCAGGCGGTTCGGAGGCCTTAGGCCTGCCATCGCCAAAAAGAAAAAGCAAAGCAGCAGCTAGCGCCTCATCCCGCTACAGCTCTCGATTTGACCAGTAGAATCACAATCGCCAGGATTTCCCGATCTGAGCCCTGGTAGCAGGCCTCCAGCGTTTCAAGCGCCAGCAAAATCTTAAGCCCTTCCTATGCCAACTGCGCGTTGATGGCGGTCTGTAGCAGGGTGAGGACCTCGTGCCTGTAGGCTTGGAGATCAGTGTCCACTTTTGACCGTATTTCTTAGAAACGGGCTGTCACGCTTGAGCGATGTGGAATTTGATCCAAAGGCTTACGCCAGTGCTTCGATTTGTGAAAACAGAATGCCGATGCCAATACTGGTATCGAATCAGCCGAGGAACGTTCAGGACGAAGATCTATTGCGTAAGGTGCCGTAAACTGCTGGTTATTGCGTACCATCCTTGGCCGATCCTCTGAGGATTCGAAGCTTTCTACACGGACTCGTTGCCATAGCGCGGCCCCGACGATCTTCACTCGTTCTGTGGTCGTGAAAGACCACCCTGCCATCAATTACAGGTATTCTGCAAGGTTCCTTACGTGAAAATCTCCCCGAATAGTTGTGCATTGGCGCATTGTCCTGACTGTAACCTGTCAGGCCGTGCGTCCCGAGCCAATGGCACTACAAATCCGCTCGCACTGAAAGCCCAGGTTGTATGAATTCAAGACCATTGTCTCGCTTCGGGAAGCACCGCGAAAGGGAGTTTCCGACGCGAATCTCACATGGATGGAGTCCAAAAATGCCAGCCTGGATTGCTCTTGTGACCATCATGGCGTGGGTTGCCTTTCTGTCGGAGGTTCGTGCCGAGACCGCGCTGGTCCCGCTTTACCAGGATGTCCTGCAAGACTGCAAAGGGGCATCCCAATCCACGCGGGAAACAATCATTCGGACCGCTTTAGCAAGTGGCCAGGCGAGAGCACTCCATGTGTCGTCTGCAATTGTTCAGGACGTTTCTGATCGGGAGCCTGACCCCAATCCGGCCTATATTGCGTCGTCCGTTGGCCTGTGCGGTGTGACTGTGAGTGACCCAGCGCGCGCGGCCTCATTGAGTGAGAAACTCCATCTGAAGATTGTACAGCTGGGCCCCAGCATCATGGCAACCGGCACCTTGCGCCTCGTGGCCAGCAAGCGCTACGAGGACTTCAACGTGAGGTATATCGTGATTGTCCCCACCCGGGCAGAGTTCGACACATTCCGCAAAGGCGAGCGAGTTTCCTTCACAGCCGAAGCCGTTGGGGTCCGCCAGCGGCCAGAGGCTCTTGAAGTTACCGCGGTTTTGCAGTCACTGGAACCGACGTCAGCGCCTCATTCGACGGAAGCCTTGCTGATCGCTCGCTATCAGGATGTGCTGAAGAATTGTGAGGGGGCGTCCCCAAAGACGCGGACGGTCATCGTGACAAGCGCGCTACGGCGGGCGGTGCAAAACAGCCTCGCCGGTCAGGAGGCTAGTGTTTCGTCGGCTATCGTTCTGGGCGTTTTTCAGCCGTACGACGACCGCCATCCGGCTCTAGCTGCTTCGTCGGCGGGCCTTTGTTCTGTTTCTGTGAACGATGAAGACCTGGCCCGATCCCTCGCATCCAAACACAAGTTCAAAACGAAAAGCGACGATAAGACTGTGATCGTCCAGGATGTATCGCGGATTGTCGCCAGCAAGCGGTATTCCGACTTCGAAGTCAGGTACACACTCATAGTCCCCAATGGATCAAGCCTTACCCTTCCTCGCCCGGGCCAACGAATCTCTTTTTCAGCCTTGTTCTCAGGGGCAAGCGACCTCGGGACGCTGGAACTTACGGCTGTGCTGACCAAACTGGACCCCGAGTAGGGAACCATCGCTACTAAAACTGTCCTTTCCGGATGATGACATTCAGCCATTCGACGAACGAAAGACCTGATTCCATAGACCGCGAGGGCTGGCTGTTGAGCTGAAGTGGGACGGCTTCGGCACGATCGCTGAGACTGACGGGGCAGGGAAGCTACAGCTCTAGAGCCGCAACACGAACGTGTTCAATAACGATTCCCTACCATTGTCGAAGCCCTGCCGGAACTGAAAAGGCCAGCGATCCTGGACGGCAAGATTGGTGTGATCATGAGCGTGGCTTCTGGTCTGCTCTATGATTGATCTTCTGAAAGAATTCCTAACCCACGAGCGAAACAGAGACCTGAGGACCTATGCGCTCGTGTTGCTGATCCTCGCGCTTGGAATCTTCGCGACCCAGTATTTGGCGGGCCGCCTAGTCCATACCCAAGTCGATCTCATCTCATTCAAGCCACAGCGCTAGACTTAGTCATCAAGACAACGGTTCCGAAAATGGCTGAGTCGTTCCCTTGATAGTTGTGCTGCAGCGTTTGCCCGCCCTCACGATCTCAAGCGGATCCTGTGCCAGCAGCGACATAGAATCGACCCTTGTGACATCCATCAATACCGCAAGAGGGCCCACCTGCTGTCAGTAGTCTCTCAGAGACTTGCACTCTTGGCGTTCCAACCTACAACCTTCCTGCGGACTAGGCTGCAGTCTAGTCCCGCAACCTGGCACCATCCACCAAGCCGCCCGAAGCCCCGAGCTGGCGCTAATGCGGCGAGTCCGCCTTTTCTTGCAGGATTTTCGAAAGAATTAGAAGCGCTTCCTGCTCAGTTAGAGCTTCGCCGCGGCCGTCTCTCTCGATTTCGAGTAGTAGCTGCGCGGCTTCGCCAGAAAACATTTCGACAATGGCAAGATCTCTCACACCTTGTTGGAATTCAGGAGATTCTCGATCCTCGGGAGGAGCCGCACTGAAAACCTCAACCATCTGCTGAAGTTTGATCCTCAAATTCTTCCTGTCTTCTTCGAGCATGGCCTTTCCAACCTCCTGGTAAAGGTTTCTCAGTTCGTCATCGAGATTGTCCATAGGCTACACCTCGCTTGACAAAGGCGGGAGGTCTGCGAAAAACCGGCGACTCGAAGTCCTCCCACTCACAGGTCACCACTCAACAGCGAAAAGAACCAAAACTCCAGCAAAAAAACATCAGGAAAGAGTGTGCCCCAACGGATCCACTTCACAAAACTTTACGTCTGATTGAGCTGTTGGGACACCCCATTCCTGACAACTTGCATCTGATTGACCACTAGTAGTTGAGCCGCTCGTTGAGCGGTGTACCCGTGAGGAGTATTTCTATGAAATGGAGAGTTTTAGTCCTCAGCGCTGTTTTGGGTGCAAGCCATGTCTCCCAGAGCTTGCTCCTCGCAGATGCTAAGAATTCCAATGTTGAGGACATCGGAAACCGCGACATCAACAAAGGAAACTGGAACTTTACGTCTCTCGAAAAAGAGATCGCGTTGGGTCGGTCCCTGGCAACTGAGATTGAGAAGCAGGTGAAGCTGGTCAAGGATCCGGAGATCACGGAATACGTCAGCCGGGTGGGGCAGAACATCGTCCGCAATTCAGACGCGAAGGTTCCTTTCACAATCAAGGTGATCGATTCGGAAGAGATCAATGCTTTCGCGCTTCCGGGCGGCTTTCTTTATGTCAACTCGGGATTGATCACGACAGCCGATGAGGAATCTGAACTAGCGGGTGTGCTGGCCCACGAGATTGCCCATGTGACCGCTCGTCATGGCACCGAACAACATGCCAAAGCCACGATCGCAGATCTCGCGAGAATTCCTCTGGTAATTTTCAGCGGTGGCCTGGCACAGCTGGTCTACAACGTCTACGGCTTGGTAGTCCCGCTCCAGTTTCTGCAGTTCAGCCGAGGGGCCGAGGCTGAGGCCGACTACCTGGGTGTGCAGTACTTGTATAAGACCGGTTACGACCCGGCCGCGTTCATCTCTTACTTCGAAAAGGTCCAGGCTCAGGAAAAAAAGAAGCCGGGCAAGCTATCCAAGATATTTTCAACGCATCCCCCAACGGCGGCTCGCATAGAAAAATCTCAGAAGAACATCGCGACGGTTCTGCCCGAGCGGGATGAATACGTCTTGTCAACCTCAGAATTCGACAAGATTAAGGCAAAATTGATTGCCTTGGACAATGCAAGAAAACCAGCTCCGGGCGAGGAGTCAAAGCGGCCCACACTGAAACGCCGCACTCGAACGGACGATGGAGCTGACGAGCCTCAACCGGCGGACGACGATCGCCCAACTCTGAAACGAAGGACGCCTCAGACACTTTCCTAATGCGTTTGGCTGTGGGCCGGTACGGGTCGGCCCATTCGCCACACCATGGGACCGAAACTGCACATCGGACGTATCGCTTCTGTTGATCACGGTCGTCCTGATACTGATGTAGGTCTCAGCCTAAACATCCAAAAATTACCCACGCTGGGAATTTCTACTGACAGCTTCCAGTGCCCAGGCCACAAAGTTCGCTGAAGATGAAGGACGTAGGCTCATGGACTCCAATCTGCACTACTCTGACTGATCCGTGATGGCAGGAAGAGGAGAGGCGCTGGAAAAACCCTCCCGAAAAAACTCCACAAAGAATTGTTTGCTAACCTGTCATCACTTACTTGTTCCCCTTTTCCCCCTCCATTCCAGCGCTTATCTTATGTCAGTGTCTCTTGACAGACCTCGGCACCGATTTTTAAGCAAACAACCAACACCTACATGTCCCTTGGCGATTGCGGGGAAGCGCTGTCGCAGATCTAGCCGTCCTCAGACGGCCTCTTGACGTGCTTGCCGCGGGCAGTGCCGGAAAGCTTAGTGTGGGAAACCTTGCCGCCACTCCTCTGGCTCACTGTTTCCGAAGCGCGTGCGGTCAAAGCTGGTTTCTTGTGTCCGCGCTCAGTGTGTGCGGCTTCACGTTTTTTCCTCTGAGTACTGAGCTTCGACCTATTGCCCTTGGATAGCAATCGTTCCGGCTCGCTGGTCTGCCGATCGGCGTCTTCTTGCGAGAGGCGCCGCTTCACCACAAGGTATTCCGGTTGACCAGGAGTCAGATGAAAGCGACGCATCAAAACGGTTTCGAATTCAGAATCGTCTTGTGCTTGGATGTTTCCTCTCATGAACCTCTCCTACGGGGTCAATGCCTCCGACCGGCTTCTTCCTTTGTTTTTCGCGAAGCCGTATTGGTTTTGCGGCTTTTCCCAGGGTGGCGCGTCTGTTCCGATGCCTCTTTCGCGGCTGATGCAAACTCCCGCTTATGGTCCTCGTGAACCGTGTTCTGTCCCACAGGTTCGCGTCCTGCGGTCTTGTAATGATCTGGGTGCACATTGCTTTTCTTAGCCATCTAGGTCGACCTTTCTCCCGACGGTTAGCCGGGAGAAAAGCATAGCGATACTCCTGGCACTCCCACCGTTCAGTTTTGCTCAACTGCGGTCTCCCTTCCAGCGCATGAGGGCGGGACTGTGGGCAAAAACTACTCTAGTGAGAAGACTCTCCCCGCCGATGGCATCGTGCCCAAACACGTCTCAAAAGGAGAAGCCTGCATCGGGCAGGCATCTTCCAGTGCTGGCGCTTGGCGTGCATTTAAACAGGGCGACATAAGTAAATTCGCATGATCATCGCTCCGCTGTGGCTACCCCCTCACCCCCAGCCCCTCTCCCCGTGGGAGAGGGTGGCCGAAGGCCGGGTGAGGGTGCGATGGAATTAACGACGCTGTGTATAGCAATTCAAAAAGGAGGCAGTCATGTCTTCACTCGCGATTTATCTTATCGGACTCGTGGTTTTCGTGGCCGGGCTGGTCTATGGAGCCCATTTGCTCCATGTGCCTGAGAAGTGGATTGGTGTTGGCGTGGTGGTGTTGATCGGGCTTGGCGTTCCAATGGGAGCAGTCAAAACCCGGCAAAGAGATTCTTCCGGAGGTTAGGATGAAATTTCTGCCCCGCAGTGGGGGTTCTCGTATGGAGTCTGTGCTGTGCCGTCCGCTAAGCTCAGCGGCTTGGCTACTACCTTCGTTCTCTTGTTACGAGTTCTGTGAGCCTCGTCCAAACCGATGGACAGGCACGATCCGCCGGCCGTACTTTTCAACCTCAAACCGGCAAGCAGCATTGAAAGAGGATCCCCGGTATTTCCCCTCGACAAGGACTGGTTTCTGGCAGCGGACTGCGCATGCGGTGACTCATACAGTAATGGTTCAGAACGACCACAATCGTCGAGTGTTTTCGGTCGGGAGAGTCACTGGAACGCTGGGTGGCAGCTTCATTTTCCAGGGCGTGGCATCCAGAACGCCAGCAAACGATGGCTCATGCTCTGCGCAATGCGGGGCTTTCCCTGGGTACCGAAGCAGGGCTGGGATGTATTGCGAGAGTTCTGGCCTGAGACTAAGAAGGCTTTTCGCAAGGGGGAATAACGTTCGGCCGCAATCGAGGAATCCTTCCTCCAACACGGGGACGAGAACGACCTCGGCTCTGGAAGATCAGCCGTAGACATACGCCTTGACCGAAGGAGTGCTTGACGGTGGATATCCGGTCAATGCTTGCCCAAGGCTCGAAGAGACAAGTTTCCTGACTCAGCGAGAAGGAATTGGAGGGGCTTGTGGCGGCGCTTCTCAGCTTGTGTCGTCTGCGGCGGATAGACCATCACTGTTACACGAGCTGCCCGTTTGTCGGGCGTTGCAGGATCTTCTCCCATTCCAATCGTCTTGATACGCTGGTCATCAAGTTTGAAATGCTCTGCCAAATGCTGGCGGACAACCATGGCCCGAGCTTGGGTCAGGATCAGATTTTCTTCTGATTCGCCTCGCACTCCGGAATAGGCAGCCACGACGATCAAGTCATAAGGCGTGCGCTCCAATGTCGCGCCAATCCGGTTTAATGCCTTTTCATTTTTGAACTTCGCTGTGTCGGGTTTATCGAAGAGATCGTTGGCGTCAATTTCAAAGCGATTTGCGGCAGGGATGTTCCGGGAGTTTCGCGATAGCGTGCTTCGTTAGCTCCGTAGCATCCTTATAGCCTCGATTCTTGAAGAATCCGCGAAGGAACCAGTTACTCTTTAGCGCCTGCATGTTTTCCTGGAACGCCGTCATTCCAGCCTTGGCTTGGGTGACGGTATCGCGAGACTCGGCCACGGTGGCGCGCACCTGCTCGTAGATTTCCCGATTGTTGATGAGTGCACCAGCAGTCCCCTGTCCCCGGTCAATTTTCGTTGTGATGGATCTCATGTCTGCTGTGGCGTCATTCACGTTATGCAGAGCCGATTGGGTGGTGTCCAGAATGCCCTCGGTCTTCTTGATGAGGTCGGAAAAATCCAACGGTGGCTGACTTTGCAAAGTATCCCCCTCATTGACAGGAGGTGCGTCTTTGGATCCAGCCATGATGGTGACATGCTTATTGCCTAAGAGCCCTTCGGTTTCGATGGAGACGACGGCGTCCTTGCGAATCAGTTTGCGCGTGGAGCTTTCAACGTCCATAACGACAAGGACTTTTTCTCCTGCCTGTCCGGGTAAACGGATCAAGTCTACGGTGCCCACGCGCACACCACCCAACCTCACTTCCGCGCCATTGCCCAGACCGGCGACGTTGTCGAACGGAGCCTGCAGCCGGTAGGTGCTGCTGAACAGGAAGTCCTTGTCGCCAATCCTGAAGACCACGAAAGTCAGTATCAGTAAAGCTCCTACAATGAATGCGCCCAAACGGGCTATGCGTGACATGGCTCCTCCATGCCTTGCTTCACAAAAGCGGCAACAAGGGAATCCTGGCTGCGCTTAAGATCCTCAAAGGTTCCCTCGATACGAATGCTGCCCTCGTGGAGCATGGCGATACGATCAGAAACGGCTTGAACGGTCTGCATCTCGTGCGTCACAACGACGGAAGACACGCTGCGGGCACGCTGCAATTGCAGAATCAGCTCATTGATCTCCCCAGCCGTGATCGGATCCAAACCGGCCGTGGGCTCATCCATCAGCAATAGGTCAGGCTCCATCGCAAGAGCGCGCGCCAAGCCGACACGTTTCTTCATTCCACCCGAAATTTCCGCGGGCATCTTTGCCGAGGCCTCCTCCATTCCCACCAGTGACAGCAGTTCTCGTACTTTGTCCCGTCGCTCGTTTTCAGGCATGCGCGTGTGCCGCCGCAGCGGAAAAGCAACGTTCTCTTCCACGCTCAACGAATCGTAGAGAGCGGAGTATTGAAAGAGAAAACCGATCTTCTTGCGGACGTCGTCGAGTTGATCGGTTTTCATGGTGGTCACTTCAGCACCTTTGATCCGAATCGAACCAGAATCGGGTTTTTGCAATCCAATGATCAACTTCAACAATACGCTCTTCCCGGTGCCACTGCGGCCGAGCACCGTCAGAGTCTCTCCCTTGTTGACGTCAAGGTCGATTCCATCGAGGACCTTTTGCTCTCCGAAGGCCTTTCGTCAGTTCGCGAATCTGAAGCAGCGGTTCGTTTTCCATAAGCGTTACCGGAAAAAAATCAGAATCAACCGAACCAGAAGCACATCGGCAACAATGACGAACAGCGATGCCAAAACCACTGCTCCCGTGGCTGATCTGCCGACTCCTTCCGTGCCGCCCTTGGTTCGCACTCCTTGAAAGCACCCGATCAGGCCAATGATCAGTCCGAAGATGGCCGTGCGGAAGGTGGCTGGCAGAAAATCGCGAAACTCTAAGTTCTTGGTTCCCTCCTCCCAATACAAATTGAAAGAGATCGGATCGCGCGACGTTGTAGCAACCCAACCCATGATGATGCCGGTGAAATCAGCCACCAAAGTCAGGAGCGGCAGCATACAGATGCAAGCAAGAACTCTAGTCGCCACCAAAAACTTGAAAGGATTGACTGCCGAAGCCTCGATTGCGTCAATCTGCTCGGTCACCTTCATCGAACCGAGCTCTGCCCCGATGCCGGCGGCGACGCGCCCGCTCACCACCAACGCTGTGATGATTGGTCCGGTCTCCTGCGTGATCGACATGATGATCACTACGGGTTGCAAGGCTTCGGCGCCGAAACGAATCAGACTGTCTCGAGTGTGCAGGGACAACACAACGCCCATGGCGGCTCCAGCAAGAGCCACCAGAGGCAGGGACTTGGAGCCAACTTCGTCCATTTGCCGCACCGCCTCGCCCAGTTCGTAGGGCGGTTTCGCCGCCGTGCGAACAAGCTGGCCACAAAAGACGCCAAGCTCTCCAAACCACTCGAACATAGCCAGAACAAGTTTCTTCACCACAGTCCTAACCGGCTGGGTCTGGCTGTTCGGTGAACCGACCTGCCAGAAAGCCGAGCAATCGCAGAACGACGAGCATCAGCAGCGTCAGTCCAACCGCCACAATGAATTGGGACAACGCGACACTGATCCCAATTGCAGCGGCCAGCAGTAGCGAGGCCGCAGTCGTCAGCCCCTCAACGTGATGCCCTCCGTTCTGGTTGCGAATGATGGTGCCAGCGCCAAGAAAGCTGACGCCGGTGATGACGGCTTCGATGATGCGGATAGGGTCACTCGTCAACATACTGGCGAGTTTCGCGTCGTAGTTTCGAACCATCACGTGGCCCAGAAGCACCAGAAGCGCCGCAGCGCCAGACACCAGCATGTGTGTTCGAAGGCCCGCAGGCTTGCGAGCGGCCTCGCGATCCAGGCCCACCAGCCCACCAAGGAACATGGCGACGACCACATAGGCCAGCATTTGAAGTTGAGGTTGCTGCATGTCAGATCCTCTCGCGATTGCAAAATAGAATGACGAAAGCCTCCTTCTCCCTCGCGGTGGCTTGGGACCGGTGCTTCGCTCCGCGTTGGGTAGGGGACGGGCGTCCCGTGATGGTCTCCTTCTTACGGAGCCGCCCATTCTTCATGGTACGGGCTCCGCTGATCACCGCTGTTCAATAATGACCTGCTGGCCGCCGCGAGACTTGGTCAGCGATCAACAACTTCTTTCGTATTACAATGATCCAGTCGAGTGAATGACCTTGGTCAAAACCGAGTAATTCCCCTGATTCCTGACAGCCTCCAAAGTCGCGCGTGAAAAACCATATGCACGGTTCGTTGCAATCTGCTCGCAAGAGCTGGTCAGTTCTCTCTTTGGCTTGTGGGGGCACGTTCGGCCTTGTTTTTTGTGCGTTGTTTCTTGCCTCTCCCGGGAAGGAGAGCAATCCGATATTTGTGGATGTGACTCAGGAGGCTGGGCTCAGCGCATTCAAGAACATTCAGGGAAGTTTGTCGAAGCAGCACATCATCGAGACCATGGGAGGAGGCGCGGCATTCTTCGACTATGACCGGGACGGGAATCTCGACATCGTGTTGGTGCGAGGGTCAACCGTTGAGCAATTCCAGAAAGGAGGGAGCGCGCTTTGTTCACTGTTTCGCGGGGACGGTCGTGGACGCTTCAAGGACGTGACCGCAGCGGCGGGCATCCAGACGCGCGGTTGGGGAATGGGCGTCGTGATCGGTGACGTGGATAACGATGGCCGCGAAGACCTCTTTCTTGCAGGATACGGATCCAACGCATTGCTGCGCAATCAAGGGGATGGAACATTCCGCGACGTTACAGCGGAATCGGGTCTGCAGAGTTCACGCTGGAGTGTCTCTGCGTCTTTTGCCGATTTTGATCGGGACGGCGATTTGGATTTGTATGTCGCCAACTATCTAACTTACGACCTCAAGCGACTTCCGGGGCGTGGCGCCGGGTGCACCTACCGGGGATTTGAGGTGTTCTGTGGGCCCCGCGGCCTTCCCGGCGAGCGGGATTCTCTTTACTTCAACGACGGCAAAGGTCATTTCCAGGACGTAACGAAGCCACAAGGGCATCGACAGCGATAGCCTCTATGGTATGGGAGTCGCTGTGGCCGACTACGACAATGATGGCTGGCCGGATATTTTCGTGGCCAATGATCTTACGCCCAATCTCCTGTATCACAATCGCGGGAAAGGTGAGTTTGAAGAAGTCGGGGCTCTGGCTGGCGTGGCTTTCGATGAGAACGGTGTGGAGGAAGGCTCGATGGGGGCTGACTTCGGAGACTTCAACAATGATGGTTGGCCCGATCTCTATTACACCAACTCCTCCTATCAGACCAATCAACTCGCGGTGAATCTGCACAACGGCAATTTCAGTCTGAGGAGCTATCCTCTGGGACACGGTGAAACAACCTGGCTGTACGTCGGGTGGGGAACGTTCTTTGCCGACCTCGACAACGATGGCTGGGAGGAGATCTTTGTCGTCAACGGCCATTTGTATTCTCAGGCAGATCGCTTCGACATGGGCCTGAAGTACAAACAGCGGCCGTTGCTATTTCAAAACCGGCCTGGCAAAAAGTTCATCGAAGCCGAAGGAAGCTGGGGACCGGCTTTGCAGAATCCTGGGCTGGGGCGGGGTACCGCCTACGGAGACTACGACAACGACGGCGACCTGGACGTGCTGATCAACAATCTCGACTCAGCGCCAACGCTGCTGCGCAATGACGGAGGAAACCGCCGCTCCTGGCTCATGGTGAAGTGTGAAGGAAGCCAGTCCAATCGTTCAGCAATAGGAACCCGTCTGATTCTTCGCGATGGAAGCACGCAACAAATGCGTGAAGTGAAAGCAGGTTCCAGCTATGCTTCACAGTAGCGACACACGAGTTCATTTCGGTCTGAATGCTCAATCGGAGGTCTCCCGACTGGAGGTGCGATGGCCATCTGGCAAGACTCAGATACTCTCGAACCTCAAGGCCAGGCAGATCCTTCAGCTGAAAGAACCCAGTCCTTGATTTCCGAGGTCGTCACGGCTGGAGTAGCCCGCACTTCCAACCTTGACAGGCGTCCAAGCCGCTCACGATAATGACTGTTGTTCAGCCATCAAACAAGAGAATGAACCGGATTCATCTGTCGAAAACTGCCATGGCTTCTTTGTCCTTTGAGATGCTGATCGCATCCGCGGCTTAGTCACTGGCGGTCAGTGGTAGATAGCATGCGCCTCTCGACAAACAAGAGTGTCACCTCCAGATATTGTCGCGATCGTGCGCACGCTGGTCCTTGCTGCCGGAATATGTCTGAGCGCCGGGGCGAGCTTCCAACTCCACGCGCAATCCGACCGTGGACGAATCGTGGGGACCGTGAGGGACTTGACTCGAGCCGTGCTCCCCAGAGTATCCATCTCGGCGACCAATCTAGGGACGGGCTTCCGCACTCGAGCAGTGAGCAGCGATTCTGGGTACTACGTTCTGCCCTATTTGCCGGCCGGAACTTTCAGGATCACAGCAGAGTTGTCAGGCTTTAAGACGCATGTCCTCGGCCGGGTTGTTCTGCAAGTTGCCCAAACCTTGCGGCAGGACATTACGCTCGAACTTGGTGAGCTGAGTGAAACCATCGAAATCAGCCCGGAGCGCGTTCTCCAGAGCGAAACTTCGACTGCTGCCACTGTGATCGATAACCACCAGGTGGTTGAACTGCCGCTGAACGGCCGAAGCTTTACGGAATTGACAGTTCTGGTACCGGGTGCCGTCCCGAATCCGAATCCTACTTTCCTGACGAGTGGAACCAATGTTTCGGTAAGCGGCACGCGCAGCGAGAACAACAATTTCACGCTCGACGGGGTTAACAACAACGAAACCTTCTTCAAGCAGTTCGCGGTGCAACCCTCGCTGGACGCGATTCAGGAATTTGCCATTCAGACTAATGTCGCGTCGGCTGAGTACGGAAGTGGGGCCGGCTCGCAGATTAATGTCATTACCAAATCGGGCGGCGAAACTTTCCACGGAAGCCTTTTCGAGTTTGTGCGCAACGATCTGTTTGATGCGCGCGACGCCTTCGCCAAAGACAAACCCAACTTCCGG
Organism: uncultured Acidimicrobiia bacterium; assembly: GCA_963791795.1. Lineage (GTDB taxonomy): Bacteria > Acidobacteriota > Terriglobia > Versatilivoradales > Versatilivoraceae > VFZK01. Next base: position 48,613 of record CAWBTP010000035.1, read on the forward strand.
CAGAACCAGTTCGGCGCGACGATCTCAGGTCCCTTAGCGATTCCTCGCGTTATTCCGGCCACACATAATACCTATTTCATGGTGAACTATGAGGGCTTTCGCTTCCGGAGAGACTCCAGCATTTACTCGACCGTGCCGACAGCGGCCATGCTCGCGGGCGATCTGTCGCTGGATGTGACGGGAAAACCAGCAGCACCGATCTACGATCCGTTGACGCTTCGACCTGACCCGTCGAGGCCCGGCGCGTGGATTCGCGATCCCTTTCCTCAAAACATCATTCCGAAGAATCGCGTCGATCCCATCGCGTCACATTTATGCACAGCGATTTCTGCCTGAACCGAACCTGCCGGGCCTGGCGGCGAACCTGGTGAACAGCAAACCCGGAAAGAATGACTCCGATCAGGTCACGATTCGGATCGATCACAAGCTCAACGAGAACCACACCCTGTTCGGTCGATTCTCCGGCGTCGATTCACGGGCGCTTCGTCCGGGTCCTTTGCCGACAGTGGACAACACGTTGGGAAACTACTTTCGAAATCTGGTTCTGAACGGCACTCATGTCTTGAGTCCCTCAATGACCTTCGACCTCAAGCTGGGTTACCACCGAAACAATCTTCGCGTAGCCGATAGCGCGCCGGGAGGTTTGCCAGGTGTTTCTGAGTTTCTCGAGAGCACCGGGATTCAAGGCGTCTCGGTAAAGAGCGAGGCGATACCTTTGTATCCGCAGCTGAACGTGTCGGGCTTGTTTGCGGTGAACCAAAGTGGATTTCCTTTTCCAGACGACACCTACCAGGCCGTTGCGAGTTTGAGCCGTATTCAAGGGAAGCACTTCCTGAAAATGGGTATGGATGTCCAACATCGGCGGAACATGGACGACGGTTTGTTTAGTGCTATTTTCACGTTCACGAAAGATCCGACGACGGATCCGCAGAACGTGCACGGCACTGGGCAGGCGCTGGCCGCCTTTCTGCTGGGACTGCCTAACCAGGCGTATCGCAACGTCGGCGACACCGCCGCGTTTATGCGAAGCAACAGTTACCACACCTACCTTCAGGACGACTGGAAGTTGACGCAGCGGCTGACTCTGAACCTGGGCTTGCGTTATGAATACACACAATGGCCGCGCCATCGGGATGACAAACTGGCGTCGTTCGATCTGGAAGAGGACAAATTCATTTGGGCGGGCCGAAATCCGGTCACCGGAGAAGGTCCGAACACTATTCCCTCCATCGTGCCTCCTGACCGCAATAACTTCGCTCCTCGATTTGGCCTGGCGTATCTGTTGAACAGCCGGGCGACGGTTCGCGGGGGCTACGGCATTTTCTACAACTCCAACTTTCTCTGGGAGGGGCAGGGCGTTCGCGGCAATTGGCCGTATGCCATCAGCGAAGCGCTAACCGCGCTTAACACGACACAGCCGGATTCTCCGTTGAAGACGACATTCACCCCGGATCTCGACGTCCAGCCTGGCTCGGCCGTGGCCCCAAGCGCACAACACATCGTTGACCGACGCAACCGTGTCGGTTACTCGCAACAGTGGAATCTACATATGCAGCACGAACTGGCTCGGGATCTGCTTCTGGAGGCGGGCTACGTAGGCACAAAGGGAACCAAGCTCTCCATCTTCCTCAGCGGAAACGATCCCGAACCGGGGCCAGGAGATCCAAATCCACGCCGGCCGCATCCGTCCGTGGGCTCGGTAAGCCTAATGACGGCCGTGGCGACCTCGAGCTATCACGGCCTTCAGATCAAACTGGAGAAGAGGTTTGTTCAAGGACTGGGGATTTTGGGTTGCTACACCTTCAGCAAGGCCATAAGCATTGGCGGAGATGGTTTTGGCATGAGTGCCAGCCCGCAGAATTCGCGAGACCTCAGCGCAGATCGGGGTTTGTCGGCGTTTCACCGCCGGAATAATTTCGTGGTGAGTTATGTCTACGAACTGCCTTTCAAAAATAGGCTGCTCGAGGGAGCGCGGTGGAGGACAATCAGCACCTCCATCCTTCAAGGCTGGGAGATCAACGGCATCACGACGGCACGAACGGGCCAACCAATCAATGTTACAATTCCGCGCGATATCCCGAATATCGGTTCGCGCGGCTATGTGGTGCGGCCGAATCTTGTAGCCGATCCGCACCTCAAAGACCCGGTATCCTCGGCATGGTTTAACCGGGCGGCCTTTGAGGAACCCGATGCCTATCAGTTTGGCAGCGCTGGACGTAATGTCGTCGTCGGCCCTGGAACCTACAACTGGACGTTTGGCTTGTTCAAGAACATCGATTTTCAGGAACGGCAAAAGCGGATTCAGTTTCGGATTGAAGCCTTCAATCTGTTCAATCGGGTAAATCTGTCCAATCCCGATACCAATTTTGATTCGGCCACGTTCGGGCAGGTGCTGGCTGCGGCCCCGGCCAGGCAAGTTCAGTTCGGGTTGAAATATCTTTTCTAGACCCCCTCTTAATCTCCCCCTTATGCGCTTTGCAAGGGGGAGAAAGTTTCTTTCGCCGTCGCACGCGGTGTCCTCTTGGACAAGGGGAGCTGTGAAGAATTGAAAGTTGGGTCCTTCGAGCGGAAGGCGTGAGCAGGAGCGCCCGCTCCACCAGGGTGGAACCCGCGCTCCGCGCGGGTTTTAGGATCTAGACTCATACACGTGAACAGCCACCGTTTGTCGCGTTCAATGTTTTTCACAGCTTCAGGGGGGTTGTAACCCATCAATCCCGAAGCTCGAAGTCTAGACTGTTTGTCGTAAATGGCTATCCTTGGGCTGTCATAGTTTATTTGAGCGGAGACTCGGCTCCAAATGCGAAGCGGAGCTAAGCAGGCGCTAGCGGTTTTACTGGGAAGCCAGGAGCTTCACCAGGAACGTAGAGCTACGGAGCTTGAAGGAAAAGTCTCAGAATTGTTCCTTCTCTACAAGCTTCCGATCTACCGCTATCTGCTCGGGCAGCTCGGGAATCGCGACGATGCGGAAGAGATGATGCAAGAGGTCTTTCTCTCCCTCTATGGCACCCTTAGGAAGGGAACCCGCATCGACAATGTCCGGGCGTGGGTTTTCCGTGTGGCGCACAATCTGGCGGTGAACCAGCAGAAGCGACCACGCATCGTTGAAGCTCTCGACGAAGATCAGTGGTGGAGACTGTGCCAGGAACGATCGGACCCGGCAGCCGATAGCGAGGAGCGCCTATTGCGCGAGGAGAAACGAACCCGGGTGATCAAGGCCATGAAATCTCTCTCGCCGCAGGAGCGCCATTGTCTCGATCTGCGCGCCGAGGGGTTGTGTTTCAGGGAAATTGCCGAAGTGCTGGGGATTCGCATTTCCAGCGTCGAAACCTTTCTGGATCGGGGCATCCGCAAAATTGCCAGAGAAATTAATGATTAGACGTACCTGGTGGGCACGCAAACATTGGCATCCGTCTGAGCGAGACCTGCTGCTTTTTGTCAACGGCGAAGCGGGCACTGCACTGGCACGGAATGTCCGCGGCCATTTGGACGGATGCTGGTCCTGCTCGTTGAAACGCGATCAAATGGCCGGAGCCATTGCTGCCTTCATGCGCGAACGCGAAAGCGGGTTGGGTACCGAAGAACTTTCGGAAACAGCCGACCGGAAGTTCGAGTCGAAGTTACGCCGTGCCGCGCAGCAAGCCGGGGTTGAGCGCGACTCAGCCCGGCGCAGCCCGAGTGGGCGCTGGCTCGGAGTGCCCCTGTCAGCCGTCGTGGCATTCAGCCTGATGGCAGTGTTGGCTGGCTTCGTCTGGTTGCGGTTCGGGTCGGTTCCATCAGTGTCGGCGCGGGAAATATTGAGCCAGGCTGAACAGGCGGAAGACAGGAAGGATGCGTGCTGTCGCTGAGCCGGTCATTCATCAACAGTTTCAAGTCACACGGCTGAAAAATGGGAAGTCGCCCCAGTCAACTTACCTCGAGATCTGGCACGACCCGAAGAGCAATCGCTGGAGGCAGGAGACAGAGGAGGCGGCTGCAGTTTCTGGAGTACTGATTCCGAAGGTGGCATCGAAGAACAGATCGCACCAGGGGAGCGGTGCCTCCGATCATCCGGTAATTCAGGAACTTCAGAATGTCCTGAAGTCAAACGATCTGCACCCAAACCCGGTCTCTCTCTCCGCATTCGCCGCCTGGCGTTCTAAACTCAGGAACCCGGCCGAAAGCATCACAGAAACAGTCCTTGAGGGCGGTGCCGAAGCGTTGACGATTACAACGGCCGCAACTGAGCCCGTTGCTGACAACCGGATCACAAAAGCAGAGTTCGTCGTCCGCCGGCATGACTGGCATCCCGTGGAGCATCGACTAAACATTTCCGAACCCGATGGGTTTCGCAGTTACGAGATTCGCGAAACCTCGTTCGAAGTCGTGGCACTGGGTTCGCTCGGGGCCTCTGTCTTCGACCAGACCGTGTTGCCACCTCCATTGGCATTGCAGATCAGTCTTCCGGATCGCCAGCCGGTGTCCGGGAATCCGGTCGATGCCTTGGAGCTTGAAATGACGTTGGTTCATCTCCTGCATCAGGCTGGCGCCTGCTTGGGGGAAGAGGTTCACATCGTTGAAGGAGCTGCTGGAAAGCTGCTTGAACTTCGCGGCGTTGTTGAGAGCTTTGAAAGAAAGCAGGAACTGATCAGGCTGTTTGCTGAATTCCCAGATGTTCCGGTTTCACTTCAGGTTCCTGGTGGCGAGGAGACTGCCGGATCTCCGAGTGCCGGAACGCCGGAAGTACCAGCTGCGGCTGAGACGACGGGGACTCAAGGCGACAACGGACCCTCGCCCATGAAAGACCACTTGATGGCGCACTTTGCTCTTCTTGACCTGCCACGGGAAGCGCAGCGCGCAAAAATGGTGGAATTCTCGAACCTCGTGATCGCACAGTCGCAGTCTGCCTACAGCAATGCCTGGGCATTGCGGCGATTGCTCGAACGGTTCAACAAGGTACCTTTGGAGAGCCTATCTCCGGTGGCGCTGGCAAGGTTGCAATCCATGGCTCAGGATCATTTGCGGGAGCTTTCGATCCAGGTCGGTCGCTGCGAAGACACGCTTCGACCAATTCTGGGTTCGCTAGGTAGCCCTGAGAATCCCGCAGGCGGCAACGCGGCCGGTTCTGCGCCCAGTGAATTGACCTTACCCTCGCGGTCGATGCGAGTGTTTGAATCCGTCATCAATGCGGATCGCCTCATTCACGCTTTGCTCGTGGGCACCGACGTAACCCCTAACCTGAGAGAAAGTAGCTCTGCTCTGCTCGCCGGTCTTCCAAAGATTCAGGAAGACATTCGGGCGATGGAAACTCAGTTGGCAGGCCTCGTTTCAGCGTCCCAACCACTTGCGACATCGACGCAGTCAAATCCGCAGCGCGTCCCTTGAAAGTAAGCTCCCCTCCTCAGTCGAGGAGGGGATGCCGTGGCCAACGGCCACGGCGGGGGTGGTTGCTGCCGGGTGGGATGGTTTCCCTTCCCAACCCCCCGAAGTCCCCCCTTGTCCAAGGGGGACGGTATTTTCATCTAACGTGGCACCGTAACGCGGCATGAAAAACTTCCCCTGAATCTCTTACCCCCCTTGGTTTTCATTCGCAGTTCCGCTTCGAACGTTCTTCCGTCATTCCCGCGAAAGAACGTCATCCCGGCGGATCGTAAGCCGGGGCGGGAATCCAGGCCTGTTTGTGAAAGCCCACTGGATTCTCACTTTCGTGGGAATGACGGGAAGCAATTGAGAACTTTCAAAACTCAAACGGTGGTATGAAGGTCCGATTCAGTCGCACTATTCTGCTGCATTTTCATAATTAGTGGGATTTTGTCCGGCTTTCTTCGATTCTTCAGACCAGACCAGGGTCGTTTGAATATTCTTCAGTTTGCTTGTCGTAAAAGTCCCGCCTGAATTGTCATAGTAATGTAAAGCGCATTGTGTGAGCTGTGGGAGGTAACCGTGTGTTGCCCAGTCTCTTTAGTTTGAGGCGAACTGTTCTTCTGAGGATAAATCAATGAAAAGACTTGTAGCTCTGGCTGCAGCCTTGTTGCTGCTCTTCTTTGCCCCTAGTTCGGGCGTCGCCCAGACTTCGTTTGGGACCATTACTGGGATCATTCGAGACTCTTCGGGTGCCGTCCTTCCGGATGCCACCATCACCGTCACAAACGAGCAAACTGGTCTTTCCCGGCAAGCGACAACGGATGCGAATGGCGCCTACACAGTCCCGTCGCTCCCTGCAGCGGTCTACACCGTCACTGCGGAGTTGAAGGGGTTCAAGAAAGGTATTGCCGCAAACGTGAACCTGGAGGTCAAGCAGACACTGCGAAGAGACATCACCTTGGAAGTTGGCGAGATCAGCCAGACTGTGGAGGTCCAGGCGGAGGCGCCCCTGCTTCAGAGCGAGTCTTCAACGGTAGGTACCGTCATCGCGAACAAGCAGGTGGTCGAGCTGCCATTGAACGGTCGAAGCTTCACCGAGTTGACTTACCTCATTCCAGGCGCGGTGCGGCAGGCCGGCGCACAGTTTCAGGTTTCAGGCGGCAGCCGCGTGTCGGTTAGCGGAGCGCGCGCCGAGGACAATAACTACACGCTGGATGGCGTGAACAACAATGAGACTTTTTTCAAGGCCTTTGCCGTTCAGCCATCGATCGATGCCATTCAGGAATTCAAGATCCAGACGAACATCACTTCTGCTGAATTCGGCCAGGCAGCCGGCGCCAACATCAATGTCGTGACCAAGTCGGGGACGAACGACATCCACGGGGTTCTCTTCGAGTTCTTGAGAAACAATGTCTTCGATGCTCGGGACGATTTCGCGCCTACGAGACCCACGTTCCGCCAGAACCAATTTGGCGGCCAGGTCGGCGGACCAGCCATTAAGAACAAGACCTTCTGGTTTTTCAACTATGAGGGACTCCGTCGACGAAGGGCAGCGACGGCGCTAGGAACGATTCCGACGCCGGAGATGTTCAACGGCAATCTGGCTTTCGATCACACGGGCGCTCCGGCCAGGCCCATTTTCGATCCGGCCACAACCCGGTTGGTCAATGGCGTGCTCGTTCGTGATCCGTTTCCTGGACAACATCATCCCGGCCAGACCGGATCGATCCGATTATCAAGTCCTACGCCGCGCTCTTCTATCCGGCACCTAACCAGCCCGGACAAGCGGCCAACCTTATCAACACGCAGTCGGGCTCCGTCGATAACAACCAGTTCACGATTCGGGTCGATCACAAGATCAGCGAGAACAACAATTTCTTCAGCCGATTCTCGTATGTTCAGGCCGAGCAGTTGGCCCCAAGGCCCCTCGGGACCCACATTAACTCGACGAGCAACGCCTTCAGGAATTTCATGATCAGCGACACGCATTTGTTCAATGCAACCACAATCTTGGATGTGAGGCTGGCCTATCACCGCAACAACCTGCAAAATGCCGAGCAGGGGCCCAGCGATCTGGCCACTGTGAAGCAGTGGCTGCAGACCACCGGGATTCAGGGCATTCCAATCAAGAATGAAAACGTCCCGATTTACCCGCAGTTTTTCATCGGTGACGGGTACACAAATCCAAACCAGGACGGCTATCCGTTCCCGGACGACACCTACCAGATCCTGGCCAGCCTGAGTAAGACCAAGGGCAAGCATTTTTTCAAGTTCGGCATGGACTACCAGAACCGCCGCAACCTGGACGATGGGTTGTTCTCGGCCAATATCGATTTCACGAAGACCGCCGACAGCGGACCCGCAAAATGCAAGCCGGAACACGGGCAGGCCCTGGCTTCTTACCTGCTCGGACTGCCCGACCTGCTCTGCGAAACGTCGGCGATACGACAGCATTGATGCGCTGGAGCGGCTACTACTTCTATTTCCAGGATGACATCAAGGTGAACTCCAAGCTGACCCTGAATCTTGGGCTGCGCTACGACTACACCCAGTGGCCTCGGCATCGCGACAACAAGCTGGGTTCTTTCGATCTTGAAACTGGAAAGTATCATCTGGGCAGCAACAAATCCGATTACGGGTGAAGCCGCCAACACGTTCCCTACGGTGATTCATCCGGACAGGAACAACTGGGCCCCTCGCGCTGGCTTGGCTTATCTGTTGAACAACAAGACGACCCTTCGAGCCGGATATGGCTGGTTCTACAACACCAATTTCCTCTGGGAGGCTCAAGGGATTCGTGGCAACTGGCCGTTTGCCATCAGCGAAACCAAAACGAACCTGAACGATACCTTCATCAATTCCCCGCTCAAGACAACTTTCTCACCCGACACCTCGACCGGACCGGGAACAAATGTTCCTCCTGATGCCCAGCACATCGCCGATCGTAACCGGCGCGTGAGCTATATGCAGCAGTGGAACCTCCATCTGCAAAAAGAGGTGGCAGGTGGTTTGGTTCTTGAGGCTGGATATGTGGGGACAAAGGGATCGAAAGCGTCGATCTTTGCAAATGCGAACACGGCTCCTCCAGGACCGGGAGCCAGTGCAGCCGCGCCGTCAACACACGAATCTGGGTGCCACCAGCTTGATGACGGACATTGCCAGTTCCATCTATCACAGTCTTCAGTTGAAAGCCGAGAAGCGGTTTTCCAAGGGATTGGCTTTTCTCGGCAGCTACACGTTCAGCCGCAACATCAACACCGGTGGCGATGGGTTCTCAGCGAAGTGCTTCCCCGCAGGATCCCAACTGCATTGAATGCGAGCGCGCTTTGTCCTCGTTCCATCGAAAGAACATCTTTGCTATGAACTTCGTTTACGAGTTGCCGTTTGGCAAAGGCAAGCAGTTCGGCTCGGATCTGAGCGGAGCTGCAAACCACATCCTTGGGGGATGGCAGTTCAACGGCATTATCACTGCCAGTTCCGGCCAGCCGATCGGAGTCGGCATTCCCCGGGATATCGCCAACATCGGGGCTCGTTCGATCAGCCAGCGTCCCAATTTGAACGGGGATCCCAACATTGACAATCCCACCTCCGATCGTTGGTTTGACAAATCGGTCTTTTCTGAGCCGGCACCGTTCACCTATGGCAATGCGGGTAGAAACATCATCATCGGGCCGAGCAATCAGACCTGGACTTTGGGCTTTTACAAGAATTTCCTGATCGCAGAACCACATTCGCTTGCAGTTCCGGGCGGAGATGTTTAATGCGTTTAATCACGTGAACCTTAACAATCCAACCACGAGTTTCGACTCTCCGAACTTGGGCCGCATCTCTGGCTCACAGCCGGCACGTCAGATCCAGTTTGGGTTGAAGTATTACTTCTGAGCTTTGGAGACAGCGTACAAACCACAGGGTGCAGCGGGAGCGTTTGGCCCGTTGCACCCTGTTTCTTTTTGTGGGGTGGGGATTCGCTCGAACCATCATTCTCACTCCGGCTTGGTTCACAACCAGCGAAGAAGTCTCAAGATCTGTGTTACTTTGTAACCATGGCTTGGCTAATATTGGGGCGTCCACGTCGATCCTCTTTGGCGTTGGTTCTGGCGCTTTCCTTACTATTCTCCGGTCTACCAATCCTGTTGGGCCTCGCAGAGAATCCCCCTTCTGAAAGGGGGAAAGAAGGCGAAGCCTTCAGGGGGTTGTCTGGACGAGTCTTCGAACGCAACCCCTTTGGCGCTTCGCGACCGCTGTCGCTTGGCGCCGCCCCCGTTGTTAAGGAGGAATATCTTAGTCGATCATGGCAAAGCCGCAGCGGCACGGGTGCCTCGGTTGAGAAACAGATCGAACGTTACCTCCAGGAAGCCCGAGCGGCAGAAAAAAAACAGGACTACGATGTTGCCGCAACTGCCTATCAAAACATCCTGAAGCTTCGCCCTCAGTGGGCACTGATCCATCAGAGCCTCGGAGTCGTCTACCACCTGCACAGTCGCTTTCCTGAAGCGATTTCTTCTCTTCAAAATGCTTTGAAATTGGATGCCTCTCTCTGGGGTTCGCGAGCTTTTCCTCGGAATGGCGTACTACCGCACCAACCAGTTCCTGAAAGCCATTCCGGCTCTTGAACAGTCCCTCAAACTCAATCCCAAGCTTGCCGAGAATGAGGCCCGGCTTTGGCTGGGCTCCAGCTATCTGGCCCTGAACCGTTTCAAAGAGGCTCTTACGGAGTTCCGCAGACTGTCGGAGATAAAGCCCGGGGACTTGGAAGCGCTCTACAATCTGGCGGAGGCTTGCAACCGTTACTCCTCAGCTCTTTTTGAAAAGATTACAGTATCGGATCCGGAGTCCCCTGAGGCCCACCGGCTGCAGGCGGAGTGGTTCGAGTGGCAGGACAAACCCGACGAAGCCATAGGTGAATACGTGCAGGTGCTTAAAGCGCGCCCGGACTGGGAAGGCGTGAATTTGACTGTTGGAAATCTGTATCTGCGGAAGGGCGAGCCTGGCAAAGGCTGCTCAAGCGTTTGAGCAAGAGCTCCGTCTCGCCCCGCGATGACCCGGAAGTAGCAAACTGTTGCAGGCCGTGCGTGCCCGAGGAGGCTCGCCCCAGCCTGGATCGGGAAATTCCGAATCGAAGCCGTTCAGTTATGCCGGGAGTATGGATGAATCAAGCGCGAAAACAACGTCGAACCTGTTTTCACAGGGAGTCCGCCAGTTTCGGGCGCGCGATTTCGCTGGCGCTCAGGTCCTGTTCAGTCGTGCAACCCAGGCAAGTCCCGGTGATGCGCTCACGAAGCTCTATCTCGCGCGTTGCCACTTCGCACTGGGAGACTTCGATCGAGCCATTGAGCTCTTGAAACAGCCTGGCGAGTTTGGCCGCTACGGGTTGGAAGCGTCCTACTGGGCAGGTAAGTCCTATCAGGAACTGGCTGCTCAGACACTTGAAAAAATGATCAGGGATCGATCCGAATTCTTATCGAGTACATCAGATGACTGGCGCACTCCTGGAAGACAAAAGGAAATATGCCGAGGCTATTGACGCTTACCAGAAGGCATTGAAACCGTCTCCCGATCTTATGGGGCTCCGGTTCGCGATCGGGAATACCTATTGGAAGATGCAGAATCTGGACGAGGCGCTGGTTTGGTTGAAGGACGAGCTCGGCAGAAATCCTTATCACGCCTTGGCCAACTACAAGGTGGGGAGCATCTACCTTTCCAAGGGAAACACAGACATGGCGGTGCCGTTCCTCGAGAAGGCTGTTCAGGCCAATCCGACCTTGCTAGGCGCGCAACAGGACCTGGCAAAGGCTTACACGAGCCTGGGTCGGCATGAAGAGGCCATTGCGAAACTCAAGCTCGTCGCTCAAGCAGATCCTGAAGATGCTTCGATTCGCTATCTGCTCTCAGGGGCCTATAAGAAAGTTGGAAAAATCGAAGCAGCAGAGGCAGAGCTCAAGGCGTTTACGCAGTTGCGTGCCAAGCAAGATCGCGAGCGACGCGAGTATTTGCAGAAAAGAATTTCGCCAGATCAACCAGCGGCGCCATGACGCTGAGCAGCATGAGCAAACCAGTTGCTTCAAAACGTCCTCCCTTTTCCAAGGGGGACTTGAGGGGGGTAAGAATCGTTAAGCGTCTGAGGAATCGTTCAGCAACCGTCCCCTTGTTCGAGGGAGCTGTGGAAAAATTGAAATTCAATGAAACAATTGGCTCCCCTCGCCCCAGCGCGGGAGAGGGGCGGGGGTGAGGGGGACCTCCACGCTGTGATCGACTGCTTGTCTTTCCGCATCCAGTCAGTGTTTTTGGCTTTATTGCGCAATCCCTACTGCGTGCAACACCCCCTCACCCCCAACCCCTCTCCCCCTACGGGAGGCGAGGGGAGCCGAACCTTCAATTTTTTTACAGCCCCAGGGGGGGCGCGTTCCCTGGTACCCACGAGTGTATCCGCTAGTCATCCTGCTAGTTCTCGTTCTGGTTTCTCAGCTCGGCTTCCGTTCACGCTGTCCAGCGAAGCAAGAATGAAGAAGCTCACCTGCTGCGCGGTCTGGCTTCTCTGGATAAAGACCGTCACGAAGATGCCATCAAGGAGTTCAACCAGGCGATTGTTGCGAACCCTAAGGATGCGGAACCTCGCTATCAACTCGGCCTCAGCGCAATGGAAGCTCGGCCGGCCCATGGAAGCCTCTGCCAATTTCGTGCGGGCTCTCCAACTGGCTCCGGATCACGCCTTGGCCCAGTACTATCTTGGCCGCACCTTCCTGCAGGCTCAGAATCTGCCCAAAGCCGTCGAGTCTTTTGAGAAGGTCATTCAGCTGGCGAACGGAAAACCCGTCGTGGACGAGTTTTTCCAGTTGGGCAAGGTGTACCTGACTCTAAAGAAAACCTCGGACGCAATTCGTGTCCTCGAGGCCGGCACCAAGGTCCAACCTCGCGACGATCGATTGTATGCCCAACTGGGGAGGGCTTATCTCTCTTTGGGTCGCAAACCGGAGGCGGAGTCGGCTTTGGCCAAGTCCAAAGAGTTGCGAGACTACCAGCGCGAAGCAACCAGCCGGCTGCTGCAAGGCTCCGAGTTCCTGAAGGCTGGCGAACTTCAAAAGGCACAGCAGATCTACGAGTGGTTTCTCAATTCGGACGATATCGACGATTTGGTTTCTCTGGGCATTCAATTCGGTCAACACGGCCAGCACGAACAGGCGACCCGCCTACTCACCAAAGCGCTCGGACTATCGCGCGATTTGTTCGAGGCGCACTACAACCTGGGCCTCATCTTCTTTCGCAACGGTAAAGAAGAGGCGGCTGAAACACATCTTTCGGCGGCGGTGGATCTTCGGCCCTATTCGTTCGAAGCCAACTCACTTTTGGGAGTCGTCTTGAGCCAACGCGGAAAAACCGACCAAGCGATCAAAGCTTTGCAGCGTGCGGAACTCCTGAGGCCTGACGACTTGAAAGTGGCGACCCTGCTCGCCCTGCAACTGACCGAAGGGCGCTACTACACCGAAGCGGTGAGGCTGTTGAATCATTCGACGAAACGCTGGCCCGACAATCTGGATCTGCGACTGCTGTTGATTCAGAATTATCACCGCGACCAGAAATATGAGAAAGCCGTACAGGCTGCCGGGCAGACCGTTGCTTTGTTTCCAAACGCCGCGCGCGCCAATTTTGAGATGGGCTATCAGCTCCTTACCTTTGGCCGCATCCAGCAATCGAAGTCATATCTGGAGAAGGCCATTCAACTGGACCCCGGCCCGCCCGATGGATATGCCTCTCTGGGAGAGGTGTTCGCAAAGGAAGACAACCAAGCCGAGGCGATCCGCTATTTCCGTTTGGCGCTGGAACGAGATTCTTCCCACGTGGAAGCGGCTCTGGGATTGGCCAAGTCGCTGTTGGCACTGAAACGGTATTCAGAAGTGGTTCCTGAGATGCAGAGAGTGATTCAACTGGATCCCGTCAATCCTCAGCCCCATTTTCATCTTTCGCAGGCCTTTCTGGGTTTGGGAGACAAACAGAAGGCGCAGCAGGCATCCGAGACCTTCCGACAGCTCAATCAACAGCGCATGGTGCGACGCGACCAGGAAGGGGGAAGGGAGTTGCCAGCGCGATGAATGATGAATAGAGAAAGCGATCCAGCTCGACTCCCGATTGCTGGGAGCCTACTACCAATACGGCTTGTTTGTATGCGAAACGGAAGGCTCGAAAAGGGAAGACGCTCTTGAATACTTTCCACCGGAAGAAGGAACTCTATGCACCCGAGGTCTCTGCTGTAGAACCGCACGCGGTGCGCTAGTTCAGTTGGAAGCCACGAAGTTTAAGATTCGGTCAAATCTGCAGTTGTTTGCAAACCGCCAAGAATGCAAAGGGGAATTCGAGTGTCACTTGGAATGTGAGCATCTCGAATCACTGAGCTTAGATTCAGATAGCCGGACCGAGACTTCCACGAAAGGCTTCATCAGGCAAGCTCTTGCGTCCTTGGTGGTTCTCTGTTTTGGGTCCGTAGGATCGTCAATGAATTGCAACGAGGATTTCTCATGCTCGACCCTGGACTCGAAGGGCGGACGGTCCTGATCACGGGCGCAAATCATGGAATTGGCGCCGCCATTGCGAGAGCGTTTGCCAGGCAAGGCGCCAAGGTGTTTATCACTTACTATCGCCCACGATCTGAGCGTTCGGAAACAGAGCTACAGGAATTGCGTGAGACGGCTGTGGGTGGCCCAGCGCTCCACGAAGCGATGCACCAGCAATCGGCTGTTCCACTCGTCAACGAAATTGTTTCGCAGGGAGGTGTTGCGGCCTCGCACGAAGCTGACCTCAGCAATGTGTCGAACATTCCTCTCTTATTTGATCGATGTGAGGCCAGGTGGGACCTGTGGATGTTCTTGTCAACAACCACACGTGCTGTGTTCTCGAAACGTTCGATCCCGAGCTGGTCAGTGAGGAGGGATTCAGCGTGCACCTGCCGACGGCCGACTGTATCGATGCACACTTCGCTGTAAATAGTCGCGCCGTTGCCTTGATGATGTCTGAGTATTTCCGGCGCTTCCTGACGCGGAAGGGCAAGTCGGGCCGTGTCATCAACATCAGCACCGACGCCGCCCATGCCCATGTGGCCAACATCAGCTATGCTGCCAGCAAACATGCCATTGAGTCCTACAGCCGCTCGGCGGCGGCGGAGATGGGGAAATACGGCATCACGATTAACATCGTTGCTCCAGGTCCAATCCAGACCGGTTATCTCACTCCTAAAGATGAAGCCAGCATTGCGGCCAGTACACCGATGCGCCGCATTGGCAGGCCAGAGGACGTTGCCGACGTCGTCGTGTTTCTGGCGTCCGAACAGGCCGACTGGCTTACGGGTCAGTTGCTGTATGTGGGCGGCGGATGGAGAATGCACCAGTAGCTGCGCCAAGCCGGGCGTTCCAGCCTTGACACAGTGATTCACTAGCTCTGATAATGACTCTTCTTCAAACGACTGTTGTCGAACTGAACGAGATTCATCGCCCGAGATTAGAGATGTCACTGCTCATCCACAATCCTCCTGCCCTTCGCTCTTGGTTTGTTGATGGCGAATGGTGTCGTCGCGGAAAAAGGATGCAGGATCCGGTTGCGATTGCTGCGACTCATCTGAAGGCGGGGAAGTTCGAGGCTGCCGAGGAGGAACTGAGGAAGGTACTAAGGGACACAAACGGCAGCGCTGAGGCGCACAGGTTGCTCGGCTTGATCTACGACGAAACCGGGCGCTCCGAAAAAGCGACCCAGGAGTTCTTGCAGGCGCAGCAACTCGATCCGAGTTCGCCGCGGATTCAGAACACTCTGGGCGCTCATTATTTCCGGCACGGCAAGCTCGACCTGGCCGCCCTGCAGTTTCGAAAAGTGCTTGCGTCAAGTTCCCGTGAAGTGACTGCCAATCACTATCTGGGCCTGATCCAACTCCAGCAAGACCAGCCCGCCGGGGCGCTGTCCCTACTGAAGACTGCGCAATCTCAGAGTCCGCGCGACCGCGACATTCTCTTTGATCTAGCGCGCTGCTATTTTGCCCTTGGGCAAAGTCAGGAGGCCGTGCAGTCACTCGACCAGGTTCTGGCCAACACAGCAACTGATGATGGCGCAACCTCTTTCGGCGTGGGTGTTTTGCTGCTTCAGAATGGGCAGTTGCGTCCAGCGATCTCGGCTCTGGATCGCGCTAGAAAGCTGTCACCGACAAACCCGGCAGCGTTGGTTTTGCTGGCGGATGCGCATCGGCAAGGCGGTCAGTTCGAAGAGTCGTGGCGTCTTGTGAATGAAGCGATAGGCCTGCTGAAGCTTCAGTCTGTGTCCGGGAACCGGCAGAACGAATTTATACCCAAAGCACGCCAGGTTTTGGAGGTGCTCTTCAGTCAAGAGCCGCGTTCCTATCAGAAGGGGATTGCCCTTGCCGAAGTTCTCTATTTGGAAAAGAAGTACAGCGAGTCGCGCTCGTTACTCAGGAAACTGGAACTGCAAGGGAAACGAGATCCCGATTTTTTCAACCTGTTGGGAATGGTCTACGGAGGTTTGAATCAACTTCCCGAAGCGGCCCAGGCGGTCATCGAGGCCATTCGACTGGCTCCCACTCGTTCCGACTTGATCTTTAACCTCGCTGGCCTCTATCAGAAAGCTGGCGACAATGGGTCGGCCGTCAAGGTTTTGAAGAGAGCGTTCGCACCCACTTAAGTTGCTGGCACGGCTAAACGAGAGAAAGCAAAACCGCAAAGCAGCCTTCCAGGAAAAAATTTCCGGCAGCCACTGAGACGGACATTGCAAGGGTGACCTTGAGCCGGTCAAGGCGCGCGCTTCCCATGACTCGCTCAAACAGCGGGCCATCTGAGATCACCCTGAGTCTTCGTCATCGAACTACAGGAGGAATTTACTGTGACACTCATTCGCCCCGTTCAACTTCTTTGCAGGGGCTTGGCCGCCGTGTTGGTGATTTGCTTCTTGACGCCTGCATCCACACTGGGAAACGAATGCCGGGAACCGGTGACCGGGCAGATCCGGTTGGAACCGCATCATCCTTGGGCTCCGCCATTTGGCTTGGAGCGGCCAGGGCAGGGCTTCACCGCGGTCGTGGAAATTCACTCGGACGTGCGGCCCCTGCGCGAGTACTGGTTGTCTTCCCAGGCGGAAGGCAAAGAAGTGGAGCGCAAGATCGTCGCGCTGGCCGGGATTTTTTCAAAGCCACCGTTCATCGGAAAGGTGACTTTCACTCAGCCATTCGATGAACTCGTTCTGTTTGGCAAGTGCAGATTTGAAGGCGCTCCCGCCGAGGTTGCACGCCAGAAGGTGTCTCTTCCCGAACTTGAAGCCGAAGCCGTGGCCCGACCAGACAAATTGATCAATCCGGTGAACCTGGGTGCCATCCTGGTTCCCTACGATTGGCTGTTGCTGGCAGGTGGCCAGAAGGGAAGCGTGGAAGTAGCCGCTGTTTCTTTTAGACGCGACGCCCGCAAAGCTCAGATCTCGGCATGGTATGAATCGACAACCCAACCCAAATCGATGAAGGGCGTCGATCTGATGCCGGGAAAGAAAGCCCAGTTCACCCTAGCCCTGCCTGCGACGACTTCGACCGCCGAAAAGGATGTGCTACACGTTGCTATCGCAGGAGAAGACGGGAAGGAACTCTGGCACAAGAAAATTCGAACCATGCGCGTAAATCAGCCGCCGCGGTTGCCGGAGTTTGGGGCGACGGCGTTGAAACTCCGCTATGACGCTCCTATCTCAGTGCGAAATCCCGAGACGGGGACGTTCTCTTCGATGGACTACAACAGTGCCTGGGATTCCAGCTTGAACGATGTCGTGGTGTCTCTCCCGAACGGCTCGCGCTATGTCTTCTGGCGGGGATCGAGTTACATACCGTTTTGGGCAGGCGAGCACAATATGGGCATGAGCTATGAATGGGCGGAAACCTTACCGCCTCCCGATGGCTTTGTTGACTGTGTCGAACCCCTGATGGACAAGGAACTACGCTACTCGCGCGTTGAGATTGTGGAGTCCACTCCGGCGAGAGTTCACGTTCGCTGGCGGTATCAGTCCACCGACTTCATGTACAAGGTCTGGGGCGACATGCCGGTGGAGGATTACATTTTCTATCCGGATGGATTCGGAACGCGAACCCTGACCCTGAAGAGCGCGCTTGCATCGACCTATGAGGTTCAGGAATTCATCATCATTGCACCTCAGTCGGCTTTCCCGTTTGAGGTGCTCGACCCCAAAGTTGTGGATATTCTTTTCATCGACGGACAGAAACGAGAAATCCAGTTTCCAGCACGCGGCGAGAAATCCACTCCCGGCGGGATCAAAAGGCCGGGAGTCGGCGATCCGCGCGATGTTCCGGCTATCTATCGCGTCCGGCTGCACAAAGACGACGCGGCTGCGGCGATCTCCTTCAGTCCTTACAATACCTTGCTGCCCCAGATTTTTGGCCCCTTCTACGATCGAGACCAAATGGTGACGCCATTTTACTGGGGGAGCCATTGGCCGCTGGCCCGGGGGAACATGACCGGCTTGGCGATTGACGATCGAATTTACTTGAGTCCCTCGCACAACAGCATCATGACCTGGGGGATGAACAACCACACGCCCGCATCGAGTGCGACGATCCAGACTCACGACACTCTGGGCCGGCTCAAAACTATGGACTACCGGCGTTGGCATTGGCTGATCGGGTTAACGGATGCTTCCGATCAGCGTCTTCTGGAATGGGCGCAGAGTTTCCGCACACCGCCTTCTCTGGAACTGCAGGGAGCCAAACTCGAACTGGATTCGTATGTTGCCGAACGGCGGGCCGTGCGGCTGAGCGTAGAGAGTTCGACACCTGTTATCACGCTGAAGCCTTCCGTGCGCTACATCAATCCCGTGTTTGAACTGAGCGGCGCGCCCAAGAACCTGGCCAGCGTGATGTTGGGCAACCGTTCGCTCAAACCCACGGAGTACGCCTGGGATGGGAAGACGCTTTGGGTGAACGCTGATATTGAAGCCACGACGCTATTGAAACTTGAATTTCGGTGACGAGGTCTAGCCGTCAGGCCTAGGGGTTGCCTGGCGACGTGTTCGTCCGAGGAAGGAGCCCGGAACGATTTCCTGATCTGAAGACGCCGCCCTCGATGAGCGCGAAAGTGGTTGTCAAGGTTATGCCCTTCAGGAAGTGGCTCGGCGGGGCTTCAACCCGCGATGTGAATTTCCAGAAAAGACCTTGACAAACACATTCAGGGCGTTATCATTTGAATCCTCTTCAGTGTAATTGATAATCAGTGAATCTGATTCATCGTTGAGATGAGATTTCCTCTACGATGCAGGTTCTGGTGAAGGCTTAAGTTTATCGAGGAGCGCCAGACTCCTGCCCAAACAGAATCCCTCTAACCTCGATCCAAGGATCCCAAAGGTTGCTGCCGGCTGGCATCCCATCACTCCTCATGCAAGGACGCTCTTCGTGGCGCGTGGATGTCAGAAGCGGGACGGCGACGGAGGATGAGTGTTTGCGTAAGAGTTGAAGACTTAGGCAAGTTCAATCGGATCTCGCTCGCTGTAGAGCCTTGGAGGAGTTCCCGGATGGACGGCAATCTTGCTGTCATGAAACCTGCCAAAATTTGGTTTGAGACGTTCTGAGGAGAAATGAACTTCAAAGGGAAGGTTGCTGTCATTACAGGCGCAGCTGCAGGTATCGGCCGCGCAACAGCCATTCTGTTTGCTGAGCACGGGGCTGCGGTAGGCCTTGTTGATCGGGATGCCAGCGGAGTTGAAGAGACCGCTGCGCTTGTCCGGGGGTCTGGCGGTCAGGCTTTGGCCGTTTGCGCGGACGTTGGTGTCGAGGAGGAGGTCATCGGAGCTTTTCGGGAGCTGGCGTCGAGTTTGAAGAAAATCGATATTCTCATCAACAACGCAGGCGTCGAGCTTTACAAGGACTTTCTTCAATACGAATCCGCCGAATGGCACCGACTGCTGAACGTGAATTTGAACAGCGTCTATTACTGTTCGAAGCAAGCGATTCCGTTTATGATCCAGTCCGGTGAAGGAAGCATCGTCAACCTGTCATCCGTCCAGGCTTTGGCGACCACCGGGCAGGTGTCTCCCTATGCCGCTGCCAAAGGAGGAATCCTTTCCCTGACACGCGACATGGCGCGAGAATTCGGCAAGCACAAGATTCGCGTTAATTCGATCTGCCCTGGATGTATCCACACACCCATGATGGATCGGACGCTGGCCACAATGGCAGACGCAGATACGGTTGTGAGGCGCATGGCCCAAGCCATTCCGTTGCAGCGTCTGGGCAAGGCAGAAGATATTGCGAAGGTGGCTTTATTCCTTTCGTCTTCCTACGCAGACTACATCTCAGGGACTGCTTTGGTGGTGGATGGAGGTCTGCTGTCGAAGTTGCCGTTGCCGGAGTATTGGTAACGAGGAAATTACTGACAATGTTGGGCAGGGTGAGGGTTTCGCCCGAAACCGATTGCGCGCTGCGAGCACAGTTAATGTTGCAAGATCCAAGTTGATCTCTCTTAGACCTAAGGAGGCGTTATGCCAGCAACTCAAACCAGCAAACATTCTTTGGCCGTGGAAGCCTTTCTAACCGAGAGGCCGCAGCGATTGTTTATCGGAGGAGGATGGATGCCCTCCAGGAAGGGCCAGACGTTTCAGACGCTCGATCCCGGCGCCGGATCGGTCTTGAGTTCAGTCTTCGACGCCGGCAGCGAAGATGTCGATCTGGCCGTGCAAACCGCCAGGCAGGCGTTTCGGAATTCAGGCTGGGCTCAAATGACGCCCAACGCTCGGGGTGTCTACCTTCATCGCTTGGCCGATTTGGTGGAACAAAACAAATCGACGCTGGCTGAGATCGAGTCTCTGGATGTGGGAAAGCCTCTGCCCCAGGCCACCTGGGATATCGAAAACTTTTCGGCAACGCTTCGTTATTACACGGATCTGGCCGTTCACATTCAGTACAAGACACCGATCGCGGTTTCCAAGCACGAAGCACGAGTCGTAAAACATCCCTACGGCGTGTGCGGCTTTATCTTTCCATGGAATTTCCCATTCCTGCTCGTGGGTTGGGGAATTTCTCCAGCGCTGGCTGCTGGAAATACGGTTGTCATCAAGCCTGCGGAGGACACTCCGCTCTCCACGCTCTACCTCACCAAGCTCGTAAAGGAGGCCGGAATTCCAGATGGCGTTGTCAACGTCGTAACCGGTTTGGGGACCACCGCGGGAGAGGCATTGGCGAACCATCCCGGACTCAACCGCATGTCGTTTACAGGATCGCCGGAAGTAGGAAAGCTCGTGGCTGAGTCGTGCGGACGGAATTTGATTCCGGTGAAGCTGGAGCTGGGAGGCAAAGGCGCTGCTGTCCTGTTTGATGACATCGATGTTGAGAAGACCGTGGATGCGCTCTGTGGTGCGGTGACCCTGAATACGGGTCAGGTCTGTTGCACGGCGACCCGATGGCTGGTCCATGAATCCATCTACGATCAGTTTGTGGAACGGACTCGATCGCGCATGGGTGCCGTCCAGATTGGATATTGGAACGATCCCCAAGACTCAGATGGGTCCCGTGGTCAGTCAAAAGCAGACGGGAGCGGGTCTTGGGTTATCTGCAGAAAGCCCGGCAAGCAGGGCGCCGAAGCGGTTGTTCCGGGTGGTGCGGCGGAAGTGCCCGGCAAGCCGGAAGGCTTCTACGTGAAGCCGGCTGTGCTGGCCGGGTACTCCCGACAACGTGGCCGCGCGCGAAGAGATCTTCGGACCTGTGCCCTTACATGCTGAAATTCAAAGCTGAGGAGGAAGCCATCGAGCTGGTGAACCGTTCGACCTACGGCTTGGCAAACAGCGTCTGGAGCCAGGACCTAGATCGGGCGAATCGAGTGGCAGAGTCGCTGGTGGCTGGCAACGGCTGGATCAATGCTCACAACGTGTTCGTGCATGGTGTTCCTTACGGCGGCGTCAATCTCAGCGGTCTGGGAGGCGGCGTGTTGGGTCCCGCCACCTTGTTCGATTACTTGCGCGACCAGTCGATTGTCCGGCCGTTGTAGAAGAGGTTCGTGTGCAGTTGACGGCTTCCGGACGTGTCAGGTTGCATCTACAACGCGGCCGTCGGTCCGATTGCTTGCGGTTGTGGTGACGGGCGTCATGCCTGCACCGGCGAATCGTAGAAACTCCAGGAACGCGCGCGGAGCGCGCCTTCCACCTGGTGGAGCGGGCGCTTCCTGCGCACGCTTTGCATACGAGGAGTAAGCAGCATCTTCACCTTCAGAGACCTCTCTTCATGAAAGCTTGGCGATTTTACGGCTTCAACGATTTGCGAATGGATGAAACGGCGCCGCCGGTCTGCAAACCCCGGCACGTCGTGGTGAAGGTGCACTGTGTGCAGCCCAGCGTCACCGAAGCTCAACTGGCCCGCGGGATCAAGACGCTGGCTTACGAGCGCATCAAGAAACGACTCGAGAATGAAGCGCCGGTGCAGTTGTTCGGGCATGAATTCTGTGCAGAGATTGTTGAAACAGGCGAGGGCGTGTCGAAGTTTCAAGTCGGAGATCGCATTGCCGCGCGGGCCAAGCTGCCTTGTGAAAAGTGCTCGCTGTGTCTTTCCGGCCGAATGACCCTGTGTCGAAAAGGTCCGGTGATCGGATTTGATCTGCCTGGCTGCTTTTCGGAGTTTGCACTGCTGCCGGAGATTGCGCTGGTGAAGGTTGACGACCGGATTTCGCATAGCGAGGCCGCTTGCCTGCAGTCGCTCAGCGACAGCGTCGCGGCCGTCGAAACCGCGGACATTCAAGTGGGCGATACAGTGGCGATCTTCGGGCAAGGAAGCATGGGGTTCGAGTGTATGCAGGTAGCGCGGAACTGCGGTGCTGGGAAAATCATCACGGTCGATGTGCGCGACGAAGCCTGCCAGAAATCCCGGGAACTCGGCGCCGACACTTCAATCAACGCCACTCAAGACGATCCGGTGTCGGCGATTCGAGACCTGACTGAAGGCAATGGCGCTGATGTCGTCTTCGAGTGCGCCGGAGGCAGCCCGCGGCAGGGACTTTCAGGGGTCAAGACGCTCACGCAGGCCATCGACGCAGTGCGGTCTGGTGGCAAGGTCATTGGCGTGTCCTGGTTTGGCGAACCCTTTCCCGTTGACATCGATTTGTTGCGGGAACGGAGCCTGCGGTACCTGTTTCCCGACATCAGCACCTCGGCGCATTTGGAGTACACCGTCAGACTCGTTGCTTCCGGCCGAATCCAGGTCAAACCGATGGTTACACACATACTCTCCGGCATCGAGTCCGTCCCCCAAGCATTTGAAATCACCGCCAACAAAGGAAAATACAAAGCCATCAGTCCGGCTCAAGTCATGCTATGAACAAGCCAGCCCGTCCTTCGGCCGCAGTGTCGCCACGCCTGTTGAAGGAAATCCGCACCATCCGAACCTCGCTTCTTTCCGACGCCCTCGGGAAAGGCGGCGCCATGGATCACGACATGCGCTGCTTTTCGGCCAACTGCCGGATGGCCGGCCCGCAGTCACCGTGCGCGTCCATACGGCAGACATCCTCATGGTGGGAATCACTCTGTCTCATTGTCCGAAAGGCAGTGTGCTCGTGATTGACGGGCAGGGAGAACTCAATACAGCCCTGTGGGGTGAAGTCACTACGCTTGCGGCCCGGCTGAAAGGATTGCAGGGCGTGGTCATTGACGGTGCGATTCGCGATCTCTACAAAATCCGCCGCGACAAGCTGCCGGTCTTCGCGCGAGCCGTTGTTCCCAACGCGGGAGGTGTCCAATATCCGGGTGAGTTTCAAGTCGACAGTCCAATGCGGCGGCGCCATCGTGCACCCTGGCGATTGGGTTGTTGGAGACGAAGACGGAGTGGTGGTCGTTCCGCAAGACCGTCTGGAGTCGGTGATTGAAGCAGCGAAGCGTTTGGCGATTGTTGAGAAGAAGATCGAGGACGAAGTCGCGAAAGGAAAGGATCTCGCAACGCTGCTTCGCTATCACGAATTGTTGGAGAAGAAGACAGACGGAAGGAGTCCTGCCGCAAATGAGATTCCTGGAAAAGGGCTAGGAATGACTTCACGCTTGGAACGCATCACTCAGGCAGCCAGCGCGCCAGCGTTGGAACTGGTCGCGGGAATGTCGGTTGTTTTCTTTGCCAACGGGGACCTGGGCGCCAACGGGTTCAGCACCGGCATGGCCCGCCTCAAGCCCGGGGCTTGCTTGCCCTATCACACACACGAATGCGGGGAATCGATTACCGTTCTTCAGGGACACTGCGAGGTTTCGGTGGAAGGACGGACCTACGCTCTCGCGCCGTATGATTCCATTCACGTGCTTGCCGGTTCGGCGCACACAATGAAGAGCCTCGAACAGGTCAGCGATTTGCTGACCCATGTCGCTTTCTCATCGCCAACGGTCACCCGGGAATTTGTAACCGCAGAGTTTACTCCGCGCGACCTGCGAGACGCGGCCTTGTCCGGCGGATCAGAAGCGCTGGTGAGGTTTTCCAAGGCGGAAGAGTATGAGCTCTCCGCCAACGCGATGTTCAGAGATTTGTTTGCAAAGCGACTGGGCTCGAAAGGCATTTGCGGCGGGTACGGTCGGTTTGCTCCTGGAGCTTCGCTGCCCTGCCACACGCATCTCTACGATGAGTCCATCACCATCGTTGAAGGCGCGGCCACTTGCCTGGTGGCCGGAAGACGCTATTCGCTGAGTGGTTGCGATACGGCGCTGGTTCCGAAAGGACAGCCTCATCGGTTTATCAATGAATCGGATCAACCGATGGCGATGGTCTGGGTTTATGCTGGCGACGAGCCGGAGAGAGTCATCGTGGACAACGCGATTTGCTCGGGGCGCGGCAATAAGTTCCCCTTCAAAGGGAGAGCTCAACGGCTGCTTGTCTAAAGTTCAGGTATCGCCTTCCGCGAAAGAACGTCAGGCTGGCGGCTCGTAAGTCGAGCGGAATTCTAGACCGCGCCTGCAGCGTCCAGGCTGGATTCCAAGGCTCGCGCTTCGCTTGAGCCGGAACGACTGGCGGGCTGGATCGATAGATCTCTAAGTAGAACTCCTCTAGCGAGTTCCAGTTCCAAAAGGAACGAGCGTGAAAACAACTGTGCAGTCCGTGCCGACGAAGGAGCGTTCCTTCATTCGGAGTTCTGAAGCAAAGAGCCTTCAGGAGTTGACGCCGCAGCAGTGGAAATCAGGCATAGCCGCCTGGCTCGGCTGGCTCTTCGACGGCCTCGACATGCATTTGTACACGCTGGTGGCGGCGCCATTTGTGATGCAGCTGCTTCACGCGAACAGCCTTGCCGATCCCTCGGTAAAGCAGCACAGCGCATGGATTCAAGCGGCGTTCCTCATTGGTTGGGCGCTCGGCGGTGGATTCTTTGGCCGGGTGGGCGACCTCGCTGGGCCGCAGCCGGGCGTTAAGCCTGACCATCGTCACCTACGCCGTGTTCACCGGGCTTTCCTCCTTTGCTCAAACCTGGTGGCATCTGCTCATCTTCCGTTTCCTCGCGGCATTGGGTATCGGTGGAGAGTGGGCCGTCGGTTCTTCGTTGCTTTCTGAGACCTGGCCGAAACGCTGGGGACCGTGGCTGGCTGCCGTGCTTCAGACCGGGGTCAATATCGGAGTGCTGCTGGCATGTGTCACAACGTACCTCATGGCTGGGCAGAATCCGCGATGGGTTTTCCTGGTGGGAATTCTCCCCGCTTTGCTGGTGTTCTGGATTCGACGGGCGGTCCCGGAACCGGAGGAATGGCACCAGGCCAAGGCCGAAGCCCGTCAGCAGCCCCCAGTGTCGGATTTGTTTCGAGGCGAAGTGCTTCCCATCACTGTCAAGACGATTCTGGTTTGCTCATTGACACTCACGGCCTGGTGGGCTTTTCAATTCTGGAACCAGCAGCATTTGCGGAATCTCCCAGAGTTGGCCGACTGGACGGTGGCGCAGCGGGAACAACTGGTCAGCAAATCGTTCTTCATCATCATTGCTTCAGCCATTCTGGGAAATTTCATCGCGGGGTGGTTGGCCAGTCTGTTCAGCTACCGGCGCGCCATCGCTCTCATGTGTCTTGGACTTGTTCATTTCCTACATGGGTGCCTATGCCGTGCCGCGCGACTACAGTTCGCTGATGGTCTGGCTGGCTTTGATCGGCCTCTTCTCCGGTGTGTTCGGGCTGTTTACCATGTACCTGCCTCCGCTCTTTCCAACGCTGCTGAGAACGACGGGTGCCGGCTTCTGTTACAACATTGGCCGGATTGCGGCGGCATTCGGGACTGTCTTCTTTGGTTTGTTCTCGCAGGTCGGCGACTTCCGGGTCGCACTATTCTCCGTGGGTTTTCTGATTCCAGTAGCGATGGTGTTTGCTCTGATCCTGCCTGATCTGAAACTGAGCAAGCCTGAATTGAAACGATGACGATGAGACCTCGAATCACTCCTGAGAAGCCGTGCCGGCTTTCTTTTGCTCACCCTGTGTGTCGCTTTCGCTCGGGTGCGAAGTACGCTTTTTGCCCAGCAACCGCAGGTTCCCTGCGATTCCGGATGACGTGATCTTGGGAACCAGCCATAGAGTACGCCACCGCCGGTGCCATGCCCGTCAATCTGATGATGGACGTCGTACGCCCGCGAAAGCAGAGTGGACGCTTGCCTGCGGTCGTTTGCATTCACGGCGGCGGGTTTCGCGCGGATAGCCGCGAAAGCTATTTGCCGCTGTGCATCCGTCTGGCTCAGCGAGGCTACGTGGCCGCTACGGTCAGCTATCGGCTGTCGCCCCGCGATCAGTTCCCGGCGCCTGTGCATGACGTCAAGGCGGCCGTGCGATGGTCCTGCGAGCTAATGCGGTTCGTTTCGGCATCGATCCTGAACGGATCGGGGTAACTGGTGGTTCCGCGGGTGGGCATCTCGCTTTGTTTCTAGGACTCACGGGCGGAATCGCGGAGTTTGAAGGCAGCGGACCGCATCCGGAGCAATCCGAGCCGGGTTACGTGTGTGGTGAACTACTACGGGCCGACGGACTTCACGAAGTCTTACGGCAAGAGCGTCGACGCGGCTGAGGTCCTTCCACTGTTTCTCGGTGGAGATTTGGAGCATGAGCGTTTGGCACACATCAAGGCCAGTCCACTGAACTGGGTGAGTCCAAGCGCCGCTCCGATCCTGACGATTCATGGGACGGAAGACAAGTACGTCGCCTATGAGCAGGCGGTTTGGTTGAACGAGCGGCTGAAGGCTGCAGGCGTTGAAACCGAGCTGGAGACGCTGGAAGGCGCGGGACACGGATTCAAGGGGACTGATGCCGAACGAGCCGAGCGGCGTCTGTTTGAGTTCTTCGATAAGCATCTATTGTCTGCTGGCAAAACGGAACGAAAGATCCTCATTGCCGACCACGGTCCAGGTGGGGAAGTGATCGCAATGACGTGGCCTTCAGGCAAAGTTCTTTGGCGTGTGCCAAACAGCCGTGGCCGCGACGTGCAAGCGTTACCAAATGGGCATGTCCTGATGACCCTGGATGTGACCCGAAGAGTTGTCGAACTCGACCAGGATCATCGCAGCGGTCTGGACCTATGGCGCTGCGGAAGGCCTAGAGCTGCCGACCGCGGCCCAGCGTCTGGAGAACGGCAATACGGTGATTGGAGATGCCAAGCGCGGCCGGATTATCGAAGTCGATCGGGCCGGCAAGGTTGTTTGGAGCTATGAGAGCCCTGATATCGGTAACATGCTGATGCGCAGTTGCCGTCGTACGGCTGCGGGGACGACGCTCATCGCTGTGGAAAGCGGCAGGCAAAGTCATTGAGGTGGACAGGGCGGGTCAGATTGTCTGGACCTATGTTCCTGAAGATGCGCTCAATCGCTTCCCCTATCAGGCGCACCGTTTGCCGAACGGTAACACCCTCATTGGTCTGGCCAATCCTGGCGAACTGCTGGAAGTGGATAAAGCAGGGAAGATCGTGCGTTCGATCGCAGGCAAGAAAATGGATATTCGTTTGGGATGGGTGACAGGCACACAGCCGCTTGCCTGACGGAGGCTTGCTAGTCGCCGACTACACAGGAAAACGATTGACTGGAGATCGATGCGTCTGGTCGCGTTGTCCATCAGTTGAGAACCGATTGGAGCATCGCCAGCATCTCACTGGTTCCGTGAATGGGAATCTGACGCACAACAGGGTGCCGATACACCGGGGGAAATTGATCCAAAGGGTAACTCCGATGTTCGGATGGCAAGGCTCCAGCAGAGCCTTGCTTCCGGATTCAACATCGATAGGCCGAGCGTGCTCCCAAGACAGCCATCCAACTCAACCGATGCCGGGACTGTCTACCAATCCAACTCATCATGAAAACGAATCAATATCTGCTTCGCAGCACCCTGGTTGCTGCGCTGGGGAGTTTCCTGTTTGGCTTCGACACCGCCGTGATTTCAGGAACGACCGAGGCGCTGCGACAAGTGTTTCATCTGACCAGCAGCCAGCTCGGATTCACGGTTGCCAGCGCCCTGGTCGGCACAATTCTAGGGTCGCTGCTGGCGGGCAAACCTGCGGAGTTGCTCGGAAGGAAGCGAACACTGACGTTGCTGGCAATCTTTTACTTTGTTACTTCGCTTGGTTGTGGTCTTGCCTGGAATTGGGCGTCGCTGCTGATCTTTCGATTCACAGGAGGCATCGCTATCGGCGTTGCCTCGGTGGTTTCGCCCATGTACATCGCAGAGATTGCGCCACCGGAATCGCGCGGCCGCCTGGTGGCCGTGAGCCAGTTCAATACCGTGCTGGGCATTCTGGTGGCCTACTTCACGAACTACATCATCGCGCTGGTTTTTGCGGGCTCCAGGTGCGGAAGGCTCATTTGTGGCGTGGCGATGGATGTTTGGAATTCTGGCTGCCCCATCCGTTGTGTTCTTCTTCCTGGCGCTGCAGATTCCGGAGAGCCCGCGCTGGTTGGTGAAGCAGCATCGTCCCAAGGAAGCCTCAGAGATTCTAAGGAAGCTTGGCAATCCAGATTCGGAGCGCTTGATTGGCGAGATTTCCGCGTCGCTCCATGAAGAAACAGCCAGAACTCACGAGCCCTTCTACGTGAGCAAGTACCGCAAGCCCATCCTGCTGGCCATCATGGTGGCGACGTTTAACCAGTTGTCGGGCATCAATGCGCTTATCTATTACACGGCCGACATCTTTCGCATGGCAGGCGCGGAGCAGGCCAGCGCATTGTTCCAGTCGGTGATCATCGGGTTGACCTGCCTCGCCTCGACGGCCCTGGCAATGAGCGTGATCGACCGCTTCGGAAGGAAAAAGCTGTTGCTGATCGGTGCTGCGGGAATGGCCTTCTGCCTGGCTGTGACGGCCTACGCGTTTTACAGGAAGAGCGGCGGTGGCTTGGTGCTGGTCAGCTTGATGGGTTATATCGGCTTCTTTGCGTTTTCCCAGGGATCGGTGATCTGGGTATTCCTCAGCGAAATCTTTCCGAACCGCGTCCGCGCCCGGGGCCAGGCGCTGGGGAGTTTCGTCCACTGGATCTGGTGTGCCGTGGTGAGCTGGACTTCCCCATCATTGCCGAGCAATCCGGCGGACATGCTTTCCTGTTCTTCTCGCTCATGATGGTTGTGCAGCTCGCGATGGTTTCAAAGTTCCTGCCGGAAACCAAAGGTGTGTCGCTGGAACAGATTCAGCGAACGCTGGGGATTGAGTAGCGAGGTGAGTAAGCGGCGACACACCATGCAATTCTGCAACGTACTCGGGTCGAGGCTGCTGCTAAGTGCTCCGTCTGTCATTCCGGCCAAGCGCAGCGCGAGCCGGAATCCAGACGGATTTACCGAGCAAGGCTTGTATTCCGAGCCACTGACTTCTGGATTCCTGCTTTCGCGGGAATGACGGATTTCCGGCTTTGTCAGATGGGCCCACTTACCGACCATCGAGTCTTGCCCGAATCCATCTTTCAATCTCCGCAGCCACCTCCTCCAACGTCAGTCTGCTGGTATCAATCACTGCCTGCCGCCAAACTCCGTCACCCCGATGGCGGCTGTTCCATTTCTCCCAGCGCATGATGGACTCCCCCGTCTGGATGACTTCCGGCGACCAACCTGGATCCACGGCATGCACACGCAGGAACGCGGCCCAGCAAAGGATCTGCATATTGGGACCATAGTTGCCCCGTGCTCGCAGACGATCCACTCGCGTCACGTCATCGCAATCAAGCAGACAGGTATGAACTGCGTCGACCTGTTCGATGGAAGGCGCGCACAGGACTTCGCCCAATATCGCTTCACCCGAAACCACCAGGTGGCGGCGCAGCGGCTGATGCTCTTTGAGATAAGTTTGCAGCCACCGTTCGGTGGTTTCCTGTCGCCAGCGGGCATCGGGGCTGGGGGGCACTCCGAGATCGGCGAAATCGTGAACCACAAAGTCGGGTAACAGTCGGGATAAATGGGGCAGGCAAGCCGTCTTCCCGACTCCGTTGGCACCGGTAATGAAGAAGAGCATAGCGTCGTGACGTGAGTACGAAGAGACAAGGCAGGGCGTCCTGAAACGAGTCGTCATTCCGGCAAAACGGCGTCACCTGCAAACGGGTGGGTCGTGTCAAAGGAATCTGGCTTTCCTGCTCGCTCCCAGAGAATCTAACGAACCGTTGTACCAGCCTCTCACGGATCCTGGTCAGGCCTATCTTTCAGCCGTCCCAGCATCCTGTACACATTCACAATTCCCCGGTCCACGATGCGTTCGCCGGCACCGACTTCGAGAATCGTCGGCAGGGCATTGCCGCCGTAAACCACGCCGTCTCTCGCGGCGATGCGAATGGTCGGAATGTAGCCAAGATATCCGTTCGAGTATCCAGCCAGAATTGTGTCCACGCCTGGTAGCCGGTCGCGGAAGCTGATTTGATGCTCGACATAAGGTTCTCCGGGCATAGTGAGCAAGGCGATGTGCCTGTTAATCAGGACCGATGAAATGAAAACGTTCATCTCTTCGGGAGGATATCCGATTGGCCGTCCTTCCACCGCCCACTGGTGGTAAGTCGGCACTGCCTGAAGTGCTTTCAGTTTGCCGATGTCCCAGCGCGCTTTGAAGGTGAGTTCCTCGTCATGCACCAACAGCTCGTTGTTCGCCGGCCGTGCCAGTTGAATGCCATTGGCCACTCGCAACACCTCGTATCCCAATTCACGCCCGAGCTGGCGCATTTCGTTTACAAGGACGCCGTAATAGCCTGGACCTCGCTCGGTGGATGGATACTGCCCCAGGTAACGCGAGTTGATGTCTCCGCACGCGCCTTGAATGAAAAGGCAGACAGCGCCCGGCAGGTTCTTTTCGACGTAGCCTGCCATGGCGCCGGGAAAGTCTGCCGAGTACTGCGTAGAATTGTCCGAGTCGAGCACGACCGGATGGGCCGCATAGTTGGCGACAACTGCGATTGGTTTGCCGTTGATCTCGCTGACTCGAAGGACCTGAACTACAGGATCTCTTGGATAGTTTGGCTGTCTGATCTCATTGGTCCACAAACCACCCGCTGGATCTTGTCGGTTCTGCCCCACCGAAGCAGTGCCTTTGGCCGCTCCGATGTAGCAAGGGACGGCTTTCAGGTTGGCTTCCCCAATCGCGCGTGCAATGGAATCAAACGCACGGAGTTCCCAGCGATTGCTGCCGGGCTGAATGTATTTCTTGTCGAGAGGGGTGGGCCCGTTATGAGTATGCGAAGCGGAGAAGATGACATGCTGGATTCCTGATTCCGACTTGACCCGAGCGCGAAGGTCGGCCAGGTGCTGCATGTCGAACGTCCGCCCCAGATCCAGTGCTACCACAGCCAGCGACGTGCTGGCGGATTTCAGCACGAGGACGCGCGCGTACAGCGGATCCAGCACCCCCGTGGACGGCCCTACGCGAGATGCGAGGCCCCAGAGTTGATGTCCCACGGGCGGTGTAATCTCGATGCGAGCCGCGCCAGCCTTGAGCTCCTCTGCTTGTGTATACGGGCAACTCACGATAAGCACGAGTGCAACGAACACCTGCGCCTGGAAATTTCGCCGTGATGACAAAACTGAAGGAACGGTCACGTTGTCAGGATCCTCGCACCAACGCCAAGGTTACGACTTCTCAGATAAGTTCTCGGAATGAGTCACTTTAGAAGCACAGTGGCAGGAAGGCCACCGCCTCTTCTGAGAGCCCTGTAAGGGTGAAAGACTATGCCCGGGGTGGAGCGAACGATTTCAGCGCGCGCAACCCTGGGTGATCTTCTCTGCCGTGATGCTTCCATGCTCATCCTTAAATACTCTCTCCGAGAATCCCTTCCTGGGGAGGGGATGGCGCGCAAAGAACCCCCCTGAAGTCCCCCCTTGTCCAAGGGGGGACGGTACTTTCGTCGAACGTGGCGCCGCAACGCGGCATGAAAAACTCCTCTGTACTCCAGGGCTCGATTCGGCCTGTCCCGAAGGATTCCCTCACGGCGAAACCAGATCTGGTATTTCGTTCACCAACACTCCCCGCGGCAGATCTTCGAGCTTTCCCAGGAAGCGATATAGCCCAATCGCGGCCTGGTCAACGATGGCCTCTCCCGAACCCACTTCGATCTCAGTAGCATAACTTGCGCCGAAGCCCCCTTCGGCCGCTTGAATGATAGGCGGAATGATTCCGGCCCAGGAATTGCCTCCACTGAAGCCGCCACTCAGCAGAAGAGCCGTTACGGGAGACTTGGCATTGAGCAAAAGCTGAAATTCCAGAAACAAGCTTCCGGGGACAGCCACGAGTGCCAAGCCCTTGTTGAGAAAAACAGTGCCGATGGTCACGTCAATCTTGCGGGACGGATCCCAACGATTCTTGAACGTGTGAACCTGCTCCTCTACTAAGAGCTGGCCCTCCCAGTCTCGAGGACCCAGGCTGCGAGCCACGCGCACCGCTTCGCGACCCAGACGCTGGCCCATCTTGTCCACTTCCGCAAAGCCATCTGGTCCGTAAAGTCCAGGTTTGAACGGATAGATGTTGGCCGAAGCGCCGGCCAAAAAGAAGCAGGTCACATTCTGGCCGAATTCCTTTTCCACATGACGACTCATCGACCCAGGAAAATCGGCCGAGATCTCTTGATTGCGTGCTCCAAGAATCGCCGGCTCGCACGAATAGTGAACCAGAATTGCTTTTGGGCCGGCTCCTTCCTGGTCGATCCTGATGACCCTGACCGCGGGATCAATAGGCGCTGTTCCTTCTTCTTTCGGATTTTCCCAGCGATCCTGAACCGTGCCGTCGTCCTGAAACACACGAATATTGTGGGCTCCCATCAGAGCTCCTTGCCCAAAGAGGATCTTGGCTGAGAACAGTTGTTCCTGAGCTTGCTTTACCTGCCGAAAGATCTTGCTCTCAATCTCCTTTCCCCAGGCACTCAGTCGTGTTTCCGGATCGAGTGACGGTGCTGAACGAGTCTGCGAGGAGAGCAGAACAGTATGGGCGATCCCGAGTTCGTCGCGAATGCGATTGACGAGGGACGGCGACTGCAACTTGTGCAGGTCCGACGACACCAGAACGACCGAAGTCTCCGGAGTTTTCAAGACAAGGATTCTTGCAAACAAGGAATCGTGGATGTTTCCGGCGTGGCGGTTCTTGCCGAAACCACCGAGCGGGGTGCCGACGGGAGGTGTTATGTCCACCACCGAGATGCCAGCCCGAATCGGCGAAACTGCCGAAGATCTTGCCGGGCAGGCTTGGCGAGAGCAACAGAACTAAACAGACAAGGAATCTTCGCGTCATCTCTTCAAAGGTTCCCGCGTTTCATTTGCTCGACGATGTAGGCCGACGCCCGAGTGGCCAGGGCTCCAATGGTCAGCGTGGGGCCGTATCCGCCTGAAGTCACAAAGCAGGCGCCATCCACGACAAAAAGATTCGGAATGTCGTGCGCTTGGTTCCATTTGTTGAGTACGCTGTTTTTGGGATCGTCTCCCATCCGCGCGGTACCCATGTCATGGATAATCATTCCGGGAGTGAGAAGCCCTTCTTCTACACGGATGTTTTCAGCTTTCGCCGCCACCGCCAGCGCTCGAAGATTCTCCGCCGCATCTTTGGCCATCGCGCGCTCGTTATCACTGTGCTGGCAATGAATCTTCAGCACGGGAATACCCCAGGCGTCGACGCGGGTCTTGTCGATCTCCACGAAATTGTCCCGGCGGGCCAGCATTTCGCCCCGTGTGTTCAGGGAAAACCAGGCGGTGTAGTTACGTTTTACCTGACGTTTGAAACCCTCGCCAAAACCAGAGACGCGATTGGCGTAGTGCGGAAACAATTGAGCACCGCTAGCGCCTTCGTGAACATAGGAGCGGATGAACTTCGGATGACGTTCTGCGATGTTTCGATAGGCGACAACATCGATGCCACCTGCCTTGCCGTCCTCGTTCACAACTTCGCGGCCCATCAGCGCCGGCAGGAATCCTTCAACGCTGGGTCCGCCGATGTTGTCCATCAGATACCGTCCCAACACCCCGCTGCTGTTCGCCATGCCATTGGGCCAATGCCGCGAGATGGAGTTCAACAGGATGCGGGTTGATTCCAGTGCTGAAGCCCCCAACACCACGACTCGACCTTCAGCTTCCTGATAGCGACGTGTGAGACGGTCGAAGAAAGAAACTCCCCGTACGCGGCCTCCATGACCTTTTTCCAGCAACACCTGGTGAGCTACCGAATTGGGTCGCAACGTCAGACGCCCGGTTTCTCGTGCGGCGAGCAGCGTGTCGCCCACGGAATTCCAGAATCCATTGACGTCACAACCGCGGCCCATTTCGCACGTACCACAGAAGTGGCATTGCCCAAGGCCATGCGTGGAAGTCGGTCGCATTGCCGCGCGCTTTGGGATCACGGTCATTCCGAGTCCAAGCGTTGGGGCTACTCGTCTCAGGATGGCTTCGCCACAGTTGAGGCCCATCGGCGGCAGGTACTTGCCATCAGGAAGTTGCGGCAGGTTCTCGCGGGAACCGCACACGCCCACGAACTCCTCGAGTTTGTCGTAATAGGGCGCCAGATCTTCATAGCGAATTGGCCAGTTTTCACCGTAGCCATCGCGATCGGCCGCTCTGAAATCGTAGTTGCTCAACCGCCTGGCGTTGCGTCCCCAATGAAGGATTTTTCCACCAACAATACGCGAGCGAATCCAAACATAAGGCTGCTCGGGCGGAGTTGAATACGGGTGCTCGCTGTCTTTCAGATAGAGATGGGACGTGAAGCCATCCGCATAAATCTGGTTCCATTGAGTTTTTTCTTTGACTCCGGGTGCGAACGTGCCGCGGTACTTGTGCTGATAAGGCCACGCATGCGTATTGAAGTCCTTGGCTGGATCAACGTCTCTACCCGCCTCTAGAACGAGGACCTCCAAGCCTCCCTCGGTCAATTCTTTCGCCGCACAGCCACCCGCCGCTCCGCTTCCAACGACGATGGCGTCATACTTCTTGCGAGGCATGGCGGATTTCCTTACCGAGAATGCGATTGGCGACATCGCGCAACCCTCTGCACCTGGGGGCGTGAAAGAATTCCCCCTTAACAAAGGGGGCGACGGCGATGAACGATGGGCGCGCAGCGACAGCTGTTGCATCGCCGTCAGGGGGTTGTTGTACAAATTGCAGGAAACCTTGCTTCCGAACTGCATCCCACTGCCTTTCTTGCTATGAGGGATTTCTCCAGACGCCAGTTCTCACGCCTTCGGGTCCCAGTTCAAGTGCTCAGGATGGCTGCAACCTGGAAATTCTGTCAGGTAGTCGAGACCTTTGTATTGGAGCTCCTGGTGGATGCCGACCTCCGACGAATAGTAAGCAAAAATGGTTCGGGCTTTGATGTTCTTGAAGAAGCTGACTCCGACCTGATCTTCTGCCGCGCGGTTCTCCTCGTCGGCGATCCGTTCCAGTAGAGTCTTCCGGTCCTCAGACTTCAGTTCAATAAAGCGGCGGCGAAAGACCTGTTTGCTTTTCCGGTCTATCCAGTCCAATCCACGCAGAAATTCCCGCTGAACCTTTGAAGCTTCCTCGCTTAGTACCAGGTCGATGAATTCGTTCACCTTCGCGGCTTTGGCTCCTGGAGTTTCGGTTTGCGGAATGATGAGCTCCGCCAGTACCGTGACGGTTTCATTCTGGTGGGCATTGAAAAACTTAGGAACCCAGGAACCTGCTTTCCGGGATGGTGAGACGTGATGAGGGCGACCGCTGGATGAGGGCAATTGAGGCAGCAAGGGAGCACCGGCTGCCGAAGCAAGAAACTTAGTGGTTTCGCGACGGCTGATACCCTTTCTTGCACTCATTCTGTTCTCTCGATGTACTCGATTCACGCGTGGCGGGTCCGGTGCGGCCTGGCGCATCGAACTACGATTGACCTGTTGATCTGAGCTTCAACTTGAACGTCTTGATCTCGTATCCGCGGGCGTCAAACTGGAAGGTGTCTCCCCGGACAGGAACCGACTTCAAGTCATCTTCCATCAGATTCACTTCAGAGACGGACGTCAGTCCAGCCGATACCTTTACTCGAGCACCATTGGCTGCTGCCCCTGTAGCTTCATAGAGCCTGAGGACCAGACTTCCGCCGCGGCCCGGTTTCAACGCAGACACAACCAGGCTCGGATGCGATACTTCCAGCAACCCCCACCGCTTTCCAAGAGCGCCCGGATGAGGCGCGGCTTTGCGGACCAAGAGAGGATGATTCAGCTCCATGCCGTCACGAAAGGTGCGCGCGTCCTGCCAGCTCCCGGAGTGGGGAACCAGAGCGTATTGAAACCGGAGCTGCTTGCCCAGCTCAAGACCCGAGTCTGACGAAATGGTTGGATCAAACCCACCCACAGTAGGATAGCGCAACAGCTTGGCGGAGCGCATGAGCGACAGCAGCAGGGTCCCATCGGCCACGTTGTTACCGGGCAAGCCGCGATTGAGCAAAGTCAGGCCACGCCGGCCGTCTCCGTAGTCAATCCAGTTTTGTGCGGGATATTCGATGCCAGCTTTGCGTTCGATGGCACCAAATGGGATCTCGTGAAATGCTTTGCCATTCTGAATCGAGGTGGGAAACAACACCCGATAGCGCAGGAAACGATCGTTGTTCAGAATTTGCGTGTTAATGTCGATCCTGCGAAGTCCGGAATAAAGTCGTACCGTGGTCTCAAAGTTGTTGTTCCCCAACGGATGCGTCACCGTGTATTCCGAAAACACCGGGCCATTCCGAACTTGACCGTTGCCTCCCACCCATTGACTGCTCAGTTGTGCCTTGGTGGGGACACCGTGCTTGGCGCTCATTGCGAGGGCGCGGCCGCCGTTCAACAAGCCGTAGAGCTCCCAGAAATCGCCGCCGTCATGCTCCGCTGCGACCACATTACCTGAACCGCTCAACACCTCCCAGCTTCCATCCTTCACAAGCAGGCTCTTCATTTCTCCGGTCCAAAGATTGAACGTGGCGCGGTAGAGCTCGTTCTCGATGGACTGAACGTCTTGATGCGAAGCGGAGTAGCGGGCCATGCTGCCCGTCGTTGGGGGAATCTGCCCAACAGATGGCTGCCCCCGCTTGAAGGTGAGGTGATGAACTGCGTATCCCAATGCAGGCACATCGCGAGCGATGAAAGCGATGCGGGCGGTCTTGAGGCTGCCATCGCCGTTGCGTTGTGCCTCCAGAACCTGAACGGGAACAGGTTTCCCACCCGCCTCGAAAAGGTTGAATTCAGTCACGCCACGTTCGGAAAATGAGACGCTGGTTTCGACAACGTCAGACCGTGACCAGCCTAGTGAATTGAATACGACAATGGGTGTTCCGTCACCGCGTGTGTCAATCCTGGCGAGAAGCCTGTCGAACTGGTCATCGATGAGAGCATCGGCACGTTGCCTGGAGTAGTCGAATCCGCGGATCGAGTCCTCGAAAACCTTGTCAACCATCACTCCGGAAGCGAGGTCATGAGCCTGATTGAAGAGCACCGGCTCCCAGGCATCATCGAGATCGGGCGGGTTAGTGACGAGCCCCAGACCGGAGACCAACGAGGAGAGTTTTTCGGCAGCCGTGAGCAGAGTCTCCAACATCCGCGTGCGTTGCTTGACTTCAATCCTCGAACTATAGATCCCTTGAAAGACTGGATTCATCTCTCCAGTAACGACAGGTCGATTCCCGCGCTGTTCTGCAACGGTTTCGAAGTCTGTGGGAACCGCGAAGCGGACTACAAATGGAGCATCCTTGGCGGCGTTGAATTCCTTCACTAGAACGGGTAGGTGCTCTTCCGGCTCTGACACGTCTGCTCCGGCCAGCCCCACTCGATTGGGACCTCGCGCATAACGCGTCAAGACGTCGAAGCGTTCGCGAAAGAATCCAGTGAACTCCAGCAGATTCGTGGGGGAACCCCAGAACATGCCGTAGCTGTGGGCCATCCAGAACGCTGGAATCTCCGTTCCATCGATGCCTTTCCACACAAATTCGGCCGGGAGGTCCATGCTCGGAACGCCGCGGCGAAACCAGTAGGACTGCAGCCCAGCCAGCTTCAGTATTTGCGGCATCTGTGCGTTGTGACCGAATGTGTCGAGCGCCCAACCCACTTTGACATCGACGCCGAGCTTCTTGCGGTAGTAACCCTTGCCGTAGAGCAGTTGATGCACGATGGATTCGGCACCGGGCATGTTGTTGTCATGCATGGTGTCGATACCGCCGACCAGCTGCAATCTTCCTTCGGAAACGAATTTGCGAAAGGCGGCTTCCTCTTCCGGGTATCTCTCGAGGAAGGGCTTCACATAGCAGACCTGATCGAGGACAAAGCGATATTCCGGATGTGCCTTCAACAGCGTCAAGGCCCGCACGATGTGAGGAAGACCAATCTCGAGATACTCTTCGCGGGTCTTAAAGACAGCGCCTTCCCAGTGAGTGTGCGGCACGAGCCACAACGTATTTTTGGATCCAGATCCGTTCTCCTGGGCATAGGAATTGAGGGAGAGGAGGGCAACAGCAATCCAAGGAAGCAGGCAAAATTGCATGAAGGCTCCTGTGAGGGAGTGAAATCGTCGGAACTGGTCAATGAAAGCTAGGAAGTGTTGGAAATGTTTCCGGGAGCTGACAAGCAGCCGCAGATCCGTTGTTCCGGACAAGCGAGTTGCGAACCGGACTTGAGGTTACAGCTGAGAATCTCCGCCGATTGCTGGATTCCGGCCCCGGCTTACTATCCGCCGGGGTGACGTTCTTCCGGAATGACGATCAAGATTCGTTATGGCTACTCACCTCACGCCAGTTGGGGAATCACCTCACCGGCGACATCTGTCAGCCGGTGCATGCGGCCGTTATGAAAATAGGTGAGCTGGGTATGATCCAACCCGAGCTTGTGAAGAACTGTCGCATGGAGGTCGTTGACGGAGTGAGGCTCCACAGCCGGACGGTAACCGAATTCATCAGTGGCGCCGATGACCTGACCGCCCTTGATGCCTCCGCCTGCTAGCCAAATTGAAAAGCCATAAGGACTGTGGTCGCGGCCAGAGACCGATTGCGAGATCGGCATTCTTCCGAACTCGGTGTGCCAAACCACGAGCGTTGAGTCCAATAGTCCACGGGCTTTCAAATCCTTCAGCAACCCCCGAATGGGCCTGTCTACCGCCGCGGCGCGTTTGCGATGGTTCTTCTCAAGTTCACCATGCGCATCCCACGATTCTGCAGCCATGCCACCGCCAAATAGCTGTACGAAGCGCACGCCTTTTTCCACAAGCCGCCTGGCCAGCAGGCAGTTGCGGCCGAAGTGCTCGCAGACCGGGTCGTCCATGCCGTACAGGTTGCGCGTGGTTTCGGTTTCTTTCGAGAGGTCGATGACTTCTGGGGCCTGGCTTTGCATCCGGAACGCCAGCTCGTACGAAGCGATCCGGGCAGCCAGTTCCGCTTCCGCCGGATTGCGCTCCGCGTGGTGTTCGTTGAGCAGTTTGATGAAATCCAGCCGGCTGCGCTGCTGTTGGGCTTCGACAAACTTTGGCGATGCCAGATCGACGATCGGATCTCCCTGGTTGCGGAACGGAGTGCCCTGGTAAACACCAGGCAGGAAGCCGGCGCTCCAGTTCTGTGCCCCGCCCAGCGGCGGGCCCACGCTGTCCATCAACACGACAAAAGCCGGCAGATTTTGGTTCTCGCTTCCCAATCCATAGGTCGTCCAGGAGCCCACGCTGGGTCGTCCCGGCTGAATGAACCCCGTCATCATCTGCAGGATGGCCGGAGTGTGATTGTTACTCAGCGCATGCATGGATCGAACGACGGCGATGTCGTCGATGCACTCGGCCGTGTGCGAAAACAGCTCCGAGACTTCGATGCCCGACTGTCCATACTTCTTGAAGGAGAACGGGCTTTTCAAGAACGTTCCGGGATTGGGGAAGAAGGGTGTGATGTTCATGCTGGCCGGCGGAGCTTCCAGATGGCGCCGGGCTAGTTCGGGCTTGGGATCAAACGTGTCCATATGACTGGCGCCACCGTTCATGAACAGCGAGATGACCGCTTTGGCCTTGGGTGCAAAATGCGGTTTCTTGGGAACCAAAGGCGAATCAGCCGGAACGCTCGAAGCCAGCAGTTGGTCCTGCTTCAGGAGGTCGCAT
The DNA here is from genome assembly GCA_963791795.1 of uncultured Acidimicrobiia bacterium. GTDB lineage: Bacteria > Acidobacteriota > Terriglobia > Versatilivoradales > Versatilivoraceae > VFZK01. The sequence continues at coordinate 88,429 of CAWBTP010000035.1, forward strand.
AGGGCCAGGCTGGCAATGCCACCGCCCAACTCCCTCAGAAAGCGGCGTCTCGATTCGAAGGTCATACGGTTCTCCTCCAATGGCGACCGGGCAAAGGCGACAGGGAACTCCCGACTGCTACCACTTCGTCATTCCGGCGAAAGACCCAAACTGGATTCCGGCTCGCGCTGCGCTTGGCCGGAATGACGCAACGTTCTTCGGCTTTGGGGGGAGAGGAACCAAAATCGTTTTGGGCGATTTTCCCTTTCGCCCTTTCGCCTCTCAATCTTCAGTTCACATAGACAAACTCATTCGAATTCATCAGCGAGTGACACAAATCGGTGAGCGCAGCCTTGTCTGGATCGGGAATCTCGGCCGGATCGATTCCTTGATCTTGAAGCTTCTTGATTAAGCCATGATGGTAAGCGAGCTGCTTTTTTAGAAAATTCTGGGAAGCTTCCAATTCAATGGCATCTGGAAGACGCCCATAAGATAAGCGGAACGCCCGCCGGATCTGCCCGACGGGGTCTTTGCCAACTTCGTTGCGAAGCCGTTCGGCAAGCAGCGTGGACTGTCCGATCACAAACTTGTTGTTGAGTAACTGCAACGCCTGCGTTGCCACAGTCGTCGTGCTTCGCTTCGGACAGGATGAAACGAGATCAGGCGGATCGAACAAATCCATGATGGGCGCCGTCACGGTTCGCTTCTGCGCGACATAGATGCTACGCCGCCAGACCTCGGGTCCATCCTTGGCTCACTGGCCAGCCCGACTTCGAGATGGCTTCAATCAATCCAATCAATCCTGGATCGACTTCAGGGAAAACGCTTGGGCCGCCAGATTTGAGATTCAGCCCGCCGCTCACGGCGAGCATGGAGTCGCGAATGATTTCCCCTTCCACCCGCTGCATCGGCATTTTCCACAGGAGCTGATTCTGTGGATCCTTCTTCTGATTCACTGCGCTCGTGAAATTCGAAGCCTGCTGATAGGTGCTGGAGGTCAGCATCAGCCGGTGCATTGCTTTCATGCTCCAACCTTGCCGAACGAATTCGGTGGCCAGCCACTCGAGCAGTTCCGGATGTGTTGGCGCCGCGCCCATCCGTCCAAAGTCATTGGGTGTTTCCACGATCCCTTTTCCAAAATGATGCTGCCAGATGCGGTTCACCATCACCCGCGCAGTCAAAGGGTTTTCTTCGCTCGCCAGCCACTGGGCCAAGGAAAGCCTTCGACCGGTGGTCTTGGCTTGTGGTGCTGGTTTAGGGAAGACGATCTCACGGCCCGAAGCGCTCAGTACTAATGGTGGACCAGCCTCCATGGGCGATCCCTTGCTTATGGTACTACCCCGATGCAGGAAATAACTGTTGGCTGGTGTGGACGTGGGATCGGTAATTGCCATCGCCGAAGGCAGCGCGGGCGGCTTGGATTTTTCCAGATCGGCGATCTGCTTTTTGAGCTCCTCGGTTTTCTTCCGATCCTCGGGGCTCAAGGCCGCCATAAGGTCGGTTTCGGTTACCCCAACCGTGGCAATCACCTGTGAAGCCTGGCGCCTTTGGGCTTCGGTCCGCTTGGCGGGTTCGGTCTTGATGGCCACCTGCAGAGGCTCAGGCAGTTCCTTGTACTTTGCTTCAACCAGACGGTCTCGCGTGGGCTTTTGAAGCAAACGGATCTGCTGCGTGAGCTTGTCGATCTTGACGTCGATCTCAAGCACCTGCTTGTCGTATTGCTCCACGAGGTGAGCCGGCACCAGCGGAATGTCGGTCCGTACGCTGGGCGCAAATACGGATACCATCCGGTAGTAGTCTTTCTGAGCCAGGGGGTCGTACTTGTGATTGTGGCAGCGGGCGCAACCTATCGTTACGCCAAGGAACGCTGCGCTGGTTGTCGAAACGATGTCGTCCAGTTCGTCCTGCCGGGTCATTTCGTTTTGCATCAGCACCATGTCGCCGATGAATGGCCCGTTGCGGCAAAAGCCCAACGCCACTAGCGAATCGTAATCGCGGTCGGGGAGCTCGTCTCCCGCCAGTTGTTCCAGAATGAACCGGTTGTAAGGTTTGTCTTGATTGAGAGCGCGAATCACGTAGTCGCGGTAGCGCCAGGCGTTGGGACGGAGGAGATCGTACTCATAGCCATCGCTGTCTGCATATCGCGCCACGTCCAGCCAATGCCTTGCCCAGCGCTCACCGTAGCGCTCGGAGTCGAGCAATCGGTTAATCAACTTTTCGTAAGCGTCCGGCGCCGGGTCGTTTTCAAAAGCCTGAACCTCTTCCGGGCGCGGTGGCAGCCCAATCAAGTCAAAATAGACTCGACGGATGAGAGTACGGCGCGAAGCTCGCGGTGCGGGTTGCAGCCCTTTCGATTCAAGGCCTGCCAGCACGAAAGCATCGATCGGATTCTTGATCCGGGTGGCGTTCTTCACCGTCGGCACCGGCGGTCTGACCGGCTTGATAAAGGACCACCAGCGGCGCTCTTCTTCGGTTACTGGTCGATTCTCGAGTTTCAGCAAATCCTTTAGTCTGGCCTGGCGTGCTTTTTCCGCATCCTCGGTCTCCCGGTCCAGCGGCCACTCGGCACCACCCTCGATCCATTCTTTGATCAAAGCCAATTCAGGGGCCGGGAGGGGCTCACCCGGACCGCCAGAAATGCCCATGGGCATGTAACCCTTTTCCAGCCGAGCCACTCGCCGATATAGGCGGCTCTCTTCTGCTTTTCCCGCCACGACTACTGGGCCGTGCCAGCCACCACTGAGAAATCCGGAGCGCGTCTCCATCGAAAATCCCGCGTATTTCCGTTCATCGTTGTGGCAACTGCCGCAGCGTGTTGACAGGAGAGGATGTACTTTCTCTTTGAAGAGCTTTGCGTTCGCAGACAGCAGTTTTGGCTCGTTCGCCCGACCAGAAGTCCCCACAGAAGGTTCCGCTTCCTTCGGCCAGATGGCACCTTGCTCAATCCACGTTTTGATTGACGTCACCTCAGCTTCGGGCAACGCCTCTCCCTCCATCGGCATGAACGGTTTCTCCATTCGTGCCACTCGGCGGTACAAACGGCTTTGCTCTGGGTTGCCTGGGACAATCACGGGCCCGTGTGTCCCCCCTTGCGCCATCGATGCTGCAGACTCCAGGCTCAAGCCGGAAAGTTTCAGTGTGTGGTTATGGCAAGACTGACAGCGAGCGGTAAAGATCGGAAGTACCTTGCTCTTGAAGAACGCTTCCTGAGCCCCCGCTTGCGATGCCTGAACTGCCGCTGCTGCAGATCCCAGTCCGCTGCATAGGCTGATGCAGCAAAGTGAAGCAAAGGCGAGCAGCGTCGGTCCGGTCGAAGACCTCTTCATACCCACATCTCCTGATCGAGAGATTGGAAAGCCGAGACGACCAACAACATGGTGGTTGGTGAAGTACATTCAGTCTCTAAATCTTCACTTGAATATTAGTCAATAAGGCTTTTGAGTCAAGCGCAAAAACCGCGTGAACACTCTTGGGTTGCACTCGACGAGCTCAGCTTACGAAAGCTCTGTGCACGAAAGGAACACCGCTTCGGACGCATTCATAATTTGCTTACACCCAACCTTCCGTTCTGAGACACACTGCTCGGCGATAACCTAGCACCGGAATTCGTAGTCACGGTAACGCATTTTCGATAGTCATCCACGAGTCGGTTCTCATTCGTCATGGCCGCGCAAGCGGGCATCCAGCCTTAGGCATTAGCGTGGTGTGAACGTTCACAGATTCTGGATTCCCGCCCCGGCTTACTATCCGCCGGGGTGACGTTCTTTCGCGGGACTGACGGGATTCCAGTTATACACAGCGTCGTTAGTTCCATCGCACCCTCACCCGGCCTTCGGCCACCCTCTCCCAGGGGGAGAGGGGCTGGGGGTGAGGGGGTAGCTACAACGGAGCGACGATCATGAGAACTCACTTGTGTCGCCCTGCTCAGTTCGCTGAGAAATACATCACCGCAATTACGAAAGGCACTAGCTCGAAACCGGAAATTCTTCGAACCAAAACGCCGGGCAAAGGGGTTAAAAAAAACTAAGGCTTCCGCAGGCAATGTTCCAACAACTTCTCACAGGCTCGGTGCAGTGCGTAGTGGTCTTGTTCTTCCGCCGCGGGATCATTCGAGACGAACAAACCATCGGCCAATCTGCCAATGAGTCTGGAATTGGGTGATCGGAAGCCAGGTGAGCATAACAAAAGAGGGTCCCTCTCCCCAAGGGAGTCTACATCGCATGATCGGAGAATACTGGTTTGTGCTTCGTCTGAGCGCCGACAACTCTCAAAGTGTTTTTGCCGCTTGACTGTCCGTCACTGGTTAACGTTTCTGCTGCAAAGGCACATCAAGGCTAAACTTAAATACTGCTTGACAGTAATCACAAAGTGACTATTGTTCAATAATTCATGTTATACAAGAACTTAGTTCATCTCAAGCGGATGCTCATAGCTGTAACTATTGCTATGAGTTGGGAGAGACTCTTTCCTGAGCTCTGACCTCAAATGAGAACGCCATTGGCTTCAATACTATTTTCCAGGAGGCACAGGATGAGAAGAGTCTCTATCGTTCTGGGTTTTTGTGGCACCGTCGTAGTCGTTGCTGCGCTGCATGCAGCGCAGGGTTCTTCACAGAAAACGATTGTTCCTGAAGTACCGGCTGACAAAGACGCGGGCTTCACATCGATATTCGATGGTAAGACATTGAAGGATTGGGATGGTAATCCTAACACTTGGCGCGTGGAGAAGGGCAGCCTGATCGGCGAGCTCACGCCCAACAATCAGGGACCTGGTAGTTTCATCACTTGGAGCGGCGGCAGGCTCAAGAATTTTGAGCTGAAAATCGAACATCGCATCACCGACGCCGGAGACAGTGGCATCTACTATCGTGCCGACAAGCACCCGACCATCAAATGGGCTATCAGCGGTGGATACCAGGACCCGATCGAAGGGCCCAACTGGAGAGTTGAGGCCGCGAAACGCCCTGGGGCAGCCGAATTCGATGCCGCCATGGAGCGCAGCTCGCCAGGATGGACGAAAACTCAGCGTTTTACCGGAGGCAATCACGGAGGCAAGCGGCAATTCATCGGATTGCCGGGCCAGCTCACCCAGCTTGTCGATGGTGAAGTTCCGCGCCTCATCGGGACCCTCGACAATAGTACAAAGATCGACGCAATTCTCGGCAATGGCTGGGTTGAAACACATATCATTGCAAAGAACAATGTCCTGATCCACATCACGAACGGCCATGTCACTTCGGTGGTCCTTGACGACGACGACAAGAACCGGCCGACGGAAGGGATACTCGCGCTGCATGCGCATCCCGGACCACCGATGAAGGTGGAATTCCGCAACATCCGGTTGAAGACGATCACCCCATAAGGTTTCACGGCCGTCAAGAGGGGCCGAGGCCAAACAGCAGTCCGCTAGACCATCAAGGAGACACGCTCAACTACTGGAAGTCATTCCGGAGGAAGGTCCTTTGTCAACCCGTCGTGAGTTTCTCACACAGACAGCCACTGTCCTCGTCACCGCGACATCCATTCAGTTGGCGAGCCCCACGAACCAGAAGGCGGTGCCGAAGCCTTTGAATGGCGCGCCGAATGCTATGCGTCAAGCGGGCTCGCCCATCAAGAAGGTCATTTGCCGGGAGGAGACGACGCTTCGGCTGGGTGGTCATGGCGCCGAATGGCACATGAGCTGGGCGGCTGACGACCGGCAGTTCGTTTCTCTGGGCGGCGGCATGGGCTGGTCCGATAATCCGGAGCGGGTCTACATCAGCCGGCTTCTTGCCATTAGCAACGGCCCGCACGATGCGATCTTCCAGGATGTCCCTGCCTATCCCGACCACCTCCAGCCGGCGAGTGGGGAGAATGCCCCACCGGTCTACACTAGTTTCGGTACGTTCGCTCTGGACGGGCGCATTTATCAGTTTCTCAACACGCTCGAACAGGGGACTCCCTCCACACGCACAAGAAATTTCATCGGAACGAAGCTTATTTATTCTCCCGACAGCGGGCGCACCTGGTGCAATCATGATGGGTCAACGCCGGTGACGTGGGAGGGGTGGGAGAGCCGCTCCCGGAAAAGCCTGCTCTTCTTCGAGGAACCACAGAGCAGCTTCTCGGTGTTGTCGGTCCTGCAGATGGGTCGGAACTACGAAGCGAACCGGGATGGTTACGTCTATATCTACTCTTGCAACGGCAATACCGAAGGCACGATGAACCAACTCGTCCTATGCCGCGTCCCGAAAGGCCGCATTGTCGATCGATCGGCTTATGAATTCTTCTCCGGACTGAAGTCCGACGGCAGCGCCAGCTGGTCAGCTGACATCAACGCGCGTGGCGTCGTCCACACGTTCCCCAGTGGATGGGTGAACGCCTCCGGTGTTCCCCATGCTTGGCAGCCGAGCGTCGCATACAATGCGCCGCTTGGCGTGTACATCATGGCCAACTGGGGCAACGGGATTGCACCCGACGGTGCCGGGTTCGTCAAGCCCTGCTATATCGGATTCTGGACAGCGCCGAATCCCTGGGGGCCGTGGACCCAGATTCACGAGGATACAGCGTGGACGCCCGGCAACGATCCTGGCTCCCGTGCCTACATGCCGATCATCGCGCCGAAGTGGATCGCCAAGGATGGCAAGTCTTTTTGGATCGTATGGTCGGACCTCCAGCGGAAGGGCAGCAAAGAGGAACTCGAGCGGTTTCGGAAAGAGTCCAGACAGATGAACGCCCACGATCGAATGCGGGCCATGCGGCGAATCATGCCGTACTATTCCTTCAACACTCAACGTGTTGACCTAGTCATCGCCTGAGCACCCAAGGCTCAAAGCTCCCGCCGACCTGCGAAATTGTGAATTCCGTTCAAATCGGCGTAAAGTACATTTGCATTCGTATTCAGGAATTTGGTTGGGGCGTCTTTGAACCGGGCCCTTTGCGCGGGTGAATCTCTCATGACTCTCGCCCTAATGATTTTGGCGGTTGCATCGCAGGCATTTGCGGCAGATGACCTGGAGTTCTTTGAGTCGAAGGTTCGCCCACTCTTTGCCACTCAGTGTTATTCCTGCCACAGTTCGAAGGCGACGATCGTGCAGGGAGGTTTGCGGTTAGACAGTCGCGAGACCATCCTGCGCGGCGGGCATTCTGGTCCTGCCTTGGTGCCGGGCGATCCTCACCAGAGCCGGATGATTCGCGCGCTGCGACATGAAATCGAGCCCCACATGCCTCCGTGGGGCAAGTTGGAACCGGAAAAGATCGCGGTGTTCGAGGAGTGGATTCGCCGCGGTGCACCGTGGCCGGAAGAGCGAGCCTCTAGCGCGCCAAGGTCGACTTTGCCACCCTCAAAACCAAATGCCAAAAGCCATTGGGCCTGGCAGCCGATTGCACTCAAGCCACCGCCTGGTGTGCAAGGCACTTGGGCGCGCGATGCAATTGATCGTTTCCTACTTCACAAGCTTCAACAAAAGGGAATTGAGCCAGCGCCCCCTGCCGACCCGGCGAGCCTGCTGCGGCGTGTCTATTTGGATTTGACTGGACTTCCGCCGGGCCCCGAACGGGTGCGATCCTTCCTGGAAAATCCATCGAGTCAACAATACGAAGCGATTGTCGACGAGTTGTTGAACTCACGTCACTACGGCGAACGATGGGGCCGATGGTGGTTGGATGTTACCTACTATGGAGACACGCTGGATACGGGTTCCGAGATCCTGGCAACTGAGGCCTGGCGCTATCGAGACTACGTGATTCGCACCTTCAATCAGGACAAACCGGTCAACCGGTTTTTCCAGGAGCAGATTGCGGGAGATTTGCTGCCGGCGAGAGATCAACGAGAGCGTAATGATTTGATTGTCGCCACGGGTTACCTTGCAATTGGCCCGTGGTCGATTGTCCTTGCTGACAAGCCTCAGCTGCAGATGGACACCATTGACCAGCAACTCGAACTGATTGGTCGAGGCATGCTGGGACTGACGTTGGGCTGTTCCCGCTGCCACGACCATAAGTTTGATCCCATTACATTGCAGGACTATTACGGAATGGCCGGAATCCTTAAAAGCACCCGCACTTTGCACGGGAGGTTGTCGGAGGGATACGGCCTCGGGGCAGATCCGCTCTCGAAACGTAACAAGCCTGACGGTGTCTTCAGCGACGTGAACAAGGTCCGCCTGCTGGAAACGGCCGAGGAGCGCCAGCAACGCGAAAAGAAACTTCATCTTTACGAACAGGAAATTGCGGCACTCCAAAAGGTGCTGGCGCCGCTCAAAGAAGCGGCCGAACTGCTGAAAGATCAAGAAGCAAAGAACAAGGAGAAAAGTACGGGAACGCGAAGTGAGGTAGAGAAAGACCCAGAGAAAGACAAGGATCCAGAAAAGGAGAAGAAGAAGGAGCTCGAGACCAAGATCAACTCTCTTGAGATGCGGATCGGCATGCTCGATTTCAACAAACCGCTCCCCCCATTTGCCTATGCGGTGCAAGACGAAGAGAAACCGGAAGACTGCCGCATTGCCATTCGCGGCAACGCTCACCAGTTAGGTGACCATGTGCCACGGGGCTTTGTGCAGTTGGCCTCGTTTGGAGAGCGACAGTCTAGCTGGAAGGGGAGTGGCAGACTGGAGCTGGCTAAATGGCTCACCGACGACCGACAACCACTGACACCGCGGGTTTATGTGAATCGTGTCTGGCAGCAGCTCTTCGGGACCGGCCTTGTGCGCAGCTCGGACAACTTTGGCATTCGAGGCGACTTGCCGTCCCATCCCGAGTTACTCGACTATCTGGCAAGCGAGTTCATCAAGCAGGGATGGTCTACCAAGAAGTTGGTCCGGAGGTTGGTGCTGACCAGTGCCTATCGTATGTCGGCGAACCCCAATCCGGCAGCTCAGGAGATGGATCCTGACAACAGTCTCGTGTGGCGCATGAATGCCCGGCGTCTGGAGGCCGAAACGATTCGGGACAGTATTCTGGCGATTGCGGGAAAGCTGGACCGGACCGAAGGCGGCGACACGCTTCCAACGCATAGTTTGGAGACATTCCTTCCCAACCTGACGACATTTAATCCTTCTGGGGTCATCAAAACGGCTCGTCTTCCAGAAAATCTGCGCTATCGACGCACCGTTTACCTGCCGATTTTCCGCACCAAGCAGATGAAGGAACTCGACATCCTGAATTATTTTGACTTTGCAGACCCCACCCAAATCAACGCATCAAGGCGGACGACCGTGGTTCCGACGCAAAGCCTGTTTCTCATGAATTCGCCCTGGATTGCCGAACAGGCGGAAGCCCTGGCTACGAAGCTGACCCAAGATGACCAATTGCTGGATTCCCAGCGGGTGAGCGAACTCATTCTTCTGATCTTCAACCGCAAATCGGCAGAAGCTGAAATCATGCGTGGACTGGAGTTCGTCTACGACTTTGAACGCCGCGCGAGCACTGATCCGACGGCAAAGCGGCAGGCCCGCCAGGCCGTTTAGCGTGGACAGCCTATATTCAGACGCTGCTGGCATCGAATGAATTTCTCTATCGCATCTGAGGAAGAGACGTATGGATAACAGGCACTTCATATCCCCTGCGGTGAGCCGCCGCGAATTCCTCCGACGGACCGGAAATGGGTTTGGCGCGATAGCACTGGCCGCGCTCGGCACGGAGCAGTCGATGCTTGCATCAACCTCCAGTCCACTGCTGCCCAAACCAGCCCACTACGCGGCTCGCGCCAAGCGAGTTATTTTTCTCTTCATGCAGGGTGGCCCGTCGCAAATGGACTTGTTCGACTACAAGCCTAAGCTGGCGGAATTCGCAGGCAAACCGTTTGAGCTGCCGGCGAATTACGAGGCTCCGGGACTGAACAAGACGAAACTGATGCCGCCGATCTCCTCCTTCCGGCGCTATGGCGAGTCCGGACTTCATATGACCGAATGGTTTCCGATGATCGGCAACGTAGCCGACGAACTCTGCGTCTTGCGCGGTATGCAGACAGATACTGAAGCCCATACCACGGCGGTGCGTCAAATCAATACCGGTGCGCCGGTTCAGGTCCGGCCATCGATGGGTGCCTGGATCGTCTATGGGCTCGGCACAGAAAACTCAAACATGCCGGGCTTCATCACTATCCGTCCCAGCCTGACTGGCGATGCGGGAAGCCCGCAGAACTTTGGAGCGGCGTTCCTGCCCGCCATCTATCAAGGCACACCGGTAGGGTTAGCGAAATCCGAAGAACCGGCGGCCGTTGACTACTCCCGCAATGAAAAGTTGACGTCCGGTCTGCAGATGCGTCAGATGGAAATGTTGCGAGCTCTCAATCGAGACTTCGTTTCCCGTACGCCGGATTCGGCGATGGAAGGAATGATTGAGTCCTTCGAGCTCGCTTTCCGGATGCAGTCGGAAGCACCGGGCTTGATGGATTTGTCGAAAGAATCCAAGGCAACGCAAAAGCTGTACGGTATCGACGAAAAGGAAACCAGGGATCTGGGACAACAGTGTTTGCTCGCGCGTCGATTAGTGGAGGCAGGAGTACGGTTCGTACAGGTCAATGACGACGGTTGGGATCACCATGTGTCGATTCGAGAGCTTTTGCCGAAGAAGTGCAAGCAAGTGGACCGACCGATTGCTGCCCTCATCACCGATCTCAAGGCTCGTGGTTTGCTGGAAGACACACTGGTGATTTGGGGAGGAGAGTTTGGTCGAACGCCCTTCGATCAGGACCTATCCTTGGGCAAAGCGGGCGAAGAAAAGCGTGGCCGGGAGCACAACCCCAGGGGGTTCACGATGTGGCTGGCTGGCGGCGGGGTCAAAAGGGGCCTGGTGCATGGCGTGACCGATGACTTTGCCTTCCGGGCCGTCGATCAGAAAGTGCATATGCACGACCTGCACGCAACCATTCTGCACTTGCTCGGGCTGGATCACGAAAAGCTCACCTACCGCTACAGCGGGCGGGATTTTCGGCTGACAGACGTCTACGGTCGTGTGGTCAACGAAATCCTTGCGTAAAGGGCAAGACTGCGCCAATTTGGATTGAAACGTTATTTGGTCCTTCCCCAAGATCACTTCTGTTGGTCCTCTGCGAGCTTTGTCATCCAAATATTGCCGGTTATCTCACCCAGGTTGAACACAACTTTGTCGGGTGCGACTGAAATATCCATCAGGCCGTAACCCACATTCAGGATCGAGCGCCGTACCTGGTGGATGTGGTAGAGGGGCAGAGGGGGTCCCACGGGCCGCTTGGTTTCTGGCTCGACGGGCTGCGTCCAAAGGCAGGTAAAGCCATCGCGGTCCGAGACAAAGTAGATCGGTTTCCATCCGGGACCAGCGCGGTTTGTCGTTCCAGTGCTGGTCGCTGACGACCCGAATCCAGTCGCTCTCTTTCGAAGGAGTATCAAGCTGAAAGGGCGCGACCAACACCTCCAGGCGAACTCCGAGGAGCCTGCCCGTCCACGGCGTTAAAAGTAATCCAGCGGCCATCGTGAGTGAGTGTGGCGTGAGACAGCGAGAGTTGGGACGATTGAAGATAATTGTCAGCCTTGCCGGTGGCCAGGTTGATCAAGCCTCGATCCTGAATTGTTCCTCCAGCCTCGTGGAAAAAGAAATGATTGTCTGGAGACCAGCCCCAGAGGGAGAAAAGTTCCTAGCGCATCCGTCGCAGAGCTTCTGAAGCAGCCCTCCTTTTGCCGGAATGACATAAATG